>CAWEBF010000014.1:0-115971 GCA_963807235.1 uncultured Acidobacteriota bacterium
GCAGTGACACCAGGTCGGCGATTTTGACCACGAGGCGAACGCGTCACAGGCCCCGCGCGGCATGAACTCGGACAGCCTGTAGTTCACGAGCCCCCTCGAGGCTTCGGAGAACGCCTGGGCTTGCGCTTCGGCGGACGGGATGACCAGGCCCAGCACGGCCATGGTGGCGACGGCAAACCGGTTCAGGCAACTCATTGGACTCTCCCTCAACGAGCCAGATTGAATCCTGCCGCGGCGACGGTGTCAATCGCCGCCGTATAATGCCGCGGCACATGGCCGACCACAGCGTCTACGACGCACCCGTGCTCATCGCCGGCGGAGGCCTGGTGGGCCTGTCGGCGGCGATGTTCCTCGGCCAGCACGGCGTGCCGTCGCTGCTGGTCGAGCGGCTGCCGGCGGTCTTCCACTTCCCCCGGGCGGCGTTCTTCCACATGCGCACGCTGGAGCTCTTTCGCTCCGCGGGGATCGAAACGCAGGTCGTCGAGGGATCGCGCAAGGACTTCGTCCCCGACGGCGGCATCGTGCTGATGGACACCGTGTCCGGACGCAAGCTGGCCGACATCATCGGCGACCTGAATGCCGGCGTGGACGCGGTCAGCCCCTGCCGGCGGCTGTTCTTGAACCAACCAAACCTGGAGCCGATCCTCTTCGAACGCGCGCGCGAGGGCGGGGCCGAGCTGTTGCGGCAGCACGACGTGGTGGGCGTCACGCAGGATCCGGACGGCGTATCGATGACGATTCGCCACGTGGATACCGTCCCGAACGCGAGGTGCGCGGGCGGTATCTCATCGGGGCCGACGGTGCGCACTCGCGCGTGCGGGAGGTGCTGGGCATCGGGCGCTCCGGCAGGCCCGTGTTCTCGAACTCCGTCACGATCTATTTCACGGCCGATTTGTCGCGCTGGCTCGCCGAGAACCCATCAGCGTCCTGTATGTGAAGAACCCGGCAATCAGCGGCTTCTTCCGGATGAATCGCGCCCAGACCTCGGGGTTCCTGGTCATCAACACCGTGGGCGATCCCGGTGGATCCGGTGGCCGCGGCCAATGCCGCCGCCGACATCACGGAGCCCACGCTGATTCAGCACGTGCGCGCGGGGGCCGGCGTGGCCGACCTGGACGTGCGCATCGACGGCATCTCACGCTGGCGTGCCACCGCGGAAGTGGCCGAGACCTTTCGCGACGGCCGCGTGTTCCTGGCCGGCGACGCGGCGCACGTGATGCCGCCCAACGGCGGCTTCGGCGGCAATACCGGTATCCACGACGCACACAACCTGGCGTGGAAGCTGGCGCTCGCGCTGCACGGCCAGGCGGGCGACGGCCTGCTGGCGTCCTACGATGCCGAACGGCGCCCTGCCTCGGCCTTCACCGCCGAGCAGGCGTTCACGCGATACGTGACGCGCAGCGCGCCATGGCTGCAGGTGGATCCCCCAATCGCATCGCCGGCCGCCGATTTCGACATTGAAATTGGCTACGTCTATGAGTCAGTGCGGTGATGCCGGAGCCGGGGGGCCCGAGCGGGCACATCGACCCACGCACCTCGCGGGGGGCGCCCGGCACGCGGCTGCCGCATGCATGGGTGCAGCGGCACGGTGAGCGCATGTCGACCCTGGACCTCACGAGTTCGTTTCTGCTGCTTGCCGGCCCGCAAGGCGCGGCGTGGTGCGACGCGGCCCGTGCGATCGAGTCACCCGCGATCACGGCGCACCGAATCGGCGAACACCTCGTGAGCGCCGACGGCAACCTCACCGAAGCGCTGGGGATCTCGGATCACGGGGCTGTGCTGGTGCGGCCCGACGGGTTCGTGGCGTGGCGGGCGGCCGATCCCACCGCCAACGCCAGCGTGCAGCTTCGTAGCGTGCTGACGCGCCTGCTGAGATAGGTCACACGCGGCGCGTCAACGGTCGTCGCGAAAGACCTCCGACAAGGGCAGTTCGAAGCCCGGTAGAAGAGACGTCGACAAGGCGTCGCCACGCTCGTGGGCGCGCTCAACCGGACGACCGAACCCTTCACCCTCTCGAAGATAGATTCGCACCGTGTGGAGCTCGGGGTCGATGACCCAGTACTCCAAGACTCCCCGCTGCTCGAACAGCCGTCGCTTCAGCGTCTCATCTCGAGTGCGTGTGCTGGGGGACGCCACCTCGATGACAAGCTCGGGCGCACCGGTCACGTGCTTCGGTGTCAGAATGACTCGCTTCCGCTCGTTCGAGATGTAGAGCAGGTCCGGCTCGACGACATCGATGTCCGACAGCAGCACGTCGAAGGGCGCAACGAACACTTCGCCGATGGGGTTCGAGCGCAGCCAGACGTGGATCGCCGCGTGCAGTGCTCCGACTACGCGCTGATGTCCCAGGTTGGGTGAAGGCGTCACGAAATGCTCTCCGTCAATCAGCTCGTGACGTTTCCCGTCGTCGGGAAACAGCACGAAGTCGTCGTAGGTGAGCTTCACCCGAGGGCTTGCGGGGTTCACGTCGTGGCTCCCAGGCACTGGCTCATTGTACGCCTGTCGATCGCACACGCGGTGCCAGTGTCTGGGCCGTGCATTGGGCAGGGCGCAATCGAGTCCTAGCAACCGGAGTGGCAGGAATCTCGACCTCGCGGATCGCCAGAGTGGTCGATAACTACGACCGCGATGACGACGCGAGTGCCAGCCCGGCCACTGCAGTGGCGGCGGCCGTCAGCCCCCACGCCGTCAGCAGGCCCTGCTGGATCAGGAAACCGGCCAGCACTGGCCCGACGATCGACGCGCACGAGTTGAGCGATTGCATCAGCCCCAGCACGGCGCCCTGCTCGTCTCGCGGCGCGGCGTGCGTGATGAGGCTCGTGAGCGCGGGCCGTACCAGCGAGCCCATCGACAGCACGGCCGTGGCCACGATGAGCATGGGGATCGACGCCACGAACGCCATCAGCGCATAGCCGCCCACATAGCCGACAAAGCCGGCGAGGTTGAGCCGCGATTCGCCGAAGCGCTTCACGAGGCGCCCCAGCGCGGGGCCTTGCCAGATCACGCCGAAGATGCCGGCCAGGGCCCAGGCATACCCCACTTGCTCCGGCCCGAAGGCCTGGCCTTCCCAGGTGAGCCGGCGCTCGAGCACCAGGGGCATCCCCGACACGAACATCGCGAAGCCGAGCGCGAAGAGCGCGAACTGCCAAAGCCGGGACGACAGCGCCGGCTGCGAGAAGTACGCGGCGTAGGCGCGCCAGTCGAAGAGCGACAGCCGCCGCCCGGACGCGGGCCCACCCGCGCCTCCCGGCGTCACCGACGGCAGCAGCAGCCACGTGGTGACGACGCTCGTCGCCGACAGCGCCGCGGCTACGAAGATGGGCAGCCGGTAGTCGTACCCGGCCAGCAGGCCTGACACCGCGGGCCCCACCAGGAACCCGAGGCCGAAGGCGATGCCGATGATGCCGAACGACTTCGCCCGTTCTTCAGGGCGCGTGACGTCGGCGATATAGGCCTGGGCCAGCGACAGGTTGCCGGCCGTGGCGCCGTCGATCGCGCGAGACAGGAAGAGCACCCAGAGATTTGGCGCGAACGCCGTGATGATGAAGCCGATGCACGTGCCGATCTGACTGGCAATGAGGAGCGGCTTGCGGCCCATCGTGTCGGACCATCGCCCGAGGATGGGCCCAGACACCAGCTGGCATGCCGCGTAGATGCCGATCAGCCAGCCCACTTGAAACGGGCTGGCGCCCATGCGTTCCGCGTAGAACGGCAGCAGCGGAATCATGATGGTGAGACCCAGCACGTCCACCGCCACGATCAGAAAAACAGAGAGCAGCGGCCCGGAAAACACGAACGCTCATCATGTCATAGGGCCAGCGAGGCTTCGCGCGGCGGCAGCCCACCCGGTATGATCTCCCTGGTGCCTCTCCCCTGGTCGTGGCGAAGTCTCGCCGGTGTGTTCTTCGTGCTTGCGGCGGGTACCGAGTCCTGGGCGCAGGACGCATCCGAGCTGGACGCGCCGTTCTCCTTCAGCGGGCCCCCTGCCCCGCCGCCGCCCGGCGTCATCACGCGCGATGACGAAGGCCGGGCCACCGTTCGCGCCGTTCGCCTGACGGCGCCGCTGCGTGTGGACGGCCGGCTGGACGAAGCCATCTACGGCGCGCTGCCTCCGATAGGCGACTTCATCCAGCAGGAGCCGCTGGAGGGACCACCCGCCACGGAAAAGACCGAGGTGTGGCTGCTGTTCGACGACGAGGCGTTGTACGTCAGCTTCCGGTTGTGGGAGAGCCGTCCCGACAACCTGGTGGCCAACGAGATGCGGCGCGACAGCAACAACATCTTCCAGAACGACCACGTGGCGTTCCTCATCGATCCCTTCTACGACCGCCGCAACGGGATCGAGTTCGCGATCAATCCGCTGGGCGGCCGATGGGACGGCCAGATCTCGAACGAAAGCGCCTTCAGTGCGGACTGGAATCCGATCTGGGACGTCAAAGTGGGACGCTTCGACGGCGGCTGGACAGTGGAAACCGCCATCCCATTCAAGTCGCTGCGCTACAGGCCGGGCCGAGCCCAGATCTGGGGCTTCAACGCGCGGCGCACGAACAGGACGAAGAACGAAACGTCGTTCCTGACTCGCATCCCCCGGGCCATGGGACAAACGGGCCTCTTCCGCGCGTCGCTGGCCGCGACGATGGTCGGCCTCGAGGTTCCGCAGGGGTCCCGGAACATCGAGGTCAAGCCCTACGCGGTGTCGAGCGTGCAGACGGATCAGACAACGGTCCCACGCGTGCGCAACGACCCCTCGGCGGACATCGGCGTGGACGTGCGCTATGGCCTCACGCAGAATCTCTCGGCCGACTTCACCTACAACACCGATTTCGCGCAGGTGGAGGCCGACGAACAGCAGGTCAACCTCACGCGCTTCAGCCTGTTCTTCCCGGAAAAGCGTGAGTTCTTCCTGGAGAACCAGGGAGTGTTCGGCTTCGGCGGGCAGGGCGCCAATGCGTCCGGCGACACGCCGGTCATGTTCTACAGCCGGAGAATCGGCTTCGATCAAGGACTGGCGATCCCGATCGAGGCCGGTGGGCGGATGACCGGTCGTGCGGGCCGCTACAGCATGGGCATGCTGAACATCACTTCCAACGACGACCGGCAGGTGGGCCTGGGGCGCACCAACTTCTCAGTGGCGCGGCTTCGCCGCGACATCCTGCGCCGGAGCAGCATTGGTGTCCTTGCGACCAGCCGGTCTCAGGTACCTGGCGCGCCCGGCAGCAACCAGATGTACGGCGCCGACGGCACGTTTGCCTTCTTCAACAACCTGACCCTCAACACGTATTGGGCGCGCACGCAGACTCCCGGCGTCTCGACGGAGGACACGAGCTACCGCGCCGTCATGGACTACGCCGGCGACCGCTACGGCGTCGCGTTGGAGCACCTGGCTGTCGGCGACAACTTCCTGCCCGAGATCGGGTTCGTGCGGCGAGACGATATCCGAAAGTCGCTGGCGCGGTTTCGCTTCAGCCCTCGACCGGGGGGCGGCGGGCGCGTGCGACGCTACAACTGGAACTCATCGGGAACCTACATCGAGAACTGGGCCGGGCGCGTGGACACGCGATCGCTGCAATCCGAGTTCTCGATCGAATTCCAGAGCAGCGATGCGATCCACATCGGCGGCATGAGCACCTACGAGTACCTGCCGGAGCCGCTGCGCATCGTCGGGCTGACCGTGCCGGCCGGCGGCTATGACTACGGCAGCGGATGGCTGGGCGCGACCTTCGGCCGCCAGCGCCGGATATCCGGAAGCGTGTTCCTGGAGCACGGGACGTTCTACGACGGGCACAAAACCACGCTCAACGTGAACCAGGGTCGCATCAACCCGACTCCCCAGCTGGCGCTCGAGCCCAGCTACCAGGGCAACTGGGTGGACCTGCTCGTGGGGTCCTCCACCACGCACCTGGTGGGCACGCGCGCCACCTACACGGTGACGCCGGCGATGTTCACGAGCGCCCTCGTGCAATACAACACGGGCGCGCGGTCGGTCTCGGCCAACGTGCGGTTCCGGTGGGAGTACCGGCCAGGCAGCGAGCTGTTCGTGGTCTACAACGAGCAGCGCGACACCGCGACGGTGCGTTTCCCTGAGCTGCAGGCACGCGCGTTCATCGTGAAGGTGAACAGATTGGTGCGTTTCTAGATCCGGAGAAGCTCATGGAGAGGTCTGTCGAAATCCTTGCGGTCATTCTGTTCGCCGTGATCGGTCTCTCGCACCTTGTTCAACCCAAGGCCTGGGTCGAGTACTTCATCCTTCTGCGAGGCAAAGGCGAAGCCGGTGCCTTCGTGGACGGGTTCATACATCTGCCGCTCGCCGGATTGATCGTCGCGTTCCACAACGTATGGTCGGGGATACCGGCCGTGCTGACGGTCCTGGGCTGGTGCTTCCTCATCAAGAGCGTGCTGCGCTTCTGCCTGCCGAAGCTGGGCGTGCGGATGATGGGGCGGGTCTCCATGGAGCGGTCATGGGAGTTCCAGGCGGCTGGCGCCGTCCTTGTAGGTCTTGCCGGCCTCATTGGTTACGGGGCCTACCGTGGCTAGTCTTCCGCTGGCAGGCCCGTAGCCTCGTGGGTCTCTACGACGTCGGGCGCGCCATTGTAGAGGATCGTCAAGGCATGAAAAACGAAAGCCGGGGCCCCTTCCGTCGAAGGCCTGGTGGCACCTATCCCCCTCACTATCAGTCGTTTGCGGCCTTGACATCGAGGGGTCGAGGGGTTGTTCCGACCCGTCCACGCGACCATAGTGAGTCCGTACTATTGCGCCGCGCGCCGCGCGTCCGTAAAGTGGGCTGTCACGCATGCAGACGACGTTTCTCGATCGCATCAACAGCACCTGGCACGAGCGGGCCCTGCAGGGCTTCATGGTGATCGTGCTCGCCCACTGGGCCGAGCACCTGCTGCAAGCCGTTCAGATTTATGCGCTCGGATGGCCGGTCCCCGCGGCGCGGGGAGCGCTCGGCTACTTCTTTCCATACCTGGTGTCGTCCGAGATGCTGCACTACGGGTACGCCCTGGTGATGCTGACGGGCCTGTTCCTGCTGCGCCCCGGCTTCACAGGCGTGGAGGATCGGCGGTGGTGGACCATCGCGCTCGGCATCCAGTTCTTCCACCACATCGAACACTTCCTGCTCCAGGGCCAGTACCTCTTGGGCCAGAACCTGTTCGGACGGCCCGTACCCACGAGCCTCGTACAGCTGTGGGTCCCGCGCGTCGAGCTGCACCTCTTCTACAACACCATCGTGTTCATCCCGATGATCGTCGCGATGTACTTCCATATGTTCCCGCCACCGTCGAAGAAGATGAGCTGCACCTGCGCGTGGCACCGGGGGCTCTCGCACGCGACTTCATAAGGCCGTCCGGCTGACGTCGGCGACAGTGCTGGCGGCCGCCCTCGCGGCCTGCGGAGCCGGCACCACGGACATCACGGCGGCGTGGACTCTTGACCCCGCGCCGCCAGCCATGGGACACGACACCATCACGCGCATCACGCTGCGAGACGACATGAATGCACCTGTCGTCGGGGCGAAGCTGCGGCTCGAGGGGCACATGTCTCACCCCGGCATGACACCTGTCGTGACCAAGGTGACCGAGCGCGGCGCCGGCGAATACGAGGCACGGATTCAGTTCTCAATGGCCGGCGACTGGGTCCTGGTGCTGACCGGCGAGTTGCCGGGCGGAGACCGTGTGACCAGGCAGCTGGACGTCGTCGGGGTCCGGCCAGCCGAGTAACCCGTGGACCTCCTGCGCCTGCCCATCCTCGGCGCGGTGCTCCGGTGGCGCCGCCTGCGCCTGACGATGCAGCTCGCGCTCCTGGCCGTCGCGGCCGCGCTCGTGGTGCACGGCCTCGTCGGCCCGCAGATCGGGCCGCGCAACCTCGCAACCGTCGCGACCTCCATCCACTGGCGAGGGCTCCTGGTCATCGGCCTGCTGATCGCGGGCAACGTGTTCTGCGCGGCCTGCCCGATGGTGCTGGCGCGCGACGCGGGCCGCCGCGTGTTCCACGCCAAGTGGCGATGGCCACGCCGCCTGCGCGGCAAGTGGCTGGGGATCCTGTTGCTCGTGGGCGTGCTCTACGCCTACGAGCTGTTCGACGTCTGGTCGCTGCCCGCGGCCACGGCGTGGATCATCCTCGGCTATTTCGGCGCGGCGATGGCCGTGGACATGCTGTTTGCCGGCGCGGTGTTCTGCAAGCACCTGTGCCCGATTGGCCAGTTCAACTTCGTGGCGTCCACCGTGTCGCCGACCGAGCTGCGCGTCATCAGCCGCGACACGTGCCGGACGTGCGGGACGGCGGACTGCATCAAGGGGCGCAGGGATCCCGCCCAGCCGGCGGTCGTTCGGCAGCGCGGCTGTGAGCTGGCTCTCTTCCTGCCGGCCAAGGTCGGCAACCTGGATTGCACGCTCTGCTTCGACTGCGTGCGGGCATGCCCGCACGACAACATCGCGCTGATCACGCGTGCGCCAGGCGCGGAGCTGCTGCACCCCGGCCGTCGCTCTGGCATCGGCACGCTGGCCCGCCGGCCGGATCTGGCGTGGCTGGCCCTCGTGTTCGTGGCGGCGTCCCTCGTGTCCGCGTTTGCCATGACCGCGCCGGCGAGCGCACTTGAACAGCGTGTCGCGAGCGCGCTCGGCGTCATGTCGGAAGCGCCGGCGCTGGGCATCCTGTTCGTGGTGGGTGTGCTGGTGCTGCCGGCGCTGCTCGTCCGGCCGACCGCCGCCCACCACGCGGTGGCGCTCGTGCCCCTGGGCTTCGGCGTGTGGGTGGCGCACTACGCGTTTCACCTGCTCACCGGCGCGCTGACCCTCGTGCCCGTGACGCAGGCCGCGGCCATCGACGCAACGGGATGGGCGGTCCTGGGCGAACCGGCCTGGACGTGGGTGGGCATGCAGCCGGGCGGCGTTTTGCCGGTCCAGATCGGGCTGGTCCTGCTGGGCGCGTGCGGCTCGATGGGGCTGCTTCAGGCGCTGGCGCGACGCGAGCACGAATCACCACCGACACGACTGTCGGCGCCATGGTTCGCGCTGGTCGCCGTCCTGGCGGCCGCCGCCGTGTGGACGTTCGTGCAGCCGATGGAGATGCGCGGCGTGGGGCGACTCGGATGAACCTCCGCGTGACTGTCCTGGTCACCGTGTGGATCGCCGCGTGCGGCCGCGCGGCCGGGGCGCACGACGGGCCACCCTTTCCGATCGTGTCGGACCAGCGGGCCGGCGCCTATATCGTCTCGATCTGGACCGATCCAGACGCCACCGACGACGGCTCGGCGGGCGGCCAGTTCTGGGTGCAGCTGCAACTGGCTGAGGGCGAAGCCGCCGTGCCGGCCGCAACGCGGGCGACGGTGGGCGTAAGGCCGGTGGTGCGCACGGCGCCCATGCTGTCGGCGCGCACCGAACCGGTCCGGGGAGATGTGTCGAACCAGTTCGCGGCCGTCGTGATAGATCGCGAAGAGCGCTTCGCCGTTGAGGTGACGATCGACGGTCCGGCCGGGCCGGCGATGGTCATGGCCGAAGTGGACGCCACCTACGACCTGCGCCCGCCGCCCTTCATGCTGGCCGTCTACGCCCTCCCCTTCGTTCTAGCCGGCTTTCTGTGGATCCGCCTGTTGATCAAAAGACGGACTGTCGGTGGAGGGCTTTAGGCTCTAGGCTTTGGGCTTCCGGCCGTGAGCAGTAGAATCCGGCACATGATTCGCAAACTTCTGCTCACTACGTTCGTCGCGCTGCTGCCGCTGGCCGCGCTCGCCCAACAAGCGCCACAGCGAAGCATCGTCAACCTGACGGGCCAACTATTCCGCGCCCAGAACAACAACCACTACACGGTGTATCTGGTGACGCCCGAGGGCGTCATCATGAGCGATCCGATCAACCGCGATTTCGCGCGCTGGCTCAAGGCGGAAATCGCCACACGCCACAAGGTGCCGGTGCGGTACGTCCTGTACACCCACCACGACTGGGATCACGCCTCCGGCGGCGTGGTGTTCGCCGACACGGCCCAGTTCGTCGGCCACGTGAACATGCTGGCCGAGGCGGCGGTGCCCCCGGGCAGCCCGCCCCTGCCCGCCACCGAAGCCAAGCTCGACGCCAACAAGAACGGCTTGCTGGACCGCGGCGAGGCCACCGGCGCCACCGCCGATCAGTTCGGCGACATCGACGCCAACCGCGACGGCGTGCTGAACGGCGCCGAACTGGCGCGTGGGCCGCTGAACGACGTCCATCTGCCGTCGGTCACGTTCACCAACCGGCACACCGTGACGCTGGGCGGCAAGCGCGCCGAGATGATCTACCTGGGGATCGCGCACACACCCGACGGGGCCGCCATCTACTTCCCCGACGAGCGGGTCGTGTTCAGCGCCGACGTGATGCAGGTCAAGCGGCTCCCCGGTGGCCTGGCGCCGACCATCGGTTCGTGGATCGACGCGCTCCGCACCATCACGGCGCTGGACTTTACGATTGCCGCCACCGGCCATGCGATGTCGGGGACCAAGCAGGACGCGCTGCAGTCGCTGCGCTATCTGGAGGACATCGGCAAGGGCGTGGCGGCTGGCGTGGCGGCCGGCAGGAGCCTGGCCGAGATCCAGAAGACGCTGACGCTCGACGCCTACAAGGGCTTCGAGCGCTGGGACACGATTCGAGAGGCCCACATCGCGCAGGTCTACGCAACGATGGGAGGCACTCGATAACCGGGCCCCATCCTCCAGGCGGGGACGCGCGTAACACCTATGTGGCTGGCGATGGTGGCGGCAGGGCGGGGCCCGCGGGCGGTGGAGCCCCCGCAGGAACGGCATCTGCTGCAGCGGATGGCGCAGGGGGATGGTGACGCCTTGCGCGAGCTGTACGACCGCCATGCCCGCGCCGTCTACTCCCTGGCCGTGCGCATCCTGCGCAGCCAGCCCGACGCCGAGGACGTAGTGCAGGAGGTCTTTACCCAGGCCTGGGTGCAGGCGGCGCGCTACGACGCCTCGCGCGGCACCGTCGCCGCGTGGCTGCTGATGCAGGCGCGCAGCCGCGCCATCGACCGGCTGCGCGGCCGCAAGCTGCGTCCCGAGGGCGCCGCGAGTGCACCGGAGACGCGGGACCCCGGGCCGGTTGCCGACGCGCAGGTGCTGGCCGGGGAGTACGCCAGCCGCGTCCGCGGCGCACTGGACACGTTGACGGCCCCGCAGCGCACGGCCGTGGAGCTGGCATTCTTCGAGGGGCTGACCTACAGCCAGGTGGCCGAGCACCTGAACCAGCCGATCGGCACGGTGAAGACACGCATCCGCCAGGGGCTGCTGCGGCTCAAGGCGGCGCTGGACGACGTCAGGACGGGGCCTGACCCTTCATGAGCACCCAGGTGCACGACCACGACGCGTGGCTCGAGTCGGCCGCCCTGTACGTCATCGACGCGATGACTGAGGAGGAGCGCCGATCGTTCGAGACGCACCTCAGGGACTGCGAGCACTGCCGGGCCGAGGTGGCGTCGCTCCAGGGAGTGGACGAGGCCTTGGCGAGCGCGGTGCCGCAGGTCGATCCGCCAGCCGCGCTGCGGGACCGCGTGATGTCCAGCGTGCTCGGTTCGGAACCGGCGAAGCGAGTGCAGCCCCGCCCCGCTGCGGGCATGGCGCAGTGGCTGCCTCTGGCTGCGTCGCTTGTCCTCAGCGTCGGACTCGGCGGCTACGCGTACTCGCTCCAGCAGCGCATTGCCGTCCTTGAAGACGAGCTCACGGGCGCTCGCGCGCAAGCCGCGGACACGCTGGCGCGCGCCGAGGCCACCCAACGCACGCTGCAACTCACGCAAACGCATCTGGATGTCCTGACAGCGCCCGATTCGGCGCGCGTCGCGCTGGCCGGACAGCCGGCGGCGCCCGGGGCCTCCGGCCGCGCGGACTGGAGCCGCGCGCGCGGCCTGGCCCTGTCGCTCGAAAACCTGCCGCCGCTGCAGCCCGGCCGCACCTACCAGGTGTGGCTGCTCACCGCGGGCATGCCGGTCAGCGCGGGCCTGCTGGCGCCCGATGCCGCCGGGCGATCGACGATCGTCTACTCCGTGCCACCGGGTGATGTGGCTCCGACGGGAATCGCCTTGTCGGAAGAACCGGCGGGCGGGGTGCCCCAACCAACCGGGCAGCTCGTGCTCGTCGGATTGCTGGCCAGGGCCGGGTAGCCCCGGCGTCGCTGCGTATGCGCGACGATCATCTGCTGCGGCTGCTCTTCACCCAGTCGCTCGACGGCTTCTTCTTCATGATCCTCGACGAGCCGATCGAGTGGAACGATCAGGCCGACAAGGAGCGGCTGCTGGACTACGTGTTCGAGCACCAGCGGGTCGTGCTGGTCAACGACGCCATGCTGAACCAGTACGGCGCCTCGCGCGAGGAGTTCCTGGGCCGTCGGCCGTCGGACTTCTTCGCGCACGACCTGGCGCGCGGCCGGGCCGCCTGGCGCGAGTTGTTCGATCGCGGGCCATCTGCACGTCAAGACGCACGAGCGCCGGGTGGACGGCACGCCGATCGACATCGAGGGCGACTACATCTGCCTGTACGACAAGGACCGGCGGATCATCGGGCACTTCGGCATCCAGCGCGACGTCACCGAGCAGGTGCGCCTGCAGACGGCGGTGGCGCGGCATGCCGCGGAGCTCGAGAGCGAGGTGGCCGACGCGCACCGCCGACCTGCGGCGCAGCGAGAACCGCGTCCGCGCCATCGTCAACGCCCTGCCCGATCTGCTGTTCGTGCATCGATCGGGACGGCCGCTACCTGGAGATCGTCACCGAGAACCCGCGGCTGCTGTTTCGCGAAGCCCGCGACATGCTGGGCCGCACCGTTCGCCGAGGTGCTGCCGCCGTCAGCGTGGCGGAGCTGCTGCTGGCGACGGTCAGGCAAGACGGTCGAGACGGGGGCCAACCAGGCGCGTGGAGTATCGCGCTCGACGTCCAGTCCGGGTCGCGGTGGTTCGAGGGGCGGACGTCGCTCTTGCGCGCCGAGCCGGGCGACGATGCCGCACGTCGTCTTCATCGCGCGCGACATCACGGACCGCAAGCGGGCCGACGAGCTGGAAAGCCAGAACGTCTACCTGCAGGAGGCCTTCGACGCCGACCTGCACTTCGGCGAGATCATGGGCCGCTCCGCCGCCATGCAGCAGGTGTTCAAGGCCATCGCGCTGGTGGCGGACACCGACTCGTCGGTGCTGATCCTCGGCGAGACCGGCACGGGCAAGGAGCTGATCGCGCGCGCCATCCACCGGGTGAGCCGCAGGCGTCCGAGCGTGATGGTGAAGGTGAACTGCGGCGCGTTGCCGGCCACGCTCGTCGAAAGCGAGCTGTTCGGCCACGAGCGGGGCGCGTTCACCGGCGCGGTGCAGCAGAAGAAGGGCCGCTTCGAGCTGGCGCACAACGGGCACGATCTTCCTGGACGAGGTCGGCGAGCTGCCGCTCGAGGCGCAGGTCAAGCTGCTGCGCGTGCTGCAGGAGCAGGAGTTCGAGCGCGTCGGCGGCACGCAGACCGTGCGGGTCAACGTGCGGGTCATCGCCGCGACCAACCGCAACCTGGCCGACGACGTGCGCCGCGGCGCGTTCCGCGCCGACCTGTTCTTCCGCCTGAACATCTTCCCGATCGAGGTGCCGCCGCTTCGCGATCGGCGCGAGGACATCCCGCTGCTCGCGCAGCACTTCATCCGCGAGTTCTCGGGGCGGCTGGGACGCCGCGTCGACCAGCATCGACCCTCGCGCGCTCGAGCGCCTGGTGACTACGCCTGGCCAGGCAACGTGCGCGAGCTGGCCAACATCCTCGAGCGCGCGGTCATCCTGTGCCAGGGCCCGGTGCTCCAGCCGGCCACCTGGCGCTTGGACGCCCGGTGCGGCCGCTCGCCGAGGAGGTGTGCACGCTGGAGGAAGCCGAGCGGCGCCACATCCTGAAGGCCCTGCGAGCAGTCGGGCGGCGTGCTCGCCGGCCCGCGCGGCGCGGCGCGGCTGCTGGGCGTCAATCGCTCCACGCTGTGGTCGCGGATGCGGAAGCTCGGCATCGAGCACTGATCTACCGACGCTAGGCATCACCGGGACGTGCTGACATATCGGCACGTGCTGACAATGTCAGCGCGTCCAGCGTGTCCGCTGCGCGGACTCAGCTCCATCACGGCCCATCCGCTCTAACTGACTCGCACATACGGTCACTTCAAGCAGACTCTTCAGTCGGAGTCCGCTCCTGGCAGGCCTCTCGCTATCTCTACTGACAGCGCCGCGGGGATGGACCTCGCCGTCGCGCCTCAAGGAGCAAGGTTCATGTTCGTACGCAAGGCCGTTGTGACGCTGGCGTCTGGCGCTGCTCGTCGACTCGCATGTCCACGCAGGCGCGGCCTTCCCCGACCGCCGCTCGCGCCGGAGCTGGCAGGGCTCGGCACCGATCACCTGGCCGTCACCACCCGCGTGCCGAAGGCGCAGGTGTTCTTCGACCAGGGGCTGAGGCTCCTGTACGCGTTCAACCACCAGGAGTCGCGCCGCGCGTTCCAGGAAGCGGCCCGGCTCGACCCGTCGCTGGCAATGGCCCACTGGGGCGAGGCGATCACGCTGGCGCCCAACCTGAACGCACCGATGACGCCGGCGAACGCCCGGCTGGCGACGGGCGGCCATCCTCGAAGCCCGGCGGCTGAGCCGCGGCGCGAGCGCCATGGAGCGTGCGCTCATCGACGCGCTGGCGCGCCGCTTCGCCGTCGATCCCGGCGTCGCCGCGCCCGCCGCTGGACCGCGCCTATGCCGAGGCGATGACGGGTGTAGCCGCCGCCTATCCCCGATGAGCCGAACGTGCAGACGCTGTACGCGGATGCGGTGATGAACACGATGCCGTGGGACTACTGGCAGAAGGACGGCGCTCCAAAACCGGCGACCGCGGTGCTGATGGCAACGCTCGAGCGCGTGATTGCCGCGCGATCCCGACCACGCCGGCGCGCACCACTACTACATTCACTTGATCGAGGCTTCACCCACGCCGGAGCGCGCCGAGGCAAGCGCCGATCGTCTCGGGTCGCTGATGCCGGCGGCCGGACACATGGTCCACATGCCGGCGCACATCTATTTGCGCGTCGGGCGCTACGCCGACGCCGCCGAGGCGAACGTGCGGGCCATCGCGGCCGACGAGGACTACCTGGCGCAGTGCCAGGCGCAGGGGCTGTATCCCGTCAGCTACTACCCGCACAACCTGCACTTCCTGTGGGCGGCGGCGACGCTGGAAGGCCGAAGCGCCGCGGCCATCGACGCCGCCCGGCAGGTGGCGGCGAAGGTGCCGCACCACCACGCCGGCGCCGTCGCCTGGACGGCCGACTTCCCGGTGACGCCGTGGCTCGCTTACGTGCGCTTCGGCCAGTGGCAGCAGATGCTGACCGAGCCGAAGCCGCCCGCACGGGAGCCCTACGCTACCGGCATCTGGCACTACGGCCGCGGCCCTGGCGTTCGTGTCGCGCAACCAGGCAGCGCGCGCACAGGCGGAGCTGGATGCGTTGACGGCCGTGATGGCCCACCGCGCGTTCAAGACCACGCTGAAGGACCTGCCGCTCCTGACCAACTTGCAGCTGGCGAGCCGGATCGTGAGGGGCGAGCTGGCCGGTCGCGCGGGCCGGCACGACGATGCGGCGACCGTGCTACGCGAGGCGGTCGCGATCGAGGACGCCATGCCGTACAGCGAGCCGCCCCTGTGGCACCAGCCGACGCGGCAGGTGCTGGGGGCGCTGCTCCTGGAAGCGGGCCGGGCGCGCGAGGCCGAGGTGGTGTATCGCGAGGATCTGGTGCGCGTGCGCGAGAACGGCTGGTCGCTGTTCGGCCTGGCGCGCAGCCTCGACGGCAGGGGAAGACGTCCGAGGCCGGCGCGGTTCGCGCGCGCTTCGACAAGGCATGGGCGCGCGCCGACATCAGGCTGACGTCGTCCCGGATTCTGAAGGAAGTTCATGAGCACAGGACGCGGCCGGAAGGAGCGCACATCATGGTTCATTCAATCGCACTGCCCACCGGCGTCACCATGCAGTACGCGGAACAGGGCAACGCGTCGGGCGTCCCGGTGATCTTCCTGCACGGCGTGAGCGACTCCTGGCGGTCGTTCGAGCACGTGTTCCCGCTGCTGCCGCCGACGATCCGGGCCCTGGCCATCACCGCACGCGGGCACGGCGACTCCAGCCGGCCGCCCCGCGGCTATACCTACAAGGACATGGCAGAGGATCTCCTGGCGTTCATGAACGCGATGGAGCTGCCCGCGGCCGTGATCGTCGGTCACTCGATGGGCTCGAGCGTGGCGCAGCGGCTGGCCGTCGACCATCCCTCGCGTGTGGCGGGGCTGGTACTGATCGGCGCCTTTGCGACCCTCGAGCGCGACCCCGAAATGCAGGCGTTCTACGACACCGGCATCGCCAGGCTGACGGATCCCCTCGAGCCCGCGTTCGCTCGCGAGTTCCAAGTGAGCACGCTGGCCCGCGAGCTGCCGGCCGGGCAACTCGACACGTTCGTGCAGGAGAGCCTGAAGATGCCGGCGCCCGTTTGGAAGGAAGCCTTCAAGGGCTTCCTGGAGACGCCCTGTTTCTGCGCCGAGCTGAACGCGCTGACGGTGCCGGCTCTGATCATCTGGGGCAACCGCGATACCTACACGCGGCGCGCGCAACAGGAGACGCTCCTCGAGCACATCCGCGGCTCTCGGCTGGTCGTATACGACGGGATCGGGCACGCCGTCCACTGGGAGGAACCGAAGCGCGTTGCGACTGACATCGTGTCCTTCGTGTATCAACGGCAATGATGCTGATGACAAGCGTTCAACGTCACACCACTCTCCGCATGGCAGTCACGGGGCGCCTCGTCCTGGGGCCTCGCATCGACTGGCAGCGCTGGCGGCCGCTGGTCAACGCGGCCGCGGGACGGGTGCTGGCGCTCGACATGAGCCGCGTGTCACAGGTGGATGCTGCAGGGCTGGGTCTGCTGGTCAGACTGACCCTCGAAGTACGGCGCCGGCATGGACGCCTGCGGCTGATGTGCGCGCGGCCGCGCGTCCGCACGTTGCTGCGCGCGGTCGGCCTTACCGCCGCCCTCGGCATGGTCAGCGAGGCCGCGGTTGCGCGCGCAACCCGGCGCCGTGATGTGATAGGAGACGGTGGAGCCCGACATCTACAGGAACCGGAGGCATGCCGGAACTGAGCTGGCGGCTCGCCTGTCGCACCTCAAAGGGCGGAGCGACCTGGTGATTCTCGCGCTGCCCCGAGGAGGCGTGCCGGTAGCCTTCGAAGTGGCCCACGCGCTCGGTGCGCCATTGGACGTGTTCGTGGTGCGGAAGCTCGGCGTTCCCGGCCGCCGCGAGCTGGCGATGGGGGCGATTGCCTCGGGCGGTGCGCGCGTGGTCAACGCCGACGTGGTGGCGTGGTATGGCATCACGGACGCGGACCTCGACGCAGCGGCCCGGGAAGAGCAACTCGAGCTCGAACGGCAGGAACGCCGCTACCGCGAGGGGCGTCCACTTCCGGATCTACGCGATCGCGTCGTGGTGCTCGTGGACGACGGGCTGGCGACGGGCTCGACGATGAGGGCCGCGGTCCGCGCCGTGCGCGCCCATCACCCGGCGCGCGTGGTGGTGGCCGTGCCGGTCGGCGCGAAAGAGACCTGTCGGGACTTCGCTGACGTGGCCGACGAGATCGTGTGCGCCCGCACGCCCAGCGATTTCAGCGCCGTCGGGGAATGGTACGTGGATTTTTCGCCGACAAGCGATGAGGAGGTGCGCGACCTCCTGACTCAACGCTGATTCAAGGCGATAAGCTCGACGCGCAGGCGCTGGTAGTCGTCTGCCGACACCGCACGCGCGGGCAGCGCGCCCGCCGCAAAGTGCTCATTGAGATGTCGCCGGAGTTCGGGAGACACGCCCGCGAACTGGCGGCCGGCGAGCTTGTGCAGCAAATCCCCAAACGTTTCGTCGGCAAGGGCGTTTCGGCCACGCACCGGCGCCTCCCCCGTGTCGAAGTCGGTATTGGCCAGCTGCAGCGTGCGGCCCCGCAAACCTTGGAGCGCCGTCCGGTACCGCGCCCGCGCGGCTTCCACGCTGTCGAGAAACAAGCGCTCGGTCTCCGGCGTCAGCGGCTCGAAGGCAAGCGGACGGAACGGGCCGATCTTGGGGACGACCTTCAGCAGGAACGCGAGCGTGCGTGCCAGGAACCCCGGCTTGCGGTACTTCGTCCCGAACTCGCGGTCGTAGTCGGCGGGTGTGTAGGTGTACACGAACGCCGCTTCCGTCACGCCGGGTGTCTGCTTCTCGATGTCCTCGCGTTTGTCGCGCCACGCGATTCGCGTCAGCTCGGGAATGGTGGTGCTGATGGCCTTGCGATAGGTGCTGATCGCCAGGTCCACACTGAGGAGCATGTCGTCGAGCTCCACGGCGTAGGTGTCGAGCACCGCCTTCTTCAGCAACTCCTTCGACACCTCGAAGCCGATGCGGTCGCGGTAGGCCTGCGCCACGTAGCCACCCTTGGCCACCTGCAGCACGTCGAAGGAGAACTCGATCATCACGTGGCTCGCCGGCGAGTCCACGTAGAGGGCCACGGGGCCCGTCTTCGCGCGCACCTTCGGATACATCATCGGCACGCTGCGGTTGACGGCCAGCGGGTGGCCGGTGTTGTCCGATGCGTAGTGCGCCAGCGCGCCCAGCGCGAAGGCGTACTCGTTGACGTCGGCGGCGTTGCGCAGCATCGACTCCACGAAGTCTCCCGATCGCACGTAGTGCGTCAGGTTCGTGAAGAGATGGCTGCCAAACGGGTAGTAGCCAAGGTCCTGAATGAGCGACCCGCCGTACGCGTGGGCCCGCGCCTGGATGAGTTGGGCATCGGTCAAACCTGGGTAGCGCTGGCGTAGGAGCGGGACGATGTCACTCGTCCACAACGCGTCCACCGTGTCCTGGTGTGCGAACACGGAAAAGGCGTGAACGGGCCGGGCGGGCCCAAGCACGACCGCGGCGACAAGGCTGAGACAGACGAAGATGGGCTTCACTCAGAAGGGAGTCAAGCAAGCGGGGTGCCGAGGCCCCCCCAAGGGCTTCGATTACAACATCGTATTCAGGAAACCGGAGCCGACGTTCAGGCAATCGAACACGTGCAGGCCGAGCTGCGAAGCCAGGTCGGCGCACACCTCGATGCCGCGGGTGCTGTTGCCGAACCGGTCGAGCCGCGGAGAGTAGGTGCCGATGCCCAGCTGGCGGTTGACGACTGCCACCACCCCACCCGCCACGCCGCTCTTGGCCGGAACGCCGACGCGATACGCCCACTGCCCCGAGTAGTCGTACATGCCGCACGTGAACATCACCGACAGCACGTCCTTCACCGAGGCGACGTTCAGCGCGGACGTGCCGGTCAGGGGATGGCAGCCCATGTTGGCGAGCGTCGCGGCCATCATCGCCAGATCGCGGCAGGTCACCAGGATCGAGCACTGCTGGAAGTACAGGTCCAGCGCCGCCTCCGCCTCCTCGTGCACGATGCCGAAGTTGAGGAGCAGGTGCACGATGGCGCGGTTGCGGTGCCCGGTCCGGCGCTCCGACTCGTAGACCTTCTCGTCGATGGCCAGCCGGCGTCCGGCAATCGCGCTGAACCGATCCAGCAGGTGCTCCAGGGCGTTGCCGCGGTGCTGCGCGTGCAGCAACGCGGTCACGGTGATGGCGCCGGCGTTGACCATCGGGTTGAACGGCCGGTTGTTGCGGCCCTGAAGCTCGATGGAGTTGAAGGAGTCGCCGCTCGGCTCCACGCCGACGTACTGGAGCACTTTGTCGTGGCCCAGCTCGTCGATCACCATGCCGAAGGCGAACGGCTTCGAGATCGACTGGATGGTGAAGGGGCGGTCGCAGTCGCCCGCCGCGAACACCCGGCCGTCGCTCGTCACAAGGCACACGCCGAAATCGTCGGGGTTGGCCCTGCTCAGTTCAGGAATGTAGGTCGCCACCTCCCCGTCGGCGAGCGGCTGGTATTTCGCGTAGACGCGGTCCACGAGCGCCTGCATTTCGCTTGTGACTGGGCTCTCCACTCGGCCTCCACTCCTCGACGCTCGCCGACGGCGAAGTTCTGCCGGGCGGCGGCGACGGTGGCAACAGCAATCTCCGTTCCCCGGTTCGAGCGTTTTTCAGGAGGATTTCGCCGCGCTCCAGGAGCGATCGATTGGACACAAATGTCGTCTCTGGATGACGCTAGCCACAGTGATGTGGCTTTTGACTTTCGCGACGTCAGGATTGCGGGCGGTCTGGCGTGTTTTCACGCGGTACGGAAGTTGAAGTGCCACACGCCCATGACGATCGGTGAACGCGTAGTGGGAGCCGGCAACGGTGCTGGAGCTGACCGGCCGGCTGGTGCTCGGCGACGGGGACGAGCCGCTGAAGGGCAAGGTGAAGGCGCTGCTGCACCAGGGCACGAGCCACGTGATGTTGAACATGACCGGGGTGACCTACGTGGACAGCGCAGGCCTGGGCGCCCTGGTCGGCCTGTCGTTGACGGCCCGCCAGCAGGGCCGGGCGGTCACGCTGGTCAACCCCTCGCGCGGCTCCTCGAGCTGCTGGCGATGGCGCGGCTCCAGAACGTCGTGACCGTCTTCGATTCAGAGGCGCAGGCTTTGAACACCTAGCGGCCTGAGCCCGTCTCACCGAGCATGATCAAGGGCACGCCCCGTCGGAGGGGCATCTCAGTGAGAACTGCGGGCCATCTCCTCATCCTGTCGGTGTGCTTCTCGCTGGCCACCCGTCATCAGGCCGAAGCGGCCGACCTGCTGCCCGCGACTGTCGCCGCCTTCGACCGGTATGTGAGTGTCACCGAGGTCCAGGGCGACCGCAGCCACGCCTGCCCTGTGGATCGACGGCCTTCCGGACGCCCGCCAGCGCACCTGCTCACGGAACTGCGGGCCGGCCGGCTGGTCGTCGAGCGGCTCGTGACGCGCGACGGTGGTCGGGACATCGCGGTGCCGGATGGCCTGATTCATCACTGGATTGGCACCGTCTTCGTCGCCAAGGCGTCGAGCGCCGAGGCCGTGCGCCTGCTCCAGGACTACGACCGCCACGCCGACGTGTTCGCTCCGGCCGTGCAGCGCTCGAGGATCATCTCGAGGGACGGTGACAACTTCACGGTCTTCCTCCGCTTCTATCAGAAGAAGGGCATCGCGGTCGTCGTCAACAGCGACCACACAGCGCGATTCACACGCGTGACTCCCGCGCATGTCTCGTCCCGCATCGTCAGCACACGGATTCAGGAGGTCGAGAATCCCGGGGCACCGGACGAGCGCGAGAAACCGGTTGGCCGCGATGGCGGATACCTCTGGCGGCTCAATACGTACTGGCGGTTCGTCGAGCGCGACGGCGGCGTCTACGTGCAGTGCGAGTCGGTGACGCTGACACGCGGCATTCCCTTTGGCCTGGGCTGGCTCATCGGCCCGTTCGTCACGAGCATTCCGCGCGAATCGCTGGAGTTTACCCTCGAGACCACGAGAAAGACGCTCTCGAATTAGCGTCCGGAGCCTGGCGTCCAGCCGTTCCCCAGGCCGTACGGCAGCGTCACGAACGGAAACGCCTCCACGTGGCGGATCAGCCCGCCGCGAACCGAGAACGTCTCCATCGTCACCAGGTTCTGCAGCATGCTGGGCGGCGCGTCGGCCGCCGCGCCCCGCCGCGTTCCGTCGTGCACGAAGAGCGGGAACGTGCCCACGGTCTGCTTCTGCTCGTCGATGATGAGCGCGCGCCGCGGCCGGATGTGCTTCATGTAGGCAAAGATCTTCGAGTCGATCTGCTGTGCGCAGGTCAGCATGCTGAAGGCCAGTTGCTCCTTCCCCTGGGGCGTGTTGGGATCCGGCAGCTGCGGCCCCGGCATCATGCGGCCGCCGGGCGGCGGGTTGTTCACGGTGCGATAGCCGTTCTCGTGGCGCACGCAGTCGCCCGCAAACGCGCCAATCGTGCCGCTGTCGCCTTCCAGGGCGTCGAAATAGGAGTTGGCCACGCGGAACATCAGCTCGCGCGAGACGCGCTGGGCGGGCGGCACGTCTTCGGTCAGCACGGTTCGCGGCGTGGTCAGCAGCTCGATGGCCTGCGGCGCGATGTTGCCAGCGTGCAGGTGCTCGATCTCCGAGATGCGCCCGCGATCCACCTTCAGGCGAATGGCCGCCAGCGTGTCGCGCCCCTGCACCTTCAACCGGGTCTGCACGGCCACCTGGCCCGCCACCGGATCCGCCACGTAGATCGTGAAGGGCGTCGGCTCCACACGGGAGCGCCACAGCACGCCCTCACCGACCTCAATCTCGCCGGTGTTCTCCGTCATGCGAATCTCTTTCGCCAGCGGAGGGACGGCCTTGGGGTCCTTCTTGTAGAGGGCGTTCATGTAGGCGTCGATCACGCCGACCAGGCATGCGCGATCGCAGTCCTTGACGTTGCCGTTCCACGCGGGCTCCTGCGCGGCCACCCCGGCCGCCAGCAGCAGCATCGTCGCACCAGCGATCAGTCTCGGCACCATCGTTGACTCCTCGCAAGAATATACTCGCAGCGGTGGGTGCCCCCGAATCGCAGCTCCCCTTCCGCGCTAGGCCTCGCTGTTGGCAGGCGCGCTCGGGATCGCTGTGGCGCAGAGCGTCTACAACATCCCGATCCAGGTGTCGGACAGCCTGGACGTCATCATCGAGTCCCGGCAACCACCCTCATCGTGGGACTTGTTCGTCAGCCAGGTCTCGCAAGCGTCGGCGACGACGCTCCGCCCGGGACGCTATCTGCAGGCGCGATGGCTTGGCGAGCTGGCCGACGCCGGCGGCGGGGCCTACCACGTGGTGTTTCGAGGGCTCCACGCGCTGCTCGCCTGCGCGATCGTGGTGCTGTTCGCCTGGGTCGCGCGCGCGCGCACCGCGACGGATGTCGCTGCCCTCGGCATCGCCCTCACGGTCCTCATCGGCCACCACACGTTCAGCGGGATGATGCGGGAAGCGTATCCCGTCAATCACTACGCCGAAATCGCGTGCGGCGCCCTGCTCATCGTCGGAATCGCCCAGCGGCGGCCGAGGGCCCTGCCGCAGATCGTGGCGCTTGCGATTCTGGCCGCGGGACTGCTGGTCATCGAGTCCGCCGTGCTCCTCTGGGTGGTGCTCGTCGGCTGTGTCGCGATCGGCCTGCCGGGTCTGACGCGGAAGACCGCCTACATCGCCACGGGCATGCTCGCCCTGTATCTCGCGGCGAGGCCGATCCTCGACATCAGCTCTCCTGGCATCGGCAGCCACGGCAGCGGATGGCTGACGACGATGTATTCGGCCGACGAGCTTGCCACGCGCTTCGGGTCCAACCCGTGGCCGTTCTATGCCTACAACATCCTCGGAGGCGCTCTCTCGGTGGTCACCTCGGATCCGCGCTTCGGCGTATACCGGGTCTTGTCCTGGCCGTGGCCGCCGGTGGTCATCGTGCACCTGGTGTCGTCACTGGCGCTCAGCGTCGCCATGGTCGGCTACGCGCGAGTCTCCCTGCGACGTCCCGTGTCGTCGTGGACAGCGGAGACGCGCCTGACCGCGCTGGCGGCCGTGGTCCTTGCGGTGAGCGCGCTCTTGTGCGCCACCTACATCAAGGACGAAATCGTCAGCACGGCCGGCGTGTTCTACGCCCTGGCGGCTTACGCGACGATTCGCTGGCTCTTCGATGTCGCGATCGAAGGCGGCGCGCGCGGAGCGGTCGCCGCCGCTGGAATCGTGCTCGCGGCATCACTGTGGGGATTCCGCACGGTCGGCACGCACTACGAGCTGCGGCGCACGGCGTTCGTCACGCGGAACGACTGGGCGATCGACGCTACTCCACCGTCGGGCGACGACGTGTCGGCAGACGATCGTGCACGGTTCTCGAAGCTCCGGGCCGACGCGCTGCAGCATCGCGTGACGAGCCCTGGGTTCCTGCCCCAGTGGGGCGAGCGGTATTGGATTGAGTAGGCTACCGACGCCGTTCAGTCGGCGCCCGACGCAGTTCAGTCGGCGCCTGCTCGTCGGCGCCGCGAGCATCCCCGTGGCTGTCCTGGCGCTGGTCAGCATCTGGAGCGTCGCCACGAATCCCAGGGGTGGATGGGTATGGCCGCCCGACGACGTCAACGTCTCCGAGGCCGTAGCGGCCGGCAACTACGCCGAGCTTGTGCGCCTTCTGGAGAGGGGCGAGGATCCAAACCGCAGCCGCATCGTGCGCGCGCCGCTGCTCGCTGGCCAGGCCGTCGAGGCCACGCCGATCGAGGCGGCCGTCCTGATCCGCAACGCCGAGATGGCGCGCTTGCTGCTGGCGCGCGGCGCGGTGGTCACGAGAACCATGGCCGGCAAGCTTCGATGCCTCAACGCGGAGTACCCGGATCGAGACGTGCTCGCCATTCTCGACGAGCTCGATCCCGGCGGAAGCCCGGTCTGCGATAGACCGGCCTAGACTCACTTCTTGGCCGCCGCCTCCGCCTGTGCCTTGGACGTGTAGCCGGCCGGCAGCCACTTCTTCCAGTTGTCCTCGTTGGCGCGACAGCCGCCGTCGGCCGGGTTGTACCACGTGCCGTCCTTGACCACCACGAGACCGATGGCGCCGCCGGGCCGGCCGTCTTCGAGCGGACAGTGGATCATCGTGACGCGGTCCCCGGGCTTGAAGGTAAAACCGTCGATCCGCGGCGTTCGGCCGACGACGGCGGGCGGCGCGGCGCCCTCGAACCCCCAGTTCGTGCCCTTCGCGTCCTTGAGATAAAGGATGGTGTGCGGCGCGTTGAACGCCCAGCGCACCACGTCCCCCACCATCACTTCCTCCTTCGTGTTGTCGAACATGCTGAAGCTGTGATGCGCGCCGAGGGTGACGCTGGCCGCAACCAGAGCCAGCGCGGCTCCCCAAGCATGGAATACCTGTTCATGTGCTCTCCTTGCGCGGCTACTTCAGCGCTTCGTCGAAGATCGGGTTCTTGGCCTGGCCGGGCAGGTCCTTCGGCAGGTCGGGGTTGCGGTTGGGGTCCACGCCGCGAACGTCGAGGAACCCGGGGTCGCCCGGCAGGCGGAACTGCGTGCTGGGCTTGCCGTCCTTCCCGATCACCAGGTACGTATTCTGGTTGCTCTCGCACTCCCAGTGGCGCATCCGGTAGCCGGCGTCCTCGAGCTCGGTGTTGCGCCTGAACGTGTAGACCGTCGTCACCGGCCGCACGAGCGAGATGGGATCGTAGAAGGTCACGTTGACGCTGAGGCGGGGCTCCCCGTTGGCCATCGGGATCATCCGCCACACCTCCACGCTTTCGAACTGGTTGCTGGTGGGCGGCTGGCCGCGGAAGTAGTCGCCTGGATGGAGGTGGATGGTGTGGACGATCAGCATGTCGTTCACCCAGAAGCCCACGCTGTCGCCTTCCGCCGAGTGCGTCCCGTCGATGTTCTTGTGCTCCTGGTTGATGTAGATGCGGCGCGTGTCGTTGGCCAGGTCGTTGGGCCACCAGGATTGCGTGGGCGTGTTCACGAACTCGCGCACGTAGGGCTCGAGCAGCCAGCGCGGATACCCCGCGGGTTCGCAGCGTGTGAGGCGGTCGTACTCGGCGCCCAGCGACCGCCGCATCTTGAACGCGGCCTCATACGCCGGCGTCAGCACGCCCGGGACAATCTCGGTGCCCTTGAGAAAGAACGTCGTCGCGGTGTTGCCGGCCGCGGACCAGAGGCCTTCCCACTTGGGCACGGTCTCGTAGGTGTGCCGCGTGCCGCCCTTGTGCAGCCGCATCAGGAAGGCGTAGTGCTCGGCGGACGTCTTGAATGCCTGCGCCGGCGGCACGGGCTCGGGCACGAAGTTGCCGCGCCCTGCCCCGCCTTGCGGCCCGCGGCGCCGGAGGCGCCGGCGGCGTCGCGGGCGCGGCAGGTGCCGCTGGGCCGCCGCCGCGGGCGCCTTGCGCCATCGTCAGCGTGGACAGCGGCGAGGGACAGGCCCAACGCGACGAACGAGACCACCAACTGTCCGCGGACGTTCATGCGATCCTCCCGATGATTGTGAGCCGCAGGCGTGTCGGCGGTGAGCTATTTGACGCTCACGCGGACGAGCGCGGTCGTCCAGCAGCACTGGTCGCCGCCGCCGTCCTCGCCCGACTCGTCGTTGACCTGCGCGCGCAGCACGTAGTCGCCAGGCGCGTCGAAGGTAGCCGTCGCGTTGGCCTGAAGAACGAGCTTGGGATCCTTTTTGGTGATCAGAGGCACGCGGGCCGGCGCCAGCGTCACGCGGCCGGGACCCCGGTACTTCTTCCAGATGACCGTGATGTCGGCGCGGGGCGCCCGTGGGCTGGTGCTTCCCACGCCGCCGAACGTCTGATCGCCCACGATGGCGAACGGCTCGAGGACGGAGGGCCGCCGGCCGCGGAGCTCTGCCAGTTCCGCCGTCGCGCCCGGCTGCGAGGCCGGCACGTCCGAGGCCCACAGCCTGAGCGGCACCGGCTGTCCAACCGAGCCTGACAGTGTCTGGGCAATGCCGAGCGGGGGGCCCGTCAGCGCCGGACCGTCCTGCGCGAACTTGATCACGGGCGGCTCGTTGCCCGAGGCGGCGTTCCGGAAGAAGTCCAGGACGTAGGGCGGGTTCAGCCAGAAGCTGATCGAGGCGGTCTGCCCGTTGACCACGAGGGTCCACGTGAGCTTCTGCGTCCCGAAGTCCTTGGGCACACGAATGGCGAACACGCCGTGCTGCTGGCTGGGCTCGAAGTGCGTGGGCTGGCCCTGGTCCGGACCGCCCGGCTCGATGCGGTTGTTTGGTCCGATGGGCACGTCCACGGGCGTGGCGCGGTTCCTGTTGTAGTAGCCGAGCAGCAGGACCATCGAGCCGTCCTTGTGCGGCCCCCATCCCTCGAACACCGGATAGATGGACTCGCCGCTTCCGCCGAGCGGCTCGACCGGCAGAGGCGCCCTGGTGATCTGCAGTGCCCCGGCGATTGGCGTCGCGCTGGCGACGCACGCCGCAACCGCGCACGCAACGAGACGACGACGGACCCTGGGCACAGTGACTCTAGTTCCGGCTCTACTTCGCCCGTTTCTCCTGCAACCGCGTCTGGCGCGCCCTGACCTCGCCGAGATACTCCTCTTCCTTGAGGTAGGTGACGTTCACCCACGCGTGGGCCATCTCGTCCACCGTGCGCCCGCCGTAGCCGACCCACACGTTCGGATCAGGGTTCGCCTTGTTCGCGGCGGTGTTGTCGTGCCACGCCTTCACCTTGATGATCGTGCCCTTGGGCAGGAGCGGCGCGGCGTCGTCGGCGTAGGCGTAGGTGCTGTGCCAATTGAAGCTGAACTCCGGCACGTGGCTCAACACCACGCTCTGGCCGCTCGGCAGCAGCGCTTCCAGCGTCATGGCCTTGCCGCGCAGGTGCATGTGCGGCTGGAAGCTTTCAAGGCGCGCCGCCTCACGGAGCGGGAAGTAGGTCTCGCTCAGCTGGATCGTGTTCGGCGGGATGTCCACCGCGCCCGGCCCGGTCTTGCCCATTCGGATCAAGTGCTGCCGGTACTTGGGCTGCTGGCCCTTCGGGTAGAAGTAGATGCCGAGCTCCACCACGTCGGTGATGTCCTCGCCGCCGTTCGAGTAGTGGATGTCCCACGCAATCTTCGACCCCGGCAGCATCAGCGCGCCGCTGTCGGGCCGCATCAGCTCCGCTTCCTTGCCGACCGCCCATTCGCTGAAGCGGCCGGGCGTCATCTCGGCCGCCGGGGCGTCGGGATCGAACTGCAGGATGTCGGCGTTGGCGTGGTGGGTGATCTTGCGGCCCTTCACGGTGCTGGGCCGGACCTCGATGGCGCGCACCCATCGCGGCTCCTTGAGGCCTGTCTCGACGATGGGCTTCCACCAGGTATCGTTGGCGCCGGCCTTCTGGGTCCACGGCAAGGACCGGACGATCAGATCCGGCTCTTTCTGGCCGATCGATTCGGCGTAGGCCCAGCGCTGCTCAGTGGGCCACGTCTTGAGGGCCGGCATGTCCTTCGGGTCGCCCTGCGCCGCGCCCTGCTCCACCCACTTCGCGATCGTGGCGATCTGGTCGTCGCTCAGCGAGCGATCGTTCTTGAACTCCTTCACGCCAACCGTCTTGTCGATGTGCCACGGCGGCATCTGGCGCGCCTCGACGCGGGCTTTGATGGACCGGGCCCACGGGCGCGACTCCTCGAACGTCCTGAGCGACATCGGCGCGATCGAGTCGGGCCGATGGCAGGCTTCGCACTTTTCCTGAAAGATGGGGGCGATGTCCTTCGAGAAGGTGGGGGCGTCCGGACCGGCGGCCTGCACGGGAGCCGGGCTCGCCATCAGGGCCAGCGCGAAGAAACCCGGGACGAGAGTCGATAGCCCAGCCTTGCGCATGACCCACCCTCCTTTTGCCGATCCAAGAAACCCTAGCACGACAGAACCAGCCCTTCCAGGGGAAATCCCGAACCGCTTGAAACGAGCCTGCTCCCGGTGGCGTAAGGAAACATAGGATACGGAGACTCTTTCTCGGGAGGAATCATGCGACGTGCAATCGTCCTCGGACTGATCGTGATGGCCAGCGTTGCGGCGGCCGCGTGGGGAACCGTGAACGCCCAGCAACCGGCGCCCGCGCCGGCGGCCGGACGCGGGCAGGCCGCTGGCGTCGGCATGATCCAGAAGGTCAAGGACAACCTGTTCATGATCCCTGGAGCCGGCGGGAACACCGTGGCCTTCGTGGCAGCCAACGGCATCGTGCTGGTCGACACCAAGCTGGCCAACAATGGCCAGGCGATCCTCGATCAGGTCAAGAGCGTCAGCGACAAGCCCATCACCCACATCATCAACACGCACACCCACGGCGACCACAATGGCAGCAACCAGTTCTTCCCCGCCACGGTGGAGATCGTGGCGCAGGAAAACACCGACGCGAACATGAAGAAGATGCCGGTGTTCCAGGAAGCCGCCAACAAGCACGGGTTGCCGGATCGCACCTACAAGGACAAGTTGACCGTGCTGAGCGGCAACGACGCCATCGACCTGTATTACTTCGGGGCGGCGCACACCAACGGCGACACGTTCGTGCACTTCCGCAACGCGCGCGTGCTCCACGCGGGCGACGCGTTCGCGAACAAGGGACAGCCGAACATCGACCTCGCCAACGGCGGCAGCGGCGTGGCCTACCCCGACACCATCGGCAAGGCGGCGTCCGCGATCAAGAACGTGGACACGGTGGTGGGTGGGCACAACGCGAACCTGATGACGGCCCAGGACGTGAGCGACTACGCGGAGTTCACGCGCCTGATGCTGAACCACGCCCGCACGTCGCTGAAGGCCGGCAAGACGCCCGAGCAGGCCATGATGGAGTTCCAGGCGTCGATCCCCGCGAAGTTCAAGGACTACAACCTGGGCGGCGGCCGCGGCGGCCCCGGCGGCGCATTTGTGCCGCTGTTCGAAGAGTTGAAGCGCTAGACCACGAAACGGACAGCCGCGTAGACCACGGCAAGGCCAGCCCCCACCCAGAGGGCGGCCGCCAAAGGGCGGCTGGCCGCCACTTCCCGGTCGCACCGGCCAGGCGCGCTCCCGCCAGCACCGACGCCGACACCATCGTGGCGTCTACCCAGATCCAGCTCACGGGGTCGAGCCCCGGCGAATTTCCGCGCCGAATCAGCGTGAAGAAGCCGAACGTGCACCAGAACGCCAGCAGCAGAAAACCACGCAGCGGATCACCAACCGCCGGCCGTATCGTCGTGACGAAAACGGAGGCGAGCAGCAGCACGCCGAGCGCCGCGTTCATCGCGTGATACTCCGGCGTGTTGTCGTCGAGCGCCCCGCCCGTGACCCGCGCATAGACCGCGCTGACCGGCTCGCGCGCGTAGAACATAAGGGGATACGGAGAGAGCCCGATCCCGCCGATGCGCTTCAGGTGGTTCGCATAGGTGGCTTGCGCTTGATCGCGGTTGCCGTAGGTCACGCGGTCGACGCCGGGGTTCGCCTGGAGATTCCACAGCACGTCCGGTGCGATCAGGAGCGCGAAGAGCGCGCATGCCGCGTAGGGGTGCGGCCGGCGCAGCCAGTGCCTGTGGCGTGGCAGCAACAAGGTGAGGAAAAGCGCCGGCAGCAGAAGCACCGCGTGCTCTTTGCAGTAGAACGCCAGGCCAACTGATGCACCCGCAGCGTAGAAGTACCAGCCGCGCTCCGTTACCAGGCCTCGGCTGAAGGTGTAGAGCGTGGCCGCCACGAAGAGCAAGTACGGGCCATGCGCGGTCGCCCGCGACGAAATCGTCAGGAAGTACTCGTTGAACGCCAGGAGCGCGGCCGCCCACCGTCCGGCCCACACGCCGTAGGCCTGCCGCGCGAGCAGATACACCAGCAGGACCGCAAGAAGCCCCGTCACGACGTGCGCCGCCCGGTAGCCGAACCGCGTCGGGCCCAGAAGCGAGCTGCCCGCCTTGACGATGTAGGCCGGCAGCGCCGGGTGGTTCACCGCGCGGAGCGGCAGATACCGGTCGCCGGCGGAAAAGCTGATCTGCTGTGACAGCGGGATCGACGTGTTCTCTTCATCGTGGATATAGGACTCGGTCACCGCCAGATGGACGCGGACGAGGCCCGCCGCCGCCAGAATGAGCAGCAGTCCAACATCCACCCGGCCGCGCGTCACTCCGCGGCCTCGAGCGCCTTTCGCCATCGCCGGGCATCCCCCACGACGGTCGAGAGATAGGGCCCCATCAGCGGAATCCCGATGAGCGGCGGCAGCAGGTTGCGGGTGGTGACCAGCACTCCGAGGGCAGCCGCGGTTTCCGGCGGCAGGTAGCGTGAGAACAGGACCACGAGCGCCAGGTCCCGCGTGCCCACGCCAGCCACGGTGAGCGGCAGCTGGCCGGCCATCAGCGCAACGGCCGACAAGCTGGCGCAGACGCTGAACGGCACCGATGCCTCCAGCGCGACGGTGAACAGCCAGATCTGGATGAGGTGCGTCAGCCAGAGCCCGAGCGAAAACGGCAGCACCCAGCGCCGGCGCCCGCGCAGGGTCTTGAGGAGACCCGGCCAGCCATCGGCGAGGTCGTGCAGCTTGCGCAGGCGGTGGTGTGGCAGAACGCGCGTCAGCAGATTACGGAACGTGATGGCGGCCCGCTCCGACGAGATCAGCACCGCGCAGATCGTCCCCACCACGCCAAGCAGCATCCAGAACGCGGCGGGCACGCCCGGCGCCACCGGTCTTGCCACCACCCATGCCAGCAGGCACCACGCGATGAGGCCGAACAGGTCGCACAGCCGCTCGTAAACCACGATGGCCACCGACACGCCGGCCGACGTATGACTGCGCGTGGCGACGAAATAGCTCTTGAGCAGATCGCCCGCCTTCGCGGGCAGCACCAGGTTCAACGCGCCGGCGGCCAACGTGAGCCTGAACGCCTCGCCCACGCCAGGAAGCGCACCCGGAGGCGCCACCCAGAAGAACCGGACGGCCCGAAGGAAGGTAATCGGCAGGATCATCCCGACCGACACCACCAGCCACCGCGGGTCGGCGCCGAGCAGCGCGCGGGCCACCCCACGTATGTCGAGGCTGCGATAGAGCACGAACAGGAAGACCGCGGTGACAGCGAGGCTGGCGGCGCTGGCGGCCGGTCCCTTCCAACCGGGCTTCATCTCAAGCTTCCGCCACCGGGGCGCCGGCGCGCAGCAGGTCCCAGACGGCGCCGTGCACGTCGCGCGCCACGATCTCGGGAGCGCGCATGTAGGAGGCGTCGTACTCCTCGAACCGGGACCGCCAGCAATCCGCGAAAAACGCCGCGAGGGCGTCCGCGTCCACCTCGCGAATCGAGCGCACCGGCGGAAACAGCACGCCGTGCGCCGCAAACCCGTACAGGTCGGCGCGGCTCGGCGGGTAGAGGCCCAGAGCCTTGACGGCCACGGTCGGAATGCCCAGCTTCAGGACGGGCAGGTGCACGTTGCTGTTCTCGTCCGCCACCACCCAGTCGCACTCCGCCGCCACGTCGCCCAGCGCAGCGGTCCGCGGCGACTCCACGATGTCGGACAGATCGGTGAGATAGCGCGACAAGTGGGGCGGCTCGAGCATGCTCGGGTGCCATCTGATCACAATCCGGCGCGCGCGAAAGTGCTCCCGGCAGTCCTGCACGATGGCCGTGAACGTCGGCCACGAGATGGCCTTCGGGGGAAAGATGCCGATGACGGGGGTCGGCCGGGCGAAGCGGCCCGCATCCATGGGCGCCGAATCGCCCTCGACGCCCGCCAGCAGCACGGCGCCGGTGATGGGCCCCTTCTCGCGCCGGGCGCGCACCGCCCCCTCGCCTTCCAGGATCGACAGCGTGAAGCGGAGGGGGGGCGAGAACGGTGTCGGGTGGGCGTGCGCGACGAAGATCTGTGGAACGCCGATCGCGCGCGCGGCGGCCGCAACGCCGACGTCTTCGGGGTGAGAGTCGCCGGACACCAGCACCGCACCGGGCCGCCGGTCCCCGAGTATCAGCCGCATGCGCGCGTACCAGGCAATGGCGCTCGCCGCGCGGCAGGACACCAGGAACCCGTGACGATCGTCGATCGTGCGCACCAGCCGAAATGCCCGCCGCAACCCGCGGCCCGACAGGAGCGCACGCGCGGCGCGAGCGGTCGCCCCATGCCACAGCGCGCCCTTCCCGGTTGTGACCCAGCCGCAGGACTCAGGACCCACCCACGACGCCACGCGCGCGACGTGCCGGCGGGCGTTCGCGTGCTTGGCCACGATCAGTACCCGGGCCCTGGCATTGGAGGGCGGCGCGATGGTGAAGTAGGACGCCAGCCCGTAGAGCGACACGAAGAACGCCGAGGCCGACGTGCCTCGAAGCCGCTCGTGGACACCGAATGCCAGGCGGACCGACAGATGCGACTGCATCAGGTTCGAAAAGAGCACCTGACGGGCTGGATCCGAGTCGGAACGAATGACGATTCGAAGGGCCTGAAGGAGGGAGAGCCGTCCGCTCACTCCGACCCATCCTAACGCGAAAAGCGCGAAAGGCCACGCCGCGGCGTCGTCTGGTTAGTGTCGACGCCGCGGTTAGGTCTACTTGGTGACGACCAGGCCGGTGCGGGCCAGGATGGCGCTGGCGATCCGGTAGAGCGGTATGGCTTCGTCCACGGCGCCGCGCTCCATGGCGGCTCGCGGCATGCCGAAGACGACGCAGGTCGCCTCGTCCTGCGCGATCGTCGAGGCACCGGCGCGCTTCATTTCCAGCAGGCCCTCGGCGCCGTCGTCGCCCATGCCGGTCATCAGCACGCCCACGGCGTTCGGACCGGCGGCCTGGGCCACGGACCTGAACAGCACGTCCACGCTCGGACGGTGGCGCGCGACCAGCGGTCCATCGGTGACGCGAATGGCGTATTGGGCGCCGTTCCTCACAACCAGGGTGTGCTTGTTGCCGGGCGCGATCAGCACGCAGCCGGGCCGGACGCGGTCGCCGTCCTCCCCCTCCTTCACGTACACCTGGCAGTGCTGGTTCAGGCGCTCGGCAAACGCCGCGGTGAAGGCCTCGGGCATGTGCTGGACCACGACGAACCCGGGAGCGTCGAGGGGAAGTCCCGTCAGGAGCGTCCGCAGCGCCTCGGTTCCACCCGTCGAGGTGCCGACGGCGACGACCTTGTCGGTCGTGACCGAGAGCAGGCGCGGGTTGGGCGGCAGCACCACGTCGGCGGTATTTCGCTTGGTGGGCGGCATTGGCGGGGCCGCCGGCCGCACCCGGGCGCGTGCGCGCGCCGCGCCCCGCACCTTGTCCACGAGCAGGACGGCGGACTCATAGAGGAAGTCCTGGATGCCCGTCGAGGGCTTCTGCACGACGTCCACCGCGCCGTATTCCAGGGCGCGCAGCACCGTGTCCGCTCCCCCGCGGGCCAGTGCCGAGCACACCAGGACGGGAATCGGATCGGTGGACATGATCTGCTGGAGAAACGTCAGCCCGTCCACGTGGGGCATCTCCAGATCCAGGACGATCACGTCGGGCCGATGGCGATCCATCTTGGTCCTCGCGATCAGCGGGTGCGCGGCCACGTCCACCGTAAACCCGGGCTCGCGCGCCAGCACGCTGGTCATCACCTGGCGCATGACCGCGGAGTCGTCCACCACCAGCACGTGCACGTGGTCGGCCGCCCGCGTCGGGGGCATTGTGGCCGGTGCCATCAGCCCGCCGTCCCGGCCACGGCCGCCATGGCCCCGGCGCGCGTGTACACGTTGGGACCGGCGCTGACCAGCTGATCGGTCAGGCCCGTCGCGGTTTCGGCGAAGCCGAGAAAGAGGAAGCCGCCCGGCGCCAGATGATCGAGGAGGCGCGTCACGACGCGGGTCTTCGATGCCAGGTCGAAGTAGATGAGCACGTTGCGGCAGAAGATGAAGTCGAACGGGCCATGCACGGGGTAGACGCTGTCGTTGAGGTTCATCCGGTCGAACGAGATGAGGGCGCGGATCTCCGGGCCGGCTTTCATCTTGCCCACCTGACTGTCGGTGCCGCGCAGCATGAACGCCTTGCGGTATCGCGCCGGGATGTCCTCCGCTTTCTGGATGGGCCAGAGCGCGTCCTGCGCCGCGCGCAGCACCTTGGTGGAAAGATCCGTGGCGGTCACGTGGACCTGCCAGCCCGACTCGGGCGGAAACCGCGCCAGCAGCGACATGGCCAGGGAGTAGGGCTCCTCGCCGGTCGAGCACGCGGCACTCCAGGCGCGGACGCGCCGGGGCGCGCCTTCCAGGGCCGCGGCCTCGAGCGCCGGGTACACACGCTCCTCGAGGAATTGGAACTGCCGGCCGTCGCGGAAGAACGACGTCTCGTTCGTGCAGATCCGGTCCAGCATCCGGCGGCGCTCGTCGACGGCGGCCGGGTCGCTGACAACCGCGTAGTAGCTGGCAAGCGTGGTCAGGCCCAGCTCGCGCAGGCGGCCCGCCAGGCGCCCGACGAGCAGCGCCTTCTTCATGTCGGTCAGGGCGATGCCCGCCTCGCGATAGATGAGTTCGCGAAACCGATTGAAGAGCGCGTCGTCCAGCGCGGCGTGGAGCGGCAGCGTCTCGATCAGGTCCGCGTCTTTCACGGGCACAGCTAGCGAGGCTCCGCCTCGCTAGCGCAGCGTCTTTTGGCCCCGCTTCGCGGGGCGGAGAGAACTGGACTCGTCTGCATGGGTTTCACGAGGTCAAGTTCTCTCGGCGAGCGCCGGTGCTGATGCCTCGGCGGGCAGCTCGTGCGCCGTGACAGCCAGGGCCTGCGCGCTCTCCGCGAGCAGGTTGTTCATGTTGAGGACGAGCACGAACGACTCGCCGATCTTCGCGATCCCGTCGAGATATTGCAGCCGCACGCCGGTGCCGAAGGCGGGTGGCGGCTCGATATCGCCGGGCGCGAACTCGATGACCTGGTTGACCGCGTCGGCGACGACGCCGGTGACCATCTGCTCGCTTGCCTTCCCGATCTCCACGATGACGATGCACGAACGGCGGCTCAGCGGGCTGGGCTCCCGGCCCAGTTTGACTGCCAGGTCCACGACCGGCACCACGCTGCCCCGCAGGTTGATCACGCCGCGCACGTACGACGGGGTGCCCGGGACGCGCGTGACCTCGCCGAACTCGATGATCTCCTTCACGCTCAGCACATCCACGGCGTACTCCTCGTTGGCGAGGATGAACGTCAGGGTACTGGCGCCGGCCGGTCTCTTCACTTGCCATGTGGTCCCTCAGAAGCGCTGGAACTCGCCGTCGTCGACCATCGCCGCGGATGCCGTGGCGGCCGGGCGCGCGATCAGCGCCTGCAGGGAGGCCACTGGCATGTCCGCACCGTTCGATTTGGACGCGCTTTCGCCGCCGGACGGACGCACGCCGCCGTCGCGCTCGGAGCGGCTGATGATGAAGAAGGAAATCATCCGCTGGAGGCTCTGCGCCTGCGCGGCGACTTCCTCGGCGGTCGACGCCAGTTCTTCGCCGGCTGCCGCGTTGCGCTGGGTCACCTGGTCCATGTGCCCAATCGCCTTGTTCACCTGGCTGATGCCGGTGGCCTGCTCGCGCGAGGCGGCGGCCACTTCCTGTACCAGTTCGGCGGTCTTCCGAATCGCCGGCACCAGCTCGTTCAGCAGGCGCCCCGAGCGTTCGGCCGTGCTCACGCTCGACGTCGCCAGGCCGCTGATCTCGCGCGCCGCGGTCTGGCTGCGCTCGGCCAGCTTCCGGACCTCGGTGGCCACCACCGCGAATCCGCGGCCATGGTCGCCGGCTCGAGCCGCCTCGATGGCCGCGTTGAGCGCCAGCAGATTCGTCTGGTAGGCGATCTCCTCGATGATCGACACCTTCTCGGCGATCGACTTCATGGCGGCCACCGTTTCACGGACCGCCTGCCCGCTCTCCTCGCCGTCCTTGACGCCCTTGGACGCCATCTGCTCCATCTGCCGGCTGTTGTCGGCGTTCTGCGAGATCGAGGCGTTCATCTGCTCGATGTTCGACGTCGTCTCCTGGACGCTCGCCGCCTGCTCGCTCGTGCCCCGGGACAGGCTTTGCGTGGTCGCCGACACCTGACCCGACGCCGAGGCCAGGCTGGCGGCGCCGGTGCGGACCTCGCTGACGACCTCGAGCAGCTTGGCCACCATCGTGCTCAAGGCTTCGCCGACCTGGCCCACTTCGTCGCTGCGCGTGACGTCGACGCGGGTCGAGAGATCGCCCGACGCGATGCGCTCAGCCGCATGCGCCAGCCCGGCGAGCGGGCGCCCGATGTTGCTGCTCAGCCACAAGCCGAGGGCGATGGCGATCAGCACCGACGCGACCGCGATGATCATCAGGAGCGGGGCCTGCGACGACAGGTCAAGCTGCCGGTCGTTCTGCTGGATCAGCTGGCCCAGCTCGCTCACGATCTCGCCGGCCTTGACCGTCGCGTCGTCGAGCACCGACTGGTCCACGGTCTCCCGCTTTTCCTGAAGCTGCTGGGAGATGCCCTGGAACCGGCCCGAATAGAGGCCCATGTTCGCCTTGATCCGCTGCAGCGCGGCGTTCCGGGTCGCGTTGTCGGCCTGGGACGAGCCGCGGATCTCCTGGTCCAGGCCGGCGTTGACCTGCTGCATCAGGCTCGAGTGGATGTCCAGATGCGCGAGGTCTTTCGACAGCACGGCAGCCTGCTGCTCGCTGATCATCTCCAGCGCCTGCATTTGAATCTGCTGGAGCCGGCCGCCTTCGCGCGCCAGTCTGGTGATCGCGTCGGCTTCGGCGCGCACGCGGTTGATGTTCACGGTGGCAATGGTGCCCACCGTCCCCACGAGGGCTGACATCAGCAAAAAGCCCCCCGTGATTTTCTTGGCGATGGTCCAATGCCGGAACGTGCCGTTCATGACGCTCTGCCTCCCTTCACTTCCACGATCACGCCGCAACGCCGTCCCGCAGCGCCTCCCGCAACAGGGGTTCCACCTCGAGGATCAAGGCCACGCGGCCCGACCCGAGGATGGCCGAGCCCGAAAGGCCCGGCACCTCGCCCAACACGCGGGCGAGCGGCTTGATTACCGTCTGGCTCTCTCCGAGCAACCGGTCCACGACCAGCCCGACATGCTGGTCGTAGTAGCGCAGCACGAGCACGTTCTCGCGCACCGGCGGCTCGCCGGTACAGGCGAAGTGCTCGCGAAGGCGCAGATACGGCAGCGGCCGGCCCCGCAGGCTCAGGACGCCGCGGCCGGCCGGCGTCGAACCCCGCGGAAACTCCAGGCACTCGACCACTGCGTCGAGCGGCACCACGTACGTGTCCTCGCCGATGCCCACGGAAAAGCCGCGGATGATGGCGAGCGTGAGCGGCAGCCGCAATGTCACGGTCGTACCCGTGCCCGGGCGCCCGTCCATCGCGATGGACCCTCGGAGCCGCTCCACGTTGCGGCGGACCACATCCATGCCGACTCCGCGCCCCGAGAACTCGGTCACACGCGCGGCGGTCGAGAAGCCCGGCTCCAGGAGCAGCCGGAACAACTCCCCGTCGGGCATGCCCTCCAGCTCGCGGCGATCGCCGTTGGCGCGCGCGCGCGCGATGATGCGATCGCGGTGCAGGCCCGCGCCGTCGTCCTCGATCTGGATCACGATCGACCCGCCTTCGTGCCGTGCGTGCAGGTGGATGCGGCCGACGGGATCCTTTCCGGCCGCGCGGCGCACGTCGGGCGTTTCGATGCCGTGGTCCACCGCGTTGCGGACGAGGTGCGTGAGGGGATCGCGCAGGTGCTCGATGACGTTCGTGTCCACGTCCACGTCTTCGCCCGAGAGCACCAGCTGGGCCTGTTTGCCCCCGCCGGTCGCCACATCGCGCACGGTGCGGAAGAACTGGCGGAAGGTGGGCCCGAGGGGCACCATCCGGATCTTCATCACTTCTTCCTGGAGATCCAGGAACAGCCGATCGGCCGCGCTATGCGCCTCGATGACCGAATCCAGGTGGCCGCTCTGCCGGCTTTGATCGAGCAGGTCGTTCAGACGCTCGCGCGCCACGGCGATCTCGCCGGTCAGGTTCATCATCCGATCCAGCTTGTCGATGTCCACGCGCAGCGTCTGGGAACGGCTGAAGGCGTGCTCCAGGTCCACCCAGCGCCGGCCGATGCTGGCCCGCCGCTCGTCGGCCGTCTGAGCGCTCTCAGGAGCGTGCGGCGTGTCGGCCGCGCGCGCGGCCGCGGTTCCGAGCCGCCGCATCAGTTCGTGGTGTTCCTGGCCCAGCTCGTGTGAGTCCTCGAGCGCGGCCCGTACCAGGTCCCTCAAGCCGTCCACGGCTTCGAGCAGCACGGTAGCCAGATCGGTCGACAGCCTCAACGTGCCGGAGCGGATCGGGTCCAGCACGTCCTCGAGGGCATGCGCGAACTTGGCGAGCGCCGGGAAGCCGAGCCCCGCGGCATTGCCCTTGATCGTGTGCGCCGCCCGGAAGATCGACTGCAGTGTTTCCGCGTCGTCGGGCATGGACTCCAGGCGCACGAGGGCTTCCTCCATCTCGCGGAGGTTGTCCTCGGTTTCGGCACTGAAGGTGGCCAGGAGCGCGTCGGGGCTGAGGTCGAACGGCTCCATTACAGGCTCCTCACCCACGCGGACCCGTCGTGCGAGTGGAAGATCAGCTTGCGGCCCCGCTCCCCGTCCACGTCCTCGGCCACGACCGGGATGCGCTCCTCGAGCAGGACGGCCCGGGCCATCGCGACGTTCTTCTGTCCCAGGTGGCCGCTCGTAGTTCGAAAGGCACTCAGCATCGATGCCCCGCCGAAGAGCTTGGCTTGCAGCCGGGCGCGGTTCGCGCCCGCGCTGAGCAACGACTCGATCAGCCAGCGCACGGCCACGTTGCCGAAGCGCGGCGAGGGAGCGCTATTCTCGGGCCCGACAGGCAGCAGGAAGTGGTTCAGCCCGCCCACCTGGGCGTTGGGATCGAAGAGCGCCACGGCTACGCACGAGCCCAGAATCGTGGACACCCGGGAGGGCGAGGCGGACACGTACAGGTGTCCGGCGTGCAAGTAGGCGCTCGGCAGGCTGCGCGCCTCGGCAGGATACGGATGCCAGTCCACGACCGGCACGACGGGGGGCTCGACTCCGGTTCTCACGGACGCGCCTCGCCCTCCGGCCGGGACAGGAGCAGTGCCGACGCGACGTGCGTGGACAGCAGATCGAAGAGGGCGAGATCGCCGGCCTCGAGCAACGACTTGTGCGGCAGCAACCGGAAGATGGCCAACACCCCTACGACCGAGCCGCGGACCCGCAGCGGCAGGCAGGCCGTGATCGAGGCGTCGCTGCCTGGAACGCCTGCCCCGCCCGCACGGCGGATGAACGGCTTCCCGGTCGAGGCCACGGCACCGATGATGCCCGTGGACACGTCGGCCAGGGCGTCGCCGATCACGCCCGAGGCATCCACGAGCCGGGCGTGACCGCCGGCCACGTCGAACAGCGCAAACTCTTCGGAGCCGACCAGGTTGGCCACGATCTCCCGCACCGCCGCCACCACGCCTGCCTGATCGGCCGCGCCGTGGAGGCTGTTGACCGCCACCAGGAGATTGGCCAGCTCTCCGACATACTGTTGGGTGCCGAGGAGGCGTTCGGACAGGACGTCGTTCTCGCGCAGGATCGTCTCCAGCGGATCGGTTGCCGCGTGCATGTCAGCCTCGGTGCGGAATGGCATCTTGGCTAGTCCCCAAGGAGGTTGCGGACTTTCGACAGCAGCTCGATGCCGTTGATCGGCTTGGTCACGTAGTCGTTGCAGCCCACCTCGTAGCCGCGCTCGACGTTGTGGGGCTCGCCCCGCGTCGTGACCATGATGATCGGCGTGTCGCGCGTGGCGTCGAGCCGCCGGAGCTCCCGGCACGCCTCGAAGCCGTCCATGTTCGGCATCACCACGTCCAGGATGATCAGGTCGGGGCCGTTCGCAATCGCCTGCTGCACGGCGTCGTGTCCGTCGGTGGCGACGATCACGTCGTAGGGGCTGCCCACGAGGAGCGCGCGCTCCATCATCAACGCCGTCTGTGAATCGTCTGCCAGCAGGATCTTTCGCTTCGGCATCTCGGTTGCTCCTCAGAGCGCTTGCGCGCTCAACGTGCCCGGACCTCCAGGGGTAGATCGTTGACGACCACGGTGCGGTGCGTGCGGTGGTCGCCCTCCGACGGCGCTTCGGGAACCCATCCCGGCGCCATTCGGGTCACCCGCGGCATGTCGAGCAGGAAGGAGGCGTTCTCGTTCGCCTTGCTCAGCCACGTGCCGCAGACCATGTTGGCGAACTCGCCCACCCCGTCGAGCAGCTGGTGGTCCTTGATCGTCGATTCCGGAGGCAGGCCCAGCAGCGAGACGACGAGCCATGTGCCCAGCCGCTCGGGGAGGACGACCTCCACGAGTCCCGTGGACGCCCCGCGAAACCCCACCGCCGCGTTGAGCCATCGGCCCGACGGTCCCTGGCCCCGCTCGGCCCGCACCTGCTCCACGAGCGCCTGGAACTGGGGCGTGTCGCACGACTCCACGAACACGAAGTAGGCGTTCTCGCAGACGTCGATGACCGCGCTTTGCAGCGCGTCCTGGTCAGAGGACGTCAGCACTGGCGATTTGACAGAGGACATCTCGCACCACCTCCGGACGAAACGGCTTCTCGACGTACAAGCTGACCTTCAGCTCGCGTGCCTCCTCGCGGCGCAGCCTCGACCCGTCGGTCGAGATGACGATGCGAAGGACGTCCTTCCACTCGGGTCGCTCCGCCATTTCGCGCAGCAGCTCCATCCCGTTCATCACCGGCATGTTCACGTCGGTGAACACGGCCTGGATGGAGTGGGTCTCGAGGACCTTCAGCGCCTCGGCGCCGTTGGGCGCCTGGTAGATCGCGCCGATCGGCAGGTCGGCCAGGCCGATGACGCGATAGAGCAGCGCCCGCATGGTCGCCGAGTCGTCCACGATGAGGACGTTGAGCGGCGTCATCGTCGCCGCGCCCTGCGTGTTCGTGTTCATCTCTACTCCTATTCCGCCTTCCCGCCGTGCCCTGTGATGTCGTCGTCCAGTTCCACGACCAGCTGTCCGTCCTTGACGGACAGGGTCGCGCGTCGTGCCTTCGTGCCGCCGACGTCCTCTCCGTCGAGCAGCACCCCCCGCCGCCACAAGGCGCCGCGGGCAGCCAGGAGGTTCCGCTTGGCGACCTTCTCCAATCCGGCCTCGCCCGGCACGGCGGCGGCGCCCACGAGGCGCACCGTGCACCGGCCGGCCGTGCCGCCGTGGCGTCCGGCTTCCTCGAAGAGCAGCTCCAGCCCCGTGTCGGCGAAGCGCGCGGGCTGCGTTGCGGCTTCAGTGGGATTCGCCTTGGAATCAGGCGACGCGAAGTGCAGCAGGGCCGCGATCCCCGCCCCAAGGTTGGTCAGGCAGACCACCACGCCGCTTTCCACCGGCGTGCCGGTCGCGATCACGTCCCCTTGGCTCGTGGAGATGGCGAAGGAGCCGGCATCCACGGTCAGCCGCCGCGTCGCTTTGCCAGCGCCGCCCGGCGGGGATCCGTCCTCGGGCTCGAATGTTCGGTTACCAGTCATTGGCTGTGTCCAGCACGTATACGTTTTCCGTGGCGGCAGCAGGTTCGGAGCGGCGGATCGGCTCGGTGGGCTCGATGTCGTGCCCGTCGATCGACTGCGGGCGGTCGAACTCGATGGCCACCTCGTAGCTCATGGAGCCGTCCCGGTGAATGGTGGCCACGCGGGACCGCACGATGTGGCCCTCGATGCCCATCACTGAGGCGCCCTCGATGCGTACGTTGACGGCCGCGCCCACGGACAGGCGAGTCTTGAGCTCGACCAGGAGGCCGGTGTTCGAGATGTTCAAGATGACCGCATCTCCCCCTGGAAGGAGCCGTGCCTGCCGGACGACGCCGGCTTCCGACGCGCGCATGCGGCGTGCGCGTCTCGCTTGTGCATCGGCCGCGCTCTCGGGGGTCTCGTTCGCTGCGGGCGCCATGTCAGGCCGTCCCCGTCCGGGCGGCTTCGGAACCGGCGGCGGTCAACAGCTCGTCGGTGGGGATCGTCACCGAGGCCTGGGGCAGGTAGGCCGTGTAGGTCACGGATTCGTCCGAGACGGCCGCCACGGCGAGCGTGCCGCCCAGGCGCTCGATTGCGCGTTGCGCGGCCACGACACCGGTACTGGTGCCTGGAGAGGCCGTGGAAATGCCCCATCCTTGCGCGGTCAGCGACACGGCGACGTATTCGCCGGACCGGAGCTCCGCGGTGGTCGTCGTGACGTCGAGGTTGGCCGTGGCGATCCGCACGCGGCCTCCGGCCGGCAGCGCATCGTCGGCCCCCACCGCCAGGTTGACGAGCACTTCCTCCAGCACGGAGCGTTCCACTTCAACCAGGGCCAGCGACGGCGCCGGCTCGAACGCCAGCTCGATGGGCTCGTCGATCAAGCGGCGCATCACGGGCTCCAGCTCGCGCACGACCGCGTTGAGATCGAGCGGCTCCGGCACACGGGCGCCCCGGCGGCCGAACGCCACGAGCTGCCGGCTCAGATCCCGTGCCCGTCCGATGTGAGACCGCAGCGCCGTCACCTGTCGCTGCCCAGCCTCGTCGATCGCCGAGAGCGCCACGCCCTCGGTGGACTCGGCCATGTCGTCCACGGCGCCGCGAAGGTCGGCGGCGATGCCGGTCGTGAGCCGCGCCACGTCTTCCCAGCGGCGTGCGCGGCGGGCCTGCGCCTCGACCGCACGAGCCGTCGTCTGGTCCTCGACGACCACTTCGAGCCGCTGGCCGGCCGCATCGATGCGCCCACGCAGGCGTCCGGTCAGCCGCAGGGCCAGCAGCGCGCCATCGGCGCGCTTCCACCGAGTGTCGATGGGGTCCGCGGAACCGCCTCGCCAAGTCTCGATCGCGCGCGTCCATGGCTCGGCGTCCGTCAATCCCGACACCGTGGCCGCGGCCCCGACGAGCGCCGCTGGCGAGGCGTAGCCGAGCACGGCGGCAAACGCGGGGTTCGCCTCGACGATCGCGCCCTGCTCGTCCACCTGGAAGATGCCGAGCCGCGACGCTTCGACGAACGAGTCGTACGAGCGCCACCGCTCGCGCTGTTCCTCTTCCAGCCGCGCGAACGCCTCCTGCTGGCGCGCCAGCTCGGCTTCGTGCTGGGCTTCCGCCCCTTTCAACGCGACCTCGAGGCCTTCGAAGGTCAATCGCGCCTGGCCGCACAACCGTGTCAGGTCGGCTTCCATGGCCCGTAGCTGCGAGGCCTCGAGCGACGTGACGACTGCGGGCGGCTGAACGGCGGCCGTGGGCTGGCTCGCGGCTGCCGCCGGCTCGAGCGAGGGCTCGGGCTCGACCCTGGGTTCTGGCGCCGCCGCCGGCGGCATGCCCTCACGCTGCTCCAGGGCCACCTCGAGCCGCTTCCGGTCGGTGCAGTCGCGGAGGACCATCAGAATCGAATCCGGGACGTCCGTCTTCCGGCGGCACCGGCACGGCCCGGGCTTCCACCCAGCGCCCTTCACCCGTCAGCGTCGTGAGCGAGAACTCGATCGAGCGCTGCTCGCCCTCGGCCACACGGTGCACGAACTCAGTGCAGGCGTCGATGCAATCCGGCGTGAGCAGTGCCTGGAACGGCCTGCGGAGGATCTGGCGCAACTCGCCGGCGCCCACGAAGTCCAGGGCCACGGCATTCATCGCCAGGATGGCACCTTCGCTCGACAGGCGGACAACGCTGGCCGGAAGCCCGTCCATGAGCGTGCGCAAGCGCGCTTCCCGCTGGCGCAGCGACTCCAGCTCACGGAGCTGATGATGGCGAGTGCACGCAGTGGCCAAGCGTGTGGCCAGCCGCCCTGTCCAGCCGGGCGTCTTCACCACGGACTCGGCAATTGCGGCCTCGAAGGTCCGAAGCGCCGTCGTTTCGTCGGGCGGATCCACCAGCAGCACCACGGGCACATCCAGGGCCAGCCGTTTCACGTCGGCCAACGCCCCGCTTGTGTTCGTGTCGCGCGCGCCGTGATCGAGCACCACGACGTCGATGGCCGCGCGGCCGGCGGTGGCCTCGGCAAGGGCCTGGGCCAGCGGCGTCAACTGCAACAGCGAGCGGTCCGGGCCGGCGAGCGCCCGCTCCACGAACTGGGCGTCTCCCGCGTAGGCGACACGCAGCGCCTTCGGCGCCTCCGGCTGTGCTTCGACGGACTTGGCCGCCGCGGCTTGCCGCCGGGCGACCGCGACTTCCACTGCGTCGGGCACGCGCGCGAGAAACGACGTGCCCCGCGTCACGCACTCGTCCGCGCCGGCCTTCGAGTACTTCTCGAGCGCCTGGTCCCCAGCGGCGATGATGGCGACCGGCAGCCCCTGCTGGCGCACGTGCGCGATGAGGGCGAGCGCATCGGGCTCCGCGACACTCCACCCGACCAGTAAGGCGTCGACCCCGCCGGGTTCACGCAGACGGCGGCGGACCTCGTTGCCGTCGCCGGTGAACTCGAGATGGAGTTGGGGGTGCGATCGGTCGAACGCGCCGCTCACGAGCTTTGATTCCCGGCCGTCGGGGGCCAGGTACAGCACGTTGATCGTTTTGACGGGTCCCGCCGCTTTCATTAGCCTCTTTTGCGCCTCGAGGTGTTACCCAAGGGGGCACGCGACGGCTAACTCGGCACGTCGCGCTGTTACTCCTGTGTGTGTCGGATCTGTGACGTCACGGCGTTAGATGTGGAATCCCGTCGGTTCTGGGCACCGTTGCGCGGATTTGCCGGAAGCGTACCGCGCTGGCGACGCGCGCGGAATCTACCGATAAGTCGGCCGGGTGTCTCGCGCCCGTTCGAGTCGCGATGCACCAGGAAGAGAGTCAGGCTCCATGACGCCGCTGACCATCATCGACAGCCCGTTCGCCACGCTGTGGTACCACCCCGGCCCGGGCATCGTGCACCACCGCATCCACAAGTTCATCCACGGTCAGGCGTTCCGGGATCTGCTGCTCGCCGGTCTCGATACGCTGCAGAAGAATCGCGCGCAAAAATGGCTGTCAGACGATCGGGCCAACGCCGTGCTGCGGCCCGAGGACGTGGACTGGAGTCACACTTTCTGGTTCCCGCAGACGGTGAAGGCGGGGTGGAAGTACTGGGCAATCGTGCAGCCCGAGAAGACCGTCGGCCAGGTCACGATGAAGGGGTTGGCCAACGACTACGCCCGCCAGGGCGTGACCTCGAAGACGTTCCTCGACCCGGAGTCCGCCTTGACCTGGTTGGACTCGCTATAAGAAGGCCTCAGGCGCCGGGCGCCAGGCCACAGGCGCAAAACGGGCCCGAGCTCCTACGGCAGCGGCATGCAGGTCACCGTCCCCTGGCCAGCCTGAGATGTCGATGGCAAACGCCCCCGTGTTGACCAGCTCGACGCCGCTCATCCGCAGCTGGCAGTAGCGGAGGTCGGCGATGTTGATGGCGCCGTCGCCGTTGCCATCCCTGGGATCGGTGGGACCGGACGCGCGCTGTCCCATCGCATTGCGAATGATGTTCAGATCGGCCTGGTCCACGTCGGCGTCGCCGTCCGCGTCACAGCGGAGCGTCGGCACAGTCAGGTTCAGGTCTATCACCACCGGGTTGTGATCGGCCATCCGGAACACGTCGGCGGCGTACAGGCTGACCAGTTGGCCGGCGCTTTTGAAGTTGGTGTTGTAGTCGAGGATGCCCGGCTCGTCGGCGTTGATGGCCCAGTCGTCGGCGTTGGTAACCTGTGGGCGAAGACTCGCGCTGGCTAGGGCATGGTCGAGCGAGCCCCACTGTCCGTCGAACGCGTAGGAGACGCTCTCGGGGTGGAAGGCGGGCACGAGGTTCGTGTAGCCACTGGTCGTGAGCGCCGTGACGGGGTCCTCCATGCGGTAGGCGTTCAGGTCGCCCAGGATCAGCACGTCAGGGTCGCCGACACCGGTGGGATCGCCCGCCAGCCATGCACGCAGTTCCTCGGCGGCGGCCGTTCGCACCGCGTTGCAGTTGCCCTGGCCGTCACCGGCATCGGCGGCATCGCACGCGCTGCCCTTGCTCTTGAAGTGATTCACGTCCACGACGAACTTCGAGCCCGTGCCCGCCTCCGAGAACGCCTGCGCCAGGGATGGCCGGTTCCTCGGCCCGGAGTCGCCGCCGGTCACGAAGCTTGCCGTGTTGAGCGCGGCTGTCGAGCCAATCGGCGTCGCGCGAGCCGGCTTGTAGACAAGACCGACCTTGATGGCGTCGTCGCCGAGGGCGTTGACCTGGCTGGTGCCGGCGTCCACATCGACAAACGCCCAGGTGCCAGGCCCGGCCGCGTCGTTAAGGCGGTCCACGAGAAACTGGATGGCGCTGCCCGGCCCATAGCCGTCGTTCTCGATCTCGACCAGGCCTACGATGTCGGCGTCGCTGCCCACGATGGCCGCCACGGTCTTGGGCCACTGGCGGTCGAACTCGGCCTGGTTGTCGGCCCCGCGGCAGTCGGTCGCGGCACCACCCACGCCGTTGGTGCAGCCGGAGAACGTGTTGAAGAAGTTGAGGACGTTCATGCCGGCGACGCGCACGCGTCCCGCGCGCAGCAGCGGCACCGCCGGGCGCGGATTCGTGCCCGCGAACCGCGCCACACCGTCCAGCGCGCCCACGGGGCGGACGCGGTAGGCGTTGCCGCTGGCGGCGTTGCCCGCCCAGGTGTAGCCCAGCACGCCCACGATGCCCGTGGCGGTGTCACCTCCGCGCAGAGTGTTGGCGGCCGACAGGGGGGTCCCGTTGCGTCCGAAGACGATCGGATCGGGATTCTGGAGGTTGGTGTCGTCGTCGATGATCAGGCGGTTCAAGTCGTTGGACGCTTGCAGCGCCGCGGCGTCCAGGCCGGGGCTCACGACGTCGGTCGGCTGGCGCAAGCGACCGTCCGACGACACCACGATCTGGCCGAACCGCCCCAGCTGGAAGTGTTCGGTCACCGTGAGCGCCTGCGGCAGGCGAACCAGCATGCCCTCGAATGGCTCGAGGTCGTCGGGCGTCGCCCTGGGCAATGTCACGTTCACGGGGGCCACCGTCCCGGCACCGCACTCCACGACCGCGGAAGCGCTGATCTGCGTCTGTCCCTGGAATTCGGCCGCGGTGCCGCTGACGCGGACCAGATCGCCGATCGCGGCGGTGTTCGAGCCGCCGGTGAAGACGAAGATGCCGTCGGAGGTTCCCGCGTCGCCGTCGCCCTGCGGGTCCTGCACGTAGAAGCCGCGCAGCTGAGCGGAGCCGTTCGGCGCCTCGTAGTCCCCGACCACCACACCGCGCGTGTGCACGGCGCCCGTGATGGCGGCGGTGGCGCCGCTCCCCTGAATGGCGGGAATCGTCGTGTAGGGCAGCGTGCAGACGTCCGCGGTCTGGAACTGCGACGTCACGTCGGCCACCATGGTGTCCGGCGGATCGTCGGCGTCCACATCGGACACGCCGGCGGCAAGAACTGTGAGCGTGCACTCGCCGGCGGGGATATCGGCCGTGGGATCCAGGGTGTAGGTCGTGGGCCCGCCCGCAAGCGTGAACGCCCGATTGCCGCTGTCCACGCACGACAAGGTGAAAGATGCGCCCGTGACGGTCACCGGCTCGCTGAACGTCACGCTCAGCGTCACGTTCGGCGGAACACCGGTCGCGCCGTTGGCCGGCACGGTGGACGACACCGCGGGTGCGTCGTCGGGAATGTCCGCGCACGTCGCCGTGTGAGCACCAAGGCCGTCGGCGGTGTCGGTGGCCAACCCTTGCCACTCGGCGGCCGGCGCGAACGCATCGCCGCCGTTGGCGTCGCCCGCGCACACCGACTCGAGGCGCCGCAGCGTGTTGTCGGCCGTGCTGGCCAGCCCGCTTCCCCACTCCGTCCCGGGGTCCAGGCCAATCTGGCCGACGACGTCGAGCACCGTGGTGCCGTGCCGAAGGACCACGGCGTCGTCTCCGTTGAACCATCCCGCTCCGTTGGTCTGATCGGCCTGCGCCAGGATGGCCGCGTTGGCGCTGGAGTGCGCCAGCACGAAGACGTCGCCAACAGCGACTGTGCCGACGAGGTTGATGGTGAGCCCCGCCGTGACGCTGCCGTTGAAGAACATCTGGACGTTGTAGCCGGCGGCGCCCAGGTCGATGGGCGACCCCGTGTCGTTATAGATCTCGATCGCTTTGTTGTTGCTGCTGCCTTCGATGTACTCGGAGATGAAGAGCTCCGTCGCGTCAGCGGTCAGCCGCGTGGACGCCCCGATTGCAGCCAGCACCAACGCAATAGCGGCCACGGCGCGCCCCGATGCCATCTTCCTGACGAACCCGGTCATGCCCACCTCGATTCGGATCCAGGCCTCGACGATGTAGGGCCAAACGACGCGCCATTACGTCACGGGCGAGTTGCATTCTACGTCGAGGATGTTTCGAGCGTGTGAAAGGGAACGAGTGGCGCGGGGCGCCGATTACTTATGTCAGCGGAGGCTTGGACGACCGCCGGCTTCGGATGAACCAGCCGAGACAGAACCCGGCGAGCACTCCGATCGACGACGCCGGCACCGGCGGCGAGAGCCACGGCGCGGAGCGGACGTTCCCTGACGCGGTCCACCGTGTCGATGGCGAGCATCTGCGCCTCATGGTTCGCGGCGTCGGACACGTTTTGTGCGGCGCGGATGCTTCGCCCGCCCAACGCCAATGCCGGCGGCGCTGCCGCGTACAGCAAGGCGCCCGCGCAGAGCGTCCACGCGACGATTCTCGCCTTCCCCGTCGCGCCGGCCAGGCGGGCGCCTGTCAGGATGACCGCGGGAACGATTGAGGCTTCCACCCAGATCCAACTGACGGGGTCGAGGCGCCCCGGCGGGTTGCCCTTCTCGATGAACGTGAACACGCCGAACAAGCCCCAGAAGACCAGGAGCAGGAACGTGCCGACGTTGTCGCGTCCGGCGAAACGCAGCGTCGTGATCACCAGTCCGCACAGGAGAAGCACGCCCAGCATCGGGTTCATCGAAGGGTATCCGGCGTCTGGTCCGGCAGCTCGCGTTCCGTGATCGGCGACGTGCAGCGCCTGGACGGCGCTGCGGCCGTAGAACATGGCCGGGTAGGGCGACAGGCCCACGCCGCCGATGCGCTTCAGATGCTGGCCGTAGGTGGCCTGACCGACCTCCTCACCGGCGTAGCTGACCCGCGCGGTATCGGGATCGGTGCGCAGGTTCCAGGCAAGGTCCGGCCCGATCACCAGGGCGAAGACCACCGCCGCCAGCCAGGCGTGCGGCCCGCGCAGCCACGACCGGTACGACGGATGCAGCAACGCTAGCAGGAACACCGGGACCAGGAGCGCCGAATGCTCCTTGCAGTAGAACGCCAGGCCGGCGAAGGCCGCGGCGGCATACAGGTACGCCGCGCGCTGCACGACCAGGAACCGGCCGAACGACAGAACGGCCGCCGTCACGAAGAAGAGGTGCGGTACGTGCGCGGTCGCCCGGGCGGACACCGCCAGGTAGGTACTCGTTCAGCGCCAGGAGCGCCGCGGCCCACAGCCCCGCCTGCGGTCCGTACTGCTCTCGGGCGAAGCGGTAGACCAGGACGACGGTCAGCAGGCTCAGCAGGACATGGACGAATCGATAGCCGAGCGGCGTCGTGCCGAAGAGCGTACTGCTGGCCTTCACGACATAGGCGGGAAGGGCTCCGTGGTTCTGGCCGCGAAGCGGCAGTTCCAGCTGGCCGGGCGTGAACGAGATCGTCTTCGACAGCGGAATCGAGTTCGCGCTCTCGTCGTGGACGTACGACTCGGTGCCCGCCAGGTGGAGTCGGAGAACCAGCGCGACCAGGAGGATCGCGGCCAACGCCAGCGGGCTCGTGCGCGCGAACCGCGGCGACGCCCCGACGGTCATCGCACGACGTCTGCGAACGATCTCACCAGGCGCGCCGACCGTTCAGCCGCGTCCCCGGTCAGCCGCTCCACCGCGGACTTGGTATCCACGCGACGAAACGCCGTCATCCGCAGCCCGGTCAGCGTTTCGAGCTCGCTCACGGTGACCTGGAACATCTCGAATCGCGAGAGGTCCAGCCGCTCGTCCAGGTCGCCCGCGACAAGGTCCGCTTGCGACAGCCTGAAGGCCAGCGCCTTGACCTTGCCGTCGGCGTTGTCGCGGTAGGCGGCCACCTTGAAGAACTGCCGCGGAATCCGAACCGACGTGGTCCCCGCGGGAGCGCCGGAGGGGACGAACGGCCAATCGTCGGACGCGAAGATGGGGCCGCCCACGAGCGCGATCCGCAGGTCGGCCACGTTCACCTGGCGGAAGATCTCGTTCTCCAGCGACTTCCACAGCGCCGGCGCCACGCGGTTGAACTTCTCGTGCTGCGGCGTGGCGTTGGTGTAGCAGAAGGAATCGTCGTTGGCGCGTTCAGCCACGCTCTCGCCGCCCCACAGCAGGTCCTCTCGCTTGGCGATGTGTCCGCGGTCGAAGACCGTGCCCTCGTAGAGCGCGTTGTCGATCTGGTACTCAGCAGGAATTCGCGGGTCCAGCTGCCAGGTGGCGCTGCTGTTGGCGGGCTTGGTGATGCGGCCGTCGATGTTCCAGGCCACGTAGGCCGCGAGCCGCCGCGACTTCCGCATCGACAGCGAGAAGTGCGTGTAGTGCGCGATGCGCGTCCCGGCGGCGCCCACGAGGTCGTTGCGCAGCGCCGTGGATGCCGCCGTGGGAACGGGCAGACTGACGCCGATGAATCGGGGATCGTACCCGGTGCCGCCGATCGTGCGCGCGGCACCGTCGGCTGGCGCGGGCAACCTACTTACCCTGGCGCGCCTCCTCGGCACGGGCGGCGCTGAGGATGTTGCGCATGGCGTAGTTGCCTTCGTGGCAGGCGTACTCGAACAGCGCCTGCTCGGGATCGTTCGTGAGGTTCATCGCGAAGGTCCACGGCTTCACCCAGGTGTCGGGGTCGTTCACCGTCACCGACCACTCCAGCTTGCCGGCCGCCAGCGGTTTGAAGCGCTCGACCAGCGTCAGCTTCGGCGACGCGTTCCGGTAGGCGGTCCGCGTATCGAAGTTGGTCGTCTCCACCACCAGCGTGTTGCCCTCCCAGCGCCCGCGGGCGTCACCCATGTGCGCGCGGAGCCCCGTGCGCGGGCTGCTGTCGAGCGGGATGAGCCGCGTCTCGTGGATCATCTCGTAGCGGATGGCCACCAGCCCCGGGGCCTGTGTGATGTCGTACGCGTTGCCGTAGATGGCCGGCATCATCGAGCCCGGCAGCCCGCGTGTGATGCAGCGATCGTAGAAGCTGCGGTCGGTGTACGAGTCGGCACGGCCGCCCTCTCCGAACTGGGGTCCGGCTCCGCGTCCGCCGCGCCCTCTCCCGAGGCGCGCCTGCGCGGCCGGTGTCTGCGCGGGAATGGTGCCGTCCGGAGGATCGACCACCAGCCAGGCCCGGCTGTTCTTGGCGCCATAGTGCTCGTACCAGTGGACCGGGCCTGCGCCGGTGTCGCGCCCGCCGATGCCGCGGGCGGCCTCGAGACGGTTGGCGTCTCGCGATGCGGCCAGCTCCGCCAGTTCTGAATCGTCGAACTCCCCCAGCTGCTTGCCGGACAGATTGCCCGGCCGCTCGAAGGGAATCCCGTTCTCGTCCTTGTTGCTGTAGCCGCCCTGGATGTCCGGATCGCCCCACGGGGTCTTTGGCGGCACGTACGGCTTGGCGGTGGATGCCGCCCGCGCTCCGGGAGCGGACGACTGCCCCGACATGGGCCCGACGGCAACGGCAAAGACGAGCGACGAGGTCACGGCGCCAACCGAGAAAAGATGTCTAGTCATGGCGCCCCCAGAGTAAACCCTTCAGGGGGTCCCGTCTACATCTCGACCTGGACGCCCAGCTCCACCACCCGCTCAGGCGGGAGCCTGAAGAAGGCGGTCGCGCGGACGGCATTTCGCGCCAGGACCACGAACAGCTTTTCGCGCCAGATCGCCATGCCCTTCCGTCGCGTAACGATGATGGTCTCTCGCCCCAGGAAATAGGTCACGTCCTGCGGGTCGAGCTCCAGCCCCTGGGCGCGGGCCTGGGCCAGGGCCTCCGGCACGTCGGGATCCTCCATGAACCCGTACTGCAGCCGCACATTGTAGAGGTCATGACCCAGCGACTCCACGGACAGGCGTTCCTCCGGGGGCACGTGCGGCCGTTGGGCCGTGGTCACGGTCAGGATGATCACGTGCTCGTGCAGAACCTTGTTGTACCGGAGGTTGTGGGCGAGCGCCGGCGGTGTGCCCGTCGGCTGCGCCGTCATGAAGACGGCCGTTCCCGGCACGCGCACGGGGCGCAGGGCGGTCACCGACGCGATGAAGTCGTCGAGCGGAACCGCGCGGGCGGTCAGGCGTTCGGCGACCAGCCGGCGGCCGGTCTTCCACGTCGTCATCAGCGTGAAGAGGACCAACGCGACCGCGAGCGTCACCCAGCCGCCCTGCAGGATCTTCAACGCGTTGGCGCCGAAGAACGCGAGGTCGATGACGAGGAAGAGCGCCATCAGTGGCAGCGCGACCAGGCTTCGGCCAGCGCCAGCGTTCCGTCATGACGACGTAGAGCAGCAGAACGGTGATGACCATCGTCAGCGTGACCGCGATGCCGTACGCGGCGGCCAGCGCGTGGAGGAGCCGAAGCCGATCACGATGACCACCGTCGCGAGCATCAGTCGCCCAGTTCACCTGGGGCACGTAGATCTGGCCCATCTCGCGGGCCGAGGTGTGCTCGACATCGAGTCGCGGGCGCCAGCCCGAGCTGCATCGCCTGCCGGGTGATGGAGAACGAGCCGGAGATGAGCGCCTGCGACGCGATGATCGCGGCGGCGGTCGAGAGCCCGACCAGCGGCAGCAGCGCCCACGACGGCGCGAGCAGGAAGAACGGGTGCTCGACCGTCGGATCGCTCAGCAGCAGCGCGCCCTGGCCGAGGTAGTTCAGGATCAGCGACGGCAGCACCAGCGCGAACCACGCGACGCGGATGGGATGCTTGCCGAAGTGCCCCATGTCGGCGTACAGCGCCTCGCCGCCGGTGACGACGAGGAACACGGCGCCGAGCACGGCGAATCCCGTAAAGCCGTTGTGGACGAAGAAGTCCACCGCGTGCCGCGGATTGAAAGCGCCGAGCACCGACGGCAATCGCACGATCCAGACGACGCCGAGCACGGCCAGTGTCGCGAACCAGACGACCATGATGGGACCGAAGAGCCCCCCGACGCGATGCGTGCCGTATCGTCTGAATCAGGAACAACCCGACCAGGATCGCGACGGTAACCGGCACGACGTACGGCTGGAACAGCGGCGTGGCGACCTCCAGCCCTTCGATCGCGCCGAGGACCGAGATGGCCGGCGTGATCATGCCGTCGCCGTACAGCAGCGCCGTCCCGAAGATGCCGAGCGCGATCAGCAGCGGGCGGCCCGTCGCGAGCCGTGGCGCGCCGCTGGCGCCGCCGGCCCGGCCGGGAATCAGGGCGGTCAACGCCAGCACGCCGCCTTCTCCCTGGTTGTCGGCGCGCATGACGAGCGCGATGTACCTGACCGAGATGACGAGCAGGAGCGAGTAGATGATGAGCGACAGCACGCCCAGGACGTTGTCGTGCGTCGGCGGGACCGAGTGCGATCCGAAGAAGCACTCGCGCAGCGCGTACAGCGGGCTGGTGCCGATGTCGCCGTAGACGACGCCGAGCGCGGTCAGCGTGAGAGGAGCCAGGGGACGTGGGCCACCATGCGGGTTCGCCGCGTCCGGCTGAGGGGACACCGTCTCGCTCACGGGCGAATTCGACAACTGGTCATTATCGCGTGCCACCGAAGTCGCGTTTCCCCAAAGCGTCCTGGAGTGCATGAAGCGTTTCTTCGCACCTGGCGGTGAGGGTCCGCTTCTGACCGAGCGAGAGGGCCAACGAGCGGACATTGCTGTTGCGGCGGGACAGCCCGATGATTTCGGCGTTGATGCCCATGAAGCGCGCGAGGGCGCCTCTGGCAGCGTTCAGCTGCGGCTGGATCGCAGCGGGGACCAGGCCGTCCAGCGTTTCGAGTGCGCGCTCGGCGCCCGACGCCGCCGTGGCCATCCGCTTCTCGATCTCCGTCATGGGCACATCGTCGGGCTCGGCGATATGGGGCGCCTGCAGCGCCTGGATCTCGCGCACGGACGCGACCGCCGTCGCGGCAAGCGCCTGGACGCGCCACGGCGAGCCAGCCGGAGCCGCAGCGCCGGCCAGAGCCGGGGGCGCGACCGCATCGAGCGCCTTCTTGAACGCGTCTGCCGCCTCCCGGGCGGAACCGAAGGAGAGCCGCTGCGCCTTCAGGTTGGTGTTCTCGACGGCGAGACCGAGAATGGTCTCGTCCAATGCGCGATACTCGGCGAACCGTCGCCCGAACTCCTCGAGCAGGCGGGTTTCGTCCGAATAGCCAAGGTCCTTCAGGATCGGCGCCATCGCCTCGACGTCCTTCTGGACCACCTGCGTCGCCTGCGCCGCTTCGCCGGCAAAGGCGGTGGATGCGGCGTCCGTGTCCGCCATGACGGCACGATTCCCGGCGTCGGCGGCCTTGGTGAACTGCACCAGGAGATCGCCCGAAAGCCGGCGGGCCTCCGACAGCCGCTCCAGCGACGTTCTCAGGTCGGAGGCGCAGTGCGCCCCTGTTAGCGCGACGATCGCCACCATCGCGCAGCGCGCCACACGCCCCCACTGCTCCGACAGGGTCGCCACTACGAACGAGGATAGCGCCGGCTCCATAAGAAAACCGTAAAGAGGCCATAAGGAGCGCCGAGACCGGGCTGCTTCGGTGCGTACCGAATGTCACAATGGCGCCCAGATGTATCGCCGCCTGCGCGCCCGGGACGTGATGGTCCTGGTTGGAGCCCTTCTGGCCACGGCGGCCACAGGGCTCGTGCTCCCGCGGATTCCCGACGTCAGTCCGACCACGGCAGCGCTGGTGCTCCTGCTCGTCGTGCTGGCCACCGCAACGCTGGGGCGTCTGTGGATCGCCACGGTCATCGCCATCGCGGCCATGCTCACGCTGAACTTCTTCTTCCTGCCTCCGGTCGCCACGTTCACGATCGCCGATCCGCAGAACTGGGTGGCGCTCTTCGTTTTTCTAGTGGTCGCCGTGATCGCCAGCAACCTGTCGGCGACCGTCCAGACCCGGGCACGCGAGGCCGTCGCCCGGCGGAACGAGGTCACGCGCCTCTTCGACCTGACCCGCGACGTGCTGCTGACCACCGAGACGGTGAATGCGATCGACGCGCTGGCCCGGCACGTGGCACGGCGTTTCGAGTTGACGGGCGTAGCCATTTGCCTGCCGACCGATGATGGCTGGCACGTCCACCAGGGTGGAACCCAGGACGTGAACGTCGATACCACGGTGTTGAACACCTCGCTCGCGAAGGCGCGAGGGACGCTCGAGTTCGATGCGCAGAGCCGCACGTATGGCGGGCACGTGCGGGTCGGCGACGAAGACGGCGGCGTGCTCATCGTGCCGTTGCGGCACGGCACGAAGGCCGTGGGGCTGCTGGCGGCGGTGGCGCCAGCCCTCGACCTCGGCGCGCTGGACGCCGTGGCCGGCGTGGTGGCGATCGCAATCGAACGGACGCAGTTTCTGTCGGAACGCGAGGCCGCCGACCTGGTTCGCCAGAAGGCCGACCTGGCCGCGACGCTGCTGGCTTCGTTGAGCCACGATCTGAAGACGCCGCTGACGGCGATCCGCGCCGCCGTCGAGAACCTGCGGGGCGACCTGCCGGTCGACCAGCGCGAGGCGCAGGCCGGGGCCGCGCTCGTGGAGCTGGATCGACTGACCAGACTGTTTCAAGACATCTTGGACATGGCCCGGATCGACGCGGCCGCGATTCACTTCGAGCCGCAGTGGGTCACCCCCGCCGACGTCGTCGATGCGGCCTCGGCTCAGGTCCGCCATGTCCTCGACGGCCATCCGTTGCGCACCGACGCCGACGAGCAAACCGAGATGGAGATCGACCCCCGGGTCGCCTCGGTGGCACTCTCGCACCTCCTGGAGAACGCGGCCCTGTACTCACCGGAGGGAAGCGCGATCGCCGTCGAAGCGCGAGGACAGCCCGACGGCTTGCGCGTGGCCGTAACGAACCAGGGGCACGGGCTGGATCCGAGCGAGTTGGAGCACTTGTTCGAGCGCTTCTATCGTGGGCGCACGGCGCGTCAACTGGCCCCGGGAACCGGCATGGGGCTCGCGATCACCCGGGGTCTCCTGAGCGCCGCGGGCGGCCGCGTCTGGGGGGAGAACGTGCCGGGCGGCGCACGATTCACCATCGTCATTCCCGGACGCGCCCGCGCTGTCCGTGTCCGCGACTGACCCATGGCAGCGAGGATCCTGGTCGTCGACGACGAACCGAACATCCTCGCCACGCTGGCCCCCCTGCTCCGCGCCCGGGGCTACGACGTGCAGACGGCGATGAACGGCCACGCAGCCATCGAGGCGGTGGATCGCGACAAGCCCGACCTCATCCTGCTGGATCTGGGCCTGCCGGACATGGACGGCGTGGACGTGTGCCGCGCGATTCGAGTGGCCCAGAGCACGCCGATCGTCGTGCTCTCGGCGCGCGGCGCGGAACGCGACAAGGTCCGGGCCCTCGATGTCGGGGCCGACGACTACGTGACCAAGCCCTTCGGCGCCGAAGAGCTGCTGGCCCGCGTGCGCGCGGCGTTGCGGCGGGCCGATAGCTCGCCACTGCCGACCGAGCCGATTGTTCGCGGCGGCCTGGTGATCGACCGGGAGCGGTTTCGCGTGCTCAGGGATGGCCAGGAGGTCCGGCTGACGCCCAAGGAGTTCGAGCTGTTGATGTTCCTGGCGCAGCATCCGGGCCGCGTGCTCACGCACCGCACGCTGCTCAAAGCGATCTGGGGTCCCAACGCCGTCGATCAACCCGAGCACCTGCGCGTGCTGGTGGGATCGCTGCGAAAGAAAATCGAGCCCACGCCGTCCGCCCCGCGTTACATCCTCACGGAGCCGTGGGTCGGCTACCGCTTCGCGGAAAGCTAGGCTAAACCCACGGCGACCAGCAGCACGTCGATCGCCTTGATGCCGGCAAACGGCACCAGCACGCCCCCGACGCCGTAGATCAGCATGTTCCGCCGGAGGATCGCCGCCGCCCCGAGCGGCTTGTACGTGATCCCCCGCAGCGCCAGCGGTATCAGCGCGATGATGATGACCGCGTTGAAGATGACCGCCGCGAGGATCGCCGACTGCGGAGTCTCGAGGCCCATGATGTTCAGGGCGTTCAGCTGCGGGAACGCCAGGATGAACATCGCCGGGATGATGGCGAAGTACTTCGCTACGTCGTTGGCAATCGAGAAGGTGGTCAGCGCGCCCCTGGTCATCAGCAGCTGCTTGCCGATCTCCACGATCTCGATCAGCTTCGTCGGGTTCGAGTCCAGGTCCACCATGTTGCCCGCTTCCTTCGCGGCCATGGTGCCCGTGTTCATCGCCACGCCCACGTCGGCCTGCGCGAGCGCAGGCGCGTCGTTGGTGCCGTCGCCCGTCATCGCCACCATGCGCCCGCCGGCCTGCTCTCTACGAATGAGCTGGAGCTTGTCTTCCGGCGTCGCCTGGGCCATGAAATCGTCGACGCCGGCTTCGGCCGCGATGGCCGCGGCGGTCAACGGGTTGTCGCCCGTGATCATCACGGTCTTGATGCCCATCGCCCTCAGATGCGCGAACCGGTCGCGGATGCCGCCTTTGACGATGTCCTTCAGCTGGATGACGCCGAGCGCACGCCCGTTCTCGGCCACGGCCAGCGGCGTGCCGCCCTCGCGGGCAATCCGCTCGACCTGCGCCTTCAGTTCTGGGGGGACTGTGTTGCCGCGCTCGACTACCAGGCGCTCGATCGCGTCGAAGGCCCCCTTGCGGATCTCGCGCCCGCCGAAGTCGATGCCCGACATCCGGGTCTGCGCCGAAAACGCCACGAAGACGGCTTCGTGCGCGCCGAACTGCCGTCCGCGGATGCCGAATTTCTCCTTCGCCAGGACCACGATCGACCGCCCCTCGGGCGTCTCGTCGGCCAGCGAGGCGAGCTGCGCGGCATCCGCCAGCGTGGCGTCGCCAACACCCGGCGCGGGCCGGAAATCGGTGGCCTGGCGGTTGCCCAGCGTGATCGTGCCGGTCTTGTCGAGAAGCAACGTGTCCACGTCGCCCGACGCCTCCACAGAGCGGCCTGACATCGCGAGCACGTTGTGCTGGATCAGCCGATCCATGCCGGCGATGCCGATCGCCGAGATCAAGGCTCCGATGGTCGTCGGAATCAGGCACACCAGCAGGGCGATGAGCACCGGGATCGGAATCTCGGTGCCGGCGTAGTACGCGAACGGCTGCAGCGTGACGACGACCAGGAGAAACACCAGCGTCAGGACCGCGAGCAGGATGTTCAGCGCGATCTCGTTCGGCGTCTTCTGTCGCTCCGCACCCTCGACCAGCGCAATCATCCGGTCGAGAAACGTCTCGCCGGGGTTCGAGGTGATCTTCACCTCGATCCAATCCGACAGCACCTTGGTGCCGCCCGTGACCGCCGACCGATCACCGCCCGCCTCGCGGATGACGGGCGCCGATTCACCGGTGATGGCCGATTCGTCCACGCTGGCCACGCCTTTGATGATCTCGCCGTCGCCGGGAATCATCTGGCCCGCCTCGACGCGCACGATGTCGCCCGCACGCAGCGTGCTGGCGTTCACCGTCTCGCGCTGGTCCCCCGGCAGCAGACGAACCGCGCTGGTCTCGGTTTTGGCTTTGCGGAGCGTCGCCGCCTGCGCCTTGCCGCGCCCCTCGGCCATCGCCTCCGCGAAGTTGGCGAAGAGCACCGTGAACCAGAGCCAGAACGCCACCTGTCCCGTGAAGAGCGGGACTCCGGTGCCGCTTGCCAGTTCCTGGACGAAGACGATCGTCGTGACGAGGCTCCCCACCTCCACGATGAACATCACCGGGTTCTTGATCTGGACGCGGGGATCCAGCTTGACGAACGAATCCGCGATCGCCTGACGGACGATCTGCGGGTCCCACATCGAGGTCGTGCGCGTGCGTTCCTTCATGGCTGTGTCCTGGTGATCGATGTCGGAGCGGGCGCGCCGAGCGCCTGGTCGAGCGCCAGGTTCAGCTCCAGCACGTTGACGCGCGCCCGGCCGAGAAACCCGAACGTCGGCGGCTCGGTGTGCGCCTGAACCACCTCGCGAACACGGTCGATGGCCACGCCTCGTGCCGTGGCCACGCGGGCGGCCTGCAGCTCTGCAGCCCCGGGCGGGATGTGCGGATCCATGCCTCCGCCGCTCGCTGTCACCATCTCCGATGGCACCTGCCCCGCCGTGACCTTCTCCTGCGCCATCACCGCGTCGAGCCGTTCCTGAACCGCCTTCAGGTGATCTGGGTTCGACGGCCCGTAGTTGGTGCCGCCGGTCGAGGCGGCGTTGTAGTCCACGCCTGACGGCCGCGGCTGGAAGTATTCGGGCCTGGTGAACTTCTGCGCGATGAGCCGCGAACCGATAACGGTGCCGTCCGGACGGCGGATGAGACTCCCCTCGGCCTGGGCCGGAAACATCGCGCCGCCAATCACCACCAGGAGCACGTTGTAGACGCCTCCCAGTAACACCATGGTGACGAACGTGAACAGAATTCCTTGTCTGATTTCCTTGACCATGACGCGCCCCTACTGCAGCGCCAGGTGCTCGGCGATCGGACCGAGCACGGCGACCGGCATGAACATCAGGAGGCCGAGGATGACAATCACGGCCCAGAGGGTGACGCCGAACGTGGCACTGTCGGCGCGGAGCGATCCCGCCGTTTCGGGCGACGCCGGCTTGGCCCCCAGCGCGGCCGCCAGGGCCAGAGGCGCGATGATCGGGATGTAGCGCGAGAGCAGCATCACCAGACCGGTCGAGATATTCCAGAAGGGCGTGTTGTCGCCGAGCCCTTCGAAGCCGGACCCGTTGTTGGCTGTGGCGGAGGTGAACTCGTAGAGCATCTCGGAGAAGCCGTGCGGGCCAGGGTTCTTCAACCAGGCCAGTGCGGAACCGGGATCGGCCGTCGTCGCCCACAGGTAGCAGGCGATGGCCGTCCCCACGAGGATCGCCAGCGGATGCCACAGCAGCGCCAGGCTGGCAAGCTTCATCTCCTTCGCCTCGACCTTCTTGCCCAGCAGCTCCGGCGTGCGGCCGATCATCATCCCTGCCACGAACACGGTGACGATCACGAAGATCAGCATGTTGATGAAGCCGACGCCGACGCCGCCAAAGATGTTGTTCAGCCACATGCCGGCGAGCGGCATCAGGCCACCCAGCGGCGTCAGCGAATCGTGCATCGCGTTGACCGACCCGTTCGACGTCACCGTCGTCGTCACGGCCCAGAGCGCCGACAGGCCGGCGCCGAAGCGAACCTCCTTGCCCTCCATCGAGCCGGTGGACTGATCCACGCCCATCGCGGCGATTGCCGGGTTGCCGCCGGCTTCCATCGCGACGCCAAACACGACCATCGGGATGTAGATCGCCAGCATGGTCGCGAAGATGACGACCGCCAGCGTCCGCCGGCCCACCATGAACCCGAGCATCACGACCATCGACATCGGGATGATGGTGAGCGACCAGGTCTCGATGAAGTTGGAGAGCGGCGTCGGGTTCTCGAAGGGGTGCGTGGAGTTCGGGCCGAAATAGCCGCCGCCGTTGGTGCCGAGCTGCTTGATGGAGACGACTCCCGCGGTCACGCCCCGGGCGATCGTCTGCTCCTGGCCCTCGACGGTCGTTGCCTTGGCTGCGCCGTCGAACGTCATCGGCGTCCCCTGCCACATCATCAGGAGCGACACGACGACAGCGAGCGGCAGGAAGAGGCGGATCGTGGCCCGCGTGAGATCCACGTAGAAGTTGCCGAGCTGCGTCAGGCGATTGCCCGCCAGGCCGCGGATAATCGCCACGGCCGCCGCGACGCCGGTGGCGGCGGTGACGAACTGCAGGAACGTAATCACGAACATCTGCGAGAGATACGAGAGGCCCGTCTCGCCGCTGTAGTGCTGCAGGTTCGTGTTGGTCGTGAAGCTCGAGATGGTGTTGAAGGCGAGCGTCGGCTCCATGTTGCCGATGCTGTCCGGATTGAGCGGCAGATACTGCTGCAGCGTCACGATCGTCCACGTGGCCAGCCACATGAAGACGTTCGAGACGAGCAGCGAGATCGAGTACTGCTTCCAGTTCTGCTCTTCGCGCGTGTCCACACCGGTCAGGCGCAGCATTAGCCGCTCGATGGGACCGAGGATCGGGTCGAGGACGGTGGGCTTCCCCGTGAAGATGTGGAACATGTATCGCCCAAGCAGCGTGCTCGTGGCGATCGTGAAGAGAATCGTGAACGCAACCGCGACGTATTCCGTGCCCATGAGAGCCTCAGAACTTTTCCGGACGCAGCATCGCGTACACCAGGTACACGAACGCGGCGACGCTCAAGATCAAAGAAACAAGAGTCATGGCTTCAGACCCGGTCGCACAGCGTGACGAAACCCATCATCGCGGCGAACGTGACGAGCCCCAGGACCACCATTCCCACTGTCAACATGACGTGCCGTCCTTTCCATCAATCAGGCTAGGGCCCAAGCGGCTAAAGGAGTCGGCAAAAAGCCATAAAGAGTTTGTAAAGGGCCGGAGAGGCGCTGATACCGCGCGCTACGATGGGCCGTGGACGAGAGAAGCCGTCCGACGGGCGAGCAAATGCTCGCGAAGCTGCAGTCCGAGCAGCGCGCCCGGCTTCGCATTTATATCGGCGCAGCGCCGGGCGTCGGCAAGACGTATTCGATGATCGAGGACGCCCACGCGTTCCGCCGTGAAGGCGTGGACGTGGTGATCGGGTTCGTGGAAACGCATGGCCGCGCCGACACCGAAGCGCGAATCGCGGACCTGGAAATCGTGCCGAGGCGCCGGATCGACTATCGCGGTGTGGTGCTCGAGGAAATGGACGTCGATGCGATTCTGGCGCGCAAGCCCGCCCTGTGCGTCGTCGACGAGCTGGCACACACGAACGTCGCCGGGAGCCGGCACCCGAAACGGTATCAGGACGTGTTGGAGCTGCTGGATGCCGGCATCAGCGCGATGACGGCCGTCAACATCCAGCACCTCGAAACATTGAACGACGCGGTCAGCCGCGTGACCGGCGTCCGCGTGCGCGAGACGGTGCCCGACACGTTCCTCGACCGGGCGAACGAGATCGTGAACGTGGACGTCACGGTCGAGGAACTGCACAGCCGGCTACGCCAGGGCAAGGTCTACAAGCCCGAGAAGGTCGAGCAGGCGCTGGCCAACTTCTTTCGTGAGGCCAACATCTCCACGCTGCGGGAGCTGGCCCTTCGCGCGGTGGCCGACGAAATCGGCGAGAAGGCCGCGTCACGCCGGCAGCGTGAAGGGCTGGAGCCCGCGCTCATTCCCGAGCGAGTCATGGTGTGCATGAGCTCGAGCGCCGATGCTCCGCGCGTGATCCGCGCCGGCGCCCGGATCGCTGGGCGCCTGGGTGCACGCTGGTACGCGGTCTACGTGGAGACGCCGCGCGAGGCGCCGGGACGCATCGCCGCGGCCGACCGCGATGCCTTGCAACGCAACCTCGCGCTGGCCGAGGAGTTGGGGGCGACCGTGGTGCGTGTGAGGGCCGACAAGGCGGGAGACGGGCTCGTCGCGTTCGCGAAACGGGAAGGGATCACACACGTCGTGTTCGGTCAAAGCGCACGAACACGATGGGAGATCCTGCTGAAGGGATCGACCCTGAACCGGTTCCTCGAGGAAGTCGGGGACGCTGCGGTGCAGGTGGTGCCGCTCGGCGCCGGCCCGAACCCTTCCTAACCCGACTCTAGGCCGACGGGGGGGAGTCGGGGCCAGAGGGCGGCGTCTCGCCGTTCTTCTCCCGAATACTCCGCTGGAGAAACCACCCCGCCGCGCCCAGCACGGCCAGCCCGAGGAGGCCGCCTCGTACCAGTCGGCCCGCAGTGCTGGGCTCCTGGTTGGCGGCGAGCAGTGCCCGATAGGCGGCGACGGTTTCGGAGTTCGTGTGGTTCAAGACCGGCGCACGCGGGGCTCGCTTTTCGGGAGCCGTGACCCAGCGCTTGATGAAGGCGTAGGACTCCGATGCGCAGACGGGGCACTGGGCCTCGTCGTACACCTCGTCGCAGTCAAGGCAGAGTCGGGCGTTCGACAGCTTCATGCTCTCGAGATTAGCAAAATGTCAGCCGTTCGCCGCAGCTCGACTGATGGGCGAAGATAGAACGGTTCGTGTCCGCCTACGCTGCGTTCGCTTCCCGAAACTACCGCTTTCTCCTGGCCGGCACCACCCTTTCGAACCTTGCGGCGCAGATGCTGAGCGTCGTGGTGGGGTGGGATCTGTACGTGGCGACCCGGTCTCCGGTCGTGCTGGGAAACGTCGGGCTGGTGCAGATCATCCCGGTCTTCCTGTTCACCTTCGCCGCGGGCCATCTGGCCGATCGGCACAATCGGCGCACGATGTCGGTCGCGATGCAGCTGATCGTGGCCGCCGTGGGGTTCGCGCTGGCCGCCGCGGGGTCGGGCCGCGGCGTCGCCGCGATCTACTACGGCGCTGTTTCTGACCGCCTCGGCGCGCGCGATTCAGTGGCCGGCCAACTCGGCGCTCCTGCCGCAGACCGTGCCGCCGGACCTGCTGACCAACGCCGTGTCGTGGTCCGGCACGGGCCGCGAATTCGCCACTGTGGGAGGGCCCGCTGTCGGTGGCCTGCTTCTGGCGGCCTTCGGCAGCGAGAGCGTGTACCTGGCGCAGGCCGTCTGTTCCGTGGTGGCTGTGGCCTGCTTCGCCGCGCTCCGCGTGCCGCCGCCCGCGCCGCCGGCTCCCGGCGAGGCGAGCGGCTGGCGGGGAGTGCTCGAGGGCCTTCGGTTCGTGTGGCGCGACAAGCTGATCCTGAGCGCCATCAGCCTGGATCTGCTGGCCGTCTTCTTCGGCGGCGCGGTCGCGCTGCTGCCGGTCTTCGCGACCGACATCCTGCAGGTGGGCCCATCAGGGCTGGGCTGGCTGCGCGCCGCCCCCGCGATTGGCGCGGGGCTGATGTCGGTATGGCTGGCGCACCAGGCGCGCATCGACCGCGGCGGCACGGTGCTGCTGGCGTCCGTGGCGCTCTTCGGGGCCGCCACCATCGGCTTCGGTCTGTCAACGGCGGCGTGGCTCTCGTTCCTGATGCTGTTCCTGACGGGCGTCTTCGATGCCGTCAGCGTGGTGCTTCGCATCTCGCTCGTGCAGATGCGGACGCCCGACGCGCTACGAGGGCGGGTGGCGGCGGTGAACGGCCTGTTCATCGCCTGCTCGAATCAGTGGGGGGCCGTGGAGAGCGGCTTGACCGCGCAGTGGTTCGGCACTGTGCCGGCGGTCGTGCTCGGCGGCGTGGCCACGATCGCCGTCGTGGCGGTGATGTGGGCCGCGTCGCGGAGCCTGCGCGAGTGGCAACACGGATGAGGAGCCTGGCCTACGCGCGTGGAGCCACGAGGCCGAAGAGGGCCCTGCGGGTGAGGATGTAGCGGCTGGCCCGAAGACCGACGATGGCTACGATCCCGCCGACCCAGGCGGCGGTGTCCCACTCTTGGACGTCCGCGTAGTGTTCCTCGATCACGAACGCCGTCACGACCGATAGAGCCGCAACCCCGAGAGCGATCGCCCGGCGGCCGGTGGTGATCTCCTGGTCGTAGGTCCGCCTCACGAACGCCCACCACGTCCACGGCAGCTCGACAAGGACCCACATCACGGCGAAGACCCCGTCCCCGTCGGGGCTGCCGGGCTCCGCAAACCCGTATGGAAAGAAGAGCATCAGCCACAACACGCAGCCCGCCAGCGCCGTCACGGTCATGCCGGCCACGCCCAGGAATTTGACCATCGGCCGGCTTATCGGCCGGTCGCCCGCTCAGCGGGACGGCGCGGGGGCGACGCTTCTGGCTGCCGCAGCCTCTTCGGCGCGGGCGATGCTCAGCAGGTTGAACATCGCGTAGTTGCCCTCGTGGCAGGCGTACTCGAAGGGCGGCTCGCGTCGGGATCCTGCGTCAGCCGCATGGCGAAGGTCCACGGCCGCGCCCAGGTGTCGGGATCGTCTAGCGTGATCGACCATTCGACCTGTCCCGCCGCGACCGGCGTGAAGCGCTCGACGATCTTGAGCCTCTGCGCTGGCGCCGCGGTAGGCGACGCGCTCGTCGATATTCGTCGTTTCGACCACCAGCGTGTTGCCCTCGAAACGCCCGCGCGCATCGCCCATGTACGAGCGGATGGCGCCGCTCACGTGCGGCGTCGCCGACAGCGGGATGACGCGAGTTTCGTGGATCATCTCGTAGCGGATCGCGACCACGCCCGGCCCCTGAGTGATGTCGTAGGAGTTGCCATAGATCGCCGGCATCATCGACCCTGGAATGCCGCGGCTGATGCAGCGGTCGTAGAGGCTGCGATCCTCGTAGGAATCGGCCTCGCCACGTCCTTTGCGCGCCTCGGCCCGCGCCGCCGCGCGCTGACGCGCCTGCGGCGTCAGCGGCGGGATGCGCCCGTCGGGCGGGTCGGTGACCATCCACGCGCGGCTGTTGCGGAAGTCGTGGTTCTCGAACCAGTGCAGTGGGCTGCGCAGTTCCCAGCGCAGCCTCGTCGGCCTTGACCCGCGCCTGGTTGCGCTGCTCGTTGAGCCTGCGACAGCTCCTCGGGGGTGATCTCTTCGAGCCGGCGCCCCTCGAGCTCCTTGGGCCGCTCCATCGGCGTCTGGCTCTCGTTGCTGTTGGTGTAGGCGCCCTGGAGATCGGGATCGCCCCACGGCGTCCGCGGCGGCGTGTAGGAACCCTGCGCCGCCACGAACGCGGACATCCCCGCGAGCGCCGCTACCGTGACCACGAAGACCCAACTGACGTCGCGTCATCCCGTGTCACTCCTGTCGGTCGACAAAGTCGAATCGACGGCGTTTCCTAAAAGCCAGCCCAATCAAGGCCCCAATGCCGGCTCCGATGCCGCCAAACACCCCGGCGCCTATAGTTGCGTACACTCCTGGACATGGCGGCGTTCCACTGTCTCCGCAACCGACATCTTTGAAACCCGCGTAGAACACAGGCGCTCCAACGGCCGCGCCGACTAAGAGCCCCGTCAATGCCGGATGTCGCGCCAGCCAATTCCGTCTTTGGGCCTGCTGCGAACCCTGCGCTTCCCTGGCCACGACCAATTCCAGTCGAGTGGCTTCACGAATGCCAGCCTTCGCTAACGGGCCAAGATCGGCGCTGAGCCGGTTCGTCACGCCGTAACTGTTCTCGATTCGCACTTCCTCCGGATAGGCGAGAGAGGGTAAAACCAGCATTACGATCGTCACGGCAGTGACCGTTTTCCTCATTCTGCCTCCTGGTCTTGGCGACTGATTATCCGCAGCACCCGACAGTAGCGTTAAACACTCCTGCGGATTGCCTCTCGTTTGTCGGCCAACACGCGCCTACCCGCCTTGAGAAGATCGGGCTTGTGTTTCCTTAGTAAACCATCAAAGTCTGCCACTAACTTGCGCAGTTTCTCTGGGTCACAGACTCTCCCAGACGCCTTCTGCGCAGCTTCATGCTGGTCTGCATGCGTCGCGTATTCATCTATCGCTGCGATCAGAGTTTTCTGAACATCGATTTGGTCATCGAGCAACAGCAGCAGTTTGGTTCTCAATAGGTCGGACCGAAAGGTCTGCTTCCACGATGCGTCCTGGAGGGCGCGAAACGCTTCGTTTTCATACGACTGGGAGCTTGTTTCTGGCTCCGTGTCTTCGATGACCTTGAGCCGCCATCGCTTCCAGATGATGTCGCACTGGAGCTCCGTAAATTCGGCTAGATCTTCGGCGACAGTATCGAGCCAGTCCCTCTCAACCGTCGTGGCGATCGCGTTCGAGCGGCCTCGTCGTCCAGCAAGGAACCCTGCGGCCAGACCCATCAACGACAACAAGACACTCGTGCCAAGTGTCAGCCATCCTGTATCCATGCTGCCGCCATGCTAGTCGAGAATTGATCGACTTCGGCTCTGTGCCGTGGGTTACCACGACCTCGCAGTGAACGGAGCAAGCCGGCGAGTGGGCATGGCGGGCCGGCGGCCGTGGCGGCTGCGGCCGGGAAAGCAGTCTCACCTTCTTCCCTGTCGCTGCCCGCGCGTCTAGGTACCGTACCTCGGGGCTACATCCTCCAGGCGGCTCAAAGCGACAGCCTACCTAGCAGCAACGAGAACGCACTGGGAGGAAGACGCGCGGATTCGTCGGTTCGCCTGCTTTCCTCCGGTGTCGATCGTCGGCCTGGCCGACACGTCCGCCGGCCCGCCATGCCCACTCGCCGTCGGAGGTGACGCGACGCGAAGAGTGCACAACGTCAGGCATCAGCCGCCGCGCGTGCCCACACGCCGCCGGTTGCACGCACGTTAGGTGTCATCCCGCTTGTCTAAGCCAATCCCGGATGTTGCTGCCGATCCGTTCGACATCCTGCCGAGCGAGGACCCCGCCATGCATGACAACATTCCGTGAGCGCTCGAGGACGCTCAATGTCGCCTTGACCCACTCGAGATCCACCAAGATGTCCTCGAAGACTGCCCAGTTGACGACGATTATCGAAGATAGATCGCCGAAGTCGCAGTACTCGATGTCGGCGCCTCAGCGAGCCCCGTGCCATCGGAACTTCGCCTCCTCCTCGATCCGAATCTTGGACCTCGCCTGAACCTTCGGCGGCACTTTCGTCCACCAGTCCTCCTGATACTGTTCCGCCATCGCCCCTGAGACGAACCGGTCAGTCGTTTCCCATGCCGGGCACGAAGTACATCGTCTCGAACGACGGCGGCGGCGAGCCGCAGTGGTGGGCCGACGGACGCGAGATGTTCTACATGGCCCTCGATCACACGATGGTGTCGGTCGCGGTGGAATCCACGAGTCCGTGGCGCAACGGGCGACTCGCGCCGCTCTTCCGCGCCCCCGTGGCCGAGGGACCTCACGCGGTACCGCACGCGGTATCAGGCCACCGGCTACGGACAGCGCTTCCTGCTGGACTCAGTGGTGGAGGATGGATCGCAAGAGGTCACGCTGGTCGTGAACTGGCCGGCGCTCCGTCCGCGCTGATTCAGCCCCCACCACGCGTTCCTGGTGTCAGGGAATAGCCGTCGCCGTGCACAGTGTGAATGAAGCGGGGTTGATCGGACTGGGGCTCGATCTTCCGTCGCAGGCGGGCGATGGCATGGTCTACCGACCGGGTCGTCGCGGAATCGTCGGGATAGCCCCACACACCCCGCAACAGCTCGCCGCGATGGACGACGCGACCAGCGCGCGCCGCCAAGAACCGCAGCAGCTCGAACTCCCGATGGGTGAGGTGCAGCGCCTGGCCCGCCCGCGTGGCGCTCTGGCTCTTGAAATCGATCGATACATCGCCCAGGGTGAGTCGATCGGCCACCCCCGCGGGCGCGTCGTAACACCGCGTGCACGCGAGCCAGGAGTTCGGCAAGGTCGAACGGCTTGATGACGTAGTCATCGGCGCCCAACCGCAAGCCGCGCAGCCTGTCGACGGTCTGTCCGCGGGCCGTGAGAAAGATGATGGGCGTGCGTCCGCCCTGGTGCAACGTCTCGAACACGTCGAAGCCGGACCGGTCGGGCAGCATCACGTCGAGCACGATGAGGTCGGGCCCGAACTCCCGGAGCAGGTTGACCGCGGCGTGCGCGGTGGCGGCCCGCGTCACCTCGAAACCGTCGAACGACAGGTTGTCGCAGATGACCTTGGCCAGGAGCTGATCGTCCTCGACGACCAGAATGCGCGGGTTCACGACGAGCTTTCCCTGGCGGCAGGTACGGCCGGAGGCTGAGGCGTAGACACTGTCGGCGATATCGCCGGCGCCGGCGCAACGGGAATCGCGACACGCATCGTGGTGCCCACGCCGGATTCGCTGTCGATCGTCAGCGTGCCGCGGTGGTCGTCCACGATGCGCGCGGCAATCGCCAGGCCCAGCCCGGTGCCGCCGTGTCCGGCCAGGCGGCCGCGATAGAACTTCCGGGTCACGTGCCGGACTTCGTCCGGCGGTATCCCGCCGCCACGGTCGCTGACCTCCAGCACGACGACACGGCCCTCGTGCTTCGCCCGGATCGCCATCCAGTGCTCGCCCCTCGAGTGTCGAATGGCATTGTCCACGAGGTTGTCGAGCATCAGCGCCAGCCCCGTCCGATCGCCCTGGACCGGGGGCAGCGTCGGCGCCACCGCGACATCGACATGGAACGCGCCGGCGGCCAACTGGACGGCGAACCGATCGAGCGACTCCTCCACCACGTCCGCGAGGGCCACCGCCTCCAGCGGCGGCCTGACCTCCGGCGTGTCGGTCACCCGTGTGAAGGCCAGCAGGTTGTCCACCAGGCGGTTCAGGCGCCTCGATTCGTGCACGATGTACCGGGCATAGTCCTGCCGCGCCGCAGGGCCGTCCAGCCGGTCGGCCACCAGGGTTTCGCCGGCCGCCCGGATGGTCGCGATCGGCGTCTTGAATTCGTGGGTCACGCTGGCGACGAAATCGGACCGCAGCTCCGCCAAGCGCAGGCGGGTTCGGGCTGCGCGCACGCTCAGCGCGATGCCAACGGCCAAGGTCGCCGCCGCCACCAGGCCAAGCGCCCGCATGAAGTTCGCATCGGCCGAAGCCGCCAGCACCGACGAATCGCCGCGCGTCGTCGCCCGAATCGTCCACGAGCGCCGCTGCAGCCTGGCGGGCGAATCGGCAGCCGCAATCACCGGGTTGAAGAACATCAGGGGGAACGTGCGGTCGCTCGTGGGCGCACCGGACACGACCCCGGCGTCGACGCCGGCCACGGGCTGGCCTCGATCGTCGGAGATCGCGATCGCCACGCCCTCGCCCGCCCGATCGGCCACCACCGCCTCATCGAGCAGGGCCGGGAAGTAGTGCTGACGCGCCCAGTCCAGGTTCACGACGAAGCCGATCACCGTTTCCAGATTCTGGCGGAAGACGTCGCGGTACAGCAGGCGCACGACCACCTGGTAGGGCATGCCCTCCAACTGCGTCTCGAAGACGATGAAGCGCCGCCCTTCCGCGGCATCGTCCTGGATCCGCCGCAGGAGCGTCGAGCCCACCGACGCGTGCTCGTCGACAATCACGGGAAACGGCGCGGGGGCGGCGGCCGCGTTCCACGGCACCGGACGGTCGCGCCGGTAGAAGAACACCGGCTCCGTGCCGCCCCGCTCCCGGGTCCACAGGAAGAACGCCTCGGGATACGAATAGCGCGCAAATGCGCTGGCCACCAGGTTGACGGCCCCGTAGGTCGGATCCGGGCCCGGCTCGCGGCTGGTGAACGCATCGAGGGCCGGCGACAGCAGCACGAGGCGCTGGACGGCCTGCATGTCGCGGGTCAGTTCGACCAGGAAGCGCTCGCTGGCGTCGTCGGCCTGCCGCTCGGCCAGCAGCTGCAGGCTCTGTTGCCACTGGCGGACCGCGAACCAACCCAGCCAGACCAGCAGCACGACGAGGGCACAGGCCACGGCAGCCAACGCGCTCACCGCCCACCGCCGCAGCAGGACGCGTTCCAGCCGAATCACACGCTACATCGCCCCCTGCTCCCGATAGTACCGGGCGGCGCCCTCGTGCAATGGGATCGGCGTGGCCGACGCATCCTCCGGGTTCATCTGGCGCAGCGGCGGCGCATCGAAGGCCGACAGCTCGGGCAGGGCCTGGAAGAACGCCTTGGTGACGCCGTACACCATGTCGGCGTCCAACCCGCTCCGGCACACCAGCAGGCCGTCGAGGCCGATGGTCAGCCCCGGTTCGCCGCTGGCGAGATCGCGCGGGATGACCATGCCGCGCAGGAACGGGTTCCGCCGCTGCAATCGGGCAATCGTGGCCGGAGAGAAGGACAGCACGTCGATGTTCTTGGCCACGGCGGTGCGGATCTGGTCCGCCGGCGACACACCGCCGACGAAGAGCGCATCCAGTTCGCCCGCCGACAGCGCCACCAGCGCCTCGCCGACCGCGGCGTGCGACGCCTGCACGTGAAGGTCCAGCGTCTCGAGGACGGCCGATGCGGTGAGGGCAGTGCTGGCGCCGGCGCGCCCGATGCCCACGCGCTTGCCCTGGAGATCCTCCGGCTTGCGGATGGCCGACCCGCGCCGGACCACCAGGTACAGGGGGTTGGGGTTGAGCGTGGCAATGCCGCGCAGCCGGTCGTACGGCTGGCCGCCCAGTTGGCCGACGAACGCCAGGTAGGCGACGTCCGCGAACAGGATGGTGACGTCGACGTCGCCTTGCTGCAGCGCCGTCACGAACTCGCCGCGGTCGCGATCGACGAAGCGGACGTCCACGTCGGGCAGCACGGTCGAGAACGCTTTCGCCAGGGTGGCGGTCAGCACCGGAGCCTGAACCGGCAGGATGTAGAAGACCAGCGAGCGGCGTGGCCGGCTGTGGCGCCCCTTCGGTGGCGCAAGCCGATACCGCAAGGGCGCCGGCAATCACACCAGCGACCAGCGCTCGGCGTGCGCCGGTCATCATTCGCACGACGGGCCGACGACTTGCAGGGACATCACCGTGATCCCGCCCTCGGCCCCCAGCGTCGAGAGCGCCCCCTTCACCTCGACCTTCGTGCCTGCCTTGGCCTGGGGATCCAGCTTCGCGTTCGTGAGCCGGAGCGTCGTGGAACCCAGCGGTATCCCGCGCGCGCGATCGGCGTCGGCCCCGGTGGACACCGTGGGGTTCTTGGTCCGCACGGGCGCGCTGGCGCGCGTGAGCGTCCATGCGTCGCCCGCGCCCGGGGTCAGGCATCCGACGGTTCGCACGCCGGATCCCACGCGAAGGGGTCGTGGCCCTTCCTTGCCGACGATATCGACGAGCGCCAGCTCGGGCGTCTCGGCGAGCGCCGTGGTGCCGGACGGATAGCCGTTGTACTTCAGCAGGAACGCGATCAGATCCAGCGTCTCGGCGCTTTTCAGCGTCCCCGCGGCGCTGCGCGGCATCGTCTTCGAGATCTTGGCGAAGAGATCGTTCAGGCTCGCCGATTCCCAGTTGTCGGCAAACTCCATCCCGGACAGTGGAACAACGCGCCCGCTGGCACCGTCGCCGTCCAGGAAGTCACCATGACAGGAACTGCAGCGCTCCGCGTAGAACTCCTGGCCACGTTCGGCCTGCGCGGAGACGTACACGCCGTCCCACACCGTCTTCCCCGCCGCGCCGACGGCAGATCGGCCTGCGAGGACCGCTCCGAGGATCAGGCACGCGAGCAGGAGGTGCCGGTTCATGGCCGAGGCGGGGACTTCTCGATCACCAGGGTGCTCAACCGATCGCGATCGAGGTCCTGCGGCCCGGCCGGATACCCGTTGACTTCGAGCAGGTAGGCCACCAGATCCAGATACGCGCCCGCGCCCAGGCTGCCCGGCGCATCCGACGGCATCGACTTGCTGAGACGTCCGTAAAGATCCTGAACGGTCTTCCCTCGCCAGTGGAACATGAACCCGTCGGCTACGAGCGACGGCACTTCGTCGGTGGGGTTGCCGGTCAGGCTCGACGCCGTGGCAGTGCTCGCACGAACGGCCGTACTCCAGCAGCCCGCGCTTGGCTTGCGCGGCGCTGTAGACGCCGCTCCAGATCGGTGACGGTTGCTGTCGGAGCCTGTGCAGGCTGCCGCCCGGCCACGGCGACTGCGCCTGCCCCGGCGGTCAGCCAAAGGCAGGCGAGCCCCACGAGTACGGGCCGCATCGCTACTGCTGCGCCGGTTCAGGCGCCGGCGCGGCCTGTCGGGCGGGCGGTGGCGGCGGTATGGCAATACCGCGGCTGGTCATCGCTTCGGTCAGGAGCGCCGTGGTGCTCTCGTGCACCTGGGCGGGGCCGGCGTTGCGTCCGCGTCCCCCGCCGCCCCCGGCACCGCGCGCCATGTCGATGGGCAACCGGCCCAGTCGATCCTTGGCGTCCAGCTTGGCGCCCTTGTCGAGCAGCAGCTTGACGATCGGATCGGAGCCACGCCCAGCCGCGTTGTGCAGCGCGGTCTGGCCGTTGGCGTTGGCGGCGTTGACGTCGAGCGGCGTGTTGAGAAGCAGCGTCAGCGCCCCGACCGCGTCGGCCTCCGTGGCCGGCGTCCCCACCGAGGCGGCGGCGGCGTAGACCCGCTGGCCGCGCGCGTTGGTGGCGATCATGGCCACCGTGGTGCCGTCCTTCTGCGTCAGCCGCGGGTCGGCGCCGCCATCGAGCAGCACCTTGATCATCGCCGCATCTGCGCTCTTGGCCGCGCGCGCCAGCGGCGTGCTCCCTTCGCCCAGCTGGCCATCACCCTGGAACGAGGTGTGGCGGCCGATGATCGGCTTCTTCAGCTGCAGGTTGGGGTTGGCACCCTTGCGGAGGAGTGCCTGCGCCATTTCGACTGCGCCAATCGAGTCGCGCATCGGCGGCGCCGGGCGGCCCATCATCGGCGACAGCGTGTGCATGTCCACGGCGGCATACAGCGCCGACATGCCGTTTTGATCGACCGCGTTCGGGTTGGCGCCTTTGTCGAGCAGCGCCACCGCCGTATCGAACTTGCCGTTGACGATCGCCAGGATGAGCGGCGTGGTGCCATCGGGATCGGCCAGATTCAGATCCGCCTTGGCGTCGGCCAGCGCGCGGATGGCATCGATGGAGCCCTCGCGCGCGGCATACATCGCGGCCGTCCAGCCGCCGACCGGCTGCAGCGTGTAGATCATGCCGCCGGTGTTGAACTTGAACTCCGGCCACTCGAGCGGCTTCGACTTGGCATTGACGTCGGCGCCAGCCTCGACCAGCACCTTCACGGCGTCGGCGTGGTTCTCCAGCGCCGCGTACATCAGCGGCGTCTGGCCCTGCGTCGCCTCGGCGATGTTGACCTTGGCGCCCGCCAGGACGAGCTGCCGGACCGTCGCGGGATCGCCGGTTCGCGCCGCGGTCATCAGGACCGATTCGCCTTTCGGCAACGTGGCGTTCGCATTGGCGCCGGCCTTCAGCAGGGCGTCCACAACCGTGGCGTTGCCGGCCTCGACGGCCAGCCGCAGCGGCGCCACGCCGTAACGGTTCACGGCGTTGGCATTGGCCCCGGCACGGAGCAACATCCGCGTCAGCTCGAGGTTGTTGCCGTAGGCGGCGTGATGCAGCGCCGTCGTGCCATCGGCCTCCGCGGCGTTGACGTCGGTCTTCTGTTTCAGCAGGGCGCTGACAGCCTGCGTGCTGCCGCTCTTCACGGCGTCGATAATCGGCACGCCGGCACCCCGCACCGTGCCGCTGCTCAGCGCGACGACGGCCGCGGCACACAGCCACGGACCAGCCATTCGACGAGTTCGCATCATCTCCTCCACACCCAACCGCGACAACCGTAGCGCGGCGGAGCCGAATCAACGACCCCGCCGACCCACGAGCGCATCCGTGCTACGCGATATCGACTTCGCCCTTGCTCAGCGTACCGAACGAGTTGAGATTGCAGTCGAACTTGTTCGCAATCGTCAACAGCATGTTGGCAAACGGCGTATCCTTCGGCGCCGCCACGTGGCGGTTGCCCTTCAGGCCATACATGGAGCCGCCGACCAGGACCGTCGGAAGGTTCAGCCGCGAGTGGTCGGGGGCGTGGCTCATGCCGCTGCCGTAGAGCAGCATCGTGTGATCCAGCAGCGACCCGTCGCCATCCGGCGTCTTCTTCATCCGCTCCAGGAAATCGGCGAACAGGCTGACGTGGAAGGTGTTGATCTTCACCAGGTTGGCGGCGTTCCCTTCCACCTGGAGGTTGTGGGTCATGCCGTGGTGCGGCTCGGCGATGCCCAGGTTCAGGTACGACAGCATGCTGGCGTCCTTCGCCTTCATGAAGGTGATGACGCGGGTGGCGTCTGACGCATAGGCCAGCAGCATCAGCTCGTACTGCAGCCGGGCGTGCTCTTCCCACTGCTCCGGGATGCCCACCGGCGCGTCCGCTGTGATCGACGACTCGGCGCGCTTCTCGGCCACCTGGATGCGGCGTTCGACCTCGCGCACGTGATCCAGATACTCAGCGAGGCGGGTCGAGTCCTTGCCGCCGAGGTCGCGCTTCAGGTCGCTGACGTCGTCGGTCAGCGAGTCGAGAATGCTCTTGTCCCGCTGCATGCGGCGTTTTCGCTGGTCCACGGTGCCCGGCCGCCCGAACAGGCGCTCGAACACGACCCGCGGGTTGATCTCCATCGGCACCGGCGTCGTGGCCGACGACCACGAGATCGTGTTCATGTAGGCGCAGGCATACTGGGTGTCGCAGCCGCCGATGTAGCCGGTGAAGTCCTCGGTGGCGAGCTCGAGCGACGGCAGCGCCGTCTCCTGCCCGATCTTCTTCGCGACCACCTGGTCCACCGTCTCGCCGCTGTACACGTCCTCGGCGAAGGTCTTCTTGGGCAGTGCACCGCTCAACCACGCCGACACGCTGATGGCGTGGCCGTCGGACGGGTTGTTGAGCCCCGTCACGAGCGTCACGTGCTCACGCAAGCCTTCGAGCGGCTTCAAGATCGTGGTGTAATCGAAGTTGGTACCCGTCGTGGAAGGCACCCAGTGCCCGTTCAGCCAGCCCAGCGGGGTGAACACGACGCCGAGACGTCGTGTGGGATTGGCGGCCGACAACGCGATCGGCGTGAGCGCAGGTACCATCGCATCGAGCAGCGGCAGCGCGAGACCGGCCCCCATGCCCCGCAGAATCGTCCGCCGACTCAAGCCCTTCTTGGTGATGTACATGACGTCTTTGCTCCTTTGCCTTCCGCTCCCCGAGATGGTCCTGACCCTGTTGTCCTAGCGCGCCGCCACGGTGGTGGCCGCCGGCGCCGCCTTCAGCCGCATGGTGAACTGCGGGCTTCTGACGATGCCGATCACAATCGACGAGAACTTGTAGTCCGAGGCCGCCGTCTGCCGGACGATGGCACGCACGGTCGGCATGTCGTGTGCCGTCACTCCGCGACCGAGTCCGTAGGTCATCAGCTTTTCGACGACGGTGGACACGAACAGCTGCGGCTCCTTGGTGAGCGCGCGACGCAACGAGACAACGCCGTCCACTTTGGTGCCGTCCGACAGCTCGCCCGAGGCGTCAATCGGCGCGCCACCGGTACCGCCCTCGACCGACCGCCACTGACCAGTCGCGTCGAAGTTCTCGAGCGCCAGCCCAATCGGGTCGAACAGCTTGTGGCAATTGGCGCACACCGGGTTCTTGCGGTGTTCCTCGAGCCGTTCACGCACCGGCAGCACCCGGCCGCCGCGCGTGGAGTCCTCGGGGAACGGCGGCACCACCGGCGGCGGCGGCGGCGGGCGGCGCGTTGAAGATGTTGTCCAGCACCCACTTGCCGCGCTTCACCGGCGACGTCCGGTCGGCGTTCGAGGTCACCGTGAGAATCGCCGCCTTGCCCAGCAAACCGCGCCGCGTCTCGTCGGTCAGCGTTACCTTCCGCCAGCGGCTGCCGTAGACGTTGGGGATGCCGTAATGCTTGGCCACGCGCTCGTTGACGAACGTGTAGTCGGCGTTCATCAAGTCCATGACATTGCGATCCTCGCGCCGGATGCTGTCGAAGAACATCCACGCCTCGTGCTCGAGGCCGGCGCGCAGGTTGTCGTCGAAATCCGGGAACTCCATCGAGTTGGGCTGCTGCGTCTTCAGATTGCGCAGGAACAGCCACTGGCCGGCAAAGTTGGTGGACAGCCGCTCGGCCCTGGGATCGGCCAGCATGCGCCTGACCTCGCGCTCGAGGACGCCCGGCGCGCGCAGCCGCCCTTGGCCGGCCACCTGGAGGAGCTGATCGTCGGGGATGCTGCTCCAGAGGAAGAAGGCCAGCCGCGACGCCAGCTCGTAGTCGGTCAGCGCGTACGCCTCACCGACCTTCACGGTCTGAGGATCGCGCTCCACGCGGAACACGAACTTCGGACTGGCCAGGATGCGCTGGACGCCGGCTTCGACGCCGGCCTCGAATCCACCTTGCTGGCGCGCCTCGCGGTAGAACGTCATCAACCGCTGCGTATCCGCATCGGTGGCCTGGCCGCGATAGGCGCGGCGGGCGAGCCCGGAGAGGATGCGCGTGGCGCATGCCTCCTCAACCTGCGGCGTCGCGTTCGCAGCCGGGCGACAGCTGAAGATCCGCTGCCGGCTCGGCGTGTCGCCGCTGCCGCCGGGGTTGTACGGGCCGGTGACCGTGAACGTCAACATGTGCGGGATGCCCAGCGGATCGCGCGGATCGTGCGAGCTGCGGATCGGAGGGGACACGCGATAGGGATCGGTGACCGCGCCCCGGTCGAGCCACCCCACCGTGATGTCGTGCGGGCCAGGCGTCAGGCGTACCTTGACTCGCGATCGCTCGTCGACCTGGTCGCCAATCGCCGTATTGTTCAACAGGTTCGCCGCCCAGTCGTCGGCGCCTCCGACCTTGAACACGTGGACGCGCTTGCCGTCCACCGAGTACTCCATGTAGTGCTCGGTACTCGAGGCCGCGCATCACGCCGAGATTGGTGCGGAAGAACTTCGCCGACAGGGTGTAGTCGCCCTCGACCTGAATCACCGGCCGGGCCAGCAACCCGCCGACCGTGCCGAACGGCAGACCCTCGATGTGGCGATCCTGCGACGCGTCCTGGCGCAGGTTGAACACCTGCGAGCCAGGACTGATGTCGGGGCTACCGACCGCCAGCGACGCCACCTTGCCGGCGGCGTTCACGTACTGCTGCATCAGCGTGGACGAGATGCCGAGCACGTCGGCGACGTTGTCGAAACCGTAGGCTGAATCGTCGGGCGGGAGCAGCGTGACCGCATCCACCTCGAGATCGAGCAGGTCGCTGATCGCGTTGGCGTATTCGGTGCGATTCAGGCGGTAGAGCGCCGGACGTCCGGGATTGGGCTTGGCAGCGGCCGCACGATCGAGCGCGGTCGAGAGCTGCGACACGAACGTGGCGCGCGTCTTCGGATCCGGATGGCGCACGCCGGGCGGCGGCATCATCCCCGTGCGAACCTTGCGAATGGCTTTTTCCCACACCTCGGCATCGGCCGGAATGTTCGCCGGATCGAGGTTGGTCAGCACCAAGCCGCCGGTTTTGGTGCGTTCGTTGTGGCAGGCGGCGCAATAGTCCTTGACCGTCGCCGCCACTATCGAGGGTGAAGACGCCGCAAGCGCGGCAGCGGGCGCAGCGTGAGCGGGCGCGGCGGTGGGAGCAGGTGCCTGGGGCCGCGCTGGCGCTGCCGCGGGCTTGGCTTGAGGGGCCTCCGCGCGTGGCACCACGGTGCTCACGGAAGCCGCCCAGATCACGACGCCGAGCACGCACACGAGGCGAAACTGCTGCGGAGACCGGCCGCCGCCCACCGAATTACGCTTGGTCTGGTATCGAACCACAGTCACGCCCCACAGCGAGTGAACCACCCACACAGCGACAGGCCGCGGTCATTAATGTCCGCTCGCGTTGACTTTAGCCGAATTTCCCGGTATGGGATCCCCCTTCGCGACAACTTGATGCAATTCGACAGGCGTCGTTTTCGTCATATGTTCGCCTGGCGATATTGACAGGCGAGACCCCCTATAGCTATCGGGAGGAAAACGGCATTCGCGCGGTGATGCCCAGCCCTCGGTCACCGTCACGATCTGCCCTCCCGCCACGGCGGTCGTCATGACCTCCGTGACACCCGTCGGCCACCGAACCTCCAGACGCTCGACGCCCACCGCGCCGCCAAGCCCGACGTGGACGCGGGTGTCCCCCTGGCCAAGATAGCTGGACCCCGCTTTCACCTCCCGCACCTGCACACGGCCACCAACCGTCGCCCGCACGCGCGCCCCAATCCCGTCGCGATTGCTCTGACGCCCCACCAGACGGACGCTCAACGCGCCGCGGCGGTGACCGCCGTCGTTCCGCAGGAGGTCCGCCGTCTGGCCGTTGTTGGTCACGAGCAGGTCCAGGTCGCCGTCGTTGTCGATGTCCCCGGCCACGAGCCCACGGCTCACCTTCTCGAGCGCGAACCCCGGCCCCGCGGCGCGAGCGTCGCGGAAAAAGCCCTTGCCATCATTGACGCAGCAGGTTGCGCTGCTCGTAGCGGGAGGACGGCAGGAACAGGCTGTGTTGTCCAGCACGTGGCCGTTGGCGATTGCCAGGTCGGTCGGTGTCGTTGTCGTAGTCGAGAAACGCCACGCCAAAACCGACAAAGGGGAGCGTGGCCACCGCGATCCCGCTCTGGTAGCTGGCATCGGCAAAGACCCCCTCACCGAGGTTGCGAAACAGGCTATGTCCCTCGAACTCGAAGTTGGTCACGACCAGATCCAGCCGGCCGTCGCCGTCGTAGTCGGCCAGATCGGTTCCCATGCCGCCGCGCACCTTGCCGTCGGCGGCCACGGCCACTCCCGCCGTCTGACATATGGAAAGACCGACTCCGGCTTTGCATCTCGCGGATTACTCTGGACCTGCGAGAGCTAGAGCAGAGCCGCATACAAAGGAGGTCGGTATGGCGAAGTCTACTACCATCGTCGCCTTCGATTAGCACGCCGCCACGACGGTGGCGGCGGTGCTGTTGCCGGCCAGCGCTCGCCGCACTGCACTCGCTGACCTCGGATAGCCCGACGATTCTGCGATTCCTCCGACGGTTGCGCGCGGCCCCGGTCCGCTGCTGCTACGAAGCGGGGCCCTGCGGGTTTGCGCTGCAGCGGGCGCTGGGCGCGCAGGCATCCCGTGTGACGTGATCGCGCCGGCGCTCATCCCGCGCCGGCCGGGGATCGCGTCAAGACGGACCGCCGCTATGTGCGCAGCTGGCCATCCTGTATCGGGCGGGCGCCCTGACGGCCATCCATATCCCGACCGAGCGGAAGAAGCCGCGCGAGACCTGTTACGGTGCCGGGAGGACATCGCGCGGATCTGCTGCGGGCGCGGCATCGTCTCTCGAAATTCCTGCTCCGCCACGGGCGTCGCTTTACCGCCACCAAGAAGGCCTGGACGAAGCGCCACGCGGCGTGGCTCCAGGCACAGCGCTGGCCACTGCCGCACGCGAGCAGACGCACCGCGCCTATGTCCGGGCCGTCGAGGAAGCGATCGGCCGGGTGCAGGCCGTGGATGCGGAGTTACGAGACCTGCCACGATCGAGCCGTTGTGCTCCCGCGTCGAACGGCTCCGCTGTTCCCGCGGCATCGACGACCTGACCGCGCTCACGATCGCCGCCGAACTGGGGGATGCCCGCCGCTTTCCCTCGGCCCCGCGCGTGATGGCGTTTACAGGCGGTCCCTCGGAATACTCCAGCGGGGCCACCCGCGCCCGCGGGCGCATTACCAAAACCAAGAACGCGCACATCCGGCGCGTGCTCATCGAGTCCGCGTGGCACTACCGGCATCATCCGTTTCTCGGCCGGGCGCTCCAGCACCGACAACGCGGGGCGCCCGCGCCGGTCATCGCCCAGGCGTGGCACGCCCAGCAGCGCTTGCACCGCCGCTACCGGCGCTTGGCAGCTCGCGGCAAACCCAAGGAACACATCGTCACCGCGATCGCCCGCGAACTCACCGGCTTTCTGTGGGCCGCACTGACCCACTGATCTGATCGGCCGACCGTCGAAAGGAGAACCCTCGGGATTTTTGTGCGATAGATGACTTCGGTCGCGAATTCGCGCTCCTAGAGCGAGGCAGCTCCCGACGAATCATGGTCATGCGGTTTCGACCCGCGAATATCAGAGTGATTCATCGTCGTTGCCGCTCGGCCGATCAGCTGACTGGGTACAACAACGCCCCGTGCCCGGATGGCTTGATAAGCCGGGCGCGGGGCTCGAGGTGCTATCGAACGACTAGAACAAACCGCTCACGCTTGACACGGTCGGGCTTCACGGTCCGGCCGGCGGCTTGCGCGATCTCGTCCGACGGACGCGCGCACTCGCCGTTGTCGCATTCTTGCGACGGCTCCTGCGCGAACGCGGACGGCGCCAGACCTGGAGTCAGTGGAATCGCCGTGGCGAGCGTGAGGAATACGGCGCCGCGAAGCGTCACGCCGCGAATATTACGCCCGCGAGCCGCCGGTCTCCAGTCTCGAATCCGGCTCCAGGCTTCAAGCTTCAGGCCAAAGGAAAAGGCGGGTTCGATGACCGAACCCGCCCTCAGTTCCGCCTACGGGCCTGTAGCCCGTGGCCTGTTGCCTGTGGCCCTCAAAAATCCGCCTGCACGCTGAACTTCACGAACCGCGGCGGGACGATGCCGGTGGGAACGCGCCATCCGTTGATGGTCGAGTTGCTGTAGGTCGCGTTCTCGGACAGCACCGCGTTGGTGTTGAACGCGTTGTAGAGTTCGAAATTCACGCCGAGACGCGTCGCGCCGAAGCGAAATGGCTTGGTGAAGCGCAGGTCGAGCTGGTTGCGGCGATCGCCGAACATCGTGCCCGGGTACACCATGTTGATCGTCGCATTGGGCGCATTGTTCGACAGGCTGCGGCCGAGCGACGGGACGATTTCGGCATTGGGCACCACGCGGTTGGCGGAAATCTGCGGGCCGGGGCGGCTGATGAACAGGCCGCTGACCGACACGTCGATCTTCGGGATGGCGTAGGTCCAGATCAGCTTGCCGTCGGTCAGGAAGTTCTCCGACTGCCGGCAATAGGACCCGGTCAGGAGCGCCGACTCGGGTACGTCATCGACGATGTCGCAGCTGTCGGTCAGCGCGGCTGACCGGTGCTGATGCCGCCCTGCACCGTCATCCCCGCCCGGAGTCGCGCGGTCAGCGTCAGGTCCACGCCGTTCCAGTGATCGATCTGCGTGCCGTAGTTCCGCGCCAGCGTGAAGTAGTTGTTGGGCGGCAGTGCCGCCTTGTCCGGGTTGACGTCCTTCAAACCGGAGACCGAGCCGCCGCCACCGTCCGGCAGCCGGGGGTCCACTGGAATCGCAATGCCGAAGGTGCCGAAATCCGAGGGACCCAGCGTCAGGTTGTCGGTCACACCGAAGTTGCCATACCAACGGCGGAAGTAACCCACATCAACCGACATTCTCGGCACGATCTGGTGCTGCACGCTGGTCGAGAACTCCCACTGGAAGGGGCGAGTGAACCAGCCGTTGAGCACCTCGGGGTCGTAGTTCAGGCTGAGCGTCGTTCCGACCGAAGTTCGTATCCGACACCACGCCGCAGAAGTCGCCGCCCGACGCGCGCAGGTCCTGGGCCAGCACGTTGGTCAGGTCGCAATCGGGCACGAAGTCGCGGTCGGCGTCGGTCCACGTGCGGGTGACGATGTTGGCCAGGCGGTTCACCGGGTTGGCCGTGTCGCCATACGTGCCCTGCAGTCCCTGGGCGGTCACGTACTTGTTGAGCGAAACCTTCAACGCCGTACGGCCGTTGCCGAACACGTCGTAGGACGCGCCCATCCGCGGCACGACGTCCTTCCAGTTGGCCATGTCGGTCTTCGGGAACGAGATGTTCCGGTTGGGCACGTGCGGACCCGGGCCGAGCGTCTGCTCGGGGAAATAGCTCTGGAACATGTCGAAGCGAATCCCGCCGCTGAGCGTCAGGCGGTTGAGCGTCCACTTGTCCTGCGCGTAGATCCCCAGGTCGAACTTCTGCCGCTCGGAGCGATCGAGGGGCGTGGCGCGCTGCGTCAGCTGGTTCGGCACGCCGTTGTTGAACCGGTAGGTCAGCTTGGCGAAATTGTCGGGCACCGTCGAGTCGCGGCTGACGGTGACGTTGTACACGCCGAACTTGGCCGAGTGGCTGCCGGTGACGTAGGACATCGATGCCGAAAAGGGCTTCACGACGCCCAGGGTGCGCTGGTACGGCTGAGTCGCGGTCGAGACGCCGCCGCCCCGATAGAGCAGGCCCGGAATCAGGCCGGCCTGCTCGCTGACGGGAATCAACAGCCGCAAGGGGTCTTCCAGATTGTTTGGCGTGTATGCGTACTCCTCACGCCTGACGCCAGCACGAGCCTCCACCAGGACACGGCTCGACACGGCGGCCGTATAGGACACGGAGAACAGGTCCTGGATGGGGTAGTTGATCTGGTTGGCGGCTTCCTGCGAGACCGTGGGGTTGGTGACCGCACACTGGCACCGCCAGTGCGTGTCGTAGAAGAAGCTCAGCTTGTTGATCTGGCTGGCCTGCCAGGTCAGGCGCATGTTCACGCTCTTTTCCCTGGCGTCGTTGACGGCCCGGTTGTCCTCGTCCGGCTCGTAGGTCCACTTGGTGATGTCGAAGGCATTCTTGTTCTGGAACAGGCCGCCGACGTAGTTGTTCTGCCGCGTGAACCGGGCCGAGGTGTAGAACCACAGCTTGTCGCGCGAGATCGGGCCACCCAGCCCCGGGTTGAAGTCGTACTGGTAGTTCACGCTGTTGGGCGTGCGCAGGCCGCGGGCTCGAAGCTCGGCGTGAGTGTTGTCGCCCTGGAACGAGGAGTTCACGGCGGTGGCGAAGAGCGAGCCCGCGTATCGGTTGCCGCCGCTCTTCGGGATCATGTTGATCTGCAGGCCGCCGGTGATGCTCTCGGCGCTCGCCGACGAGTAGTCCACCGCCACTTCCTGCGTGCTGCCCATGTTGGGCAGCATGTTGGACGACCACCCCGTGCCCTCGGCGTTGGCGATGGTGATGCCGTCGACGAGCAGCCGCGTGTCCGCGTTGGTGCCGCCGTGGATCGACAGCGACCCGCCGGTCGTGTTGATGATGTTGGTGCCGCCCACGTCCACGTTGTTCAGGTTGACGCCGGGAATCATGAAGGCCGCCACCTGCGGCGTCCGGCCGGTCGGAATCGCCTCCAGAAGCTCCTGGTTGATCACCCGCTGCCGGTTCGCGCTCTGGATGTCCACGATCGGCGATTCGCCGGTCACCGTCACGGTCTCCTCGACCGACCCCACGCGCATCTCGGCGTTGACCGTGGCGGCGAACGAACCGCTGAGCTCGATGCCCTCGCGCTTTACGGTGTTGAAGCCTGGCAGCGTGAAGGTGATGGTGTAGACGCCGCCGCGCAGCTGCTCGAGGCGGAACTGGCCGGACCCGTCGCTGACGACCGACCTGACCTTCTCGATCAGAGCCGGACTGGAAGCTTCGACAGTCACCCCGGGCAAGACGGCGCCCGATGCGTCCGTGACCACTCCAGCAATCGACGCCGTGGCCTGCGCATGAGCGGCTAAGGGCAGCAGCAGGAGCTCTGCCAATAGCAACGAGGCGAGGAGCGCTGCCGGCGGAACTTAGCGTTCATGTCGTCCTCCTCGAGGGACTGCCTCACCCGCGGCAGTGGCAGTCTATCGCTTGACGTACTTCGTCACACCTCGTAGCTGGGCCTCGGCGGTGTAGACGTTGCCGGCCGCGTCGATCGCGATGCCTTCGCCCATGGCGCCGTCGGTCGAGTTCGGCGTCGCATGGGGCGGAACGAAGATCGTCACCTTGCCGTCCTTGAGGCTGCCGATGCGGATTCCCCGCTGCCAGCCGGGGTGCACGCGTTCAGTGGACTCGGAGTCGGCGGTGTAGATCACGTCGTTCCGATCGATGGCGAGGCCGCTCGTCCGGCCGAACTCCGGATACTCCGCGATCGGCTTGCCCTCTTTGGTCAGGACCTGGACACGGTGGTTGTGGCGATCGGCCACGATCAGCCGCCCCTGCGAGTCGAACTCCAGCGCGTGCGGCGTCCGGAATTCACCGGGCCCCGTGCCGGTCTTGCCGATCGTGCGAAGGAACTTGCCGCTGCGGTCGAACACCGAGATGCGGCCGACCAGATTGGGATCCGCCACGTTGGTGTGGCTCTCGGCCACGTAGACGTCGCCGTTGCCCGGGTCCGTGACGACGTCGGTTGGCTCGGTCAGCGCCTCAGGCGGGTTGCCCTTCGTGCCCGGCTTGCCAAGCGTGAGCAGGACCTTTCCGTCCGGGCTGAACTTCACGACGGCGCTGCCCTTGTTTCCTTCGCCCGGAAACTTCGTCAGGGTTTCGGGGCTGGCGGTGCCCGAGTCGGCCACCCACACGTTGCCGTCGCGATCCACGTGGATGCCATGCGGCCACACGAACATCCCGCCGCCGAAGCTCCTGACCTCCTTCCCCGACTCGTCGAACAGGTGGACCGGGTTCGCCTTGCTGCCCAGGCAGCCGGGCGTGGTGCCCGGTGAGCAGCGGTCTACGGCCCACACCGACTTGCCGTCCCGATCGATGGCGACGCCGTTGGAGCCGCCCCACGGCCGCGCCTCCGCGCCGAACTGTGCCCAGTCGCGGATGACGCGATACGGGTTGGCCCCGCTGTTGACCGGCGGCACTTTGTCGGTCACGGGCGTGCCGCCGCGCTGCTGTGCGTGTACGACAAGCGCCGACAAGGCGATGCCGGCGCCAACGACCGCAGCCGTCAGCTTGAGGGTCATTTCCAGCTCGCGATGGCCTTCTGGTGCATCGAGTCCGGCGGCAGCTGCGCCAGCTCGATACGGCCCATGTAGGGATCGGTGATGTTGGCGAGCATCGCCCCGGTATCGCTCTTGTTCACGTCGGTCACCGTCAGGCCCGCCTGCCGGTAGCGCGCGACCGCCGCGGCGACGTCCTCGACGTGCAGGCCGTAGTGGTTGAAGCCGGCGGGCCGCTGCGCGTTGGTCGGTTGAAGTTCGAGGAACGTGTTGCGGCTGACATGCAGGTAGACGAGCCGCGGCTGGCCCTTGTCGTCGAGCGCGCGAAACGCCTCGCGATAGCCCATCTTCTGGGTATAGTGGGTGACCGCCTCAGCGATGTTGGGCACGGCGACTGCCACGTGGTTCATCATCACGACGCCGTTGTTGCCGCTTTGTCCGATCGCCACGTGCACCGCCAGCCCGGCAAAGAGACCTGCCGCGAACATCATCGTGCTACGCATATGCTCTCCTCTTACTCCAAGTGTCTTGGCGACGCGGAAACCGAGATAGTTGCGTCCGCGGCGGGTGGACGGATACGGCGCGCCGCGTCTCGCCGAGCGCTGCATGGAAGGATTGCTGAGGAACGTGCCGTTGCGGAACACGCGGTTGGCGCAGTTGCCCTCCCTGTTCGCCGAGCCGTCCGCCGGTGCGTGCGCGCGGTCCACCTCGAAGCAATCCTCCACCCACTCGAAGACATTGCCAGACATGTCATAGAGGCCGAAGGCATTGGGCGGGAACGACGCGACCGGGGCCGTCTCGTCCGCCCACTGGTCGCGGCCTTCCACCTTGCCGCCGAGGCCCGGACCGACGATGCCGAAATTGCCGTAGTTGTGATCGAGCTTGGCGCCCCACCGGTAGGCCGTGGTCGTGCCCGCGCGCGCGGCATACTCCCACTCCGCGTCGGACGGCAGGCGGTAGGCGTCGTCCTCGCCGGTCTTCCAGTTCAACCAGCCGACGAAGTTCTGCGCATCGAACCAGCTGACGCCAACCACCGGGCGCGTCCCACGGCCGTAGTCCTTGTAGTTGGGATTTGGCTGGCCGTCCGCTTCCAGCGTTCGAAGCGCGTGTTCGACCGCCGGGCCGTCGCACCAGCGGTCGCGAACGCACGCCTCCCACTGGTCCCAAGTGACCGAGGTCTTGCCCATGGCAAAGGCGCGCGCAATCGTGACCTTGTGATGGCGCTCGCTCGGGCGGCGCTCCGGCTCGTCGGCCGGGGATCCCATCATGAACGTCCCCGCCGGCACGACGACCAGCTCGGGGCAGTTGCGGCACTCCTTCAGCACGTGTCCGGGCTTGAGCGACGCCGCGGCGCGTTCTCGCGGAGGCGACGCGCCGTTTCGTTTCTGCGCCGATACCGGCATGGACACCGCAACCATCACTACCGCGAGCAACGCTCCGACGTGAAGCCTGGCCATCACACCTCCCCTCCTTCTACCTACTACGTGACGGGAGCATACGCCCTGGCGCGGCGGTCTGTCAGCCCGTTCGGGCACAATGGCGCGGGAATCGATGATTAGCTTCGAAACGACGGAAGGGCGGTTCAACTACCGGGTGGCCGGTGTGGCCCTTGCGGCCGGCCGCGTGCTGTTACACCAGCGCGAGGGTGACGACTTCTGGACGCTGCCTGGCGGGCGGCCCGAGCTCATGGAATCGGCCGGTAATGCGCTGCGCCGCGAGATGCGCGAAGAGTTGAACGCACAGGTGAACGTGGGCCGGCTCCTGTGGCTGGTCGAGAACTTCTTCTCGTTCGAGGGAAGGCAGTACCACGAGCTGCTGCTGTGCTTCGAGATGACGTGCGGCGACCTGGCCAGCGGCCTCGACGACTTCGAAGGCTTCGAAGGTGACCGGCCGATGCTTTTCCGGTGGTATCCCCTGGACGCGCTCGAAGCGCTGCCTGTACGACCGGTATTTCTCGCTCCGGCGCTTCGAACGCTGCCGGCGACGCCGGTGCACGTCGTTCACGAGGACTGAGCGCACGGCCGTGACGGGAATCGCCGCCTTCAGTTACCGGCCGGCACAGCGCCAAGCTCGATAAGCTTTGCCACCATCGTCTTGTCCTTCTGCTCTGCCGCCGTGACGACCACTCGAGTCCCGACCTTGATCGCCTCGACCTTGATCGCCGGCTTGGCCTTGACTCTGGTGTCCTTCGTGACCTTCACGGTCACATCCTTGCCGTCGGTGTCCTTGACCATGATGTGATCGGCCGCCGCCATCGTGACAGTGCCCATCACCTTGTGATCGTGGCCCTGGTGAGCCCACAGGCGCACGCCAGAAGCGAGCGCCAGCACGAAAATGAGCAGGGTCGCGCCACGGATCTTCCTCATGCAGCCTCCACAGCTACGAGTCTATGCCAGAGCCGAGGTTGTCGGGTCAGTGGTGCGCACCCTGTTCGGCCCCCGCCGGATTGGAGTCGCCCTGCAGGAAACGGCGTACCTCCTCATCCTGCCTCAGTTGCGCCGGCGTCTTCGGATTCAGCCCCTCCATGCGTTCGATCTCTTCCGGAGTCAGCATCGGCAGGCGCCGGACAAAATGCACGAGCCCCCAGCTTTCGCGCTCTCCTTCGGCTGTTCCCGTTCCCCAGCCCGGCATGCCGGTCAGCCGGATGCCGTGCTCGATGATCGAGAACAGCTCTCCGTCGGTCAGCGCTTGCGTCTCTTGCGCCCGCATGTCGGGCGCCCTGGGGTAGAGCCCGCGACCGATTTCGGTATCGCCGCTGCCGTCGTTGGCGTGGCAGGTCGCGCAGTGGTCGGCCCAATGCTCCAGTGCCTGGGCGAGGACAGCTCGAGTCGCCGGCACAGGATTGGTGCGCGCCCGCACGGCTTGAGGCGTAGCCCAGCGGCGCATGGCGCCAGCGAGCAGCGCTTCGACGGCGCTCGGTTCGTCGTGGGCACTCAGCCCCCGACTCACGACTGAGTAGATGACGGCCCCGGCAGCCGCGGAGAGGATCCCGATCAGGACAACCAGCGCGCGGAGCATTCCCCCTCGCCTCCAGCCGGCACACGCTCAGTTACACCGGACTTCTGCCGGGCCAGGCAATCGTAAGGAGCAATGCGCTTTGTTCGAGTGCGTGGACCTCGTGAGGGACGCCCTTGTCGAGTGCCAGCAAGCCGCCTGAACGGAGGTTGAACGTCCGCCCCAAGGCCCTCAGCTGGATGTGACCCGACAGTCACGTGAAGCGAGATACGACCCTCGGCTTTGTGCTCTCGCATGCGAGCCTCCGCGGCGAGAGCGATCAGCACCACCCTGAGGTCATCGTATTTGATGAGCGTTCTCGCGTTCTGACCGGTAGTCCAGGTGGTCTCGGCGCGCAAGCGATCGACTTCGGCCGGCAGGTCGAACTCCATGAACGGATCCGCCATCGGCGGTGCGTGCGGTCGTCGATGGGCTTCGTGCTGAGGAGTGTCGGACATCAGCGTCTCCAATGCCATCACTCTACCTCCCCCTGCGTGCCGGCCGCAGGCGGAATAGACGCCTGGTCCTTGTGCATGGTCGCCGTGCCGGACCGCCGAGCGCCACGAAGCGCCTGATGACGGCCGGCACGGCACGGGACCTTACGAGGCCGGGCAGGTGCAATCGGCGCCGCAGCTGCAGGTGTCACCACAGCGGCAACCGGCGCGGCGGGCAGCCTTGCCGTCCTGGCATCCGCACGCGCAAGTCGCGCCGGCACAGGAGCCGCAGTTGCAGAGGGTCGTGTTCTTTGTCATTTGAAGCCTCCTTGAACGGCTGACCTCATGTCAGCCTTCAATTCGATGACGCAGCACATCCCCCGGCATTACAGGGCGGCGTATCGTCAGTACCGCCGCTTGGCCGCTCTTTATACTGGTGGCGATGCCGCACGCTGAGCCGATCCAAGACGAAACGCCAGCCGCGCTCGCTCTGCTGCTGGAAAACCATCGCGCCTTCCTGCGATATCTCGAGCGGCGCGTGGGCGACCGTGAGCTGGCCGAGGATATCCTTCAAGATGCCTTCACCAAGGTGATGCACCGGCCTGACAAGGCCCCCGCAGATGAGGGGGTGGTCCCGTGGTTCTATCGCCTCCTGCGAAACGCCGCCATCGACCAGTTTCGCCGCCGCGGCGCCGCCAGTCGGGCGCTTGAGGGATTCGCCAAGGAGCTCGAAACCTACACCGCACCGGAGCCGGAGTTGGAGGCCGAAATCTGCGCCTGCGTCATCCGCCTGGCGGCTACCCTGAAACCGGAGTACGCCGAAGCGCTGCAAGCGATCGACGTGCAGGGCACGCAGGTCAAGGCGTTCGCTGAGCAGCAAGGCTTGTCCGCAAGCAACGCCGGCGTGCGGGTGTTTCGCGCTCGCGAGGCATTGAAGAAACGAGTCACCGAGTCGTGCGGCACCTGCGCCGAGCACGGATGCCGCAATTGCACCTGCCAGGCCGACCGCTGACGCGCGAGAACACCCTGGCTGATTGCCGGCGCCGCCAACGATCACGATCTATCAACGGTCGAAGCAACGCTCGCTTGAGATAGGCGTGCGAGGCGGTTAGAGCTCGGCACGGCGGAGGCGCAGGGCGTTGGCAATCACCGAAACCGAGCTCAGCGTCATCGCCGCGCTCGCCCACATCGGGCTGATGAGGATCCCGAACACCGGGTACAGCACGCCAGCCGCGACCGGAACTCCCAAGGCGTTGTAGACAAAGGCGAGGAACAGGTTCTGGCGGACGTTCCGCATCGTCGCTCGGCTCAGCCGCCGCGCCCGGGCGATGCCGCGAAGATCCCCCTTGACCAGGGTGACGCTCGCGCTTTCCATCGCGACGTCCGTTCCGGTCCCCATGGCGATACCCACTGCCGCCTCGGCCAGTGCCGGCGCGTCGTTGATTCCGTCACCCGCCATCGCTACCCGTCTTCCCTCGCGTTGGAGCTGCTGCACCACTTCGCGCTTTTGTGCCGGCAAGACATCCGCTCGAACGTCGTCCAATCCCAGCCTCCGAGCAACAGCTTCAGCGGTCGTCCTGTTGTCGCCGGTCAGCATCACGATGCGCAAGCCCTCGCGATGCAACATCTCGATGGCCTCGGTGGTGGACGGTTTAACGGGATCCATCACACCCAGCAGGCCAGCGGCCTTGCCATCGATGCCAACAAACATGACGGTTCCGCCATCGCGTCGTAAGTCGTCGGCGCGCTGGATGAGTAACCTCACGTCTATGTTCCGGTCCTGCATGAGGGCGAGGTTTCCGAGCGCAACGTCATAGCCCTCGACGTGGCCCGTAACGCCCTTGCCAGTATGCGATTCGAACGCCGACGATGCCGGCACGTCGACGCCACGGTCGTGCGCTCCACTGACGATTGCGGCAGCGAGGGGATGCTCGCTCCCCTGCTCGAGCCCGGCCGTCAATCGAAGGACTGTCGGCTCGTCGAACCCGGGATAGGCGACGACCTCGGCCAACCTCGGCTTCCCCTCCGTCAAGGTGCCCGTCTTGTCGACAACCACGGTGTCGATGTCCTCCATCCGTTCGAGCGCCTCGGCGTTCTTGATCAGCACACCAGCCTGGGCGCCGCGACCCGTGCCGACCATGATGGCCATCGGCGTTGCCAGTCCCAATGCACACGGGCAGGCAACAATCAGCACCGCGACGGCGGCCACCAGCGCCAGCGCGAGGCGCGGTTCCGGCCCCCAGACGCTCCAGGCCGCGAAAGCGAGGAGTGACACGACCACAACCGCGGGCACGAACCAGGCGGCGATGCGATCGGCGAGCTTCTGAATCGGGGCGCGGCTCCGCTGGGCCTCGCTCACCATCCTGACAATCTGGGCCAGCAGCGTGTCGCCGCCGACACGTTCAGCCCGCATGACGATGCTGCCGGTCCCGTTGATGGTCCCACCCGTGACCTTGGCACCCGGGTCCTTTTCCACGGGGACGGGCTCTCCCGTGACCATGGACTCGTCCACGGATGTGCGGCCGTCGACGACAGCGCCGTCCACGGGCAGCTTCTCCCCAGGCCGCACGCGCAGCAGGTCCCCCACACGAACGTGAGGCAAGAGGATGTCTTCCTCGACGCCATCGCGAATGCGACGGGCAGTCTTTGGGGCGAGACCGAGGAGTGCCTTGATCGCTGCGCTCGTTTGGCTGCGTGCCCGCAGCTCGAGCACCTGTCCGAGCAACACGAGCACGGTAATCACAACCGCCGTGTCGAAGTACGTCTCGACCACGCCGTGCATTCGGAATCCTTCGGGGAAGAAGCCAGGCGCCAGCGTCGCGGCGGCCGAATAGACGTACGCGGCCCCGACTCCGAGCGCAATCAGCGTGAACATGTTTGGACTGCGATTGACGATCGAGGCCCAGCCCCGCTCGAAGAACGGCCACCCAGCCCACGACACAACAGGTGTCGCGAGCACAAGGCCAAGCCAGTTGCTCCACCGCATGTCGACGCGGCCGCCGAGGCCTGCGCCAAAAAGCATGTCGCCCATCGCCAGGATGAAAACCGGAGTGGCGAGCGCCGCGCCGATTCGAAAGCGGCGCGTCATGTCCGACAATTCTGGATTCGGACCGTCTTCCAGACCGGCGGTGCGAGGCTCGAGTGCCATGCCGCAGATCGGGCACGCACCGGGCTCACCACGAACGATCTCAGGATGCATGGGGCAGGTGTATCGACGCGCATGGTCGTCGCGGAGACCGCCACCTCCTCGACCTTGCTCCCCACAAAGGCATCGGGTGTTGAACGGAAGCGTTCGAGGCAGCCCGGGCTACAGAAGTAGTAGGTCTGTCCGTTGTAACTGGCCTGACCGGCAGCATCCCCGGGCGCGATCGTCATTCCGCATACCGGGTCCACGACTTCCACCGGACCGTCGACGTTCTGCTGAATGGTCATGAAGCGTTTCCTACGTACTCACGCGGAGTCGGAGGCGTGAGGTGATCAGCAGGGCCATCCCCACGATAACCAACGCCAGCGAAATCAGCTGCGCCAAGGTCAGCGATCCCAGAACCGGCAGGCTCACGCGAACGAACTCGATCGCGAAGCGAACCGCGCCCGCGAGGACCAGATATCGTCCGATCACCACCTCGTCGTCGACGCCGCGCCTGCGCCATCGCAGGAGCAGCCACGCCACGACGACGAGCGCGAACGTTTCGTACAACTGGGTCGGATGCACGGGAACATCTGTCGGTGGCAGGCCTTTCGGAAAGGCGACACTCCATGGGAGGTCGGTCGGCCTCCCATAGTCGTCACCGACGAGAAAGCACCCCACGCGCCCGATTGCATGGCCGATTGCCAGCGCCGGCGTCGCAGCTGCCAGCCCACGGACGAACGGCACCCGGTGCCGTCGCAGCAACCAGAGCCCGGTGCCAACCCCGCCAATCAGGCCGCCGAACCAGCTCAGGCCACCCCGGCTGAACAGCGACTCGAAGATCGGTTGGCGTGCGCTGAATTCGATCGTCCAGAGCACCTTCGCGCCCAACAGGCCGCCGATCACCCCGCCGATTCCCGCGCTCACCGCATCGGGTGGCAGCCTGCTTCTCGTCAGCTCCCGGCCGAACACCCAGATGCCGGCGAGCGCGGCGATTCCGACCAGCACACCAAAGCTGGTGATCTCGAAGTCACCGATACGAAACAGGACTGGATACATTTCTTACCGCGACAGCCAGAGGCTCATCTTCACGGCGAAGAAGTTGTCGCCGCGGGCGCCGAGCGACCGGAACATGCCGCCGATCGAGGCGCGTTCGCGGGTCGTCTCCTCTTCGGCGCGGTTCTGCTGCCACACGAGGTAGAAGACGCTGCCCGCGCGCCATTCCCAACGCAGCACCAGATTGCTCCGGAACGACCGGACCAGAAAATCTTCCGACGGCAGCAGCTCAGGGGCCACCGGCAGAAGGCGGCGCGTGCGCGCCTCGGCCAGCTGGCCGAGGGACTCGTAGCGTCCGCTCGCCGCGAAGGGCTCCCCGTAGAAGTCGAGGTTGAGATCGGGTTTGAAGGTGTAGTTCACGCGAACCTGGGCGGCATAGGTGGACCGATCCAGGTGGCCGAAGATATAGCGGCCGCCGTAGGTTTCTGGCGGACCGCCCGGCAGCGTCGTGACGTACTGCTGGGTGTCCACCTCCCGAACGTACGACGGGCTCACCGACAGCTCCCATTGCGGCGCCGGCCGTACGCTGAATCGAGGCGCGAGCGTCATGCTCAGGCCCCCGTCTTCGTCTCGGGCGTACGCCGCCTCCAGGTCGCCTTGCGTTTGCGCCCCCTCCCGCGTCTCTACGGCGAGCGTCGTGGACCACGAGGCGGGCCGCTGCATCGAGGGTCCGCCGCGCGTGAGGCGCATGTCCTGCCGGCGGAACTGGTAGGTGGCATTCAGCTCGGCTTCCCAGAAATTCGGCAGCGTCAGGTTGAGCTCGGATCCGATGGCCGACGTCTGGACGTCGCCGCCGTAGTTCCACTCTTGTTGCTGCCCGACGCTGATCGCGTACTGTCGCAACCAGCGTCCCGGCGTCGTCTCCTGATACTCCAGCTCGCTGAACAGCAGCACGCCATCGGCCCTGGCCAGCCGGCCGATGTCGTTGGTCTCGAACTCCGGTGTCGTGAAGGAGGCGCCGGCCTCCCACAGCCAGTGGCGCGCGTTCTGCCGCTCGATGGAGATGCCGCCTTTGGCGCCCGACAGCTGCCGGCGCGACGGGTCGAGCCGCACGTAGGTGACATCCGGGCGTTGGAAGAAGCGCGCGCTCGATCGTTGGAGACGCAGGAGTGCATCGGGCTCGCCGTCCACATACGTGACCCCGAGAAAACTCTGCACCTCCTGGTCGCCGAAACGCAGGATGGAATCGCCGCTGAGCGTGAAGGCGTTGCGCGCGAGCAGCGACGCCAGCGGATCGCCGGCGTCGAACTGGCGGTGAACGGCCGTGGTCATGAGCGCCACGCTGGATGACTGCTGCCCGAACTGCTGCTCGATGCGCGCGACGTTGTAGAAGGTGCGCGGCGCCACGCGCACCTCGCCGAACCCGCTGCTGCTGAAGGTGCGAGCGGCCTCGTCGTCGGTCACGGCGGTCAGCATCCCCAGCGATGTTCCGGAAGCCAGCCGGCCGGTGAGCTTGGCAGCCCCGAGAATGGTGGTCGTCGGCGGAAAGTCCACAAAGGTGCCCGGGGCGCGGCCTTGTGGCGGCGCCCCGATTCGTCGTGAGTAGAAGTAGTCTTCGACGTTGCCGCTGAGGAGGTTGGCGCCCTCCACGAAGAACGGGCGGCGCTCGTCGAAGAAGGTTTCGAAGGCGGACAGGTTCACCTCGGCGGGATCGGCCTCCACCTGCCCGAAGTCCGGGTTCACGGTCCCTTCGAGGGTGAGGTTCGAACCGATGCCCAGCTTGACGTCCACTCCTGCCCCGCCGCCAGGGTTCGCGCCCTCGTTGAACGGGTCCGCGGCATCGCGGTTGCCGATGAACTGCGAGTTGCCTGTCACATACGGAAGCAGTTCCACGCGCTGACGTGGCTGCACGTCGAGACCATGCAGGTCGCCGAAGAGCGACGCCCACCGCTCGTCGGTGCGCCGGATGGGCGACCAGAACACCTCCTCGTTGAGCGACGGGATCCAGCGGCGCACGTTGAGCCCCCACACCTGCGGAGAGCGTGGGTTGAAGCGCAGCTGCGAGAAAGGGATCCTCAACTCCGCGACCCAGCCGCGCTCGTCCATCGACGTCCGGGCCTCCCAGACCGGGTTGAACGTGTCGTCGTCGTCGAAGTCGTTGTCGCTGGCGTAGTAGTGGTCGAGGCGCACGCCATTCGCGGTGACGCCGAACGTGGACGCCGTGCGCCGGTCCAGATAGGTGTCGAGCGACACCAGAAGATGCTCGGCCTGTTCCACCTCGTCGCGCCGGCCGAGCGGGGCTTGAATGGGCGCGCTGGACGTCATCCGGGCGCCTACGTACAAGGCACCGGCGTCGTACACGAAGCGCACGTCCAGATCGTCGGTTGCCGGATTGCCCTCCACGGGTTCCTTCTGCGTGAACCCGGCCAGCGGCATGGCCTCGCGCCACACCGGCTCGTCGAGACGGCCGTCCATGCGGATGGACCCATCGGGTACGCGCGTTGCGGCGGCTCGTTTCCGTTCGCGGTCCTGCGCCAGCGCCGCACCCGGACTCAGGCACTCGAGAGCGACGGCAAGCAGACACACACGCGGCAGCATCGCGGCATTTTAGAGAATCACGGCACGCAACTCAGCTTCGAAAAGCGCTGCCTTGGCTGATGGCACTGTGATTGCTCCCTTGCCTTTCAGGGAGATATGTCATGAAAGCAAGAGTTGGTGTTCTTCTGCTGGCGGCCGCGACAGGCGCCGGCGCGTGTGCGACTTCGGGGTCGTCGGCCTCCACCGTTCCGCAACCCAGTTCGAGTGGAAGCACGACAGTCCCTGCCGGTCCCGTGGTCGCCAACGAAAGCCGTTCAGGTGTCGTGCCGGCCGGTCAGGAGCTGGACGTGCGCCTGCAAAGCACCTTGAGTTCTGAAACCGCGGCGGTCGAGCAGCGCTTCGAAGCGACGACCGTGGTGGATCTCACGCAGAACGGGCGCGTGCTGATCCCTGCCGGGTCGGTCGTGAACGGCGTGGTGAGCGGCGTGGAGAAAGCCGGACGCCTCGAGCGCACCGGCAAGCTGACGCTGTCGTTCGACGGGGTGACCGTGCGAGGCAGGCAGCACAGCGTCCGCGGCACCGCGACCAACGTCTTCAAGAGCGGCGGGATTCTCGAAGAGAAGGGCACCGCTGGCATCGGCGCCGGCGCCGGCGCGATCGTCGGCGGCATTCTCGGCGGCGTGAAGGGCGCGGTGCTCGGCGCAGTGATTGGCGCGGGCGGCGCCATCGCAGCCACCGATGGCAAGGACATCGAGCTGCCCGCCGGCTCGATCATCCGGATCCGCTTCGACTCGCCCGTCACGATTTCGTGACGGGCGTGCGCAGCGTCTGTCAGCTATCAGAACCGGAAACGATCGGAACCTTGACGTCCAAAGGCCGGTCGAGCGAGATCGAGAGCGTGGATCCGCTCGCCAGGCCGACTTCCTTGCCGGCCGTCGAGAGCACGACGGCCGTTCCGGCGCCGCCGCCCACCGCCGCGCCAATGGCGGCGCCCTTCTTGCCGCCCACGATCGCGCCGATCACCGCTCCGCCAGCCGCGGGGATCCCGATGGTCTTCGCGTCGCGCGTCTTCGTCGCGGGCGCGACCATGGTGTAGCCCCCCTCGAACGGATAGCTGTCCCCATGCGCGCTGATCCCGCTGAATGCCAGCGAGAGACTGGCGCGCCCCTTGACCTTTCCCGACGGCTCGGCCGCGCTCACGTTCGCACGCACGGCGCTCCCGGCAGGCAGCACCTCGACGCCGTCGACTCGGACGGGTTCGGCCAGCGTGGCCCTCACCTGTTCGCCCGCCTGGCTGGTCGCGGAGCCCACGCCCTCTTCCAGACGTACCGACACGCGCGTTCCGCTCGGCACCCGGTATTCGCGGAAGCGTGCGATGGCCGGCAGCTCGGGCGCCTTGCCGTTGGCATCGGCCACACCGACATGCGCCACCGACTCGCGAGGCACCGATCGCGTGACACGCCCGGCGTCCACCGTGACGGTCTCCTGATCGCGCGCCGCCAAGGTGCCTTCGATCACACCGCCGTCCTCACGGGTCAGCTGCACGTCGGAGCCAATCGGCACCTCGTCGAGATCGGCGCCGCGTGAACACCCAAGCCCAGCCGTCAGTACCATGGCCAACGCCACGAGCCGTTTCGCCATCAATATGCCCTCCTGCGCGCTTTCGCGCGAACCGTAGAGGTGCAATCACGGGGCCAAGTGGACTTCGGCATTCCGCTTGCTTTGTTTTCCTGTATTTCCCCCCGGCACGAAACGAGGATTCCGATGTTGCATCTAGCCCACAAAATTCGCGGTACCACCGTTCGAGCCGTGGATGGGGAGATCGGGACCCTGGACGACTTCATCTTCGAGCAGTCGCACTGGGCCATCCGGTACCTGGTCGTCGCCACCGGTTCGTGGCTCAACGAGAGACGCGTGCTGCTGTCGCCCATGTCGGTGGCCGGCTCGTGGGACCGGGCGGGCATTTCGTTGCGAGTCCGCAAATCACAGATCGAGCACAGCCCCGACCTGGACCTGAAAACCCTGGGTCGCGCCAACGAGTCATTGCTGCTCTACCACTACGGCCAACCCATCTATTGGGAGGGCGCTGGCGCGTGGGGCACCTTCGACACGCCCACCGCGCTGGCCGGCGGACGCCACGAACCGGCGCGTGCCGAAGACGCCGACGGCTCCGAACACCTGCAGAGCACAGAAGAGCTCACGGGTTACCACATCAGGGCCGCCGACGGAGAAATCGGACACGTGGACGACTTCTTCATCGGGGAGGAGAGCTGGCGGATCCGCTATCTGCTGGTCGACACGAGCAACTGGATTGGCGGCCGGTCGGTGCTGGTTTCGACCGAGGCCGTGGAAAATATCGATCGTGAGGCGCGCCTGCTCCGCGTGAGCGACAGTCGCGAAGACATCCGCGACAGCCCGACCTACGATTCGATCGTGGAGACGCTCAGCCCGGCCGAAACCGGGCCGCCATTCCTGTTCATCTAGGCTCGCAGGTCGTAGCAGAGCAGCCGCGGCGGATTCCCCCGTCCGATCTCGCGGGTGTTCTGCACGACGTACAACAGGCCACGGCTCAGCACGGGCAGCGTCCACGATTCGCGTGCCTGGAACAGCCACGTGCGCGACACCTCACGGTATCCCTTGGGTGTCAGGTCCATCCAGAGCAGGTGGCCCACTTCTCCGAGGCACAGATAGCTCCCGTCCACCGCGAGCAGCGAACCTCGATAGGTGCCGACGGTTTGCTGCCGGCCGCCAATGGATTCGTTCCATTCCGGGACCTCCCGCCACACGACCTTTCCGGTCGCCACGTCCAGGCACGCCAGCGACGCGTCCGGTTCGTTGCGCCCGTCGAAGCCGTACAGGTACCCGTCGCGGTGAATCGGCGTGTTGAAGTGCAGGCCGAACTCCTGCGTCGTCCACAGCACTTTGTGCGTGAAGTCGGGGTTGATCTGAACCAGCGCGCCGCCGGTGCGATAGCTCGCGGAGATGAACACCTTGTTGTCGAAGACCACCGGGCACGATGCGTTCACCGATTCGTAGCTGCGGCTGCGCCAGGGAAGCGAGAAGTCCACCTTCCCCGTTGCCGGGTTGATCGACATCAGGCCGCCGGTGGGCGGCGTGGACTCGCCGCCCGCGAAGACGAAGACCCGCCGCTGGCCGTGCACGAGCGCCGGCACCGGCGACGCGTAGCTGGGTCCCCATGCCGTTCCCGCGCGCCAGGCCTCCTTGCCCGTTGACGTGTCGAGGCCGACGACGCATGGGCCGCCGGGAGCGCCGACGTTGATGATGAGCAGACGGCCCTCGACGAGCGGCGTGCCGGAGGTACCGAAAAAGTCCTGAGGCACCTTGTACTCGGCGCCAAGGTCTCGCTTCCACAGCACCTTGCCGGATGCCAGCTCCAGGCAGTGGAGCTTGCCTTCCGCGCCCATCGTGTAGACGCGCGTGCCGTCGATGACCGGGCTGGATCGCGGGCCGTTGTTGTACCCGTAACGATCCTCGAAGGCCGTTCCGTATTTGAACTGCCAGCGGCTTGCCCCCGTCAAAGCATCCATGCACTCGACGATCTCCTGGTCGCCGACGCGATGAATGAACAACAGCCGATCGCCGGCTACGGCTGGCGATGAATAACTGGTCCCCTTCGCGAACTCCCAGACAAGGGGCGCGGGGAGCTTGCGGTTCAACTTCGTCTCAGTCGAGACCGCGTTGTGCGTCGGGCCGAGAAACGAGGTCCAGTCGTGCGTGGTGGCGCCGGCCGGCAGCGGTTTCGGCGCTGCCACGGCGCGCGACTGGGCTCGAGCGATGCCAGCCAGCAGCGGTTGGGCCACGAGCGCCCGCAGGACATGCCTTCTGGAAACCGAACGCATGTCTGATTGTAGGGCCGACGGCGGAACTGCATATAGAGTGATCCCGATGGACCCTGGGAGCGCTTCGATTGCGGATGGCGTGACACGCCAGCTGGATCCCCGCTGGATTTCCGTGCGGCGGATTCATTCCGCCATCTTCTTCACCATCGTCTCCACGGCGTCGTTCATCGGCACGATCGTGCTGTGGATTGGCAGCGGTGTGCTGGTCGCAGGCGTGCTGCTCCTGCCGCTTTGGGCCGTCGTGATGGGGCTGCTGGCGTGGCAGCTATACCGCTGGCCGCCGATCTCCTACCGCTTTGCGTCGTATTGCCTGGACGGGGAGGGTTTCGAGATTGCGCGTGGCGTCTACTGGCGGACGATCACGAACGTGCCGCGGTCGCGAGTGCAGCATACCGACGTGTCCCAGGGGCCGCTCGAGCGCCGCTTTGGCCTTGGGACGCTGGTGGTCTACACCGCGGGCACGCAGCACTCGCAGGTCACGCTGCCGGGTCTCGATTTCGTGGTCGCCCGCCAGATCCGCGCGCACCTGTTGCCGGGTGATCAGGGCGATGCCGTCTGATCATCGGCTGCATCCCAGTTCGATCCTGTTTTCGCTGGCGGGCAGCCTCAAGGCGTTCCTGGTACCGGCGCTCGGTACTGATGGTGTCGTCGGGCCGCTCGTCGGACACGCCGTCGACGCCAGGCGGGTTCGGGCCGGATCGGTGGATGAACCGGTGGATGCCCGGGGATGTGGAGATTGCCAACTGGCAGTTCTGGCTGCTCCTGTTCCTCATCCCCAGCACCATTGCGGCCGTGGTGCGCTACTTCTCCTTCCGCATGCGGTACGAGGGGACGGAGCTGGTCATCCGCTCTGGAGTCTTCTTCCGCAACGAGCGCCACGTGCCGTATGCGCGGATCCAGAACCTCGACGCGGTGAGAAACGTGGCTCATAGGCTCCTCGGCGTGGCGGAGGTGCGCGTCGAAACGGGCGGCGGCCAGGCACCGGAGGCCACGATCCGCGTCCTGCACGAGCAGGTGTTCGAGGAGATGCGGCGGCGCATCTTCGAGGGCCGCGCACGCGCCGGTCACGCGGAGGCCGGGCCCGCGGATACGCCGGCAGACGGGGCGGCCGCGGCGGCCGCGGCGGTGCCCGAACCCGAGTCACGCACGCTGCTCCATCTGCCCCTGCGCGAGGTGTTCCTCAACGGTCTGCTGGACAACCGCGGGATGCTGGTGGTTGGCGCGGCCTACGGCCTGCTGTGGGAAGCGGGCCTCTTTCGCGGCTTCTGGAATCAGTTAACGCGCGGCGCCTACGTACCCGGCCTCGTGGGCGACACCTTCAAGACGGTTGCCTCTGGGGACGTGCCGTCGCTCTCGAGACTCGCGGTCCTGCTCGCCGGACTCGTGGTCCTGCTCATGCTCGTGCGCCTGCTGTCGATGATCTGGTCCGGCGTCCGGCTGTACGAGTTCAAGCTGTCGCGCGTCGGAGACGATTTGCGGTCGGAGTACGGACTCTTCACGCGCGTCATGGCCACGATCCCATTGCGCCGCGTCCAATCGTTGACGATTCGAGAAGCGCCGCTCCAACGCCTCGTCAAGCGGATGTCGGTCCGCGTGGAAACCGCCGGCGGAACGGCCACCCCGGAGGGCGGACGCAAGCAACCGCGCGAGTCGCTGGCGCCGATCATCCGGCGGGATGCCATGCCGACGCTCGTACGCGAAGTGCTTCCGGGCCTGGATTTGAGCGCACTCGAATGGCACCCTCTCCACCCGCGGGCGTTTCGGCGCGCGCTGAAGCCGACGATGCTCATCGTCCTCGCGACGACGCTGCCGCCGGTTGGGCTCTTGGGCTGGCTTGGGCTCGCCGTGGTGCCGTTCACCGCCACGTGGCTAGGGCTGGTCACGTGGAAGCAGGTGCGGCGGATGCAGTGGGCCGCGACGGGCGACGTGATCGCGTTTCGCCAGGGATGGATGTGGCGCCAGGTCACGGTTGCGCCGGTGGTCAAGGTGCAGGCGGTGACCTGCCACGAGTCCCCCTTCGACCGGCGTAATGCGATGGCCAGCGTGCAGGTGGACACCGCAGGTGGCCGCCTGTTTCAGATCAGCATCCCCTACCTGTCCCGGGAGACGGCCAGGGCGCTCTACGAGCAGCTGTCGAGCCAGGCGGCGCAGACCGCGTTTCGCTGGTAGGCGCCGGGCGCTCCGCTCAGTAGCGCCCCTTGATCGGCTTGACCAGACTCCGGAATCGCTCCTTCGCCGGCTGGCCGGCGAGCGGGGGAAGGGCAATCGCTTCTTCGGGGACGGAGGTGTCCGGCACCTGATCGAGCAGGTGATGAATCAGGTTCAGGCGTCCCCGGCGCTGGTTGTCGAAGTTCACGACGTGCCAGGGGGCGTACTTCGTGTGCGTGGCCTTGAACATTTCGTCCCGGGCGCGGCCGTAGTCCACGTAGCGCTCGCGGGCCTTGATATCGATCGGTGACAGCTTCCACCGCTTCAAGGGATCGGCGGCGCGCTCCACGAACCGTTCCTCCTGGTAGCGCTGATCGACCGCGAGCCAGTACTTGTACAGCAGGATGCCGTCGTCCACGAGCATCCGCTCGAAGACTGGAGCCTGCTCCAGAAAGCGGCGGTATTCCTCACGCGTGCAGAAACCCATGACGTGCTCGACGCCCGCACGGTTGTACCAGCTGCGATCGAACAGCACCATCTCACCGGCGGAGGGCAGGTGCGCGATGTAGCGCTGGAAGTACCACTCCGTCTGCTCCTGCTCCGTCGGCTTGGCCAGACCGACGACGCGCACCTGACGGGGGTTGCGCTCCTTGGTGATAGCGCTGATCACGCCGCCCTTGCCAGCCGCGTCGCGGCCCTCGAACAGCACCACCATGCGCCGGCCGGTGTGCCGCAGCCAGTGCGCCAGATTGTTGAGCTCGAGCTGCAGCGGCTCGAGCAGCTCCTCGTACTCTTTCTTCTTCAGGGTCGTGCCTTCCTTCCGCTGGCCGGGCGTATCCTAGCACCGATGTCGAAGAGCACCTGCCGTCTGGGCACCCTGCTCGTCTTCGCGCTGCTCGGCCTCGCGCCGGCGCGGCAAGCTGACCCCGCTGCGCGCGACTGGATTCAACTGTTCAACGGCCGGGACCTCGCGGACTGGACGATCAAGTTCGCCAAACACGATCTGGGCGAGAACGTTCGCAACACGTTCCGTGTCGAGGACGGGCTCCTGAAGATTCGCTACGACCAGTGGCCGTCGTTCAACGGCGAGTTCGGCCACATCTTCTACAAGGACCCGTTCTCGTACTACCTGCTGGCCGCCGAGTACCGCTTCGTGGGCGAGCAGGTGGCGGGCGCCCCGGGCTGGGCCGTCCGAAACAACGGCCTGATGGTGCACAGTCCTGACCCGCGCACGATGCTGAAGGATCAGGACTTCCCCATCTCCCTCGAGATTCAGCTCCTTGGCGGTCTTGGCTCGGGCCCGCGTTCCACGGCCAACCTCTGCACGCCGGGATCGCACGTGGTGTACAACGGGCGGCTCCACACGGCGCACTGCACCAATTCGTCGTCACGCACCTACGACGGCGACCAATGGGTTCGGGTGGAAGTGCTGGTCCACGGCGACGAACTGGTGCGCCACACCGTCGAGGGACAGACGGTCCTCGAGTACTCGAAGCCGCAGATCGGTGGCGGACAGGCGGCGCCTGTCGATCCCGCCGTGAAGGTCGATGGCACCCCGATGACCGGCGGCTACATCGCGCTCCAGGCCGAGACCGCGCCGGTGGATTTCCGGAAGGTCGAGCTGCTCAACCTGGAAGGCTGCAACGACCCGCGGGCACGGAACTACAAGTCCTACATCGTGAAGTCGAACCCAGCGCTATGCCGCTAGCTCTGGCCCTGCTCCTCGGCTCGCTGCTGCCCGCCGCGCTCGTCGCGCAGGGCGGACCCACCGATCGACAGAAGGTTGACGACGCTGCGGCAATGCGCGGTCGCGGGGTCTACGCGGAACACTGCATCAACTGCCACGGCAGCACTGCCAAGGGCGGTCCGAGCGGCCCCGACCTGATTCGTTCCACGGCCGTGCTCCGCGATCGCCTGGGAAACGCCATCGGCCCGGCCATGCGCGCGGCGGCGTCCTCGCATCAGGCCGCGCTGACGCAGCAGCAGCTCGTCGATCTGTCGCACTTCCTGCGCCAGCGGATCGAGGCCGTCACCCGGAACCGCACGCCCACCGCACCGATCGACGTGCTGACGGGCAACCCCGAGGCTGGCCGCGTCTACTTCGAAGGCGCGGGCAGGTGCAGCACGTGCCACTCGCCGACCGGCGATCTGGCCGGCCTGCGCTCGCGGATGAGCGATGCGCTGACGCTGCAGCAGCGCGTCCTGTTTCCAACGCTGTTCAGGAGCACGAAGCAGGTCGAGGTCACTGTCAGACCACTCTCCGGCCCTGCGGTATCGGGGACGCTCGTGCGCATCGACAACTTCAACGTCTCGCTGCGGGATGGATCCGGCGACTATCGCGCCTTCTCGCGAGTGCCCGGCGTGACGGTCGAGGTCCGCGATCCGCTGGCCGTGCACCACGAATTGCTGGACCAGTACACCGACGAAGCCATCCACGACGTGGTGGCCTACCTGTGGACGCTCAAATGAAAGTAGCTTTCTTCCTGCTCATCGCGGTGGCGCTTGTCGTTCCCCTGTCGGGGCAGGGTGTCGTCCTGCCCTCGACGCTCGTCGAGCCGACGCCGGATTCCTGGCCGATGCACAACGGCGACTACTCCGGCAGGCGCTTCAGCACCCTGACAACCGCCAACAGCGGCAACATCGCCTCGCTCTCACTCGGCTGGACCCATCGGATCGCGGCATCGGGGCCGGCCGGAGGTGGCGGCCAGACCGCCGCGATCATCAAGGGCACGCCGGTCGTGGCCAACGGCGTCCTGTACGTGACGATTCCCGATCACGTGTGGGCGCTCGACGCGCGGAGCGGACGCGAGCTGTGGCACGCGACCTGGCCGTCGAGGGGCGGGTGGCACATCGGCAACCGCGGCGTCGCGGTGCTTGGGACCACCGTGTATGTCGAGACGCCGGACTGCCAGCTGCTGGCGCTCGACAACCGGACGGGCAAGGAGAAGTGGCGGACCGGCATCTGCGATCTCGATCAGTTCTATTACGCCTCGGCCGCGCCGCTCATCGTCAAGAACCACGTCATCGTGGGCGTGAGCGGCGACGACCTCGACATCCCCGGCTACATCGAATCGCACGATCCCGAAACGGGCGCGCTGCAGTGGCGCTGGTACACGCATCCCGAGCCCGGGACGCCCGAAGCGAAGACCTGGCCGAGCGTCGAGGCCATGCTGCACGGCGGCGGCATGACGTGGGGATCGACGACCTACGATCCGGAACTCAACCTGATTTACTTCGGCACGGGCAATCCGCAACCGGTCATCAACGGCCGCAAGCGCCAGGGCGACAACCTCTACACCGAGTCGATCGTCGCGTTGAACCCCGACACCGGCAAGCTGGCCTGGTACTTCCAGTCGTCGCCCCACGACACGCACGACTGGGACGCCACGCAGACGCCCGTGCTGTTCGACGGGACCGTCAACGGCCAGCCGCGGAAGCTGCTCGCGCAGGCGGCGCGCAACGGCTGGTTCTTCGTGCTCGACCGCGAGACCGGCCGCAACATCTCGAGCACCGAATACGTGAAGACCAACTGGACGAGCGGCCTCGACGCCAAGGGCCAGCCGATCCCCAACCCGCGCAAGGAGCCGCAGGTGGACGGCGCGCTGGTGTCGCCGAACCAGGGCGGTGGACAGAACTGGCCGCCGCCCAGCTTCAGCCCGCAGACGGGCCTCTTCTACGTGAACGCCACGCGCGCCTTCAGCGTGTACTACCTCTACGAGAACGAGAACGACGACAAGCCGCAGGGTTGGGGCGGCAACGACCGGGGCGGCTGGTCCGAGGCGATGCTGCTCGGCCTGGACTACCAGACGGGCACGACGCGGTGGCGTTTCAAATGGGACGGGAGCGCCAGCACGAGATCGGGTTTGCTCTCCACGGCCGGCAACCTGCTCTTTGCCGGCGACTCCGCGGGGAACTTCGTGGCCTTCGACGCCGCGCGAGGCGTCCCGCTCTGGCGCGCCGGCCTGCACGCGTCGATCACCAACGGGCCGATCACGTATCAGCTCGATGGTGTTCAGTACGTCGTCGTCGCCGCCAACGACACGCTATACGCGTTCGCCTCCGCGGGGCGCTAGCTCATTCGACCGGATAGGGTTCGCCGGCGAATGTCTCGGCGTGATAGCCCTTGGACCCCACGAGCTGCGCGAGCGGACTGCCGGCGGGTCCTCCCGCGGCGATCTGTTCCAGCACGGCGGCAAAGTCGTACTTCGGCTGCCAGCCGAGATCGCGCCGCGCGCGCTCGTTGACGTACACGCGATCGATGCCAGGAAACATCGACCAGCCGCGAGCTCCATAGACATCCCGGTAGCGCGGGACGCGGCGAGCCATGACGCCCGGCGCGTTCGTCCGCAGCTCGGCCAGGTCCTCCGGCAGGAACGGCGTGGTGGCACTCACGATGTAGCGGCCAAACCCCAGCGCGGCGGCTCGCTCGATCGCGCGCAGGTGCGCGCTCACGATGTCCTCGAGATCCGCACGCCTGAACGTGTACTCGTTTGCCTTCACGTTGGCATCGTCGTAGGCGTCGCGCGTGGCCTTCGAGTCATCCTGTTCGGGGAAGAACCGCGAGGTTCTCAGCACCAGGCATGGCAGGCCGAACTTGTGGTGGAACAGTTCGCACAAGGCTTCGGCCGCGACCTTCGTGACACCGTAGATGTTCTTCGGCACCGGGACGACGTCCTCGGTGATCCAGGCCGCGGGCGCACCCGGCGGTGGCACCAGGGCCCGGCCAAACGTGCTGGTGGTGCTGGTGAACACGAAGGTCCTGACGCGTGCCCGGGCCGCCTCCTCGAGCAGGTTCAGCGTGCCGGTGATGTTGGTGTCGATGAAGTCCTGGCGCGAGTGGGTGGCCACATGGGGCTTGTGCAGCGTCGCCGTATGCAGCACCACGTCCATGCCGTCCATGCACCTGGCCGCGAACGCGCGATCGGCGATCGAGCCGACGTGATGGGTGAAGGACGACGGCTCGATGTCGATGCCAAGCGGATCGTGACCCGCAGCCGGCAGGGTGCGCATCAGCGCCTCGCCGAGATGGCCGGCGCTTCCGGTGACCAGGACCTTCATCCGATGGGTATTGCCCCTGACCCGTTCACGCTGAAAGTCTAGCGTGGCCCCGGGATGCACTGAGACGCTCCGGATCCGGTGACATTAGTCACCGCGGGCTGTGCGCTCCTCGGCTGTCACGCGGACGGGATGTCCGGGCTGTTGGCCATTTCGCGAGTGCGTGCTGGAACGCTCGTTGCTCCTCTAGTTCGATCTCCGGAGTAACGACGTTCTGAAGGATCGAGACCATGGCGACGGTTCATTTTGTCCAGACGGTAGACGGATGGGTTGGTCCGGCGGACCAGCAGGTTGAGGGCAAGGCCGGCTTCGGCGAGTGGCTGAGGCGGACGCGTGAAGCTCGGGGGCTGACACTCGACGATATCTCCCGCGAAACCAAGATCCCGCTGCGGAACCTCCAGGCACTCGAACTCGGCAACCTGGGGTTTATGCCAACGTTTTATCAACGGGCAGAGGTTCGTGCCGTGGCGAAGGCCGTCGGAGTGGACGAGCGACTTGCGCTGGGACGGCTCGATTCTGCGATCACCCCCGTCGTGACACCTCCCACGGCTGAGGTGGCGCGCCCAAGTCTGAAGGCGACAGTGTCGACTGCCTTCGTGGTGCTGGCGCTCGGTGCGCTGATGTTGACAGGCGCCGTCAGGCAGCCGGCCGGCGAGTCATTTGACTCGTCCGCCAGCCGGCGAGAGCCGGCGACAGTCGCGCCTCAGCCGCCAGTCGCCCAGTCCGCGGGCGTTTCAACCGCCGTTTCGGTCGCAGGTTCACCCGACGTAGCGACGCTGGCCGTCGCCTCGTCACTGGACGTAGCGACGGCGTCCGTCGCTGCTTCAGCGGGCGTAGCGACGGCGGCCGTCGCCTCTTCACTGGACGTAGCGACGGCGGCCGTCGCCGCTTCACCGGACGTCGCGACGGCGGTCGCGCCATTGCCAGGCTCGTTCACCGAACTCGTCGTCACAACCGAACCGCCTGGAGCGCATGTGACGGTGAACGGCATCGGCTGGGGTGCGTCGCCAGTGACCATCCGGCATCTGCCTCCGGGCCAGAAGCACATACGCGCGACCAAAGTAGGCTTTAGCGCGGCTGAACAAGTGCTCGCGCTCGACGGCAACCAGCGGCGTGCGCTGGAACTTCGTCTGGCCGAGGCGCCGTAGCGTCAGACGCGGCCGAAGAGACGGCGAACTGGTACGTTGGCTACGTCGAAAAGCCAGGCGCCTCCTTACCGAGCTGGGCGTTCTGGACTAGACACTAAACCTGACCGGTCATTCGTATCGCAACGTTACCGTTGGATCGGCGCTGGTCGCTGGCCGGGCGGCCAGCACGCCGGCCGCGAGCGCCACGCCGAGCACGAACAGCGCGGCGCCGCCGAGTCCGATCGGATCGGCGGGGCTGACGCCGAACAGGACGCTCGACAGAATGCTCGAGATGGCGCTTGCCCCCACGACGCCGATTGCCGCGCCGACGACCACCGGGCGCATGGTTTGGCGAAGGACCAGGCCGAGCACGCTCCACGCCGTCGCCCCCAACGCCAGGCGAACGCCGATCTCCCGATAGCGGCCGGTGACGGCATAGGACACGACGCCGTAGATGCCGACCGAGGCCAGCAGCAGCGCGAGCACGCCAAGTCCCCCGAAGAGGGTCGTCACCATGCCTGAAAGACCGCGCCACCACCCGAGGTTCCCCTCCAGGGGGAGCACGGGCACCACGAGCGACGGATCGAGTCTCCTCACAACCTGGCGGATGCTCGAGGCGGTCGCGCCAACGTCCATTCGGCTCTTGACGAGCAGCTTCGATGCTCCGCCCGGCTGATACACGTAATAAGGGTCGACCGCTCCAAGCACCGTCACCCGCGCATCCGCGGCCATGCCAACGATTTCAAGAGTGCGCTCCTGGGTGCCCTCCCCACCCTCTCTGAGTAGCAGCATCCGGCCGATCGGATCGCGTCCCGGCCACAAGTTGCGGGCCGTCGCCTCGCTGACGATGGCGGGACTCGTGCCGGCCTGGCGCCCGGCGGCCGCCACCCTCCCGGGGTCAGCGGCGGCGGCGACTTCCGCCTCCGTGAAAGTGCGGCCGCGGACCATCGGAATCCCGAGCAACGAGAAAAAGTCCGGCGTCACGAAGTTGACCTCGGCGGTCCGAAATCCGTTCTCGCGTTCACCAGGGAGGCGGATCGGCACCGCCGCGTTGTCATTGGCCAGCGGCGCTCGCATCGCGTAGGCCACTGCCTCGACGCCGGGCAGCGCGCCGACGTCGGCGATCAGGCGCTCCCGAAGCGCCTCGGACGCCTCGGAACTGTAGCCCTCGAACGCGGATTCCAGCGAAGCGTAGACGATGTTCCTGGACTGGAAACTAGGGTCGATCGTGTAGGTAGCCTGCAACCCGCGCAGCAGGAGTCCAGCCGCGATCATCAACATCATGCACAGCGCGACCTCCACGCCGACCAGGGTCCCGCGCAGCCTCGCGCCGCGGCGGCTCACGGCTCCGGCCGAGTCCTGCTTCATCACGGCGTGTAGATCGGGTTTGGAGACGTGCCACGCCGGTGCGAGGCCGAACAGGAGTCCCGTTCCGAGCGTCAGCGCCATGGCGAACCCGAGCACCTGCGCGTCGGGGCTCACGTCCACGGTGAACGTCAGCGACTGCTCGGGAGACAGCATCGGTATCGCGAGTGCGACGAGCGCCTGAATCGACCAGAGCGCCACCATTGACCCGATCACGCCGCCCACAACCGCCAGCAGCAGGCTTTCGGCCACCAGTTGACGTACCACTCGCGCGCGGCTCGCGCCAAGCGACGCGCGTATCCCAATCTCCTGGCTCCGCGCCGTTCCGCGCGCGAGCAGCAGGTTGGCGACGTTGGCGCACGCGATCAGCAGGATGAAGCCGAACGCGGTCATCAGGACGGCGGCGGCTCCTGTTGCGCTGTCGCGAAGCTGGCGCGGCAACGCCGGCTTTGCGCGTCCGATCGTCAGCCTGGTCGACCGGCCGGGCCGCACCTGGTCGAGCTGCGCCGCGATGACCTCGAGCTCGGCCCGCACTTGCGCGAGGCCAACCGCGTCGCGCCGGCGGCCGAGCAGGGTCAGCCAGGGAAGCTGGTCCTCGTAGCGCGGATCGTTCGACGTGAGCCGTCGGCCGACGCTGAGCGGCGCGAAGAAACCGCCACCGAGAAAGGGGGAGCCATTATAGGTGCCTTCGGCCGCCACGCCGGCGACCGTGACTGCCTGCCGGTTCATTTCAATCGTGCGGCCCACAATCCCCGGTTCCGCCTCGAACACGGTACGCCACAGGTCGTGAGTGAGCACCACGACAAGGTCCGCGCCAGGCTCGCAATCGCGCGCGGCGAGCGCGCGGCCGAGCGCCGGGGGCTGCTGCAACACGGTGAAGTAGTTACAGCTGACCAGCATGCCGAGAATCGTCCGCGGCGCATCGCCACCGAGCGTCGTTTCCCCTCTCACGTTGCCATAAGCCGCCAGTCCGGAGAGCGTCTTGGCGCGGTCGCGATAGTCCACGTACTCGGACGTGGAGAAGGTCTCCTCTCCGGTGACAGCAGGCACCCCCTGCACCGCCTGGGAGATCGACACGAGCTCGTGCGCGCCGGCAGCGGGCAGCTCGCGAAACAGCACGGCGTTGACGACGGTGAAGATGCCGGTGTTGACTCCGATGCCGAGGGCGAGCGTCGCCACCGCAACCGCGGTAAACGCCGGGCTGCGGCGAAGCGTCCGGAGACCGTAGCGAACATCCTGCGACCAGGTGGCCCACGAGCCGAGCCAGACTTCGCGGGCATCCTCGCTTGCCAGGAGAACATTGCCGATCGCTCGCCGGCTGGCGGCGGCCGCTTGCGGCGGCGTCAGGCCGTCTTGTTCCAGATCGGCGGCGAGGAGCGCGCGGTGGGCCTCGATTTCCTCGCGCAGTTCCGCCTCGTGTCGCGATTGCCGAAACAGGTAGGCCAACCGGCGAAGCCAGGTCCCCATAGCGATCCTTCCTGGTCCTAGGTGGCCTCCAGCACGTGCTGGATCGCCCGAACCATGCGCTCGAACTCCGCGCGTTCACCGGCAAGCTGCTTCCGGCCGGCAGGCGTCAGCCGTAGTACCGCGCTCGCCGATTGGCCTCGGAGAGGCCCCATTCCGCCTTTGCCCAGCCGTTCAACAGCAGCCGCTGGAGCGCTGGATAGAGCGCGCTTTCGCCGACGTGCAGCACGTCTCTGGAGGACGCTCGAAGGTGTTCGACGATCGCGTACCCGTGCTTGGGCCCTGACACGAGACTCTTCAGGATCAGCAACTCCAGGGTGCCAGGCAGCAGATCGGGTGTATTCGTGAGACCCATCAGTCGATGATGGGACTATATCGCGTCGAATGGGATCACCGCAAGCCCCCTCAGTTACTGATGGGTCTCGCGCACGCGATCCGGCGACAATACGCCCGTGGTCGGACGGACCGGGCTTTTCGTCGCGCTCGTCGCGCTGGGCTTCGCCGCCAGCCTGCAGGCGCAGTTCGGACGAGGTTTCGGAAGCGTCCGCGTGGCCACCGCGCGGGACTTCGACGGCCGCTTTCACTTCTGCCGCCTGGTCTATCGCGGCGGACGCGGGGGCGGTGGCAGCTGGCAGACGGATTTTCCACGCGCCGACATCAACATGTCGATCCGGTTGTCGGAGCTGACCAAGACGAAGGTCAGCTTCGCCGCTGGCTACCCCAATCACCTGCTCGTGCGTCCGACCGACGACACTCTGTTCCAGTGTCCGTTCCTGATCATGGCGGCTCCGGGCAGCGCCTCGCTCGACGAGCGGGACGCCGCCAGGCTGCGCGAGTACCTGCTGAAGGGCGGGTTCATCTGGGCCGACGACTTCTGGGGCAGCTTTCAATGGGACCAGTGGGTCGTCCAGCTCCAGAAGGTGCTGCCGTCTGAGCAGTACGACGTGGTGGACATCCCGCTCGATCATCCGATGCTGCGGTCGCAGTTCGTGGTCACGGAGATCCCGCAGATTCCGAACATCGGGTTCTTCATCCGCTCCGGCGGGGGCACCTCGGAACAAGGCGCCGACAGCGCCGTGCCGCACGCGCGCATCGTCTCGGATCGCGCCGGCCGCGTGATGATGCTGATGACCCACAACACGGACATCTCGGACTCGTGGGAACGCGAGGGCGACGATCCCACCTACTTCTACACGTTCGGCGCGCGGGGTTACGCCTTCGGGATCAACGTGCTGTTGTATGCGATGACGCATTAGGGGCGGACTGTCGGCGGTAGTTCGTAGTTCGTAGTTCGTAGTTGGTAGTTACGCGATCCTCAAACGTATACTGCGCCCAGCATGAACATCGACACAGTCTCGACGCGGCGGCTGGTAGGGCGACTTGCGGTCGTGCCTTTTTGCGCGTGTGCTGCGCTCGCGGCCTGCAATCGGGCACCGGCCAACGACGCCGCTGCGCGCGCGAGCACGCCAGCATCGTGCGAAAGCCTTGCGGCCCTCGCGCTGCCGGACACGAAGATCACGAATGTCCAGCGCGTCGAGGCCGGTGCATTTGTCGCGCCTCCGATGCCCCCGGGGCCGCCCATATCGGTTGACTACAGCACCCTGCCTGCGTTCTGCCGCGTGTCGGCAACCGCCGCGCCGACGCCCGACTCCGCGATCAAGTTCGAGGTGTGGCTGCCCGTCGCAGGGTGGAACGGCAAGTTCGTTGCGGTCGGGAACGGTGGTTTCGCCGGCATCATTTTCTACTTCGACATGGCCGAGCCGCTGCGGCGCGGCTATGCGGTGACGGGCAGCGACACCGGTCACGAAGGCGACTTCGCCGACGCCAGCTTCGCCGTCGGGCACCCCGAAAAGCTCGTGGACTTCGCGTGGCGCGCGGTGCACGAGACGACGGTGAAATCGAAGGCGATCGTCACGGCGTTGTACTCGAAGCCCGCGCGTCGCTCCTATTGGCTGGGCTGCTCGACCGGAGGACGGCAGGGGCTCAAGGCGGCGCAGCGTTTCCCCGATGACTTCGACGGCATCTCCGCTGGTGCACCCGCGAACAACTGGGTTCCGCTGATGTCGTACGGAGCGAAGGTGCAGCAGCTCGTCACCGACCCCAAGGGCGGGCTGGCTCCGCCGCAGCTGACACTGCTCATGGAGGCCGCGATTGCGGCGTGCGACGCCCGCGACGGCGTCACCGATCGCGTCGTGGAGGATCCGCGAAGCTGCACATTCGATCCCGGGACGCTGGCGTGCACGGCTGGCAAGTCGTCGGGATGCCTGACGCCCAGCCAGGTGGAGACCGCGCGCTCGCTCTATGCGGGCGTCGTCAATCCGCGTACCGGTGAAAAGATCTTTCCTGGACCCGGGCCCGGAGGCGAGCTCCAATGGGCCGCCTACGCACCAGGGGTATTCCCCATCGCGGCGAACTACTGGCGCGATCAGGTCACCGGCGATCCCAACTGGACCCCCGCGATGCTCGACCTCGACAAGGATCTGGCACGAGCGAGATCGCTGGACACCGCACAAGTCACGGCGACCGATCCGAACCTCTCCGCCTTCGTCGCACGCCAGGGGAAGCTGCTGCTCTGGCACGGCTGGACGGACGGATTGATCCCGGCGCAGAACACCATCGACTACTACGAGAGCGTGCTGACGACGACCGGCGCCGAGCAGGTCAAGGACTCCGTGCGGCTCTTCATGGCGCCCGGCGTCGATCACTGCTCCGGCGGCGAAGGCACGTTCATGATCGATGCGCTCGGCGCGATCGACACGTGGGTCGAGAGCGGGAAGGCGCCCGAACAGCTCGTCGCCAGCCGTCCGCTCGCAGCCGGCGCCAGGCGCACGAGGCCGCTCTGCCCCTATCCGCAGATCGCGCGCTATCGCGGCCAGGGCAGCACGGACGAGGCGAGCAACTTCGCCTGCGTGCCGCCGTCGCAACGCTGAATCGCGACGCGGCGCATCAGCTGCTCGGCGCGCATGTAAACCGCGCGAACGTTCCAGGCTGCCCTTTCCCGCCGCCTTCACCGGCAACGAAGACGGTGTTGTCTGACCCGAGCGCGACGCCCTCGCCTTGTGGCTCCTTCAGCGATGCAAGGTCGATGCGGTTCGCCACGCGCCATTGACCGGTGAGCAGGTCGGACGCTCGATAGAACGACAAGCTGGACCGCGTTCGCAATACCACCCACTGGCCGTCTGGCGAGACGGATCCGTCGGTGATACGCGACTCCGCGCCGGACTTCGTCGAAACAGCGGCACCGACACGCTCGAGCCGCATGCGTCCACCGGCCTGAAGCTGCGCCGGAAACCTGTAGATCGCAACGGGACCCTTTTCGCCTTTCGTCACAACGTGAATCCGGCCGTCACCGGCGATGAGCAGGGCTTCGGCGTCCTGAGGCCCATCCGGGTACGTCGCATGAAAGACATCTGCGACTGGCGCCGATTCGCCACCGCCCTCAGGTTCCGGGAAACGATAGATGGTGATGTGGGTGCGCTTGCCGTTGTTGTCGCCAATGTCCGCGATGTGGAGACATGAAGCCGACCCGCACGGCCCTACCGCGATCGCCTCCCAGTCCTCCACGGTGGCTCCCGTGACTCGAACGCGACCGGTGACGGACCCTCGAGCATCGAGAGCGAACAAGAGCGGCGCGCCCGAATCGTTGTGCGACCACAGGCGGCCGGGAACACGCCGGCTGACTGCGAGGCCACTGGCTTCCGACAGTCCGGGAAGCCGTACCGAGTGAACCCGTGGGCCTGCATTCCGCCGCGGGCTGTTGCCCGGCGCATGCCGGTCCTGCCGACATCAGCGCAATGATCGGAAGAAGAAGAATCCGAACCATTCGTCTCATGGCCTCCTACCTCAACCGTGCGAATGGCGTCGGTGTTGCTACAGAAAGACATAGTGCCGGGAGGTTGCCCGTGAGGATTCGACAGCTGCTACTTCTGATTCTATGTCCTTGGGCACTCGCGGCTCAGGGGCTCGCCCGCCCACCTTCCGTCCTCCCTGCGTCTGGGACGACTGCGCTGATGACAAGCCTGAAGGGCGCGAGGCCGCACGCGCGGCACGTGTGGCGTGACACGGCTCCCATCAATGCCGACGGCACCGTGAACGCCTACATCGAGATCGCCAAGGGTGACCGGCGGAAGTGGGAGTTCGACATGAGCGCCAACGCCCGGGAAATCGATCGGGTCATGCCGGTTGAGGTCGGTGGATATCCGGTCAATTACGGCTTCGTGCCGCAAACCGTGTCGTATGACGGCGACCCGTTCGATGTGCTGGTACTGGGCCCGCCGCTGCCGGGCGGCCAGCTCGTGCGTGGCGTCATCGTGGGCGTGATGTTCATGGAAGACGAGAAGGGACTCGACTCGAAGGTGGTGCTGTCACGAATCGATGCCAGCCGGCGCCCGCTGGACGAACTCACATCCGCTGCGCGGCGAGAAATCGGCGGGTACTTCGCGCGCTACAAGGAACATCAGGCTCAGGCTGGGGCATTCTCGAGAGTGCCGGGCTGGGGGTCAGTCGCGGAAGGCCTGGCATACGTCACGACGACGCACGCCTTTTATCGAGAGTGCCGACGCACTGGGGCCTCGTGCACAGTGGGAAAGTGACCTATGCGACCGCCGTTCCGGCGTGCCGCTGCAGGAACGCCAGCGTTTTCTCGTTGAATGCCGCGACTTGCTCGTAAAGCGGTGCGTGCGCGCACCCTTCGAACACGAGGAGCTCGGAGTCGCGGATGCCGCTCTTCAGGGGATCCGCGAAACGCGACGTCAGCTGATCGTGGCGACCGACCGTGATCTGCGTCGGCGCGGTGATTCGCCCGAGATGAGCCTCCACGTCGTGAGCGAGAACGGCATCCGATTGCCGGATGAAATCGGGCACTGATTGCGGCGGCCGGCTGCGGACGAACGCCGCCAGCGACTCGATGTAATCCGGCTTGTCGGCATACAGCTCCGGCGTGAAGCACCACGGGAAGATCGCCCGAATGATCAGCTCCTGGACACCGATAGCCTTCGCCAGCATCTGCCAGCTCTCGACGACCGTGCGTTGAAAGGCGTCGCTTTTCGCCCAGGCGCCGTGCAGCGACAAGGACGCGACTTTGTCCGGGTACTTCGCCGCCAGCCACAGGCCTATCGCTCCACCGAGAGAAAGACCCGCGATATGAGCCTTCCCGATGCCTGCCGCCTGCATGAACGCGGCAACATCGTCGGCGAGCACCTCCGTCGTATACGCGCCGTCCGGCTTGTCGGATCCACCGGTGCCTCGGAGGTCGACCGAAATGCAGGTGAAGTGCTTCGCGTACTCCGCAACCTGAAACGCGTAGCAGGCGTGATCGGCGGCGAGGTACGGAATGAGCACGAGTGGCTCTCCCGCCCCTTGCTGCTCGTAATTCATCGTGATCTGGCCGGCGCGGATTGTCGGCATGTTCAACCTCACTGCTCT
>CAWEBF010000015.1:0-388771 GCA_963807235.1 uncultured Acidobacteriota bacterium
CACGTGGGCCTGTCCCCAATGCGGGGCCGCGAGCTCATCGAACCAATCCTCTCGGCGCTCCAGCTCACCACCCTCACCTGGAGGATCGACACGTCATGAGCCTGCGGCCCCGTCGGTGCCCGTGCCGTCGACCACGTGGGCGCCCACGTCTCAGGAAAGCTGTGTCTCGGCGGACCAATCGCGCTCTCGGCACCGCGCCTGAACGACGCACGCACCGGCCGTCGAGTCGATGCCGGCGTCGCTCGCGCGCCGGTGGCTCTTCCCGTCACGCCGATCAACCCCCAGGGGATCCTCATTCCAGCTCCATAGCCGGCCGCCGCGCCCGCGGCTTCCTTCAAGTCTCGTTATCGAAGGTGTCTCGGCATCGGCATCGGGGTATTCATCCGCCATTCAGCGCCGAGACACCTCCGATGAACGCTAACGACAAGGGAGGAGTAATCCGGCGAAGCCCACTGCTTCCCCGATTTTCCACAGCACATCACCCGCAACTTGACGCCTCTTGAGGAGTGTTTCGAGGCTCGCAGGCCTGAAGCTGTCGAACGTCACGAGGACCTGCCGCGAACCGTTCGCATATACTTCCGAGACCACCATGAAAGCTAAACGTTGGCGGCAGATCTCACAGCTCTACAACGCGGCGCTGGTCGCGACGGGCCGAGCGCTCTGAGTTTCTGCGCGACGCCTGCGGGGACGATGCGGAGCTGCGAAGCGAAGTTGAGTCGCTGCTCGCGCAGGAAAGTTCGCCGAGAGTTTTCTTGAAACCGATACCAGGATTAGGGACAGGGAGTCGGAATTCGATCTGAGCGGTCAGCAGATCGGCACCTATAGGATTGTGTCCCTACTGGGCGTCGGCGGCATGGGCGAGGTCTATCGCGCGCGCGACACGAAGCTTGGCCGCGATGTCGCGATCAAAGTCCTGCCGGCAAGGTTCACGGCCGACCGCGATCGTCTCGCGCGCTTCGAGCGCGAGGCCCGGCTGCTGGCGACGCTGAACCACCCGCACATCGGTGCGATCTACGGGTTCGAGAATGCCGGGCCCGGTGTGTGCACTCGTGCTGGAGCTCGTCGAAGGACCGACGCTCGCCGATCGGCTGGCGAAAGGTCCGCTACCGCCGGCCGAGGCGCTGAACATTGCGGGCCAGATCACGGAGGCGCTGGAAGCCGCGCACGAGAAGGGCATCATTCATCGGGATCTCAAGCCCGCCAATATCAAGATCACGCCCGACGGCGCGGTGAAAGTGCTCGACTTCGGGTTGGCTAAAGCGGCGGCCGGCAACGGCGCAGCGCCAGATCTTTCGGAATTGCCGACGATGACGATCGACGCCACGCGCGAGGGGCTGATCGTCGGCACCCCCGCCTACATGAGCCCCGAGCAAGCGCGTGGTCAACCAGTCGACAAGCGCACCGACATCTGGGCCTTCGGGTGTGTGCTCTACGAAATGCTCACCGGCCGGCGAGCATTCGCTGGAGGGCACTCGGCCGATACGATCGCCGCCGTGGTTCGCAGCGAGCCCGACTGGACCGTGTTGCCAGAGGACGTTCCACCGATGCTTCGCGGATATCTTCGTCGTTGCCTGCACAAGGATTCCAAGGGGCGCGTGCAGGATATTGGAGACTTGCGCCTGGCCCTCGCAGGGGCGTTCGACGCATCTCTTAACGAGCCCGACAATCGGGTGACGGCCGGTGTCGTCAGAGATGTCGTGCGGCCGTCCCTGGCCTTGGCCTTTGCTGCGGCTCTTGCAGCCGCGGTTGTGTCCGGCCTCACGGCCTGGATACTGAAACCTACTCCAGTTGAACGCAGCGCACAGATTCGTCGGTTTGCGATCGCCGCAGCTCCGACCGTGCCGTTGGCCATAGCCGTAAACAGTCACGATCTGGCGTTGACGCCTGACGGCACCCGGGTCGTTTATTTCGCCGGTGAAGGCGTCAATCGCCAGCTCCACGTGCGGGCATTCGACGAAGTTGATGGAATACCGATTCGGCAAGGGGAGCGTTTTTTCGAGCCTTTTGTCTCACCTGACAGCCGTTGGGTAGGCTTCATTGACGAGTCCGACTTCACGCTTAAGAAGATCTCGATCGCTGGGGGGCCACCGGTACCCATCGCTTCGGTCGGCACGGAAATCCTGGGTGCGAGTTGGGGACCCGATGGAACTATCGTGTTCGCGAGAAACGACGGGACGGGACTCTGGACAGTTCCGGCCGCTGGTGGGAAACCGAAGGCCCTCACCACGCCGGAGAAACAGCGAGAAGAAGTGTCTCATCGCTGGCCTGAGTTCTTACCGAGTGGTAAAGCCGTCCTCTTTACGATTGTTTCCGGGCAACATGCAGATGGTCTTCAGGTTGGCGTCGTGAACCTTGAGACACTCGAGCAGAAGATCCTCGTGCCGTACGGCAGCAGTCCACGATTCTCCGCAACGGGTCATATCGTGTTTGCTGTCGAAGGCGCCCTGCATGCAGTGCCCTTCGATCTCGCTCGACTGGAGATCCTCGGCGATTCAGTTGCCGTGTTGGAAGGCGTGCTGAGCAAAGCGAGCGGAGCTGCGGATTTCAGCTTTCGCGGGACGGCTCGCTGGTGGACGTAGCCCGGAGCGGTCTGCCTGTGGCGCGAACACTCGTCTGGGTCGATCGCCAGGGAATGAGGAACCGATCAACGTGCCTAAAAGGTCTTATGTATACCCGCGGCTCTCGCCGGACGGCACACGCGTGGCGCTCGACATCCGAGACCAGGAGAATGACATCTGGGTCTGGAATCTTGCCCGCGAGACGTTCACGCGGATCACGTCTGGCCCGGCAATGGACCGCGTCCCGGTATGGATGCCGGATGGCCAACTCCTGTTCAGCTCGAGCCGTGGCGCGGGAGCAAACCTCTTCCGCGTGGCCGTAGAAGGCACCGATGCAGCGGAACGCTTGACACAGAGTCCGAACGAGCAGTTTCCGACGTCCATCTCGCCGGACGGCGCGTTTGCGGTGTTCTCAGACAACACGACCCAGAATCTGATGTTGCTCGCATTGAGCCGAGACGGTCTTGTGCGGCCGCTGGTTCAGACAAAATTCATCGAGGAAAATGGGGAGATCTCACCGGATGGTCGATGGATAGCGTATGAGTCGAACCAGCTTGGACAGCGTGAGATTTACGTGCGGCCCTTCCCCGATATCACCAGCGGCTACACGCAGATCTCCGCGGGGGGTGGCACGCGGCCTCTGTGGGCGCGGAACGGTGAGGCACTCTTCTATGTGGCGCCAACCGGCGCGCTCATAAGCGTGCCCATGCAACGGGGGACAAGGCGGGCGGCGGGTATCCCAACGAAGGTCCTTAAAGGGCGGTACCTCTTTGGAAGCGAACAAGATACTCACCGAACCTACGACGTGTCGCCGGACGGCCGGCGGTTTCTCTTGCTTAAACCCGTCGGTGAATCCGAGCAGAGCAGCACGCCAGCGAGCATTACCGTTGTCCTGAACTGGTTCGAGGAGCTGAAGCGCCTTGTGCCGACAAAGTAGACCGCACCTCTGGAATAGACAATGCTGGTGTGAAAGCGTCCCGGCCCATTCGAACTCGCGCGAGCGAACACATGGAGGCACGCATGACGCGGATGAGCCAGCTATGCCCCAGGGACGCCCCCATGACCGCGTTCCATGGCGCCGAGCAGCGCTTCGGAACCGGACCGCCACAATTTCCTGACAGTCGATGTCGTCGCTGAACTTTCTCAAGGTCAGCAAGAGCTGGGCGTACGAGCAAACGTCCTCCCGGGCCACGCCACCCCGGGACCTGGCCGCCGCCCAGCCGTTCCCGCCGCCTCCACAATGTCTCCAAGAATTCAGGTGATCTGAGAGCACTCCCGCGGACTCGGGAGGACTGGTTCCGTGTCGATAAGAGGCGACGGATGAACGGGTTGCGACCACAACTCGCGCGCCGTCAGTTAATTGCGCGAACCCGGTTTTTCGGGTTCAACTCCCGCCGCCTCCACCATATTTCGATGATTTCTGCCCACCAGGGCCGAGATCTGCTCTAAACGCCTCCCTCACTATTTGAGCGGTGCAGCCGGTCGCCTGCAGGCGAGGCTTCCGCCAGCCGATACCTCATTGACAGATCTTTACGGGGCATTTGAAGCCGACAAAGGGAGCCTGGCCGCAACGGGCTGGCGTTGCGTCAGGCGTTTACGACTTCTTCCAAGACACCGCGCACATTCCCGTCTTTCTCCCGGAAAGCCCCGCAGGCCAACGAAGCTGCGTCACGACAGGAGCTGGACACAGGGGAGAACCAATGAGAGGCACGGAATACGCCACCGAGATCGCGACGTCGATCTTGAAGGTTCCTGCTGGCGACGAGGCGCGGATTGAGCGCCGACTGCCCAAGTCGACTGGCCAGGAAGAAACCCGCCTATCGTGGTGGAAGGATGGCCGAGTGAATGTCTACAGTCCCGGACCGAGCGCGACAAGAATCTTGTCCCGAGTGCTGCAAGACGCTCGAGCGACGATGCCAGTAGAGCGATGCTGGATGAAGCCGCCTCGATATCTCGCGTTTGTCGTCGGTCTCCTGCTCTCCGCCTGTGGCGGCGGCGACTCAACGCCGACGCCGACCGCCCCCTCGCCGGGCATCACCGTCACGCCTGGAACCTGGACCTACACGATCAGCGCCGACGTGCCCCTGTTCAACGCTCCTGGTCCCCAGAGTTGCACCGCGAGGTCCTCTGGGACGACAGTTGTCGGCAGTAGCGGAGCCCTTTCTATCCCGTTCTCCGGCCTTACCTGTAACAGTTGCTCCATGAGCGGCACGATCACGGGAACCATCGTTCCAACGAGCGTTTCGGGCAGCGTGACGGCTGCAATTTCAGGTTCGGGCTGCAGCCTGTTCCAGCCGACGCCCTCGCCTGCCGCGATGTCTGGGTCCTGCACTTCGGCCAGCTGCACCATCAATCTAAACCCAAACATCGGGCAAAGCTTTGCTCTCGGCTATACGTTGACGCCGCCATAGTAAGAGCAGATTGGGGCGGGTTCAGTGGACGCCGCCTCGATAGCTTGGGAGTTCAGAAACGCCACGCGACGCCGGCGCGCACCGGCCACAGGCCCGTTATTCCGTCGCCTTCCATCGCCAGCTTCGCGCGCGCGTCGCCGAACACGCTGAGGCCGTTGCGTATCGGAACACGCAAACCGCCGCCGAAATAGACGACACGCAGATCGTTCTCTACGGGATCGGGAAAGGCATCGTTGACGGTTGGTCGAGACACGCCGTCGCCGATCCCGGCAAATCCGTATGGCGAGACGCGGTGCGGCGGGAAGACTGACGCGCGCACCTCGCCGCTCACAGAGGTCAGCGTCCCGCCGCGGTTGATGCTTAATCGATCGCTGAAGTGTCCCGTTGAAACGGCAGGTGATCGCGCTCGACATTCACCACGAGATCGACGCGGGAGAACGGCGAGAAACCAAACGCCGCAGACAAGGTGTGTCCGCCGCTCTTCAACAGCGGCCCCGCGCCCACTTGCAGGCTAAACCGATCGAGTGTCTGACTGGGCACCACGTGGGGACTCAGTAAGAGAAGCAGCAACGGCGTAACAGTCCAGGTTCCTACCGCCGGGCAGAGTGAACGGTGACGCCGGAGCCGACCTCGTGGATGACGGGAAGATGAGGATTTGATGAGAAGAACGTAGCGTGAAGCACGGGCGCTCCGATGCGCGCAGCGGCTCCCAGGCGCCGCCATATCGTGCGCGATCGCCCTTGGCTGCGCGGCCATCGCGGTGACCCACACAGGATGTGGACAGGCCGGCACCGAGGCCTAGACTACGTTGCTCAACAAAGTGCCCGTGACGAAAACCGCTGGCTCTCGCCAGGGTCACCGCCAGTCCGCGATTCGCCCCACAACATCTATGGCTAGCGGAAGCACTTCGGCAGCTTGGAGCCCGCGCATGTGAAAGGCAACGGCAGTTCACGTGGCGTCCGGCCGTCATCGCATGCGGTTGCACATGAGCGCGCTCATCGACGTCACCTGACCGGGATTCCCCTTGACTTGAAAGCTCAACCGTTGGACGATCCCGGCTCTGAAGATCAGGTCGATGGAAAAGGGGACACACTCATGACCGCATGGCCTCGGATCACGCTGCACGCGATCGCTCTCCTGGCGTTTCTACTGATGCCCGGGCTTTCCAGAAACGCTCAGGCGGCCCCGATCGACAACAGCGTCGATATCGACTGGCAGAACGGGAGGTTCCTGGTCGATGGCTTCCCGACCGGCGGCCTCTTCACCTTGACGCAGAACGATCTCGCCGGTCTGGCCATCACGATCACGATTGAGACGATTGAGGGCCACGGCATCCTGCATCCCAAACGGCATCCCTCGTACGATGCCTTTGCCGCCAGTGACCTCGCGGGCTTTGAGCTTTTGCTGAACGTAGGATCTGATCTCGCCGAGATCGAAGCTCTTTTCCCTTTGTCGCCTCAACTAGATTATGGGGCCGGCGAGGATCCTAAACGTGCGAGGACATTTGTTAACGACTTTCCGACGAAGCCGGCAAGTCACTTGAGGTAGTTCTGCACCTGAGTGACTTCGCGGGTTACGACGCTCTCGTTGCCCGAATGGGGGATGGATTGCCGTTGATGTTCTACCTTGACGGAGCTTTCTTCGGGAGCGTTGGCGCTGGTGGTGCGTTGCCCGCATGCGAAGGCCTCGACACACCGCCCGACTGGGTGTGTCCAACCTGGCCAGGGCTGATTTCGGTGGACGTTTCCGGAGCACCGTCGCCGGTTCCGGAGCCGAGCTCGTTTGCATCGTTGCTGGTCGGCGGAGCCGTCGCCGCGGGCATTCGGCGCCGGCGTCGCGGCTGACTCTCAGTTGAACGCGGGCCGCCAGTCTCCTGACTGGATGAAGCTGGCCCAGTAGAACGGGTGGCGTCGCGAGGCGCCACCCTGCACGAAACTCCGCTGCACGTTGCGCAGCGCCTCCGCACGTCCCTCCCCCGCACGCAGCCGCTGGTAGTACGCAATCATGAGATCTGTCGTCGCGGTGTCCGAGACTTGCCACAGGCTCATCACCTGGCTCTCGGACCCGGCGAGCACCAACGCACGACGAAGTCCGTAGACTCCTTCGCCGTTTCTCGCATCGCCCACGCCCGTCTCGCAGCCGACAGCACGACCATCCGCGTTCCCCACAGGTCCAGGCTCACGGCCTCGAGCGCCGTCAGAATGCCGTCCTCCCCGGAACCGCCGGCTCGTTGATTGGCCCCCGCAAGCGCGAGCCCCGAGAGCACCAGCGCGTCCTCTCGTCGTCCGCCTGGCGCCGATGCGGTTGGCACAATCAAGAGCCCACGGGTCGAGCCCGCGCTCTGCGTGCCCGACGGCCGCAGGAAGAATCCGTGCGTCGCGATGTGCAGGACGGATGGCGTGCGCATCTCCTTGAGCAGCGTCTCGGTGGCATTGCGGCCCGTGTAGAGCTGCGCCCCAGGCAGCACGGTCGCCAAGGCTTCCGCTTCGGCCGCAGTGCCGGGGAGCGGCATGAAGCTCAGTCGCTGCCCGGCCTCGGGCACGGACGATTGCTCGCTCGCGCCATCAAACGACGGATTCGCGATGACCATCGGCGGGCCCAGGGAACGCGATACGCCGGTTCCCTGCTGACGCAGTCGAACGAAGTCGCGGCCGCTCGTCACGTATGAGATCGTATGCCGCTCGATCAAATACTGGTCGGCGGCGTCCACGAGGGCCGCGAACGGAATGAGATTCAGCGGTCCGTCAGGCGCGATGAAGACGTGCTCGATGCCCCGGAGCGATGCCTCTATCGGTTGGATCAACGCCTGATGCAGAACTTGGCCGGCCCGGCGAACGGCCTGGTTGGCCGGGGTTGCCAAGGCACGGCGGAATTGCTGGACGTCCAAATCGATGCGGGCGGCTTCCCCGAGATTGGCGCTGGTGACGATACCGTCTTCCTGCGCCACATTCTACATGCGATGCCAGTCGGCTCGCCTGATTCTCAGTTTGCGTCTGACCGCCCATTCAACGTCCACAAGTCGCGAACCGAGACGTTTCTCTCCCGGCCTATGTCGTCGCGGTATCGTCACCAGCGCCGATCTCGGGGAAGCCGCCCGCATCGATTGGACGTCCAGCATGCCGGCGCCCTTGGCAACCCCGGCCCGGCGAACGGCCGGCTTGGGGTTGCCAAGGCACGGCGGAATTGCTGGACGTCCAAATCGATGCGGGCGGCTTCCCCGAGATCGGCGCTGGTGACGATACCGTTCTTCCCCAGGACGTAGGCCGCGTATCGAAGGGGGGCAAACGTCTCGGTTCGCGACTTGTGGACGTTGAATGGGCGGTACGACGCAAACTCAATCAGGACCGAGCCGACTGGCATCGCATCCTGAATGTCACGCAGGGTCGCCACACGGGACGCCGCGCGGAACTCCGCGCTCCTTGTGCTGACGGTCTGCTCGTGCCCCTGAATCTCGGTGCGCAGCTTCGCGGCGGCCTCCTGTTGGGCCGCTGTGCCGATGCCACTCAGCACCAGCGCCGCCAACCGGCCCTGGGCATTAGACAGCTGGCGGAGCACATCTTGATCCGCGCCGTCGAGCCGACGACGCAGGTTGCCGAAGTGGTCGGCCATCGCATCCAACGATCGGCCTTTGCGTTGGACGATGTCGTTGAGGGCGAGCGTGGCGGCGGTGGCCGAGTCCCGCGCCGGGCCGAGGTGAAGCGACACGGCGATGTCCGTCTCGTCGGCGATCTTGCTGAGATACTGGCGCTTCGCGTCTTCGGAGCCGGTCGTCAGGATGAGCGCCAGGGTCTCTTCGCGCAGGTTGGATCCGCGCGCCAGGAGCTCGGCTGCGCCCGCGAAGTCGCCGCTGGCGTATCGAAGCAACGACCGCGCAATCCAGGCATCCGCCACCTGCGGGTGCGAAGCGCCCAACGTCTGTTCCCGAATCGACTGCACCCGCTCATACAGCGGCTCTGCCCGCTTGTACTCGCCTCGCAATCGCAGGACTTCCGCCAGGCCGTTGAGCCGTACTGCCAGCCGTGGATGGCGCGCACCGACCAGTTCCTCGTCGATGTCGAGGGCGCGTTGAAAGAGGGGCTCGGCGCTGGCGAAATCCCCCCGGTTCAAGTAGACGGCGGCCAGGTTGAATGAACTGGTGGCGAGTGCGCCACGACTGCCGGGCAAGTTCTTTTCCTGGATGTCGATGGCGCGCTTCAACACCTCTGTTGCCTTGTCGTACTGAACGGATGCGCAGTACACGCCTCCCAGGTTGGCCGCCGTCGCTGCAACCGACGCGTGGTCGCGGCCGCGGGTGCTCTCCCGGATCGTGAGCGCCCGCACATAGTGCGACTCGGCGCGAACGAGATCACCGCGACGCTGATACAGCGCGCCCATGTTCTCGAGCACGTCGCCCATGGACGTGAGGACGGCAACAGACGGCGTCGTCCCGACCGTCGCCTTGCTGTAGATCGAAACCGCGCGTTGGTACAACGGCTCGGGGCGCACGTAGTCCCCGCGCATCTGCCACACCGACGCAAGATCGGTCAGCGAGTCTGCGATGGCCACGTCCTCAGCCGGCAGAATCGCCTCGCGTATTTTCAGCGTGTCCTGAAAGAGCTGTTCGGCCCGGGCGTAGTTGCCCTGGTGCACGGCAACTGCCCCCAGGCGCGCCAACGATTGCGCGACGTCTGGGTGCGACTCTCCAAGGCTCTGACGTCGGAGCGACAACGCACGTTCCAGTTTTTCAGTTGCCTCGGCGTATTGCGCCTTCTCGATGTGGACGTCCGCCTCCCGATGCAAGCGCTCGGCATCTTCCGGCAGTACCGGCACCTCCTGCTGGGCAAGCGGTGCTGTGCCGAGACAGACCAGAACCACGATCGCAATCCGAACACTCATGGGCATTGGCAGATCCTAGTTGTTACGGCGTGTCACTCAGCCAGGCGCCACAGGTACTTCGTCCGGCAACTCGCGCGAATCGGACCCCACGCATCGGCGGAGCCATCGTCATACTCGGCGCGCGCATACAACACCGTCGACCCGGGAACCGAGGACGCGGAGAGCTCGCCGAACGGCCTGATCGTCCCTGCGTAACGCCGTCGATGTACGTCTTCGTGATCAGATCGGTGTCGTTGTCGAACGTGATGGCGCAGACGCGCGCGCCGCGCCCGTCTTCCCCGGTGGTGCGACGACGCCGGATGGCTTGTCACGGACGTTGACCTCCGCGCCGGGCTTGACGTTGGGATCCGCGCTCCGCGAAAGCGGGCTTTTCTCGTCACCGAGATCCGGGGTGCCGGCAACCTGCGCCGCGCCCGTCGCCATCGCCGCCACAGCCACCAGGCTGGCGGTCCAGGCGAGCATGCGGAGATTCAGACAGGGTCGGCGACGCGAGTTGACGGGCGCTGGCATGACGTCCTCCCCGGGCTACTGCTGAGTTTGTGCAAGAATACGCGCGAACTCCCCTCATGAGAAGCACGGTATTCACCCTGCGTCCTGATGCTCAATGTGTGCGGCGACGCAGGCAGCGGCTCAGACCACGCCCCGATTCAGCACCGTGCTCTGGGCCGCCTGCGAAGGCGCCGCGGCGGCGGCGTCCACCGACGACCGGCCGATCAGCCTCCACGAGGTCGCAGTCCGCGCCCGGCCGGCGCTCTGGTTCTCGCGCGATGAGCCGCTGATCGATCTCGACGGACCACTCCCCCGCGAATGGCCGCGGCGGCAGGCGCGCGACGCGACGCCGGAGGACCTCGTTTACTACCGCATTACCAAGATCAAATCGGCGTCGAGCGACGGCGACCTGGCGCGCGCGTTCCAGGAGCGCATGACCCCGGCCCTGCGCCCGTACATGACGACGGAGCGGGCCAACCCGGAGGCGATCGCCGACGTTCCGCTCGACGTATCGCTGCTTCGCGAGATGAAAGAGGTCGTGATTCGCTACCTCTTCTACTATCCCAACGAGCTCGGCGCGCACAGTCATGTGCACGATCTCGAGAGCGTCGAGCTGCGGATCGTCGTTTGAAGCCGCCGACGAGCGCGGCGATCCTCGCGCGACGAACCCGTCGTGCCGGCAAATCCGCGTCGCGACGTTCTACGGCGCGGCGCACGGCCTCGGGCTGTACACCAACATGCTCGATCTCGACGTCGTGCTGCGGGACCGGCTCGACGAAGCGACGCAGCTGTTCGAAGCCACGAGCCGGCAGGACGCCGGTGGCGCCGCGGACCGGGCGGCGCTGCCCGCCGTGCCGGGTGTGGCGGCCGACCTCGCCGCTGACATCGTCGGAGAAACTGAGCCGATCGGATCCGTTCTGGCCGCTCATCGTGCTCGTCGAGGAAGGCAAGCACGCCAGCGCGCCCGATCGCAACGGCGACGGCGTGTTCACGCCGAACTACGACGTCAATCGTTTTGCGGCCGATGCGTGGGGCGCGCGGGACACCATGCGATCGCGCCAGCTGTCGCCGGTGTTCCGCTCCGACACGTTCAAGAAACGCGTGCCGGAGATCACCGTCGATGACGCCGGCACGCTGCGCCATGCGCAGACGCAGGATCCCTGGGCCGCCGCAGGCATTCAGCCGCTACGTGCGCTACGACTATCGCCTGCGACGGGCCACCGAGGACCGCGAGATCTGCGGCGACCCGCTGCGCGACGTGCGCGACTCGCAACGCCTCGATGAAGCAGTATGCGACCGACGCTGACGCGCCTGCTCGGGCAGGGGCATCCCGATCGGCTGCTGGCGGGAAAGGCGTTCTGCGACGATGTCGACCGTGCACGGCCGCGTCAACGCCGTCGACGTGATGGGGCGGCTGGGCTTCGGCGGCGCCTACAACGGGTTCACGCACTGGTGGGAGCGGATCAGCGCGTCGGCGCGGTTTGACGGCGGCACGGGGTGGGCGGCGACCGTGCCGTTCGGTCTTCAGGTTCCCGGACTCGGCGGCTGGGTGGTCGGGCGATTGAGCGGGCCGTGGCCGGGAGCGACCGCGCGCAAGAGCGTCGACGTGGCGTACATGCCGTCGGCGTCGCGCTTCGCCGACTGGTACGTGGCCGTCGGTCTCGACTACGGGCGCTACGAGTCGACATCGGGAGTCGAGGACGGGCAACGCTTCGCGGTCGAGACCGGCGTCAAGTTCAGGTTTCCGCTCCCCGACTGGGGCACGTTCCTCGGCGGGCGCATCGGCATTCGCGCCAACGGCCGGTCGTCGCTCGAGACGCCGCGGCTGGTGTTCGAAGTCGGCGCCGGGATCTGGTGACGTGCGCCGTAGCCAGCTTGGTTCGTCGCACGCGATCGGGCTGGTTCGCCGTGGCGGCAATCGCGTGCAGTGCGTCTCGGATGCCCGCGCAGGTGCGCCAAGCGCCGGGCCCGGGGGCCGTCGTCTCGCGCTGCTCGTCGGGCGTGACCGAGTTCATTGCGCCGGCGATGAAGAAGCACAACCTGCAAGGGCCGGCGAACGACGTCGGCGCTGTTTCGGAGCGCGTGCTCGACAGCGAGCCTTCGGTTTCCCGCCAGCGCCATCGTCTCGCTGGCTGGCCTGCCCGACGACGAGCCGAGCGGCCCACACGCGCGAACATCGAGCGCGAGTTCCGCAGGCTGCGCGACTCGGTCCGGTCCGGGCGACCAGGTCGTCATCCTGCTGGCGGGCCACGGCAGCCAGCAGCCAGCCGATCCGGACCCGATCGACGAGGAGCCGGACGGCCTCGACGAGATCTTTCTTCCGGCCGACGCGCCGGCTGGGATGCGTCGAGGGGCGCCGTCAGAACGCGATCGTCGACGATGACATCCGGCAATGGGTCGGCGACAATCGAAACAAGGGCGCCGTCGTCTGGATCATCGTGGATGCCTGCCATTCGGGGACGATGACCCGCGCCGGTCGATCGTCCATCGCGCGAGATCGCGGGATCCCCGTCGAGACACTGATTCCCGCGGCAGGCGTTGGCGGCAGCGCGCGGAGCAGCGTGCCCGCGTCAGCCCTCGATCCTCGCGCACCGCCGCGGGCGTTCGACTTCTCGAACGCTGCCGCGACATCGCAGCGCTATACGCCGCCGACGCGATCGAAGGAACGCCGGAGTTGCCGATGCCGGACCGCAACGGGCCGGTGCACGGGCTCGTTCACCTACACGCTGGCGCGCGTACTGACGGAGCACACGCAGCCGATGACGTATCGCGATCTCGTGCAGCGCGTCATCGACCAGTACAGCGCCGACGGATTCGGCCCGACGCCGGCCTTCGAAGGGCGGGCGTCGATCGCGAGGTGCTCGGCAAGCGAGCGGCCCGCGAATCGCCCGCCTTCGTCATCGACGCGCGACGCAGCACCGGCACGTGGAGCCTTGCGGGCCGGAAGCATCCACGGCCTGACGCAAGGCTCGATCCTCGAGGTACTTCCGCCACCGGGCTCCGTGTCCGCCGACGATGCCGCTCGGTCATCTTCGCGTCATCGAAGTGCATCCGACAACCGCCGTGGCGAGGGCGATTCGGCACGAAGGGATGCCGGCTCCCAACCGGAGCGCGCGTAGCCGCAGGAAGCCGTGCGCGCGTGAAGCATCACGAGTTCGACGCGTTCCGCCTGCGCGTGGCACTGGAGATCGCGTCGCCTCGCCGCAGGCTGGCGGCTGTCGAACGGGCGCTGAACTCGCTCGAGGCCCTTTCGCAGGGTCTCGCTGCGCGCGCGGGCTCGGCCGATGCCGATTGGGTCGTTCGAGTCGAGGCGAATCGCGTGATCCTGGCGCCGGCGGACCGCCGGGCAGACGTCGACACGCCGACCGCTGTGGCTTCGGGCCCACACGCGAAGCGCTTCGACGTCGGTGCGCTGGACGACAAAGAGCTGGCTTCCTCGCTTGCCGATCGTCTCAGGCGGCTCGCGCGCGCAGCGAATCTCGCGCGATTGTCGTCCTACGTCGATCCGGAGGCCGCTCTCCAGGTTCAAGTACTCAGGGTACGACACCGGCGCCGCGACCGCGAAGCCGCTTCTCGCGGCCGGAGGCGCGCCAGTTGTCAGGGCTGGCGAACGTCTGCAGTTCGTCGTGAGAAACACCGGCACCGTGCCGCTTGATGTCACGATGCTCTACGTCGACGCGAATGCCGGAATCTGGCCTCTGTTTCCCGATCACGGACAGGGAGCTGGACAACCGAATCGATCCGGGTCGCGATCGGACCCTCGAGCCTGTTGATATCACCGCTGATCCGCTTGGCTGGGAGTCCGTCATCGCGATCGGTGTCGAATCGACGCTGCGGCACGAGAACTTCCGGCTGCTGGCACAGGAATCGCTGCCCGATGCACGCGGGCCTTCCGCGAGGCCGCCGTCTGCGGTCCGGACGTTGCTGGAGTCCGCCTTATGGGACTCGATCAGCGCCAGTGCGTGGCGCGGACGATCGGGGGCGATTCGCGATTGCACAGACGTGGTTTCGCGTCGACCTCCAGGAGATCGTGCGCTGATTCCGCCTCGTCGCATGCCCACGCATGGCACTCCCGGAGAATCACGTTTCGCTGCTGGCGCACGCCTCCTGCGGCTCCTGCCGCTCGCCCTGCTTCTGACGACCCCGGTTGCGGACGCACAGACGCGCGAGTATCTCGATGCACGCGCCGTATCGCGGGTTCGCGTCCGATGGGATCCCGGGCTTGCCGGGCTCGTGGCAACGGCCAGCGGCGACGATCAATTCAAGGCCCTGTCTGTCTCGCCGCCGTTTCTGACACAGGACGCCCTGGCGGTGACGTATCCTCGACTGAATCCGCTGCGCGTCGAAGTGACAGCCGCCCCAAGGGACGCGGCTGGCGTTTCGGGCTCGGTGATGACGCGACTCCGTGCGCTTCTGGCATTGTCTGCGGTCATGGTGCCGCTGGCCCGTGAAGCCGCCAGCCCGGCGACAGGTGCGTCGGGTGCTTCGGAGGACTCCTGCGGCGCGCCCCTGACGGCGCGCGCCGATGCCGCAGCCTTGACATCCAGGCTGTGGGTGACTCAAAGCTCGGAGACGCTCGCCGCGCGAGTGTCCTCGTGGCGGCGGTCAGTCGACGATGCGTTCGGCGCGGGACTAGATGGCCCGGTGGCGATATCGGCCGCGGTGGCGCTCATCGATCAGTTCGTGACGCAGCTCGACACCCACCTCGTCGAGAGCGACCACATCCTGGCGAGGATCGCCGCTGAAACGGCAAGGACGACGTCCGCGCAGCCATGCGAGACGTCTGCTCGCGCGGTATACCTGGTCATAGACCTCGCGAACCCACGCGCGCGGATGGCCGCTCTGACGGGTGTTCGGGCCGCCGCGAGATTGTTGCGGGACTCACTGCTGCGTGGCTATGGGGCGACCGAGAAATGGCATGACGGAGACTATCGCCTCGCGGACATCCGGCCGACGCGCGAGTCTTCATCGAGAGTCACCATTCGCGTCACGCAGCTCCAGTTCGATGTCGACGAATCGACCGGCGCTCTTGTGGGGATGGAGGAAGCGACTGGCTCTGAGACTCTGATCGCTCAGCGTTTTTCCAGATTCGGGAGAGAGTTCGCCGTCGCGAGCGTGATCAGTTCAGTCACTCGCCCGGGCTATGGCACGACAACAAACGAAGATGGCGCAACCGTCGTGGGTCGGCTCCCACGACCGGCCGTGTCCGATGGGGCCCGCTTTTCTCGCGAGCTTCGTCTGCCGATGCCGGACCGGACCCTTGCTGGCTCCGATGCTCCAGGCTGGTATCGCCACCTCCAACGATGCCCCCGGACTTCTAGGTGGCGGCGGCATCCGCCGATCGGACTGCCAAAAGGCGACGTGGCGATCGGAGGGGGCGGGATAATCGCGTGGGTCAAGGACTTACGGACGCTGCACGTAGGCGATCGCGTTGGAGGCACAAGCGACATCGAGGCTGATTTGCGAGTACGCCAGTCGTTACGGGTGGTACGTCGCGTTGCAGTATAAGTTCTGATGCGCAATCTGATGATCGGCCTGGCGTTCGGTGTCTGTCTGGGAGCGGTGTCGGCCAGGCTCGTCGCGCAGCGCGGCGCCACCAGCTATCCCGATGCGGTAGCGGCCGACCCACGGCACTACAGGGTGGCGTTCGAGAACGACGTCGCCCGGTTCATCTGGGCGAGCTACGGTCCGGGCGAGAAGTCGGTGATGCACCGGCACCTGCCGGGCTGCACGATCTTTCTGACCGATCAGACGATGAACTTCACTCTTCCAGACGGCTCCACCGCACCAGCATCGGTCGACGCCGGGGCGCTCGGCTGCGGCGACGGAAACGTGCATCAGCCCGAAAACGCCGAGGGGCAGGCGGAATTCATCATCGTGGAGTTCAAGGACCGGGCGACTTTCCGCAAGTAGCTCGATTACTTCAGCGGCGTGATACGAAGGTTGGCGAAGTCTCCGTCGCTGCCGTTTCCCACCCACAGGCCCACCATGCCTCGATCGTGTGCCCCGAGCTTTCGCACTTCGAGCGTGGGCGATGCGGCCGATCCGACATGAATCTGAATCGTCCGGCCTTTGACGACGACACGGAGCGGCACCCAGGCAGTCGCATCGACGGACGGGTCAACCGGGTTCTCGAACTCTTCCGGAAAGTCCTGCCGCAGTCTGGGCCAATCGTAATCGGGCACGGCGATGTATTGCACCGCGTGCATGTGCCTGACGGGATCGGTCGCCCGAAAGTTGAATGGCCTCAGGTATACGGCGTCGTAGGTGTTGTCGTCGCGTCGATGGAACGCGACGCCGACGAAGCTTTGCTGGAATACGTCTTTGCCGCGTACCTCCAGCTCAATCGTGCCTTCGGCGAATTCGCTGCCTTCAATCCACGCGATGCCGTTGCCCTCGCGCTGTGACAGGTGAACACCGCGGGTTCCCTGAATGGCCGTGACATCGCGATTCACGACCTGCACCTTTCGGGCGGCCAATCGCTCCGACAGGTCAATCCGCACTGCCCCCGCCTGCGGTGCCTGCGCCACGCCAATGGCCGGCAACACGGTAAACATCAACAGCAGGGCCAGGCCGTCGCGCTGTACACCCCATCGATCGATGCATGCGTGTCCTCATCCCTAACCAGCTCGCAGCGTCTCGACTGGGTTGATTCGTGCGGCGCGTCGCGCGGGAAGCCAGCATGCGAGCAGGGCCACAGCCAACAGAATGAGCGTGGTGGACGCGAAGACTGCTGGGTCGCGCGGGCTCACGTCATAGAGGAGCGACTCGACCAGCCGGCTGCCGGCGAGCGCAGCACCGAAGCCGACGACGATGCCGGCGAGCGCGACGGTGCCACCCTGCCGGAGGATCAAGCGCGCCACGCTCCGTGGCTGCGCGCCGAGCGCGATACGCACGCCAATCTCGCCGGCGCGCTGACTCACGATGTAGGAGATGACGCCGTAGATGCCGATCAGGCCGAGCAGCAGCGCGACGCCGGCGGCGATGCTTATCAGCACCATCGTGAACGCCATCTGCGCCGAGGCTCGATCGACCAGTTCCTCCAGCGTGCTGACCTGCGAGATCGCCAGCGTGGAGTCCACGTCGTTGATGGCTCCGCGCACGGCCGGCAGTAGTCCCGTCGGCGACGTGGCCGACCGGATGATGTAGGTCATCGCGGCGACGGAGGGGCCGAGCATCGCAATCGACGGGATGTCCGGCCCGCCCGCGATGGACATCGGCATGTACACCGCCGGCACGGGATTGCGCTCCGCGAGCGCCATGAACGGGGTGTTCGACACGATGCCGACAATCGTCAGCCACGGCGGCGCGCCGCCGTCTCGCGCTGAACTCCCTGCGCCCCCCGGACGAGGCGTCGGGCGTGGCGGTGCGTTCGACCGGATGCGCTGGCCGATCGGATCTCCCGCGGGAAACACCGTGTCCGCGAATGCCTTGCTGACGACGACATTGGCCCGGCTCTGCTCGACATCGTTCCGGTCAACGGCGCGACCGCGCAGCAATCGCAGACCCAGCGCCCGAACGTGTCCAGCGGACACCGCGCAGAGTCTGGCGAGCGGGACCGGCCTGTCGTCGGCGATGTCGCGGCCTTCCACCAGGATCCCGTTGCCGAAACACGCGTCGGCCAGCGGGAGCCCCGTCGAGGCCGAGACGGCGGTGACACCAGGAATGGCGGCGAGCCGATCGAGGATCGCGGAGTGCCCGGCCACCGCCGCGGCTCTGCTCGGGTAGGCGCGCTCGGGTAGCCCGATGCGAAGCGTGAGCGCCGACCTGGCAATGAAGCCGGGATCGAACGCGCGCAGGTTCTGAAAGCTGCGGACCATCAGAGCCGAGGCGACCAGAAGCACGAGCGCCATCGCAACCTGGCCTCCCATCAGCAACTGGCGGGTGCGGTGGCGGCCACGGCTGGCCGTGTTCCCACGTCCCACTTCGTTCAGCGAGCCAGTCAGCGCGGCGCCGCGCAACAACGGAATCGACCCGAACGCCAGCGCCGCCAGCAGGCTCAGCGCGAACGTGAAGAGGATCGCCACGGTGTCGAGGCGGATCTCCTCCAGCCGCGGCAAGGTGGCCGGTCCCCATCGGACCAGCAGACCCACCGCACCGAATGCGAGGAACAGGCCGATGACGCCGCCGGCGATCGACAGCAGGATGCTCTCGGTGAGAAAGAAACGCGCGATGCCGCCGCCGCTTGCGCCGAGCGCGCGCCGTACGGCAACCTCGCGCTGACGCGCCTCCGAACGCACCAGGAACAGGTTCGCGACGTTGGCACAGGCCACCAGCAGTACCAATCCGACGGCGGCGAGCAGGATCCAGAGTCCGCGTGAAATGTCGCCGATCATCGCTTCCTTCACGGTGATCGCCGTCGACTTCAGAGCGTCGTCGCCGGCCACGTTTCCCAGGACGCCCCGGTCTCCCGGATACACCTGGGGCAAGTCGGCAATCAGCGTGTTCAGCTCGGTGCGCGCGTCGGCGACCGTCGCCCCGCCGCGCAACCGTCCCACGCCGATGTATCCGTAGGGAAGGCCGTAGCCGGTCGCGCGCGAGATCACAGCGGGGAGCCACGCGTCCGTACCCGGCTCGGGAATCGCAAACGACGCCGGCATGATGCCGACGACCGTCGCAGGCACGCCGTCCAGCGTCACGGATGTGCCGAGCACCGCGGCGTCGCCGCCGAATCGGCGCATCCAGAGCCCGTGCGAGAGGACCGTGACCAGCGGAACGCCTGGCGTCCCCTCCTCTGCCGTGAACCAGCGACCCCGCGCCGGCGGCACACGCAGCACCGAGGCCAACGTGGGTGTCGTCCGCGCCACCTGAATACGCTCCGGTTCGCCTCGGCCACCCAACGTCGATTCGCCCGCGCGGTAGATGGCCAGGCCATCGAGCGTGCGCGCCCGCTGGTACTGGTAATAGAGGCCCGACGTCATGCCGATGCCCGACAGAATATTGATACGCGCCATGCCGTGATCCAGCCGGACCAACCGGTCGGACTCTGGATACGGCAGCGGATTCAACACCACGCGCTGCACGACGGCGAAGATGGCCGCGTTGGCCCCGATGGCGAGCGCGAGTGTCAGCGCGGCGGCAAGCGTGAACACCGGGGCGCGCACCAGTCTGCGGGCTGCCTGCCAGATCTCGCTTCCGATGCCTGCCATCTGCTCACCTCCGCCGCGTGGCGCCCCTGCTCGTTGGGCGCCGAGAGAGGCTTCAAGCGCCGCGCCAGGACGCCGGATCGATGAAGTCCTTCGCTGCCAATAGGTTACCCTCATCGCTGGCGGAGCTGGTCTGGCCGGTTGTTCGTAGTCGGGATCGAACATGGTCGAATACGGGACGGTGGCGGCCGTGCTCACCTGTACGTGGTAGAGTCCGACCGTCTAAGCGAGAACTGGCGCAGCTCTTGAGGATCAGCCAGGTGCATCCACACGTCCGCACCGCACTGACAGCGCTTCTGGTCTCTGCGGGCTACTATCTCGGCGGGGTCGTCGGCATCCTGCTGATCTTCCCGGCTTCCCCTATCGCCATCATCTGGCTGCCCAACGCCATCCTGCTGTCCGCGCTCCTCCTCACGCCGGTGCGCACGTGGTGGGTGTATTTGCTTGCAGTCGTTCCCACTCATTACCACCTGGTCACGAATTTCCAACCCGATGTGCCGCTGCTGACGATGCTCGGTCAGATCGCCGGCAACATCATGCAGGCAGGCATCACCGCAGTCGCCGTACGCCGTTACGTCGGCGCGCCGCCCCGGTTCGACACTCTTCGGAGCCTGATTGCGTTCATCCTCCTGGCGGCCGTCGCGGTGCCTTGTGTCACCGCGGCCCTGGTTGCCTACCATTTCCTCCTCACTGGTTGGGTCAGTGATTTCTGGACCGCGTGGCGACTGCGGTTTTTCGCGAATGTCTTCGCGACCCTGACGGTCACTCCGCTGATTGTGCTGACCGTCACCCGCGGAATGACCGCGATTCGCAGCGCACCACTGCGTCGCTGCGCGGAATTCTGCCTGCTCATGCTCGGACTCCTCGCGGTCGGGATCCCGGTCTTTGGCATGGACGCCGCAAGCCCGCGGAGGTACGCGGCGCTGCTCTATACGCCGCTGCCGTTCCTGCTGTGGGCCGCCGTCCGGTTCGGGCCGGGCGGGTTGTGTTTGTCTCTCCTGATGGTCGCGTTTCTGTCCCTCTCACACGCGACTGCCGGACGAGGGCCGTTCATCACCCAGTCACCGGCTGACAACGTGTTATCGCTGCAACTGTCTCTGATGGCGCTCTCCCTGCCGTTGATGCTCATGGCTTCACTCGTCGAGGAGCGGCGGAACAGTGAGGACGCGCTGCGAAGGAGTAACGAGCAGATTCGGGACCTGGCGGGTCAGCTGATCACGACGCAGGAGGCCGAACGTGCCCGCGTCGCGCGAGAACTCCACGACGACGTCAGCCAGCAGCTCGCGGCATTCTCAATCGCCATCAGCGCCCTCAAACGACGCCCCGAGGCACAGAACAATGTAGGCCTCCAAGATGCCTTGGCAACATTGCAGCACCGCACCATCGACCTCAGCGACGATATTCGACACATCTCCCACGACCTGCACCCGAGCGTGCTGCAACACGCCGCACCTGTGGCCGCCCTGGAGAGCCATTGTGGCGAGTTCGCGAAACAGCACGGCATCACCGTGGTCGTGAGGGCGGATCCCGACCTTGGTGACATCGACGCCGTGAGGGCCCTGTGTCTGTATCGAGTCACCCAGGAGGCGTTGCGCAACATTGCGAAGCATGCAGGCGCGCGGCAGGTCGATGTACTCCTGAGCCGTTCCGGAGACGAGATGGTGCTGTCGATCGTCGACGATGGGAAGGGATTCGATCTCGAGACAGTGCGTCAACACAGTGGCGGCCTTGGGCTACAGAGCATCGACGAGCGGGTGCGGCTGGCGCGCGGACATGTGAGCATCGAGACCGCGCCCGGCCGGGGTACGAAGATATCGGTCCGGCTCGATGTTGAGCATCTGCCCAGCACCAAGTGGCTGCCGTCTACCGCCGTGACCTAGTTCGCTCCGCTTGTGATTCACTCGTCGCGGAACGCCGTCGCCGGATCGCAGTTACCGGCTTATCGGAACGAGCACCAGGAACTGGCGGCCATCGGGCAGCAGGTCGAACTGGCGCCGGTACTCGGCCTGGGCGAACCCTTTGATCGGCAGCGGCACAGGCTCGACGCGCGACGACATGTCGTCCAGGTTCAGCGCCAGGCGAAACAGCTGATTGTCGCGATCGAAGTAGAGGGATCGCCCGTCCGACACCCACAGCGGATGCGAGCCGCCGTCGCGGGTCACCTGGTAGCGCGCGCCGGTGCCCGGGAACGGCTCGACCCACACCTCGTAGCGGCCGCTCTCGTTGGATGCATACGCCATCCACTTGCCGTCCGGCGACATGCTGCTGCTGTGCTGCGCCGAGCCCGGAAAGTCCACGAGCGGCATGATTCTCCGAGACCCCAGGTCGAACAGCGAGATCCCGTAGTCGTTGTTCGGCTTCAGCGTCAGGAAGCGCATCTGTGCTCCGCTGGCGTTCCACCCTTCAGCAGACCTGGTGTCGATCAGGTGCTCGGCGTCGCCGGCACCATCCGCGCGACGCCAGTAGACGGCGTCGCCCTTCTCGCCGGACACGATGAACACGAGGCGTTCGCCGTCGGGCGTCCACATCGGCGCCCAGTTGATGCGGCCGGCGACCAGCGGGAGCGGCTGTCGTTTGGTGATGTCGGAGAGTGGCGCGGTCCACAGCCGCGGCCCATCGGGGCCCGTGAGGTCGCGTGTCTCGAAGGCCACCCGCGTGCCGTCGGGGGAGACACGCGGGGCATAGACGGTCGGTGGCAGCCGACCCAGGACCTTCTTCGTGCCGTCCAGATCCACGAGCGTCAACTCGAAGCCCGCGGGCACCTGCCCACGCGCGGCACTGCCACCGAGCAGCACACACAGGGCGATCACCGGCATGGCACCGCCGCGAAACATGAATCGAGTCATCTACTCCCCCATTTCTGATGCAGGCCGGATCACTCAGCCGTCAGGCTTCGGAACGGATCAATAGTCGCTGCCCTGCGCGCCGGCGCGTAGCTGGCCAGCGCCGCGGCGGCACCGAGAACGCCGAGCACCGCGGCGTAGGTCGGCAAGTCCAGTGGCTGGACGCCGAACAGCAGCGACGACATCCACCGCGCAAACACCGCGGCCGTGACCAGTCCCGCGGCGGCGCCAACTGCCGTCAGCGCCAATCCCTGGCGCACGAACATCCGCTGGAGCTCGGCCGGCTTCGCGCCGAGCGCCAGGCGGATCCCGATTTCCCGCGATCGCTGCGAAACGACGTAGGCGATCACGCCGTAGATGCCGATGACGCCGAGCGACAGGGCCATCACCGCGGCGATTCCCAGCATCACCAGCGCGAACGACGTCCGCGCCACCGATTGGTCATACAGGTCCTTCATCGTCCGCACCAGGAACACAGGCATGTTCGGGTTGACGGACGAGACGGCATTTTGGACGCCGCTGAGGAGGCCCGCGGTGCCCGCCTCTTCGCTGCGAATGACAAGGTTGACCGCGCGCATGGTGAACAGCCGTTGGCCGCCAAAGTTGTCCATCAGGGTCGGCCAGTACACCGCCGTCGGTGCTGGTTGATCCAACGCATCTTCATGGACGGCTTCCACAACGCCGATGACTTCACGCCAGACGGGCGGACCGTCGCCAGGAGCTTGCTCGCGGACGCGACCGCCCAGCGCCGCCGCGGGAGAGCCCCATGACTCCTGGGCGAAGTTATCGGAGATGATCGCCACCTTGGCACGGGCGTAGATGTCGTTCCACGTGATGTCGCGCCCCGCGATCATGCGCGTGCCGATGGCGCCGAAATAGCCGGGCGATACGGTCTTGATTCGACGCGGCGGCGGCGTCGTCCCGGCCGCGTAGCTCCGCCCGTCGACGAAGACTGGCTGCGTCCACACGCGCAGGGGCCCCTCCATCGGCACGGAGCTGGCGAAGGCGGCGGCCGTCACGGCTGGGAGTGCGGCGATCTTGTCGAGGATCTCGTGCTGCAACCGGGTGGCACGCTCCCCGTCTGGCACCTGTTGCGGAGGCACCCAGACCCTCGCCGTCTGCAACTCCGCGGTGGCGGCGAATCCGGGCTCGACGTTCTGCAGTGCCCGGAACGTCCGGATCATCAGACCGGAGCTGACCAGCAGCACCAGCGCCAGGGCCACTTGCACGACGACCAGCGTATTGCGCGAGCGATGGCGTTCGCGGCTTGCGCTCGCGCCGCGTGCCGCACCGCCGAGCGGCGCACCATACTGCGCGGCATGCTTCAACGCGGGCACTGCACCGAACAGCACGCTCGAGACGAACGAGACGGCGAACGCGAAGGCGATGACCCGGGGATCGAGGGAGATGTCCTCGACCCGCGGCAGCGTGATCGGCGCTGTCGCGACCACCAGCACCAGCCCGGCGTACGCGAGCACCACGCCGAGCACGCCGCCGGCGAGCGAGATCACCAGGCTCTCGACCCAGGCCTCTCTCGCGATCCGCCATCGCCCGGCGCCAAGCGCCGCCCGCACCGCGAACTCCGGTCGCCGGCTCTCGGAGCGCACCAGCATCAAATTGCCGACGTTGGCGCAGGCGATCAGCCACACTGCCCCGATCGTCCCCATCAGCACCCACAGCATGTCGGTGACGCCGCCGACGACCTCGTCTTTCAGCGGCTGGACCACGGGCGTAATCCGCCAGTTTTCGAAGACCTGGCGGCCGGCGATATTTGGTGGTATCGGCCAGGCGCCAAGCCAGATCGGCAGCATCCGCGCGATGTCGGCATTGGCAGCGGCCACGGTCACGCCAGGCTTGAGCCGCGCGAGGCTCCAAAAGCCGAAGCCGTCGAGGGTGGCCTTGGTGCGATCCAGAACGATCGGAAGGATCACCTCGGCGGCGGGCTCCATGTCCAGAAACCTGAAGCCCTCGGGCATCACCCCGATCACCTCGGACGGGCGCGAATCGGAGGTCAGCCGGCGTCCAATCACTGTGCGGTCCCCGCCGAACCGCCGCTGCCAGTAGGCGTGGGTGAGCACGATTGGGAGGAGTGCGGCCCCACCGGGTGTCGTGTCGGCCTCCCTGAAGATCCGGCCCAATTGCGGCTGGACGCCCAGCGCCAGCAGGACGTCGTGGGTCACAAACAGCGCACGCGCCTGCTCCGGATCGCCGAGCCCGGTGACAGTCGTGCCGCCATCGCCGTACAGCCCGAGGTGCTGGAAAACGCGGCCCTCATCACGATAGGTGAAGTATTGAGACGCTGACATCTTGAGTTGGTCGGCGCTCAAGCCGGGCGCCGCGTGCTCCACGGCCACGAGTTCACCGGCGTTCGGGTAGGGCAGCGGCTTGATCAGCACGCCGTGGACGACGCCGAAGATCGCGGTGTTGGCGCCGATGCCGAGGGCCAGCGTGAGCACCACGGCCAGCGCGAACCCTGGGCGCCGCCGCATGCCGCGCACCGCAAAGGTCAGGTCGCGGCCCAGCTCATCGAGCACACCGATGGTGTTCATGTGATGGATGTCCTCGCGAACCCGTACTGTGTTTCCCAGCTTGACGTGCGCCGCGCGGCGCGCTGCCTCGGGCGACATCCCACGTTCCACGTTCTCCGCGGTCTCGATCTCGATGTACGAGCGCAGCTCGTCGGCGCGTTCACGGTCCCAGTAGGTTCTGCGGAAGAAGCGGCGCCAGCTCATAGCTTCTCCGTCGAAGGGTTGAGAACCCCCCGATGGCGCGGACGAGCTCTTCCCAGCGCGTCGTCTGCGCCAGCAATTGCTTCCGGCCGGTGGGCGTGAGTCGGTAGTACTTGGCCTTGCGGTTGTTGTCGGAGGTGCCCCAGAAGGAGGCGATCCAGCCGCGGTTTTCCAGCCGATGAAGGGCGGGATACAACGAGCCATGCTCAATCTGGAGCACGTCCTCAGACCCGCGCTCGATGGCGTGCGCGATGGTGTGGCCGTGCGCGGGGCCCACCACCAGGACCCGGAGCACCAGCATGTCGAGTGTGCCAGAGGGCGTCTCACTCTGGAGCGGCGATTCACGCCGTGGCACGTGAACCTCCTACTCCGTATGATGGTCTATGCATACATATCCTTTATAAAATGGCTATACGAGGGATTGTTGCACATTGTTCAGAAGATTATCTAGTGGAACGATTCTGCCTCGGCGTGGATGGAAGCCGATCGGTTTGGCTGGGGGATCAAGGGCCTGACGCAGCCCCACTATAAGTATCCGGCGACACCACTCCCAGTTCAAGACTGTTTGTTGACCGGCGCGACCGCTACCATCGCCAGACTGATGCCGAAGCGCCCGCGGCGCCGCGAAGGGTCCCACGACACCGGTTCGGTCCACCAGCGGCTCGCCCGCCTGCTCGACACGCCTCATCTCGCGCGGCTCGTGCCCCATCTGGCGCCAGAAACCCTGCATCAGCTCATTCGATACCGCGGTCTGGACGCCTGTGGAGAGCTGGTCGCCTCAGCCACGCCCGGACAGCTCCGCTCGGTTCTCGACCTCGATTTATGGCGTAGCTCACAAGCGGGACGCGACGAGCAGCTCGACGAGGCGCGGTTCGGCGAATGGATCGAATTCCTGGTGGACGCCGGCGGCCCCGCAGCAGCCCGAACCGTCGCCGCCATCGAAGAACGTCTCGTCATCGCGTGCCTCTCCCGCTACGTCCGTGTCTTCGACCCCGCCACGTTCGGGCCGGCTGCGTCGAGCGACGATGAGCCGTTCGACGCCGGTGCGTCGCCATCCGGCGATCTCGCGTGTGAGGTGGGTGGTTATCTGGTCCGCGCAAAGCGGGGCGAGGCGTGGGACGCGATCGTGACGCTGCTCGTCGCGCTCGATGCCGAGCATCACGACTACTTCCATGTCGTGATGCGGGGCTGTCGGCGGCTGTCCAACTCCACGCCTGAGATGAGTGGATTCGACGACCTGCTGACGGAGCCCGCGCAGCTGCTGCACGACGTCGCCCTCGAGCGGGAAGGCCGTCGATCGCAGCAGGGCTACCTCACGCCAGCCGACGCGCGTGCCTTCCTCCAGATGGCGAGGCGGCCGCGACATCACCGGTCGAGTGCCGCACCCTCGGCGAACCCGCTCGCCGCCGCATACTTTCGAGCTGCCGGCGACGCGGTGGCCTCAGCCGACGGCGCTGGGGAACAGCCCCGGGACGCTCTGGAATCGCCGCCACGCGCCGACGTTTCCGAGTCGATCGACGCCGTGGTCAATCTCCTCGCCGAGGCCGGCCTGGTGCCGGGGCGGCCCCGGGCGCTGCTCGAAGGTACAGCCCCTTCACCGCAGGGCCTCACACACGTGCGGAAGCTGATGGATTACATCCGCGACACCGACGACACCGCACACCTCGCGCGCAGCGGCGAGCTGGCGTTTCTCGCCAACGCGCTCATGTCCGGGTGCTCCGTTCAGTCCAGGCCCTTTACGGCCCAGGAAGCCTCCGACGCAGCAGTCAGCATCTGCAACCTGGGACTGGAGCGCCTTGGCTCGACGCTGCCCGATTCGTTTCTCGTGGATCACGACCTTGTCATGGCATTCGAGACGGGCTGGGCGGCGTTGCACGAGGATGTGAGCCTCTTCGTGACGGATCACCTCGTCCTCGCACTGGCAGATCTTCAGTCCATCGATGCCGACGTCCAGCGCGGCCTCTACGTCCTGCGGCGAGAGCTCGTGAGGCAGCGTAAAGCGGGCACGCCGTGGCGCGCGCGCAAAACCCTCGAGGTGATCACCATGCTCGACATGGCTGCGTGGGCCAGCCTGCACGGATTACTGGACGAATGCCCCGTGCTGCCCGCGGCGATGAGAGCGATGCTTGAAGGTCACACCGGTACGGTCAGTGCGACTGCGTTCGAGTTCATCTCCACGACCGGCCAGATCGACGACGTTCGAGCGTTCGTGGCGCGGCTTCCTGAGGTTTTGCTTCGCTGAATCGAGCCGGCTACCGAGGCACGGGATGGGCGAACAACTCCACCGTCGACAGGTTCGCTGACCCGGCGATGCCGTGCCCACCGCCTGGGGCGAGCATCGCCAGTCCGACTTCGTCCACCATGCGCAGGTTGGGATTGACCACTTCCGTGAGCACGACGACCTTGGCGGGATCCAGTCCATACCAGCGCATGCCGGTGAACGCGACTTCCAGGGTGAGAAACTCGCCGTGGGTCGTGATGCCGCGATCGCCGACAAGAAGCCGGCCGTCCGCCAGCCTCACGACCGGGTGCAGGAAATGAATCGCGTTCGTTCGCAGGGTCCAACGCACGCGAGCGGGGTCCGTCAGATCAAGGAGGTTGCGCCGGTCGCGCAGGGTCACCGCGACGGGAGATGACGACATCCCGTTCCACAGGTCGATGCGCTCCTCGTGCACGGCAGCGCGGACGACCGACGAGTTCGGCCCGTACAGCTTCACTTCGAGGCGAGGATTGGTTACCACCGCTGGCGTGACCCGCATGTTCTCGTCCGTCTGCTCACCGGTGTGCGGCGGAAGGCGCCATGGTTCACTGAAGAGCAGCGGCGGCCGCGGCGCCATCCCTGGTTTCTGCGTGCCTGGCGCCGGAGTTGGTCGAGTCTGGGCGGCTGCCGCCAAGGAGCAGACAACGAGGCATGTGAGGGTCAGGGTGGCACGCACGTTTTGTGTCCTCCTCGGAGAGGTCATGCTACCGCAGGTGCGGTGAGCAGGCGGGTCAGTTCCGCGACGCCTTTCACCCGCTCGAAACCGTGAATCATCTTCAAGATCTCTTCGATCCGCGCGGCCGGTAGCTTCGAATCGGGCATCAACGCGCGGTATTTCGCATCGACATCGCTCCACTCGATGCCGCGCGGGCCGGAACCGCGGGGCGCGTCCACCGTGCTCGTGAACCGGGCGCCTGACGTCGTTTCGATCGTGACCGAACCGCCCCAGCTCCAGGTGTATGTGACCGCGGGCGGCACGGGATCGACTGCCACCCGGTCCATGAGTCGCGTGACGACCGGGTTGAAGATCTTGGCCTCGGTGGCGTGGACCCACGTGAAGTTCTTGTCCGCGACCGCCGACGCGACGAAGTACGGCAGGCTGTGGATGGCCTCCACCAGATCCTTGGGCCGCCGGTTCCCTTCCACCGCCGTCCGGCTCTGGCCGGCTACGAGAATCCTGGCCACCTGGTCGGGCGGCACGTTCGCCTGGCGCGCCGCGTTCATCGCCGCTTCGACCGTGCCGGAGAACGGGTGGGCGCCGGGCCAGAGCTTGATGGCGAGGAACTGGACGATGTCCCACTCCTTGCCCAGGTCGGCCGTCAGTCGCTCGACGGCGTTCGCACCGCCACCGAACACCTCGACGAACCCGCCCGCTCCGTCGAGCATGTCCTCGTTCACGGTGTAGCCGCGGCCGGCCGCCAGCGCGGCGTCCACGGCACAGGCCGCCGCGTTGGCGCCCATGTACTCCCGCGCCCAGCTGTTTGTGCCCGTCGCCAGCCCACCCATCGTGATCGCCGCGATGCCGAGCGCATGGGCCATCTGCTCGTCGGTGAGCCTGAGGAGCTTCGCCGCCGCAACCGCTCCGCCGAACGCCACGAGTTGAGATGCATGCAGGCCAGCGCGCCCGCCGCGGCGCGCTTCTCCGATCCGGCCGGTCGCCTCGTAGCCGATGATCATCGCTCCCAGCAGATCCTGGCCCGTGGCCCCAACGCGCTCGGCAACGGCCAGACCGGCGGCAGCGAGCGTCGTGCCTTCGTGAGCGGTGTTGCGGATGTCGCTGTCGTCCGACGCGGCCGCATCACTCAGCCCGGCATTCACACGGGCGGCTTCGCGCGCCGGCAGCCTGGTGCCCTCGAACCAGATGGGGGCCTCGGGCTTGCCGCCCTGCTCCTTCGCCAGGTCGCGGAGGATCCGGGCCGAGTCGATGAGCGATCCGGGCGCGGCGCTGGCGAACGTACTGGCCAGGATCATCTTCGCGTGCTCGATCGCCTTCGGCGGCAGATCGGCATACCTGGTGTTGTTGAGAAATCGAGTGAGGGCGAGCGCGCTGTTCGGCGGTGTGCCCCTCGCTCCGCCGGCACCCCGCTGCCTCGCAACCGCCGCAGACGGGGCTGCCGCACTCATGCCGAAACCGGCTGCGACTGTCAGGGCACCCTGCAGCAGCGCCCGGCGTCCGAGCCCGGTCGGTTTCATCGGTGGGCGCAAGTCTAGACCGCCTCAAAACTCGGCCGTTTTGACGAAGCGCGGTGACGGTGGGGGAGGAGAACCGTTACGGCGCGTAGGGCGCTGAGTCGCCTTCCGGCGGGGCCAGCTTCGCCTCCACGGCAACCCGTTCGGCGAGCTCGCGAGCCGCCTGCATCGTGCTCTGCAGCGACACATACAGCGTGCGAAGCTGTTCGAAGTCAACTGGCTCAGCTGGCTCTTCGTCGTCGGGACCGAACGGCTGAAGGTTTTCCCAGTATGTGTGCGGCATCGCAGCGTTGCCCCCCTGAGATGGGGCCCCACACCGTAACTTAGGAGGCCCTGCCCCACTCGATGCAAGGGCGCCGCCAACGAACCCGCTAGCCCATCAGGGCAAGTTGTCCCGCTGCACCAGCTCGATCCTGACCCCGCCAGGTCCCTCGATGAACGCCAGGCGCATCGCGGTTCCGCTCGGCAGCACGAGCGGTCGCGGTTCAGTGGTCACCTTGACGTTCTTCGCCTTCATCACCGCCACCACGTTGTCCACGTTGGCCGGACGAAAGCCAATGTGGTCGATGGCATGCCCGGCGCTGGGCTCGCTGTTCCCCTTCGCCGCGAACAGCCAGACGCCGCCGTAGTTGATGCCATCGACGGCGCCGTTGAACTTCGTGACCTTGCCACCAAACGTTTCGGCAAACCACGCCAGCGACGCCGCCGGATCTGTACTCACCAGGCCGATGTGATGGAGGCCAAGCTTCATGGGGTCCTGGACGACTTCGATCAGCGTTCCCCACGGGTCCTCGACCTGCGCCATCCGAACGCCCTGCATGGCCATCGGCGGCATCACGATCTTCACACCTGCTGACTGCAGCGTCTTGACGGCCGCATCGAGGTCCGGTACCGAGAACCCGATCAGGCCGAGCACGCTGCCCTGGCTCGGCTTCGGCGCGCTCTTCTGAAAGATCAGCCGTGTGGTCCCGAGCATCGCGCGGTCGAGCCCTTCCGGCGTGGGCGCCGCGCCGAAATGCGTGCGATACCACTCGACGGCTTTGACTTGATCCGGCGCGGCCAGATGAATGTGGTCGACCAGGTCCGCGAAGGCGGTCTGCCCCATCGACACGGCTGGAGCCGATGCGATCACGATGCAGGACAACACAAAGCGCTGAAACATGAGATCCTCGCTGTCTATGCGAGTCGCGTCCCTGGTGACCGCCATCCTAGCATTCGATTCCGGCACTGGCCAGGCTCAGGTCAATCGCGCCTCGTGGCTGGATCAACCGCTGGGGCCTCGCGGGTGAGGGCAGGTCTATCTACAGAGCCGGAATCGGTTGGCCGCTGAGTACGCGCGCTACGCCGCCGCGGATCCGCTGTGTTGTCCGTCGAGGACCACCCGCGTCGAGTTCAACCTCGCGAACGGCGTGCAGGTGCTGCGGCCCGTTTCCACGTACACCGCCACCAGGCGGTGACCACGACGCCGAGCCGCTCTTATTCGACGAGCGGAATGCCCGCGGCCAGCTCGTAGCGGATGACCGCCCGGATCTTGTTCTCGATCTGGATGTAGCGTGCGGCTTTCGTCGCCGGAAGCGTGGCGAGTATCTTTGGTGCGTACGAGCTTTTCAACTTCGCCTCGGCCTCGTCGACAGCCAACGCTTCATCGAGCAGCTTTCTCGCAACGTCATCGGCGACCGGTCCCTTGTTGTAGGCAGTGGCATACGCCCCGACCATTGCGCCCATACGCTGATTGAGCTGTTGCAGGTCTTTCTGGTACGCCTCGTACACGGGCCAAAAAGCGGTGCCTTCGGCGTCGGTGAGCGCCAGGTTCTGCGCGATGACCAGCTTCTTGTCCGCCTTGATCTTCTGGCGAAGGATCTCCATGTTGGTCGTGCCCGTGGTCTGTGCCATCGCGGGGAGCGCGAGACCCGCCACCATCACACACACCGTCGCGAGTCGTTTCATCATCACTCTGCCTCCGTGATCGGTCTTCGTGGTCGGCTCACTTCTCGATGCGCACTTCGGTCAGGCGCACGGGCTCGATGCCGTAGTTCTCGAGCTCCAGCGTCTGCTTGTCCCTGGTGAGTGCAATCTTGGTCGCCACCGACATCTTCCCGACGCCCGCGCCGCCATCGGCGGGAAAGCGAATCTCGATCATGGTGAAGGGATAGTCGGTCGTCCGGGGGTTCTTGATCGACTCCTGCACGGAGATCGGACGATCGGTCACCAGCACCACGCGGCGGCCACCCTCGGGGAGGGGGGTCTCGTAGGCGTAGCGCAGATCCCAGGCGAGCGTATTCGGAAAGCGGACGGTCCCAGTGGATTTATTGTCTTTGACGGCATCCAGCAGCTTGTCCGCGCCCTTTTGCAGGAACACGTTCAGGAGACGCTCACGTTCGGCGGCGGTGGACCAGCGTTCGACGGCGATCAGCACCCGGCCTGCCATACCCGGGCCGCTGCCCATGTTGACGGCCGTGGCGTTGTACTTCTCCGGAGCCCCCTTGGTCTGGGCTGCGACGGACACTGACAGGCTGCTGGCAACCAGAACCCCGACCAGCATGGCCAAGATGAATCGACGAGCTGACGCCTCACACATGTTTGACTCCTCAAGGCAGCAAGACATCGGCCACCTCCCGGGAGGCCAGGCCGACACCATTTCCTGACAAATTCAACGGGCACTCAGGGGCAGAGTGGCTCGGCTGGCAAGCCGCCGAGAGAGGACGACAACATACGGTCAGATCAACGACTTGACCTCCCAGTCCTTCGCATCGATCAAGGCCTGGTAGTCTGCGGGGGAGATCGAGCGCTTGGAGTAGCGGCAGGCGACAACGAAGATGTTCATGTCGTCGCGCCAGTCGCTTCTCGACACTTCACACTCGAACGAACCGCCAGAGCCGATCTCCATCGTCAGCACCTCGCCGATTTTGGGAATCGATTCGAGCTCGACTCGCTTGGTGAACCGGACCTCGCTGTTGGTAATCGTTTCCGGGTCTTCTTTTCCTTCACGACGGACTCGGAGGGACGGAATCTTGAGGCTGATCTCGACTATTTGTGCCATCGGATGACTACCAGGGTAAACGGCCCGCTATAATTCCTCACAGGGATCGCCTCAATTCTGGAGCCGAATCGAGCGTTTGGCGGGCGTCTTGCCCGGCCCGCCGCCGGCCGGGGTTTTGCCTCCCACGTCACACGGAATGGCGCGTTTCTCCCAACTGCTCGATCCGATTCCGGTCCTCGGCGTCTTCCTCGGCTTCGTGGTCGCCGCGCTGGCGAGTTACGAGCTGGGATACCGCCTGGGCCGCTGGTGGCATCCACGGTCCCTGGAGAAGAAAGAAGGCCCCACTGAGATGATGGTGGGGTCGATCCTGGCGCTGCTCGCCTTCCTGCTCGCCGTCACCATGAGCATGGCGTCGGACCGCTTCGACAACAGGCGCGAGCTGGTCCTGGACGAGGCAAACTCGATCGGCACCACGTTTCTGCGGGCCGGATACCTGGCGGCGCCGTACGGGCCCGACATCCAGAACCTGCTTCGCGAGTATGTGCCGCTACGGGTCGCGAGTTCCGACTCGGCTCGGCTCGCGGCAGCCGTCCACAGGTCGAAGGAGATTCATGCCTTGCTGTGGACACAGGCCACGGCACTGGTTCGCGAGACGCCGGACACGGAAGCCCTGGCCCTGTTCATCGATTCGCTCAACGAGCTGATCGACCTGCACACGACGCGGATGTCGGCGGGACTCTACGCGCGCGTGCCAGAGACCGTCATCCTCGTCCTCCTGATCGGAGCCGTGCTGACGATGGGCATCGTTGGGTACAGCGCCGGCTTGACCAGTCGCGGCAGCGTGGTGACCACCGTCCTGCTCGTCATCACCCTCGGCGCCGTCCTCACGCTCGTGATCGACCTCGACCGGCCGCGCGATGGATTCGTGCAAGTCAACCAGCAGCCGCTCATCGACCTCAGCGAGGAACTGGGAGATCCCACGCGCTGAAGGCGGCGCTCTCGCGCCGGCTCAACTCGCACAGCCAATCAGCGGCGCCGCCCGCCGCCTCGTGCTCCGCCGCCCGCGCGGTAGCTGCCCGTCCGAGAGGGCGTGCCGCCCCCGCTGCGCATCTGGCTCGAGTCGCGCGTGCGCTGCGCACCCTCGGCCCGCGCTGAGGAATCGCGCGTCACCTGCCCCGCCGTGTTCGAGTCCCACCCTCCCGCGGCCGCGCGGTCGCCCGCCGCGGCGCCGCCTTGCGCCGACCGATCCTGAACCCGTGCGCCGTCCCCGGTCGGCCGCTCGACAGTGCTCCAGCCGCCGTCGCCGTACTTCTGGAAGCTGTCGCCCTCCTTCCGGTAGACGTTGCCGTCGCGGCCGGCATAGACGTCGCCATCGCTCGTCCTGGTGACGCGAGTCGTGTTGCCGGTGATGTTGCTTGTGTATCGCGACGTGGTGGCCCAGTCGTCGCCGCGCGCCACGCCCGTCCGGCCCCAGCTCCCATACACGCTCGAGCCCTGCCGGGTCGCGCCCACTGCGCCGGTGCGCGGGTTGTAGGCGCTCGCGGCACCACGCGCGCCGTAGGGTCCCCAGGCGGCGGCACCGCGCGAGTAGGTGCCGGTCCTGGGGTTGTAGCGCTGGGCGACGCCGGCCCCGCCGTAGGGACCGTACGCCACCGCACCGCGAGTGTAGGCCCCAGTCCAGGGGTTGTACGACGCGCCAAACCCGTAGGTCGGATAGTACGGGCGATAGTAGGGGTAGTAGCCACCGTACCCAACGTAGGGCGGGTAGTAGTAGCCCGTCCCCCAGACGGCGCAGCCCCAGGCAATCATCACGCCGGTGTAGGCCGCTGCCGTCGCGAACACCACCGCGTCGTCGTCGTCGTCCTCCACCGTGACATAGGTGACGGCGTGTGATGGCGAACTCACCGGAATCTCGTAGACCTGCTTCGGCACCTCGCCGGTCACCGACCACGGACCCGTGGCCGTCTTGGACATGAACCACACACCTTGGAAGCACATGTAGTAGAGGTCGCCGATCTTCAGGATGTCCTTGTCGGTGTTGACCGCCCGCTGCACGGAGGTCGTCTCGATCGGCTGGAACTCCGGGGCGCCGCCCTGATACACGACCTCGGGGGCCTCCAGGGTCTTGGTGACGCGTGCCGTTTGCGGAACCTGCGCCAGCAGGATGGCCTCGGCCGCCTGTGTCGTGCCCGGCACCGACGCCAGGACGCGGGACCGCTGGTGCTCGAGCGGGATCTGCTTGAACTCCGCCGGCAACGTCGGCGTCGCGAACGTCCAGGGGCCGGTGAAATCCGGCGCCGAAAACCATCGGCCGGCCACGAGGAAATAGACGGGGCCGGTCTGGCCGAGCCGGAAGATGTCGTTCTCGGTGTTGTTCACCCACAGGAGCTGCTTCGTCCCCTGGACCAGCAGGTAGCTTGGCTTCCCTCCCGTCAACAGGATCAACTCCGCCGGTTCCAGGCTGACGAACACCTTGGGCAGCTGGCTGGCGCTGACCTTGCCACCGGAGAGGTTCACCTTCACTTCCTTCCAGTTCTCGTCGTCGGGCAGCTTCTTGAAGCTGTCGGGCAAGGTGCCTGCGGCGCCCCACGGTCCTTTCACGTCGCTCGCCTTCAGCCAGGTCCCCCCGTTACGCAGGTAAAAGGTCTTCGACGGTACGTGCTCGAACAGATCCCAGTTGGTGTTGACCGCCGTCCGCAGATCGTTCTCCGGAATCGGCGACCAGATCGGCTCGCCGTCGATGTTGACGAGCACCGCCGGCGTGGCGCTGTAGAAGATCGTGGGGGGATCGGCCTTCACCCCCTCGACGTTTTTCGGGATGATCATGCTGGTGTCCACGTGGGCCAGCACCCGCTCCAGCGCGATCACGCGCTCGTTGAGGGGCACCGTGCTGGTGATCTCCTGCACGACAGTCTTCACCTGCTCGCGCGGCAGCGTGGGGAAGTTGGATTCGATGATCCGGTAGTCCGAGAAGCTGACCAGCCGTTCGTCCAAGGCCACGCTGGTGTCGGATTCCACCCTGGTGGTGCCGAGCGCCGGCTTCCCACCCTTGGGCGTGTAGGAAACCGCCGCGTACATCACGGCCTTCTTCTGATCGGTCCAGCTCGCCACCTGCGGTTGATAGATGACCAGGGCGGCACCGCTCGGAGTCGTGTATGAGCGCGGCCAGCCGCCGTCATGTTCGCCGGCAGCCGCCGCGGGAGCTGCCGCACGAGTCGCAGCAGGAGCCTTGGCAGGCGCCGGAGCGGGCGCTTGCGCCACCAGGAGCGGCGTCAGCGGCGAGGCGAAAACGGCCGCAATCGCGATTGCAGCGGCGCGAACCCTGACGTAATCAGAAACCAGCATGTTCGTTCTCCAGCTCGATTAAGCCCCTCGAGACGAAGGTACCCCCCATCCCATTGGCAACACTCGCGCCAGCCGTCCAGTCACCACGTAGGCCGGAAAGTGGCCGGAAAGAGCCGCCTCGAGTGGCAATTGATCACTACGAGCGGGGACTCACAACCTGCCGTGACGACAGGTTCAACGCCTCGGCGCCCGTTCGCCGGTCACCTGCTCCTTGAGGAGCTGTGCGGATACCTGCCCGAGCTCGAGTTCCAGGTCTTTGGCGTCCAGGCGGCCGAACAGGTCCAGAAGCCGCGCGACCAGGCCGGTCCACCCCGTCTGGTGGCTGGCGCCGAGCCCCGCTCCGTTGTCGCCGTGGAAATACTCGTAGAAGAGGATCAGAATCGCGCCAGTGCGGATCGTTCTGGAACTTCGCAGTCCCGCCGTTGACCGGCCGGCGTCCCGCGTGGCCCGGGCCGGGCGCGGGCTCGCGCAGGAAGGTCGCCGACAGGCGGCTGGAGATCTCCCGAGCCACTTCGAAAAGCGTCAGGAATCGCCCGGACCTCGTAGGGCACTCCACCTTGAACTCGTCGCCGTAGAAGCCGTACAGATTCAAGAGCGCGCGTATCAGCAGAACATTGACCGGCATCCAGACGGGGCCGCGCCAGTTCGAGTTGCCGCCGAACATTCCGGTGTCCGATTCGGCTGGGAGGTACTGGACCTTGTATTCCTGACCGCTCACCTGAAACACGAAGGGATGCTCCAGGTGATGGCGGGACAGCGAACGAATCCCGTGGGGGCCCAGAAACTCCTGCTCGTCCAGCATGTAGCCGAGCACGCGCTCAAGCTTCTGCTTGTTCAGGATCGACAACAGACGGCGCCCTTTGAAGCCGGTGAAACCCTGGTCGGTCGGGGCCACGTGGGACACCATCCTCGGGATGCCGCTTGCGGAAGAGCGCGATCATCTCCCGCAGCTTCGGGTATCGCTCCACGACGTAGGCGTCGAACACCGTTGACGCGCACAGCGGCAACAACCCCACCATCGATCGCACCTTCAGCCGCATCGCCTGTCCATCGGGGAGCCGCAGCAGGTCATAGAAAAATCCGTCCTGCTCGTCCCACATCTCGTCGTGGTGCTCACCGACGCGGTCCATCGCGTACAGATGCGAAGGAAGTGCTCGACGAACCGGTAGGCGGTCTCCTCGTACAACGCGTCCTCTTCGGCCAGAATGAGCGCCATCTCGAGCATGCACTGGCAATAGAACGCCATCCAGGCCGTCCCGTCCGCCTGCTCCAACGACCCGCCCGTCGGAAGCGGCGCGCTGCGGTCGAACACGCCGATGTTGTCGAGACCGAGAAAGCCCCCGGCGAACACGTTGCGCCCGGCGGGGTCCTTCCGATTGACCCACCAGTTGAAATTGAGCATCAACCCGTGGAACGACTGTTCCAGGAATCGACGGTCCACCCGGCCGAGATCCCGCTCGATCTTGTAGAGGTACAGCGTGGCCCAGGCATGGACCGGCGGATTCACGTCGCCGAAGTTCCACTCGTAGGCGGGAATCTGCCCGTTGGGGTGGGAGTAGAGGTTGCGGAGCAGCAGCAGGAGCTGGTCCTTGGCGAAATCGAAATCGACTAGCGAGAGCGCAATCGTGTGAAACGCCAAGTCCCACGCCGCATACCAGGGGTATCCCACTTGTCCGGCATGGAGATCACGTCGGCGTTCAGCATGTGAAACCAGTCGGTGTTCCGGACACCTGGCCTGGCCGACTGGGTGAGCGGATGGCTCTTGTGCTCGTGGAGCCATCGATCCACGTCGAAGTGGTAGTACTGCTTGCTCCAGAGCATGCCGGCCAGCGCCTGCCGGTGCACGCGGCGTTCGTCCTCGCTCAGCGACGACGGCGAGATCCGATCGTAGAACTCGTCCGCGTCGGCAATCCTGTTGGTCACGATGTCGTCGAAGCCGCCGAAGGCATCGGCGATTCGTGCGGCCGTCAGACGGAGCCGAATGGTGGTGCTGCCGCCTCCCGGCACATCGAGCGCATAGTGCGCGGCCGCCTTGGTCCCGGCCTTCGCGGGGTTGACCGCCTCGGAGCGGCCCGAGACCACATAGGCGTGGAAGGCGTCCTTGACGTAGGGCGAGGGGTCGGGCTGACCCCAAAGGCGACCGGCGTTGCTCTCGTTCTCGGTGAACAGCAACTCTCCTGCACCCTCGCATTCGAGCCAGGTACTCGCCAAGCTCGTGATGCGTGGCGTGGATCACGCCAGGCGCCGCCTCGCGCAGCGCCGGCTTCTCCTGGTCCGCGTCCCAGGACCAGGTGTTTCGGAACCAGAGCGTCGGCAGGACGCGAAGGCGGGCCGACTCTGGCCCGCGGTTGTGCACGCTGATGCGAACGAGAATGTCTTCCGGACTCTGCTTCGCGTATTCCACGAACACGTCGAAGTAGCGATCCTGGTCGAAGACGCCGGTATCCAGCAGCTCGTACTCGAGCTCGTCCCGCGATCGGCCCCGGTTGGTGCGGATCAAGTCCCGATAGGGATACTCCGCTTGCGGGTACTTGTACAGATACTTCATGTACGAGTGGGTGGGCGTGCTGTCGATGTAGAAGTAGTACTCCTTGACGTCCTCGCCGTGGTTCCCTTCGCTGTTGGTGAGGCCGAACAGGCGCTCTTTCAGAATCGGGTCCCGCTCGTTCCACAACGCCAGCGCAAAGCACAGCCGCTGCTGGTCGTCGCACAGCCCCCCGAGCCCGTCCTCGCCCCAGCGGTAGGCCCGTGAGCGTGCCTGATCGTGAGTGAAATAGTCCCAGGCGTTGCCGTCGTCGCTGTAGTCCTCGCGAACCGTGCCCCATTGGCGCTCGCTGAGGTAGGGACCCCACTTCTTCCAGGGAATCTGCCGCTCACGCGCATCGTTCAACCGCTTTTGCTCGACAACGTCCAGCGAAGGACCCATGGCCTGTCTCCCTCGTGACTCACCCACGGCTCAGCGCACCCAGGCGTAGTTGTAACTGCCGGCGATCGACGTGAAGTCCGCGCCGATGTTCGTGAATGCCCCTCGGCTCACCGAAACCCGAATCGACTGCCTCGCGTCGAGCCCCAATGAGTAGGTGCCGCCGATGCGTGAGTTGCGCTGCAAATCGGCATTTACCAAGCCGCCGATGGTCGTCCGCCCACCGGTGAAGTAGTTGGCATCGGCCGCCAGCCACATGGTCGGCTTGAATTTGTAGGTGAGATGGATCTGCGTCGCCACGATCGGCGCTTGTTCCCTCGTGCGGCCACCGAGGAACTCGGCGTTGTCCGTGAACAGCCACACTCCCGCCATGAATTCGACGACCCACTGTCCAAAGCTCCGAGACAGGCCCAGCTCGGGTTTGATCGACCAGCGATTGGTGCCGATGTTGATTAGCTTGGTCGAGTCGTACTGTCCGAGGGGAAACGCGACCGCCACGCTGACGCCGACGATGCCGCGCTGCTGATACGAGGCAAACTCTTTGGGGGTCATGGCCGGGGCCCCATAGAGGTTCACCGCCAGCTTCACTCTGGGATCCCCCTGGCCGAACCGGCCAACCTCGGCGAACTCACCGAGATAGAGGCCTTCCAGATGCCCGGCCACCACAGGCACCACCACAGCGGCGTTGGCCGACCGTCCGGCCAGGCTGAACGTCCCCGTAAACGCCAGTGCCGTGGTGTTGATCCTGGCGCTCGCGTCATCGATGGGCGCGGCAGGATCGAACGCCAGATCGCCCCAGTTGAACCCATTGATCGCGGTAAAGATGTTCAGCCCCGTGGGAAGCGGCCAATACGCGCCGGGCTCGAGCTCCTGCCCCCGCACCCCTGCCGGCATCAAGAGGAGAGCCAGCATGACGGCAGCAGCAACTGCTTTCCGTTCGCCGATACCAGCTCCCCTCATCCCGCGGCGTGCTTCGGGCAAGGATCGGGCCAGCCTGAGCCTGGGCGCGGGGGCGAGCGACAACACCGGGGAATCAGCCCCGAATCGATCGGATGCAGGTCACCAGTTGGGGAGAGGCGCGAGAGCACTCACCGCAGGCTGTGAGCGCGCATCAACGTCGGCCGAGACCTCGGCCGTATTGGTCTTGCGGTCCGTCGTTGATCCCAGGGATGACGCGGAAGCAGCACTTTTGGCTATTTTCAAGGGCAAACTCACAAACGTGTGCACGGAATTCACGCGGAAGTCGTTGCAATCGCGTTTGAAGCAGCCTTACGATGGCCGCAAGGTCACGGGGGGCTAGTTCGTGGTCGCCCGTTGACGAAGGCCCTCGAGGCCGCTCGCCCCGCCCTCGAAGCCGTAATCGGTTTTCGAAAGGTTACATGACGGCGCTAGTCGTCCTCTTTCTCACCCTGATCGTCGCGGCCCCGCTTCACGCCCAGCCGAGCGTGCGACGTTGCAGGGACGCGTGTTCGATGCGTCCGATGCCGTCGTTCCCGGCGCGACAATCACCGTCCGCAGTCAGCTGATCTTCGTGGTGGCCCACACGCCGAAATTCGCGCAGCAGGACTCGATTCGGGACAGCGCGGTCCTGTCCGGGCCAACCGGCGCCTGGGAGATGTACCGGCCCCAGGTCATCGGCGCCGTGTTCCTTCTGCTGGTGCAGAGCGCACTGATTGCGGCGCTGCTGGTTCAAGGAACGCGGCGCAGGCGCGTCGAGCGGGACTTGCGGGAAAGCGAGGAGCGGTTCCGGCTGATGGCGGACACGGCTCCGGTCCTGGTGTGGAGAGCGGACACGAACAACCAGTGCGACTTCGTCAATCGCCCGTGGCTCGAATTCACGGGGCGGTCGATGCAGCAGGAAGCGGGCAACGGCTGGGCGCAGGGCGTGTGGCCGGGAGACCTCGAACGCTGCCTGCACACCTGCGTCTCGTCGTTCGAGGCGCGCCAGCCGTTCACGATGGAGTTTCGCCTCCGCCGCGCCGATGGCGTCTATCGCTGGGTCCTCGACACCGGCGTTCCACGATACGGACCGAACGGCCGTTTTGCCGGCTACATCGGCTCGTGCCTCGACATCACCGATCGCAAGGAATCGGAGGATGCGCTCCGCGACAGCCAACAGCGGTACGCGATGGCGACTGCCGCTGGCGCCGTCGGCGTCTGGGACTGGAACTTCGAAACAGGAGAACTCTACGTCGATCCCACGCTGAAATCACTCTTGGGGTTCAAAGACGAGGAGATCACCAGACGTCCGGACGACTGGGGATCGCGGGTACATCCCGAAGACGGAGCCGAAGCGGCCGCACGCATCCAGAACTGCATCGACGGCCACACCGATGTCTATGCCATGGAGCACCGGATGCTGCACAAGGACGGTACCGTGCGGTGGTTCCTGTCGCGCGGATCGATGATACGGCGCGCCGACGGTGCGCCGCACCACATCGTCGGGACGAAGACCGACATCACGGAGCGCCGGCGCGCCGAGGATGCGGTTCGCGAGCAGGAGGCGGAGGTGCGGGCGGGCCATCGGGAGATTCAGCAGCTGGCCGGCCGCTTGATAGCTGCGCAGGAGGCCGAGCGGGGCCGCATCGCGCGCGATCTCCACGACGACACCAGCCAGCAGCTCGCCAGTCTCGCCATCGCGCTCAGCAACCTGAAGCGCCGGCTGTCGGCCGACGACGAGGGGCTGCAGAAAGACGTGTCCTCTCTTCAGCAGCGTGCCATCGCCATGGCCGAGAGTGTCCGTGACCTGTCGCACAACCTCCACCCGAGCCTGCTGGAGCACGCCGGACTGATTCCTGCTCTGGCCGCCTATTGCACCGAAATCCAGACCCAGAAGGCCATCGAGGTGACGTTCGCCGCGGACGGGGACTCCCAGCCCACCGACCCCGTACTGGCGCTGTGCTTGTATCGGGTCGCGCAGGAGGCCCTGCGGAACGTCACCTTGCATGCCCACGCCAGCCGCGCAGGCGTCCGCCTGCTGGCGACCAGCGACTTCGTCGAGATAACCATCGCCGATGACGGCCGCGGATTCGATATCGCCGACGTCCGCGGGAAAGGTGAGGGCCTGGGGCTGATCAGCATCAACGAACGGGTGAGGCTGGCCGGGGGGACCGTCAGCATTTCGACGGAGGTGAACAAGGGCACGCGGGTTCAGGTCAAAATTCCGTCAAGGCGACCCGCCCAGGCAGGCGCGGGCGACGACTTCGAGCGTTACGCCACCATCGCGTGAGCTCTGGCGAGATACGATGAGGCCGGGCACGGTGTGACCGAGAAACCACAATCAATCCTGATCGTCGAGGACGATCGGCAGGCGGCAAGGGATCTGCAGCAGGCACTTGGACGCCTGGGCTACGACGCCTACGCCGTCGCCACCTCGGCGGAAGAGGCCGTGTCGCATGCATCGAAGCGCCGCCCCGACCTCGTCCTCGTGGATGTCGGGATCAAGGGGCAGATCGACGGTATCGACGCCGCGGTGATCCTTCACGGGCGCTACGGGGTTCCCATCGTCTATCTGGCAGAGCCGACCGACGAATCCACCATCGAGAGGGCCACCAGTACCGGGTTCTTCATGTATCTCCTCAAGCCGGTGAGGCCCGGTGAGCTCCGCACCGTCATCGCGCTGGCGCTGCGCAACCCCGAGGCGGCGAAGGCGCCATTGGCTGTCGGCACGGCTCAGGTCCGACCGCGAGTCGAGGGCGCCGGGCCAGTCGCGCGGGGGAAAGATCGCAGCACCGTGCTCCTGGCCGACGACCATGCCGTGCTCAGGGAGGGCCTCGCGAAACTGCTCACCGAGCACCACTTCGAGGTGGTCGGCACGGTCGCCGACGGTGACCAGCTCCTGGACGCGGCGAAACGGCTTCGACCGGATGTGATCGTCACGGACATCTCGATGCCACCGGGACTGAGCGGCCTCGATGTGCTGGACCAGTTGAAAGCCCAGCGCAGTGTCAGCCGCGTCATCGTGCTCACCATGCACAACGACCCGGTACTGGCCACGCGGGCGGCTCGTGCGGGCGCCGCCGGCTTTCTCCTGAAACACTCGGCCGGCGAGGAGCTGGTGACGGCCATTCACGAGGCCTTGCAGGGCAGGGTCTACTTCACGTCAGCTGTGACGAAAGGCGTCATGGAGCGCCTGTCGGCGCCCGCGGGTCCGTCCGAGCCGGTGTTGACCTCGCGACAGCTCGACGTGCTGCGATTGATCCTCGAGGGACGCCGGATGAAAGAGATTGCCGCTGCACTCGACTTGTCCAGCCGGACCGTCGAGACGCACAAGTATCAGATGATGGAGACACTTGGCGTATCCTCCACGGCAGAGCTCGTCAAGTATGCGATCGCGCACAGGCTGATCGAGGGCTGACGCGACTAGCACGCTCCGGCTAAAAGCTCCTCAGTAGTTTTGCGGAGCCAGCACCAGTAATCTTTGAGGCGGCCTCTCCGTACGCTTCCTCTACCGGGCAGAATTACCAGTCCATACACTCTGGCATCCGATGGAACACGTGATGCCGCGCCCACGCCTCCTCCTGGCCGACGATCACGTGGCAACCGCGGAACTGCTCAGCGAGCTGCTCGAACCGGAGTTCGAGGTGATCGCCAATGTGCGGGACGGCTTGGCGCTGGTGACGGCGGCCGAGCTGCTGTCGCCGGACGTGATCGTGACCGACATCTCGATGCCGGGCCTCGATGGGATCACGGCCGCCGCCGTCATCCTTCGCCGGGATCCGGAGGCTCGGATTGTCTTGGTCACGGCACATGGTGATCCGGTCCTGGTGGAGCGTGGCCTCTCGACTGGTGCGCTGGGTTACGTCCTGAAGATCGAGGCAGGCGAAGAATTGGTGCCCGCCGTTCGTTCGGTGCTGCGCGGAGAGCGGCACGTCAGCCGGGTGCCTCCCTGCCCCAGCGGCGTGATCAGAGCGAGTTGAAAGAGGTTCCCATGTCAGTTCTCAACATGACGACGTCACGTCCCTTTTCTGAAACCGAGCTCGAGCAGATGTCGCAGCTGGCCGTCACGCTGTCGGGACGGTTGATGCGCATTCCCCTGGACGACATCGGCCCGGCGATTGCCGAGGCGCTCCAACAGGTCGCCGCGGCAACCTGCGCCGACGGGTGTCAGCTCGTGGAGTTCAGCGAGTTGGGCGCCGTGGCACAGACCTACCTGCCCACGGCTGCTGCGGGCGGCGACTGCAGCCGGACCCAGATGCCGGTTCTCGAGCCCTGGGTGACCAGGCGCCTCGCCGCGGGCGAGATGGTGGCCGTCACGCGTCCCGAGGAGCTTCCCGTCGAGGCGATCGTGCTGCGCGAACAGACGCATCGGACCGGGGCCTGCTCGGTCCTGGGTGTGCCAGCGTCGGTGGCCGACCAGGTCGTCTGTGCGCTGGTGATCGACAGCTGCCTGATGACGCGCCGGTGGCCGCAAGCACTGGTCGAGCGCCTGCAGCTCGTGACCGAGATCCTGGGCGCGGCGCTGCAGCGGCGGCGCCAGCAGACCGCGCTTCGCTCCAGCGTCGCGGAAATCGAGCGGCTGAACGCACGGCTTCAGGCCGACAACGTCTACCTGAAAGAGGAAATCAAGAGCTACCACGACTTCGACGACATCGTCGGCGAAAGCGTGTCGCTGCGGCTGGCGTTGGCGCGACTGGCGCAGGTAGCGCCGACCAACTCGAGTGTATTGCTGATGGGTCCGACCGGAACTGGCAAGGAACTCTTCGCGCGGGCGCTGCACGAGCGCAGCCGGAGGCATGCGCGCCCCATGGTGCGAGTGAACTGCGCCGCGCTGCCACCGACGCTGGTGGAAAGCGAGCTGTTCGGCCATGAGAAGGGTGCGTTCACCGGGGCCGTGGGGATGCGGCAGGGGCGCTTCGAGCTGGCCGACGGCGGCACGATTTTCCTCGACGAGATCGGCGACCTGCCGCCCGACATCCAGGTCAAGTTCCTCCGCGTGCTGCAGGAGGGCGAGTTCGAGCGCGTGGGATCCTCCCGGTCGAAAAAAGTCGACGTGCGCGTCATTGCGGCGACCCATCACAACCTCGAGGCGGCGGTCGAGGAGGGCCGATTCCGGGCGGACCTCTATTACCGGCTGAGCGTCTACCCGATTCACCTGCCCTCGTTGCGGGACCGCGCCGACGACATCCCGCGGCTGGTGTGGTTCTTCATCCACCGGCATCAGCGCGAGCTCGGGCGCCACATCACGAAGGTTCCGCAGTCGCTGATGGACTCTTTGCAGGCCTACGCGTGGCCGGGCAATGTTCGCGAGCTCGAGAATGTGGTGGAGCGCGCCATGATCGCGTCCGAGGGCGACACGCTGCGACTCGACGCTCCCCTGACGCCGAGCCCCAGGAGCCGGGTGCAGGCCGAAGCCTCGGACAATCTCGACGCCGTGCAGCGCTCGCACATCGAGAGCGTGCTCGAACGATGCGGCTGGCGGATCAACGGCACAGGGAACACGGCGGAACGCCTGGGTATCCACCCGAACACGCTGCGCTTCCGAATGAAGAAGCTCGGCGTCATGTGCCCGGAGGATCGTGGGCAGCGCCGTTCGGCTCCGCGGGAGTCGGCGCTCTGAACCCGCCGTTACCTCCGGCTGCCCTTCGGCCCGCCCTTCGCGAACGAGCCCGTCGGCTCGGCGGGATTCGTGTCGAGTTTCAACTGGAGATAGCCGGGCGCACCCACCAGGGTCGCGCCCCGGCTGCGTAGCCCCTGCAGCGCCTCGATGCCCGCCGGATCGGCGGAGACAAGCTCCGTCAAGTCGAGCTCGATGGGAACGGGAACGGGCTCCGCGCAGGCCCCCAGCAGTTCCGGCACCTGGTCGATGCTGAAGCGTCCTGCCAGGCGCACGACGCGTCGATCACCCTCCCTGATGACGCCAATCCAGCACTCCACGGCGTTAGTGGAGAGGCAAGACCCAAGCCACGACTGGACGACCCCGACGATAGCCAAAACCAGCGCCAAAGCCTTGCAATCCGCAGCAGGTCACGACCTGTCGTAGCCTGGGTAACCACAGCTCGGGACGCCTCTCGCGAACTCAGCGCACACGCTGGCGCTGGCGCGCCGCCTTGAGCGACACGCCGAAATAGACGCTGGCGCCCCGTCCTGGCTCGCCCCAGGCCACGTCCATCCGGATCACGTCGACAAACGGCACCAGGAACCGGACTCCGACGCCATAGCCGTCGATGGCCGACTCCCCCTCCCGATCGCCGTCGCCGTCGGCAGCCACGCCCAGGTCCGCGAAACCCACGACCTGCAGCCCCGCATACAGGTTCAGGCCGGCGACGGAGAATGCGCGGACGGGTTGGGCGACGTAGGTGTATTCGAGACTGCCAATGAACTGGTTGCGGCCTTGCCGGGAACCCAGGCTCCAGCCGCGCACGCTGTTGCCCCCGCCGAGCGCGAACTGCAGGTAGGTCGGCAGACCAGCGCCCACCTCGCCGGTCTGAAAAGTGGCCAGCGAGAACAGCCCGAGTCCATGACGTTCGGACAGGCGCTGGAACCTGCGCCCATCGAGGATGAACGTCCAGGAGTTTGCGTCGCCGAACAGGCGGGCCACCTCGACTTCGGCCCAGGTTCCGGCGCGCGGATTGGTGGACGAATCCAACGTGTCGAGCGTGAGGAACGCGCCGGCCGTGGGGATCAGGTCCTTGCCGTCGCCGGAGAGCGACGCGTCGGCCGAGCCGGTGTCGATCGCCAGGATGTCGCCGGTCACGCCGGTCCTCAGGCCGTGTTTCCAGTTGCGAGCGAAGCGCGCGTCGACCGTTGTGGTCGTCTCATCGAACTCGTAGATGGCGTTCCGTCGCTGCGTATAGCCGAACCCGACATGCCGGGTCCAGCTGCCCGGCGTGATCGTGGTCGCATCCACGGTGGCACTGACGGCGGTCTCGCCACCGAAACGGACGGCCACACCCGACTGCGTTTCCCGTCCCAGGAGGTTGATCCCGCGCAGGCCGGGGCCGATGCTGACGCCGTTCTCGTCCGTGACGCGAATGAGGATGATCGGCAGCAGCCGCAGGGTTTCGGTCGCCGTGACCTGGAGAATCACGCCATCGTTCTCGAGCCGCGGCTCGAAGAGCACTGACGTGAATAGCCTCAGCTCATCGAGCCGGCGCTGGTCCGCGGCCAGCGTCACGCGACGAAACGCTTCGCCCGGCCGCGTCGCCAGGTTCCGCTCGATCACGTCTGGCGACAGACGACGCAGACCGGCGACGCGGATCTCCCGAACGATCCGCCCTTCCAGCGGGTCTGCCGGCTGACCAAACGCCGTCTGCGGCAACCCACCGCACACGACGCCAATCAGCAGGCAGATGCCCCCCCTGGTCACGGCCGTTACCGCCTACACGGGCCGGCTTATTTCTTGGGGGATCAACCGAGAGCAGAAGCGCGTCGGTCCAGGTCATGTCGAGCTGATCCCCGACTTTCAGCTGCGCGAACGCCTTCTTGTCGGTCGCCCGGCGGCTGGACACGTAGCCGTTCGGACCCCTGACGGTGACTGACGACGTCTTGGGGTCGAGCGCTGTCACGGTCACGGTGATGGTTCGCTGCATGGCGGCTGTCCCGCCGACCTTCTCCGTGGTCCGCGTGAGCGCGGCCGAGTCCACGTCCACGGCCGGCTCGCCCGGCTTCTTGAGCCGTACTACGACGTTCTCGTAGTAGCGAGCGGTGATCTTGTCACCGACCTTGAGCTCCGAGAACCGCGTGAGCCCGGAAGGAGCCTGCAGGGTCTCGTAGATGCCCTTTTCGTCCTTGACCGTCATGGTCCGAGTGCTCTGCTCGATCGCCTCCACCGTGAAGGTCTTGGTGATGGATTCGCCCTCGAGCGTCTTGCTCTGCGCGCCGGCCGTGCCGGCCGCGCACAGCGTTATCGAAGCTGCCAGAGCCATCGTGCTGAAAATCTTCATGCGTATCTCCTTGTCGTTGTCGTTTCGGTCCGATTCATTGCCCCGCCGAACCTGCACGCCGTATCGGTGCGTTCCAGTATCGGGAGGGCTGCAAGACCCGGACCCGTTCGGAATCGCCTGCCGCTTCGAGATCGCCCTGCGGATGCCGGCTCGTTGCGCTCGCTCCTAGCCGACGGAGAGCGCGCTCACGGCATGTCGTGAGTGCGTGGGCCAGGCGATCCCAGTCGGCTGGAAAAGCCGCCAAAGCCTCGCGGCGCTGCTCAGGTCAAGGAATGGCCGGGTGGCCCAGGTCTTGCCCTGCCTCACCTCATGTCACTGTCACGCGCGTTTCCGCTGATCATGGGGCTGCTGACGATCGGCGCGTGCTCGACCCAGCCGCCCGAGGCGGCGACGTCATCAGCTGCGGCGCCCGACGACGACGGCGCACCCATTCCGCCAACGGCCTCGCCCTACGACGCCCTGCCGGAAGCCGTGCGGCTGGAGTTGGACAAGGCGTTCACCGGCGACCTCGACGGGATGATCAAGCGCCGCGCGATTCGCGTCGGAGTGACCTTCAACCGCACGCACTATTTCATCGACAAGGGCCAGGAGCGTGGGCTGACCTTCGAGTCACTGAAGCTGTTCGAGAACGACCTCAACACCGAGCTGAAAACCGGCAACCTCAAGGTGCACGTCGTGATCGTGCCGATGCCACGCGAACAGCTGTACCCGGCGCTGACGGGAGGCAAGATCGACATGGTGGCGGCAATGGTGACCGTGACGCCAGAGCGGGAGAAGCTTGCCGCCTTCTCGGTTCCCACCCGCACCAACGTCAGCCAAGTCCTGGTCACGGGACCGGGAGCGCCGCCGATTGCCACCGTGGACGATCTGGCCGGCCGGGAGGTGTTCGTCCGCAAGTCGAGCATCTACGCCGAAACTCTGGCCAAGCTGAACGAGCAGCTGAAGGCTCGCAACAAGCTGCCCGTGGTCATCAAGGCGGCCCCCGAAGTCTTCGAGGACGACGACCTGCTGGAGATGGTCAACGCCGGCCTGGTCGAGATGACCGTGGTGGACGACTATCTGGCCGAGTTCTGGAGCAAGGTGTTCAGCGACCTGACCGTTCACCGTGATGTCGTGCTGCGATCCGGCGGCAACCTGGCCGTCGCCATGCGCAAGGAGAGTCCCCAGCTCCTGCAATTGGTCAACACGTGGATCACGAAACACGGAAAAGGCGACGGGTTCAGAACACCGTCGAGCGCCGCTATCTCAGCGACGTCAAGTACGCCAAAAATGCCGTCGCGGCGGCGGAGCGCAGGAAGCTGCAGGGGGTGATCGATCTGTTCAGGAAGTACGGAAAGCAGTACAACGTCGACTTCCTGCTGATGGCGGCGCAGGGGTACCAGGAATCCACGCTCGATCACAACGTCAGGAGCCCCGTTGGCGCGATTGGCGTGATGCAGGTGATGCCTGCGACCGGCAAGGAGCTCAACGTCGGTAACATCTCGGAGATCGAGCCCAACATCCACGCCGGGGTGAAGTACATGCGGTTCATGGTCGACCGCTACTACGCCAACGAGCCCATGGACAACTTGAACAAGGCGCTGATGACGTTTGCTTCCTACAACGCCGGTCCGGGCCGTGTCCGGCAGCTGCGGCGCGAGGCGGAAAAGCGGGGCCTCAATCCAAATGTGTGGTTCGGGAACGTGGAACGCGTGGCCTCGGAGCGGATTGGCCGCGAGACGGTCACCTACGTGGCCAACATCTACAAGTACGACATCACCTACATCCTGCTCGCCGAGCAGGAAGAGCAGCGGGCGGCCGCCAGGAAGCAGGTCCAATAAGCTATGACGATGCGAATCACGCACCCCGTGCTGCTCCTGGCTTCCGTCCTGCTCGTCACTGGCCCGCTCGTGGTGGCCGGGCAACCCAAGTACGAGGTACGGGTCAACACAATGAAGGCGGCGGAACTGGCAAAGGCGAAGACCTACCAGTGGACCACCGGCAACGCGGCATTCAACAAGAAAGCCGACGCCCTGATCATCGCCGCCGTGGACCGCGAACTGGCCGCGCGCGGCCTGGCCAAGATCATCTCCGGGCCGAGCGATCTGACGGTCAGCTACGCCTCGGTTACCCGCACTGACGCGGACGTGAAGGCGAATGCTTCGAAGGACGGCGCGCTCCCCGGGCTTCAAGTCGGCACGCTTGTCGTGGACCTCAAAGACGCCAAGAACCAGCAGCTGGTCTTTCGCGTGCGGACGGACACGCCGATCCAGAACGATTCCGCGACGCTCGAGCCCACGATCAATGCAGCCGTGACCGCAATTTTCGGGAAATACCCCACTCCGTCGAAGCGCTGACCACATAGCGATGAAAGGGACCATGCGATGAAGACCTGCTGGAGAGTCGTTGGAGTGGCGTCGCTGCTGATGGCGGCAGCCGCCTGTGCCGCGGCGCCGCGGAGAGGACAGATACCCCTCGGCGACATCGAGACGGGCGCTGGCACCAGCACTGCGGCGCGCAAGTTCCTCGAGGGTCGTTGGGCCCTCGAGTCGTTCGAGATTCGTCCCGCCAGCGGGGGCGCGCCGGTGGCGCTCAAGGGCTCCGGTGTCCTGACCTACGACGACTTCGGCAACATGCGGATGGAGATCCGGGCCGACCAGGCATCGGCCGACGTGCTGCGGGCCGCGGGTGTGAACATCCGTGACGGCGTCATCTCGAGCGACGGGCGCACCGCGTTCGACATGCAAAATAAGACACTCACCTACTTCCTGGAAGGCCAGCCAGCCACAGGCCAGGGCCCGCTCGCGATGAATCGGCCACGGCACTGGGAAGTGACCGACAATCAGCTCACACTGACGACGCGCGACGACAGTGGCGCGCCGATGTCGATCAGCCGGTGGAAGCGAACCCCGTAACCGGACAAGGAGACGCCGTGCGCACAGCCACAGTCCTGATGACCGTCCTGCTCCTTGGCGCCTCCACCCAGGCCTGGGCGCAGGCAGCCAGCCCCGCGACCCGCACCCCCGAGGTCTTCACCGCCACGGCACAGGCGAAGAACGCCACCGGCGCCGTCTCGGGCGTGTTGGAGGTCCGCGTCACCCGCTACACACCGGACTTCGATCGCAAGGTCGTGGAAGAGGCGCTCCGTCTGGGTGGCTACCCGCGCTTCGTCACGACGCTTCGGAATGCGCCCGATGTCGGCCAGCTGGTGCTCGGCGCGGGCCAGCCGTACACGATCCGCTACGCGCGCGAGAAGGTCGAGGGCGGCGGCCGGACCATCGTCCTGGTCACCGACCGGCCCGTGCTCTTCCTCGGCTCCTCCAAGGCCGAGGCCAAGCCGCGCGCCGGATACGAAGTGGCCGTGGTCGAGATTCAGGTGGACGGAACCGGGCGAGGGAAAGGCAGAATGGCGGCGGCAGCGCGCGTCCGCCCGGATGGCGACGGCGGCGTGCTGCTGGACGACTACGCCGAGCAGCCGATCGAGCTGGTCAACGTCACGCGAAAGCCCGCGTAGCCGTCAACCGACGGGACCGACGCGTCACGGGAACGCGACGACGATCCCGGCGCTGAACTCGATTTGCCACAGGATGTCGGCGTCGAGGCCGACCAGGCAGACGCCGGTCGTGCAGGCAACCAGCGGCGCATCCAGGTCCGCGAACGTGGCGAACACCCGCCCGTCGAGCCGCACGCCGACATGGCGCAGCGGCATCAGCTTCACCCCAGCGCCCGCCGCCCAGCGTGACACGAAGTTCGGCGTCCCCCTCGGCCGCGTAGCGCGTCAGGCCCACCAGGCCGGTCAGGAACGGACGCGCTCGCTGGCCCGTCCCCAGTTCCTGCAGGCCGCCGCCCTGCCAGTGATCGACCGTGATCCGCCAGCGCGTCGGCGGAGCGAACAATCCGCCCGGGACGGTCACCCGCGCCTCCTGATGTGTGACCAGCGCCTCGGCGAAGAGGCCCGGCGTCCTGACCTTCACGTTCACCAGGGCACCCACGGCGCGCGTGCCGTCGAGATCGACTGGCTGCCCTATGACGCGCTCGAAGACGTCGCCGCCGAAACGGTGGCCCACAAACGGCGTCACCTCGACCGTCTGCGCATGGCTGGTCCACGGGCAGCACAACAGCCAACCGGCGGCACCGAGCCCGGCCAGACACTTCGTCGGCATCCCACGAGCCTAACGAGGCTGGCGCCTGGCCAACCCCTGCTTCTGCATCTCCTCCACCGACGCCTTCACCAGCTCGTCGACGAACGCGCGCAGATCGCGCGGGTTCCTGGTTTCGGTCACGGCCGCCCACATCAACTGGTTGCGCGGCACGCTGTAGATCGTGGTCTCCACCACGACCAGCGTTTCCCGCTCCACGCCGCCGGGCACGTACACGGCGCCCCAGCCGTAGCCGTAGTAGCCCCACAGGGTGCCGTAGTTCGCACCGACCCAGGTATCCGGTGTGTACACCTGCCGCGTGTCGGCGCTCACGGGCCGCACCACGACGATGCCTTCCACCATCGCTTTCTCGAACCAGGGCTTCGCGGTCTCCGCGCTCCGCAGCTCCTCTTTGGGCGCGATGCGGTAGGTGGCGACCCCTTGCATCCCACGGGCGCTCAACTCGCGCGCCAGCGACTCCTCGCCGGCGACACGCAACGAGTCGTCGTTGGAGATGACCAGCGCGGCCACCTTCTTGCCGGCGAAGCTCACCGAGCCGGCGTCCAGCGATTTGAAGGTCGAGGTGAACCGGACGGCGGCTGACAGGGCGCCGATCGCCAGCGTGGCGATCGTGACGGCTGTCAGTGCGGTGAAATTGAAGTTACGCTGCATGACGCATCATCTCCCTTTTGCCGGCACTGGCGGCGCCAGCCCCGGAATCCCCTGCCCCGTCGCACCAGCCATCGCCGGAGCGGTGCCCGAAGTGCTCAGCGCGTTGTAGTACCGGCCGACACGCCAGGCGAGCGTCGCGAAGACCACGACCAGCACGGCGTTCACCAGCGCGAACCCGCGCGGCTGCAGCGCGAAGGCCGTGCCCACGAAGACCAGCGCCGCCGACAGCACGTCTCCTATCCGGACGAAGAACGAGTCGATCGCCTGCTTCCCGCTGAACTTCTGCTCGTAGGTACAGGGCAGGAACAGCATGTTGCGCACGGTGTTGTTCAGCGAGTAGTCGGTCGAGTTCTCGGCCACCTTGGCCGCCAGCACCGCATAGAGGGTCGGGGCGAACACCAGGATGTTGTAGGCCCCAAACGACAGCGCCGGCAGGACCATCACGGCCCAGGACACACCCCAGTGCTTCACGATGCGCGAGACCACGAACAGCTGCAGCACGAGGCTGGCAACGTTCACCAGCGCGAAGTACTTGGCGTAGAAATCGCCGATCAGCTGGCCTTCGCTGAGCCCGTTGCGCTGGCCGGCAGCAATCATCGCTACCGCGGTGTCCTTGACGATGCTGCCCAGGATGTACTCACCGGTCGTATTGATCCAGTTCAGCATCATCAGCATCAACCCGATCAGCAGCAGGTAGCGCGTCTTGAACACCATGGCGAAGGCGTTGGCGCTCACGGCGGCCTTGGCCTTCCTGGGGGCGGGCTGGACGGCGGCCGCGTTCGGCGCGGTCGATGTGGTTGGTGAGCAGCAGCTGCGCGCCCAGCGACTGCGGCTCCCAGCAGCATGAGCTGCAGCACGCCGAAGGGCTCGATCAGGCGATCGGCCACGATGGCCCCGGCCACCGCGCCGAGCGATGCGCCGAAGCCGACGATCGCGAACAGGCGCTCGCCTTCTTCCCTCGAGTAGATGTCGTTGGCGAACGACCAGAACTGCGCCACGACCATCAGGTTGAAGATGCCGATCCAGATGAAGAAAATCATCCCGAGCGGGATGCCGAACTGCGCCAGCACGTAGAAGACCGGTGGACAGACGATGAAGAAGACCGTCACCACGTTGATCAGCTTCATGCGCGGAAACGCGGCGACCAGGCGCCCGTAGAACGGCACGACGAACGCCAGCAGCACCACCTGTCCCGCCGACAGATAGCTCTTGAGCTCCGCCGTGCCCTCGCCGAGGATCAGCGCCTCGCGTACCGTCTTCAGAACGTAGTACGCCAGCAGGATCAGGAACACGTTCAAGGCGAGCAGGATCGCCGTCCTGCCTCCCCCGGCCGCACTTCGGTAAACAAGTTCAGGAAGCGCTCGACGCCGGACGATCGGGGCTGTTCGCTCATGCTCTTATTCCACCCAGTGCAGGACGTTGCGTACGATCGACCAGCGTGGCTGGCGGGGCGCGGCATCCTGGCCGAGAATCCAGTGTTTGTAGGCGGCGTCCAACGTGCCATCCTTGCGCTTGAGGGCAATCCAGGTGTTCACGAAGGCCGCCAGCCGCTCGTCGCCTTTGCCAATCGGGTACGCCAGCGGCACGTGGATTGGGGCGGGGCCCGGCACGGCGACGGAGTAGGCCGGGTACATCAGCGTCCAGGCGGACCCGCGCTCGGCTGGCAACGCCAGGGCGTCGGCGTGCATGGTCGCCGGGTCGAACAGCGGCTCGATCCCACCTGCGTGCACCTTGAACACGGCACGTGGCAGCAATTCCTGGAGCTTCTGGACGTAGTACGGCACGTCGGGCACGGCGATCGTCAGCGCCCCGCGATCGCGAATCGCGTCCCAGCTGGCGTACTGATCGCGCTGGCCGTCCGGCACGACGAACGCCAGGGTCTCGTCCAGATACGACTCCGAGAACAGCATCTCCCGCGCGCGGTTCGTCGTCACGAGGACACCGGACATCACAAGGTCGCAGTACCCTCCGCCAGCTGCTCCGCCAGCCGGTCGCGATCCACCGGCACGAACGCCAGGGTGACGCCCATCTCGCGCGCCAGCCGGTGCGCCAGCTCCACGTCGAAGCCCACCAGTTCTCCGGCCCGGTTGAAGAAGGCGAATGGCAGCGAGTCCTGCAGGTAGCCGACCCGCAGCACGCCGCGCGCGTCGATGGCGTCGAGCGGCGGCAGGGTCGTGACCGGCGCCGGAGACACGCGCCCGGGCGACGGTGGCGCTCACCGGCTCCTGGAGCAAGTGCATCGACGCCAGCACCTGATCCTTCGAATAGTCCTGGGAAACGCCAGACGGCGAACAGCAGCCGTGTGCCGCCGAGGACGGGATCGCCAGCGCCGCGGTGATGCCCGCGTACGACAGCAGCGGTCCGCGCCGCCAGCGCAGGTGGCCGGTGACGGCGCAGGCGACCAGGAGCGCCACCGTCAGCGTGTGCACGGCCGCCACCAGCGACCCCACGCGCGCGTTGATGACGCCGGTGGCGAGAAACAACTGGAACGTGTCGGCGGGAATCCGGAACTGGTCGAGCAGGAACGGCACCGCGGCATTCAGGCTGCCGAAGAAGGTGACGAGCCCGGCCAGCGCCAGCTGGGGATAGTCCGACAGCGGCACCAGCGCGTCAGCGAACCATCCCGCGAACAGCACGAAGCTCAGGGAAAGCAGCTTTCCCGTGTGCGGGAAGTTGAAGGAAGCTGGCACGATGACCTCGGTCAGCCGGCCCGGCTCCGCGTCGCCGGGATCGAGCCGGTCGAGCAGCGTGCGGCTGGCCTGCATCAGGCCCGGCAGCACGATGAAGAGGTCGCCGGCGATGAAGGCGGTCAGCAGCGGTCGCGCGACTCGCCCAGCATGTCCCTGGCCCGGATGGGCGTGAGCGCGGCGACCAGCCCGGGCAGCACCCACAGGCTGACCAGCAGGGCCACCGCGACGTAGGCCACGAGGTAGATCTGCAGGCGGCTCAATTGCTCCAGCCCAAGCGTTCCGGCCGCGTTGGCGGCAATCGCAAACAGTCCATAGGGCGTCAGGCGCGTCACGAAGCGGGTGGCCGCCGAGATCGCGTCCCGGGCGACCTGCAGCACGTCGAGCAGGCGCTCCCTGCGCTCACACCGACCAGGGCGACGCCGAGAATCAGCGAGAACAGCACCACGGCCGGCACGACGTTGTTCGCCAGGGAGTTGAACGGGTTCGCGGGGATGTACAGGTCGATGAAGTTGAAGGCGGGCCGCCGCTCGACCAGGCTCGAGCTGAAAAACGAGGCGTTCTGCACCGCCGGAAACGTCAGCGGGATCAGGAATGCGAACGACGAGCGCCAGGACCCACAGCCCGCCGATGACGGCCGCGGCGCGCAGGCCCAGCATCGCGGAGTTCGGCCGGCCGAAGCGACCCGAGGCTGGCGACGATCGAGACGGTGATGTACGGCAGCACCATCATCTGGAGCAGCTTGACGAAGCCGTCGGCCGCCCACTTCAGCGCCGCCGCCTGCTCGCCGAAGAACAGGCCGGTGAGCGATGCCCAGAGCCAGCCCGGCGAGGATCTGTCGCGAGAAGGACATGAGGCTGTGGACAGGAAAAGCAAGAAGACGACCGCCTCCGCAGGGCTGCGGGTGGGGCAAATCCTCCCCAATTACCGTCAGTCGCCAAGCCGCTGACGGTATGTCGTGATTGATGCCACCGGCGGGTAGCGGTGGACAGGTCGTCGGCAGGTGGGGAGGCTTCCCGCCGACGGGTTGTGACCTGAAGCGCGTGCCCCCGGATTACGACTTCTTCGGCGGGTAGTTCTTGAACATCTTCGCCACGGCGCTGGTGATGTTCTTGTCCCGCTTGTCGGCCTTCGCCTGCGCGTCGACTTCCTTGACCCCCATGCCCCGCCACACGACTTCCTGTTGGCCGCATCGGCGATGTCGATGACCAGCGTGCCGACCAGGATTTCGTTGACGCGCACGTTGGTCGTGGCGTGCCCCAGCCACCCCCGTACCGGTAGCCGTACCCGCCGTAGCCACCGCCCGTGCTGTAGGCGGTGATGTCCTGCTTCTTGTCGAACGCGACATGGTAGACGACCGCAATGTCCGGCGCGGCGTCGTTCTTGCTTCAACCCCTTGCCGCAAGCTCGGCCTCGATGGCGGCGACAATCCGGTTGTCGACCAGCGGATCCCCGACCTTGGTCCCGTCCTTGAGCGTATAGGTCTTGAACTTCGAAAAGTCAGCCGTCTTGTCGAAGTCGAAGCTGGTTTTCTGCGCCAGCGCGAGTGCTGGAACCAACAGAGCGATCGCTGCTGCTGCAAGCACTGACTTCATCATGTCCTCCTTAGAAGCGGAATCCGAATGTCAGCGGGTAGTACCTGCCGTTCGTGTTGCCGCCCGTTCCTGCCGCGCCGGCATCGGCGTCGCGGTCTGGAATCTCCGGTCCGGCCACGTAGTGATACCGCATCTCGACGAAGAACTCGGACGACTCACCGATGCCGAACCCGACGCCGCCGCCGACGTTGAACCCGAAGTCCCAGCCGCCGCGCGATCCGATGACGTCGCTCGACTGGGTACGTGCCGCAGACGTACCAGTAGGGATCGCAGATGACGCCGTTGCCGACGTACTCCGTGATCTCGACGCTGCGGTGGTACAAGCCAGGGCCGACGACGATATAGGGGCGAACCGCGCTCCCGGCCGGCGTCAGGTTCGCGACGAGGTTGAAGTCCAGCTGGTGGGTCTTGTGGTTGGCCGAGAATCGGGTCGCCCCGTGAGAAGCGGAACGTCGTCCTTGATGTCGAACCAGCGGTAGGCGTACTCGAACTGGAACGCCGATGCGGTCGCTGGCATCGAAGGTGACGCCGATGGCCGGGCCCCAGCCGGTCCCGAAGTGCTCGCCGAGATCGCCGGCGTTGAAAGTGGGCCCGCCGCCCAGGTTCACGTGAATCGTCTTGTCCTGCGCCGCTGCCGACCGCCGGCGTGAGCGCCAAGAGCGCCGCGCCGATGAAAACACAACCTGCCAATCGCATCATGTCAACTGCCTCCCGGCCACTGCAGGGAGCAAGAGGCAGGCCACGTCACGCAGACTCAGCAAAGCGGCGGCATTTCGCGGCCGAAGCTCGCGCGGCAGGGGACGGCGCGGCCGGCGCGCGGCGGGGCTTCGCACAAGCCGCCGAGAGCGTGATGACAACATACGGTGACGCCGCGGCGTCACCGACGCTGAACGCGTCGTGATCGACGAGACTTAACGACGGTCCATGTCTTGCACTCAGGCCAGTGACATGACCGCCCGCCTGCTGCTCGCGTCGATCCTCACTGTGATGCCGGCGCTGGCGCCGGCCCAGGAGACGCGCACCGCGGCGATCACCGCCGAACAGGCCGAAAAGGCCACGCGTCTCGCCCCGTACGAGCCGCACTGGGCCGAGAACCTGCTGCTGAGCGTGCGCCAGGCGCTCGTCGAGCAGCCCGCGGGCTTCTATCCCTACTTCGACAGCGTCTACAGCGGCGGCGGATTCACGCTCGGCGCCGGGTACCGCCAGCTTCACCGGCGATCGCACGCAGTGGAACGTCGCCGGGTTGTATTCGGCGAAAGGCTACAAGCTGATCGAGGCGGGCGTCATCTCGCCAGGTCACTGCTCCGGCCGCCTCGATCTCCGCGGCACGGCGTCGTGGCGGGACGCCACGCAGGTGGCGTACCACGGCCTGGGCATCGACAGCCCCGCGGACCTCGACACCGGCGTTTCGCATGCAGCAGGCCTACGTCGGCGGCGACGTGACCGTGCGGCCGCACCGCTGGGTGCTGCTCACGGCGGCGCCTGCGTTCGAAGACTACACGCTGAAGGATCCCACCGGGGCATCCTCGTCCCGGTCGAGGACGCGTTCACGCCCGAAACGCGCCCCGGGCGTCGGCGTGGATCCCGCCTACCTGCACACGACGGCGTCGGCGGCGTTCGACTGGCGGCCGGCCGCCGACTACGCGCGGCGCGGCGGGCTCTACAGGATCGCCCGCCATCACTACGCCGACCGGGACGGCACCTACAGCTTCGACCGTCTCGAGGCCGAAGTCGTGCAGCACATTCCGATCCTGCGAGAGAACTGGGTGATCTCGATGCGCGGCCGGCTGGAGACGACGCTCGACGATGACGATCAGGTGCCGTATTTCCTGCTGCCGTCGCTTGGCAGCGGCAGCACGCTGCGCGGCTACAGCAGCTGGCGCTTCCGCGATCGCCACGCGATGCTGCTGTCGGGCGAGTGGCGGTGGATCCCGAATCGCATGGCGATCGACATGGCGTTCTTCTACGACACCGGCATGGTCGCGCCCCGCCTCGACGCGATCGCGCTCGGCTCGTTCGTCAGCGACTTCGGCGTCGGCGTGCGGTTTCACGCGCCGGCGCGCGACGCCGCTGCGCATCGAGCTCGCGAAAGGGTCCGAGGGCATGCAGCTCGTGTTCGCCGCGAGCGCGGCGTTCTGATCATGACCGACATCAACACGACTCGTTGCGCCGACTCGGACTGTGCTGTCTGCTGGCCGCCGCGCCGCGTGCTGCTCGCCGGCGCCGAACGCGCGCTTCTTCGACGACGATCCGCTGACACGGGAGCCCGAGACGCAGGACGCCTCGAAGGTGAGCGAGTGGGAGATCGATCTCGTTCATCGATCTGGCGACCAATCTCTTCGGCCGTCCCGGCGATCCGGCGCCCGACGTGCGCGCGCGCAACGTCAACACGATCGACGAAGTGCCGGACTCGAGCTGGTTCACCAACCGCATCCTGGCGCAGCCGCTGACGCCCGGACGAGGTGTCACGCGGCCCGCTCACCGGCACCGGACCGGCACCAGGACAATGGAGCGTGGTCTCCCGCAAGCTGGCCGGGCTTCGCGCCAGGCTTCACGATGCGGGACTCGCGCGGCGATCTCTGGTTCGTGTCCTTCGATGCCGCGGGCCATCCCGAAGCGGCCACCGGCGCCATCATGGTCGCCAACAAGCTCTTCTGGGCGCTCGGGTACTGGCAGGTGGAGAACTACCTGGTCACCGTCACCGCCGGACCAGATCGTCATCTCCGAGAAGGCGACCTTCACGCCGCCGTCCGGACGGGAGCGGCCGATGGAGGCGCGCGATCTGGACGACGTCTTCAAGCGTGCGCACCGAAGCGCCGACGGCAGCTATCGGGCCGTCGCCGCCCGCGCCGTGCCCGGCCGTCCGATCGGCGGCTTCCGCTACTACGGCACGCGCCCCGACGATCCGAACGACGTCGTGCCGCACGAGCACCGCCGCGAGCTGCGCGCACTGAAGGTGTTCGGCGCGTGGACCAACCTGGTGGACATGAAGGCCGGCAACACGCTCGACACCGTCGTGGTCGAGAACGGCCGCAGCGTCGTGCGGCACTACCTGCAGGATGTCGGCTCCACGTTCGGCACCGGCGCCAACGGCCCTCGCGAGTACGACGAAGGGTGGGAGTTGCTCTACGACGGCGGCACTGACCCGCAAGCGGCTGGTGCGCCTCGGCTTCGTCTTCGAGCCGTGGCAGACGGTGGAGTACGTCGAGCACCCCGCCATCGGGCGATTCGAGGGCGACGAGTTCGATCCCCGGGGATGGCGGCCGCGCGTCGCGACGGCGGCGTTCCTGCGCGCACGCGCCGACGACAACTTCTGGGCGGCGCGCCGCGTGGCCGCATTCACCGACGACGATGATCCGCAGCGCGGTCGCGACGGGCGCGCTACTCCGATCCCGCCGCCGAGGCGCTGCTCGGCGACGTCCTGATCAAGCGCCGCGCAGAAGATCGCGGCCGCGTATCTGCCCGGCGATCAACCCGCTGGTCGACTTCGCGCTCTCCGGCGATGGCCGTCTCAGCTTCCGCAATGCCGCCGTGGACGCCGGCGTCGGCCACGCCGCCCGCCGAGCGGCTACAGCGCGAGCTGGGCGGAGTTCGACAACGCGACTGGCCAGGCGCGGCCGCTCGGCACGGCCACGACGTCGCTGTCGAACGAGATCGCCGCGCCCGGCGTCGCTGTCCACGGCGGGAGCGCTTCGTGCGAGTCCAGGTCTCGGCGATCGGACCCGCACCGGCGGAGTGGACGCGCGCCCGTTGACGTATACTTCCGGCGAAGCCGGGCGGCTGGCGCCTCGTCGGCCTCGACGCGAGTTCCCTAGGCGGCGCGGGACAATTCATGATGCAACCACCCAAATCGACAATCGTGGCGCTGGCCGCGGCGATCGCCGCGGCGCTGGTGATTCACGTCGGTCATCGAGGGGGTCGACGTGCACGTCGAGCACGACAAGACCTTCGACTTCCGCCCGGTGCGCACCTGGGCGTGGAACCCTGCAGGCCCGGGCGACGTCAAGATGGCGCGCACCCAGGACGGACGATCCGAGCCGCCATGAAGGCAAGCGCTTCGAGCCGACGCTCGTGGATGCGGTGTCGACCGAGATGACCCGTCTCGGGCTGACAGCAGGCCGCGTCCGGCGCCCGACCTGACGGTCACCTACTTCGTGCTGCTCACGACCAACATGTCCACCCAGACGCTCGGTCAGTTCCTGCCCGCCACGTCGGCGTGGGGCCTGCCGCCGTTCTGCATCGGCCACCCAGTCGATGAAGGTGATGAACCAGGGCTCGCTGGTCCTCGATTTGAGCGCCAACGGCGCCGTGGTGTGGCGCGGCGTGGCGCAGGCGAAGATCGAGCTCGGCGCCGATGACAAGAAGCGCGAGGCACTGCTTCGCGGAGGCAGTGCGGGATCTGCTCCGGCGCTACCCGCCGAAGCGCTAGCCGGTCAGCCAGCCATCGGCCGCGGGAGTGATGCACCCATGAGCCACAACGACTTGAGCAGCGCGACGCCACAATCGGACCGCTCGCCGCGCCACATGGATCCGCCCCCTCTGTCGGTCAACGTGGAGGTGGAGTTCGACGCGCGTTCGCGGCGCGGCCCGATGCGGTCCGTCAACGAGGACCACTACCTGATCCTGCGCCTGGGGAGACATCAGGAAACGCTCATGACGAGCCTCCCTGACGGAGAGAAACCTCCCCGTTTCGATGAGCATCGCATACGGGATGGTGATCGCCGACGGCCTTGGGCTGGCAGGAGGGGTCGCGAGCCGGCTCGCCATCACCACGCTCGCCTACCTGGCGGTCCAGCGCGGCAAGTGGAACGTGAGAATCGACGAAGCGATCGCCGAGGAAGTGATGGATCGAGTCGAACAGTTCTATCGGGACGTCGATGCCACGCTGGTCCAGGCGGACAATTACAGTCCGGTCAGACTGCAGACGACGTTGACCGCCGTGTGCACCGCCGGCAGCGACCTGTTCTTCGCGCACGTGGGACACTCGCGCGCCTACCTGTTTCGCGACGGCGAGATCCTGCAGCTGACGCACGACCACAGGCAGGATCGCTGCCACACGCTCACGGAAACAATCGGGAAACTCGGCGCCAGCCCGAAGATTGACGTCGAACGCCTTGGCCTGCTGGACGGCGACGCCATCCTGCTGTGCACAAACGGCCTCACCGACGTCGTGCCCGACGCGCGCATCGCGGATGCGCTGCGGCTGCATGCCACCCCCCAGGATCGGTGCCGTGCGCTGGTGAATCTTGTCATCGCCGCCGAAGGGACCGACGACGCCACCGTGCTGGTGGCGCAGTACCGTATTCACGAGTAGGAGGATCCCTCGCGGGTCCTTCTCCAGACACGCGCGCCAGCCGCCCTCTCGCCTATTATTGGCGGCATGCGCACCTGTCCATCAGCCCCCTGCCTCCCTGGTCTGCTGGTTTTCATCACGTTCGGCCTTGCCTGCGGCGGATCCACGCCGGCCCAGCCCCCGGCCGAGGACGCACGCGCGTTTCTGACCAACGCCAACGACGCGCTGCTGCGGCTGGGGATCGAGGCCGCACGCGCCGGCTGGGTGCAGCAGACGTTCATCACCGTGGACACGGAGGCCATGAACGCCCGCGCCAGCGAGGCCTTCATGACGGCGGCTACCGGCTTCGCGAAACGGGCGACGCAGTACGACGGCGTCGAGCTGCCCGCGGACCAACGGCGCCAGCTGACGGTGCTCAAGAACTTCCTCACGATGGCCGCGCCGGCCGATCCGAAAGAGGCGACCGAGCTGTCGGAGATCGCGGCGGCGCTCGACGGCATGTACGGCCGCGGCAAATACTGTCCCGGCGGCGAGACGGGCGACGCCTGCCTGGACATCGAGGAGATCACCGAGATCCTGGCCAAGGACCGGAACCCGGCACGCCTGCTCGAGGCGTGGGACGGCTGGCACTCGATCGCGCCGCCTATGAAGAAGGGCTACGCACGGTTCGTCGAACTGTCCAACAAGGGCGCCCGCGAGCTGGGATTCGCCGATACGGGCGCGATGTGGCGCTCCAAGTACGACATGCCGGCCGACGCCTTCGCCAAGGAACTCGACCGGCTCTGGGAACAGCTCCGGCCGTTGTACGTCTCCCTCCACACCTACGTCCGCGCCCGGATGCGCCAGCGCTATGGCGACGTGGTCCCTCCCGACGGTCCGATCCCCGCACATCTGCTCGGCAACATCTGGGCGCAGGACTGGTCCAACCTGTATGACGACGTGGCGCCGGCGGGAGGGGCCCGCACGGTGGACCTGACGCCGGTCCTCCGCGCCAGGCGCGTGACCCCGGCCGAGATGACCCGCTACGGCGAGCGCTTCTTCACCTCGCTCGGATTCGAGCCGCTCCCCGCGACCTTCTGGGAGCGTTCGCTCTTCGTGAAACCGCGCGATCGCGAGGTGGTGTGCCACGCCAGCGCATGGAACATCAACCAGGTGGACGACCTCCGCTTCAAGATGTGCATCGACCAGACGGCGGAAGACTTCACCACCATCCACCACGAGCTGGGACACAACTTCTATGCGCGCGCGTATTCCGGTCAGCCGCCCATCTTTCGCGACAGCGCGAACGACGGCTTCCACGAGGCGATCGGCGACACGATCGCGCTCTCGGTCACGCCGGAATATCTGGTGAAGGTCGGCCTGATCCCCACGGCGCCCGACGCGTCGAGCGACATCGGCCTCCTGCTCCGCACGGCCCTGGAGCGCCTGGCGTTCCTGCCATTCAGCCTCGTGGTGGACGGCTGGCGGTGGCAGGTGTTTAACGGAACCGTTACACCAGACGGATACAACAAGGCCTGGTGGGATTTGCGCGAGCGTTACCAGGGCATCCGGGCGGCGTCGGCGCGTGGCGAGGAGTTCTTCGATCCGGGCGCCAATTACCACATTCCCGGCAACACGCCGTACACCCGGTACTTCCTGGCGGCCATCCTTCAGTTCCAGTTCCACCGCGCGCTCGCACAGGCGGCCGGCTGCACGGCGCCGCTGCATCGGTGCTCGATCTACGGCAATGCCGAAGCGGGCCGGCGGCTGAAGACCGCGCTGGAGATGGGCGCGTCGAAGCCCTGGCCCGACACGCTCGAGGCCCTGACCGGCCAACGACAAATGGACGCCAGCGCGATGGCCGACTACTACGCCCCGCTCAAGGCGTGGCTCGACCAGCAGAACCAGGGGCAGAAGGCCGGGTGGTAGCGACTCGCATTGCGCTTGCCGGCGCGCTGGCCGGCGCGCTGTTGACGTCGGCGACCGCCGGCGCGCAGGTGCGCCGCGTGAACAACACCGGACCCGCGTTCGGGCTGGCCGCCGACTCCGGCAGCGTGCTCATTGCGGACGCCGGCGCGGGCATCCTTCGGCTCCGAGACCTGAATCGGGAGCTGCTTGCTCCGTTGCCCGGGATCGCCGACGTCGCACCAGTAGATGCGGTGACGCAGCTGGCGATCACGGGAGGCGGCCCGGATCCCGCGGCGGCAAAACTCTATCGGGTCGTGCGCGGCACCGCGACGCAGGTCGCCGATCTCGGGGCATTCGAAACCAGCACGAATCCGGACCGGGCCGAGATCAACTCGAGCCCGGTGGACGTCGTGGCCCTGCCAGGCGGAGCGGCGCTTGTCGCCGACGCCGGGGGAAACTCGCTGCTCATCGTGAGCCGTACCGGCGTGGTGGATTGGGTGGCGACCCTGCCCGATGAGACCGTGTCCACGGACAACCTGAAGCTGCTGTTCAACTGTCCTGCGGGGCCCCCAAACATCTGCGGTCAGCCGCCGACGGCGGCGGCATCGCCTGGGGTCACCAGCGTGGCGATTGGCCCCGACGGCGCCTACTATGTGGGAGAACTGAAGGGGTTTCCGGCGCCGGCGGGAGCATCACGCGTCTGGCGCATCGAGCCCGACGCGCGCCACGCGCGATGTGGCGTCAGCCCCGACTGCTCAGTGGTGGCCGACGGGTTCACGTCGATCGTGGATCTCGCCTTCGACTCGTCGGGCAAGCTGTACGTGTTGGAACTCGACGAAGCCAGCTGGTTCGCCGTAGAGGTCACGGGCAATCCGATCGGCGGCACGATCAACATCTGCGAAGTGAGCGCCGACACAAACCTCTACGACGACTGCAGGGCCCTGGCGTCGGGTCTGCCCTCGCCCCTCGCGATCACCATCGACCAGACCGGCCGGGTCCACTACCTGAACAACGCCCTGCAGCCCGGTGGAGCCGAGGTCGTGATCGTCGAGCCAGGGCCTTAGGTTTTGGTGAGTAGAGGCCTGCGAATGAGCGGAGGCCTGGGACAACGCGAAAGACCGATGGCGACACGACTGCTGCCCGTGGAAGAGTGACCTTCCATCTTGAGCGTGGGTCTTGCCGCCACCGGCTTGTCAGCTCCTGCTGCAAGCGATGCGCCAAACATGATCGACGAAAAATCGCTGTCTGGCGTCACGGACCGGAACTGATCCTTCCCTTCGTGCCCTCCCGTTGCCTTTAGTAGGGAAGGCTGAGTCTTACCTTCTCGGGTACGCACTTTGCGGATGTAAGGGCTGGGCGCCTCGATCGGCGCACCTATCGGTATGGTCACCGGCGCGGTGCTCGGCGCCGTGTATCTCTTCTAGAGGTCATCATGACGTACCACGCCATCACGTTCGGAGCGGTCACGTTGGCCATCGCGCTCTCGGCCCAGGCTCAAACCCAAAACCTCGGCACCGCACCGGTGGCACGGCCGCAGACGCCGGCGCAGACGACGCAACGCCCAGATCCGGAGATCGACGACGACGTGAAGGTCATGGGATGCCTCCGGCTCTGGGATGCATCAATCGGGGCGCTGCCTGGCCAGGCGTCGAGCGGCCCACGCTACGTGCTCATCAATGCCAAGCAAGACGAGAACCCCGGCAAGGACGTCGTCGTCCTTCGACGCTATGTCGTCATGGGCGATCCGTCGGTAAACCTGGCGGGACATCGTCGATCAGACGGTTCGTATTTCCGGGGACGTGGCGCCGGTGGTGCCTCTGAAGCTGCCCGCGCCCGGTGAGGTGCCCGTCAAGCCCGGCGTCCCTGGCCGGACTGCCGACACGGCGGTTCGTCCAGGCGAGGCCGCTCGCCCCGGGGAGATCCCGGCTCCAATCACCGAGAAGCCCGACCCGGCTCCGGACTGGCTGTCTCTGAAGGCGTCGTCGGTCACGATGCTCAGTGGCTCGTGCCCGCCGGCGAAATGATCGAGCCGCCCGAACGCGGGCGGCATCGTGGATGCATGAGGATCCGTGGGAAGCGGCGCGACGAAGTGCGGTGCGACTATCTCCGCTGTGCGTCCTGGCTCGCCGACGCTTCGGCATCTGCTGAGCTGAGGGACAACGCAACCGAGGTGGGCACCCCTTTCAGGGTTCGCGCCCTTCCCACACCTAGTGAGCCGTTGCGGTCCGTCCTGGCTGCATCACCACCTTGATGCACGAGTCTTCCTTGTCGCGGAAGGTTCTGTACATTTCCGGCGCGTCCTCGAGCCCGACGCGGTGCGTGACGATGAACGAGGGGTCGATCTCCCCGCGTGCCACGCGATCGAGCAGCGGGCGCATGTAGCGGTGCATATGCGTCTGACCCATCTTGAGGGTCAGCCCCTTGGCAAACGCGGCCCCGAGCGGGAACTTGTCGAGCCATCCGCCGTAGACGCCAGGAACCGACACCGTGCCGCCCTTGCGGCAGGCGGCGATCGCCTGGCGCAGCGCATGGGGGCGGTCGGTAGCGAGGTACATTGACGTCTTGGCGCGGTCGTACCACGCGTCCAGTGTGGTGCCGTGCGCTTCGAGCCCTACTGCGTCGATGCACGCGTCCGGGCCTTGCCCGCCGGTCATCGCCCGCAACTCCTCGAGCACGTCAACCGCGGTGTAGTCCAGGACTTCTGCCTTGCCGGCCGAGGCGGCCAGCGCCAGGCGGTCCGGAAACCGGTCAATGGCTATGACCCGCTCCGCGCCCAGCAGGTACGCGCTCTGGATCGACAGCTGACCAACCGGCCCACAGCCCCAGACCGCCACCGTGTCGCCGCCGCGGATGCTGCAGTTCTCCGCCGCCATGTAGCCCGTGGGGAAGATGTCGGACAGGAACAGGGCCTGCTCGTCGCTCAGCGAATCCGGAACAGGAATCGGCCCAATGTCCGCGAAGGGCACTCGCACGTACTCCGCTTGCCCTCCCGGGTAGCCACCGTACATGTGCGAGTAGCCAAACAGCCCAGAGCCCGAGTAGCCACTGAGCTTCTCGGCCATCCACGCGTTGGGGTTGGAATTGTCGCAGAGCGACGACAGTGATTCCCTGCAGAAGTAGCAGTGCCCGCAGGCGATGGTGAACGGCACTACCACTCGATCGCCGACCCGCAGCGCCGTAATACTCGCGCCCACGGCCACCACTTCCCCCATGAACTCGTGGCCCAGGATGTCTCCCTGCTGCATCGTCGGGATGTAGCCGCCGAAGATGTGCAGATCGGACCCGCAGATGGCCGTGCTCGTCACCCTGACGATGGCGTCGCGTGGATTGAGGATGGCCGGATCCGGTACGCGTTCCACGCGTACGTCCTCCTTGCCGTAGTAGCAGACCGCTTTCACCGAGCCTCAGTCTCGAAACGCGTGGCCGTCGCATACTCTCCTGCCTCCAGAAACTGCTTGAATCGCCGCAGGTCCTCGCGCATCGTGGCCGAGGGCGCCCGCCCGAACAGCGTCGCCAGCAACGCGCCTGCGCGTCCGGCTGGCGGCGCGTATTGCAGGTGCACCGTTACCTGCGTCGATGCGTCCACCGCGGACCCTGGCGAACTGCACGGACCCGGCGGTCACGACATCCGACCCTGGAACCGAGCGCCACCCGATCAGCCGGTTCGGCACCTCGTTGATGATTTCAGCGTCCCACTCGACGCGCAGACCGGCCGGTCCACGGACCACCCAGTGCGACATCCCCGGCGACGTCTCGCTGACGTGCTCCACATGCCGCATGAACCGGGGCAGGTTCTCCAGGTGACGCCAGTAGCGGAACACGTCCTCGACGGGCCGCTCGAGCCGCACCGACTCACGCAGGTGCAGACCGCGCGCTCCCGCGAGGGCCGCACGCGTGTGCTCGTTGGCGCGCGCGCCGTTGGCGTGTCCGGCCCACCGACGCGCCAGCGCCCGATAGGTGATGGCCGTTGCCATGGCGCCGAAGGCCAGTGCCGGCACCGGCTGCCGCCTCGTGCCCAGCACCACCGCTCCCGTGGCCGCGCCAAGGGCAGCGCAGATCTGCAGATCCGTCCATGAAGCCATGGTTCAGGTATTCCGGTTCAGCCTGCAATGGCAATACCACGATGCGGCGGGAAGATCCTGTGTCGCCGGCCCGCAATCGCCACGCCGTTTCGCGGGCACACACCTCAACTGGCGCACCGCGTTCCGACAATGTGTCGAGCTGTTCCCTCGCGGCGCGGGCTAGTGGTCGAGACGGCTGATGTCGAGCTGGAACGTCGAGGCGCGCGCGGCATGCCTGTTGCTTCGACTTGCTCAGGAGATTCCGAACATGGGCACAGGGTTCGAACGTGTCGTGCAGGGCGTTCGCCGAGGCGTGGCCACGCACGTCGACGATCAAAAAGGACGTGCGGCCGACGGGCTGACAGGCATCGCGGATCTGGTGTCGCAGATCGGCGAGGAGTTCCGCGGGCCGCTCTCGAACATCTCGAAGACGGCCAGCTCACATTTGCGGACCACGGCGGATCGCATCCGCGAACACGAGGCGGCTGAACTGGCACGATCGCTGGCGCGCTTTGCGCAGGACCGCCCGCTCCTGTTCATCGGCGGCGCCTTTGTGCTGGGCCTCGGGCTGGGCCGGCTGCTCCAGGGGGAGAAGACATATGACGGCGCGGCCTGATGAACGGTCAATCGGCGATTTGTTCCGGAACCTGTCCCAGCAGGCGTGTACGCTGATCCGGCAAGAGCTGGAGCTTGCACGCACCGAGGCGAGCGAACGCGCCAGCGCCCTGATCACCGACGCCGTGTGGATTGGTGCCGGGGTGCTCTTGATCCATACAGCACTCGTGACCGGCGTGGCGGCCATCATCCTGTGGCTGGGCCAGGCCGGAATGCCCTTCGCCACCGGTGCCACGGCAATGACGGGGCTTCTCGTCGTCATCGGAGCCGTCATCATCCTGTTGCGCGTGTCCGGAATTCGCCGGCGCCGCATCACGCCGTCCCACACCGTGGACTCGATCAAGGAGACAGGCCAGTGGCTGCGAGACCAGACGAGCTAATCGACTCCGAGCGCATCAAGCACGACATCGACCGCACGCGCGAGCAGATGAGCGGCACCATCGACGAGATTCAGGAGCGCCTGCATCCAGCGCGATTACTGCACGACGCCACCGCTACAGTGCGCGAGGCCAGCGTGGACTCGATGAAGCGCGTCTTTGGACGCGCAGGGGAGACCGCCGGCCGCAAGGCCGGCGAAGCCAAGGCCGCATCCGCGGCAGCCGCCGACTTCGCGCGCTCGCATCCGCTTCCCGCGGCGTTGCTCTTCGCCGGGCTCGCACTCGTCGCGGCCAAGGTGCTTGGCGGAAGCCGCCGCTCGATGGCGGAATCTGAGGACTGGGACGACGCGTCCCCACAGCACCGCCGCGTCGGCCACGAGCTGGATGTCCAGGAATTCGTCGCCCGCGAGCTGGATGTCCAGGAATTCACTGGCCGTGGGCGCGGCGGTTGCGGCAGCCGGCACTGTGGCCGGAATCCGGTGGGCAAACGGGGCGGCTCAGGCGCCTGACACCGTCAGGCGCTGACGCTCACCTCTTCGAATTCCTTCTCGGCACCCTTCTCGGGCGCATCAGGCTCAGCCGCAGCCTTGCCGGTTGGCGTCAGAGCCCAATCGGCCTCGAAGACGCGCGTCACTTCGACAATCGCCTTCTTGTCGTCCACGATGATGCCGACCTCGCGGCGCTTGTCCAGCTCCAGCCTGCGCAGGCTCTGACTGCCGAGAAACAACTTATGACCGTCCTGGACCATCGCGCGGACGTGGAGTCGCTTGCCGGGATACTTTTCGGCGAGGACGTCGCCGGTCGCACCGGCAACCTTGCCGATGACGCGCACTTCCACGCCGGCCTTGGCGCGTTCCTTCAGAAGCCGCAGCAGAGCCGGATCGCTGATCTTCGGGTCGTAGATCAGCAGCTGCTTGCGGGCTCCCTTGATCAGGGCCGTCAGGCGATCGCGGGCGTTTTCGGGACTCACCACGAACCGGTCGTAGGAACCGGTGTAGGGCTGCCGCGCTGAATCAGCCTCGAACACCTTCATGGCCTCCTGAACCAGGCGCTTTTGCTTGGTCACCAGGCCGAAGCCGCGGCTGCGCTCAATGTCGAGCCAGGTGAAGTTGAAGCCGTACACGTGCAGCGCCTTCGCGTCGACGATCATCATCTTGCCGTGGTAGCGGACGAAGTCGTCGCCGGTCCGGGACACCGTGACGCCGGTCGTCGAGCAGGGTCTGCTCCAGCTTTCGCAGCGTCTTCTCGCCGCCGCGGTTGGTGTGGGCAATGAGTGCCCGTACGTTGACTCCTCGAGCCACGGCGGCGGCAAGCGCCTTCCGCATTTCTTGGATGTCGAGCCGGAAGATCATGATGTCGATCGACTTGGTGGCTTTGCGAATGGCGGTGAGCACGGGGTTCACGCCGCTGCCGGGCTGCACGATCAAGTTCATAAGTGTCTCGCCCAACTACCTCAGCATGACCCGTACCAGATTGGCGGTGCGAGGATTTCCCGCCAATCTGCCTGCGGCTGGCCCTCCTCTTGCACCGGGCAAAGCGTGACACCTCACTGTGAACCCAATTGCCCAGTTAGCCCGCCGAGGCTCGTGGGCGCCTCACTGTTGACGGTCGCCTGCATCGTCGCTATCGGCTGCGCCCCGTTGTTTGGCCGTCCGAAGCCGACGCAGATTGACAACCCAAATCAGGTCGACGCTTTGACCCGTGCCCAGGTCTGGCAGCCGACCAACGTCGAGTCCATGGACGTGCGGCGCGGGCCGCGCGACCGGGGCGCGTTCGCCCCGATGGCAACCATCAACTGCCGCCACATGGAGAAGGACACAGGAGGCAAGACCCCGAAGTTCGCCTGCGCTGATGGGCGGCGACGAGCTGAAGGTCAAATACGGACGCGACAACGGCGAGGTCTACGCCGAGGTGGCCGCTTCACGATTGCTCTGGGCGCTCGGGTTCGGCGCCGACCGCGTGTATCCGGTTCGAGTGATTTGCACCGGATGTCCCGAGTCCTTGAAAGCCGACAGCCGGCGTCCCGACGGCCGCGCGGTCTTCGAATACGCCGTCGTCGATCGCGAGGTCGAAGGGTATTCGGTGCCTGGGTGGGAGGAGCCCGGATGGGCGTGGCCGGATCTCGATCGCCTGAACCCCGCCGCCGGCGGCGCTCCCAAGGCCCATCGTGATGCCCTGACCCTGCTCGCCGTACTGATCCAGCACACCGACAGCAAACGTGAGCAGCAGCGGTTCATCTGCCTGGGTCCGCCGAGCAACGGCGACAACTGCGCGCGCCCCTTCCTGATGATCGCCGACGTGGGCAAAACGTTCGGCAAGGCGAACGCGCTCAACAAGGACGAGCCCGGCAGCGTGAATCTGCAGAACTGGCGGGCAGAAACAGTATGGCGGGATGCGCCGCAATGTGTGGGGAACCTTCCCCAGTCGTTGACGGGGACGCTGCACAATCCGGTCATCTCGGAAGAGGGCCGGCGCTTCCTGGCCGGCTTGCTGTCGCGATTGACGGAACGGCAGATGCGCGACCTGTTCGAGACGGCGCGCTTTGCGTCCAGACCACCCGGCGGAGACGGCGCAGCAGCCTCCGTGCAGGACTGGGTTGACGCGTTCAAAGGGAAGATCGCGGAGGTCGTCAACCGAACCTGCTCGCCAGTCACGCAGGCTGCCGACGCCCGATGACGAGCGCTCTCGTCCGGTTCGCCGGCATCCTGCTGGTCGTGCTCTCTGTCTCGCGAGCAGACGTCATGGCGTGGCAGCCGGCTCCCACTCCGGAGCCGGCCGATCAGGACGTCGCGACGCCTCAGGCCCCGCCGGATCTCGTTGACAACGACACGCCGGACTTCGGTTCACAGCTTCTCCGCCTGTCCGAAGCCGCTTGGCGTCTGCCCCTGGCCGCCGGCCTGGCATTCCTGATGGCGATGCGGCCGCGCCGCCGGGGGGCGGGGCCGCGCAATCCGTCGGTCATCCAGACGCAGATCATTCTGTCCATCATCGGCGCACTTGTGATGCTGGTCGTTGGCACAAGCCTGGCGCGCGCGTTCGGCATCGTTGGCGCCGCCGGCCTGGTGCGGTACCGCGCCAAGGTGGAGGACAACAAGGACGCCGGCGTGATGTTGTCCACCCTCGCCATCGGGCTGGCCGCCGGCGTCGGCCTCTACCTGCTGGCGATCTTCGGTACCTTGTTCGTCATCGCCGTGCTGTGGGGCGTCGAGTCGGGCGAGCCGGACGCGACCCGTCTCTTGCTGCTCAAGGTGAAGACCAAGGATCCCGCCAACCTCAAGGGCCGCATCGAACAGCTGCTGCAGCGCCATCACGCCACCCACGAAGTCCGAGCCGTGTCCCAGGACGAGCTGCAGTTCGAGGTACAGTGGCCGCTCGAACGGCCCACCGATCGCGTGTCCGAGGCAATCCTGGCCCTCGGGCCGAAGGACGAGACCGAGGTCGAGTGGGAGGAGAAGTCGAACAAGAAGAAATAGCGCGCGCTCAGGCGCGAAGCCGGCGGCGGGCGTGCTTCAGCATCCGCAGGTCCTTGCGCGTCAGCTGTGGCGCGTCCAGCTTCAGGCCTTCCAGCACATCGATGGCGATGCGCGCCACGACCAGGTGGGTAAACCACTTGTTGTCGGCTGGCACGACGAACCAGGGGGCGTAATCGGTGCTCGTCGCCCGCAACATGGCCTCGTACGCCGTCATGTAGGGCTTCCACTTGAGCCGGGTATTCAAGTCGTTCACCGAGAACTTCCACCGCTTGGCCGGGTCGTCGAGCCTCTCGATGAACCGCCGGCGCTGCTCGGTCTTCGACACGTTCAGAAAAATTTTGCGGATTACCGTACCGTTCCGGGTGAGATAGCGCTCGATGCTGCGGATGTCCTCGAAGCGTTGGCGCATCAACGCCTCCACCTTCTCGGGGTCGGCGTTCCCGTTGAGCACAGCGGGGTTGACCTGCGGCACGAGGACGTCCTCGTAATACGAGCGGTTGAAGATGCCGATGCGGCCGCGCTCCGGCAGGGACTTCATGCACCGCCACATGAAGTCGTGCTTCAGTTCCTCGGCCGAGGGAGCCTTGAACGCGAACACCTGGGTGACCTTCGGGTCCAGGCCGCGCATCACGTGCTTCACGGCGCTGTCTTTTCCCGCCCCGTCCATCGCCTGCAACACGAAGAGCACCGACCACTGGCTCTGGGCCGCCAGCAGTTCCGTGAGCCCATAGAGGTGGTGGACGCTCTTCGCGAGGATCTTGCGCGCGTCGTCCTTTGTGTCGAAAGGGGCCGTGTCCGCCGGGTCGAATCGCGACAGCGAGAACGGACGAGACGACGGCGGGACGCGAAACCGCTCGATATCGAAACGCATGGATCACTGGGTAGCTCAGCAACAACAATGCCAGAGCGCGGTCGGGCTAGGAACGCCACTTGCAGAGTTTTCCGCCGACTAGTTATGAGCCACTCGACTCGCACGATCGCTGGCGGCGTCCTTGTGCTCATCAGTTGGGCACTTGTGGATCAGTTGGCGTTCGTCGCCCCGCAGGCACCGCCGGCCGTGAACCAGGACGCCCGGGCCCTCGCCGACTTCAAGGCGCGAGTGGACACCTACGCGACCTTGCGCCAGAAGGTGGACGCGGCGTTGCCACAGTTGAGCAAGGAGGCCACTCCCCAGGAGATCGACCGGCATCAGCGGTCCTTGCTGGCCGGCATCACCGCCGCGCGCGCGGGCGCGAAGCCAGGAGACCTCTTCACGCCGCCGATTCAACGGACGATCAAGGCGCTGATCGCGCGTGCCTTTGCCGCCGGCAACTCGAAAACGCTTCGGGAATCGATTCAAGACGAAAACCCCGGCCCGGTAAGGATCACCGTCAACAGCCCCTACCCCGACGCACTGCCTCTGGCAAACATGCCGGCGGAGCTGCTGAAAAACCTGCCAACGCTCCCCGAGGTTGTCGAGTACCGGTTCGTCGGCGAGTCGCTGATCCTGCTGGATTCGGCCGCGCATCTCATCGTCGACATCATCCCGGGGGCGATGCCGAAGTAGGCCGATGCAAGGAACTCTACGACTCCTGCCGGCCGCCCTGCTCGCGCTGACGGTCGGCGCCTGCCAGACGATTGGCGGCGGGGAGATCTCCACCGTTACCACGGTGCCCGCCCTCTCGCCCGCCGTACCGACGGCTCTGCCCAACGCGGCCGATTCGCTGAAGTTCTGCGTGCTCGGCGACTTCGGCACCGGCAGCAGCGCGCAATACCAGCTCGCCGCCCAGATGGCGGCAGTGCACAAGGCGTTTCCGTTCGAGATGTGCGCGCTGGTCGGCGACAACCTGTACGGCGGCGAGCGCCCGCAGGACTTCCAGAAGAAGTTCGAGATCCCGTACAAGCCGCTGCTCGACGCCAACGTCAAGTTCTATGCGTCGCTGGGCAACCACGACGCGCGCGAACAGCGCTTCTACAAGCTGTTCAACATGGACGGGAAGCTGTACCTACTCCTACAAGGCGCCGAAACAGGACGTGCGCTTCTTCGTTTTGGAGAGCACCTACCCCGTCCCGGCCCAGATTGCCTGGCTCGAAGAGGAGCTGAAGAAGTCGGGCGAAAAATGGAAGATCGCCTACTTCCATCACCCGTTGTACTCGTCCGCCGGCCGGCACGGATCGGACCTGCAGCTGCGACAAACCCTCGAACCGCTGTTCACGAAGTATCGTGTCAATGTGGTGTTCACCGGGCACGATCACATCTACGAACGCATCAAGCCGCAAAACGGCATCGCCTATTTCGTGGCCGGATCCGGCGGACAGCTTCGGGCCGGAGACGGCCGCGGCCGCCAGCCGTTCTCGGACCTGATTGTGGACTCGTCGCAAGTGTTCATGGTCGCGGAGATCTCCGGAGACCGGATGGTGTTCAACGCAATCAACCGCGCCGGCCGCATCGTGGACTCGGGCGTCGTGATCCGGCAGGAGCTGTCATCCTCGGTGACGTCACACGCGACGCCGGCGGCGGCACGGCCATGAGCGCGGTCCAGTCGTCTCCTCCCGAGCAGCCCACGCCGCCGCGCGACGAGAACGATCGCCGGCTGGATCCGTCTCCGCCGCCGACCACCGATCAGGACATCGACATTGCCGGCACCGAGGCGGACGACAAGAAGGCCCCTGGCCCGAACGCTCCGCCGGCGCCCGAGCGCCAGGATCGGTGAGGTGAGGCGCCAACCCCAATCCAACGAGCACACCCGGCTCGAACACGATGCGCTCGGGCCCGTGCCCGTTCCCCTGACCCGGCTCTGGGGAGCGGTGACCGAGCGGTCGCGATCGCACTTCGCGATCGGGGATCCCGCCGCCTACCGGTGGCCGCGCGGGGTCATTCGTGCATTCGGGCTGATCAAGCAGGCCGCCGCCGCGGCCAACCTGGCCGTGGGCACGATCGAGGCGACCGTGGCCGACCTGATTCGGCAGGCGGCCGACGAAGTGGTTGCCGGACGGCTGGACGACGAGTTCCCTCTTGGCGTGTTCCAGACGGGGTCCGGCACCCACAGCAACATGAATGCGAACGAGGTGATCGCGAACCGCGCCAACCAGCTGGCGGGCCAGGAACCAGGCACGTATAGCCCCGTGCACCCGAACGACCACGTGAACCACGGTCAGTCGTCGAACGATGTATTTCCCACCGTGATGCACCTGGCCACGCTGGAGGCGCTGGACCGGCTGGACGAGGCCGTGGCGCTACTTCAAGCCGCGTTCGTCGAGCGTGCCGGCCGCTGGAGCGAGATTCCGATGTTGGGCCGGACCCACCTGCAGGATGCGACGCCGATCATGCTGGGCGACGTGGTCGCCACCTGGGCCGCGCAGCTCGAGTACGGACGCGCCAGGCTCAGGAGCGCGCGCACCGGCTTGTACGAGCTGCCGTTGGGCGCCACGGCGGTGGGGTCGGGCCTCAACGCGCACCGCGACTTCGGCCGCATGGCCATCGCGCAACTGGCGGATGCGACCGGTTATCCGCTGGCGCAGGCCGCCGATCTCGGAGCCGGCCTCTCGGCGCACGACGCCATGGAAACGGCAAGCAGCGCCATGCGGGGCCTGGCCGGGGCGCTCTTCAAGATGGCCAACGACATTCGGCTGTACGGCTCGGGCCCGCGCGGCGGTCTCGGAGAACTGACGCTTCCCGCCAACGAGCCCGGGTCGTCGATGATGCCGGGCAAAGTGAACCCGAGTCAGTGCGAGGCGCTCACGATGGTGGCCGTACACGTCTTCGGATGCGACGCCGCGGTGGCGTGGGCCAACGCCCAGGGTCCCCTCCAGCTCAACGTGTACAAGCCCGTGATTCTGCACAACGTGCTCGAACCCGCGCGTCTGCTGCGCGATGCCTGCCTGGCTTTCAACGAGGTACTGCGTCTCGGGGTTGGAGCCGGACATCGCCCGCATCGATGCCCACCTGCAGGCCTCACTGATGCTCGTGACCGCGCTTGTGCCGCACATCGGCTACGACCGCGCCGCGGAGTTGGCCCTCGTGGCCCATCGCGAGGGACGCGGATTGCGCGAGGTGGCGGTGGAGACCGGCGTGGTCACCGCGGACCAGTTCGACGCCTGGGTCCGCCCGGCGGAAATGGCACGACCGCACGGTCGTAAGGCGGGCCCGGATGGGCCTGCCTAGCGGGCTATAACTCTGCTGTAATGTCGCCGCGCTGCGCCTGGCACGCAGGCAGCGGGGGAACTACTGGCCGGTGTAGGACATCATCCCCAGACCGATCAGCCAGGCGGCCAGCCAGATCTGGGCAACGGCGACGAAGAAGTCCTTGCGCGTCTGGCGCACCGGGTCATCTTCGTGCATGTTGTGGGTCTCGTTCGTCATCGGCGTTCTCCAGGGGTCATGTACGGCACTGCCCTGTTGAGCACAGGGTGTGCCAATTCTGGACGCGTAAATTACGGGGACTTTCGGACATATGTCTCCCCCAGTGGGAACTTGCTGGCCCACCCCGAGGATTCATACCACCCACATCCTTTACCAGGCGTGGATGGGCTTGCGGCCAATGGATCAGTTGGAGGGCCCGGCACGCGCATTGAACCTCCGTGAAGCATGGAACCAACCCCGCCACCTGAGACAACGTCGCAAGGACGGAATACAGTCGAGGTCGATCCCGATCGCGTGAGTGCAGAGAACGGTCAGACGGATCAGGACATCGATACCGCGGGGACCGAAGCCGACGAGCCGGCCGTCGGCTCTGCGCTCGACAAAGGGATTGAGCGGGAGTCGGAGGACTTATGAAGAACGAACTGGCCGAATTCTATGCGCTCGTCGACGAGCTTGATACGGCGATGATGACCACACGTCAACGTGACGGTCACTTGCGCTCTCGGGCGATGGCGAACCAGCGGCCGGCTGATGGCGCCGATCTATGGTTTGTGACGATGGAGCACAGCCCGAAGCTGGCCGACCTGGCTTGGGACCCGCACGTCAACCTCTCCTACTATCGCGATCGCACCCGCGACTGGATCTCTGTTTCGGGTACTGCCGAGATTTCGCGGGAGCGGGAAAAGATACGAGAGCTGTACGCCCGCGATTGGCAGATCTGGTTCCCGCAGGACGGTGACCCCCGGCACGGGACCCAAGACGATCCCAGGATGGTCCTGATCGGCGTCACCGTGCATGCCGCCGAGTACCTGAAAGCGGATGCGGCGCCCGTTGCCCTGTTCGAGGTCGTGAAAGGCTGGTTGACCGGCACGCACACGGAGCTCGGAACTATGCACCACGTGGTCGAGCCCCGGCGTCGCGAGGCCTAGCACGGTACGCGTCGAGGACAATGATGCCGGTGCCGAGCATGATGGCCATGTCCGCGACATTGAAAATACCGGTTCGTAGCGGACCGATCCCGACGTTCATGAAGTCGATCACCATGCCATAAGTGATCCGATCGAGGAGGTTTGAGGCACCACCCGCTACGAAGATCGCGACGCCGACGAGAGATCGTCTGGACCAGCGACTCCGCATGGCGACGACGGTCACCGCAAGTAAGAGCAACCCATTCCCGACAACGAAGACCGCTGTTCGAACCGGAAGCGGCCAGTCTGCACCGAGACCCAGGAACGCGCCAGTATTCTCGACGTATTCAAGCCGAAACGTGTCGACCAGGAATGACCGGCTCGACGACTCGGAGAGCGTGGTGGCGGCGACATGCTTGGTCACACGGTCGCAGCCGATCGTGGCGCCGATCGCAATGAGCAGGACGAGCCGAAGGCCGATTCGGGTCATGGTGAGGCCAGTCTAGCAGCCGGTCGTCACCAGGGTGATCTCGTCACGCGGCCTGGTGATAATCCTCCGCCAGTGCTGACACGAGACGCGCCGCGGGGACTTCGGGCGGCGCCGTAACCAATGCGCCGTCCACCGCGCCCCGGAGGGCATCGAAGCAGGCTGGGTCGAGCGCGGTCCCCACCTCGCGCCGCATCGGTGGAGGTCGGGCGCCGCTGCAGCGAATAGGCGCGAGGTGTGCAGTTCTGGGCGTCAGCGCGGCGCGCCGAGGCCCAGCAACAGACGGTTCTTCGGCGTGATGTCCTTGGGAATCGTCTGCGTCCAGACGCGGTAGCCCTTCGCCTCGAGCCGCGTGGCGCGGGTCACGTCGATCGCCAGCGCCGGGTCCAGCCAGCCCGTCAACGGTGTGCGCCGTCGAAGGCGCCGGCATCGTGGCAGCACGGCAGCACGGCCACGCGGGCACCCGCGGCTGCGGCCAGCGACAAGACGTCATCGGTCAGCGACCCGCACGCGTGGCACGACACCACAAGGTCGCCAGACGCGAGAGCCGCATCCTGGATGCGGCCCGCATCGAACACGACGCGACCGGCCAGCCGGGACCACTCGCGCGTCAGGGCCTCGTGAAGTTTGGCGGCCGACGGTGGCAACGATTCGTCGACGACAATCGCCGACTCCGACGAGTCGTCCAGGAGCAGCAGCGTCTGGGCCAGCAGCCCGTGGCCACCAGCGAGATCCACGACCCGTCCGCCGCGGAACAGCCGCCTCACGCGCCTGGCCATCTCCCAGGCCTCGAACAGTTCCTTGCGCGGCAGGCATCCCGCGCTGCACACCGCCCTCCCCAGCCGATCGAACAGCGATCCGCCCGGAAACCGCCCCAGGTCGTGCTCCGTCAAGCGGTTCCCGGATGAGCGACCGAAAGTCCGGGCAGTTTGTGACTTGTGCATTGTGAATTGTGAATTAGCGAGTGGGCCTCACCTCTTCACCGACAGTCCGTACACCTCGATGCGGCCCACATTGACAAACCCACCCCACCCGTGGCCGCTCCCCGGCAGCAGATCGGCAAACCCAATCTCATCGACCCGGCTCAAGTCCGGCGCCACCCACGCCTGCCCGCGCGTCACCACGCGTGTGATGTCGAGCGGCAGCCAGCGCACGTTCGCGATGGCGAACTCCGACTCCACGAAGAGTCCGGAGTTGGCGGACTGTCCCCCTTCGGCGTGGTCGCCCACGAACCACGTGCCGTCCGCAAGCTTCACCACCGGCCGCACCACGTGAAAGCCGGACGTGCGCGTCACCCAGCGGACGCGCGCCGCGCCGGTCAGGTTGACGAAGCTTTCGCGGTGACGCAGCGTCGCCGCCACGGCCGACTGGCACACGCCGGTCCACAGATTCGGCGGATCGGACGGATGCCCCGCGACCACTTTCGCGGGCGCCGGGTTCTGGTTGTACCCAGCCAGCTGAATGCACGACGGTCCGTCCCAGTCCACCGGTATCGACCCGGTCGGCGGGTTCTTCAAGTAGAGCCGGGACGTTCTTCGCGTTGGGATCGTAGAGCCGCAGCTCGAGTTGGGGGTTGGTCACGGCTGCCGCCGTCACGCCGGCTTCCGGGCGGAACCCGGTCGACGCGTCGAATGGCCGCGACTGCCGCCACGGCTCGCGAAAGAAGAGGGGCGTCACCGGCGAAGGCTCCAGGAACTTTGGCGCCGGCGCCTGCCCGTGGACCAGGCCGCCAACAACCGTCGCGAGCGACGATGCAATCAGGTAGAAGCGGAGTCTCGTCATGGCGTGCAGCATATACTGCCGCGATGCGACCAGCGATCGTCACGATGCTCGCCTTCGCGCTGACGGGCGCCGTGTCGGCACAGTGGCTTCGATACCCGTCAGCCGGCGTGCCGAAGGGACCCGATGGCAAGCCGAACCTGTCAGCGCCAGCACCTCGCACCGCGGACGGGAAGCCCGATTTCAGCGGCGTGTGGCAGGTCGACGGATTCGGCCCCCCCGGCGGCGAAGGCACCGGCCCCGCGCCGAGGACCGTGTTCTTCGACGTCGCCAATGGTCTCGGCGGGCAGCGCCCGCCGTATCTGCCATGGGCCGCGAAGTTGAGAGACGACCGCAGGGAGCAGGAGGCCAAGGACAATCCCGACGCGCGCTGCCTGCCGCTCGGTCCGTTGCAGATGCTCGCGCACCCGCTGCCGAAAAAGATCCTTCAGGTGCCCGGCCTGCTGGCAATCCTCCACGAGCGAAACATGGAGTTCCGGCAGATCTTCCTGGATGGCCGGCCGCTGCCTGCCGACCAGCAGCCGTCGTGGTACGGCTACTCGACGGGACGCTGGGAGAACGACACGCTGGTCGTCGAAACGTCGGGCCTTCGCGACGGCCTCTGGGCCGACTTCTACGGCAGCCCGCTCACCGATCAAGCGAAGATGACCGAACGCTACCGCCGCCCGAACTTCGGGACCCTGCTCGTCCAAGTGACGATCGACGACCCGAAGGCCTACTCCAAGCCGTGGACGGTGAGCGTCAACCAGCACTTCGCCGTGGACATCGATCTCTTGGAGTACGCCTGCCTCGAAAATGAAAAGGATGTGCCGAGGCTCGTGGGTAAGTAGCCGAGGCTCAGTTCCGCGTTCTTGGCAGGCCCGGGGCCTGGAGCCTGGAGCCTGGAGCCCTCAGACGCGCTCAAACCGTTTTTCGAGTTCGGCGCGCGACAACCTCAACATCACTGGCCTCCCGTGCGGGCACACGGTCGAATAGGCGGTGCGCCGCACGCCGTCAAGGATGTGCAGCATCTTCTCGTGCGTCAGCGGATAGTTGGCCTTGACGGCCGCGTGGCACGCCATCGTCGCGGCGATGCGTTTGACGGCGTCCACCACGGCGCGCCCGCGATCCAGCTGCTCCAGGTCCTCGGCCAGCTCGCGCAGTGCGGCGCGGCTCTCCTCGCGGCTGAGAAGCGCCGGACAGGCTGAGAGGCGCACGGCATCGGCACCGAAGTCCTCCACCTCGAACCCGAGCCGGGCCAGGTCGTCGGCGTGGGCAAGCAGTGCCTGGTGGCCCTCGGGGGCAACCTCCACGAGCATCGGCTCCAGCAGCCGCTGGCTCTCGAGCGGCCCGGCCGTCAGCCGTTCGGTGATGCGCTCGAACAGCATCCGCTCATGCGCAACATGCTGGTCGATGATGGCGATGCCCTCCTCGTCCACCGCCACGATGAACGTGTCGCGAAACTGGCCCAGCGGCATCAGCGTCCCCGGTGCTCCAGACGCGGGACGCAGCTCGTGGCCGCCCTCGAGCTGGGCGAGCGAGGGCCGCCGGTTCCTGCTCACGGAGCGCCCCGCTCCATCGGCTCGGGAAGACGGTGGGATACGCCGTGGGCAAATGCGCTGCAAGCGGCGGAGGCGCGGCCACGCCCGACTCGGGCGGAACGGCGCTCCCCAGGGCCAGGCCCGGCATTGGCGCAGCGCTCAACGCATCCGCCACGGCCATCCGCACACTGCTGTGGACGAACGACTGGTCCCGGAAGCGCACCTCGGCTTTCGTGGGGTGCACGTTGACGTCCACCGTGTCGAGCGGGATCTCGATGAAGAGGTGAACTTCGGGGCTGCGCTCCTTGATCGAGGCCGCACTGTAGGCATCGCCGATCGCATGCGCGATGGTCTTGTCGCGCACCATGCGCCGGTTCACGAACACGTGCTGCGGACCCCTCGGCACAGTGGACGCCAGCGCGGCCACCATTCCGGAGATCGCCAGGCCGGCGGTCCGGCGCTCCACGGGCACCAGGTCGGTCCGGTGGCCGTAGACCTGGAACAGGCGATCGCCGAGGTGTGCCGCCGGGGGGTACTCGAGCCGCCGGCGCCCGGGGGCGACCAGCGAGAAGCCCACCTCACGTAGCACAACGCCATCTGCGTTACGACGCGCGTGACCTGCGCCATCTCCGCGGCATCCGACTTCAGGAACTTGCGCCGCGCCGGCAGGTTGTAAAAGAGGTCGCGCACCTCCACCGAGGTGCCGGCCGGGGCGCCCGTCTCTCGCACGAGCGCCGGGGCCCCGCCGTCCACCGTCACCTCGACGCCCGCGGTCGCGTCGCGCTCACGCGTGCGCAGCGTGAAGTGGGACACCGATGCCACCGCGGGCAACGCCTCGCCTCGAAAGCCCAGCGTCGCGATGCGTCCCAGGTCGTCCGACGTGCGAAGCTTGCTCGTCGCGTGACGTTCGACGGCCAGCGTCGCGTCGTCGGCATCCATCCCTTCCCCATCGTCCTCGACGCGGATCAGACGCTTGCCGCCCTGCTCCACCGTGATGACCACGCGGCGGGCCCCGGCGTCCACGGCGTTTTCGACGAGCTCCTTGATCACCGACGCCGGCCGCTCCACCACTTCGCCCGCGGCGATCTGATCCGCAAGATCAGGCGGAAGGCGGGCGATCTTCCCATGGGTCAGTTCGCCGGCTCGTAATTCACAATGCACAATTCACAAGTCACAAAGAATCGGAACTGCAGTTCCGCGCTGCCTTTGTGACTTGTGAATTGTGAATTGTGCATTTGCCGCGACAGTCGCCCTACAACCATCGATTCCATTTGAATATCGTCAACATCGCCCCAGAGGCCACCATCAGTCCCCCCACCCACCAGAATTGCACCTCAGGCCCGCCGGGAAAATGCGGCAGCGGCACGTTCATCCCCCACATGCCCGTCAGCACGGTCAAGGGCAGGAAGATCGTGGACATGACTGTCAGGACCTTCATCACCTGGTTCAACCGGTTCGACACGGCCGCCAGGTGCACTTCGAGAATTCCCGTAACCCGATCCTGGAACAGCAGCGTCTCCTCGGTCAGCCGCACCACGTGGTCGTAGACGTCGCGGAACCTGTACGACATCTCGTCGGAGATGCCCGCGAACTCGCGCCGCGACAGCCGGCCGATCGCGTCGCGCTGGGGGATCAGGACGCGGCGGGCGTTGCTGAGGTCGTGCCGCAGCTTGATGACGGGCCGAACCATGGCGTCGTGCCCCGCATACGCCTGCTCTTCCAGCGTGTCGATCCGCTCCTCCAGCGCGTTCATCGACGGCCGGTAGTTGTCCACCATCGCGTCCACGATGCGGTGAAAGAGCGCGACCGGGCCTTCGGCAAGCAGGCGCTCGTGGCGGCGGCACGCTTTGAGCAGCTCGCCAATCGGGCCCGAGGTGCCGTCGTGCACGGTGACGAGCACGGAATGGCCGACGAAGAAGTCCACGTCGCGGGTGCCCAGACCCTGATCGGCTGTGGCGACGTCGACGCCGTGCAGGATGGCGTACAGGTAGCCCGGATACTGCTCCACCTTGGGAAACTGGAGCGCGCTGCGCGCATCCTCGATCGACAGCGGGTGGAAGTGGAAGACGTCGTTCAACTGCGCCAGCTCGGTCTGGGTGGGGTTGGCCATGTCCACCCACACAGTGGTCGTCGCCGACGGGGCGAGCCATTCGGGCTCCACCCGGTCGGCCGCGCGGACCGCGCCGTTCTCTCGAACGTCAATCGTGATCAGTCGCTCACCTTCAGGGACAGCACCGCCTGGGCGGCCGCCAGGCGCGCCACCGGCACCCGGTAGGGCGAGCAGCTCACGTAGTCGAGGCCCACCTTCTCGAAGAAGTGGATCGACGAGGGGTCGCCCCCGTGCTCGCCGCAGATGCCAAGCTTCAGGTTCGGCTTGGTCTTGCGGCCCTTGACCACAGCGATTTCAACCAACTGGCCGACCCCGGACTGATCGAGGGTCGCGAACGGGTTGTTCCGGACGATCTCCAGCTCGGCGTACTCCGGCAGGAACGAGCCCGAGTCGTCGCGTGACATGCCCAGCGCCATCTGCGTCAGGTCGTTGGTGCCGAAGCTGAAGAACTCGGCCGACTGCGCCACCTCGTCTGCCGTGAGGGCGCCGCGCGGTACCTCGATCATCGTGCCGACCATGTACTGCAGCTTGACCTTCTGCTCCGCCTGCACCTCGCGGGCCGCCTGGTGCACGACCTCGATCTGCAGGTCGAGCTCCTTCTTGAAGCCGACCAGCGGGATCATGATCTCGGGCCGCACCTTGATGCCTTCCTTCTGCACGATCGCAGCCGCCTCGAGCACGGCCCGGGCCTGCATCGCCGAAATCTCGGGGTAGCCGATCCCCAGCCGGCAGCCGCGGAAGCCGAGCATCGGGTTGAACTCGTGCAGCTGCGCGACCCGCTGCTGGATGCGCTCGGGAGTGACCCGCAGCTTCTTCGCGAGGTCGCCCTGCTGTTCCTTCGAGTGCGGCAGGAACTCGTGCAGCGGCGGGTCCAGGAACCGGATCGTCGCGGGATGGCCCTTGAGCGCCCGGAAAATGCCGGCGAAGTCGTCCCGCTGGTACGGCAGCAGCTTGGCGAGCGCCGCCTTCCGCTGCTCGAGGGTCTCGGCCAGGATCATCTCCCGCATCGCGTCGATGCGGTCGCCCTCGAAGAACATGTGCTCGGTGCGGCACAGGCCGATGCCCACGGCGCCGAACGCCATCGCCGCTTCCGTCTGCTCCGGCGTGTCGGCGTTCGTGCGGACCGACATCCGGGCCACCTGCGAGCACCATTTCATCAGCTGCTGGAAGTGGCGGAACTTCTCGGTGGCCCTCGCCGCCGCGTTGTTGTGCACCAGGCCGGCGATGATTTCGGATGGCGCCGTCTTCAGCTCTCCCGCGTAGACCTTGCCGGCGGTGCCGTCGATCGACATCCAATCGCCCTCCTTGAACGTCCGGCCGCTGACGCTGACCTGCCGCGTGCCGTAGTCCACCTCGACCTCCGCGGCGCCGCAGACGCAGACCTTGCCCATCTGCCGGGCCACCAGCGCCGCGTGCGAGGACACGCCGCCGCGGGCCGTGAGGATGCCTTCGGCGGCGATCATGCCGCGCAGATCTTCGGGCGAGGTCTCGACGCGGACGAGCAGGACCCGCTGCCCTTTCTCGGCCGCCGTCACCGCGCGGTCCGCGTTCAGGTAGATCTGGCCCGACGCGGCGCCCGGGCCCGCCGGCAAGCCCTGTCGCAATCGGCGAGGACGCAGCCAGTTCGGCCGCGTCGAACACCGGGGCCAGCAACTGGTCGAGCTGATCGGCCGGGTTGCGCATGATCGCCGTCTTCCAGTCGATCAGCTTCTCCTTCACCATGTCCATCGAGAACTTCAACGCCGCCATGGCCGTGCGCTTGCCGTTGCGCGTCTGCAGCATGTAGACGACGCCGTCTTCGATCGTGAACTCGAAGTCCTGCACGTCCTTGAAGCGGCGTTCGAGCGTCTGCCGGATCCGCTCCAGTTCCTTGTAGGCGCGCGGCATCTGCTTCTTCAGCTCGGCCACCGGCTCGGGGGTCCGGACGCCGGCGACCACGTCCTCGCCCTGCGCGTTGATCAGGAATTCGCCGTAGAACTCCTTGACGCCGTTGGCGGGGTTGCGGGTGAACGCGACGCCGGAGCCGGAATCGTCACCGGTGTTGCCGTAGACCATCGCCTGGACGTTGACGGCGGTGCCCCACTCGGTCGGGATGTTGTACTTGCGGCGGTACACGATGGCGCGGTCGTTCATCCAGGATCCGAAGACGGCGCCCACGGCGCCCATCAACTGGTCCCAGGGCGAAGACGGAAAATTCTTGCCGGCGCGTTCCTTGACGAGCGCCTTGAATCGAGCCACCAGCTCCCGCAGATCCTCCACGGTGAGCTTCGTGTCTTCGATGTCCGCGTGGTAGCGCTCGTGCTTGAGTCCCTCGATGACTGTTTCGAACGGCTCGTGGTCCTCGTCGGGCCGCTTCTGCACGCCCAGCACCACGTCGCCGTACATCTGGACGAAGCGGCGGTAGCAGTCCCAGGCGAAGCGCGGGTTGCTGGTCTTGCGGGACAGCGCCTCGACCGTCTGGTCGTTCAAGCCGAGGTTGAGGATCGTGTCCATCATGCCCGGCATCGAGTCGCGCGCGCCCGAGCGGACCGACACCAGGAGCGGGTTCTTGACGTCGCCGAACTTCTTGCCGGTCTGACGCTCGATCGCCGCGATCCCGGCTTGCATCTGCGTGCGCAGCGCCGGGGGATAGCTGCGCTTGTTGGCGTAGTAGTAGGTGCAGACCTCAGTGGTGATGGTGAAGCCCGGAGGAACCGGCAAGCCGATACGGCACATCTCCGCCAGGTTGGCGCCCTTGCCGCCCAGCAGCGGCTTCATGGCGCCGTTGCCGTCCGTCTTCTTGCCGAACTGGTAGACGTACTGGCCTTTCTTCTGCTTGGCCGCCGGCTTGCGTGCCACCTTCTTCTTAGCCTTTGCCATCTCGATCAGTCTCTCCATCGCATCAATTCACAATTCACAAGTCACAAGTCACAAGAAGGCCGGAACTGCAGTTCCGTGTCCGACTTTGTGAATTCTGAATTCTGAATTGTGCATTGTGAATTACGCGCTCCGCCGCCATCTCGGACAAATCCGCGATGCCGCAGGATCACGTCGCGCAGATTCGCCACCAGCTGCAGCCGCGCAGTGCGCAAGCTCTCGTCCTCAGCCATGACCATCACGTCTTCGAAGAAGCGCGCGACCACAGGTCCAAGCGACGCCACGGTGGCGAACGCCCGCCGGTAATCGCCGTTGGCGGTCGCCTCGCGAATGGCCGGCGTGTGCGCCGTCAGCGCGTCGCGCAGCGCGACTTCAGCCGGCTCGACGAGCCGGTCGCCGCCCACAGGCGCGCCGACCCTGCGTCCACGCCCTTCGAAATGTTCTTCACGCGCTTGAACAGCGCGGCCACGTCCTGGAGCGCGGCGGAGCCGGCCATCTGCTGCAACGCCTCCAGCTTCCGGCGCGCCTCGAGCGGACTCAGCCGGCTTGCGTCGCCGTGCGTCACCGCGCGGATGTTGCGCACGTCGAAGCCTCGCTGTTCCAGCAGGTAGGCCAGCCGGTCCGACACGAACGCTCGCACGTTGGCGGCCGCGTCCCGGTAGCCCTCGAACGGCGCACCGGCCTGTTCGAGCAGCGGCCCGAGGGCCACCCGGCGATCAATGCCCGTCAACTCCGGCAGGTCCGCCAGGATCTTCACCGCGCCTTGGGCGTGCCGGCGCAGCCCGAGCGGGTCGCGCGACCCGGTGGGCCGCTCGCCGGCGGCATACATGCCCGCCACCGAGTCGAAGCGGTCGGCCAGCGAGACGGCCGCCCACACCACGGCGGCCGCGCCCAGCTGGGCCTTCGAGGGCGCGGCGTCGGCCTCCACGCCCACCGGCAGGTAGTGGTAGTAGATGGCCTTCCACATCTCCTCGCCCATCCCCTCCTCGCGGGCGTAGATGCCGCCCATCGTGCCCTGGAGCTCGGTCAGCTCGCGCACCATGTCGGTGGCGAGATCGGCCTTGCACAACCGGCCGGCGCGCTCGGCCGCAGCCGCGGCGTCGGGCCGGCCCAGCGCTTCGCCCGCAATCCAACCGGCCAGGCGCGCTACCCGCTCCGCCTTCTCCTTGTAGCTGCCCAGCTTCTTGTGGAAGAGCACGGTCGCCAGCCGATCGATGCGCGACTCGAGCGGCGTCTGGCGGTCGTCGTCGTAGAAGAACCGCGCGTCGCGCAGCCGCGCCGTGAGCACGCGCTCGGCGTTGCGCGCGATCATTTCCGGCTTCTCTGGCTGCATGTTGGTCACAGCCAGGAACGCCGGCTTCAGCGCCCCGTCCTCCCCCACCACCGGGAAGTAGTGCTGGTGGTGGATCATCGTCGTCGTCAGCACTTCCTCCGGCAGCTGCAGGAACTCCGGCGGGAAAGTGGCCGGCGACGACCGACGGATACTCGACCAGATCCGGCACCTCGGTCAGCAGCGACGACTGCGCCGACACCAGGCCGCTCAGGCGCGCGCCCAGCTTGCGCGCGTGCGTCTCCAGCTCGCGGCGGATCCGGGATTCGCGCTCGGAGCGCTCGAGGATCACGAAGTTCTCGAGCAGCCGGGCCTGGTAGTCGTCGAAGGTCTTGACCTTGATGGCCCGGCCGGCGCGGCCGCTGGTGGTCAGGAAGCGGTGGCCGTAGGTGTTCGAGCCGGACCGGACGTCCTGCACCGTGCGGCCCCTGCGCCAGCTCCGATGCGGCGGATGACGAACGGCACGACCCGCCCGCCATAGGTCAGGATCAGCCAGCGGATCGGCCGCGCGAACGGCAGCGGCCCCTTGCCGTCCTCCAGATACGCGTCCCACCGCATCTGCTTCGGGAAACGTCATGCGCCGCAGGACGCCGTCATCACGTCGGGGAGCACGTCCGCCGTGGCGCGGCCGCGCTGGTGCACGCGGTAGCGCCAGGTAGATGCCCTTGGGCGTCTCCACCCGTTCGAGCGCGGCCACCTCCACGCCGTACTTCTTGGCGAACCCGGCGGCCGCCGGCGAGGGCGCGCCGTCCTTGCCGACCGCCGCCGACACCGGCGGCCCGGTCACCAGCTCCTCGAGGTCGGTCTGCCGCTCGGCCAGCTTGGCGACGCGCGCGGTCAGCCGGCGCGGCGTGCTGAAGGTCTCGATCGGCGCCTCGGGCAGCAGGCGCAGCTCCTTCAGGCGCGCGTCGAGCTGCGCGCCCAGCTGCGTCCGTCAGTCCAGGCAGCCAGCTGGCGGGAATCTCCTCGCAGCCGATCTCGATCAGCAGTTCGCGATCCACGCCTACGCCTCCCTCGACCGCCGGCCGGGTGGGTCTTGTCCGACGTAGGCGCGCGCGATCTTCACGGCCAGCTGGCGCACCCGCAGGATGTAGGCGGTCCGCTCGGTGACGCCGATGCTGCCGCTCGAGTCGAGGATGTTGAACAGGTGCGAGCACTTCAGGCAGTGCTCCAGCGCCGGCCAGATCAGCCCGGACGCGAGCAGCGTCTCCGGCGAACCCGAAGTTCGTGTCGAAGAGGCCGCGATGCAGCGCGGCGAACTCGGCCTCGGGCATGTCCACCTGGCCGAACGCGTACTTCGACTGGTCGATCTCCTCCTGCAGCCGAACCTCGCCGATACTTCACGCCGCCGCCCCACTCGAGGTCGAACACGTTGTCCACGCGCTGCAGGAACATCGCGATGCGCTCGAGCCCGTAGGTGATCTCGCAGGCGATCGGCTCCAGGTCGATGCCGCCGACCTGCTGGAAGTAGGTGAACTGCGTGATCTCCAGGCCGTCGAGCAGCACCTGCCACCCGATGCCCCAGGCGCCGAGCGTCGGCGACTCCCAGTTGTCCTCCTCGAACCGGATGTCGTGCTGGCGCGGGATTGATGCCGCACGCCTCCAGGCTGTCGAGATAGATCCGCTGCACGTCGTCGGGCGACGGCTTCAGGATGACCTGGTACTGGTGGTGCTTGAACAGGCGGTTGGGGTTCTGGCCGAAGCGGCCGTCGTCGGGACGCCGCGACGGCTGCACGTAGGCCACGCTCCACGGCTTGGGCCCGAGCACGCGGAAGAGCGTCTCGGGGTGCGAGGTGCCGGCGCCGACCTCGAGGTCGAGCGGCTGCTGCAGCAGGCACCCGTGCGAGGCCCAGAACGCCGACAGCTTGAGAATGAGGTCCTGAAAGGTCACGCGAACAACCGGTCACGCGTGGCGGCGAAGGTCGCGAAGCACGCGGTCCGATTTCAACGTCTTCTCCAGGTGCATCGCGATGAGCGAACGGTGCACCGACTCCAGCTCCTTGAGCACCCGCTCGTCGGCCTCCAGGCCCCCGGCGTCCCGGGCACCGGTCGACCGCGCCGCCGCCAGAAACCTCCGGGCGCCCTCCGACAGCGCGCCACTCGCCCTCCGGGTAGACGCCCTGCAGGCGCAGCACCCAGTACTCGAAGTAGCGCGCCAGCGGCTCGCACCGGCACGCCCGCCGCCAGCGCGTCGAGCATCGACGCCCCCAGCCGGTACAGCCGGTCGTCGGCGTCGGCGTCCTGCGCCCACTCGTTCAGGAGCTCCGCGAAGTAGGCCGCATAGGTCAGCGCGTCGCAGCCCTGCGCCGGCTCCGTCGTACCGACCATCGACAGCGGCGACCGCACGGGCTCCGCGTAGTTCAGGCCGACCAGCTCGCGCCGCGCGCTCTCGAAATACGCGACGCGGACCTCGGTCAGCGGCTCCAGCGCCCCGCCGAACCGCGATCCGGGACCGGCGGGCGCTCTTGGCCACGCCGCGCTTCTTGCCGCGATCCCTGGTCAGGAACACCACGATGCGGTCGGCTTCGCCGAGGGCGTAGGTCCGGAGCACCAGGGCGTCGGCGGTGTAGAGCGGCACGAATCGGGCTATTTTACGCCGTTTCGTGCGGATCGTCACGCCACCGGCGTCAGGTAGCGCGAGAAGATCGTGGCCAGCCCCAGGAACGAAAAGAAGCCGAAGACATCGGTCATCGTGGTGATGAAGACCGACGAGGCCAGCGCGGGGTCCACGTTGGCCGCCCGCAGTCCCAGCGGGACGAGCGTGCCGGCGGCGGCCGCCACGAACATGTTGATGATCATCGCCAGGCCCAGCACCACGCCCAGCACCGGGTTGCCGCGCGTGGCCCAGACGACGAGCGCGGCCAGCACTCCGAGCGCCACGCCGTTGCCGATGCCGACGGCCATTTCCTTCAGAGCGCCTTCCGGGCGTTGCTCCAGGTCAGCTCGCCGAGGGCGATGCCGCGCACGACGACCGTCAGCGTCTGCGTGCCGGCGTTGCCGCCCATGCCCGCCACGATGGGCATGAAGACGGCCAGCACGGGCAGCAGGTCGATCGTGCCCTCGAAGAGGGCCACGACGGCCGCGGCCAGGAACGCCGTCACCAGGTTCACGCCCAGCCAGGGCAGGCGCTTGCGCAGCGACTCCATCGCGGGCGTGAACGCCCGCTCGTCGCCGGCCACGCCGGCCAGGCGGTTGATGTCCTCGGTGGCCTCTTCCTTGATGACGTCGATCACGTCGTCGACGGTAATGATGCCGACGAGCTTGTTCTCCTCGTCCACGACGGGAATGGCCAGCAGGTTGTAGGCGGCCACCTGCCGCGCCACTTCCTCCTGGTCCATGTCCGCGCGGGCGCTGATGAGATCCGCCGTCATGATGCGCTTGAGCGGCGTCTCGGGCGATACGAGCAGCAGGCGCCGCAACGAGACCACCCCCACCAGGTGCCGGCGCTCGTCCACGACGTAGAGGTAGAACACCATCTCCACGTCGCGGTGGATCTGCATCTCGGTGATGGCTTCCCCAACCGTCAGGTCCTCGCTCAGCGCGAAGACGTTGGGGTTCATGATGCGGCCGGCGGTCTTGTCGTCGTACTCGAGCAGGTTCTCGACGACGCCCGACTCCTTGGGCCGCATCAGGTCCAGGACGGCCGCCGACAGCTCCTCGGGCAGGTGGTCGACCAGCGCTGCCGCGTCGTCGGACGGGATCTCCTGGACCAGCTTGGCGATTTCCTCGGCCGAGCGGGTCGAGAGCAGCGCCGCGCCGGCCTCGGGACCCAGCTCCGACACGGCTTCCATCGCCAGCCGGCTGTGACGCTCGGCCAGGAGGCTGAAGGCGGCCTCGCGGTCCCGGTCCTGGAGTTCGCTGAACACCTGGGCGAGGTCGGCCGGGTGCTGCTTCTGGAGCAGATTCAGCAGGTTGGCGGTGGCACCAATGCGCAGCAGTCGCTTGACTGAGTCGAGCACGAGATCGAGTCGTCGCTGCGCCGCCATGGTGATAATCCGTCAGCCTGCAAACATTTGACTGTAGCACGCAGACGCGTGCCTTCTCCACCAGGAAGGTGCGACGAAGGCCTCAGTTCTCGCGATTCTGCGCCGCGATCTCGTCGAGCAGCCGGTCGCTGTCGCGCCAGTCGGCCTTGACCTTGACGTGCAGATCCAGATGGACGCGTCGATCCAGCTCGCGTTCGAGCTCGACTCGCGCGGCCGTGCCGATGGCCTTCACCATCGCGCCGCCCTTGCCCACGACGATCGGCTTCTGCGAGTCGCGCTCGACCCAGATGGTGCAGTACAGCCGCGTGATCTCTCCGGGCTCGCCTTCCTCGAACCGGTCCACGACCACCGTGGTCGAGAACGGGAGCTCGTCGTGAGTCAGCCGGAGCACCTGCTCCCGGACCAGCTCGGCGACCTGGAAGCGCTCGGTCTGGGACGTGAGGTAGTCGGGCGGGAACAGGGGTTCACCCTCGGGCAGTTGGGCGACGAGCAGCCGTTCCAGAGCGTCCACGTTGGTGCCGTCGGCGGCCGAGAGCGGCACGAAATCGACGAAGGTGTGGGCCTGCTGGTAGTGGTCGAGCAAGGGCAAGAGCTTCGGCTTCGCCACCAGATCGACCTTCGACAGCACGAGCACGGCCGGCACACCCGATTTGGCCACGAGATTCAGCAGGAAGCTGTCGCCGGGCCCCGGCTTGACGGACGCATCCACGACCAGCACCACGACGTCCACCTCGCGCATCGCGTCCAGCGCCGTGTCCACCATGCGGGCGTTCAGGCGATGGGTGGGCTTGTGGATGCCGGGGGTGTCCACGAACACCGCCTGCGCGTCGGGATACTGCTTCACGCCGACGATCCGCGTACGCGTGGTCTGCGGCTTGTCGGACACGATGGCCAGCTTCTGCCCGACGATCCGGTTGAGGAGCGTGGACTTCCCCGCGTTGGGGCGGCCGATGAGGGCGATGGTGCCGCACCGCATGGGAGTGGCCTCGGTCACCCGGCTTCGGCCGCACTCCGCCGGCGCACGCGCACCTTGGTGATGCGGCGCCGCTCGACCTCCAGCACCTCGACGGCCAGATCGCCTGCCTCGAACGTTTCGCCGACGTAGGGCATTCGTCCCAGCGAGGCCAGCAGATAGCCGCCCAGCGTCTCGAACCCTTCCCGCTCGATGGTGATGCCCAGCCGATCGCGCACCTCGTCCACGCTGACCTTTCCGCTGAACACGAACGAGCCGTTTCCCTCGTCCGTCACCGTCTCGCTTTCCACGTCGTACTCGTCGCGGATCTCGCCGACGATCTCTTCGAGCAGATCCTCGACGCTCACGAGCCCCGCGGTGCCGCCGTACTCGTCCAGCACGATCGCCATCTGCGCCTGCCGGCGCTGCATGTCCTTCAGCAGCTCCGAGACGCGCTTGCTCTCCGGCACGAAGTAGGCCGACCGCATCAGCGTTTTGAGCGGCGGCTCGGCGCCCGTGGGCAACGCCACCAGGTCCTTCACGAACACCACGCCGACGATGTTGTCGAGGTTGTCGCGGTAGACGGGCATACGTGAGTACTGTTCCTCCCGGAACACGGCCCGCAGGTCCTGCAGCGAGGCCTCCGCCGACACCGCGACGATGTCGGGGCGCGGCGTCATCACCTCGCGCACCACCGTTTCGGTGAAGTCCACCACCGACTGCAGAAGCTCCCGTCCCTCCTCCTCGGAGATCTCCCCTTCCTCGCTGGCGGTGTCGGGCTGCCGGGCCGCCGGCGGCGTGGTTCCGTTGCCGTTGGCCGCTCTCGCGATCGCGGCGGCTGCCTCGAATCTGGAGCAGCGCCGCCGTGAGCGGCGTCATGAGCCGCGCCAGCGGATTGAACACCGGCAGCAGGAAATCGAGCACCCGCTCGGGGTCGGCGCCGACGACGGCCATCGGAATCAGGTGCTCGCAGACCACGACGAACGCGACCAGCGACACAACGAACGTGGCCACCGAGCGGAGGCTGTTGATGTCGCTCACGCGCGCGATCAGCACGGCGGCCAGCACCGTGCACAAGCCGATCGCGACGCGGACAGGGATGAAGAGGCGCGGCGGATCGTCCAGGTACTCGCCCAGCTCGTCGTCGCGGCCTCCGCGCTCGGCCATGAGACGCAGCGAGAGGCGCATCAGCGCCGCGAACGCCGCCTGCACCGTGCCCAGGAACACCGTGGCGCAGGCGACAAGGAAGAGCGCCAGCGGCGTCATGGAATGCGGCTCCGGGAGCGCTCGATGAGGCCCGCCTCCAGGCCACCCCGACGGCGCAAGCGCGCCTCGGCCCGGGCCATGCGGCCGCCGTCGTGCTCGTGGTCGTAGCCAAGCAAGTGCAAGAGGCCGTGGAGGGCGAGCACCTTGAGTTCGGTGGCCACCGGGTGGCCCAGATCGCGGGCCTGGCGGGCCGCCACACCCCGCGCGATGACGATGTCGCCGAGCTGGCCGGGTTCTCCGGCCGGAAACGAGAGCACGTCGGTGGACTTGTTCACTCCTCGAAAGCGTCGGTTCAGCGCGCGCACCCGCGCGTCGGTGGTCACGGCGACGGTCAGGCCCCCTCGGGCCCGTGCGGGCGCCACGTCGGCGAGCCATGCGGCCAAGGCACGTCCCCCTCCCGCCGCCACGCCCAGCACCTCTACCAAAAGCGGCCGGTCACCCATCCCGCCGGCCGGATGCCGAGTCGTAGGCGCGCACGATCAGCTGGACCAGTTTGTGGCGGACCACATCGGTGTCGTCGAAGTACACGAACCCGATCCCCTCGACGTCCTTCACGATGCGCAGCGCCTCCACCAGTCCCGACGCGCGCGGGTTGGGCAGGTCGATCTGCGTGATGTCGCCGGTGACGACGGCCTTGGAGCCGAAGCCCAGTCGCGTGAGGAACATCTTCATCTGTTCCGACGTCGTGTTCTGGGCTTCGTCCAGGATCACGAAGGCGTCGTTCAGCGTGCGCCCGCGCATGAACGCGATTGGCGCGACCTCGATGGTGCCGCGCTCCACCAGCCGGGTCGCCTTCTCGGTGTCCATCATGTCGTAGAGGGCGTCGTACAGCGGGCGCAGGTACGGGTTCACTTTCTCCTGCAGGTCGCCGGGCAGGAACCCCAGCTTCTCCCCTGCCTCGACAGCCGGCCGCGCCAGGATCACGCGGGTCACCTTCTTGGCCAGCAGGTATTGCACGGCCTGAGCCATGGCCAGGTAGGTCTTGCCGGTCCCCGCGGGTCCCACGCCGAACACGATGTCGAATTTGTCGATGGCGTCGAGGTATACGCGCTGGTTCTTGCTCTTGGGATTCACCCGTCGCCGCGTGTGCGCCGTGGGTGGCTGGCCCGGGGCCTCGCGCAGAAAGTAGTCGCGAAGATTGGTCTGCGGATCCTGCGCGAGCAGCTGCGCCGCGGTCTTCACGTCGCCGTTGGCGATCGTGTAACCCTCGCGGAGCAGGTCGGCCAGCTGTTCGAAGATGCGGCCGGCCGCGGCCTCGCCCGCCGAGGGCCCGTTCACGATGAGCTCGTCGCCCTGCGTCCGCAGCGTGACGCCGAACAGCCCCTCCACGAACTTCAGGTTCGCGTCGCGCGCGCCAAAGATCGTCTCCAGCCCCTGCTGCGGGAGCGCGATTCGTTTCATGAGCGGCGGACGTCGAGGTGCAGTTCCCGGAGCTGGTGGCGGCTGACCGGAGACGGGGCGCTCGACATCAGATCCACGGCCGTGGCCGTCTTCGGGAACGCGATCACCTCTCGGATCGAGCTCTCGTTGGCCAGGATCGCGACCAGGCGGTCCAGACCGATGGCGATCCCGCCGTGCGGAGGCGTGCCGTACTCCAACGCGTCGACGAAGAACCCGAAACGGGCCTTGGCTTCATCGGGCTCGATGTTGAGCAGCGAGAAGATGCGGCTCTGCATCGTGGCATCGTGGATACGCACGCTGCCGCCGGCAACCTCGCTGCCGTTGAGCACGAGGTCGTAGGCCTTGGCCCGGGCCTCGCCCGGGCTGGTGGCCAGCTTGTCCGCGTCCTGGTCGAGCGGTGAGGTGAACGGGTGGTGCATGGCGACGTAGCGCTTGGCCTCCCCATCCCACTCGAGCAGCGGAAAGTCCACCACCCAGAGAAACTCGAAGCGGCCCGGCTTCAACAGATCGTCGCGTTTGGCGACGTGCAAGCGCATCTGTCCCAGCAGCTTCGAGGTGGAGTCGGGTTCCCCGGCCGCAACCAGCAGCAACCCGCCGGCCTCGACGCCGGCGAGTTCCAGCAGGCCGCGAACGGGCTCCTCGCCGAGCGCCTTCATGATGGAGCTGGTGACGACGCCGTCGGCGCCCCGGCGCGCCCAGACCAGGCCGGTGGCGCCCATCCCCTTGGCCACGTCCACGAGCCCGTCGATCTCGCTGCGCGAGTAGCCCGCGGCGTGGGGCACCACGAACCCGCGCACGGTGCCGCCGCCCGCCACGATCTCGCGGAACACGCGGAAGCCCGACTCGCGAAAGAACTCGCGGAAGTCCTGGATGGGCATGCCACACCGCAGGTCCGGCTTGTCCGAGCCATAGGTCGCCATCGCTTCGGCGTACGGCATGCGGCGGAACGGCGTTTCGATGGTGGCGCCGATGACGGCGAACAGGTCGCGCATCAGCGGCTCGATCAGATTGAAGATCGTCTCGGGCCTCGCAAACGACATCTCCACGTCGATCTGCGTGAACTCGGGCTGGCGGTCGGCGCGCAGGTCCTCGTCCCGGAAGCACTTGCAGATCTGCACGTAGCGGTCCAGGCCCGCGATCATCAGGATTTGCTTGAAGAGCTGAGGCGACTGCGGCAGCGCGAAGAACTCCCCGGGGTGCACACGGCTCGGCACCAGGTAGTCGCGTGCGCCTTCGGGAGTGGACTTGGTGAGAATCGGCGTCTCCACCTCGATGAAGTCGTGCTGGTCGAAGAAGCGCCTCGCGGCGATGGTCACTTTGTGCCGCAAGATCAGGTTGTCTTGCAAGCGCGGCCGTCGCAAGTCGAGGTAGCGGTACTTGAGCCGGACGTCCTCGGACACCGGCGTATCGTCGGCAACCGGAAACGGCGGCGTTTTCGCCTCGTTGAGGATGGTCAGCCGCTTGACGAGGACTTCCACGTGTCCCGTGTCCAGCTTGGGGTTCACGGTCTCGGCCGACCGCGCACGGACGCGCCCTTCCACGCCCACCACGAACTCCGATCGCAGCCGCTTCGCCTTGCCCAGCAGCCCCTCGTCGTCCTTGTCGAAGACCACCTGCGTGATACCCGCACGGTCCCGAACGTCGATGAAGAGCACCCCGCCCAGGTCGCGCACGCGGTGGACCCAGCCGAGCAGCACCACGTCGGCCTCCACGTCGGTCTGGCGCAGCGCGCCGCAAGTGTGCGTTCGAGTCAGCTCGCCGAGTGCTTCAGCCACGGTGCGTCAGTGCCTCACGAATCGCGGCGCCCGCCGCCGACTGGGGATAGGTGTTCTGGGTCTGGGCCGCCAGGTGCTTGATGGTCACGGTGCCGGCCGCTATTTCGTCCGCACCGAGCATGGCCACGAGCGGGATCCCGCGTGCATCAGCGTACTTGATCTGCTTGCCGAGCTTGTCGGCCTCGGGGTACACGAGCACGCGGAGGCCTTCGGCGCGCAGGCGGGACGCAAGGGCCAGAACCTGCGGGCCGTCGGCGGTGGAGAAGATGGCCACGAGCACATCGGCCGGGGTTTGGCGCACCGAGGCCGGAAACATGTCGCGCTCGGCCATCACCACCAGGATCCGCTCGAGGCCCAGCGAGAACCCGCAGGCCGGGACGGGCTGACCCAGGAACATGCCGACCAGGTTGTCGTAGCGTCCCCCGCCGCCCAGGCTTCCGCGCAGATCGGGCACCACGATCTCCATGATGGCCCCGGTGTAATAGGACAAGCCGCGCGCCAGGCATGGGTCGAAGCGGATCCGGGTGCCGGCGCGTGTCGCGTGGGACAAGCGGACAATCTCACGCAAGTTGGCCAGCGGGCCTTCTGCGGCCGATCCGCCATTCGCCTTCGAGACGAAGTCGCCCACGAAGTCGAGAGCTGCGGACGCTCCCCGGCCGGATGTTTCGGACGCCAGGCTTCCCTCGATCACGCGCCTGAGCCCGTCTGCACCCTCGGCCGGCACGCCTCGCTCGGCTAATTCGGCCGCGACCCCCGGCATGCCGATCTTGTCCAGCTTGTCGAGGGCGATGAGCGCGGTGCCGTGGAGCGGCTCCGCAATGCCCGCCGCGCCCAGCACCGCGGTCAGCAGGGCCCGGTGATTGAGGCGGATGTGGAAGTCATCGAATCCCAGCTCGGCCAGCACGTCCGAGGCCGCCGCGCAGATCTCGGCCTCGACCAGCGGCGACGTCGATCCGATCGCATCCACGTCGCATTGGAAGAACTCCCGGAAACGGCCACGCGCCGGCCGGTCGGCTCGCCAGACCGGCTGCACCTGATAGCGCTTGAAAAACTTGGGCAGCTTCGCCTGGTGGTGGGCGATCACACGGGCCAGGGGCACCGTGAGGTCGTACCGCAGCGCCAGGTCCGCTTCGCCGCTGGATTCGCCCTCGCCGCGCTTCAAGATCTTGAAAATGAGCTGGTTGCCCTCGTCCCCGTACTTGCCCAGCAGCGTCTCGAGGTTCTCGACGGCCGGCGTCTCGATGGGTTCGAAGCCGTAGCGCTCGTAGACGCGCGCCACCACTCCCATCACGTGCTGCCGGCGGCGGACGTCGTCGGGCAGGAAGTCGCGCATCCCGCGCGCGGGCTCGGTGCGGCGAGCGCTCATTCGGGCTCGGCCACCCCGTCGTCGGCGAAGTCCAGGCGATAACGGACGTAGTTGTCGGAGTACCAGGCGATCGACGCGTCCTCCTCGGACGTGAGCGGCCGGCGAACCTTGCGCGGGCAGGCCCATCACCATCGACCCCGGCGGGATCACCATCCTCTCGGGCACCAGGGTCCCGGCCGCCACGATCGATCCTTCGCCGATCGTGCAGCCGTTCAGCAGGATCGCCCCCATGCCGATCAGGCACCGGTTGCCGATGGTGCAGCCGTGCACCACGGCGGAGTGGCCGATGGTGACCTGGTCGCCGATCACGGTCGGGTGGGTATTGCGCATGACGTGAACGACCGTCAAATCCTGGACGTTCGTCCGGGCGCCGATGCGAATCGAATTGACGTCGCCGCGCACGACGACGTTCATCCACAGGCTGCTTTCCGGACCGATGTGCACGTCCCCGATTACCTGGGCGCTGACGTCCACGTAGGCGGTAGGGTCCACCTGCGGCCGGACGCCCTTGAACACCCGGATCATCCAGTAATTATAGGGTGGGGCCGCGACGTCAGTTCGGAGGCGGAGGCGGAGTGGCGGCGACGATGTCCAGCAGCTCGATCTCGAACACCAGGGCGGCGCCGCCAGGGATCGACTGATTGCCGCCATCTCCATAGGCCAGGTCCGACGGGCACACCAGCCTGGCCTTGCCGCCGACCTTCATTCGCTGCACGCCCTCGGTCCAGCAGCGGATCACGCCGCCGAGCGGGAATTCCGCCGGCTCGTTGCGCGCATACGAGCTGTCGAACTCGGTGCCGTTGATGAGCGTGCCGCGGTAGTGCACCCGTACGCGGTCGCTCGCCGTCGGCGAGGCGCCCGTGCCGGCCAGCGTTTCGGTGTAGACAATGCCCGACTCGGTTCGAATCGCACCGGTCCCGGCAGCCGCCTTGGTCAGGTAGGCGGCCGAGACCTGCTTTTCACGAGCGGTGACACGTTCCGCCCGCGCGTTGGCCAGCGGCTGAATTTTCGGCCCCCACTCGTCCAGCTCGACGGCCGGCTTCCCCACCGCGGCGTCGGCGATGGCTCGCCGGACAATCTCGAGCTCGGCCGGAGTCAGGTCGAACTGACGGAGCGATCGCTGTACGGCCAGCCCGATGGCGTAAAGCGTCTTCTGCTCGTCGGTCATCGGCGCAACCGGCCGCGCTGGCGCGGATGCGGCCGGCGCCGGCCGCGCGGGCGCCGGTGCGCTCACCGCCGGCTTGGGGGCGGGCCCCGGCCGCGTTGGTGCCGGCGCGGCCGGCGCTTGCGCGAGCAGAGTGGCCGGCAGGAGCACGAAAAGCGTCGCGGAACGGATCATTGAGCGAGCCTAGCACCGTTTTGAATCCGGCGCGCGAACGGCGGCGCGGCACCATTTCGAGATTTTCGTGATCAAAAGGGCTTGAAATTAGGCATAGTGTGCACACCGCAGTCGGCGCGCCGAGGCGCGTGGGTCTCAGGCGGGTCGCCGTTGGTCGACCGGTCTCAGGCGGGGTCGACCAAAAACCTCATTCAACGGAGAGATCGAACACACATGGCAAAGAAGCAGAGCGCGAAGACCACCACCGTCAAGCCGATCAAGAGCGTCCTCAGCAAGTCCGCCCTGGTGGCCCAGTTGGCCGAGACCAGTGAACTCAGCGCCAAGCAGGTGCGGTCCGTCATGGCCGCCCTCGAGGGCGTGATTCACGCGTCGATTGGCAAGAAGGGCGCGGGGGTGTTCGTGCTGCCGGGTGTGCTCAAGGTGACGGCGGTGAACGTGCCCGCCAAGCCGAAGCGCAAGGGCATCAATCCCTTTACCGGCCAGGAGCAGATGTTCAAGGCCAAGCCGGCGAGCATCAAGGTGAAAGTGCGCCCGATGAAGAAGCTCAAGGACGCAGCCTCAGCCTAGGAGGCTGAGGTTCGCCTCGGCGTAAGACGCCGACGCCGACGCCACGCAGGGCGGACGCTGCCTCGTCAGAGACGAGGGAGCGTCAGCCCCTGCTGTTTCTGGTATTTGCCCTTCTTGTCTGCGTACGACACCTCGCAGGGTTCGTCGCTCTGGAAGAACAGCACCTGCGCGATTCCTTCGTTCGCGTAGACCTTTGCCGGCAAGGGCGTGGTGTTCGAGATCTCCAGCGTGACGTATCCCTCCCATTCGGGCTCGAAGGGCGTCACGTTCACGATCAGGCCGCACCGGGCGTAGGTGGACTTGCCGACGCACACCGTCAGCACGTCGCGCGGGATCCGGAAGTACTCGACCGTCTTGGCGAGTGCGAAGGAGTTCGGCGGGATGATGCAGACGTCGGCTGTCAGATCCACGAAGTTGCGCGCGTCGAAGCTCTTCGGATCCACCACCGTGCTGTTGATGTTGGTGAAGATCTTGAACTCGTCGGCGACGCGGATGTCGTAGCCGTAGCTCGACAGCCCGTAGGAAATGACGCCCGCCCGCACCTGGCGGTCCTCGAACGGCTCGATCATCTTGTGCTCGAGCGCCATCCGCTTGATCCAACGGTCGGCTTTGATCGACGGCACCTGAGCGCTCCCCGGGCGGCTACCGCCGGCCCCAGAACCAGGCCACGAGTGTGAGAACGATGCTCACGAGGATCGACGTCGTGAGCGGAAAATAGAACGAGAAGCCGCCGCGCCTGTAAGTAAAGTCCCCGGGTAGCCGTCCAAGCGGTACGCCCAGGGAGATCACGAGGCCGACAGCGGCAATCACGAGCCCCACGACAATGAGCGTTTTACCCATAAGGCCTGCAGCCTGGAGCCTGGGGCCTGGCGCCTCTCCCGGCTAGAGCAATTCCATGCCCCGAAAGAAATACCCGAGCTCAAAGGCTGCCGTCTCCGGCGCATCCGAGCCGTGGGTCGCGTTGCGCCCAATCGACTCGCCGAAGTCCTTGCGCAGCGTCCCGGCGTCCGCCTTGGCCGGATCGGTGGCGCCCATCGTGTCCCGCCACTTCCTGATGGCGTCGGGGGCCTCGAGGGCCAGCAGCACGCAGGGGCCAGACGACATGAACTCGGTCAGCTCCCCGAAGAAGGGCCGCGCCCGATGAACGGCGTAGAACCCCTCCGCCTCTGCCCTGGAGAGGTGCTGCAACCGCATGGCCTTCACGGTGAAGCCCGCCTTCTCGATGCGCGCCAGGATCTGGCCTGCCAGACCCCGGCTCACCGCATCGGGCTTGATGATCGCGAACGTTCGTTCCATAGACGCTGCTGGACGTTACCGTCCCAGCACCTCCTTCATGGCCGTGCCCATGTCGGCGGGACTCTTGGCCACGCGCACACCCGCCTTGGTCAGCGCCTCCATCTTCTCGGCCGCCGTGCCCTGGCCGCCGGCGATGATGGCGCCCGCATGACCCATCCGGCGTCCCGGCGGCGCGGTCTGGCCGGCGATGAAGCCGACCACCGGCTTCTTGAACTCTTTCTTGATGTACGCGGCGGCCTCCTGTTCGGCCGTGCCGCCAATCTCGCCGATCATGATCACGGCCTCGGTGTCGGGGTCCAGGGCAAAGAGCCGCAGCGCATCGATGAAGTTGGTGCCGATGAGCGGGTCGCCGCCGATGCCGATGCAGGTCGTCTGCCCCATTCCCTGCTTGGACAGCTGGTGGATGGCCTCGTAGGTCAGCGTGCCGCTCTTCGACACGATGCCGATGCGCCCTTCCTTGCAGATGTGGCCGGGGATGATGCCCGCCTTGGCCTGGCCCGCCGTGATGACGCCGGGGCAATTCGGGCCGACGAGGCGCGTCTTGCTGCCCTTCCATGAACGTCCACACCTTCAGCATGTCCACGGTGGGAATGCCTTCGGTGATGCAGACCGCCAGCGGGATGCCCGCGTCGGTGGCTTCCATGATGGCGTCGGCCGCGGCCGGCGGCGGGACGAAAATCACCGACGCATTCGCGCCGGTTTCGCGCACCGCGTCGTGCACGCTGTTGAAGATCGGCCAGCCCTCGTGGGTGGTGCCGCCCTTGCCGGGCGTGACGCCGCCGACCACCGTCGTGCCGTATGCGGCGGCCGCCTTGGCGTGAAACGTGCCCTCGCGCCCGGTGAGGCCCTGCACAACCAGCCGCGTGTTGCGATCCAGCAAAACCGCCATGGGCTACTTCGTCCTCTCGTTCTGGGCCTTATCGGCCTGCTCACCGCCCGCGAGCGCCACGACCTTCGATGCCGCTTCGCCCATGGAGTCGGCCGTCGCGAAGTTCAGGCCGCTTTCCTTCAGGAGCCGCTTGCCCTCTTCCACGTTCGTGCCTTCCATGCGGATGACGATCGGCACCGGGACGCCCAGCTCGGTGACGGCCGCGATGACGCCCTGCGCCAGCACGTCGCAGCGCAGGATGCCGCCGAAGATGTTGATCAGCACGGCTTTGACGTTGGCGTCGGACATCAGGATCTTGAACGCGTTGCGAATTTGCTCGGCATTCGCCCCGCCGCCCACGTCCAGGAAATTGGCCGGCTCGCCGCCCGCCAACTTGATGATGTCCATGGTGGCCATCGCCAGGCCGGCGCCGTTCACCATGCAGCCGATGTTGCCGTCCAGGCGGATGTAGTTCAGGGAGAACTTCGAGGCCTCCACTTCGAGCGGGTCTTCCTCGGAGACGTCGCGGAGCTCTTTCAGCTCGGGATGCCGGTACAGCGCGCTGTCGTCAAAGCTGACCTTCGCGTCGAGCGCCAGCAGGTTCCCGTCCTTGGTGAGCACCAGCGGGTTGATCTCGACCATCGAGGCGTCCGTGGCCATGAACGCCTCGTAGAGGGAGGCCAGCACCTTGGCGAACTTGCCGGCAGCCGCGCCGTCCAGGCCCATGCTGAACGCCAGCTTGCGCCCCTCGAACGGCAGCAGGCCCGTGCCGCGATGCACCGTTTCCCGCAGGATCTTCTCGGGATGGGAGGCCGCCACTTCCTCGATGTCCATGCCACCGGCGGCGCTGGCGATGATCACCGGCGACGCGCTGGCCCGGTCGATCACGATGCTGACGTACAGCTCGCGATCGATCTGCAAGCCTTCCTCGATCAGCAGCCGGCCCACTTTCTTGCCTTCGGGACCCGTCTGGTGCGTCACGAGCGTCATGCCGAGGATGGAATTGGCGAGCTGCTGCGCCTCTTCGGGCGACTTGGCGATCTTGACGCCACCGCCCTTGCCCCGGCCGCCCGCGTGAATCTGTGCCTTGACCACAACGACGCCGCCGCCAAGCTTCCGGGCGATGTCGGCGACGGTGTCGGCCGAGAACGTGACCTCGCCACGGGGCACCGGGACACCGAAACGCGCGAGGACGGCTTTGGCCTGATATTCGTGGATTTTCACTGGAAGGATGTATGTGAGCTGACGTGAATTCGCCAGGTCAGACAGTCAGTGATCATACAACAGGCACAGGCTTGGCTCCCGGCTTAGGCTCAGGGCTCTTGGCGCTCGCAATGAGGCCTGGAGCCCGGAGCCTGGAGCCCAGACGGGCGGCTCACATTCCGATGACGTCAACGAGCTCCTTGACGGCGGCGGCGGATTTCTTCAACGCCGCATCCTCCTCGGGTGTCAGTTTGATCTCGATGATCTTCTCCATGCCGCCCGCACCGAGCTTCACCGGCACGCCGACGAAGAGATCGCGAATGCCGTATTCGCCCTGCAGGTACACCGAGCACGGCAGGATCTTCTTCTTGTCCTTGAGGATCGCCTCGCACATCTCGGCTGCCGCCTGACCCGGCGCGTACCACGCGCTCGTGCCCACCAGCTTCGTGATCTCCGCGCCGCCATCGGCGGTCCGCTTGCAGATCGCGTCGATGCGCTCCTTGGACAGCAGTTCGGTAAGCGGGATGCCCGCCACGGTCGAATAGCGCGGCAGCGGCACCATCGTGTCGCCGTGGCCGCCCAGGACGAAGGAGTGCACGTTCTCGACCGAGACATTCAGTTCCATGGCCACGAACGTGCTCATGCGCGCTGAGTCGAGCACCCCTGCCATCCCGATCACGCGCTCTCGCGGGAACTTGGTCAGCTTGTAAAGCGCCTGCGACATCGCGTCGAGCGGATTGGCCACCGGTATCACGATCGCGTTGGGCGTGTGCTGCACGAGGTTGGGCGCGATGCTCTTCATGATCTCGAAGTTGTCGCGCACCAGGTCGTCGCGGCTCATGCCCGGCTTGCGTGGCTTGCCCGAGGTGATGACCACGATGTCGGAACCGGCGGCGGCGCTCCAATCGCCGCCGCCGACCAGGCGTGAATCGCTGCCGATGATCGGACACGTCTCGTAGATGTCCAGCGCCACGCCGGCGGCCTTCTGATCGGCGATGTCGATGATGACGACGTCGGCCAGTTCCTTCTCGGCAATCGCGCGCGCCACGGTCATGCCTACGTTTCCCGCGCCGCCCACCACTGTCACTTTGCGATTCATGCAGCTCCTCGATCTCTGGTTAGGGCACCATCCCGCAGTTCACGTTGTGAGTTTTCCGCAACGCCTGTGGATACCCTGTTGAAAAGGCCACCTAACTCCGCCGATCGGCGTTTGATCTTTAGCGATCTAGCATTTTGCACCATCGTTGTGCGGCCGTCACACGCCCGCAACCAGCCTGTGGATGGCGCACGCCGGCGTCGGTGCGACAGCCCGCGATTATACTTGGTGCGTCCCGCGTGACGCGCGCCTGCAGTGGCCGCCGCGCGTTGCCCCACACGACTTCTCCTTTCTCTGCCGCACGGATTCATCGTGAAGATTCTCGTCGCCGACGACCTGCCTGCATCCGCCCTCGAGCTCTTGTCGAAGGAAGGATGGGACGTCGATGCCCGATCGGGCCGGAGCCCCGAGCAGCTGACAGCCGACATCGCCGATGCCGATGCCATCGTCGTCCGCAGCGCCACCAAGGTGACCGCGCCGTTGATCAACGCGGCCCCGCGCCTTCGGGCAATCGCCCGGGCAGGCACGGGAGTGGATAACGTCGACGTGCCGGCGGCCAGCGCGCGCGGCATCGTGGTGATGAACGCGCCCGGCGCCAGCAGCATCAGCGTCGCGGAATTGACGATGGGCCTTCTGCTTTCATTAGCGCGGCATATGCCCGGCGCCGACGCCGCGATGAAGCAGGGGAAGTGGGAGAAGAAGAAGTTTCAGGGCGTCGAGCTGCGCGGCAAGACCCTGGGGCTCGTGGGCCTGGGGCGCATCGGCCAGGAGGTGGCGCGCCGCGCGGCCGCCTTCGAGATGCGCGTCGTGGCCTTCGACCCGTTCCTCCCCGCGCAGGTGGCGGCCGACCTGGACGTGCAGCTGTTGTCGCTGGACGACCTGTTCGCCCAGGCCGACTATGTGTCGCTCCACATGCCCTCGACTCCCCAGACGCGCAACCTGGTGAACGCGGAGCGGCTGGCGAAGGCCAAGCGGGGGCTGCGGCTCGTGAACACGGCTCGAGGCGACCTGGTGGACGAAACGGCGCTCGCCGACGCCATCGAAAGCGGACAGGTGGCGGGTGCGGGGCTGGACGTGTTCGTGAAGGAACCCACCGTGGATCACCGTCTCCAGATGCTGCCCCAGGTGGTCGCCACGCCGCACATCGCGGCGTCCACGGCCGAAGGACAGGAGCTGGTGGGCGTGGAGACGGCGGCCGCGCTGCGAGATTTCCTGCGGGACGGGGTCATACGCAACGCCGTCAACGTACCGTCGGTGTCGCCGGAGGAGTTCAAGCGGCTGCAGCCGTTCCTGACGCTCGGCGAGCGCCTGGGCTCGTTCCTGGCGCAGATGATCGACCGGAACGCCCAGGAGCTCAGCGTCCGCTACTACGGCGACTTGACCAGCGGCCGCACCGACATGGTGGCCAACGCCATCATTGTCGGGCTGTTGCGGCCAATCCTGTCGTCCGCGGTCACGTTCGTGAATGCCCGGCAGGTGGCCGCCGAGCGCGGCCTGGAGGTGGCGGAATCGCGCAGCACACGGGCGCGCGACTACCGGGCGCTCATTTCGGTGAAGCTGCAGACGCCCGACGGCGACCGGTGGGTGGAGGGCGCCCTGTTCGAGGGTGGCTCGGCCCGCCTGGTCATGCTGGACGGCGTGGCCGTCGAGGCGCCCCTCGAGGGCACCATGATCGTCATGTCCAACAACGATCAGCCGGGCGTCATCGGCGATGTCGGTACGGTGCTGGGACGGAACGCCGTCAACATCGCCAGCTTCGCGCTGGGCCGCGACGGCCAGCGGGCCGTCGGCCTGGTGGGCGTCGACGACTCGAGCCAGGTGACGGAGGCTGTTCTGGAGCAGATTCGCGGCCTGAAGAACATCAGGACCGCTCGCCTGGTGCGGGTCTAGGCTAGCGAGGCTCCGCCCGGCGATACAAGGCTGCGCCTCGCTAGAGCAGTGTCTGTTTGGCCCCAGCTGCGCGGGGCACTAACGGCCCATCGTCAGTCGAATGGCGCGGCCGTCGCGTACGTCCACAATGTCCACCCCATCGACTTCAATCCGCTCGATCCGATAACTGTCGGCCACGACGTCGCCCACGCGGGCGAGCACGAGCCCGAGGGCGCTGCTCGACAGGACAGCCGTACTCACCCGGGTGCCCGTGGAGTCGTCGCTGGCAGTGCCCGTCAATCGAAAGGGAAACACGGGCGCCTGTGGTGCGGCACTCTCGGGCACGGCGGCAGCAGCCGTCGCCGCCGCCTCGCGACGGATTGGGGCGACCGCCGGAAAACGAAACGGATTGCGCGTCGGCTGCTCGAACGCCGCGGCGGCACGGTTGCCCAGAGCGAGCCGTGCGGCTTCTTGCTCGAGCGACAGCGTGAGCGGCGCGGATCGCGGCGCGGATCGCCCCGCGGCCGCCGGCGCCACGCTGCGTGCCGGCGCGGCCGGCGTCGCGAGCCAGCCAGCGAGGGCGGTGGCGCCCGTCGCGACCGTCGCGGCCGCTTTCCAGTTCAGTTGCAACACTTGAGTATCGTAGCACTGCGGCCGCGTTTGCCGATTGACGCGCGGCCGCGGCTCCAGGCTCTCGGCTCTAGGCTTTGGGCTCTGGGCCAAGAACCGGAGACTGGAGACCGGAGACCGGAGACCGGAGACTGACGACCAGACTGAGTCCCCACGTGCTATGATCCGCCGTGTCCACTGACGCCAGTCGCGGCAACACACCCGACTCGCGGCAGGCCTCTCGAATCATCGCCCTCATCCCCGCCCGCTACGACTCCTCGAGGTTCCCTGGAAAGGCGCTCGCCGACTTGTGCGGCAAGCCGATGATCGTGCACGTGTACGAGCGCGCGCGACAGGCGCGCGGCGTGGACGACGTCATCGTCGCTACCGACGATCAGCGCATCGCCGACGCGATCGCGCGATTTGGCGGCGTGGCCCGATTGACAAGGGCCGGGCATCGGACGGGCACCGACCGCATCGCGGAAGTCGCGCGGGATCTCGAGTGCGACATCGTGGTCAACCCGCAGGGCGACGAGCCGCTGCTGGATCCCCGGATGATCGAGGACGTGGTGCGTCCACTTCTGGAGGACCCCACCGTGTCGATGGCCACGGTGCGCCGGCCGATCACCGACCCGGCCGACTATTTCAACCCGCACGTCGTGAAAGTGACCGTGGACGCCAGGGGGGACGCGCTGTATTTCTCGCGCGCGGCGATTCCCGCTGCCGGCGCGCCGGGAGCCGGCCCGGACATGCCTCCCTGTCAGGCGCACATCGGGTTGTACGCGTTCCGCCGCGAGTTCCTGCTGCGTTTCGCGGCGCTGCCCCAGACGCCGCTCGAGCGCATCGAGTCGCTGGAGCAGCTGCGGGCGCTGGAACACGGCTACCGCATCCGGACCGTCCTGACCCAGCACGCGACGGTCGGCGTGGACACCCCCGAGGATTTGGAAAGGGCTCGAGAGCACCTAGACGTCTTGAACGGTCGGAATCTGTGCAGATGAATCGATTTCTCGTGTGCGTTCAAGACGTCTACGCCCGCGCGCAGCGCGGGCAAGCAAACACTGCACTAGCGAAGCGGAGCTGCCCAGCAGCCTCAAGCGGAGCTTCGATAGTCTCCAGGCACACGTGAGGGCGCATGAGTCAAGGATCTGAAGGACGTCCGGTCAAATACATCTTCGTCACGGGCGGCGTGGTGTCGTCGCTCGGCAAGGGACTGGCGGCCGCCTCGATTGGCCGGCTGCTGGAGGACCACGGCTATAAGGTCGCGCTGCAGAAGTTCGACCCCTATATCAACGTGGATCCCGGCACCATGAGCCCCTACCAGCACGGTGAGGTGTACGTCACCGACGACGGCGCCGAGACCGACCTGGACCTGGGCCATTACGAGCGGTTCACCAGCATGGTCGCCAGCCGCAACAGCAATTGGACGACCGGCAAGATCTACCTGTCGGTGATCCAGAAGGAGCGCCGCGGCGACTACCTGGGCCGCACGGTGCAGGTCATCCCGCACATCACGAACGAGATCAAGGACGCCATCCGCCAGGCGGGCCGCGACGTGGACATCCTGCTGGTCGAGATTGGCGGCACGGTGGGCGACATCGAAAGCATGCCGTTCCTGGAGGCGATCCGGCAGTTCCGCCTCGACGCCGGCCGCGAGAACACGCTGTACATCCACCTGACGCTCGTGCCCTTCATCGGCACGGCCGGAGAGCTGAAGACCAAGCCCACGCAGCACAGCGTGCGCGACCTGCGGTCCATCGGCATCCAGCCCGACGTGCTGCTGTGCCGCACCGATCGCTTCCTGGACGCCGACATCAAGCGGAAGATCGCGCTCTTCTGCGACGTGGCCGAGGAGGCGGTGATCACCGCCAAGGACGTCTCCACGATTTACGAGGTGCCGCTCGTCCTGAAGGGTGAAGGGCTCGACCATATCGTCCTCAAGCAGCTGGGGCTGCCCTTGACCCAGGCTCGCACCGGGGCGTGGGAGGAACTGGTCGATCGCATCAAGAACCCCACCCGCGAGGTAACCATCCACGTGGTCGGCAAGTACACGGGCTACGAGGATTCCTACAAAAGCCTCAACGAGGCGGTGTACCACGGCGGCTTCGAGCAGCGCGCCAGGGTGACGCTGCACTGGGTGGAGGCCGAGGCGCTCGAGCGCGAGGGCGGCACGGAGCTGCTGGCCGGCGCCGACGGCATCCTGGTGCCTGGCGGGTTCGGATCCCGGGGCACGCGCGGGATGATGAAGGCGGCCGAGTACGCGCGCAAGCACTCGGTGCCGTTCTTCGGGATCTGCTACGGCTTCCAGTGGGCCACCGTGGAATACGCGCGCAACGTGTGCGGCCTCGAAGGCGCGGACTCGACGGAAGTGGACGAGAACGCGCCCCACAAGGTGATCTACAAGCTGCGGGATCTGCTGGGCGTGGACGAGCTCGGGGGCACGATGCGCCTCGGCCGCTACGCCTGCGAGCTGGCGTCCGGGTCGCAGGCCGCGGCGATCTACGGCGAGAGCCTCGTACACGAGCGCCACCGTCACCGCTTCGAATTCAACTGCCTCTACGAGAACGAGCTGGCCGAGAAGGGGCTGCGTGTCTCGGGCCGATCGCCCGACGGCAAATTCGTGGAAATCGCGGAGCTGCCCTCGCACCCGTGGTTCCTGGCCGTGCAGTTCCACCCGGAGTTCCAGTCGCGGCCGTTGCGGCCCCACCCGCTCTTCACGAGCTTCATCGAGGCGTCGCTGCGTCACAAGGAAGGAACGCTGGAGCACGCGGATCTCAGTGCCAGCACGAGCTAGATGAACGTTCGACCTGTCCAGGTCGGTCCGCATGCCGTCGGCGCCGGCCCGCTGGCCTTCATCCTGGGCCCCTGTGTGATCGAGGACCGCGGGCACGCACTCTCGCTGGCGACCGCCGTCAAGGAGATCGGGCAGCGGTGCGGGGTCCCCGTCGTCTTCAAGGCGTCGTTCGACAAGGCGAACCGCACGTCGGCCGCGTCCTATCGCGGACCCGGGCTCGACGCCGGCCTCCGCATACTCGCGGACATCAAGAGCGCGACGGGCCTCCCCATCCTCACCGACATCCACGAGCCGGGCCAGGCCGCCGCGGCCGCGGAAGTGGTGGACGTGCTGCAGATTCCGGCGTTCCTGTCGCGCCAGACCGACCTGCTGATGGCGGCGGCGCGGACCGGCAAGGCGGTGAACGTCAAGAAAGGCCAGTTCCTCGCGCCCAATGACATGCGGCACGTGATTGACAAAGTGACGGGCGCGGGCGGCACGAAGGTTCTGGTGACCGAGCGCGGCGTGACCTTCGGGTACAACAACCTGGTCGTGGACGTGCGCGCGTTTCCCATGCTGCGCGCGTTGGGCTGGCCGGTCATCTTCGACGTCACCCACAGCCTGCAGCTGCCCGGGGGCGGCGACGGGGTCACGACCGGTTTGGCGGAGTACATCGAGCCGCTGGCCGCCGCGGGCGTGGCGGCGGGCGTGGACGGCGTGTTCATGGAAGTCCACGAAGAACCCGCGCGCGCCAGGAGCGACGCGGCCAACGCGCTGCGGCTCGACCTGCTCGAGCCGCTCGTCCGCAAACTGGTGCGCATCGACGCGGCGCGCCAGGAGCCGGCCGGGGCCGCCCGATGACGCAGCGGGAACGAGGGCTCGCGCTGGCCCGCCGCGTGCTGAAGACCGAAGCCGCGGCGATCCTCGACCTGGAACAGCGGCTCGACGAGCGCTTTACACACGCCGTGGAGATCCTGAAGGCCTGCACAGGCCGCGTCATCGTCACCGGGATGGGCAAGTCGGGCATCGTCTGCCGCAAGATCGCGGCCACGCTGTCGAGCACGGGCACGCCGGCGTTCTTTCTCCACCCGGCCGAAGCGATTCACGGCGACCTGGGGGTACTGCAGGCCGACGACGTCGTGGTGGCGCTTTCGTATAGCGGCGAAACCGACGAGCTCCTGCGACTGATGGAAACCATCAAGCGCCTCGGAGCGCGTCTCATCGCCCTGACCGGCGCGCCGTCCTCCACGCTGGCGACGGCCGCCGACGTCGCGCTGGATTGCCGCGTGTCGGAGGAGGCGTGCCCGTTCAACCTGGTTCCGACGGCCAGCACGACGGCCGCACTGGCACTTGGCGACGCCCTGGCCATGGCGCTTCTGGTCGAGAAGGGGTTCCGTGAGGAGGATTTCGCCTCGCTCCATCCGGGCGGCAAGCTGGGCAAGCGGCTGATGCGCGCCTCGCAGCTCATGCACGGCGGCGAGGACGCCCCTGTCGTGTCGGCGACCACGCCCGTTCCCGAACTGATCTACGAGATCTCGCGGAAGGGGCTCGGCATGTCGTGCGTCGTGGATGGCGCGGGGATGCTCGTGGGCATCGTCACCGACGGCGACCTTCGCCGCCATATGGGCCGAGGTTCGCGCCTGCTTGAAGCGACCGCCGGGGACGTGATGACCAAGGACCCCGTGACGGTGCCTCCAGACGTGATGGCGGTCGAGGTGCTGAACGTCCTGGAGGCCCGGCGCATCACCTCGGTCGTTGTCGTGGACGCTGAGACGCGCGTGCTGGGGGTCGTGCACCTGCACGATCTCTGGCGTACAGAACTCGTCTAGCCCGCGAAGCGGTGGGGGCGAAGCCTCGCCAGGTGTAATCTGCCCGTGATGTCCCAGTACGGCTTCCTGTTCGCGCTCCTGGCCCTGCTCGTCGGCGTAGGCGTCGGCAAGGCGTGGGAGCGCTACAAGCTGCGCGACGGCCGGTGGATCGATCGGCGCCGCCTGCGTCAGACACCGCACTACATGCTGGGTCTGAACTTCCTGGTCGATCACCAAGTGGACCAGGCGGTCGAGGAGCTGACCCAGGCCGTCAGCACCGACGGCGACGCGCTCGAGATCCAGATGATCCTGGGCAACCTGCTGCGCCAGAAGGGCCAGGTTGCCCGCGCGATCACGCTCCACCAGTCGCTGCTCCAGCGCCCGGACCTGACCCCGATCGAGCATGCCTACGTGCTGTTGTGCCTCGGGCTCGACTACCGGCACGGCGGGTTCGTGGACCGCGCCCTGGAGGCGTTCCGCGAAGTGGTGCAGCTGGACCCGCGGAACCGTTACGCGCTCGTCAACCTGCAGCGGCTCCACGAGGAGCAACAGGAGTGGTCGAAGGCCGCGGACGTGCGCCAGGCGATCCAGCGGCTCGACAAAACCGATCAGCCCGAGAACCGCCAGATCCTGGCGTTCCTGCGCAATCAAATCGGGCGCGCATTTCTGCAGGCCGGGGCCGTCAAGGAGGCCGCCGCCACGTTCGCCGAAGCGATCGAAACCGATGCCACCACCGCGCCCGCGTACCTCAACCTCGGCGACGTGCGGGCCGCCGACGGCGACGCCGCGGGCGCCATCGCCGCCTGGGAGCAATTGACTCGAGCCGTGCCCGACCGCGCGCATCTGGTCTTCGCGCGCCTCGAGCGCGCGTACGCGTCGGCCGGCGACCCCGGGCGGTTCGTGTCGCTCTGCCAGAGGCTCATTGCGCAGCACCCGCAGGACTGGCGCGCCCGCCTGGCGCTGTCACGCCATGTGTCGGCCGCGGGCCATCACGGCGCGGCACTCGATTTGCTCTTCGACGCCCTGCCCCACCATCCCCACGCGCTCATCATCCACCAGGAGGTGTGGCGCGTCCTGGGCGCGCTGGATTTCAATACGGTCCTCGTCGGCCGCTACACGGACCTCACTCGCGGCGCCGTCTTCTACCTCGATCCCCACGTGTGCACCACCTGCAGGTACCGCAGCACCGAGCTGCTGTGGCAGTGCCCGCAGTGCCACGACTGGGACACCTTCATCGAGGAGCGGATCACTCCGGCGCGGGACCTGGCCGATTCGGTGGCCACCGAGTGACCAGCGAGGCTCCGCCTCGGACCCACGAGCGTGTAGGCTCCGCCTCGCTGGTGCAGTGTCTAATTGCCCGCCCTCCGGGCGGGCGAGACGTCTCGAAGGGAAATTGAACACTTGACCCATTTGGTGAGAATCGATGCCCTTCAAGACGTCTAGGGTGGCGCTGACCGGTGGGATCGCCACCGGCAAGAGCTACGTACGCGCCCGGTTCGAGGACCTGGGCGTGCCGACGATCGATGCCGATACGCTGGCCCGCGACGCGATCGCCCCGGGCACAGCCGGCCTGGAAGCCGTCGTCGCCCGGTTCGGAGACGGCGTGCTGGGGGCCGATCGTCAGGTGAACCGTGGGGCGCTTGGCGCTATCGTCTTCGCCGACGAGCGGGCGCGGCGCGATCTGGAGGCGATCATTCACCCGGTCGTCCGGCGCCGGATCGACGACTGGTACGAGTCGCTCGATCCTGCCACGCCGTTTGCGGTTGCCGAGATTCCGCTCTTGTACGAAACGGAGCGCGATCGGGACTTTGCCGTCGTGGTGGTGGCGGCGTGCGACCCGGAGCGGCAGGTGGAGCGCCTGATCGCGCGCGACGGCATCAGCGACGCCGCGGCGCGGCAGCGGCTCGCGGCCCAGTTGCCCATCGAGGAAAAGGTACGGCGTGCCGACTACGTGGTGAAGACCGACGGCCCTTATGCGGACACCGACGCGCAGGTCCGCGCGGTGCACGCGCAGCTTTCGTGTTAGACAAGAACCGGCGTCAAGCCGGTTCGGCAGACGCTGCGCGCGGCCCGCGCCGGCGGGCCGCGCCTTAAGCCGCTCGACTCTGCCGGGCCTGAGCGGCCACCAGCGTGTTCTTCATCAGCATCGTGATGGTCAACGGACCCACGCCGCCCGGCACGGGCGTCAGGGCGCCGGCCACCTCCTCCACACTGGGGTGCACGTCGCCGATGAGCATCGTGCCTCTCGAGGCGAAGTTCGCGAGACGCACATGCCCGGCTGGATAGAGCGATGCGGCCACCTGCGGATCGGTGACCTGGTTGATCCCGACGTCCACCACCGTCGCACCCGGCTTGATGAACTCGGGCGTGACGAAGCCAGGCTTGCCGATTGCCGCCACGAGGATGTCGGCCTGGCGGCACGTGGCCGCGAGGTCCACCGTCCGGGAGTGGCAGATCGTGACCGTGGCATCCCGATGTAGGAGCAGCAGCGCCATGGGCTTGCCGACGATGTCGCTGCGCCCCAGCACCACGGCCCGCTGGCCGGCAATCGTCACGCCTTCGCGGACCAGCATCTCGATCACGCCCGCCGGCGTGCACGCGACCAGCGTGGCGCGATTCTGCGACAGCAGCCCCACGTTCTCGGCCGCGAACCCGTCCACGTCCTTCTCGACCGCAATCGCGTCGAAGACGCGCTGCGTGGCGCTCTTGCCCATCGCCTTCGGCAGCGGCGCCTGCACCAGGATGCCGTCGTGGATGGCGCTGCGGTTCAACCGGTCCACCGCGGCCAGGACCTCGTCGAGGCTCGCCGTCGCCGGGATGCGCGAGCAGTCGGCGTGGAAGCCCCATTCCTCGGCTGCCTTGAGCTTGTGCTTCACGTAGACGTGTGAGGCGGGGTCGTCGCCCACCAGCACGATGCCCAGCCCCGGCCGCCTCCCGTGCGCCGCGGCAAACGCCCGCACCGCCGGCGTGATCTCTTCCCGCATCGCCGTCGCCACGACCTGCCCGTCGAGCCTTCTCGCTTTCGTCACGCCGCCACCTGCTCTCCGAGCGCCTTCACGCTCTGGGGCCGGCCCAGCACGACCATCTCGTCGCCGGCCCGAAACGTCGCGTCGGGAGAGGGGTTGAAGTCCATTGTGCCATCCACCCGCCGAATCGCTACCACGATGACGCCGAACCGCTGTCGGATGCCGGCGTCGAGAATCGTCTGCCCCACCAGGCCAGACCCCTCCTGGATGCGGACCTGTTCCATCGACAGGTCGAGGTGGCCCGAAGACGTCGCCAGCTGCACGAAGTCGACGACGGCGGGCCGCAGGGCCGTCTGCGCCATGTGCGACGCTCCTATATGGTACGGCGAAATCACGCGGTCGGCCCCGGCGCGGCGCAGCTTGTGCTCCGCGTCGTCCGACTCCACGCGGGCAATGATGAAGAGGTCTGGCCGCACCACGCGCGCGGTTAGCACCGCGTAGACGTTCTCGGCGTCCGTGCCGACGGCCGCGATGAGGCCGCGCGCCTTGTGGATGCCCACCCGCACCAGCACGTCCTCGTGGCTCGCGTCGGCCGCCACGGCCACCCAGCCCCGTTCCACCAGGTTGCTCACGCGTTCCGGATCCTTCTCGACGACGACGAACGGGACATCCTGCTGGTTCAGTTCGTCGGCAATGAGGCTCCCGATGCGCCCGTAGCCGCAGAGGATGAAGTGATCGCGAAGATTCTCAAGCATGCGCTTCTGCCGGCGTTCGATGAATCGTCGGTGCAGCCCGCCCTCGACCACATGGGTCGCCAGCAGTGTCGCGGAGTAGAACGCCGTCCCGACGCCACCGATGATGAGCAGCAGCGTGAACGCCTCGCCCGTTCGCGAGAGCGGGTGCACTTCGCGGAAGCCGACCGTGGCCACGGTGGTGACCGCCATGTACAAGCCGTCCCATACGGACCATCCTTCAATCAGGACATAGCCGAGCGTACCGCCGGTGATGATGACGACGAGGAGCGAGATGGCGAGCCGCGGCCCCTGAAGCGCCGTGATCGGCCGGTCCTGCTGCACACCCGACTACCGGGCGCCGCTTCGCGCCAGCACGCGGCCGATCACCCACAGGACCGCGCCGACGGCCAGCACCTGCAACCCGAGCGCGTCGGCGCTTTCGGGCGTGACGCCGATTTCGGCCCATTTCGCCGTTATCTCCGTGGTCACGCCGAACTCGGTCATGTACGCCAAGAGCGTCATGCACACGCCGTTGAAGAGCGTCAGCAGGCCGGCCATCGTGAGGAAGTTGGCGACACCGGCAGCCGTCGACCGGGCCGCCCGCTCGGCGGGATTGGCCAACGGGCTGTGTGTGCGGCCGTAGAACCAATAGATCAGGATGCCGATGTCGAGCCACACCAGGAATCGAATCCAGGTCACCACCGGCAGGCTCAGCATGAGCCACATGCAGGACAGGATGCCCAGGATGGGGAACAGGAACCCGCCCGGCACCCGGAACGGCCGATGCGCTTCGGGACGCTGAATCCGCAGCACGAGCACCGCCGCGCACACGACCACGAAGGCGAAGAGGGTGCCGATGCTCGTCATCTCGCCCACCACCTGGATCTGGGTGAGGCCTGCCACGATGGCGACGACGACGCAGGTGATGATGGTCGTGATGTACGGCGTGCCGAAGCGGGGGTGCACCTTGCTGACGCCCTTGGGCAGCAGGCCATCGCGGCTCATCGCGAAGAAGATCCTCGGCTGGCTCATCAGCATCACCAGCAGCACGCTGGTGATCCCGGCCACGGCGCCGGCCGACACCAGGTAAGAGGCCCAGTTCTGGCCGATCGAGGCCAGCGCGAACGCCACAGGAGCATTGAGAAACTGCGTGACCAGGCCCGCTTCCGCGGTCGGGAGGCCAGGCAGCGCGTCCACGCTGGATCGATACAGGGTCACAGGCACGATACCCGTCAGGATCGCGGCGACAGTCAGATAGAGCAGGGTACAAACGACCAGCGACGCGATGATGCCGATGGGCAGGTCCCGCCGCGGGTTCTTGGCCTCTTCGGCCGTCGTGGAAACGGCATCGAACCCGATGTAGGCGAAGAACACCACCGCCGCCGCCGCCATGACGCCCGACGTCCCGTACGGCGCGAACGGAGTCCAGTTCTTGGGCTCGACCCACGAGGCGCCGACCGCGATGAAGAAGAGAATCGCCGCGCCCTTCACCGCCACCATCGCGGCGTTGAACCGGGCGCTCTCACGGACGCCGATGACCAGCAGCACGCAGATGAGCAGGACGATGAACACCGCCGGCAGGTTGATGAGGGCGCCCGGCGTCGTGGCCGAGGGGGCCGCGCTCATCCACACCGGAAGCGACATGCCCGCGCCGGCCAGCAGGCGCTGCATGTAGCCGCTCCACCCGATCGCCACGGTCATCGACCCGACGGCGTACTCGAGGATGAGATCCCAGCCGATCAGCCACGCCACCATTTCGCCCAGCGAGGCGTAGGCATAGGTGTAGGCGCTGCCGGCTATCGGCACCATGGACGCGAACTCGGCGTAACACAGCGCGGCAAATGCACAGGCCAGCCCGGCCGCCAGATAGGAGAGCATGATCGCCGGACCGGCCTGGTTGGCCGCCGCCGTCCCCGTGAGCACGAAGATGCCCGTGCCGATGATGGCGCCGACCCCCAGCAAGGTCAGGTCCCACGCGGTCAGGCTGCGGCGAAGCGCCTTGCCCCCAGTCTCGACGTCGCTCACCAGCTGCTCGATCGACTTGGTCTTGAGGAGGTTTGAGTCCATTACGGCTCCGGTGTCGAGGTCAATTCACAATTCACAAGTCACAAGTCACAAACTGCCCTGCAACCGTGGCCGTCTGTGGAACTGCAGTTCCGGCTTGCCTTTGTGAATTGTGAATTGTGAATTGTGCATTCTCAAGGACGCAGCCTCCCCTCGGCGAGGCGATTATAGCTGGCGACTCGCGCGCGAGGGTCGGCGCCGGCCAGCAGGTCGCCAATGACCGCGACGCTCCATGCGCCCGCGGCCCATGCCGACGCCGCGTTCGCGAGCGTCACGCCGCCGATGGCGACGATGGGGCACGCGGGTGCCCGGCGGGCTGCGGCCTCTACGAGGGCCAGGCCCACGGCTTCGTACCCCGTGTCCTTGGTGGAGGTGCCGAACACGGGCCCGATCGCGATGTACGACACCGGCTCGTGCAGGGCGTGCTCGAACTGATCCAGCGTGTGCGTGGAGTAGCCGACGATCGCCTGCGGGCCCAGGATGGCGCGCGCGGCGCCGGGCGGCAGGTCCTCCTGACCCACGTGTACGCCCGCGGCCCCGGCCAGGCGGGCCACGTCGGCGCGATCGTTCACGATCACGCTGGCGCCAAACCGTCTGGCCGCGTCGACGACCGCCCGCGACAGGTCGAGGAGCGCCCCCGACGGCAGGCTCTTGCCGCGCACCTGCAGGCAGCGCGCGCCGCCTTCGCAGAGCGCCTGGGCCAGGTGAAGTGGATCCCACCCGGCGCGCGCGGCAACGTCCACGTCCACGATGGCGTGCAGCGGCGGGAGCGGACGATCGGCCAAGCCGCTAGAAAACTTGGTGGTGGGATGAGTCAAGTTTTCTCCGCCCCGCGAAGCGGGGCCAAAAGACACTGCGGAGGCGGAGCCCTATTGGACCGTGGCGGAGCCTCCCTACGCCGTCTCGGCGAGCGGGCCGGCCTTGGGCTTCGGCATGAAACGGTCCATGAACGCGGTGCTCATCTTTCCGGCCTGGAAATCCGGGTCGTTCATGATGCGCAGGTGCAGCGGGACCGATGTGCGGATGCCCTCGATCACGGTCATCTCGAGCGCGCGGCGCATGCGCGCGATGGCCTCGCGTCGATCGCGGCCGTGCACGATCAGCTTGGCGATCATGGAGTCGTAGTACGGCGAGATCGTGCACTCGGCGTGCGCGAACGAGTCGAAACGCACACCGGGCCCGCCGGGCACGTTGAACGCGTGGATCACGCCGGGCGACGGCGCGAACGTATCGGGATCCTCGGCGTTGATGCGGCACTCGATGGAATGGCCCGTGAAGGTGATCTCGCTCTGACGCAGCGACAGCCGCTGGCCGTCCGCAATCCGGATCTGCTCCTTCACGATGTCCAGGCCCGTGACCATCTCGGTGACCGGATGCTCGACCTGGAGCCGTGTATTGGTTTCCATGTAGTAGAACTTGCCCTCGCCGTCCATCAGGAACTCCCACGTGCCGGCGTTGGTGTACTGCACGGCCCTGGCCGCATCCACCACCAGGCTCCCCATCTTCCGGCGCACCTTGTCGGACAGCACGGGAGACGGCGACTCCTCGATGAGCTTCTGGTGCCGACGCTGGATCGAGCACTCGCGCTCGCCCAGGTGCACCATGTTGCCGTGATGGTCGCCCAGGATCTGAAACTCGATGTGACGGGGGTTCTCGAGATACTTCTCGATGTAGGCGTCGCCGTTGCCGAATGCGGCCTCGGCCTCGCGCTGCGCGGTTCGGAGCGCGGCGGGCATCTCCCCGGGGTTCCGCACGATGCGCATGCCCCGGCCCCCTCCGCCCGCCACGGCCTTGATGATCACCGGATAGCCGATGTCCTTGGCCACTCTCAGGGCGGCGTCTTCCCCGTCCACGGGGCCGTCGCTGCCCGGCAGCATGGGCAATCCGGCCTTCTTCATCGCTTTGCGCGCCCGGGCCTTGTCGCCGAGCAGCTTGATGACGCTCGGGTCGGGCCCGATGAAGCGAATGTGGCACGCCGCGCAGACCTCGGCCAGGTACGCGCTCTCCGACAGGAAGCCGTACCCCGGATGCACGGCATCGGCGCCCGTGATCTCCGCCGCGCTGATGATCGCGGGGACGTTCAGATAGCTGTCGGCGCTTCTCGCGGGTCCGATGCACACGTCCTCGTCGGCGAACTTGACGTGCAGCGAGTTCTCGTCCGCTTCGGAATAGACCGCTACGGTCTTGATGCCCAGCTCCCGGCAGGCATGGATGATCCGAAGCGCTATCTCGCCGCGGTTGGCGATGAGAATCTTCTTGAACATCGAGGTACGTCTCCTGCTAGCTGGGTTTCACGGCGAAGAGCCGCTCCCCGGTACTGCACTGCCTGACCGTTCTCGACGTACGCCTTGACCAACTCGCCGTCGCACTCGGCGTTGATCTCGTTCATCAACTTCATGGCTTCGATGATGCACAGCACCTGTCCCTTGCGCACCATCTGCCCCACCTCGGCAAACGCTTTCGCCCCAGGCTCCGAGGCCCTGTAGAACGTGCCCACGATCGGGGACTTGACGATCGCCAGGTCCACGTCTTCGCTGTCGGGCGTCAGCACGTGGGTCGGCGGCGGAGGCATGGCCGGGGCGCCCCCTGCGGGCGGGGCCACGTACGGAACCGGGGAAACGGGGGGTGTGGCCGTCCAGTGGGGAGGGCCATGCTTGCGAAGCCGCAGCTTGCTGGACTCGCCTTCGAGCTCGAATTCGGCCAGCTCGTGCTCGCGCATCAGTTCCAGGATCTTCTTGATCTCGTCTAAGTCCATGGACTCCCGCTAGTTGACACCACACGCGAGGAGCTCGCGCGGCACGGACGTCAGCACCTCGCAGCCTTGCGAAGTCACCACGACATCGTCTTCGATCCGGATACCGCCCCATCCCGGGAGATACGCCCCCGGTTCGATCGTCACGACCATGCCCGGACGGAGCGGACAGGGCGGCGGATTCGTGCCCGCGCTGGTCCGCGACAGCCGCGGCTCCTCGTGCACGTCGAGCCCCAGCCCGTGCCCGGTTCCGTGCCCGAACGCCTCGCCAAGGCCCGCATCCTCCAGCACCGCACGGGCCGCCCGATCGACAGCCGATGCGTCGACACCGGGACCGACGGCCGCGATGGCCGCCTGCTGCGCGGCCAGAACGGCGGCGTATAAACGGCGAACCTCCTCGCTTGGCGGCCCGACCGACACCGTTCGCGTGAGGTCTGAGCAGTATCCGTCCAGAACGCCGCCGAAGTCCAGCACGACAAGGTCGCCCGCCTGGAGCCGCCGGTCGCCGGCACGGTGGTGCGGCAGTGCGGCGTTGGGACCGGACGCGACGATGGTCTCGAACGATGGCCGCTCGTAGCCGGCGGCCCGCATCGCGCCCTCGATCGCTGCCGCCACGTCCCGCTCTGCGACGTCCGGACGCACGGAGCGAAAGGCCACGTCGGCCACGCTGCCCAGTCCCGCCGCCGCGCGGCGCAGACAATCCAGCTCGAACTCGTCCTTCACCGCGCGCAGTCTCTCGACGAGGCGTTCGGTGGGCCGGAGCCGAGACGCGGCTTCGCCGAGCATCCGCGTCCACTCAGCGTGCGTGGCCACGCTGACGTGCCGCGCTTCGAAGCCGATCGGGCCGTCGAGCGTCCGCAGGTATTCCACAAGCGCGGGGTCGTAGCTGCCAGGCACGAGCCGGGTGCGCAGGCCGGGACACGCCTGGGCCGAGTCCTGGCGGGCGCGAATGGCCTCGACGTAGCGAAAGTCGGACAGCAGTTCCACCCCGTCGCGGCCGACGACGGCCATGCCCGCACTGGCGACGTGGTTGAAGAGGTACCGCTGGTTGACGGGATGGGTCACAACCAGCGCGTCCAACCCGGCGTCGTGCAGCACGGCACGAAGGCGCGCCAGCCGCGCGGCCAACCCAGAGGTATCGGAAAGGTCATCTCGCGCCGAGGAGGATACGCCGAAAACGAAAAGGCCACGGCAGGAGCACCCGCCGTGGCCCTGGCCCGCCCGGAGGGCGGGCCATCAAACACTGCACTAGCGAGGCGAAGCCTCGCTAGCTACGGCGTCGTGATGCTGACGACCACGCTCGTCACGGCGGTCCGGCCGAAACTGTCCTTGACCTGGAGGATCACCGGATAGGGCGTGACGGTGGTAGGCGCGCCCACGGAGGGAAACGTATGGCTCACGGCTGGCACCGTGGTGGTGGTCGTCGAGCTGCCGTCACCGAAGTCCCACGTATATTCGGTAATCGTGGCGCCGACGCCCACGCCCGACGCGGCGGCGTTGAACGCCACCGTCAAACCCGAAGCCGTGGCCGTGAACGACGCCGTTGGTGCGGTTGGGCCGGAGATGGCCAGCGAGCGGTTCGTAAACCCGACGCCGGCTCGCGGGTCGATCACGGTGAGGACCACGGTATAGGTGGCCGGGCGCTCGAACGAGTGGGTGACCCTGATGCCGCTGTCGGTCTGGAAATCTCCGAAGTTCCACTGGTAGGTGCACAGCGACCCGCACGGTTCGCCCTCGTCGGTCGTCAACGAGGCGTCGAAGGTGATGGTTTCCATGATGGTTCCTACGGCAGGTACGACGCTGAACGACGCCACGGGCAACCGGTTTGGGGGCAGCGTGCCCGCGGGCGGGACGAGCTGGACCAGCACGGTCCGGCTGTTGGCCGTGCTGAGCGCATCGCCGTCGATCGGCGTGGCCGTGATGGTCAACGTGGCCGCGGAGTTCGGCAGGAACGCCGGCGGCGGCGGCGCCGTCACGACGATCCGCGCGCGGCCCTGGGCGTCGGTCGTGGACTGCTGGGCCGATGGCTCCACCAGCACGCCGGTGGACGCCGAGACGCTCCAGCTCAGCGCGAAGTTGGGCACCGGTGCGCCCTGCTCGTTGCGCACAGTGGCGATGACCTCGGCCTGCGAGACGCCATCCTGGGCGAGCCGGTCCGGTGTCGCCGTCACCGAGATCGACCGGCCGTACTCCGACGGTCCCTGCAACGCCGGTGTGTCCTGCTCGGCCAGCGTGCACCCGGTCGCGCTCACCACCGCCAGCAGGGCGGCGGCGCGCAGCGTTCTCTCCATCCTCGTCGCGTGCGTCGTCATTGATCCGTCCTACTCGGGATCCCCGAAGTTGCCGAAGGTGATGCCAATCGATCCGGTGGCGCTGACATCGTTGCCCGCCGCATCCTGGCCATAGAAGGTGACCTCGGCGATGGTGCCGATGAACGTGCTGTTGGTGATGAGGGCCCTGAGGGGCGCCTCCTGCTTGGCCGTCAGCCGCACGATCTCGAAACCCGCGGTCCCGGCCGCCCCCGGTGACGCGGTGAACGTGGCGCTCGAGTCGAAGGGATACGGCACGTCCACGCCCGGCGTGTTCCGTCCGTCCGCGCGTACGTAGACCACCCGATAGCGGCTGAACGTGACCATATTCATCGCGGTCGGCCGCGCGGGCGAGGCTGTCGTGCCCTGGATCCTTGAGGTTCACGGTGATGGTGACCCGCCCGAGATCCGTGAAGACCGTAGGCACCTTGACCTTCACGCCGTTCACGTCCTTCTCGACCAGCGTCAGTACGTCGGAGCCGAGGGTGCCGCCGAACGTGCGTGGGTTCGGCGCCCGACGCCCCCTGGAGCGTGGTGACGATGGCCAGCACCGGCCCCTGGCCCTGGTCGGACGAACTCGCCGCATCCGGCGCCGAGAACGGCGGTGCCCGCCATCCCGGCAACGAGCGCAGTGCGATGAATGGTTCTGAACATCGAAATCAACTCCTACAGACGCGCGATCTTCGGCGTGATGAAGATGAGCAGCTCACGGCTCTCGTCCTCGGTCGATGTTTCGTTTGAACAACCAGCCGAGCAGCGGCAGCCGATAGAGCGCCGGGCGTCCGGTCCTGCGTGGCCTGCTCGCGGCTGACGTAGATGCCGCCGATGACGGTGGTCTCGCCGTCGCTCACGAGGACCTGCGTCACCGCGCGCTGGGTGTCGATCGGCGGGATGCCGTTCACCTGGCGGCTGAAGTCGGGCGACTCGTTGGCGACCTGGATCCGCATGATGACCGTGCTCGACGCCGTGATCTGCGGCGTCACCTTCAAGGTCAGCGCCGCGTCGCGGAACGACACCGTGACGGTGTTGTTGGCGACCGTCTGGATCGGAATCTGGATGCCCTGCGTGATCTCGGCCTCGACGTTGTTTTGCGTAGACACGCGGGGCGTGGACAGGATGCGTCCCTGACCCGAGCGTTCGAGCGCCGACAGCGCCACGTCGAGATTCAAGGCGCCGTTGATGGACCCGAGCGCGAGCGCCGCTGTGCTTGGCGCGGCCGCGAGTCCAACCCCACGGCGCCGACGCCCGCCACCGAGTTCGGAAAGGCCAAGGGCAGGCTGTTGCCGAGCGCCGGCGTTGCGCGCCCGCCGATGCCCCATTTGACGCCGAGGCTCGACGCGAACGACCGGCTGGTCTGCACGATGCGCGCCTCGATTTCGACCTGGGGCTGAGGCACGTCGAGCGCAGTGATGAGGCTGCCGGCACGCTCGAGACGGTCCGCGAGGTCGTTGATGATGATGGTGTTGGTCCTGGCGTCGGTCTGAATCGAGCCGCGCTGCGAGAGCGCCGTGGCTGTCAGGAGCGCCTTCAGGTCCTCGGCCCGCGCGTAGCTGAGCGATCGCGTCATCACGCGCAGCTCACCGGAAAGGGCCTGCTCGTCCTGCAGCTTCCGCCGCTGTCCTTCCTCTTCGGCCAGCACCGCCAGCGGGGCCACGCGGACGATGGTGCCGTCCACGACGTAGCCGAGACGGTTCGCCTTCAGGATGATGTCGAGCGCCTGATCCCACGGGACATCCCGTAGCGACACGTCCACCGAGCCCTGGATGGACGGATCGATCACCAGGTTCAACCCGCTGATCTCGGAGAAGGTGCGCAGCACCGAGCGCAAGTCGGCCCCCTGGAAGTCGAGGCTGACCGGATGCCCGGTAAAGCGCGCCTGCGGCGGCGTGTCCACATTCTGGACGCCGCTCGGCGTGGCGACGGGTGCCGCTCCGGCGGCGGGCGCCTGCTGGGCCGCCGGACGCGCGGCCACGGGCGCTGCCGGCAGCCCGGCGGGTTCCACGGTCTCGGGCGCCGGCTGCTGAGCGGCCTCGGCCGGCGCGTCGAAGAGCACCATCAGATGTTGGCCGTCCTCGGAGGTCTCGATCCGGTGTACTGAGGGCCGCGCCAGCTCCATCGCGACCTCGGTCACGAGCGGCGAGCGCGGACTCAGGCCGATTCGCACCTGCGAGACCGGGCCCTGGCCGGCCGTCGTGGCCCGGGGTACCGCCGACGACACGTTGGCGAATTCGAGCACTACCCGGCGCCGGCCCTCCGTGAGCTCGCGGACCGACACCGGATTCAGGCGGCCGATGCCCACCAGCGTGACGGCCGTCGCGGTGCCGAGGCGTTCGATCTTCAGGTCGCGAATCACGGTCGAACGACCGGCCGCACCGATGTCACCAGCCGACAGGTTCTCGAGGTCCACCCGATCGGCTTCCACGATGATGAGATTGCGCGAGCTCTTCACGCGCGGGCGGCCCGGCCGGGACAGCGCCACGTTCACCCGCGCCACCGTCGAGCCGTCGGCCGACCGGCTGGTCTCGACGTTGACCGCGGTGATGGGGCTTCGCGGATCAACCACGAACCCGTCCACGGCGCCGGTGGTGACCACGTCTCGCAACTCGACGACGAACGACCGCGGATCAGGCTGCGACGCCACGTACGGCACTGGAGCCGACGACTCGATGGTCAGGACGCCGACTCGCGCCTCGACACGCGAGGCCACGCGCTTCAGGACGGCTGATTCCACACCCGCGCCCGCCGCGCCCAGCGGCGACCGCACTCCGGCTGCCGCGGCGACGACCGCGACCAGCATCCAAACCCGATACCCTCTCATTGCCGGCCCTCTTCCGTCTGACGGAGCACCTTACGCACCTCCCGCTGTTTCTCGAGCGAGAGCGGATCGTTGACTTGCTGGAGAATCACGAGCGCGTCGGACGTGATGGAGCGGATCGTCCCGTCGGCCAGCCGTTCACCGGGCCGAACGATGTAGGTCTTCGAGTCGGAGCCCTGCACGATGGCCACGAAGCCACCCTGGCTGGCGACCGTGCCGCGCAGCGTGACTTCCCCGACGCCGAGCCCCCTGAGACCGGCCGCGCGCATCCCCGGCGTGGCTGCGACATCGCTGCCCCGGCGCGACAGGCTCACAAACGGATCGCGCCGGCCTTCGCGGTTGTACGAATGGCCGTTCTGCGGGGCCGGTGGAGCCGGCGCGGCCGGCGCCGTCTGCGCGCCCGGAGACGCCGGTGCGGGGGCGGGTGCCTGCCCGGACGCCGCGGCGGCGCCGGGCGCCGCCGTGGGAGCAGGTGTCTGGCCGAACGCCACAGCGGCGCCGGGCGCCGCCGTGGGAGCAGGCGTCTGGCCGAACGCCACAGCGGCGCCACAGCAGAACACCGCAAGAAGGAACCAGTGTCGTCCGGCGCGCTCCGCGCGCGTGTGGGCACGCATACCGTTTCTCTCCATCACGTCAGGCCTTCTTGCCCTTCGCGGGTTTTTTGGCCGCCTTGGGCTTGGCCGCGGGGGCGGCCTTTTCTTCGGCCGCCATCAGCACGAACGCCGTCGCCGTGCAGTTGGCGCTCACCGTCGCCCCGGCCGTCTGCTCCTCGCGCGCCGTGATGTTGATATTCCCCACGTTGATGATGCGCGGGAACTTGCTCACCCGCTCGAGGAACGAACCCAGATCGTGGTAGGTGCCTTCCACGGAGATGCCGATGGGCCACTCGGCGTGCAGGTCCTTGCGCGTCACCGGCTGCGGCGTGAAGCCCTTGATCGTGAGGTTCGACTCTGTGGCCATCCCCTGCACCCGGCGCAGCAGATCGGCCACGTCCTGTTCCTCGGGCAGCTGCGTCCGCAGCCCCTGGAGCTGCGACTGGAGGGACACGACCTCCTTGCGGAACTCGGGGAGACCCTTGGCGATCTTCAACCCGCGGTTGATCTCCGCCTTGACCTTGGCCAGGGCCGCCTTGCGCGTATCGAGGTCGACGCGCATCGGCGCTGCGTAGAAGTACCAGAAGACGCCCACGCCGACGCCAGCCAGCGTGACGAACGCGCCGAGTTGCACGCGCCACGGAAGCGAGGTGATGCGAAGGTTGATGGCCATGTCAGGCGCGCCCCTTCTTCTTCGGATTCGCGGGTTCGCTTGCCTGGACACCCGCCAGCTGCACGCGAACCGTGAACGAGATCACGTTGGTCGTTGGCTGTCCCTTCTTGGCCCCTTGCGCCTCTGTGAGCTGGCTGTTGACGATCTCGATCGGCTTCTGGACCAGCGCGTTGCTGCCGAGGTTGCCGACGAAGTCGGAGAGCGCGATGAGGGTGGTGCTGCTGCCCTGTATCGTCACGGCGCCGCCGTCCTGACGGAGCTCGGTCAGCCAGAGCATGTCGGGCAGGCTGCGGCTGATGTGATCCAGCAGCTGCACGGGCACGCTCTGACCGGCACGCAGGCTTTCGATCAGCTTGACGCGGTCCTGCAGCTGCTTGCTTTGGGCCTCGAATGCCTGGACCTCGTTGAGCAGCGACTTCAGGCGCGCCGCCTCGCGGGTGGCGGCCGCGGTGTCGGCGTCCAACTGGGCGGATTCCTGCCGCAGCGACCAGAACCACCAGCCGGTGCCTGACGAGGCCAGCACCAGCAGCACCGCGCAGATGACGCCGGTGTGCTGGCTGATGTCGAACGCGGCGGCCTTGATCTTCTGCCGCTCGACGCCGAGGAGATTGATGCGAATCATCGGTCACCCACCTGACGGAGCGCGAGGCCGACAGCGACGGCGGCCGTCGCCGATACGACCGCCGGATCCACGCCGCCCAGCTTCGACGGTTCCCATTTCACGGTGCGGAACGGGTCGAAGTACTCCACGGGCGCGTGCAGGCGCTCTTCGAGCAGCTCGCGCAACCCCTCCACTCGCGACACGCCGCCGCTCAGCACGACCTGGTCGATGCGCTCGACCGCCGAGGTGGACTTGAAGAACTCGAGGGTCTTCTGCACCTCGAGCACCACGTTTTCGGTGACCGCGTGCAATACGGGGCGGGCTTCCTCGATGGTGGAGCCATCCACGGGCACGCCGCGCTTGAGCTGCTCGGCGGCATCGAAGGAGAGGCCCAGCTCCTTCTGCACGGCCTCGGTATAGGCGTTACCGCCAATCGAGATGTCGCGGGTGAAGATCGACTGGTCGCCCTGCACGATGTTGATGTTGATTGCGCTGGCGCCGGCGTTCAGGAGCACCACCACGCGCGAGGGCTCGAACCCGTAGTTGGTCTCGAAGGCGTTCTGGAGTGCAAAGGCGTCGACGTCCACGACGACCGGGGTGCGCCCCGCGCGGGTGATCACGCTCGTGTAGTCGCCGATCTTCTCTTTCTTGGCCGCGACCAGCAGCACGTCCATGCTGCCGCGCGAATCGGGGCCGGTGCCCGCATCGAGCACCTGGTAGTCGAGGTTCACGTCCTGGATGTCGAACGGGATGTACTGCTCGGCCTCCCAGTAAATCGAGTCGCGCAGCTCGGCTTCGGTCATCACGGGCAGCGTGATCTTCTTGACGATTACGGTGTTGCCCGATAGCGACGCGCAGACCTCTTTGGTCTTGAACGCCTTGCTGGTATCGAACAGGCGCTTGATGGTGGCCACCACGGCGTCGGCGTCGATGATGGCGCCGTCCACGATGGCATCGGCCGGCACCGGTTCGCTCGCGAAGGCCGCGACGCGGAACTGCTTGCCGCTGGGCTTCAGCTGCACCGCTTTGATGGCGCTCGACCCGATGTCGAGGCCAACGACCGCCTTGGGTTTCCGAAACACTCGCCGCTCCTTCGCCTTGAGACAGACCCACTCGAGGTGTCTCGCCGTCGCCCGAAAGGGCGGAGGCGGACTGGGCCCTGCACAAAGCTGCTGACGAGTCTGTTATCGGCTTTTTGTGGGCCTCCATCACTTCACAGGAAGGCCCAGAGCGGCCTGTAAAGCCGCAAAAGGAGACAGTTTGTGCACGCGCGCCAGGGACCAAAGACTCCAGGTTCCGGGCTCCAGGCTCCGGGCCCTGGCTCCTCGCTCCAGGCCGGGCGATCGGTCAACATGAGGCCTGTTGCCTGGCGCCCGAGGCCTTTGCGCGCGCGGGCTGATTCGACGCGCGCGCTCCTTGACAGCCCCCCGAAGTGCCCGTACTATTGGGGTTTGCGGTTTTAGAAGGGACGTTGTCTTAGATGCGAACGGTCGTGGCAAGCGCGAGCAAAACCGAGAGGCGGTGGCACGTCATCGACGCCGGGGGGCAAGTCCTCGGTCGCGTGGCAACCCTCGCTTCGCGTCTGCTCCAGGGTAAGCACAAGCCGATCTACACACCGTACATCGATACGGGTGACCACGTAGTGGTGGTCAACGCCGGCACGGTGAAGCTGACCGGCAACAAAGAGAACCAGAAGATGTACCGGCGGCACAGCGGCTACGAAGGCGGCCTGCGCGAGGAGCGCGCGGTGGTTGTCCGGAAGCGGCAGCCGGTGCGGCTCGTTGAAGAGGCGGTGCGCGGCATGTTGCCGAAGACGAAGATGGGCGACGCCATGTACCGGAAGCTCAAGGTGTACGCGAGGGCGGACCATCCGCACGCGGCGCAGCAACCCAAGTCCATCGAGGTCGTGTAACTTGGCCAGTACCGAACATTACGCAACAGGTCGCCGCAAGACATCGTCCGCACGCGTCTTCCTTCGTCCCGGAACCGGCACGATCACCGTCAACCACCGTGAGTTCGTGAACTACTTCCCCACCGAGGCGCTTCGTACCCAGGTCAAGCGGCCGTTCACTGTCACCGAGACGGCAGAACAGTTCGACGTGTTGGCTACGGTGGCCGGCGGCGGCGTCAACGGGCAGGCCGGCGCGGTGCGCCTGGGCATCTCCCGCGCGCTGGTCGCGTTCAACGCCGACCACCGCAAGCTGCTGAAGAAGGACGGGCTGCTGACGTCGGATTCGCGTGTGAAGGAACGGAAGAAGTACGGTCTGGCCGGAGCGCGCAAGCGCTTCCAGTTCAGTAAGCGTTAGGCGAGGGGGAGGGATCTTGTCCGGTATTGCCACAAAGGAGCTGCTCGAAGCGGGGGTGCACTTCGGCCACCAGACCAAGCGCTGGAACCCCAAGATGAAGCCATACATCTTCGGGGAGCGGAACGGCATCTACATCCTCGACTTGAACAAGACGGCGCAGAAGTTCCGCGCGGCCGAGGAGTTCGTCACGAACCTGGCCGCCGACGGGCGCACGCTGCTCTTCGTGGGTACCAAGCGGCAAGCCCAGGACGTCATCGCGGAAGAAGCGCAGCGGTGCGGGATGTACTTCGTGAACCAGCGATGGCTGGGTGGGTTGCTCACCAACTTCACGACCATTCAGCGCAGCCTGGCACGCCTGCGGGACCTGGAGGCCATGGTCACCGACGGCCGCTACGAGTCGCTGTCGAAGAAAGAGATCGCCCGGAACGAAAAGGAAAAGCGGAAGCTGCTGAAGAACCTCGAAGGCATCCGCCACATGTCGCGGCTGCCCGACGCGGTCTTCATCGTGGACACCGGCAAGGAAAAGATCGCCGTCGACGAGGCGCGCAAGCTGAAGATTCCGGTGATCGGCATCGTGGACACCAACGCCGATCCCGATGAAGTGGATTACGTGATCCCCGGCAACGACGACGCGCTGCGGTCGATCCGCCTGTTCGCGTCGCGCGTGGCCGACGCCGTGGCGAGCGGCCGTTCGATGCGCGAATCGCGCATCGCCGAAGAGGACGCGGCCAGGGCCGAAGAAGCCGCCGCGGCCGACGCCGCCGCGCGGTTGACGCGGGCCGTTCGCCCGCAGCGCCGCGCCGAGCCTACCCCCGCCAGCGCGTAAGACCGCCCCGCGAAGCGGGGCAAGAAGACAGAGGCCGGCCCGGCGCCGCGGAGCGCGGGTGAAGCGGGCGAAGCGGCGCCGGCTCGAGGCCGGCGCTTTTTGTGTACGGATGAGTGGCGCCGCCAGGCGCCGAGCGAAGGACGGAGTACGACGACGATGGCAATCACGGCAGAGCAGGTGAAGCAGCTCCGCGACAAGACCGGGGCCGGGATGATGGAGTGCAAGGCGGCGTTGACCGAGGCCAATGGCGACATGGAGGAGGCCAACACGCTGCTGCGCAAGCGCGGGCTGGCGCAAGCCGCCAAGCGCGCCGGCCGCGCGACGGCGCAGGGCATCATCGGCAGCTACATCCATATGGGCGGCAAGATCGGCGTCCTGGTCGAGGTGAACTGCGAGTCCGACTTCGTGGCGCGGACCGAGGACTTCAACAACCTGGTGCGGGAAGTGGCGATGCACGTGGCCGCGGCCGACCCGAAGTGGGTGCGCCGCGAGGACGTGCCCGCTGAGGCCGTCGAGAAGGAGAAGGCCATCTACCGCGCCCAGATGGAGAATTCAGGCAAGCCGGCGAACGTGCTCGACAAGATCGTCGAGGGCAAGCTGGGGAGCTTCTACTCGCAATTCGTGCTGCTGGACCAGCCGACGATCCGCGATCCCAACGTCAGCGTGTCGCAGCTGGTCGCCCAGGCAAGCGCGAAGACCGGGGAGAACATCCAGATCAGCCGGTTCGTGCGTTTCCAGCGTCGGGCAAGAGTAGGCTCCAGGCCCCGGGCTCCAGGCTCCGGGGCTGCACGCTCCGCTAGAATCGAGGCGCTCGCCAGGAGGCGGGCGCCTCGATGCGTTTAACGGTTCTGCTCGGCACGGCGGTGGCCTCCACGCCGTGGACCGAGGCCATGGCCACGCTCACAGACGGGCGCCAGGTGCACGTGGACGACACGGCCAGCTCATGGCCGTTTTGCCGGAACCACCTTCCCTTCCGTGGCGCCTGCTCCAGCGGACGGCCGTGGTCATCCCCAACCTGCACCGCGCCTTTCCCGACGGGCAGCGGGTCCGGCGCGCCTGGTACTGACCCAGTCCACCTATCAACTGCAGCGATGGCTGGACTGGCTGGAGGCGAATCCGGCCTCAATCGTCCTCGGCGCGCTGACTGCTCCGCCGCCCGACGTGCTGCGCGACGCGAGCGCGCGACGCGGACCGTGGGCCCGGGTCGGAGATCGTGGAGGTCGCCCTCGACCTGGGCGCGTCGCCCGACCAGGGCGACCAGGCCTCGTTGTACGACGCCTTTCGCCAGGCGGACCCCGACCGGCGCTACCTGGCCTGCCGGCGCGCCGCGACCGATGCGCCCGCCGATCCCGCGATGTGCCTGGCGCTTGCGAGCGCGTGCATGGAGACCGGCCGTCTCGACGAAGCCGAAGAGACGCTGGAGCGCGCGCTCGCGCTGGCTCCCGACTGGGAGGCCGTGCACTACGAACTCGGCAAGCTGTGGCTGCGGCGCGACGACACTGGCCGCGCCGCAGCGTGCTTCGCTGAAGCGGCACGGCTGATGCCGTCCTTCGCCGCCGCCCACGCGAACCTGGGCGCGGCGCTGGGGGAGTTGGAGCGGCCCGAGGAAGCGCTTGTCGCGTTGGCACGAGCCGCGCGCCTGGATCCGTTCGGCCGCACCATCCACAACAACATCGGCGCCAGCCTGCGCGATCTGGGCAGGTTGACGGAGGCCGAGGCCTCTTTCCGGCACGTTATCGCCCTGGACCCGGCCTTCGTGTTCGGCCACTACAACCTGGGCCACGTCCTGTTCCTGCTGGGCCGGTTCGACCAGGCGCGTCAGGCCTACGATGAGGGGCTCGGCGCGCGATCTGTCTCGGACGCCCAGGCAACGTCTGCGCCTGGCGCTGACGCTGGCAGCGCTGGACGACGAGGACGCCGCACGCGATCACGCGCGCGCGGCGCTCGAGGGCGCCGCCGGCGACAATCGCGGGGATCTATTGGATGAGATGGAGGAAGTGCTGGAAGCGCTGACGGCGCTCCAAGGGGAGCGCCGTCGGGCCGTACACGCGTTGGAGCAGGTGGTCGCCGACTACCGGTCGCGTAATCGCCGGTAGTCGCGGACTACCGCTTGCATAACGAAGTAGTCGCTGACTACCGCTCGCATAATCGAAGGTAGTCCGCCGACTACGCTATTCCTCGTAGCTGAACCCGCACTGTTCGCAGGTCCACGTCTTTTCCTGCTTGTACATGTTGCCGCCGCACATGTCGCAGACGCGATATTCGCGGCCGTCCTTGTCGAGAAGCGGCTTCTTCTTCGGAGCCTCGTCCTTCTTCTCGCCGGTGTCGGGCGCCGGCTTCTGCTGGGGTTCCTGCGCCTGAGCCGGAAGCGCGTAGGCCACGCCAACCGCCGCGGCAAACACTGCCGACCCCTTCAAGAATCCTCGACGGTTCACTCGCGTTTTCAGGTCGTCCTGGAACATCTGCATGGCCTCCGGCGCCCGCGCCGGCGTCCGGCGGCGTGCTCGAACGATCTTAGCAGACTCGGGCGCCGCATATAATCAAACCCTCGATGCCTGCCGATTCCGTGTCGTCCGCAAGTCCCATTTACAAACGAGTGCTCCTGAAACTGTCGGGCGAAGCCCTGATGGGAGAACAGCAATTCGGCGTGGACCCAGCCGTGGTCACGCGAATCGCCCGCGACGTCGGCGAGCTGCAGAGGCTGGGGGTGGAAACGGCCATCGTCATCGGGGGCGGCAACATTTTCCGGGGCCTGGCGGCCAGCGCGCGGGGCATGGATCGGGCCACCGCCGACTACATGGGCATGCTGGGCACCGTCATCAACGGCCTGGCCCTGCAGGACGCGCTCGAGCAGCAGAACGTGGTCACGCGCGTCGTGACTGCCATCGAGATGCGCGCGGTGGCCGAGCCATTCATCAGGCGGCGCGCGATTCGCCACCTGGAGAAGGGCCGCGTGGTCATCTTCGCGGCCGGCACCGGCAACCCCTACTTCACCACCGACACCGCGGCCGCGCTGCGCGCGATGGAGATCCGGGCCGAGGTGATCCTGAAGGGCACGAAAGTGGACGGTGTCTACTCCGCCGATCCGTTCGTGGACCCCACGGCCACGAAATACCCCACGATCTCCTACCTGCAGGTGCTGGAGCGGCAGCTGCGCGTCATGGACGCCACGGCCATCTCGCTGTGCATGGACAACAAGCTGCCGATTGTCGTATTCAATCTGCGGCAGCCTGGCAGCATCCGGCAGGTCGTCATGGGCGAGCCTGTCGGAACCACCGTCACCGTTTGAGCTCTGACCCGCCGGCTCACAGCCGGCGGGCGTCTTCACGAGAGGCGTATGGACTTCAACGATCTGAAAGGCCTGTTCTCCGAGATCACCACCCGCATGAACGGCGCCGTGGATCGCGTGCGCAAGGACATGGCCAGCGTCCGGACGGGACGCGCGTCGGTGAGCCTGCTCGATCACGTGCACGTGGAGGCCTACGGCTCGAAGATGCCGCTCAACCAGGTCGCGACGCTCTCGGTGCCGGAGCCCGCGCTCATCGTCGTTCAGCCCTTCGATCCGTCGCTCATGGCCGCCGTGGAGCGTGGCATCCGCGTCTCCGATCTCGGTCTCAACCCGTCGAACGACGGCAAGGTGGTGCGGGTGCCGATTCCGTCGCTCACCGATGAACGGCGCAAGGAGCTGTCACGCCACGTGCACAAGCAGGCCGAGGAAGGACGCAACGGCGTCCGGCTGATCCGCCGGGACGCCAACGAGCGGCTCAAGAAGCTGCTGAAGGACCACAAGATCTCGGAGGACGACGAGCGGAAGGGCCTGGAGACCGTCCAGAAGGTCACGGACGAGCACGTGAAGCAGATCGACGAGTTGCAGAAGAAGAAGGACGGGGAATTGCTGGGGCACTAGAGACGAACCAGCCTCAGTCTCCGGTCTTCAGTCTTCGGTCTCCGGTCCTCCAACCCGCGTCGCGGCGGCTTCGGTTCCACGTGCCAAAACCACCCTACTGCTCTTTGAGCACGTACGTGACGACCTTACCAACGACGCCGTTTGAGAACGCGTGGTCGCCGATTGCGAATGTCAATTCGCTGAGTCGCCCAGTGTCCCACAGGCGACGATAGTCGGCCTCAATCTCCTTCATCGTGTTCTCCCCGAAGGGAACCCACACGCCATCAAGTGGCCTGCTCGCCCTTAACTGGACATAGCGTCGATAAACCTGCGGGACGAACTGTGTTCCGTCATCCTGCGTCAGGCACGGTGCGGCCATTAACACAACGGGTCCGGAACCAGTCGGTGGCAACACATCTGGAATGGCCACGCTGCTGCCACAGACGATCACGGTCGTGAATGAGGCCGCCCTTGCGGCACATGCGATAGCAACAAGGGGCAACAGCGACGCGAGACCAGTCAGGCAAACGAGTCTTTTGACCATTGCATCCTACTGGAGACTGGAGACTGGAGACTGAAATCAATCCCCGAAAGACACGCCCAGCGCGCGGGCGGTCTGCAGCAGGTCGTAGTCGAGCGGGACGGTCTTGGTCTTCCCCACCACTTCGCCGATCGGGATCGGCACGATGTCGGGCGGGTTGTTCGCCACCATCTTCCCGAACTGACCGCGGAGGATCAGCTCAACCGCCTTGCCGCCGAATCGCGTCGCCAGCGCCCGGTCGAACGCCGTCGGCGCGCCGCCGCGCTGCAGGTGGCCAAGGACCACGTGCCGCGTCTCCTTGCCCGTCAGCCGCTCCACCGCGTCCGCGCAGACTTTGCCCGCGCCTCCCAGCCGCTCGGCGTGGCCGCCGTGCGCGGCCGCCAGAATCGTCCGGCCCTGGTGCTTCACGATGGCGCCCTCGGCCACCACGACGATGCTGAAGCGCGCGCCAAGCTCGTCGCGCTTGAGGATGCTTTCCGCCACCTTCTCCGGCTCGTAGGGGATCTCCGGGATCAGAATCACGTCGGCGCCGCCGGCCACGCCGCCGTGCAGCGCAATCCAGCCGGCGTTGCGGCCCATCACCTCGACCACCATCACGCGCCGGTGGGCCTCGGCCGTCGTGTGCAGCCGGTCGATGGCGTCGGTGGCGAAGCTGACGGCGGTGTCGAAGCCGAAGCAACTCGTCGTGCCCACGATGTCGTTGTCGATGGTCTTCGGCACGCACACCAGCGGGATGCCGAGCTTGTAGAACTCGTAGGAGATGCCCAGCGTGCCGTCGCCCCCGATGCACACAAGGGCATCGAGCTCCATCCTGTGGAACATCTCCAGCACGCGGTCCGCGTAGTTGAACGTGCCTTCCGGCGTCTCAATCGGCACCGCGAACGGGTTGCCGCGGTTGACGGTCCCCAGGATGGTGCCGCCCAGGCGCAGGATGCCCGTGACGTCCTTGGGGCCGAGGGGCCGCGCCATGTCCGAATAGATGAGGCCGTCGAAGCTGTTCTCGAGACCGAGGACCGAGACGCCCGCGTTGCAGGCGGTCTTCACCACGGCGCGGATCACCGCGTTGAGGCCGGGAGCGTCGCCACCCCCGGTCAGGACGCCGATTTTGTTGACTGCTGACATCCGGGCCGCATCGCTCACTATATCGGGTTCCTTCGCACGCTTCGTGACGAGGCCCGCGTCGCTTCCGCGTCGTTGATGGCGTTTTCGAGCGCGTGTTACACTCGCTTTCTTGAGGTGTGCGTGCGGCGCGGAGCCCGCACGGCCGCTTCGCCGAGCGTCGAGACGTGGGCGGCTAGCTCAGCTGGGAGAGCGCCGCGTTCGCAATGCGGAGGTCAGGAGTTCGATCCTCCTGCCGTCCACCAATTCCGCTCCGGCATTTTTCCCACCTTCGCACCAGACCTTCCCAAGTCAGGACCACGAAAGGCACCGCGCGGTCTGACTTTCCGGCGTCGCAGTGCTGTAAGTCTCTCGTTGCTCGATAGTTACACGCTCTCGTCAGACTGGTGCGGTCCTTGCGTTTGTGCAGGGCAGCTGTTGCACCCTTGTGCGACGGGTTGGTCCGGGCGCCTCCAGCGCAACGCCTCATGGTCGCCTCACCAACCCGTCGCCGTTCTTCCCCGTCATAGACCAGCCCCACGAATCGAGACAGAATGGCATGCGACCGTTGCCGCCATTCGCAGGGATTTCGCTCGGGCGCGCTCACACCCTCGCGTCGCACGTCGCCGAGGACGTTCGCCGAACCGGAGCGCCGATCGATCAGCTGACCCCCGTCGGAAGCCTGCGCCGCTATGCGCCGTCGGTGGATCGCGTGGCGCTGCTGGCCACGGCGCCTGCGGACAGGCACACGGACGTGCTCGATGCGCTGGCACACCTCTCGGGGAGGGCGACGGTGCTCAGCCGTTCGGCTTCCCGAATCGCGATCGTCACCGACCGGGGCCCCATCGAAGTGTTCATCACCACGCCTGATGATGCCGGCGCTGCGCTGGCGTGGTACACCGGCGCAGATGCGCACGTACAGCGTCTGCAGGTGCGCGCGAAGGGCCGGGGGCTGGTGTTCGATGAGGGCACGCTGACCGACGCGGGCCGGGCCGTGCCGTGCCCGACCGAGGACGACCTGTACCGCCACTTGGGACTGCGCTATGTGGCGCCGGAGCTGCGGGAAGGCGGCGACGAGATCGAAGCGGCCGAACAGGACAGGCTCCCTCAACTGCTGGCGGCGCTGCACATGCGCGGCGATCTCCACTCGCACACCCGTTGGAGCGACGGCCGCGACTCGGTCGAGCAGATGGTGCAGGCAGCCCGGCAGCTCGGGTACCGAGTACTTCGCCATCACCGACCACTCCGAGCGCAGCGCCGCGTCCCGCACCCTGGCCCGCGATCAAGTGGGCCTCCAGGCCGCTGGAGATCCAGGCGGCGCGTGAACGCGTGCCCGGCATCGAGGTGCTGCACGGCGTGGAGGTGGACATCATGCCCGACGGCAGCCTGGACTTCGACGACGAGCTGTTGGCCGGCTTCGACATCGTGCTGGCCTCGCTGCACGACGACGCCGGACACGACGGACCGCGGCTCCTCGACCGGTACCTCCGCGCGATCGCTCACCCCCTCGTCAACGTGATCACGCACCCGTCCAACCGGACGCCCGGCGGCTATGCGGGCTACGACCTGGACTACGACCGGCTGTTCGACGCGGCCGCCGCGACCGGCACCGCATTGGAGGTGGACGGTTCCCCGGGGCACCTGGACCTCGACGGGGACCTGGCCCGGCGGGCCGTCGACCTCGGCGTGACGCTGGTTGTGGACAGCGACGCCCACCGGACCGATTTGCTGGCCCGCCAGCTCCAGTTTGGGGTGGGCACTGCCCGTCGCGGGTGGGTGGAGCCGCGACATGTGCTGAATACCCAAGGGATCGCAGCGGTTCGCGCCTTCGTTAAGGCGAAGCGCGACCGCTGAGCCCGGGCTCCAGGCTCCGGGCTCCAGGCTCCAGGCCTGCCGTGCTAAGTTAGTTCTGCCAGCGAAGCCACGAGCACATTGATGAAACGTCTGGGTGTCGCCGTCGCAGTTTTCGCCGTCGCCACCCAGCTGGGGCTGGCGCAGCAGCCGGCGCCGGGTGCCGGCGCCGGTACGGCCGACGCGCTGGCCAAGGCCCTCGACGCACGCTACAAGACCGTCCGCGACTTCTCGGCGGACTTCGTTCAAAGCTACCGGGGTGGCGCGCTTCGCACCAAGTCCACCGAGCGGGGCTCGGTCAAGATCCGGAAACCAGGGCTGATGCGCTGGTTGTACGCCTCCCCCGAGAAGAAGGAATTCGTGTCCGACGGACACTCCATCTACTCCTATTTTCCCGCGGACAGGCAGGTGATGGTCAGCCGCGTCCCGGCCGACCTCGAGTCCACGACGCCGGCGCTCTTTCTGGCCGGCAAGGCGGATATCGCGCGCGACTTCGCCGCGGAATTCGCGCCGAGCCCGGTGGAGGGCAAGATCGGACTCAAGCTCACCCCCCGGCGGCCTGAAGCGAACGTGGACTACTTCATCGTGGCCACGGAGCGGCCGGGGCTGCAGATCCTCGGGCTCGCCGCTCGCGACGCCCAGGGGGGCGATTCGACCATCGTCTTTTCGAACCTGAAGGAAAATCAGGGAATATCCGATAAGGAGTTCACCTTCCGCATCCCCAAGGGTGTGGACGTGGTCACCAATGGCTCGGGCAAATAACAGAATCGCGGCGGTGGCCGTCCTGGCGGCCCTGCTGGCGGGCTGCGCCGCCTCGGGCGCCATGCGGGCTGGCCGGCAGGCCGAACGCCTGGATGACCACGACCGCGCGGTCGTGGAATACACGCGTGCCCTGCGCGAGAACCCCGACAGTCTCGACGCCCGCCTGGCCCTCGACAGGGCCAAGATTCGCGCCTCGCTGGAGCACTATGGACGGGGACGGCGGCTGAGCAACGCGGGCCGTCTGGAAGAGGCGCTCGTCGAACTGCAGATGGCCTCGGAGCTCAACCCGGGCAACGGCGATGTCGACCAGGAGCTGGGCAGCGTCCGCAGCCAGCTGCGCAACAAGGTCGCAGTGGCCCGTGAGGGCAAGACGCAGCTGGAGACGCTGATCGATCGCACCCGCAGCATGGAGGCAGCGGGCAACGACCTGCCCGACGACGCGAAGCTGCCGGCCTCGGTGACGTTCCGCGATGCGACCAGCCGCGACGTCTTCACGGCGCTGGCGCGATTCTCCAACGTCAACGTGACCTTCGACCCGACGTTCCGCGATCAGCCGATCACCATCGACCTTCGCGACAGCACGCTGGAAGCGGCGCTGCAGGCGGTGTCCACCGCCACGCGAAGCTTCTACCGCGTCACCGCTCCGCGCACCATCACCGTCGTGCCCGACACGCCGGCCAAACGTCGCGAGTACCAGGAGGAGGTGCTGCGGACCTTCTACCTGAGCAACGCGGACCTGAAGGAAACCCTCGATCTGCTGCGCATCGTCGTGGACCTGCGCCGCGTGGCCGCCGTGGCCGCGACCAACGCCATCTCGATCAAGGACACGCCCGAGCGCGTCGCCGCGGCCGGACGCCTGATCTCGGCGATCGACAAGGCCCGGCCCGAGGTCGTGATCGACATCGAGCTGCTGGAAGTGGACCGCACGCGGCTGCGGGAGTTTGGTCTTCAGCTCGCGTCGCCCGGTTCTCCGGGGATCGACGGCGTGGTCTCGGTGCAACCCGACCCGACGACGCTGCGCGACCTCCGGAACCTGACGCAGGCCAATGTCTTCCTCAGCAACCTCCCCAGCCTGTATTTCCGGCTGCTCAAGCAGGATGGCAACACCCGCACGCTGGCGAACCCGCAGCTGCGGACGTCGGAAGGTATCGCGGCGACCGCGCGGTTCGGCGAACGCGTGCCGGTGCCGGTCACCACGTTCGCGCCGATCGCCACCGGTGGCGTGGCGCAGCAGCCGATCACGTCGTTCAACTACGAAAACATCGGCGTGAACATCGACATCACGCCACGCACCCACCACGACGACGAGGTGTCGCTGGCGCTGCGCATCGAAGTCAGCAGCATCTCCGGCACGGGCTTCGGCGGACTGCCGACGTTCGGCAATCGCTCGATCAACACCGTGATCCGACTGCGCGACGGCGAGACCAACCTCCTCGCCGGTCTGATTCGCGATGAGGAGCGGCAGGTGTTGTCCGGGATACCTGGCTTGAGCGATCTCCCGATCGTGGGCCGCCTGTTCGCCCACTCGAAGCGGGAGACGCAGGAAACCGACATCGTGATGACGCTGACGCCGCGCATCGTGCGGGTGCTGGAGCTGACCGAGGAGGACCTGCGGCCCTTCCGCGTCGGCCGCGAGGGCGACGGCGGCGGCTTCGCGATCGACCTCCCCGTGCCCGTGGTGATCCCGCCGGCGACCCCCGTCCCGCAGCCCGGGCCGGCGCCCACGACCCCTGCGGCCCCGGCAGCACCGGCACCGCCGGCCGGCCGCCAGGGCGGCCCCGCCCCGGCGGCGCCCATCACGCCCCCGGGCCGTTAGTCGACCTTCTCCACGTGCGCGCCGAGCGCGCGCAGCCGGTCCACCAGTTGCCCGTAGCCGCGCTCGACGGTCTCGAGCGGCGCGACGCGCGTCTGCCCTTCCGCGGCGAGGCCCGCGGCGATGAGCGACATGCCCGAGCGCAGGTCGCGCGTATCCAGCATGCGCCCGCCGCGCAGCTTGCTCGGTCCCGTCACGATGATGCGGTGCGCATCGGCCAGGAACATGTCGGCACCCATGCCGCTCATCTGCTCCAGCGCGAAGAGCCGCAGCTCGTACATCCAGTCGTGGACAAGCGTGCGCCCCTCGGCCTGCGTGGCCAGCACGGTCACGAGGCTCACGAGATCGCTCGGGAACGACGGCCAGAGCCCGGTGGTGATTCGGCCGGCGGCCTTCAGCTTCGATGGCCGCACGTGAAACACGCCGTCACGCATCCCGCACTCCACGCTCATGCGCCGCAGCACCGCCTCCACCACCTCGATGTCCTCGGCTCGCACGCCTTCGATCGCCATCTCCCCGCCGGTGATCGCCCCCACCACGGCCCAGCTCCCGGCCTCGATGTAATCGCCGCCCAGCTCGTGATGCACGCCGCGCAAACGGGGCACGCCTTCCACACGCACGCTCGACGAGCCCGTGCCCGAGACCCCCGCGCCCATCTTCTCCAGGAACTGGCACAGCTCGACGACGTGCGGCTCGGTGGCGGCGTGCCGGATCTCGGTGACGCCCGAGGCGCGGGCCGCCGCCAGCAGCGCCGTCTCCGTGCCCGTGACCGACGCCTCGTAAAGGTACATGGATGCGCCCTTGAGGCCGTCGGGAGCCTCGAGCACGTGGTCGGGCCCGCTGCCCAGCCGCGCGCCCATGGCACACAGCGATTCCAGGTGCACCCCGATCGACCGCCGCGCGGGGAAATCGCCGCCGGGCGCCGCGAGGCGTGCCTGGCCGATGCGCGACAGCAGCGGGCCGAGCAGCAACACCGATCCGCGAAGCCGTCCCACCAACGTACGGTCCGGCGTCTCCGAGCGCACGCGCGCCGCCCGCACGCGCAAGGTGCTGGTCCCGATGCCGTCCACCTCGGCTCCGAGATCGACGAGCAGCTGGGCCATCACTTCCACGTCGCCGATCCGCGGGACGTTGGTGAGCGTGCACTCCTCTTCCGTGAGCAGGCACGCGGCCAGGAGCGGCAGCGCCGCGTTCTTGTTGCCTTCCACCGCCACGCGGCCCTCGAGCCGCTGGCGTCCTTCGATGACGAGCGTGGACATCAGTGATGGGCTTTCCGCAAGTACCTCTAGATCGGCAAGGTCCGGCGCAGCATCGAAACCCACGAAGACGGGCTCGGGCTGCAGCCAGATGCCCAGCCGATCGACGACGCCGCGCTTGATCCGCGCGGCGAAGCGCACCACGTCGGCGGCCGTGGCGCCGCCGCGATTGACGATGGCGAGCGGATGTTTGGTCGAGATGCCCACGGGGCCGTTGCCATCTCCCCTGGTCCAGCCGGCACGTTCGATCAACCACGCCGCGGGCACGCGGACCAACCCGTCTCCTGCCGCGCGGGCGGGTACCGGCTGACCCGCCAGCCGTTCCACGCGGTCCCGTTCGGCAACAGGAACCACGGGGTTCATGAAGAACGATCCGACGCTGTGGGCATCCGGATCGACACCATCGGCCACCATCCCCTTCGATCGCCGAATGGCCAGCACGGCCGCGCGCACGTCGCCGAGCGCCGGCGCCGCGACACCATGCGTCTGGAGCCACAACCGCACGTCCGGATATGTCAGCGTGGGCTCGCCGCGCCGCACGCGGAACCGCACACCGCAGATGACATAGCGCCCGGCGTCGCCGCCCTTGAAGCGGCTGGACCGATACGCGAACCCACAGGCGCCGGCCGGGAGGCTCACCAGATCGCCGCTCTCGCGATCGAGAACCTGCACGGCGTCCACGATCGAGGCGACCTCCTGCCCGTAGGCGCCGACGTTTTGAATCGGTGTGCCGCCCACGGTGCCCGGAATGCCCGACAGACACTCGGTGCCGGCCCAGCCGTCCGCCACCAGGCGCGCCACGACCGCGTCCCACGAATCGCCCGCGCCCACATCCACGAGCAGCTCGTCGCCGCGGGGCGTGGCGTTCCAGCCGGTGATGGCAACCTGCATCACCAGGCCGTCGAAGCCGGCGTCGGCCACCACGACGTTGCTGCCGCCGCCGAGCACCCACATCGAGACACCGCGTTCGCGGCACCACTCGTGGCTCGCCCGAACATCCGCCTCGGTCGCCGCCGTCGCGAACCAGCGCGCGGGCCCGCCGACGCCCAGCGTGGTCATCGGAGCCAGCGACACTCGCTCACGCGGTGAAAAAGTAATCATTGCGATCGTACCTGCCGCAGGGCGGCCAGCGCGGCGCCGCGGGAGCAGACTTCGAACGTCACGGCATCGCCAGGCGCGAGCTGCGCCGCCACCGGCAGGTCGGCGGTGATCACCGTCGCCAGCATCGGATAGCCACCAGTCACCTGCCGGTCGGCCATCAGCAGGATGGGTTGCCCATCGGGAGGGACCTGGATGCCGCCCGCCACGGTGGCATCGGAAATCATCTCCCCGTCGCGAGGCCGGGTCGCAGTCACCGGTGAGGCGAGGCGGTAACCGACGCGATTGGATTGTGGCGTGACGGTGAATCGGGTGCGCTCGAGAGCCGCCAATGCGTCACCATCGAACCAGTCGTCGTGAGGCCCGGGCAGCACACGGAGACGGGGCTCCATCTGGATTTGCCGCGGGCGGCGCAGGCCCCTCACCTGGTCCGGCGTGTCGGGAGCTTCCCCGCCGATCGTCCCCAGCCTGTCCCCAGCCCGCAGGGCGCGACCGCCAAAGCCGCCGAAACCCGCGCCAAGGTCCGTCGATCGGCTGCCGAGCACCGGCGCCACGTCCACACCCCCGCGAAGCGCCAGGTAGGCCCGCGTGCCCGCACGCCGCTCGGTGAACCGCAAATGCGACCCCTCGCCGCAGCGCACCGGCGTGTCGAGCGCCACCGCGCGTCCATCGAGCTCGACGCCGAGGTCGGCGCCCGACACCGCCGCCACGCAGGCGCGATCGAACCGCAGTTCCAGCCCCGAAAGCGTCACCTCGAGCGCCGCGGCGCCGGGAGGGTTCCCCAGAGCCTCGTTGGCCGCGCGGAGTGCGCTTGCGTCGAGCGCGCCCCCGACCGGCACGCCGACCAATTGATGTCCCCATCGGCCTGCATCCTGCACCGTCGTCAGCAGTCCCGGCCGCATCACGGTCACCGCCGGCACGTGGTCAGTCTCCCTCGGCGGCACGAGCGGAGGCATGGGATCGAGACGCTCGGCCGGAACGAACCGGACTCGATCGCCCGGCTGCACCAGGGCCGGCTCCGTCCGAAATGGGTCGAACAGGACCACGTTGGTGCGCCCGACGATCGCCCAGCCGCCTGGGGACGCGCGCGGATAGATACCGGTTTGCCGCCCGGCGATCCCCACCGACCCCGCCGCCACGCGCAGACGCGGGGTCGCACGGCGCGGGGCCACAATCGCATCGGGCACGGGTCCCAGGTAGGCGAAGCCCGGCATGAAGCCCAGCATGAACGCGAGGTACGAGGGGGACGCGTGTGCGTCCACGACGGCAGCGGCGGTCATGCCCGAGCGTTCGGCGACCTCGGTCAAGTCGGGCCCGTCGAGCCCGCCGTAGACGACGGGGATCTCCACGTCACGGCCGGCGAGCGGTGCCTGTCCAGCCGCGAGAGCGGCCTCGACCTCGTTCGCGATCGCGTCGCGCTCCACCGCGATCGGGTCGTAGTTCACGGCCACGGTCCGATAGGTGGCCTGCACGTCGCGGACGCCGGCCAGGCCACGGGCACGCAGCGCGGCAGCCGTGGCGACGGCCCGCGCGTTGACCGCGGCGTCCACCACCGGCTCCAGCTCGAACAGCAGCATCGAGTCGCCCGCGTCGCGGAAACGGGGGAAGGTCACGCCGACAGCGCCGCCAGCAGCTTGCCGTGGATGCCGCCGAAGCCGCCGTTGGACATCACGACGACCAGATCGCCCGGGGCGGCGTCGCGGGCGACGGCCTCCACGATCGCGTCAACCGACGGCAGCGTGCGCGCGCTGCGCCGGCGCGTGGTCAGATCGCCGATCAGCTGCTCCACCGACAGGCGCTCGCTCTCGGGCAGGGACGACCGGAACACCGGGGCCACCACGACCTCGTCGGCCCCGCCGAATGCCTCCGCGAACGCGTCCTGGAAGACCCTCCGGCAGGAGGATGCGGACCGTGGCTCGAAAACGGCCCAGATACGCCGCCCGGGATAGCCCATACGCAGGGCGGACAAGGTCTCGTGCACGGCCGTCGGGTGGTGCGCGAAGTCGTCGAGCACCATCACGCCCCGCGCCTCTCCCACACGCTCGAGCCGGCGCTTGATGCCGCGGAACGACCGGAGCCCGTCGGCCAGCACCGGCGGCGTCAGGCCCGCGCGAGCCCCGACGGCAATCGCGGCCAGCGCGTTGCGCACGTTGTGCACGCCGAGCAGCGGCGACTCGAAGCTGCCAAACGCGTGACCCTGGTGTGTCACCTCGAAGTGCGTCCTTCCGTCGCGGTGGCTGACGCCTCGCGCCTGCCAGTCGGCGCCATCGGCCAGGCCGAAGGTCTCCACGGGCCCGATGACGGCATCGCGCAGCCCCGCCGCGTGCGTGCTGTCGGCGCCGAGCAGCACGAGCCCGGTGCGCGGCACCAGGCGAACCAACCGCCGGAAGGCCAGCAGCACCGCATCCAGATCGTCGTAGATGTCGGCGTGATCGAACTCGACGTTCCCGACGACGGCCACCTCCGGCAGATACTTCAGGAACTTGGCCGTCTTGTCGAAAAACGCGCTGTCGTACTCGTCGCCTTCGATCACGAAGTGCGGCCCCTGTCCCAGCCGATAGCTCGAGCCGGCGGCGCCAAAGTCCAGCGCCACACCGCCGATGAGGACGGTCGGATCCAACTGGCCGTGCGTCAGCAGGAATCCCGTCAGCGCGGTTGTGGTGGTCTTGCCGTGCGTGCCGGCGATCACGACCGGGTGCGCATCCCACAAGAAGAAGTCCCGAATCGCCTCCGGCATCGAGCAGTGGCGCAGGCGCCGCTCCAGCACGGCCTCCAGTTCGGCATTCCCGCGAGAGATGGCATTCCCCACGACCACGAAATCCGGGTCGGGCGTCAGATGGTCCGCCGAGTAGCCGGCGAAGGCGGGGATGCCTTCGGCGACCAGGAAGTCGCTCATCGGCGGATAGATGTTCTCGTCCGACCCCTGGACATGGTGCCCGCGGCTCTTGAGCAAGGCCGCCAGCGTGGCCATCGCGGTCCCGCACACGCCGATGAGGTGGATGCGTCTGGCGTGACCGCGCGCGAGCGACGCCACGGTGTCAGGCAACCGGCGATTCCTCCACGACAATCATGGGGTGCGGCTGCGTCGTCACACGCACCACCGTCCCTAACGGCAGTGTCAGTGTGGGACCCGTGGTATGGCCCGACGGGAACCCGCAGAACATCGGGCCCTCGAACCCGGTCATCGCGTGGCGGATGGCGTCCACGGCCGTGAGGCGCCCCGCCGGCTCGTCACACCCGCGCATCTCCCCGAACACGACGCCGCGCGCCCGGCGCAGCACACCAGCCTGATCGAGCTGCGTCAGCATGCGGTGCAGGCGATACGGCCGCTCGTTCACGTCTTCGATGAAGAGCAGGCAGCCGTCCGGCGGCGTGAACGCGAACGGCGTGCCGAGCGACGCGACAAGCTGGGTCAACGTACCGCCGAAGAGCGGGCCGCGAGCCTGACCGGCGTGGAGGACGACCCCGCCGTCGCAGGGAAGCTCCATGCCCGTCTCGCCGCGCGCCATCGCGATCAACGACGTCTGGTCGTAACCCTCCGGCCCCCGGCTGAGACGCCCCTCGATCATCGGCCCGTGCAACGTGGGGACGCCCAGGTGACACGTCAGCCAGGTGTGCAGGGCGGTGGTGTCGCTATAGCCCACGAACAGCTTCGGGGACGCGACAAGCGCGGTGGCATCGAGGTGCGGCAGGATCTGTGCGCTGCCGTACCCGCCCCGCAGCGCGATCACGGCGGCGATCGAAGAATCGGTCCACTGGGCCATGAAGTCGCGGGCACGCGTGAGCGCCGGGCCCGCCGAAAACAGGTCACGCGACGACAGCGCGGTCGTGTACACCGGGTCGAACCCGAGGCGACGCAGCTCGGCAACGCCGCCGTCCAGATCTTCGGTCGAACAGCCGCTGGCCGGCGCCACGATACCCACCCGGTCCCCGGCCCGGAGCGGCCGCGGCTTGTGCATCAGAGAAAGCGTGCCATTTCGTCGGCCACGCGACGGTGCGCGTCGCACCCGAGTGTCTGCCTGAGCGCGCGCGCGGTGGCGACGCTGACCCGGCCCTCCCGATTGCCCGCGAGGGCCGCGACGCCGAGCTGGTGTTCCTTGGCGCGCCGCTGCCGCTTCAGCGCGTCCTCGAGCCGTTTGAGCGGCACGATGTCCTGTTCGACGGCGTGCACGAGGGCCTCGAGCACCCGCGCCTGTACCTCCGGCTGTCCGCTGCACACGAGGAGGCCGTCGCAGCCGGCCGCCACGGCCTGCACCGCCGCATCCGGCACCTGATAGGTGGCGGCGATGGCCTTCATTTCGAGGTCGTCGCTGAGAATGACTCCCTCGAACCCCAGTTCATCCCGCAACAGGTCGTACACGATGGCGCGCGACAAGGTGGCAGGGGCCTTCTCGTCGAACGCGGGCACCAGGATGTGCGCGGTCATGATGAACGCCACGTCCGCCGCGATGGCCGCGCGAAACGGCACGCACTCGACCCGCCGGATCCGATCGGGCGGATGCTCCACGAGCGGCAGCTCGAGGTGCGAGTCCACCGACGTGTCGCCGTGCCCCGGAAAGTGTTTGCCGCACGCCGCGACGCCGTTCTCCTGGAGTCCCCGGACGATCGCGGCGCCCAGCCGCCCCACCATCTCTGCGTCCGCCGACAGTGCCCGGTCGCCAATGATCGGGTTCTTCTCGTTGGTGTGGATGTCGAGCACCGGAGCATAGTCCAGCGTGATGCCCACGGCGCGCAGTTCGGCCGCCAGCGCCGCAGCAAACCGCGAGGCCAGTGTTTCGTCGCCGCAGCGGCCAAGGACCGCCATCGGGGGCCAGACCGTGAATGGTTCCTTGAGCCGGGCCACGCGCCCGCCCTCCTGATCGACGCTGACCCAGAGTGGCAACGTCGCGGAGAGCTGCTGGAGGTCGTGCGCGAGCTCCGCCACCTGCTCGGCGGCCTCGATGTTGCGGTTGAAGAGAATCACACCGCCCAGCGAAAACTCGCGCGCCAGCGATCGCATCTCGGCGGTGATCGTCGTGGCGGGCAGGCTGCCGATGAGCAGCTGCCCTATCTCGCGACGCCATGACGCTGGCACGTCCTCATTATAGGGCGCGGCACGGGTTCTATAATTGGTCGTGCGCATCGAGACGTCGGCACCGACCCGTATCGATCTGGCGGGCGGGACCATCGACATCTGGCCTCTCTATCTCTTCCACCCCGGCGCACAGACCATCAACGCCGCCATCAGCATCAGGGCGCGGGCGACGGTGGAGCCGCGAGCAGACGGACGGATCGTCATCCAGTCGATCGACACGGGCGTGACGGTCGAGGCGGCCGATCACGCGGCGCTGCGCGACGAACCGCGGCTGCGGCTTCTGTCGCGCATCGCCCACTTCTTCGAAGCCGGGGGCGTCACGCTCACGACTCGTTCGGAATCGCCCGCCGGTGCCGGTCTCGCGGGGTCGTCGGCACTGAACGTCGCGGTATGCGCGGCGCTGGCGGAGTGGAAGCGACAGCACCTTCCACCCGAGGAACTGCTGCAGATAGCCATGAACGTGGAGGCACAGACGCTCCGGGTGCCCACGGGACTGCAGGACTACCGGCCGGCGCTCTACGGCGGCCTTGCCGCGCTGGAGCTGGACGTGGACGGCATCCACCGGGTGCCCCTCGACGTGAACCTCGACGAGCTGGCAGAGCGCGTCACGCTGTGCTACACGGGCGAACCCCATGACTCGGGGACCAACAACTGGGAGATCACCAAGCGGCACATCGACGGCGATCCGCAGGTGTTCGAGTGTTTCGAGCGCATTCGGGATACGGCCGTTCTGATGCGCCAGGCCCTCGTCCGGGCCGACTGGGACGCCGTGGGCCGCACCATCGATGACGAATGGGCGAACCGCCGGCGCCTGGCCCCGGGCGTGACCACGCCCGTCATCGACGATCTCATCGGCCGAGCCCGGTCCGCGGGCGCTGCCGCCGCCAAGGTGTGCGGTGCCGGGGGCGGCGGGTGCCTGTTCTGCTTCGGTCCGCCGGCCCGGCAGGCCGACATTCGCGCGGCGCTCGAGGCCGGCGGAGCGCGCGTGCTCGACTACCGCTTCGAGCGGCAGGGGCTCCTGCGTGGATAACGCGGCCATCGCGCGGGCGCTGGGCGACATCGCAGACCTGTTGGAAATCAAGGGAGAGAACGCCTTCAAGATCCGCGCGTACCGTTCGGCCGCCGACGTGGTGCAAACCTCCGGCGAACAGGTCTCCCGGTTGAGCGACGCCGACCTGCGCGCGCTGCCTGGCATCGGCAAGGACCTGTCCGCGCGCATCCGCGAGCTGGCCGAGACGGGCACCTGCGCCCCGTACCGCGAGCTGATGGCGGCGTTTCCCCCGACCATCCTCGACCTGCTGCGGCTCCAAGGCGTCGGGCCGAAAACGGTCGCCTTGCTCTACCACTCCCTGGGCGTGGACAGCGTGGACGCGCTGAGCGCCGCGGCGCAGGCGGGCCGGCTGCGCGAGCTGAAGGGCATGGGGGCCAAGAAGGAGTCGCAGATCATCAAGGCCATCGAAGCGCGCACGCGCACGGCCGGCCGCCACCTGCTGGCCGACGCCGCGGCGCTGGCCGACGACATCATCACATCGCTCGTGGCCGCCCACCCGTCGGCGTCCGTTCTACCAGTGGGAAGCCTGCGACGGGGCGTGGAGACCTGCGGGGATGTCGATCTGCTCTGCACGGGCGCCGAGGGTCCGGTGATGGACACCTTCGTCACGCATCCGCGCGTAGAGGAGGTGATCGGCCGCGGCGACACCAAGTCCAGCGTGCGTGTCAGGAACGGCGTCCAGGTGGATCTGCGGGTCGTTCCCGCCGAGAGCCGCGGCGCGGCGATGCAGTACTTCACCGGCTCGAAGGCCCACAACATCGAACTGCGGGACCGCGCGCTGCACCGCGGGCTGACGCTGAACGAGTACGGATTGACACGGCTCGAGGGCGGCGAGACCGTGGCCCAGGTCACTGAAGAGGATATCTACCACGCGCTGGGCCTGTCGTGGATCGCGCCCGAACTGCGGGAGAACCGCGGCGAGTTCGAGGCGGCCGAGACGGGCGGCCTGCCGGATCTGGTGACGGCAACCGACCTGCGCGGCGATCTCCACATGCACACGACGGCCACCGACGGCCGCGACTCGCTCGAGACGATGGCGGCCGAGGCACACCGCCGCGGCTATCAGTACATCGCCATCACGGACCACTCCAAGGCCCTGGCGATGGCCAACGGCCTCGACGAGCGGCGCGCGCTCGAGCACGCGGCACGCGTGCGGGCGCTGAACGGCCGGTTCGAGGGGCTGACGCTTCTGGCAGGCATCGAGTGCGACATCCTGGCCGACGGGTCACTGGACCTGGCCGACGATTGTCTGGCGCAGCTCGACGTCGTCGTGGCCTCCATCCATTCGCACTTCGCACAGGAGCCGGCGCAGCTCACCGATCGCGTGCTGCGCGCGCTGGACTGCCGATGGGTGGACGTGCTGGGGCACCCGACGGGACGGCGCCTGCTCCAGCGGCAGCCGCTGCCCATGGACGTGCCGCGCATCGTGACGGCGGCCGTGGAGCGTGGCGTGGCGCTGGAGATCAACGGCCAGGTCGATCGTCTGGATCTCAGCGACGCGCACGTGCGGCTGGCGCGCGACCTGGGCGCGTCGTTCGTCATCTCATCCGATGCGCACGCAACCGGCGCGTTCGCGAACGTGCGCTGGGCCGTCCAGGTGGCGCGCCGCGGGTGGCTGACCGCCGGCCACGTGTTGAACACCTATCCCCTGGAACGTCTGCGGACGGCGCTGCGGCGCGGCACAGCGGCCTGATGTCTAGCGAGGCTTCGCCCTGGATGCATGTAGGCTCCGCCTCGCTAGAGCAGTGTCTTTTTGCCCGCACTTCGTGCGGGCGTAGAAAACTTGACTCATTCTGTAGGAATTCAAGTGGTCAAGTTTTCTAGGGGTGAGCCCCAGGGGTTCGTGGCGCTCTCGTCGCTCAAGCAGCCGGGTTCGCCCTCCGCCGAGCAGGCGCTCGCCGAGATTCGCCGGATCTACTTCAAGACCACTGCGCGCACGATCGAGCACGACTTCGCCCATGCCATCGAGCTCCTGAAGGGGCTGGACGGCGAGGAGGAGCGCCAGAAGGCGTCCGTGTTCATGGAGGGACTGGCCGAGCTGAGGAAGGAATGGCAGCCGCGCGAGAAGCCGGCGCGCCGCCGAGGGCGCAAAAGTCGCTAGCCCTCGCTGACGCGGCCACCTGCTTTTGCGCTTACTTGTCGATCACGAGCTTCTTGCGAGCATTCACCCGCAATGCATCCGGCACGTTGCGATCCGTCGATAACATCCGCAGGTCCTTCTCGCTCAATCGGGCCATCAGGTTCATCGACAGCGCCACCGGCGTCTTGGCGTTCTTCACCAGGCCCACAGTCACCGAATAGTTCTTCAGCCATCCACGGTTGTTGGCAATCGTGCGCAGGACGTCTTCCGAGACGCTGCCCATGCGCGCGATGCCGGCGATCTCGGTTTCGGTCATTTTCGGGCTGCTGAGAACGGCGGCCGTCACGATCCGGTTGGGATCGCGAATCAGAATCGCGCGCTCTTCGCGCGTGCCCTTCATGGCCACGCCGATGCGCTTGGCTATGCTCAGCCCAGCGAGGCGCTGCAGCGTGGACTCCTCGCGCTCCTCCGCCGGTGGCGGCGCCTCGTCGGCTCCCGCATCGAGCAACGGGAGATCCGCTTCGCCGGCCGGCCCGGCGGCTGGCGTGATGCCGCGGGCGGCGAAGTAGGCCTGGGCCTCGGGTGAGGCTTCGGGCCGGGCGAGAAACGCGGCTACACGCGTGGGCTCAAGGCTTTGCAGTGTCGTTTCGGCCGTAGCGGCAACCTCGGCGTCGGGGTCGCCGCGCAACAGCAGCAGGATTTCGACCTGTTCGAACGCGCGGGGCGCCACGCCGCCCGTGGCGGCCAGCATCCGAATGTCGCGAGCGGCGTCGCCGCGCTTGAACGAGTCGAGCAGGGGTGTCCGTGCACCGATGTCAGCCATGTGCCCCGGTTATCGGCGCGAGGCGGCTCCAGCGGCAAAGGCGGCCGAGAGATCATGCGCGGCTCTCGCCACAGTTTCCTGGCGCGACGCTGTCCACCAGCGGATGGCCGCCAGCCCCGCCGCTCCCGTTTCACCGATATCGGCGGCGTTCTTGGCATTCACCCCACCGATTGCGAGAACAGGCACGGTCGTGCCCTGCACCGCCTGGCGCAGAGAGTCCAGGCCGACGGCTGGCGCGCCCGGCTTCGACGGCGTCGGAAACACGGCCCCGAAGATCAGATAGTCAAGGCCCCCGTCGCGTCCGAGCCGGGCCGCGTCCTCCGCCGTATGCACCGAGCGGCCGACGAGGAAGCCGGCGGGGCAGATCGTGCGAACTTCCCGCGGCGGAATCGACGTCTCGCGCAGGTGCACGCCGTGCGCCCGGGCGGCCAGCGCCACGTCCAGCCGATCGTTGACGATCACACGCGCCCGCGTCCCGGCCACGATCTCGACACACGATTGCACCAGGCGCGCAAGGTGCCCGGCCTCGAGGGCCGGTTCGCGAATCTGAATCAGGTGTGCTCCGGCACGAGCCGCTGCCCGAACCTCCTCCACCAACGCGTCGGTGCCTGAACCGGCCACCAGCCGGCCCGACGTGACCATACAGAGGATGGGATTCACGGCTCCGATGCAAATTCACAATTCACAATTCACAATTCACAACGCCAGACACGGAACTGCAGCTCCGGCCTTCTTTGTGAATTGTGAATTGAGCATTGTGAATTATGAGCCGCCTCACTCGCTGGCGGGATGCGAGGCGAACGGAGCAGGCGCGGATCGCCTCGCCCGAGCAGCGAACAGGGCGACCAATTCCGCGACGCCGGCGCCGATGTTGAGGACGCCGAGGCCCGAGACGGCGCCGCGCAGGTAGTTACTGGTCAGGAGATCGTGGATCTGCGGGAAGACGTCCAGGAAATAGTTACGATCCCAGAGCACCGACCAGGGGACGACCAGCAGGACGAATCCAATCTCGACGAACAGCGCCGCCAGCAGCAGCGCCATCAGCCCGGGGAACCGTGTGTGCGCGTCAACCTGGCCAGGCGCTCGGCAACGTCGCGATAGCTTGCGGCGTCGAACTCGAGGTCGGACCAGCACGCCAGCGCACGGTCCTGCTGTCCGGCACGCTCGAGGGCGTCCGCCAGATCGTACCGCGCGGCCAGGCCGTGTTCACGGATCGGGGCGGGCACGGCGCAGGCCCTCTCCAGCCATTCGACTCCGCGGTCGAGCAGCCCCTTCTGGACGAACAGACGGCCGAGTTGCGCGGCAGCCTGGAACTGCAGCGACGGCGTGTCGGCGGCCGCCTGCAGCTGGGCGATGGTCGCAGCCTCGTCCGCGTCCACGTCCATGTTTACGTTCGCGGCGGCCGCCTGCGAGCCTGCCGCCTGCGAGGCAGGCGGGTCCGCGATTGGCTCCGGCGGTTCCGCTGGTTCCTGCGGCTCCGGCACCTGCTGTGGCGCCTCTTGTAACGTCGCGTCCTCCGGGGAGGGCGCGCCGGCGTCACCCGTGTCCGCGCCGGCGACGGGCTCCGGTGCGGCCGCCTCGGGCGCGTGTTCGGCAGCCGCGTCGGGCGCCTCGGCGAACGCCGACGTGAGGTTCACTTCGTCGCCTTCCGCGAGGTCCCACCGCTCGGGCGCCTCGACGGCTTCGACAGGTTCAGGGGGCACGACGGCCCACTTCGCCAGGAGAGCCGCCACGCGCTCGTCCTGGTCGGGCACGAGCGTGCGATAACGGCCAAGGGCGCTGGTAGCCACCGCTTCGTCGTCGGCCAGGACCGCGCGCTCACCGACAGCCCACAGCAACGCAGGCTCGTCGCCCGCTACCTCCAGGCTGAGAAAGGGCTGAGCGCGCTCCAGGCACCCAGCGTCGAGGCACGCACGCGCGGCCGGCTGGCGAACGGCGATCTCGTCGGTGCGGCGTGCCGCCTCGATCCACGCTTCGAGCGCGTCGCCGGTGCGGCCCTCGCGGCTCAGCGCCTCGGCCGCCGACGCGTACAGCCGCGCGGTCTCCGCCCCGCTCACGTTGGACTCGGCGGCACGGGCCGCCGCCAGCTTGGTGTCGGCCTTGGCCACCGGGAGCGACGCCAGCCGCATGAGAGCCTGCGCCACGCCTGGCGCGTCGTTGCGCTCGCGTCGGTGCTGCACCAGACGATTCCAGTACAGCGTGGCGTCGGCGAGCAACTCCTGCCCAACCGCAATCTCGGCCAGTTGCGACAGCGCCTCTTCGCAGCCGGGATCGAGCTTGAGCGCCTTCTTGTACAGCGCGGCCGCCTTGGACATGACGCCCTGCAGGCGTTCGGACTCGGCAAGCCGCATGAACTGCCCGACGGCTCCGGCGATATCGCCCGCGCGGGCGTAGAGGTCGCCCAGCGTGTTGGCGGCGCTCAAATCCGAGGGCTGCTCCTCGACGAGGGCGCGGTACTCGGCGATGGCCAGATCCAACTTGCCCTGGCTCACGAACTCGTCGGCCCTCTTGACGACGGCTTCCCGATCTACCGGCATTTCGTCACCGGTCGCCCAGACGGGCCCATGCCGCCACGCATGTCACTCCTGCAATCGTATCAAACGGACTGTCGGCGATGGTTGGTCGTTCGCCTCGACCTACTCGAACGGGAGGCCGCACACGCTCACGGGTCTGAACGAGCGGCGGTGCAGCGGCGAGTAGCCGTGAACAGCCACGGCGGCCAGGTGCTCGGGCGTCGCGTAGCCCTTGTGCTTGTCGTAGCCGTAGCGCGGGTCCGACGCGTGGTGGCGTTCCATCTCCCGGTCGCGGATCACCTTGGCGACGATCGACGCGGCGGCCACGGCGCTGCAGCGGCGGTCCGCCTTGGGAATGCCGCGCTGCGCCATCAACAGCCCCGGAATGTGGAACGCGTCCACGACCACCATGTCGGGCAGCGGCACCAGCGCCCCCACGGCCCGCCGCATCGCCTCGAGCGAGGCGCGGTGGATGTTCAGACGATCGATTTCGAGCGGATCGGCCGAGGCCACGGCCCACGCCAGGGCGTGGCGGGTGATGTCGTCGAACAGGCGCTCGCGCGCGGCGGGCGTCATCATCTTGGAATCGAAGAGGCCCGGGATGTGGCGATCGGGGTGCAGCACCACGGCGCCGGCGACGACGGGGCCGGCCAGGCAGCCGCGCCCCACTTCGTCGCACCCGGCGATCTGATGGAACCCCCAGCGGCGCAGGGCATTTTCGATGGTCCTCGTGGCTCGAACCTTGACCATGAGTCCCTGCCCGCGTGGAATGGCCCAGACTCAGACGCGCTTGGTCTCTTTCATGCGAGCCGCCTTGCCCTTGAGATCCCGCAGGTAATAGAGCTTGGCGCGCCGCACGCGGGCCGACCGCACGAGGTCGATCTTGGCGATGATCGGCGAGTGCAGCGGGAAGATGCGCTCCACGCCCTGGCCGAACGACACCTTGCGCACCGTGAACGACGCACGCAAGCCGCCGCGATGCATGCCGATCACGATGCCCTCGAAGATCTGGATGCGCTCCTTGTCGCCCTCGCGGACCTTGACGTGCACCTTGACGGTGTCGCCCGACTTCATCTGCGGGCGCTCGGCCATCTGCGCCTTTTCCACCATATCGATCGCGCTCATCGTTTCTTCTCCTCTGTCCCGTCACTCCAGCCCCACTCGTCGAGCCAGCGACGCTCGTCCGCGTCGAGCCGGGCATCCCCCAGCAGGTCCGGCCTGCGAGCCAGCGTGCGCGCCAGCGCCTCGCGCTTGCGCCACTGGCCCACGTCGGCGTGATGCCCCGAGAGCAGGACCCCCGGCACCTCTCGCCCTTCGTAGTCCGCCGGACGCGTGTAATGAGGGTGATCCAGCAACCCCCGCGAGAAGGAATCGGCCTCGACCGACGCCTCATCACCCACCACGCCCGGTACCCAGCGGCTCACCGCATCCACCACGACGAGGGCCGCCAGTTCCCCGCCGCTGAGCACGTAGTCGCCGATGGACAGTTCTTCCGTGGCCACCAGGTCCCGCACCCGTTCGTCGATCCCCTCGTAGCGCCCGCAGAGCAGCGCCACGTGTCCAAGGCCCGCGAGCCGCCTGGCCTCGGCCTGGGTGAAGAGCCGCCCCTGCGGCGACAACAGCACCGTGGCCGCCGGCACGCCGCCTTCCGCCTGGATGGCCGCCGCGGCCATCGCGAACGGCTCCACCTTCATCACCATCCCCGGCCCGCCCCCGTAAGGCGCGTCGTCCACGGTGCGGTGCCGATCGATCGTGAAGTCCCTCAGGTCGTGGACCCGCACCCGCAGCACCCCGGACTCGATCCCTCGATGCACGACCCCCTCGGACAACCCGGCCTTGATCATCCGCGGGAACACGGTGACGATGTCGAACCTCACGTGGCCTTCGTCTTCTCCGCTCGCCGGCGCGCCCGTGGCGACACCTCGTTGACCTCCAGCAGCCCCTCCGGCGCATCCACCACGATCAGCCGCCGCTCGACGTCGATCGTCGGGCACAGGCTGGCGGCAAACGGTATCAGCACCTCCCCGCCCGGCCCCGCCACGGCGAGCAGGCTCGCTCCCGCGCCGCCCTCGACCCGAGCCACCTCGCCCACCACGTCGCCGGCTGCCGTCTCCACGCGGCACCCGATCAGCTGGTGCAGGTAGAACACGCCCGGCCCCAACGCCGCCAGCGCTGTCTCAGGCACCCGCAATTCCGCGCCCGCGAACCGCTGGGCATCGGCCACGCTCGACGCCCCCTCGAAGCCGACGATCGGCCGTCTGCCGCCGAGTGACGCCCGCACCACTCTGACTTCTTCGACGACGCCGGCCACTTGCGTCCAGAGCGACGAGCCCACAGCGAACCGCTCGTCCACGAAGTCGGTGTCCGGGTTCACGACGACATCGCCTCGTATGCCGTGGGGTCTCGCCACGCGCCCCACGAGGACCATTTCACCCCAGCGGGGCGCGGGCTGGCTCACGACCCAATTCACAATTCACAATTCACAATGCACAAGTCACAAACAGCTGAAATGCAGTGCGGTTTGTGAATTGTGAATTGTGCATTGTGAATTGACGACCCTCAGTCGCGAATATCCAACTGCGCCCTGACTCCAGCTCTCTCGGCAGCGAGCGTTACCAATGTCCGGAGCGCCGCAGCCGTGCGGCCCTGCCGGCCGATGATCTTGCCCATGTCGCCCGGTGCCGTGTACAGCTCCACCACCGTGGTACCCCGCCGCACGCTCTCGAGCACTTCGACCTCTTCGGGCCGGTCCACGAGCGCCTTGGCCACCACCTCGACCACGGCGGCCATCGGGCTTCCGCTCTTGCCGTCGTCCGGCATCACTCCGCCACGGGCGCCGGCTGCGGCGACAAGTCGCGCGACAGGTGCCTGGCCAGCAACGTCCGGACCGAATCCGACGGCCGCGCGCCCTGCTTCAGCCAGTGCTCGACACGTTCCTTGTTGATGTCCACCTTCGCCGGCTTGGACCGGGGATTGTAGGTCCCCAGGTTCTCCACGAAGCTGCTGTCGCGCGCTGTCCGCGCTTCGGTGACCACCACGCGGAAGAACGGCTTCTTGGACGCGCCGATACGCCGCAAACGAATTGAAAGCATCACCTCTCCCCTCAACCACGAACCACGAACCACGAACCACGAACCACGAACTCGACTAACGAGCTTTGATGAGCCCCCAGGGCCCGCCCTTCTTGCGCTTCTTCATCCCGCCGAACGCGGCCGGCGGCATCCCCTGCGGCAGTTGCCGGCGCCCCGCGCCCTGCATGGCCGCCTTCATGCCGGGGACTCCACCCTGCCCCATCATCTGCAGGACCTTCTTCATCTCCATGAACTGCTTCAGAAGCCGGTTCACCTCCTCGACCGAGGTGCCGCTGCCGCGTGCGATGCGCTTGCGGCGGCTGCCGTTCAGGATCGATTCGTTGCGACGCTCGCCCGGCGTCATGGACCCGATGATGGCTTCCACGCGGCCCAACTGCTTCTCGTCCGGCTTGTTCTCGGCCATCTGCTTCACGTTCGCAAGGCCGGGAATCATGCCGAGCACGCTCTCGAGAGGCCCCATCTTGCGGATCGTGCGCAGCTGCTTGCGAAAGTCGTCGAGGGTGAACTGGTTCTTGCGGAGTTTGGCCTCCAGCTCCTCCGCCTCGTCCTGATCGATCGCCTGCTCGGCTTTCTCGATGAGCGACAGCATGTCGCCCATGCCCAGCATGCGCGAGACGATGCGATCGGGATGGAAGACTTCCAGGTCCTCCAGCCGCTCGCCGCTGCCCACGAAGGCGATTGGCACACCCACGACCGAGACGACCGAGAGCGCCGCACCGCCCCGTGCATCGCCATCCAGCTTGGTCAGCACCACGCCGGTGATGCCCATCCGGCGGTTGAACTCACCCGCGCTCTTGATGGCGTCCTGCCCCGTCATGGCATCGGCGACATACAGCAGGTCAGACGGCGAGACGGCCGCCTTGATCGCCTGCAGCTCGTCCATCAACTCGTCGTCGATGTGCAAGCGGCCGGCGGTGTCCACGATGATCGTGTCGTAGCCCTTGGCCTTCGCGTCGCCCAAGGCGCCACGGGCGCGCTCCACCGGGTCGAGCGTGTCGGGCTGATAGACAGGCACGCCCGCCTGCTTGGACACCACCGCCAACTGCTCGATGGCGGCGGGGCGGCGGACGTCGGTGGACACCGTGACGGGGTGTTTGCCCTGGCGCGTGAGCCACATCGCCAGCTTGCCGGAGGTCGTCGTCTTGCCCGAGCCCTGGAGCCCGAGCAGCAGAATCACGCGCGGACGCGGCGCGCCTTCCGTCAGGCCGCCCTTGGTTTCGCCGAAGAGCGCCAACAGCTCGTCCCGAACGATCTTCAACACTTGCTGCGCAGGCGACAGGCTCCTGAGGACGGCCTGGTCCATCGCCTTGTCGCGCACTCGGTCGATGAACGCCTTGACGACCTGGAAGTTGACGTCGGCTTCGAGCAGGGCCAGGCGGATCTCGCGCAGGACGCCTTCGACCTGTTCGGGCGTGAGGCGCACTTCGCCGCGAAGCGATGTGAAGGCCTCCTGGATGCGCGTGCTGAGCGATTCGAACATGGCGCCACGCGCCGACCGCGCCAAGAGACACCGCTACTGCGGCGCCAAGGCGTACCGGCGCAAACGGTTATGTTATGCCATAATCCGTTTGATTTCAAAGGATTTGCGGCTCATGGCCGGTGTCCGGACACGCCCACTGCCGCTCCCGGCGGCCCTGCTCCTCTCAGTAACGACGGCGTGGGCCCCAGGCCATCAAGCTCTGGATTCCGCCCACCGCAGGACAGCCCAGGCGGAGTCCACAGTAGTCGACACTCGACCGGCATTGCCTCAGCTTCATCGCGCACGCGCCGTTCGTGCTTATCGCCACAAGCGACGGGGCCGGGCCGATGGACATTTCGCCCAAGTCGAAGGAATTATCAAGGAGGACGAAGAGCAGCGCCTCTATTAGACGAAGAATGCTGAGGCGGAATCGAGACTGTAGACTGACTGAACGCCATGACTGAACCGCTTCCGATCGTCACCACCATCGGCATCCCCGTCGCGAAGCGCCACATCTTCCTGTGCGCCGAGCAGACCAAGCCCAAGTGCTGCGACTTCGACCGGGGCGTGGCGGCGTGGGACTTCTTGAAGAAGCGCCTCAAGGAGCTCGGGCTCTCCGAGCAGGGCGGGGTGCTGCGCAGCAAGGCCAACTGCCTGCGGATCTGCGAGGCGGGGCCCGTAGCGGTGGTCTATCCGGAAGGCGCCTGGTACCGCGAGTGCGACCCGCCGGCGCTCGAGCGGATCATCCAGGAGCACCTGATCGGCGGGCGCGTGGTCGAAGATTTGCTGCTCGCCGAGCGCCGCCTGGAAGGCTAGCTTCAGGTTTCCGACTTCTCCAGCCACTTCTCCACCACCACCGGCTGATACACGGCCATGCGGTCGAGCAGCGCGGCGGGAGTGGTCTCCACCTGCAGCATCGCGTGCTGCTGCGGTCGCACAAAGCCTTCCTGAACGGCGTGCGTCATGAACGTCAGCAGTCCGTCGAAGTAGCCGCCGACGTTCAGCAATCCGCAGGGCTTGCGGTGCAGCCCGAGCTGCGCCCAGGTCAGCACCTCGAACAGCTCCTCCCAGGTGCCCCACCCTCCTGGAAGCGCGATGAACCCGTCGGACAGCTCGGCCATCAGCGCCTTGCGCTCGTGCATCGATGCCACGACGCGCAACTCGGTCACGCCGCTGTGGGCGAGCTCCTTCGCCACCAGCGCGTCGGGAATGACGCCTGTGACGCGCCCGCCGGCGGCCATCGTCGCATCGGCGGCGATACCCATCAGGCCCACATGGGCGCCGCCGTACACCAGTTCGATGCCGCGCTCGTTCAAGGTGTGTCCCATCGCCGCGGCGGCAGCCCGATACTCCGGCCGCGCCCCGGCGCTGGAGCCGGCAAACACGCAGATGCGCTTCACACCGACTTCAGGTGGTGTCCCAGCTTGTCCTTCTTGGTCTTCAGGTACCGGCGCGTCGAGTCGCTGGCGGGAATCTCGAGCGGCACGGCTTCCGAGACGGCCAGACCATAGCCTTGCAAGCCGACGAACTTGCGGGGGTTGTTCGTCAGGAGCCGCATCGTCTTGACACCCAGATCGTTCAGGATCTGCGCGCCGATCCCGTAGTCGCGCTGGTCGGCCTTGAACCCCAGCCGCTCGTTCGCCTCCACGGTGTCGAGGCCCTGATCCTGCAGCTCGTAGGCGCGAATCTTGTTCGCCAGGCCGATGCCGCGGCCTTCCTGGTTCAGGTACAGCAGGATCCCCCGGCCTTCCCGTGCGATGCGTCCCAGGGCCGCATCCAGCTGCGGACCGCAGTCGCAGCGGGCGGACCCGAAGACGTCGCCCGTGAGGCACTTGGAGTGCACGCGGACCAGCACGTCCTTGCCGTCGCCCAGCTCCCCGCACACCAGCGCCACGTGCGTCTCGCCGTCCACGTTGTTGTCGTAGGCGACCAGCCGGAATTCGCCGTGCTCGGTCGGCAGGGCGGCCGTGGCCGCTCGTTTCACCAGCCGTTCTGTCTTCATACGGTATTGAATCAGGTCGGCGATCGTGATGACCAGGAGTCCGTGCTTCTTCGCGAACTTGGTCAGCTCGGGCACGCGGGCCATGGAGCCGTCCTCGTTCATGATCTCGCAGATGACGCCCGCGGGCTCGAGACCCGCGATGCGCGCCAGGTCCACCGCCGCCTCGGTGTGGCCCGACCGGACCAGCACCCCGCCGGTGCGTGCGCGCAACGGAAAGAGATGGCCGGGCCGTGTCAGGTCGCGGGCCGTGCTCTTGGGGTCCAGCACCACGCGCACCGTCGTGGCGCGATCGGCGGCCGAGATGCCGGTGCTCGTCCCCTCGCGCGCGTCGATCGACACGCACATCGCGGTGTCCCGCCGCGAGGAGTTGCCGGACACTTCGAGGGGAATCTCCAGGTGATCCAGCCGCTCCGGTGTCACCGCCAGGCAGACCAGGCCGCGGCCGTAGCGCGCCATGAAGTTAATGGCTTCCGGCGTCACCTTCGCGGCCGCCACCGTCAGATCGCCCTCGTTTTCGCGATCCTCGTCGTCCACGACGACGATCATCCGTCCGGCGCGGACGGCCTCCAGCGCGTCCTCGATGGGCGCGAACGGACCCTTCCTCCGGGACCCCTTGGCCATACGCATCCGGCTCGACTTCACCATCGCTCCTTGAATCCTTCCACGGCTCGCGCCACGTACTTCCCCACCATATCGCACTCGAGGTTGACGCGATCCCCCACCCGCAGCGCCGACAAATTCGTATGCTGCCAGGTGAACGGCACGATCATGACTTCGAATCGAGCCCGTTCCAGCCGAGCCACCGTCAGGCTGACGCCGCTCACGGCGACCGACCCCTTGGACACGACGAGGTGCGCGAGCGCGGCCGGCAGCTCGAAGCCGAGCCAATGGGCGTCGCCGTCCGGTTCCACGCGATCGACGGCCACGGCGGCGTCCACGTGGCCTTGCACGAGGTGTCCGCCCAGACGCGTGTCGGCACGCGCGGCGCGCTCGAGGTTCACGGATTGGGCGGGCCGCAACTCGCCGAGCGTGGTCACGCGCGCGGTCTCCGGGCCGACGTCGGCGCTCACCACGTCGCCGGCGATCCCGGCGATTGTCAGGCACACGCCGTCCACGGCCAGGCTGTCACCCAGCTGCAGCGCCGCGGCCAGCGGCGTGCGCACGCGCAGACGCCACCCGCCCGGCGCGGCGGTCAGGTCGGTCACCGAGCCGACGTCCTCAACCAGGCCGGTGAACATCGCCCTCGATCAGCACGTCGGGACCCAGGATCTCCACGCGTCGATTCTCCAGCATCATCAGGGTGGGTCCCCGGCCGCAGAACAGCGGCACCCCGTCGGGCCCCAGCCATACCGGCGCCACGTAGAGCTGCACGGCGTCCACGACCGCCTCTTCCCACGCCGCCGCGTGGATGGCGGCGCCGCCTTCGATCTCGATGCTGTGGACGTCGAGCGCGGGCAGGCACTCGAGCGCCGCGCGCAGCCCCGGCCCCGGCACTTCGATCAGCGTGGCCCCCGCCCTTCGAAGGTCGGCGGCACGCGCGGACTCGGCCTGCACCATGGCCGCCGAGGTCAGTATTACCACGGGGCCGGCGTCCAGCGTGGCAAAGAGCCGTGCCGAGGGCGGCGTGCGGAGGCGGCGATCGAACACGACGCGCGGCAGCGGCCGGTCGCGATAGACGTCGCGCGCCGTCAGCAGCGGATCGTCCACGAGCACCGTGCCCGAACCTACGGCGATGGCATCCACCAGCGCGCGGCCGTGCTGCACGTGCAGGTTCGCCGGCGTCGACGTCAACGCCGTGCGTGCCCCCGGCGACGCGGCGATGCGGCCGTCCAGGCTCGTCGCCGCCTTGATGGTGACCCACGGCCGGCCCTTTTCCATCACCGTCAGAAAGCCGCGGTTCAGCCGCCGCGCCGCGCCGGCTTCCACGCCGACATCCACGTGGATGCCGTGGGCGCGCAACTCGGCGACGCCGCGCCCGTTGACCAGCGGGTAGGGATCCTCAATCGCCACCACCACACGACGAATGCCGGCGTCGATGATGCGCCTGGTGCAGGGACCCGTCCGTCCAGTGTGTGCACAAGGTTCGAGCGTGCAGTACAAAGTGGCTCCACGCGCCCGCGGCCCCGCCTCGTCGAGCGCGTGCACTTCGGCATGCGCTTCGCCGACGCGCTCGTGCGCGCCGTCGCCGACGACCACCCCGTCGTCGGTGACCACGCAGGCGCCCACGAGGGGATTGGGCGCCGTGCGGCCCTCGCCCCGCCGGGCGTGGACCATCGCCCGCCGCATCCACCGCGCGTCGTCTACCACTTCTCCTGGAAGAGCGCGTCCACGTACTCGTCGGGGGAGAACGGGATCAGATCGTCGATGCCTTCGCCCACGCCCACGTAGCGGATGGGCAGCTTCAGGTCGTGCGCGATCGCCACGGCCACGCCGCCCTTGGCGGTGCCGTCCAGCTTGGTCAACACCACGCCGGTCACGCCGGCGACGGCGGTGAACTCCTTCGCCTGCTGCAAGCCGTTCTGGCCCACTGTCGCATCCAGGACCAGCAGCACGTCGTGCGGGGCGCCTTCGGCGGCACGGGCCGCCACGCGCCGGATCTTGTCGAGCTCGTTCATCAGGTTCACGCGAGTGTGCAGGCGACCGGCGGTATCCACCAGGATGGGATCGCAGCCGCGCGACCGCCCCGTCTGGATGGCGTCGAAGACCACGGCGGCGGGGTCGGATCCTTCGGGCGCGCGCACGATGTCCACGCCGGCGCGCTTCGCCCAGATCTCCAGCTGCTCGACGGCCGCCGCGCGAAACGTGTCGGCGGCGCACACGAGCGGCTTGCGGCCCTCGGCCTTCAGCAGATTCGCCAGCTTCCCCACCGTCGTCGTCTTCCCGGTACCGTTCACGCCGACGATCAGCGTGACGTGCGGCCGGGCGCCGTCGGGCGGCGGCGACGCCGTGCCGTCGAAGACGTGACGGATCTCGTGCTTGACCAGCTCCCGCAGGCTCTCGCCGTGCCGGGATCGCCCGCGCACCGCGGTCACGATCCGTTCCGTCGCGGGCACTCCGACGTCGGCCGAGAGCAGCAGCTCTTCGAGCGCCTCCAGCGTGTCGACGTCGATCGGCCGTGTGCGGTCCGGGACCGCGTCCGACTGCTGCACCAGCTGCTCGAACCGATCGACGAGCTGCTGCGTGGTGCGGCTCAGTCCGTCGCGAAGCTTGTCGAAGAACCCCACGAGCTATTCCACCTCGTCGCGCTGCGGGCGCACCATCAGCTCGTACAACGCCGTCCGCGGATCCTTCCGGCCGGCCAGCAGATCGGCCACCTGCGAGGCGATCGGCAGCTCCGTCTGGTGGCGCGCGGCGAGCGCCAACGCGGCGGCGGACGTCCGCACGCCCTCGGCCACCATGCGTGTGCCGTCCAGGATCTCTTGCAGGGGCCGGCCCCGCGCCAGCTCGACGCCGACGCGGCGGTTGCGGCTGGGCGCGCTGGTGCACGTGAGCACCAGATCGCCGAGACCAGCCAATCCCGACAGCGTTTCGCGCTGCGCGCCCGCGGCACAGGCCAGACGCGACATCTCGGCCAGGCCGCGCGTGATGAGCCCCGCCTGGGCGTTGTAGCCCAGGCCCATCCCCTCGACCAGCCCGGCGGCGATCGCGATCACGTTCTTGAGCGCGCCCCCCATCTCCACGCCCGCCACGTCACTCGTGCCGTACAGACGGACGTTCGGCGCGCGAAACTCGTGCTGAACGGCGTCCACGGCCGCGGCGTCATGCGACGCCACCGCCATCGCCGTCGGCAGCTCCCGCGCCAGCTCGGACGCGAAGCTGGGGCCGGAGAGCACCACCACGCGCACGTCCGACCCCAGCTCTTGTTCCACGATCTGCGACATCCGGTACAGCGACTGCTCCTCGAGGCCCTTCGTGGCGCTGACCACCACGGCGTCGGCGGGCACGTCCGGTTGGGCACGACGCAGGATGTCGCGCATGCCGTGCGACGGCACCGCCGCCACCACGAACCGCGTCCCGGTCAGCGCTTCGCGCAGATCGGCGGTCGGATGCACCCCTGGTGGAAAGTGGACACCGGGGAGGTAGACGGGGTTGGCGCGGCGCGCGCCCATCTCGGTGACGAGCGCGGGGTCGCGCGCCCACAGAGCCACACCGTGGCCCGCCCGAGCCAGATGCACTGCCAGCGCAGTCCCCCAGCCACCAGCGCCGAGTACCGCTATCCGCTGAATGGCCCCCTCCTTCGCGCCTTGACACCGGGTGTGCCGACGCGCGGCTCGGTTCCGCTGGCCAACCGGGCGATGTTGGCCCGATGGCGCCACGTGATCAGCGCCGCGAGCGCCACGGCGCCGGCCATGGGAGCCCGCCGCCCATCGAAGAGCGCCGACGCTATCGGCAGCGCCACCGCCGCCGCCAGCGATCCGACCGACACGATGCGCGTCATGGCCACGACGGACCCAAACACCACGACGGACCACACCACGGCCATGGGCACCACGAGAGCCCAGGCCCCGGCTGTCGTCGCCACGCCTTTCCCTCCGTGAAATCCGGCCCAGATCGGCCAGACGTGCCCGGCCACGACGGCCACAGCGCATCCCACCGCGACCTCGGGCTCCTCGGTCAAGGCCCGGGCCATCCCCACAGCCACGACTCCCTTGGCGCTGTCCAGCGCCACGACCACCGCCGCCATCAGGCGCCCGGTCGTCCGCAGGACGTTGGTGGCGCCGATGTTGCCGCTGCCCGTCGAGCGGAGGTCCACACCCTCGCTGCGGGCCAACCAGAGCCCGAATGGCAGAGAGCCGAGCAGGTAGGCTACTGCCAGCAGGATAGCGACGGTCATGATGGCGCCGGCGCGTCGGTCGGCGGGGATGTGACCAGTGTACCTGCTGCCGCGCCGGGGCCAGAGGGGTGCCCCAGGAGCACCCGCCGGACCATGTCCAGCCCGGCCTGCGAGGCCTGGAACTTCACCAGCTCCCGCTCGCCGTGAAATCGGAACATCCGCGACCGTGTGCCGCCCGGCTCGGCCACGGCCACGGCTACGGTACCCACCGGCTTGGCGGGCGTGCCCCCATCCGGCCCCGCGATCCCCGTGATGGCGACGCCGATGTCGGCGCCCGATGCCGCGCGGATGCCTTCCGCCATGGCGCGAGCCACCGGTTCGCTGACTGCGCCGTGCGCCTCGAGGAGAGCTGCGTCCACGCCCAGCACCCGGGTCTTGACGTCGTTGGCGTAGGCCACGACGGCGTGATGGACGTACCGCGAGCTGCCCGGCACGTCGGTCAATCGCGACGTCATCAGGCCGCCCGTGCAGGATTCGGCCGCCGCCACGGTCAGACTCCTCGAGGCGAGCAATCGGCCAACGACTTCCTCCAGGCGCTCGCCGTCCACGCTGAAGACGTCCGCGCCGAGCAGGCCTCTGACCTGGGCGGCCGCTGCCGACAACTGCCCACGCGCCATTTCCTCGGACTGGTGGCGCACCGACAGGTGCAGCTCGATCTGGCCGAGCGCGGCCAGGATCGTCGCGCCAATCGGCGGTTCCTGCGCGCTCCACTCGCGATAGAGGGGCTGCAGCGTTTCGTCCACTTGGGACTCGATGCGGCCCGTCAGCTTCACCACGACCCGGGCCAGGCTGGCCCCGTCCGTCCGCGGACGCAGGCGCTCGTCGACCACGGCGGCGAACATCGGCTTGAGTTCTCGGGGCGGCCCCGGCAGCAACACCACGGCGCGGCCATCCAGATCGAGCCAGAGGCCGGGGGCGCTGCCGGCCGCATTGGCGATCACGTCCGCGCCGCGCGGCACCATCGCCTGCCGGCGATTGTTCTCGGGCATCGGTCCCGCGTACCCCCGCGCCGCGTACCGGGCTCGAAGGCGCGCGGTCAGCTCGGGATCCTCCGCCAGGGGCCGGTCGAAGACGGCGGCCACGACCTCCCGCGTCACGTCGTCGTCGGTGGGGCCCAGCCCCCCGCACATCACCAGCAGGTCCGCACGCTCCACGAACGACCGTACCACCTGCGCGCAGTCGTCGCGGTTGTCGCCGACCACGGCCTTGCACACCACCTCGATGCCCACCCGGTTCAGCTGTTCGGTGAGGAACAGCGAGTTGGTGTCGAGACGCGTGGTCCCCAACAGCTCGCTGCCCACGGCCACGATAGCGGCCGTGCGGATCGGTGAGGCGCCTCCGCTCATACCAGCCAGCCGGCGGGCGCCGCCGCAATCAGAGCGCGCATCAGCAGATGGCCGTAGATGGCGACCATCGCGTCGTCGGCCATCACGCCCAGGCCGCCGTGAAGGGACTCGAAGCGAGCCGCCGGCCACGGCTTCCACACGTCGAGCACCCGGAACACCACGAACCCGATCAACACGCCCAGGCCCGTCAATGGCAGCCAGCAGAGCGTGATCAGCATACCCACGACTTCGTCGATGACGACGGGGCCTGGATCGGTCCGTTTCCAGTGACGCTCGGCCACGCTCCCCGCCCACACGCCGGCTGTGAAGAGGATCAGGATGGCCGCCACTTCGGCGAAGGGCCCGCCGAAGGCGCGCAGCACGTAGAACATGACGACGCCCACGAGCGAGCCTGCCGTTCCCGGGGCCACGGGCACATGGCCCACGTACCCGCAGGTCGCCAAAAAGAGGCCCAGGTTTTTCAATTAGGAGAGCGCCACGACCCGCGTGTGCGCCACGCGGTCGTGCAAACCCCTGCGTGCGGGGTCGGCCAGCGCCAGCAAAAACGGCACACCGGCTGCCACGACCGACGCCACCTCCACGACGGCGCGCCGGACGGCCTGCGACCAGTCCAGCCCGCCGTCGTCGTCACCGACGACGCAGATGCCCATGGCCATCTTTCCGATCGTCTGCCCGCCGGCCCGGGTAAACGCGCTCAGATAAGCCAGCTTCAAGCCAACAAGGAATATCAGCAAAGGCGTCAGCGGAATCAGGCGCCAGTCGGCCAGCGTCAGCGACGTGAGCCGCAGCGTGAAATGGATCACCACCGCGTCGATGCCGAACAGCAACCCGAAGTCGATCAGCGCCGCCCCCAGACGCGGCCCCAGCGCGCTCGCGTCGGTATCGTGGGCGTCGGACAACGGGGCCGGCGACGTATCGACCGGTACCGCAGGCGCACCGAGCCCCCACGAGTGGCGGATTTCGATCACCGGATCGCGCTCCGGCTCGACGCCGGGGACGTCAGGCTCGGATCCGAACTCGAAGACCGCGTCCTTGTGCGCATCCGCCACGGTCCGCGGAAACCGCAGGCGCTGGGCGTCGGGTGTCTTGCGCACGGCAATCGGCGGCCGGGGCGCGGCCGCGCGGACGAGCGGTTGGTCTTCAGCCTCATCGTCGAGGAAGAGCGGCAGCGCCGGCGCGGCGGCTGGCGTGTCCTCGAAGGCCGGCTCCGGCGGCCGCAGCGACAGATCGAGCGGCGCCCGCTCGGTGTCGGCCGGTGCGTCGGCGTGGAGGGTCAGGTCGGGGGGAGCGGGACGCGGCGCCGCTGTGGGTGACAAGTCGACGTCGGAGAGCAGCGAGAAGTCGTAGCCGCAGTTGCGGCACCGGTCGCCGGTCTCGAAGCCGATGTACCGGCACTTCGGGCACTTCATGGCCGCACCCCCGTACTTTCCGTGGTTGCCGATTCGAGGGCCGCCAGCAGTTCGCGCTGCCATACCGCGCGCAGTTCGTCGGCAAGGGGGCGGGCCGGGTCGCCGTCGTCGAGCGCCTGCAGCACCGCGATGGCCTGTCGCACCTCGCCTTGTTCATACAGCGCCCGGGCCCGCTCCACAGCCATGTCGCCAGGGCGCAGTCCGGGGAGCGGCTCCACATGGGAGGCGGGGGTCGCTTCGGGATCGGGCCATTCCGCCAGCGTCGCGGTGATCATGCGGCCCGCCACGAGCACAACGGCCACGACGATCGCACTGGCCACCGCGGTCGACAGCCAGCTGGACGCGGCGTCTTCCTCGGGCAGCGGGCGGCCAGCGGATCCAGGCGACGCGCCGCCGGCGACCTGCGCCGGGACGGTCACGCGGTTCAAGCGCTCGAGCAGGAGAGCAGCCGTGTCGCCCCCGCCCCCCTGGGCGACGGCCTCGGTGAGCAGCCGGCGAGCCGTCGGGACGTCGCCCGCGTCGAGTGCGGCGCGCCCGGAATCGACGAGTTCCTCCGATTCCCGCTGCCGCTCGGCCAATGCGCCGCGCGCGCGCTCGATGTACGCACGAGCCTTGCCGTGGCGCCGCTCCAGGAACGCCACGCGCGTCCACACGTCGATCGCCTGCTCGTACTGTCCCGCGAAATAGTGATCCAGCCCCGCCAGCAGGAGCTGCTCGACACGCGAGGAGCGCTCGCGTTCGTCGATATCGGCCGGCGATCCCTCAGGCGGGTCGGCCGCTCGCTGAGGCTCTGACATGCAAAGGGTCGCGGCGGCACAGCCCCCGCGACCGTGTGATTATACGCGAAGGTTTGGCGAGTGTGGTACCTATGGCAGAGCGATGATCGCCACTGCACCTCGTGTGGGACGGCTGGCGCCGACCGCCGTCAACGCGATTCTGGCCGACGTCCGCCGCGTGCAGGCCACGGGCAAGTCTGTCGTGTCGCTGATGCGCGGGGAGCCAGACTTCCCCACGCCCACCCACATCGCCGACGCCGCCGTCGCCGCACTGCGAGCCGGCCGCACCGGCTATCCGGACAACCGTGGGGAGCTGAAGTTTCGCGAAGCCGTGGCGGAAAAGCTGGCGCGCGAGCAGCAGGGGCGCTACGACCCCGCTACCGAGGTCCTGGCAACGACCGGCGCGACCCTCGGACTCTACTGCGCGCTCACGGCGGTGCTGGCTGATGGCGACGAGGTGCTGGTTCCCGATCCGATCTACGACGCTTACCGTTCGCCGATCGCGCTGGCGGGCGGCGTGCCGCGGTTCGTGCGGGCGCCAATCGTGGGCGGCCGCTTCACGCTGACGGTCGAGGCGCTGGAACAGGCGGTCACGCCCGCGACGCGCGTGCTGCTGCTCAACACGCCGTGGAACCCCGTGGGCACCGTCTTCACACGCGCGGAGATCGAAGCAATCGCCGCGTTCGTCCTCCGGCGCGGCCTGACGCTCATCAGCGACGAGATCTACGAGACCATCGTCTTCGACGGTCACCGGCACACGTCGCCGACAAGCCTGTCGGCCGAGGTCCGCGCCAGAACCATCCTGGTCAACAGCCTGTCGAAGACCTACGCGATGCCCGGCTGGCGCGTCGGCTATTGCGCGGCCCCCGCGGGGTTGATTCAGGCGATGTTCCTGGTGCTGCAGCAATCGAGCCGCGGCCCCGCGACCTTCATCCAGGACGCGGCTGCCGCGGCCTTGACCGGCCCGCAGGACGCCGTTGGCCGCATGCGCGACGACTACGCCGCGCGACGCGGTCAGGTGCTGGCGGCGTTGGAGGGGATTCCGCGGATCCGGGTGCTGGCGCCCGAAGGCGGCTTCTTCGCGATGGTGGATCTCCGCGAGACCGGGATCCCCTCGAACACCGCGCGGCTGCGCCTGCTGGAGGAGCACGGTGTCGTGGTAGCGCACGGGTCCGCGTACGGCGAGGGTGGCGAGGGCACGTTGCGGGTGTCGTTCGCCAGCGGCGGTCAGAACCTCGCCACCGGCCTGGAGCGGCTGCGCACGGGCCTCGCGGCGCTGTGAGCCTGCTGCAGATCGAACCCCGACCTCCGCTGCCACGCGCGCACGCCGCCTCGGTGCACGTCCGTGCGCTGCAGTCCGCGCTGGCGGCCGAGACCACCGCGGAGCTGCGGTTCGACGACGTTTCACGCGCTCTCTACTCCACCGACGCCAGCGTGTATCGCATCGCCCCGCTGGGCGTCGTGCTGCCGCGCACCACCGCCGATCTGATCGGCATCGTCGGCATCTGCGCGCGCCTGAACTGCCCGCTCACCATGCGCGGCGGCGGCACCTCCCAGAGCGGTCAGACGATCGGCCACGGGCTGGTCGTGGATACGTCCAAATACCTGAACCGGATCCTGGAACTGAATCCCGCCGAGCGCTGGGCTCGCGTCGAGCCCGGTATCGTGCTGGACGAGCTGAACGCCGCGCTGCGTCCGCACGGGCTGCGCTTCGCGCCCGACGTGTCCACGGCCAGCCGCGCCACGGTCGGCGGCATGATGGCCAACAACTCCAGCGGCGCCCGCTCGGTGCTGTACGGCAAGACCATCGACCACGTGATCGAGCAGGACGTGGTCCTGGCCGATGGCTCGCTGGCGCACTTCGGCCCGATCGAAGACGCCGAGGCCGAGCGCCGCGCGAGCCTTCCGACGCTGGAGGGCGCCTGCTACCGGGTCGTGCGTCGCGCGGCTCGCGAGCTGGCCGGCGAGATCGACCGCCGCTATCCCAAGGTCCTGCGCCGCGTCGGCGGGTACAACCTGGACGAATTCGTGGACCCGGCGCGGCCGTTCAACCTGGCCAAGATGCTGGTCGGCTCCGAGGGGACGCTCGCGGTCGTGACGAGCGCGAAGGTCAACCTGGTGCCGCTACCCAAGGCGAAGTCGGTGCTGGTCATCCAGTTTCACGATCTCCTGGAGTCGCTGGCCGCCACGCCCGTCATCCTCACCCACAAGCCGTCGGCGGTCGAGGTGATGGACAAGTCGATCCTCGACTACACGCGCCAGAGCGCGGCGCTCGAGGCCGTGCGGCAAAGCTTCATCGCCGGCGATCCCGCGGCGCTGCTGTGCGTGGAGTTCTATGGCGATCGCGCCGAGGACCTGCCCCCGAGGATGCGCGCCGTGGAAGAAGACCTGCGGGCGCGGGGCTTCGGCTATCACTTCCACCACGCCACGGACCTGGCTGCCCAGGCCCGCATCTGGAGCCTTCGAGAGGCCGGCCTGGGCCTCTCGATGGCGATGAAAGAGGACGCGAAGTCCATTTCGTTCGTCGAGGACACGGCGGTGCCGCCCGAGCGGCTGCGCGACTACATCGAGCGGTTCCTGGCTTTGGTGCGCGCGCACGGCACGACAGCGGGCGTGTATGCCCACGCATCGGTGGGATGCCTTCACGTTCGGCCTGTGGTCAACCTGAAGTCCGAAGAGGGCGTACGGCAGTTCGAGGCCATCGCCAACGCCAGCGCCGACCTGGTGCTCGAGTTCGGCGGAGCGCTGTCGGGGGAGCACGGCGATGGAATGGTCCGCAGCCCGTTCATGCGCAAGATGTTCGGGCCCGCCATCTATGACGCGTTTCGCGAGATCAAGCGCTCGTTCGACCCGGCGGGCATCCTGAATCCCGGCAAGATCGTCGACGCGGGCCCCATCACCGACAACCTGCGCTTCGGCGCGGGATACGTGACGCCTCGGCCCGCCACGTTCTTCGACTACTCCGAGTACGGCGGCATGGGCGGCGCGGTGGACATGTGCAGCGGCGTCGGCGCCTGCCGCAAGACGCTCGAGGGCACGATGTGCCCGTCGTTCATGGCCACGCGCGAGGAAATGCACTCGACGCGTGGCCGGGCCAACGTGCTGCGGCTGGCGATGTCGGGCCGGCTCGGCGAGGCCGGTCTGGGCGACGACGGCGTCTACCAGACGCTGGACCTCTGCCTCGAGTGCCGCGCCTGCAAGGCGGAGTGCCCGGTCGGCGTCGACGTGGCGCGGTTCAAGAGCGAGTTCCTGGCCGACTATTGGGCGCGGCACGGCACCGCCCTGCACGCACGGGCGCTCGGCAACGCGCGAACCATGGCGGCGCTCGGCAGCCGCTGGGCGCCGCTGTCGAACTGGCTCCTGGGCACCGCGCCGGCCCGCGCGGTCAACGAAGCCGTGCTCGGCATCGATCGCCGGCGCCGCCTGCCGCGGTTCGCGCGGACGCCGCTGACACGGCTGGCGGGACGGCGGCAGGGCGACGAGGCGCGGCTCTTCGTGGACACCTTCACGAACTTCTACGACCCGGAGATTGGCGTGGCCGCGCTCGACGTGATCGAGGCCGCCGGTGTCGGCGTGTCTCTTGCGCGCAACGGCTGCTGCGGCCGGCCGCAGATCTCCAAGGGGTTGTTGCCGGACGCGCGCGAGCTGGCGCGTCGAAACGCCTATCTGCTCTACGCAGACGCCACGGCGGGCCGGCCGATCGTGTTCTGCGAACCGAGTTGCCTGTCGGCCGTCAAGGAGGACGCGCCGGCGCTGCTCAGCGGCGAAGCCCGGGATCGCGCCCTCGCTGTCGCGAAGGCGAGCGTGCTGTTCGAGGAGTACGTGGACGGCCTCGGGTCACGGCTGGCGCTGCGCGCCGGTCCCGAGCGGGTGCTGCTGCACGGCCACTGCCATCAGAAGTCGATGGGTCTTCTGCCGACAGCGCGTGCGCTCATGTCCAAGATTCCGGGAACGATAGTCGTGGATCCCGACGCCGGCTGCTGCGGGATGGCCGGCTCGTTCGGTTACGATCGTGAACACTACGACGTGTCGCGCGCCATCGGGGAGCGCAAGCTGTTCCCCGCCGTGCGCAACCGCGAACCGGGTACGGCGATCGTCGCAGCCGGGCACATCGTGCCGTCACCAGATCGCACGATTTCACAGGCGAGACGGCGGTGCACCCGGCCGTGCTGCTGCGTTCGCTGCTCGCTCGTGGTCTCGTTAGTCGTTGGTCGTTTGTAACGTACGAACCTCCATCGACAGTCCGCACCAACCCATCGACACCACGCACCAACCACCACGACCAGTCCGTATACTGACGCGCTTCTATGGACCTCGCCTGGCTCTCTCTTTCCGCGCTCGTCATCGCCATGATCGTCAGCTGCGTCACGGAGCTGAACGTCGGCGTGCTGGGCCTGGCGCTCGCATGGGTCGTCGGCGTCTACGCCGGTGGCATGGGGCTGGGCGACGTACTGAGCGGCTTTCCGACCCAGCTCTTTCTGACACTCGTCGGCGTCACGCTGCTCTTCACGCAGGCGCAATTGAACGGGACGCTGGACCGCGTGGCCCACGCGGCAGTGCGCGTGTGCCGGGGCAACGTGGGACTGATGCCGGTGATGTTCTTCGTGCTCGCCGGAGCCATTGCGACGCTGGGCCCCGGTAATGTCGCCACCGCGTCGATGATGGCGCCGATGGCGATGGCCGTGGCCGGAAGGGCGGGAATTCCCCCGTTTCTGATGGCGATCATGGTCGGTAATGGCGCCCAGGCCGGCGCGCTGTCGCCGGTGGCCCCCACCGGCATCATCGTCACCGGGATCATGAACAAGATCGGGCTGTCCGGCTTCGAGCTGCGCACCTATCTGGCGAACTTCCTGGCGCACGCGCTCGTCGGGTTCGCGGGGTATCTGATCTTCGGGGGGTGGAGGCTCTTCACGAACCGCTACACGGGAACGTCAGGGCCGGCGGATCCCGCGACCGCGATGGGCGCGCCGCACTGGATCACCCTGGCCACGATCGGCGTGGTGTTGAGCGCCGTGCTCTTCGGCAACGCCAACATCGGAATGGCGGCGTTTGCGGGCGCCGTCGTGCTGGCCGCCCTGCGCGTGGCGGACCACGATCAGGCCGTGCGCCGCATGCCGTGGCAGGTCATCGTGATGGTGTGCGGCGTCAGCGTGCTGGTGGCACTGCTGGAGAAGACCAAGGGCCTCGATCTCTTCACCGAGCTCCTGGCCGCCATCGCGACCCCTGGCACGCTCACGGGCGTGATCGCGTTCGTGACCGGCGTGATCTCGGTCTACAGCAGCACCTCAGGTGTCGTGCTGCCGGCCTTCCTCCCGACCGTGCCGGGTCTCGTGGCGCGTCTCGGCGGCGACGCGTTCGGCGTGGCGACCTCGATGAACGTCGGCGCGCACCTGGTGGACATGTCGCCGCTCTCGACCACCGGCGCGATGTGCCTGGCCGGCATCACCGACCAGTCCCAGGTCCGGCCGACGTACAACAAGCTGCTGGCGTGGGGGATGTCGATGACGGTCGCGTCGATGGAGGCCGGAGACAAGGATCTCGATCCCAATGCCGCCGACCTGGAGCGATCTTCCTGTCGCCCGCTAGATAACGCCCAGAGCGTGCGCCGAGGAATCCTTGACCACTTCGAATAGCAAGAGTGCTGCCATCGGGCGACCAGGCATCAGGAACATGGGCAGCTCCGGACTCAGGCTTCGTCAGACGCTCTGCTGTGCCGCTACCATCGGCGCGCTGTCGAAAGAGTGCAAGATCACCCTCCCGATCGGACTGAAACGTGACGAGCTGACCGTCAGGGGACCAGATCGGAAACCGGTTCTTGCCGATGAACGTGAGTTGCCGGATCGCGCTCGCGCCGGACCGTTCATAAACCCAGAGGTTTGCCGCCCTGCCGTCATTCGTGCCCACGGCTATCCATCTGCCATCCGGCGACACGCGCGGCGATTCGTACGCGTTCGGCGTGAGACCCAACGGCTCGACTCTCGTCTGCGGGTCGAGAAGTCCGAGATCGTACTGCGCCGCCTTGAGCGAAGACGATACCCCGTCCCGTCCCAGCTCATCGCGCCCAAGGGTCCGCAGCCCTCGCAGATCGTGACCGCTGCTCCTCCAGTGACAGCGACCCGCATGATGTGCGCGGGGAGCGACTTGACGAATGCAATCGATTGCCCGTCTGGTGAAAACACCGGAGCGCGGACCTGACCCACTTGAAATTCCGTTCCGAGAATGGGCCTGGCCTCGAGCTCGGACATCGAGCGGAGATACAAGCGGTTCCCTGCTGCAAAGGCGACGCGAGTGCCGTCTCTCGAAACCGCAAGCACACGAGACCCGCTTTCGCCGAATCGCTGCCCCTCGGCAAGCGGAAGCGCGAACCGTGTGATCGCGGGCGAGGATGCAGCCGGTCGGAGATTCCACATCGCAACGCCACCGACAAGGCCGCCCAGAACGAGCGCACTCCCGCCGAGGAGGACGGATCTCCTGAGAAGGGTCGAAGACGATGCGGGTAGCTGTGTTGCGACGCCTTCCTCGTCTGGTGTCGCCATCGCCTCGTCGATCTCGAGGCGTGCATCCGCCGCGTCGGCCAGACGTCGCCTGCGCTCCTTCTCGAGGCAACGGCGGAGCAGTTTCCGAATCGCACGCGGAGTCGCAGCTGGAAGGGCATCCCAATCCGGCTGCCTGGTGAGGACGAAGGCCAACGTGTCGGAGACGTCCTCGCCACCGAACGCCTGTTTGGCGGTGAGCATCTCGTAGAGCACCGCGCCAAAGGCCCACACATCGCTTCGTCGATCCGCCTGACGGCCTTTCGCCTGCTCCGGCGCCATATACGCCGCCGTGCCGAGAATCATCCCCAACTGTGTCATCGCCGGTGTGGTGATGGTCGGCGATTGCGACACGTGCGCGTCCGGTCCCGCTGGCTCCATCGCCTTCGCCAACCCGAAGTCGAGCACCTTCACGGTGCCGTCGGGACGAACTTTGATGTTCGCGGGTTTCAGATCGCGATGGATGATGCCGTTTTCGTGCGCGGCTTCGTGGTCGGCGCTCTGCTTTGCTGGCTCGCGTTCTAGCGCGCGCCGATCCACTGTCTACGGTCTACAGTCTACGGTCTACAGTCCTGGAGGTGCGGAACTGCAGTTCCGCTTGGGCCAGGGCCTCAGGTTCGCACTGCGGGACGGTAGACCGTAGACCGTAGACTGTAGACCTAGAACGTCGCTATCGGATTGAGCGGTGAACCCGTGCCGCCGCGAATCGCAAGAGGCGACGCTGTCAGCAAGAACTCCCACCGCTTCTTCGCCGCGGCCATGTCGGCCAGCGCCTCGAGATCGCAGTTGTCGAAAAGCGGCATGCCCAGGTAGACCAGCGCGAAGTCGTGCACGGCGCCGCGCGGCGCACCGCCCGCCTCGCCCGGTGACACGTACTGCGGATGGTCGCTGCCAAGCAGCGCCACGTCGCGCTGGCGCAGCCACGGAATCACCGACGCGTCGAGCCCGGCCGATCGGCCGCCCTCTGCCCGCCCACGGAGCCACGGCCCTTGAGCCTTGCGACGCGCCCACACGCCGGTGCGAATGAACAGCGCGTCTCCCGGCCCCACCTTCACGCCCGAGCGCTTCTCCCACGCCTCCAGGTCCTCCACGTAGATCGGCGTGCCCGGCTCGAGGAACGGCACGCCTTTCAGTCGCGCGATGTCGATCAGCACGCCACGCGTGAAGACGCCGTTCTTGAAATTGTGAATCGAGTTCTTCGCGTGGCGGTCGCGCGCGACGGCCTCGGGATCGGGCTTGTAGCCGTTGTAGAACACGCCGTTCTCGTTGATGTGGGCCAGCGAGTCCAGATGCGTGTGCGCGATGCCGTGGTAGTTGATCGTCAGCCGATCGGAGGCGATGCCCTGCATCGTCACCTCGTACGGATTCGGGTTGTCCACCGCTTTCACCGTGTCGGCATCGGACGACAGCGAGACCGAGTCGCCGTCGCGCACGAGACGCGCCGCGTCTCTCCGCTTGGCGGGCGTGATGAGGTTCAGTGTGCCGATCTCGTCCACGGCGCCCCAGCGGCCCCAGTTGGAGATTTGTTTCTTCCACTGCTCGTACTGGGCAACCGTCACTGGCTGGCGAGTGGGCGGGGCCTGGGCACCCGTCCATGCGTCCGCCAAGCCGAACAATCCGATGGCCACGAACGTGAACCCCAAGAGCGTCCGCATCATCACGACCTCCTTCGTCCATTAGCCGCTCACGAGCAGCCAGATGCCCAGGACGCCGACACCCAGCGCCACGAGCTTCGAGAAGACCTCGGGCGACAGGCCAACCAGCACCCGCTCCCCCACCCACGTGCCGACCAGAACGCCGATCGTGGCCGCGACCACGGGCTCCCACACCATCCCAAGGCTGCCGCCGGCCTGCCAGAGATACACGGGCGTCCGCGCCACGTCAACGAGCAACGCTGTGGCCGTGGCCGTGGCGACAAACGCCGCGGGCCCAGTCCGAACGATGTCAACGCCGCAGCGCGTATGCCGCCCTGATTGCCCGCCACGCCGCCGAAGAGGCCCGAAGCGAAGCCCAGGAGCGACACCGACACCCCGACCGGTTTCCAACGGCGAGCCGCTCCCGTCCATTGCGCCACGGCGGTAGCCACCAGCAGCACGCCGAGGACGCGTCCGAGCGCCGAGGGGCCAAGCTGTGTGTAGACCAGCGCCCCCGTCAGTCCGCCGACCGCGCTGAGCAGGCCGAAACGCCGCAGCACCTCAGGTGCCACGTGATGTCGGAGGCGCCAGCAACGCACTGCCGTCGCCACGGCGTGAGGCAGAGACACCGCAGCGATGGCGAGCGATGCGCCGAGCGGCGCGGCCAGGAGTGGCGTGAGCATACTGCCAATGCCAAAGCCTAAGAGTGAGGCCGTGGCTCCGGAAAGAACGCCTACGCCGAAGACCGCTGCAAGGAAGAGCGCCACGTCCGAGCCCAGAGCCTAGAGCCTAAAGCCTAAAGCCCAGCGCCCTATGTTCGGGGTAACCGCGGGCGGCGATCGGCCAGACGTCCACGACGCGATCGCCGTCGACGGCGTAGAACACGTCATGGAGGTTCACGGTGGGATCGGTGTGGGACGGGCGCAGCCGCACGCGATCGCCGATCGCCAGCGTGCATTCGTACGGCACCTCCACCACCGCGTGCTCATCGTTGAGCGCAGTCACGCGCGCGCCAGGAATGCCTTCCAGTGCGGGGTACCCGTGGTCCTTGGTCGCCGACTTGTGCCCGCAGTCGAGGACGATTCGGTCGAGCGCCGGACGGCTCACCACCGTCCCGAGCACGAAAAACGCCGGGACGAAGGGCACGCCCACGTCACCATAATCGGTGTCCATCAAGGCGTACGAACCCGCCTGGATCTCGGTCACACCCGGCACGCGGCCGCTGACGTCGAACGTGCCGGTGCCGCCGGCCGAGACAATCGGACACGGCAGATCGGCTCCGCGCAGCAGAGCTGCGGTGTCGACCAGCGCTTTCATCGCGGTTCGCGCCGCCGCCTCACGCGCAGAGCGGTCGCGCATCGGCTGGACATGGCCTTCGTAGCCCATCACGCCGCGCAACTCCAATGGCGGCATCTCCGAGACCAGGCGCGCAAGCGACAAGGCTTGCTCCCCCGGCCGCACGCCGCATCGGCCCTGACCGACGTCAAGGTCCACCAGCACGCCCACACGTACGCCGGCCGCCTGGGCCGCCGCCGACAGCCCTTCGACGCCGCGGCGAGAGTCGACGGCAGTTGTGATGCGCAGGCCCCGAGCCAGCTGCGCGACCCGGGCCCACTTCGATTCGCCGACGAGCTCGTTGGCGATGAGGACGTCGTCGCACAGGGCCGCCACGGCTTCGGCCTCGCCCACGGTGGAGCACGTGAGGCCGATGCACGAGCCCGCCGCCAGCTGGCGTTGCGCGATGGCCGGCGTCTTGTGCGCCTTGACGTGGGGCCGCAGCCGGCAGGGGCCGTCGGCGAAGAACCCGGCCATCGTGGCGATGTTGCGGTCGAGCGCCGCCACCTCCACGATCAGCGCAGGCGTCGTCAGGTCCGCGAGCGATCGCGGCGCGGCCTGCTCAGTTGTCGGGTTCGTCATCGGGTTTGCGCGGCGGGCCGATGCCGAACCCGCGCATCTTGCGGTACAGGTTGCTGCGCTCCACGCCGAGGAGGTCGGCGGTCTTCGACATGTTTCCGTTCTGCTGCGCCAGGACCCGCAGGATGTACGCCTTCTCGAACTCGTCGCGGGCCATGTGCAACGGCGCCAGCGGCTCGAGCGGCGCGCCGCTGGGCGCGCGGTCGATGGCTCCCGATCCCAGGACGCGTACGTCGTCGGCAGTCACGCGCTCGCCCGGCACCATGATCATCAGGCGCTCTACCAGGTTCCGCAGCTCCCGCACATTGCCGGGCCAGCTGTAGCGGCGCAGCGCGGCCATCGCATCGGCCTCGAAGGTCTTGGCGCGCCTGCCGTACTCGCGCGCCAGCAGCGCCATGAAGTGATCGGCCAGCAGCGGAATGTCGTCGGACCGCTCCCGGAGTGGGGGCACGAAGATCGGCACGACGTTGAGGCGGAAGTACAAGTCCTCGCGGAAGCGCGCATGCCGGATCTCCTCCGTCAGGTCTTTGTTCGTCGCGGCCAACACCCGCGCGTCTACCCGGATGCGCGTGGAGCCGCCCACGGCCTCGAGGGTCTGCTCCTGGAGGACCCGGAGCACCTTGGCCTGGGTCTTGAGACTCATGTCCCCGATCTCGTCCAGGAAGATGGTGCCGCCGTGCGCCAGCTCGAACTTGCCGCGCCGATCGGCCACGGCGCCGGTGAACGCGCCCCGCACGTGCCCGAAAAGCTCGCTTTCGATCAGTTCCTCGGGAATGGCGGCGCAGTTCACCTCCACGAACGGGCCGCTGCGCCGCCGGCTCATCGCGTGGATGCTGCGGGCCACCAGCTCCTTGCCGGTGCCGTTCTCGCCGAAGATGAGCACGCGCCCGTTCGACGGCGCCGCCAGCGCAATCTGATCGCGCAGCAGAGCCATCACGTGGCTCTCGCCCACCATCGTGTACTGCGCGTCCACCTTGGCGCGAAGCGCGATGTTCTCGGCCTGCAGCTGGCGCTGGCGCATCGCGTTGCGCACCACCAGCACGGTCTTGTCGAGCGACAACGGCTTCTCGACGAAATCGTAGGCGCCCATCTTGATGGCACGGACGGCAGCTTCCACGCTGCCGTGGCCCGAGATGATCACCACCTCGGCGTCGATGTCGCGCTCGCGCATGCGGGTCAGAGTGGCCAGGCCGTCCATCCCCGGCAGCCACACGTCCAGAACCACGACGTCATAGACCTGCCGGGCCAGGCGCTCCAGGCAGGCCTCGCCGCTCTCGACCGCGTCCACGCGGTACCCCTCGTCGCGCAGCACCCCGCTGAGCGAGGCGCGCACGCCTGGTTCGTCGTCGACGATGAGAATGGAGGACATGAGGTCGGCGAATTCAGAATCGTAATTTGGGGTCGGGCCTAAAACACGACATCGGTTCGTTTTAGGCCCGACCCCAAATTACGATTCTGAATTGTGCCTCAACACGGCAATTCGATCGTAAATCGCGTCCCGTGCGGCAGGTTCTCAGCGACCTCTATCGCTCCGCCATGCTCGGCGACGATGCGCCGCACGATTGCCAGGCCCAGCCCGCTGCCGCGCTTCTTCGTCGAGTAATAGGGCAGGAACAGCTTGTCGCGCTCCCCCGGCGGGATGCCCGGTCCGTCGTCGGCCACCACGACGTTCACGAGGCTGTGCGCCGCGTCGTGCGCCGTGGACACCTCGATGGTGCCGTGGCGGTCCATCGCCTCCACGGCGTTGTCCACCAGGTTGAGCACCACGCGCCGCATCTGCTCGGGATCAACGGACACGCGCGGCAGCACCGGCGCATACACCCGGTGGAACGTGACCTCGCTCAGCAGCCCGTCGTAGAGGCCCAGCGCGTCGTCCAGCACGCCGTGCAGATCCGTGGGCACCGCGCGCGGGGCCGGCATGCGCGCGAACTGTGAGAACTCGTCCACCAGGCCCTTGAGCGACTCCACTTCGCCGATGATCGTCGTGGCGCATTCCGCCACGAGGTCCCTGGTCGCGTCCGGCGCGTCGGCGAAGTGCCGCCGCATGCGCTCGGCCGAGAGCTGAATCGGCGTGAGGGGGTTCTTGATCTCGTGTGCCAGGCGGCGCGCCACCTCGCGCCACGCCGCCACCTTCTGGGCCCGTACCAGCGGCGACACGTCGTCGAACACCACCACCACGCCGTTCTGCGTCCCGTCGTCGGCCCGCAGCGGCGAGGTGACCACGGACAGATGGACCTCGCGCCCGCCGCGTGTGACCGTCAGATCGTGCGCACGGGCCTCCTGCGACCGCAGCCCGTCCTCGCCGAGAAGCGCCGCGAACGACTCCAGCCCGGGAGCGCCGAACACCTCGGTCACGCCCTTTCCCGCCGCCGTGCCCCCAATGTCCAGCAGACGCGTGGCGGCCGAGTTCCACGTGCGGATGCGGCCGCTGGCGTCCACCGACAGCACGCCCGTGGCCAGGCGCTCGAGCACGGTCTCCACATAGCGACGGCGGTGTTCCACCTCGACATGCTTGGCCTCGAGCTCCACGGCCGACCGTTCCAGCCGCGTGCGGCTGGCCGAGAGCTCCGCCGCCATGCGGTTGAACGACTCGGCCAGCGAGCCGAACTCGTCGCGGTTGGACACGTCCACGCGATAGTCAAGATGGCCCGCGCGGATCTCGTCGGCGGCAGCGCCCAGCAGCTGCAAATGCCGGGTGATGCGCTTGGCGATATAGAGGCCCAGCCACGTCGCGGTGACCAGGATCATCAGCGTGAGCATCAGGAAGAAGGACAGATACACGCCGGTGAGCGGCTGGCGCAGGACGCGCAACTGCTGATAGCCCTCGTAGGCATCGGTCACGCCGCGCGCCCGGGCCGCCAGGTTCGCGGGCAGCACGTCGCTGGCAACCACGGCCCCGACCACAGGCCCGCCGGGCGTCCGACGGATCGGCGTCGCGGCGCCCATCACCTCGGCGCCATCGGCTCCGCGTTCCACTGTCTGCGCCGGCTGGCCCGAGCTGATCGCGCGACGCGCGAGGCCATCCGCGAGCGTGTCGGCATCTGCCCCGTCGGACGTCCCCGTGCCAGCCTGCGACACCAGGCCGACACCACCGGAGCCGTCGGCCGCCAGTTCGTACACGCGCACGCGCCCGGACCCGACCGAGGCGATGTCGGCGGCTACCGTGGCGCTGACGGCATCGCGCTGGTCGAAGCCGAAGTCGGACGCGCCCAGCGCGCGCGCGACGCGCGCCGCGCGAGCGGCCACGACGTCCTGCCGCAGCTGGTAGTAATCGGCCGCGATGTCGTTGGCCGATGCCAGCAGGTCGCCCATCGGTGCATCGAACCACCGTGCGACGCTGTTGCGAATGAGCTCGCTGCCGACGATCGAGACAAGAAGCGCCGGTACCAGTGTCATGGCCAGCAGCACCGCGACCAGCTTGGCGCGCACGCGCGCGAACGGCAATGACCCGCGCCGCTCGACCAGCAGCTTGACGATATTGCGCGTGAGCACGAACACCAGCGCGACGACGATCGTGAGATCGGTCACGACCAGCGCATAGAGCACGAATTCGGCGAGGAAGTCGGGGGCAAGCGCGGTCGAACGATTGGCGAGGATCAGCAGGCCGACAAGCGCGGCGATCAGCCCGGCGATACCGACGAGCACGTGCCTCGTGTTGTCGAGGAACGGGGCACGGCCGCGGTCGGAGGCGCGGCGGCGTGGCGGCGCGGGTAAGGACGGCTCCGTCACCGTCACTCCTTGGAGTTCAGGAGGTCCTTCAGCTCGCTCATGAACTCCCCGATGTCGCGGAAGTGCCGGTACACGGACGCGAACCGCACGTAGGCCACCTTGTCGAGAGTGCGCAGCTCGTCCATCACCAGACCGCCGATGTCGTCGGTGGACATTTCCTTGTCGGGCCGCTCCTGCAGCAGGGCTTCCACGCGGTCGGCTACGCCTTCGATGGCCGACATGCTGACGGGGCGCTTCTCGCACGCCTTGAGCAACCCCGTCACCAGCTTCTGCCGGTCGAACCGCTCGCGCGTGCCGCCCTTCTTGATCACCATGTAGGCGATCTCGTCTATCCGCTCGTAGCTGGTGAACCGGCGGCCGCACGACAGACACTCGCGGCGGCGCCGAATCGCCTCGCCCTCCTTGCTCTCGCGCGAGTCGACGACCTTGTCGCCCAGGTGGCCGCAGTAGGGGCATTTCATGGGTTGGTCACCGGCCCACTGGCGACTCGGACTCTGCCAGCGAGCGCAGTCGGCCAATTGTCAGGCCGTCCTGGGCCATGAACAAGAGGGCCAGGAGCACGACCGGGCCGAAGGACAGGGCGTGGACCACGATGGCGGCGGCAACGGCAGCGGCGTTGGGAGCCCCGAAAAACGAGGTCATTCCGAACCGGTATGCCTCGTGAAAGCTGCCTACCCCGCCGGGCGTGGGCACGGCGACGCCGATCACCAGGAGGGCCTGGATGAGAAACGAGCCCGGAAACGGCAGCGTCATGTCGAACGCCCGGGTGACGATCCACACCTCCCCGGCCCCAAGAATCCAGATGGGCAAGGACCACAAGGCCGCGAGCACGAACGGCCGGGGCTGCCGCGTCACCGCCAGGCCGCTGCTGAACCGGCTGGCCGTCGCCGCGAGGCTGCGGCCCAGCGCCGCCGGCAGGATGCGGGTAGCCGACAGCGTGATCGTCCCAATCCGCTCGGGGTGAGACGCCACGATCCACAGGAACACCAGCAGCGCGGCGGCGATGGCAGCGGCGATGCCGGCGGACACCTCGATGGAGCGCAGCGCGCGCGACGACATCGTGTCCATATCCGCGAAGCCAAATACGTAGACCGCGAGCAGCAGCAGCACCGCCACCAGATCCAGCACGCGCTCGATCACGATGGTGGCCATGGTGGCCGTCGCGCTCAGTCCTTCCTGTCGCGCCAGCAGGTACGGCCGCAGCACGTCACCGGCGCGTGCCGGCAGCACGGCCAGTGCGGCGAACCCGATCACGGTCGCGCGGAACGTCGAGCGGAAGCGCGTGGGCCCGATGGGCGAGAGCATATGCTGCCAGCGAACGGCCCTGGCCCAGTACGTGCCCCCGACGAAGGCCAACGCAAGCAGCAGCAACGGGGCGTTCGCGCGGCGGACCTGATCCCAGACTTCGCCTAGATTCGCGTCGCGAAGAAACCACCAGACCAGTCCCAGTGAGATACACGTGATAACGGCTGTACGAACCTTCACTGGCTCAGGGGCAACGCTTCCAAAGTGCTGGGAGTGGGTGACTCAAGCGGTGGGACACAATATATCAGGCCCGATACGCGTGACAGCCAATGCAGTTGCGTACGGTTGCGCGCGTCTCAGGGTGTCGATAAGATCCGGCCCTTTTCGTCCGATCGCCGATTAGCCACCGTGACCACAGCTGTTCCGCTGATGACGACGCGCCTCAACGGGCGCGAGCCCGATCGCCGAGGCAAGGTCCGCGACCTCTTCGACGCCGGATCGTCCCTCCTCATCGTCGCCACCGATCGCATCTCCGCGTTCGACTACGTGCTCGGCAGCGGCATCCCCGACAAAGGCAAGGTCCTGACGCAGTTGTCCGCGTTCTGGTTCGCCCGCACCGCCGGCATCGTGGCCAACCACGTACTCAGCACGGACCCGCGAACGTTTCCGGCGCCGTTTGCCGCGCATGCCGACCTGCTGGCAGGACGCGCCATGCTGGTGCGCACGACGACGCCCTTCCCCATCGAATGCGTGGCCCGCGGGTATTTGTCGGGCTCTGGCTGGAAGGACTATCAGCAGACCGGTGAGGTGTGCGGCGTGCAGCTGCCGGCTGGCCTCCGCGAATCCGACCGGCTGCCCCAGCCGATCTTCACGCCGGCGACCAAGGCCTCCTCGGGGCACGACATCAACATCACCGAAGCCGAGGCGGCCGAGCTCGTGGGCCCCGACACGCTGGCCGAGCTGCGGCGGCTGACGCTGGCGCTCTACGAGGCTGGGGCGGCCTACGCGGCGTCACGGGGAATTCTGCTTGCCGACACGAAGTTCGAGTTCGGCACGACCGAATCGGGAGCCATCCTCCTCATCGACGAAGCGATGACTCCGGATTCGTCGCGGTACTGGCCGGCCGATACCTACCGGCCCGGCGGCCCACAGTCCAGCTTCGACAAGCAGTTCGTGCGGGACTACCTGGAAGAGATTCGCTGGAACAAGCAGCCGCCGGTGCCATCGCTGCCTGATGAGGTGGTGGCCAAGACGCGGGACAAGTATCTAGAGGCGTACAAACGCCTGACCGGAACGGAGATGCACTGATGAGCATGCGGGACGAGCTGGATCATCTGGTGTTCGAGATGCTGACCAAGGGGATCCGCTACGACGACGCCCACCGCGAGTTCGAGAAGCGCTTCATCAGTCACGCCCTCAAGAAGGCCGAGTTCAATGTCGGCCAGGCCGCGGAGATGCTGGGCATGCACCGCAACACCCTCAGCCGGAAAATCCACGAATACCGCCTCAGACGCTCAGCTTGACGGCCCGGCGAAGGTCCTTGACACCTTTTTGGCCGCTTCAATAGAATTAGCAGTCGTCCATGTCGACTGCTAACCCGCAGTGGGAAGCGTCGCCAGACGGCGCCCAGGCCGAGGTCAACGCGGCCGCAGATCGAACCAATTAGAACAGCTGGAGTCGAGAGACATGAAAGTCAGACCGCTACACGACCGCATCATCGTTCAGCGCCTGGAAGAGGGCGAACAGAAAGTCGGCGGCATCATCATTCCGGATACCGCCAAGGAAAAACCCCAACAGGGCAAGGTCATCGCCGCCGGCGCCGGCAAGTTCAAGGAAGACGGCAGCCGTCAGCCCCTCGACGTGAAGGACGGCGACACCATCCTCTTCGGCAAGTACTCCGGTCAGGAAATCAAGATCGACGGCGAGGAGTACCTGATCATGCGCGAAGACGAAGTGCTGGCGATTCTCGAGTCGAAGTAAACCCTGTTTGGCGCGGCACCCGCCGCGCGATGTGTGGAGCGTAGAGGCAATGGCAAAACAGATCATTTACGGCGAGCAGTCGCGGCAGGCCATCCTGCGCGGCGTCAACCAGCTGGCCGACGCAGTGAAGGTCACGCTCGGACCCAAGGGACGCAACGTCGTCCTGGACAAGAAGTTCGGCTCCCCCACCATCACCAAGGACGGCGTCACGGTCGCCAAGGAAATCGACCTGAAGGACCCGCTCGAGAACATGGGCGCGCAGATGGTGCGCGAGGTGGCCAGCAAGACGTCCGACACGGCCGGTGACGGCACCACCACCGCCACCGTGCTGGCGCAGGCGATCTATCGCGAAGGCGCCAAGAACGTCGTGGCCGGCGCCAACCCGATGGAGCTGAAGCGCGGCATCGAGAAGGCGGTCGAAGCCATCGTGGCCGAAATCAAGAAGATGAGCCGCGCGGTCAAGGGCAACATGATCGCCCAGGTCGGCACCATCTCGGCCAACGGAGACTCGACGATCGGCAACATCATCGCCGAGGCGATGGACAAGGTCGGCAAGGACGGCGTGATCACGGTGGAAGAGTCGAAGACGCTCGAGACGTCGCTCGACGTGGTCGAGGGCATGCAGTTCGACCGCGGCTACCTGTCGGCCTACTTCGTCACCGACCCCGAGCGCATGGAAGTCGTGCTCGAGAACCCGGTCATCCTCATCCACGAGAAGAAGATCGCGTCGATGAAGGACCTGCTGCCAGTGCTCGAACAGGTGGCGCGTCTCGGCCGGCCGCTGCTGATCGTCGCCGAAGAGGTCGAGGGCGAGGCGCTGGCGACTCTGGTCGTGAACAAGCTGCGCGGCACGCTGCAGGTGGCGGCCGTGAAGGCGCCGGGCTTCGGCGATCGCCGCAAGATGATGCTGGAGGATATCGCCATCCTGACCGGCGGGCGCGCCATCACCGAGGACCTGGGCATCAAGCTCGAGAACATCAAGCTTGAGGACCTGGGCAAGGCCAAGAAGGTCACGATCGACAAGGACAACACCACGATCGTGGAAGGCGCGGGCACGTCGTCCGCCATCGAGGGCCGGGTCAAGCAGATCCGCGCGCAGGTGGAGGAAACCACGTCGGACTACGACCGCGAGAAGCTGCAGGAGCGGCTGGCGAAGCTGGTCGGCGGCGTGGCCGTGATCAAGGTCGGCGCGGCCACCGAGACCGAGATGAAGGAGAAGAAGGCGCGCGTCGAGGACGCGATGCACGCCACCAAGGCGGCCGTCGAGGAAGGCATCGTGGCCGGCGGCGGCGTGGCGCTGGTGCGCGGCGGCAAGGCGCTTGACGCGCTCAAGCTCGAGGGCGACCAGAAGGTCGGTCTCGACATCATCAAGCGCGCCATCGAGGAGCCGATGCGGCACATCGCGGCCAACGCGGGCGCCGAGGGTTCAATCGTAGTGGCCAAGGTGAAGGAGATGAAGCAGGACGAAGGCTTCAACGCCCAGACCGAGACCTACGAGGACCTGGTCAAGGCCGGCGTCATCGACCCGGCCAAGGTGGTCCGCAACGCGCTGCAGAACGCGTCGTCGATCGCGTCGCTGCTGCTCACGACCGAAGCGCTCGTCTCCGAGATTCCCGAGGAGAAGAAGGAATCGGGCGGCGGCGGGCACTCGCACGGCGGCGGCGGCATGGGCGGGATGTACTAAGCCCAGACTGGTCGCACTGCAATACTCAGGGGCGGGCCTTCGGGCCCGCCCCTTTTTCTTTGCGGCTGTGAAGGGCGGGGGTGAGGGTGAGTTGACTACCTGAACCTCAGGAGTCCGAAATCCGTCTTGGCCAGCATGACGAGACGGCGCTCGATCGCGTTCGGCCTCGTTGCCGTGCTCGTGACGAGCTTTACCTGGTGGTTCGTCCTCGGGGAATCGCACTTCAGTCGCGTACAAGTCGCGTCCCTGTCGGCACTCGAACAAGAACTCGAGTCGTTGCGTGCCCACCTGGGAATCCCCGGCATGTCCGCTGCGATTGCCGATGGTGAGCGCATCCTCTGGGCGCGCGGCTTCGGCGTGGCTGATCGGGCACGCGCCACCGCTGCCGCGCCGGAGACGATCTATCACCTCGCGTCATTGACCAAGCCGTACGGCTCCACACTGGTCCTTCAACTTGTCGAAGAAGGGCGCCTCAGTCTCGACGACCCTGTCTCGCGGTTCGGCATCACGATGAAGCGGAGCGCTCCGGTAAAGGTGCGGCACTTGTTGTCGCATACGTCCGGAGACCCACCGGGCGCGGCATATCGTTACGATGGGAATGCGTTTGGCGAATTGACCCGCGTTGTCGAACGCAGCACCGGACAGCCATTCGCGACGGTGCTCGCAGAGCGCATCATTCACCCGCTGGGGCTGGTCCGAACCGCGCCCAATCCCGGTGAGCCTCGGGAGTTCTGGTCGCTCGCAGCGGCGCTCAGCCTGAGCCCCGAAGAGATCGAGCGCGGCCGTGCCGTGTTCGCCGACTCTGGCCTGGACCGCGAGCCGATCGAGACGGCCTTGGCGCAGGGTTACGCACGGGCGTGGGGACGTTGGATCTGGCCGACTGGCCTGCTGGGGCCCATGCGGCCCATGCCGCACGGGTTCACCTTGTCGACAACGAGCGGCTTGGTTGCCTCGGCGCCTGATGTCGCGCGTTTCTCACTCGCTCTCGACCAGGGCCGCTTGCTGAAGGCGGCCACTCGCGCGCTGGCGTGGCAGCCTCCGAGGGCCGCTGATGGCAGGCCGCTGCCCTACGCCTTCGGTTGGTTCGTGCAGAAGAGCCAGGGGCGCACGATCGTATGGCACTACGGTCATGGGTTGGAGTCGTCCTCCTTGATCGTGAAGATTCCGGAACGCCGCACGACGTTCGTCGTCCTGGCGAATTCCGACGGCCTGAGCCGATGGCGTGGGCTCGGCGACAAAGCCGACGTGACCGCATCGCCCGCCGCCACGCTCTTCCTGAAGTGGTTCTTCGCTGAACACGCCAGCTGATGCCAGTCTACAATCGGCATCGAGCCCACGCTGCTCTAGCGCATCATCCTGCCGCCAGCAGCTCGGGCTGCTCCTCGACGGCCGCCACGGACCTCGGCGTCGCGACTGGCGCCACGGGCATGCGCGCGGGTTGCAGCATCCGGCGCATGATCTTGCCGCTCGTCGTCTTGGGAAGGTCGTCCACGATCTCGACCACGCGCGGATACTTGTAGGCGGCCAGCTGGGTTCGCGCGAACCCTTTGATCTCCTCAGGCGTCACCTCGTACCCGGGCTTCAGACTGATGACCGCCTTGATCGTCTCGCCGCGATACTCGTCGGGGATCCCGACCACCGCGGCCTCGCGAACAGCCGGGTGCAGATACAGGACCTCCTCCACTTCGCGCGGCCACACCTTGAAGCCGGACGCGACGATCATGTCCTTCTTCCGATCGACCAGGTAGAACCAGCCCTGCTCGTCCATGAACCCCACGTCGCCGGTGCGCAACGCACCCTCAGGCAGTGCGGCCGCGGTCTCCCTCGGCTTGCGCCAGTACCCAGGGACGATCTGCGGACCGGTGATCACCAGCTCGCCGATCTCGCGCGGCTCGGCGTCGTGCCCCGACTCCGTGACGATCCGCACGTCCGTGTTGAAGACCGGGACCCCCATCGACATCACGCCCGAGCGCGGGTCGATCGGCGCCACGACACCGGGCGGCGTCATGTGCGTCGGCGACGTCGCTTCGGTCAGCCCGTACATCGGCTGGATGCGCGTGCCCGTGCCCGCGTGCCATTCGGCCAGCACGCTGGGCGGGGTTGGCGCACCGCCGGTATAGACCTTGACCAGCGACGACAGGTCATGCCGGCTCATGGCGCCGCTGTTCAGCAGCGCAATGAAGGCCGTGACAGCCGACACGGTGAATGTTGCCCGATGCAGCTCAGTGAGCCGGCAGGCCTCCTCGGCGTCGAACCGGTAGAAGAGGACCAGGGGGCAGCCAGTCAATATCGCCAGGGCCACGTGTCCGATCAGGCCTGTGACGTGAAACAGCGGAGCCAGGCCCAGAATCGTGTCAGCGTCCGTAAATCCGATCCACTTTTCGTAGACCGATGTCGCAAACACGACGTTTCTGTGGGTGTTGGTCGCGGCCTTGGGCTCGCCCGTCGTGCCCGAGGTGTACACCAGGAACGCCACATCGTCGCCGGTGATCGGGACCGGTGCGGGACGCTGCCCGTCATGCTGCGTCAGCAGCTCACGCAGGTCCATCACACCGGCGTGCCGGGTCGGGCGCAGCGCCGCCAGGACGCCCGGCACCGGCGTCCCAGGCGTCAGGAAATCGAGCGCCGACGTGGTGATCGTGTGGCGGACGTTGATCGTGGACAGCGCGGCGCGAACGATGTCGGAGTACAAGTCGTCCTGACAGATCAGCACGCGGCTGCCAGAGTCGCCCAGGATCTTCACCAGCTCGCGCTCGCGGAGCATCGGATTGCACGGGACCACGGCCCCACCGCATTTCCAGACCGCCAGCACCGTCACGAGCACCTGCGGGATGTTCTGGAGATACATCGCCACGCGATCGCCGGCGAGCACGCCGCAGCCCTGCAGCGCCACCGCAAGCGCATCCGACATCAGGTCCACCTGCTCCGTTGAGAAGGAGCGATCGAAGTAGTGCACGAGCGGCGCGTCGCCGCGTCGCGCCACGGTCGCGCGGAACATATCGAGCCCCGTCTGGCTCTCGGGCTCGATCGTGTGCGGGACGGCGTGGTACAGGTTGCGCCAGGGGCGCGTGATAGGGCTCGGTTGACCGACGTTCATGACGTGTCCCTTTCGTGCCAGCAGATCCTTGGCTCGTTGCAGCGTCATGGCTGAACGTCGTCGCGGACGCCTCGGGCTATCGCAAAAGCCGGGCCGTCGTCGCCTCACTTGCGCACGCAGCGATGATTCGCCATTTTTCTAGGTAATTCGCGCGATCAGACGGTGGTAGTGCTTTCTGACGGATGTACCTGATCTTGACATTCCTGTCGCCCGTTCATATGCAATCAACACATTCGTCTGAACTGCAATCTGCTGGCAGTAATCGCGCAGCTTGGTTGTCCCTTCGCTTTGAGGTAAGACGAGCCTGTGCCCCCTTCGATCGCCGCTCGCCAGCTCCAGCCGGAGTGGATGGACGAGCCGGGTATCGACCCGCGACTTCATCGCGAGGCCCTACGAGGGTTGGAACGAATCAACGTCATCTCTCGCACGGTGCCGGCACTCTGGGGTCCGGTGGCAGACTTGCTGCGACGACATCCCGGCACAAGTCTGTCCGTGCTCGATGTGGCGTGCGGGGCGGGCGACGTCGTCACGGGCATGGCGCGGCGGGCGCGCTCGACAGGCGTCCAGCTGGAAATCGAAGGCTGCGACGTCAGTCGCACTGCCGTCGCGTACGCGACACGGCAGTCCCAGCGACGAGGCGTGAACGCGCGCTTCTTCGAACACGACGTGCTCAGCACCCCTTTTGCTCGGACCTACGATGTCGTGGTCTGTTCGCTGTTCGTGCATCACCTGGATGAGGAACAGGCAGTGCGGCTGCTGCGCGCGCTGAACGCCGCGGCTCGATCGCTCGTGATCGTCTCTGATCTCGATCGCAGCCGCGTGGGTCTGCTCCTGGCCTGGCTGGGCACACGGCTCCTGACGCGATCGCCGGTCGTGCACGTGGACAGCCTGCGCTCGGTGCACGCGGCCTTCACGCGCCAGGAAGCCGAGGAGCTGGCCACTCGCGCGGGGCTGCGGTCGTTCCAGCTGACCACACATTGGCCCTGCCGCTGGCGGCTCGTGGCCGAGCATTCCTCGTGACCCTCAACGGCATCTGGGACGTCGTCGTGATCGGGGCCGGACCCGCGGGCGCGCTCGCCGCACATGACCTCGCGCAGACCGGCGCTACCGTGCTGCTCGTCGATCGCGCCACCTTCCCCAGGCCGAAGGTCTGTGGGGGCTGCTTGAACAACCGCGCGCTGGACGCCATCGAACGAAGCGGTCTGGCCTCGCGCCTCGTTGACGCGGGAGGAGGCTCCTACGACACCTTGCGGCTTCGCGCCGGGCGCGCGGAGGCCACAGTTCCCCTTCCGGCCGGTGTCAGCATCTCGAGGGACCGGTTCGACGCCATGCTGGTCGAAGCCGCTGAAGCCCGCGGCGCCCGGCTGCTGCTGGGCGCGCGAGCCGCGACGATGGAACGTCGTGCCGCTGGCCTCTTCACCATCGCTCTGGAGGAATCGCGCGGGTCGCACATCGTTGTTCGTTGCCGGGTAGTGGTTGCGGCGACCGGTCTTGGCAGCCGATTCGCCCTCCGCCATCTCGAGGGAGAAACCGTGGCCGCGGGGTCACGGATCGGCGCGAGCGCCGTGCTGGACCCGGCCGTCCACACTCCGTGGCATGACACCGCCGTGAACATGACAGTGGGGACGCACGGGTATGTCGGCGCCGTCCGGATCGAAGGCGGCCGGTGGAACCTCGCGGCTGCCCTCGACGCCGGCGCAGTGGCACGTGCGAGAGCAATCGGCCCAGTGGTCCGCGAGATCTTGGGGAGCGCCGGCTGGGCCGCGCCGGCGACGTTCGATCGGATCGCCTGGCGCGGCACGCCGCACCTCTCGCGGCGGCCCAGGGTTGTAGCCGCCCCAGGCCTGTTCGTCGTGGGGGACGCCGCCGGCTACGTCGAGCCCTTCACCGGCGAAGGCATGGCGTGCGCGCTTCAGGGCGGACGGGCGGTGGTGCCATTCGCGCTGCGAGCGATTGAAGGGCAGCCCGATCTGCCCGCAGCATGGACGCGTACACTGCAGCAGGACATCCAGCGACGGCTGGCTCTGGCGTCGACAGCCGCGTGGATCCTGCGCCATCCATCGCTCGCGACCCAGATGACATCACTGCTCTCTTCGTGGCCGGGGCTCGCCGCTCGCCCCATCGCCTGGGTGAACCAGCCACGGGGCTTCGTCTCTTGATTTCCCGCCCCGCGGCTGGTTCCAGTCTCTCTTGGCGCGCTCCGCGCGCCGGGACCGCCATGCGGAGCCACAACGAGTACAAAATTCGCGTTCGGGGCCGCATAGCGGTCCAACCGGCCGCGGCGCGAGGAGCGTTCGTATGACCGATGTGTCCATTCTGGGGATCGGCACCGCCGTCCCGCCCTACACGCTGGAGCAGTCCGAGGCGGCGCGGTTCGCGTCGCTGCTGTCCTCCCACGACCAGGATCAGACGCGGCTCGTTGGCGTGCTCTATCGCCGATCGGGTGTCCGCCAACGGCATCTGGCCTTCCTGGATGCACAGCCACGCGGCGGGGAGGCGGTACCCGATCTGCAGTCGCTGTGGACGCTGCCGGATGGCGCCTGCCGCCTGGGTCCCACGACCGCCGAGCGCATGGCCTACTACGCGGCACGATCCGCCCCGCTGGCCGAGCAGGCCGCGCGGTGTGCGCTGGCGTCGGCGGGCGTGTCCACCGATGCGATCACGCACCTCGTCACGGTGTCGTGCACGGGCTTCGTGGCGCCGGGCGTGGACGTCGCGCTGATCACGCGGCTGGGACTGGACCGGCAGATCCAACGCGTGCACGTCGGCTTCATGGGCTGCCAGGGGGCACTCAATGCCCTGCGCGTCGCTCGATCGCTCGTGCGATCCACGCCGTCGGCTCGAGTGCTGGTGTGCGCGGTGGAGTTGTGCGCCCTGCATTTTCAGTACTCGGCCGAACCCGAGGCCATTGTGGCCAACAGCCTGTTTTCCGACGGCGCGGCGGCGGCGGTGGTCGGGGCCGCCAGCGATGCTGCGCCGTGGCGGCTCACGGCCAGCGGCGCCGGCCTCGTCCCCGACTCGCTCGACGCCATGACCTGGACGGTCGGCAACAACGGCTTCACGATGACGCTGTCGCCACGTGTCCCCACCCTGATCGAGGAACAGCTCCGCCCGTGGATGGAGCCGTGGCTCGCGGAGCACGATCTCGAGATCTCCGATGTCGGGTCCTGGGCCATTCACCCCGGGGGCATCCGGATCGTCTCGTCCGCCGAGAAGTCACTCGGCCTTGATGCCTCGGCAGGCGCCGTGGCTCGCGACGTCCTGGCCGAGCACGGGAACATGTCCTCCCCCACCGTGCTCTTCGTGCTGAAACGCTTGATGGAGGCGGGCGCCCGCCGGCCGTGCGTGGCGCTGGCATTCGGACCTGGCCTCAGCATCGAGACCGCCCTCTTTACCTGACCTTCAACCCCGTTCGGTCGATTTAGCCGGAGCCGGCGTAGCTAATATTTCGACTGTCCAGGGGCGGTCCCTGCCCACCGGGGGGAAGTGTGAGAACACGGTTACTACTCGGTTACGGCGCGGCAGCCCTATGGGCCGGCATGGTCTGGACGCAGGCCTCGATGGGCGCCCAGGGAGGCGCGACCACCGCGGCTCCGGCTCGACCGGCTGCTCCGGCTGCGGCTGCTCCGGCTCGACCGGCTGGCGTTGCCCGGCCGGCTGCCGCCGCACCGGCTGCGGCGTCCGAGGTGGCGTCGCGTCGGGCGCTCATCGACCAGTACTGCGTCACCTGCCACAACGCGCGCCTCAAGACGGCCAACCTGCTGCTGGACCAGCTCGACCTGTCCAACCTCGGCAACCACGCGGAGGTGGCCGAGAAGGTCGTCCGCCGGGTGCGCGCGGGCCTGATGCCCCCCACCGGCATGCGACGGCCCGACCAGGCCACGCTCGACGCCTTTGCGCAATGGGTGGAGGACACCGTCGATCGCAGCGCGCCTGTCCATCTGCCCGCCCCGGGACTGCACCGGTTGAACCGCACCGAGTACGCCAATGCGATTCGTGACCTGCTGGCGCTCGAAGTGGATGCCACGAAGTTCCTGCCGCCGGACGACTCGACGCGCGGCTTCGACAACATCGCCGGCGCGCTGACCATGTCGCCCGCACTGCTCGAAGCCTATCTGTCGGCATCGGGCAAGATCAGCCGGCTCGCGATGGGCACGTCCACCGCCCCGACGCAGGCCGTCTTCGACGTGCCCGCCGACACGGCCCAGAACCACCATGTCGAGGGCCTGCCGTTCGGCACCCGCGGCGGCATGCTGATCACGCACGAGTTCCCAGCCGACGGGGTGTACAGCTTCACCGTGAAGGGCGTGACCGGTTACTTCCAGGCGGTGCTGGGAGGCGTGCGGGGCGAGCAACTGGAAGTCACGGTCGACGGCGAGCGGGTGAAGCTGTTCGACTGGGACAAGGAGATTTCGAATACCACGGGGCTCGGCAAGGCCACGCCGCGTGTGCCGATCAAGGCCGGTCTGCACCGCGTGGGCGTCACCTTCCTGGCCACCAACGACATCCCGGCAACGGAGCTGAACAAGCCGTTCCAGCGCACCATGAACACGCCGGGATCAATCCCGGGGTTCCAGTTCTACCCCCACGTCGGGCAGGTGACGATCGAGGGGCCTTTCGACGCGTCGCCCGCCGTGGACACGGCCAGCCGCCGGAAGATCTTCGTGTGCCGCCCCACCGCCGCGTCTCGTCGAAGCTCGCCTGCTGCCACCGCGAGTGAAGACGGATGCGCGCGCACCATCGTGTCCACGCTGGCCAGGCACGCGTTCCGCCGCCCGGTCAACGCGGCCGATCAGAAGCTGCTGATGGAGTTCTATCAGGACGCGCGGAGCGAGGGCGGGTCATTCGATGAGGGCATCGAGGCCGCGCTGCAACGCATCCTCGCCGACCCCGAGTTCATTTATCGAGGGGAGCGCGAACCAGCCGCGCTCTCCGTGGGCCGGAGCTACCGCGTCAGCGACCTCGCGCTTGCCTCGCGTCTGTCGTTCTTCCTGTGGAGCAGCATTCCGGACGACGAGTTGATCGACGCTGGCTGCACAGGGACGTCTGCGGGACCCGGCCGTGCTCGACCGGCAGGTTCGCCGGATGCTGCGGGACCCGCGGGCCGACGCGCTCGTGGCCAATTTCACCGGGCAGTGGCTGGGCGTGCGCTCGCTCAAGACCGCCGAGCCCGTGGTCAACATCTTTCCCGATTACGACGACAACCTGCGGCTGGCCTTCCAGCGCGAGATCGAGTTGTTCTTCGGCGGCGTGATGCGCGAGGACCGGAGCGTCCTGGATCTGCTCAGCGCCAACGACACCTTCGTCAATGAGCGGCTGGCCAAGCACTACGGCATCCCCAACATCTACGGCCCGCGGTTCCGCCGGGTCACGCTGCCCGCGTCGCTGGACGCGCGTCGCGGCCTGCTGGGCAAAGGCGCCTTGATGACGGTGACGTCCGCCGCGGCGCGCACCTCGCCGGTCACGCGGGGCAAGTGGTACCTCCAGACGTTCCTGGGCGTCACGCCACCCGACCCGCCGCCGGACGTCCCGGCGCTGGAAGAGAAGATGCCCGACACCACGGGCAACCAGAAGACGCCCACCGTGCGGCAGACGCTCGAGGCGCATCGGAAGAATCCGACGTGCGCGTCGTGCCACCAGATCTTCGAGCCGATGGGGCTGGCGCTGGAGAACTTCGACGCCGTGGGCGCCTGGCGGACGCTCGACGAAGGTCAGCCCATCGACGCCACTGCGACGCTGCCAGACGGAACGAAGGTGGACGGCGTGTCGAGCCTTCGGGCCTCGCTCGTGGCCCACGGCGATCAGTTCGTGCGGGTCGTCACCGAGAAGCTCCTGACGTATGCGCTCGGTCGGGGCGTCGAGTACCAGGACATGCCCACGGTTCGCGCGGTGGTGCGCGGCGCGGCCCGCAGCAACTACAGCTTCTCGTCGCTGGTCCTCGGCGTCATCAACAGCCAGCCGTTCCAGAACAACACGAAAGCCACGGTGGAGACGCACTGATGTTCCTTGCCAAGAAACACCTGTCGCGGCGGACGATCCTGCGTGGCGCAGGCGCCACGCTGTCGCTGCCGCTCCTCGAGGCGATGGTGCCAGCGGCGACCGCGCTGGCGCAGACGGCGGCACGCGCGAAGCCGCGGTTCGTGGGCTGCTTCGTGCCGCACGGCGGGGCTCCCGGCTACTGGGTGCCGGCCAAGGAGGGCGCGCTCGAGGCCGAGCTGCCGTTCACCTGGAAGCCGCTCGAACCGTTCCGGAACCAGACGGTGATCCTGAGCGGGCTGCACTCGCGGTCGGCCGAACCGCCGCCAGGTGTGACCGGCGCGGACCACTGGGTCGCCGCCGCGTTTCTGTGCGCCGAGAAGCCGAAGAAGACGGCGGGCGCCGACGTGTATAACGGCACCACCATCGACCAGATCATCGCGCAGCGGATCGGGCGCGAAACCCTGATGCCGTCGATGCAACTCGCGGTGGAGGATCCGGGCGCCAACTCGAGCAACTGCGGCGAAGGATACAGCTGCACCTACACGAACACGATCTCGTGGGCGTCGCCCACGGCTCCCCTGCCCATGGAGCTGAACCCGCAGGTGGTGTTCGAGCGGATGTTCGGCGACGGCAGCACCGTGGAACAGCGCGCGGCACGCCGGGAGCGCGACCGCAGCGTCCTCGATTCGCTGACCGCGAGCCTCCAGCGGCTGCGCGGCGACGTCAGCGTGCCGGACCGCGCGCGGCTCGACGACTACACCGAACACGTGCGCGAGATCGAGCGCCGTCTTCAGATCGCGATGAAGGCCTCGACCGTGGCGCCCGAAAGCATGCCTGTTCCAGTGGGCGTGCCCCAGACCTTCGACGAGCACATCAAGCTGCAGTTCGACCTGCTGGCGCTGGCGTTCCAGGCCGACATCACGCGGGTGGGCACGCTGCTCTTCGCACGCGATCTGACGGGCCGCACCTACCCGGAAAGCGCGGCGCCCACGGCCGGCTTCCACGGCGTCTCGCACCACGGCGAAGACCCGCGCCGCATCGCCGAGCTGTCGAAGATCAACCAGTACCACGTCAAGATGCTGGCCCACCTGGTGGATCGATTGGCGAAGACCAAGGATGGCGACGGGACGCTGCTCGACCAGTCCCTCGTGCTCTTCGGCAGCAACATGGGGAACTCCAACCAGCACGTGCACTACGACGTGCCGCACGTCCTGGTGGGCGGCGCCGCCGGCAAGATGCGCGGCGGGCGGCACCTCGCGTATCCCTCGAAGCAGGTGCCGACCGGCAACCTGCTCCTCAGTCTCCTGGACACGTTCGGCATCGAGCAGGACCGCATCGGCGACAGCACGGGCCGCCTGACCGGTTTGGTGTGACATGGCGCTGAAACTGACACTGCGAGGTCTGTTCAAGGTTCTCTTGGTCCTGGCGGCGCTGGCGTATGCCGGGCCGGATCTCCGGCTGAGTGCGGCCGCGTCCGACGTCGCCGACGCGGCCATGCGCGGCGATATCGCCGCGGTTCGTGCGCTGGTGGCGAAGAAGGCCGACGTGAACGCGCCGCAGGGCGACGGCGCCACGGCCCTCCATTGGGCCGCCTACCGCGCCAACAAGGAACTGCTCGACGTGCTCTTGCGGGCTGGCGCGAACCCGCGCACCGCCAATCGCGCGGGCAGCACGCCGCTGTGGCTGGCCAGCGTCAACGGCGATGCCGCGATCGTGGGCGCGCTGCTTGCGGCGGGGGCCGAGGCCAACGAGGCGCTGCCCCTCGGTCGTACTCCGCTCATGGCTGCGTCGCGAACGGGCAGCGTGGACACCATGACGGTGCTGCTCGATCGCGGCGCAGACGTGAACGCCAAGGAAACGCTGCGGGGCACCACCGCGCTGATGTGGGCGGCCGATGAAGGCCACGAGGCGGCGGTCCAGTTGCTGGTCCGGCGCGGCGCGGATTTCAAGGCGCGTTCGAACCCGGCCACTCGGGGCCGCGGGCCGGCCCTGGGCAAGGCGAACGATCCGCGGAAGGCCGTGGCGGCGCAAGGCGCGGCGGTGGCGGCGGGGCGAGCGCTGGACCTGGGTCAACTGAACCAGCTCACCAACCCCGGCGCTGGAGGGCGTGGCGGCGGCGCCGGCGCCGGCCGCGGCAATGCTGCCGGGCGCGGCAACGCCGGTGGAGCGGCCGATGATTTCGACGATGCGGCGCCTCCGGTCTTTCGAGGCCGCGCCGAGCCGACCGACGGCGGCGAGCTGACGCCGCTCGTTTACGCGACGCGCTCGAACGATCTCGACACGGTGAAGGTGCTGCTCGAAGCCGGCGCCGACATCAACCAGGTGACCGGCTACGGCTGGAGCCCGCTGCTCGTGGCGACGCAGAACCGGTACTACAAGCTCGCGGCCTACCTGATCGAGCGTGGCGCGGATCCCAACCTCCCGAACAAGGGCGGGTGGACGCCGCTCTATCTCGCCACGGACAACCGCAACATCGAGAACGGTGACTATCCCGTCCGCAAGGGCGACATGGATCACCTGGAGTTCATCAAGTTCCTGCTCGACAAGGGCGCCAACGTCAACGCGCGCGTGAAGGACAGCACGGAGACGCGCACCGTGTTCACGAATCAGTGGCTCGACGAGAACGGCGCCACGGCGTTCCTGCGCGCCTCACAGTCTGGCGACCTCGAGCTGATGAAGCTGCTGCTCGCGCGCGGCGCCGATCCGAAGATCGCGACGGTGCTGGGCGTGACCGCCCTGCACGTGGCCGCGGGCGTCGGCTGGGTGGAGGGCATCACCTACGAGTGGTCGCCCGAGGCGACGCACGAGGCCGTGAAGATGCTGCTCGGCCTCGGCCTCGACGTGAACGCGCAGGCCGACACCGGGCGCGTGGCGCTCCACGGCGCCGGCCACAAGGGTCGCGCGGCGGTCATCCAGACGCTGGCGGACGCCGGAGCGAAGCTCGATGTGCGGGACTACGGCAACACCGACAACCGCGGCGGCAAGCTGGCCATCCACACGTGGCAGGCCGTGGACTATGCGGATGGGCTCGTGCGCGTCGGCGTGCAATCGGCGATTGGGCACCCGGAGGCTGGACTGCTGTTGCGGAAGCTGATGGAGGCCAAGGGGCTGCCCGTGCCGCCGGTGGGCCGCACGCTCGAGTCGATCTGCATCACCGAGGCCTGCGAATAGGCTCGTCTCAGCTCGCAGTCGCGATCGACTCGACGCGAATCGTTTGCGTCTTTGCGTCCAGCGTGCCGATCACGCGGACGCGCTGTGCGGCGAACTTCGCGGGCGCTTCCTGATCCGTCAACTCGTAGATCTCCTCGCCAACGAGCAGCACGTACTTGGCGTCGTGCAGGCGGATGCAGGCCGTGACGCACTCGGCGTCGGTCGGCCCCATCCGCATCCGGGCGTGGCCGGCCATCGCGCAGGCGTCGTCGGTGATCGTGCCGGTGAAGGTCTGACGACTCTGCCCGCCGGACAGCATGCCGAGCACCAGGACACCGACCACCAGGATCTTCACGCTCTCGATGATACAAGCGAATTCAGGGCAGCTTTCGCATCCCCAGCGCCACGAACAGCCAGCCGGCCGTCAGGCAGGCAAAGGCCAGAAACCCCGCCACCGTCGACTCCGCCAGCCCGGCGCCATCCGCTGAAACGACATCGTCCCCCGCGGGGGCTCGTGACAGCCCGATCAGGCTGTTGGCCAGGCCGAGCAGGACGTTGCAGACTGCCGCGAACGTGCCCGCCGTCGACAACGGCCGCATCAGTGCCAGCTTCCGCTCGCTCGGCCAAAAGAGGAAAGCGAGCCCCATCGCCAGCGGCGCGGCGCTGATTGCAAGAGCGCCAGCTGCGCTGCCAGACTCATGTTCGTCAGGACATCCACGATGCCTCCTTTCCGCCGTGACTCACTCGCGGCGTATCGGATATAACGCTTAAGCCGGCGCGGCGTGACGGCTGTCACGATCGCCAGCCAGGTCGCGTTATGACTACGGTGGACCGGGACCTCGAGCTGCAGCTCGTCGCGCGCCTGCGCGCGGGCGACGCAGCCGCCTTTGACGAGGTGTACGCCGCCTACAACCGGCGCCTGTTCACGTTCCTGGCGCGGCTGTCGGGCAGCCGTGACGTGGCTGAGGACCTCGTCGAGGAGACCTGGCTGCGGCTGGTTGCGCACCGGGATCGGTTGCAGCCCGACACGCGCTTCGGGCCATGGCTGTTCACGGTGGCGAGGAATCTGTATCTGAGTTACCGCCGCTCGCGGATGCTGGAGGACACCTTTCGGCCCGATGCGACCGACAGCTGGCCAAACGCCGGCCTGTTCCGCTCGCCATTCGAGGAGACCGCCACCACCGAGTTCGAACGGCAGGTTGAGACCGCGCTGGCGGAGCTGCCGCTGGCCCATCGCGAAGTGCTGCTGCTCGTCGGCGTCGAAGGTCTCCGGCCGGCCGAGGCGGCCGCGGTGTGCGGTGTCAGCCCCGAAGCCCTGCGTCAGCGTCTCAGCCGGGCGCGGGCACTGCTGGCCGAGAGGCTGGAAGATGCCCGCCGTCTGCCGGCGGCGGCGCCGCGGGAGGTGACCCCATGAGCCCTCACGACCCTCACGGACGGGAACTGCAGGCGCTCGCGGGTCTCTCCCCTGTCGCCCCAGGCGACGCGTGGGAGCGCCGCGTGCACGCACGCTGCCGGGCCGCGCTCGGAAAGCAGCCTCGGAGCGGTGGGGTGGCGCCGCGCCTCCTCGACGCGGCGCTCGTGATGGCGATCGGCCTCTATCTGGCCTCTGTCGTGACCGAAGCGGTGCGGCTCGTCACGGCCGGCTGACCGCTCAGGACAGCCCCGCCGCCACTTCCTCCAGGCGGTCGTAGCTGATGGCGGCGCCGCGCTCCATGCCGGTCTGCAGCACCATGTCACGCACGTCCTTCGACGGATAGGTGGCGGTCACCGTGATCCGTGTCTTGCCGTTCTCCTCGGTCAGCACCACGGTCACAACCGACCCCGCGTCCGGGAACGGCTCGAAGACCTCGGTGCAGACGAGCCGCTCCGGCGGAGTGATTTCACGGTAGACGCCGTAGAAGGCAGGCATCCTGCCCTCGGGGCCTTCGCCGACGTAGCGCCACGCGCCGCCCACTCGCAGGTCGATCTCGCACACCGGCACCGAATGCTTGTCGTCGAGAATGCCCCACCAACGCCGGACGTGTTCGGGCTTGGTCAACGCTTCGAAAACGAGATGGCGCGGCGCGTCGAAGAGACGCGTCAACACGATGTCCGTATCGGACGGGGTGGTGACCTTGAAGGTCTGGCTATTTGCGGCGCTGCTTACGGGCATGGGACTTCTCCTTCGTGTTCTTGGTTTTCATCTGCTGCAGGTAGCTGTCGAGGCGGTCGAACCGCGCCTCCCAGATGTGGCGGTAGCGCTCGGCCCACTCGGCCACTTCCTTGAGCGGCGCCGCCTCGATGCGGCAGGGCCGCCACTGGGCCTCGCGTCCCCGCGCGATGAGACCCGCACGCTCCAGCACGCGGAGGTGCTTGGAGACGGCGGGCAGGCTCATGTCGAACGGTTCGGCCAGCTCGGTGACCGACCGCTCCCCCGCGATCAGACGCGCGAGGATCGCCCGGCGGGTGGGGTCGGCCAGGGCGGCGAACGTGGTGCTCAGTTGGTCCGTGGGCATCTGTAGTGAACCTATGAGTTAATTAACCTATAGGTTTAATACAACGCGGCCGTGCTGTCAAGCACGTCCGCCATGTGTTTCTAGTCGGCATCGGCAGGCCGGGTCCGTACTCGGCCGGCGCCTCCCATTCCGCAGACCGGAAATTCGTCCTCCTGCCTACCGGTCCCACGGCAACTAGGCCTTGATTCCATCGACAACCACGTGGCATGCACCTGCCGGGTAGTTAGAGGCGATCGTGGGGCCGTCACGCGGAACGAACCAAGGGCGGCTCGGTCATGGTTGCCCTTGGTTCGTTCGGCAGTGTCTGCTTTGGCGCGCACGCGCGCCAGGTGTTGCGGTGATTCGTCGGGACGATTCGATTTCGTGGCTCTCGATGTCGGTATGCTCCATAGGGAGTCGCCAGCCGAGTACGGACCCCCGCCTGCCTTCGAGTGGGGCCTCGTGTCGTGCAGGATGTAGCATCACGCCGGATAGGGACGAGTGAGAACATCCACTTTCGCGCTCACGATCATCAGCCTCGCCGCGGGGTTGTGCCACCAGTCCCACTCCCGTCATTGCGCCAGGGCCTGGGGAGGTTCGCATGTGCGGATGCAAGTCACTTCAGGTGGGGCGCGTCTCGAATACGACTGTGCCGATGGCGTCATCGAGGAACCGCTTCGCCCCGATAGCGAGGGCTCGTTTACTGCGGCCGGGACTCACACGCCGGGCCGCCCTGGTCCGGTTCGTGGGGACGAAACCCTGCCATCGTTTCGTGCCCGATACCGTGGTCACGTGCAGGACGACCAGATGAGCCTCGTTGTCACCTTGACGGAGACGGGCACCCAGATGGGCCCGTTCGAGCTTCGCCGTGGAAGTTCTGGCTCGTGGTGCGGTGCCTGTAATGGAACGACGTGAAGCTCGTGCGACTCCTGACGTCGTTGGGCGCCGGGACATTCGTGTCGACTCTCGTCCCGACGAAGAGTGCGGCACAGGTGCCTGTGCGTTATGAGACCTATGGCCGCGGCCCCGTACTGTTTCTGGGCTCTCCGATCAGCGTCAACAAGAGTGGCCAGGGCAGCGATCCGATCGCAGCACTCCGGCAGGGTTATCTCGACCGGCTCACCGATCGGTATCAGGTCATCGTGATGGACTATCCCCCGACTGGAGCCGAGGCGGGAGCCGCTGTGAACTCGTTCGATCCAGATCGAGTCTGCGCGGACGTCATCGCCGTTGCGAACGCCGCTGGTGCAGAGCGGTTTGCCTGGTACGGTTACTCGTGGGGCGGCGTCGTCGGCCTTCAACTCGCGGCCCGGACGGACCGGCTGAGCGCCTTGATTTGCGGCGGTTGGCCGCCGATCGGCGCGTCGTATCGCGACATGACTGCCGTGTCGGAATGGCTCGCGCAACGGACGGGCGCCGCTGAAGCGCAATTGATGGTCACGTTCTATCGCGCCCTGAACGAGTGGCGGGACGAAGAAGCCGTGTCGAAGTTCACGTGCCCGCGTATGGCGTTTGCCGGCAGCGACGACGTCATCACGACCGGCGGTTACACCACACGCATCGGACCGCTCGTCGCCGAGCGTCGCACCGACCTGGAGCGGCTGGGGTGGACCGTCCGATTGGTGGATAAGGCCCGGCACGACCTGTTCACGCGGCCGGAGGTCGTCGTACCGCTCGTGCGGGCTTTTCTGGACCCAATCTTGTTGCGAGCGTGAGGCGCGTACCTCGAATTTGGCAGGCCTGGAGCCTGGAGCCCGAAGCCTGGAGCCTGAAACTAGCGCAGGGTGAACTGGAGTTCGATCGTGACGAGCACGGCGACGGGCTCGCCGAAGCGCGTGCCGGGCGCGAACCGCCACTGGCGGGCGGCCTTGATGGCCTCCTGGTCGAGGCCGAACGTGCCGTCGAGCGACTTCACCACTTCCACGCGCCCCACCGTGCCGTCGGGCATGACGACGCACTCGAGCAGCACGATGCCCTGCACCTTCGCGCGCATCGCCTCCGCCGTGTAGGCCGGCTTCACCTCGCGCAGCACGCGAGGAATCATGACGCCGTTGCCCGGCCGGAATACGCCGCCGCCAGTGCCACCGCCGCGGCCCTCCCCCAGACCTGAGCCGGTGCCCGGGCCGACGCCCGTGCCACGTCCGTCTCCCCCGCCGCCTCCAACGCCCGCGCCTTGCGATTCGGTGCTGGCCTGGTTGCTGGTGATGGCACCCGGAGCGATGACCGGTGCTGCGGCGGTCTGGACCGCGGGAATGTTGATCTCCGGCGTCGGTTCGGGCTCGGGCTTCGGCACCGGGACCGGTTCGGGCGGCTTCGGAACCGACACTTCCTGCTTCCCCGGCAGCTCGACCTTCTTGGGTGGCTCCGGCGACTCATTGCCACCGCCGCCACCGCCGCCGCCTGGACCCGGGTCGGCCAGCCACACGATGTCGGGCAACGTGTCCGGCAGCACGGCCTCGGTACACCCGGTCGGGCACGAGCTGCGACGCCAGGAACAACAGGCCCAGTATCGCTATATGCGTGACCACCGAGACGCCCAGGGCGTTGCCGATGCGCTGCTGCTGCTGCTGGAACAGGAACGGCACTTCGGCAGGGCCCAGCCCTTCCGGCCGCACCGTCAGGTGCGCCGGGGCCGCAGGGGCACGACGGGGCGATTCAGGCTTCACGCTCGACATGATGGCTTCGACGCGAGACTCGGCTCATTGTCACCGACGCGCGGCGGGTCCGCAAGGTCGCTGATATCCGATTTGACGCCGGATCTCGCCAAACGGCTCTCATTGCGCCACATAGCCGTCTCGTGCACGGATGCGCGCTCCGCCCGCGATCGCGCGTCAGCCGCACCGAGATTGACCGCCAGCGTGCCTCGTTGCCCGGCCGGCGGGGCGGCGCGTAGCCCAGAAGATATTGGTGCGCCAGCTCCCGCGCGATCGAGGCCAGCGCGGGTTCGAGCGCCTCCGCGTTCCGAACATGGATCGATCGGCCGCCGGAGACGGCGGCCATCTCAGCCAGAATCGGTGCACGTGTCTTCCCGACGCCAATGCCGTACACGAGCGCGTTGCTGCGCCGCACCCGCTCGAGCACGTCGGCCACCGAAGCACGGCTATAACGATCGGCACCGTCCGTGAAGAGCACCAGGGCCTGGCGGCCGCGTTCGGGCTCCAGGCGATCCAGCGCCACGATCACGCTGTCGTGGAGCGCGGTCGTGCTCCACGGAGTCAGCTTCGCCAGCGCGAGCAGCTGCTCGTCGCGCGGCGCGTCGAGTGGCGCGATCACTTCGGCGCCGTCGGCGATTGCCCACACCATCGCGCGATCCTGCGGCTTCAACGCGCGCAGGAACGCCTGGGAGGCGCGCATCGCCAGGCGCAGCGGCTCCCCCGCCATGCTGAAGCTGCGGTCCACGCCGAGCGCCACTGTCAGGGGAAACTCCCCGGCCGCGAACACGGAGACGGGCTGCACCACACCGTCCTCCCGCACCTCGAAGTCTGAGGCCGTCAGGCCCGTCACGGGTGTGCCATCGGGCCGCGTGACGGAGGCATAGACCTCCACCAGCTGAACGCCCGTCGCGAACTGCGCACGCAGCTGCGGCGACAGGCCAATGGCGCCCACCGTCAACACCATGGCGGCCCACAGGGCGCGGCCCCGGGCTGGGCGTCCCCAGGAGTGGACGCTCGTTTTGGTGAACCTTTGCACAGCTAAGATGTCTTCAAGAACCGTTCCGGGTGCCACCGCGACCGCGTGGTACAATTTCGCAGGTTCGAGCGAGGGCTGGACAGTTCAGGCCACGACCCGGATCCGCTGGGTGCCGTATGAATTTTGGCTTCACCGAGTTACTGATCATCCTCGCCATCCTGATCGTGATCTTTGGCGCGAAACGGTTGCCAGAGCTGGGACGAGGCATTGGCAGTGGCATCCGCAACTTCAAGGCCGCCACGCGCGAAGGCGCCGACAAGACCGACGAAGGCTCCGAACGCACCTAACCGCCTTCGTTCAGGGCTAACGCTTTCTTCCACCCTTCTTCGCGGCGCGCTCGCGCCGCCCCGGACGCTGCGCCCGGGCGCGTGAGGGCTTGACCGTCCGGGCCGGCCTGGCTCGGGGAGGCCGGCCGCGGCTGCTGTCGAACGGCCTCCAGGATCTCCACAAGTCCCAGGTCCACCTGCCGTCGCTCCTGGTCCACGCGGATCACCTGCACGTGCACCCGGTCGCCCAGGCGGTACGTCTTCTTGGTGTTCTCTCCGAACAGCACGTGCTGCTGCTCGACGAAGCGGTAGAAGTCGTCGGCCATGCTGGTCACGTGGACACGGCCCTCCACGTAGTGCTCGACCAGCTCGACGAAGAGGCCGTACGGCGCCACGCCGGTCACGTACCCGTCGAACTCGTCGCCGACTTTGTCGGCCATGAACCGCACCTTCTTCCACTGCAGCAGCTCGCGCTCGGCGTCGTCGGCTCGCCGTTCCATCTCGGAGGTATGGCGCGCCACTTCCGGCAAGGCGTCGTCGAGCTCCTCCCGCCGCGTGGCCGACACCGGCCCCTGGCCTGACTCCCGCAGCATGCGGTGCACGACCAGGTCGGGATACCGGCGAATCGGCGACGTGAAGTGGGTGTACTGATCGACGGCCAGGCCGAAGTGCCCGAGGCTGTTCGCGTCGTAGCGCGCCTTCTGCATCGTGCGCAGCATCAGCGCCGCGATCGGCCGCTCCTCGGGCGTGCCGCGCATCCGGTCGATCAGCTTCTGAAAGTGGCGCGGACGAACCGCCTGGCCGGTGGCGGCCAGTCCATAGCCCAGCGGGGCGATGAACGCCTCGAACTCCTCGACCTTCTTGACGTCGGCGCCTCGTGCACGCGGTGAAGCGCCGGCACATCGTGCTGCACCAGGTGCCCGGCCACGGTCTCGTTGGCCAGCAGCATGAACTCCTCGATCATGCGGTGCGCGACGTTGCGCTCCGACGCCACGATCGCCGTGATGGCGCCTTCGGCGTCCAGCTCCACCTTCGCTTCCGGCAGGTCGAAGTCGATGGACCCGCGCCGGCGGCGGCGCTCGTTCAGCACGCCGAAGAGCTCGTGCATCAGCTCGAACAGCGGCACCAGGGGCTCGTAGGCGGCGCGCACGGCCGGGTCGCGCTCCGACACGATGGCGTTCACCTCGGTGTAGGTCATCCGGGCCGCGCTGTGGATCACGCCGTCGTGAATCTCATAGCGCACCACGCGCCCGCGATCGTCCACGTCCATCACGCAGGACTGCACCAGGCGATCGACGCGCGGCTTCAGGCTGCACAGGCCCGTCGCCAGCTCGTGCGGGAACATGTGCACGGCGCGATCCGGGAAATACACGGACGTGCCGCGGTCGTAGGCGGACTCGTCGAGCGCCGACTCCTCACGCACGTAGTGCGAAACGTCCGCGATGTGGACGCCGAGCCGATACAGCCCATTCGGCAGTCGCGACAGCGTGATCGCATCGTCGAAGTCTCGGGCATCCTCGCCGTCGATGGTCACGGTCGGCACCTGCCTGAAGTCCGTCCGGCCCTCGATGTCCGCGGGCCGCACCACCTCGCCCAGGCGCTGCGCCTCCGTGACGGCTTCGGGCGGAAACAGCTCGGGGATGCCGAAGCTCCTGAGAGATCACGGTCGTGTCCACACCGGGCGCGTCCACACCGCCCAGGACCTCCACGATGCGGCCTTCGGCGCCGCGCGCCTCGCTCGGGTACCTGGTGAGGTCCACCACCACCATGTCGCCGCGCGACGCGGGCAAGGGTTCGCCACCAGTCGGCACGCACATCCGTCTGCACCCGTTTGTCGAAGGGCACCACGAACCCGCGGCCGGACCCGTCCACCTCCAGCCGCCCTACGAGGCGCTGATGGCGGCGCGACACCACCTCCAGCACGCGCCCTTCGTCGCCCCGCTCGGTGCGGCGCTCCACGCGCGCGGTGACGCGATCGCCGTGCATCGCATCCCCCAGCGACCCGGGCGGGATGAAGAGATCCTCGCCGTCCTCGCGGGACACGAACCCGACGCCGCTCGCCGTCGTGTGGATGGTGCCCACGACCAGATCCGCGCGCCCGGGGAGGCCGAACAGATGCCCGCGCTGGCGAACCAGTTCACCGCGGCCACGAGCGCCCGGAGATGGCGCTTGAACGACGTCCGCTCCTCTTTCGGCACGCGCAGCGTGCGGATCAGATCGCGCGCGGTGGCCGGACGCCGCACGTCGTCACGCAGCGCGCGCAGCACCTCGTCGCGCGTCCAGGTGGCGCCGGATCGAGTGCCCATCAGCCGATCAGGACAATCTGCAGGTCGCCGACGTTGGTGCGCGTCGGTCCCGTGCGAATCAGGTCGCCGAGAGCGTCGAAGTAGGTGTAGGAATCGTTGTCGCGCAAGAAGGCCTCGGGCGGCGGCAGGCCCGCCGCGGCGGCGCGCGCCAGTGTGGACGAATCCACGGCCGCGCCGGCCGCGTCCGTGGGACCGTCGATCCCGTCGGTGCCCAGGCTGCCCAGCACGACGCGCGGACCCAGTTCGTCCAGATGAGGCGCCGCTGCACACGCGAACTCCTGGTTGCGTCCACCTCGTCCCGCGCCGCGAACGGTCACGGTGGTTTCACCGGACGACAACACGCATACCGGGCGCGGCGTCTCGCGCACCAGGGCGGCCAGCCGACGCACGTGCGCCACGGCCGCATCTCGAGCCTCACCCGTCACCGGTTCGTCCACCACCAGCACGGTGAAGCCGCCCGCGTGCGCAGCACGCGCAGCGTCGTCGAGCGCGCCGCGCTGCGGGCCGATCACCACGGCGTCCGCCCGCGCCATGCGCGGATCGCCAGCTGTCGGTGTCTCGGGCACCTGGCCTGCTGCGCCGGCCTGGAGACGCGCGACCACGGGTTCGGGAAACGCCACCCGGCCACCCCGGCGCTCCAGCACGGCGAGCGCCTGCGCGAAGGTGCTTTCGTCCGGGAAGGTCGGGCCCGAAGCGATCACCGAGAGGTCGTCGCCCACGACGTCCGAGAGCGCCAGCGTATGAGTGCCGCCCGGTGCGGCCGCGGCCAACAGCCCTCCCTTGATGGCCGACAGATGCTTGCGCACGGTGTTCAATTCGTAGATGTCCGCGCCCGACTCGAGCAGCCGACGGACCGTGTCCTGCTTGTCTTCGAGCGAGATCCCCTCGGCCGGCAGCGCCATCAGCGCCGATCCGCCGCCCGACAACAGCACCAGCAGCAGGTCCCCGGACGTCGTGCGGCCGGCAATGTCCAACGCGCGCCGCGCGCCCCGCACGCTGCCGTCGGTCGGCACCGGGTGGCCCGCGTCCACCCACTCCACTCCGTCCGGTACCGGGGAGTTGGCCGGTCCCACGCCGAGCACCGTGCTCGCGCGGCATGGCGACGCGTCCAGGAAGGCCTGCAGCATCGTGGCCGATGCCTTGCCCGCGGCCACCACGTGCACCGAGGCGGCCGACGAGAATCCGCTGACGCAAGGGGGGAGCAGCGAGTGCGCGGGTCACGAGCGAGCCCGCGTCCACGGCCTTCAAGGCCGCGCGAGAGATGACCGTGAGATGTGCGCGGAGATGGTCGAGGTCGATCAGTGGACTCGCCGCCGGTCGGTCCATCCCGACGCGCCGGTGACCAGGTCGAACTGACGCAGCAATCGGCTGACGACCTGGTCGGCGTTTCCGGCGGCGCACAGATGATCCAGTTGCTCCAGCACCTTACCCAGCGCCTCTTCGACGTCGCTGACCGCCCGTTCGGAGTAGTGCTCGCGCTGTTCGTCGAGACACTGCTGACACTTCACGAACTCTTCGCGGTAGAAGGTTGACTTGGAGGAACATTCAGGCTCCCAAATCGGGAGCGAATCAGCCAGGAAGCGGGCGATGCGGTGCCGGGAAACGGACATGCAACCGGTGAGTCCCAGTCTAGTCAGGGCCGCCCACGGCTGTCAACGGCGAGGGCGTGCAGCTTCACGACCCGACACGCCGGGAGGCGATGAGGCCCCCCAGGCTGCCGACCAGCATCCCGCCGGCCACCAGTCCGGCGCTCAGCGAGACCGGCAGGAAGCGCGGGGCCATGCCGTCAAGTGCCAGGGTGAGATCCATCCCCCAGAGCGCCAAGCCAATTCTGTAGCCGATGAACACGGCGACCAGCGCGACCAGGGCGCCCAGCCCGCCCTGCAGCAGCCCCTCGGCGACGAACGGCCCGCGAATGAAGGCGGCCGAGGCGCCCACGAGCTCCATGATTTCAATCTCGTCCTTTCGCGCGTGCATCCCGAGCCGGACCACGCTGGCCACCGTGACCGCCGCGGCCACGGCAAGGAGCATCGCCAGCGCCACGCCCACGCGCCGCAGCGCCTCCAGGCCCTGCCCGACCCGCGCCAGCCAGACGCGGTCGTAACGCACGTCGGCCACGCCTGGCAGGGTCGCTACGCGCCGCAGCAGCGACTCGCCAGCACCGCTCGCGTCGCCCCTGTCCTGGAGCCGCACCTCGAGCGAAGCCGGGAACGGATTGCCACCCAGCTCGGCCGTCATGGACGCCAGCTCTGCGAACTCCCTCCGGAACCGGGCCAGGGCCTGATCCTTGGAGACGTACTCGCGCCCGCTCACCACTTCGCTCTGGTCGAGCAGCGTTTCCACCATGCCGCGCTGCTCGGAGGTCGCGTCGTCGCGCAGGTAGACCGAGAACTCGGCGCTCTCCCACCAGCGCGCCAGGATCCGGTCCGCGTTGAACGTCACCAGGCCCACGGCGCCCAGCACGCTCGACGCGAGGGCGATGGCCAGGATGGCGAACACGGTCGATCCCTTGCCGCGCCAGAGGCTCGCCCAGCCGTGCCGCAGCGCGTAGTCGATGGCCCTCACGACGTCTCCACGATGCGGCCGTGATCCAGTGTGACGCTGCGACGGTCGACCAGGCGGATCAGCTCCCGATCGTGCGTCGCCACGAGCACGGTGGTGCCGCCGGCGTTGACCTCGCGCAGCAGGTTCATGATCTCGAGCGACAGATCGGGATCCAGGTTGCCCGTCGGCTCGTCGGCGATGACGAGCGGCGGGTCGTTCATCAGCGCGCGCGCGATCGCGATGCGCTGCTGCTCGCCGCCCGAGAGTTCGCGCGGGTAGGCGTTCATCCGGTGCTGGAGTCCGACCCACTTGAGAACCTGGAACGCCCGGCGGCGCTGCTGCGCCGGCGCGACGCCCAGCACCTCCGAGACGAACGACACGTTCTCGAAGACCGTCCGGGTGGGAATCAGCTTGAAGTCCTGGAACACGAAGCCGACACCCCGGCGGTATTCCTGCACCTCGGCACGGCTCAGCGCGGTGAGGTTGTGTCCGTTGACCAGGATCTCGCCTTCGCTCGCCCGTTCCTTGACCAGCAGCAAGCGAAGGAACGTGGACTTGCCGGCGCCGCTCGGCCCGGTCAGGAAGACGAACTCGCCCTTCTCCACGGAGAGCGACAAGTCGCGCAGCGCGTAGACGCTGCGATCGTAGAACTTGGAGAGGTTCTTCGCCTCGATCACGTCGGAGTTCGCCCGAGAGTAGCCCACCGGGCGCCGGTCTAGCAACCGGGTTAGCCAGGCGCGAATCAGCCTCGCCTGGCTAACCTCAGGTCAGCTCGCGGGTGAGCACGCGGTTCACGAGCGGAGGATTCGCTTTGCCGCCGCTCCGCTTCATCACCTGGCCGACCAGGAACCCGAACGTCTTCTGCTTGCCGGCGCGGTATTCCGCCACCGGCCCGGCGTTCTCGGCGATGACCTCCCGGACGATGGCCAGCACCGCGTCCTCGTCGCCGATCTGTGCCAGTCCCTCGGCGGCCACGATCTCCTGGGCTTCCCGGCCCGTGTCGAACATCTTGGCGAAGACATCTTTGGCTATCGATCCGCTGATCGTCCCCTGCTCCACCAGCCCGATCAGGCCCGCCAGGGCCGCGGGCCGCATGGGCGCCCGGGCCACGTCGAGCGCGCGGTCGTTCAGCGTGCGCAGCAGCTCGCCCATCACCCAGTTGCTGGCCAGCTTCGGGTTGGTTGGCGGGCGAGCCACGGCCTCGAAGTAATCGGCCAGTTCGGGCGACTGGGTCAGGACGCCCGCGTCGTATTCCGGCAAGCCGTAGTCGGCGACGAACCGCCGCCGCCGGGCGGACGCCGTCTCGGGCATCGCGGACCGGATGCGCTCGACGCGCGATTCGTCCACGACGAGCGGCGGCAGGTCGGGTTCCGGGAAGTACCGGTAGTCGTGAGCCTCTTCCTTGCTGCGCATCGCATGCGTGCTGTTGGTGGATGAATCCCACAGCCGCGTCTCCTGACGCACCGTGCCGCCGCCCGCCAGCACGTCGATCTGCCGCTCGATCTCGTACTCGATCGCCTTCTGCAGGTAGCGGAAGGAGTTCACGTTCTTGACTTCCGCCTTCGTGCCGAAGGCGGCCTGGCCCGTCGGCCGCACCGAGACGTTGGCGTCGCAGCGCAGGCTGCCCTCTTCCATGTTGCCGTCGTTGACGCCCAGCCACACCAGGATCTCGCGCAGCTGGCTGAAGAACTGCGCGGCCTGCGCGGCCGACCGCATGTCGGGCTCCGACACGATCTCGATGAGCGGCACGCCGCTGCGGTTGTAGTCCACGTAGGCCTGGCGGTCGGAGTCGAGAAAGCCCTCGTGCAGCGACTTCCCGGCGTCTTCTTCCATGTGGATGCGTGTCAGGCCGATCCAGGACGAGATTCCGTCCACCGTCACCTCGAGACCGCCGCCGAGCGCCAGCGGCCGTTCGTACTGCGAGATCTGATAGCCCTTCGGCAGGTCGGGATAGAAGTAGTTCTTGCGCGCGAAGATCGAGGTGGGCTGGACGCGGCAGCCGAGCGCCAGCGCGGCGGCGACGGCGTAGTCGACGGCCTGGCGGTTGAGGACCGGCAGCGCGCCGGGCTGGCCCGTGCACACGGGGCAGACCTGCGAATTGGGCGGGGCGCCGAACGACGTGCTGCAGCCGCAGAAGATCTTGGTCTGCGTGCGCAGCTGCGCGTGAATCTCGAGCCCGATGACGGGCTCGTAGGTCACCTGTCATGAAGCCTGTCGGGCCGGCCTCTTTCACGGAACTGTGGTACGTCGGCCTCGAACGTCTTGAAGTTGTCCACGAACATCTTCGCCAGCTTGCCGGCCTGCTCGTCGTACTTCGCCGGCGTCGGGCCAGGTGCTGCGCGGATCCAGCACCCCCGCCGGCACGCCGGGACAGCTGGTCGGCATGTCGAGGTTGAAGCACGGCGTGCTTCTGGTAGCCGACGCTGTCGAGCTGGCCGGTGAGCGCCGCCGTGATCATCGCGCGCGTGTGGGCGATCTTCATCCGGCTGCCGACGCCGTACGGGCCCGCCGGTCCAGCCGGTGTTCACCAGCCACACGCGCGCCTGGTGCTTGGCGATCTTCTCGCCGAGCATCCGCGCGTAGACGTTGGGGTTGAGCGGCAGGAACGGCGCGCCGAAGCAGGTGCTGAACGTGGCTTTCGGTTCGGTCACGCCCTTCTCGGTGCCGGCCACCCGCGCGGTGTAGCCCGACAGGAAGTGGTACATCGCCGCGTCCGGCGTCAGCCGCGCGATCGGCGGCAGCACGCCGTAGGCGTCGGCCGTCAGCATCACGATATTGGTCGGGTGTCCACCGCGTCCCGACAATTCGGCGTTGTCGATGAACTCGATCGGATAGGAGCCGCGGGTGTTCTCGGTCAGCGAGGCGTCGTCGAGGTCCAGCGTGCGGCGATCGGGATCGATCACCACGTTCTCGAGGATCGTGCCGAAGCGCCTGGTGGTGGCGTAGATCTGCGGCTCGGCCTCGGCCGAGAGCTTGATCACCTTCGCGTAGCAGCCGCCTTCGAAATTGAAGACGCCGGAGTCGCTCCATCCGTGCTCGTCGTCGCCGATGAGACGCCGCTGCGGGTCACTCGACAGCGTCGTCTTCCCGGTACCAGAGAGGCCGAAGAAGAGCGCCGTGTCACCCTTGGGTCCGATGTTCGCCGAGCAGTGCATCGAGAGCACGCCCTGACGAGGCAATGTGTAGTTCAGGATGGTGAAGATCGATTTCTTGATCTCGCCGGCGTAGTGCGTGCCCCCGATGAGCACCACCTTCTTCCCGAAGTGCACGAAGATGAAGACGTCGGACCGGGTGCCGTGTTTGGCCGGGTCGGACTTGAAGAGCGGCGCGTCGATGACCGTGAACTCGGGACGGTGCTCGGCCCGCTTGGCCGCGTCGTCCTCGGGCAGGAACATGTTGCGGGCGAACAGATTGTGCCAGGCGAACTGATTGACGACGCGGATCGGCAGCTTGTAGACCGGGTCGGTACCAGCCCACGCATCGAGCACGAACAGTTCCTTGTCCTGCAGGTAGGCCATCATGTCGCGGTGAAGGGCCGCGAACTTCTCCTCGTCCACCGGACGGTTGACGGCGCCCCAGTGCACGTGGCCGTCGCTCGACGCCTCTTTCACGACGAACTTGTCGTTCGGTGACCGCCCGGTGTGCTGACCGGTGCGGGCAACCAGGGGGCCTTCGGCTGCAAGCGAGGCTTCACCCCGCGTCAAAGCCTGCTCGTAGAGCGCTGCCGGGCTGAGGTTCCAGTGGACGCGTCCGGACCGCACGATTCCCAGCGCTTCGAGGCCGTACGCCCGCTCGACCTGCATCGACATGTTGCTCGACTCCCCCTGACAGAAAGCTCAAATCGTAGTCCTGTTGGCCCCTGCGGCGCAACGCGCTAGAATCGTAAGTGCACTATGGCCGGGACCCCCGCTCGCGCGACTGCCTTTTCCCCTGCTCCAACCGAGGCGCCGGGGCGCGCGCACACCCGGTCGCGCGAATCGGAGCTGGCCAGCGCGGTCAAAAGCCTGATGATGGCGGGCCAGCGCGACCGTGCCCGCGAGCGCTTTGGCGAACTGGTCGCCTGCCAGCAGCGCCGGGCGGTCCGCATCGCCTTTCATTACCTGCGCGACGCACACGACGCGGACGAAGCTGTACAGGACGCCTTCCTGAAGGTCTTCACGCACATCACGACGTACCGCGACGACCTGCCGTTCGAGGTGTGGTTCACGCGCATCCTGGTGAACCGCTGCCTCGACGTACGCAAGGCGCGTGCGCGGCGCCTCAAGTGGGCGCTGCCGATGACGCTCTCGGGCGACCTGCGCGTGCCCGATCGGCCGACGTCGCAGGCGAGCGCTGAAGACATGCTGATCTCCGACGAGCGCCGCCGGTCGATCGGCGAAGCCGTGGACCAGCTGCCGAACCGCCAGCGCGCTGTCTTCACCCTGTGCCACATCGCCGAACAGACGACGAGCGAGGTCAGCGAGGCCCTGGGGTTGAGCGAGGCGACCGTGCGCGTGCACCTCTTCCGCGCCGTTCGAAAGCTGCGGACGCTGCTGGCCGGGCAGGAGGCGCGCGCATGATCCGCCGCCACCTCACCGACGCGCAGATGATCGAGGCTTCAGTGGGTCACGCCGCCGGCGCCGGGCTCGCCTCTCAGAGCCCCGACCACGTCGAGCACCACCTTCACGACTGCGCGGAGTGCCGCTCACGGCACGAATCGCTGCGCGGGTTGCTGGCCGACGCCACGAGCGCCTCCGTGGCGGATGCGGATGCCGCGTTCCCGCTCGACCGGCTGACGCGCCAGCACCAGCACATCATGGAACGCGTGGAGCAGTTGACGCAGGCGGGCCGCGTGATCAGCTTCCCCAGCGCGTTCGGGCGTGTCACCCCGCCGTCGGCCGCGAACGGATCGCGCTGGGTGGCTGCGGCCGCAGCTGCCGGCCTGGTCGTGGGCCTGCTGGGCGGCCACCTGACACACGATCTGCGCATCCAGCCAAGTGCCACATTCGCGGGCAGGGCGCCCGCCTCCGCCACGCACGCCGTGGTGGTGCCGGTTTCGCAGCCGGGGGAAGAAGAGCTGCTGGGCCAGGTGGAAGTAGCGTTCGAAGGCAGGGGACCCTCGGCGCTGCGGCCGCTCGACGCTCTGACGCCTGCGGTCTGGGATGTCCGCGAGTAGCAGCCCCCTGATCTTCCGCAAGGGCCTGGATCGAAAACAGGAAGTCGCCCATCAGCTCGCCGAGGACTACCACAGCGACCTCGTCGCCACCATCAAGCGCGACGGGTTCATCTACCGGTCGGGCCGCATCACCGTTCATCTGGCGCGCGAGTTCGGATTCTGCTACGGCGTGGACCGCGCCGTGGACTACGCCTATCAGGCGCGGGTGCGCTTCCCCGATCGCCGGATCTTCCTGACCGGGGAGATCATCCACAACCCGCACGTCAACGACCAGCTCCGCAGCCAGGGCATCCGCTTCCTGACAGATCCGGGCGAATCGCCCGACGCGGTGCTCGCCGACGACGTCGTGATCCTGCCGGCGTTTGGCGTCGCCCTCGACGTACTGGAGGGCTTCGTCTCACGCGGGTCGACACTGGTCGACACCACCTGCGGGTCGGTGCTGAACGTGTGGAAGAACGTCACGCGGTACACGGCCGAGGGGATTACGTCGATCATCCACGGGAAGTACTGGCACGAGGAAACACACGCCACGGCGTCCCAGGCGCGGCAGGACGGGCGGGGACACTATCTGGTGGTGCTCGACCGCGCCCAGGCACAACTCGCCTGCGATTACATCCGCCACGGTGGCGACCGTCAGCGATTCCTGACCGAGTTCGCCCACGCCACGTCGCCGGATTTCGACCCCGACATCCACCTGCAGCGCGTCGGGTGCGCCAACCAGACCACCATGCTCAGCTCGGAATCGCTCGAGGTGGGCCAGATGTTCCGGGCGGCGATTCTCGAACGCTTTGGCGAGGCCGAGCTGCCCAGCCGCTTCAGGGCCTTCGACACCATCTGCAGTGCGACGCAGGATCGTCAGGACGCCGTGATCGCCCTCCTGGCGGAGCAGCAACTCGACCTGATGCTTGTGCTCGGCGGGCACAACAGCAGCAATACGTACAATCTGGCCCGGATTTGCGCCAACGCGGTGCCGACCTACCACGTGGCCGAGCCGAGTGGGCTGATTTCGGTGGACGAAATCGTGCACCGGCCGGTGGACGGCCACGATCCGGCTGTTTCACGCGGGTGGCTGCCCCAGGGACCCCTTGCCATCGGGCTGACGGCCGGGGCGTCCACGCCCGACACCCTGGTCGGGGCCGTCATCCGGCGATTGGACGCGCTGGCCAACGACCCACTGGTCGAAGTTCGTTAAACCTAGGTTAAAGCCCAGAACAGACTGGAGATCCCGTAAACGGGCTACCTGCTTAGGGCGTAAACTTCTATGTACAAGCAACTGATGCCCAGCAACTTCCGGCTCGTTTCCGCAGCAGTGCTCGTCGCGCTTCTGGCCACGGTTTCCGTGGGTGCCCAGGGCTTCAAGTGGTGGCAGAACGACGCCTACCGCGCGGAGCTGGGGCTGACCACCGACCAGAGCCGCCGGCTCGAAGAGATCTTCCAAAACACCCAACCGACGCTGCGCGCGCAGAAGAAGGCCTTCGACACGGCCGAAGCCGAGTTCAACCGGCTGGTCGAGCATGGCAACGACAGCGCCGTCATGGAACAGGTGCTCAACGTCGAGGCCGCCCGCGCCGAGCTCAACAAGACACGCGCGCTGATGCTCCTGCGCATGCGGCGCGCCTTGACCACCGATCAGTGGCTGAAGCTCGGCGCGATGCACCAGGCCGACGAGCGCGAGCGCGAACGCAAGCATCAGCAACAAAAAGGTCAAGGCAAGTAGCGCGCTTGCACGACGACCCGGTGTGTTCGCTTCACGGCTCGAGGATTGATCATGCGACGTAACTCAGCTTTCTCCATCAGCGTAGTGTCGGTGTGTTTGTTCGCGCCGAGCCTGCACGCCCAAGACGACAACGCACGCCGGCTCAGCGAGCTGGCTCGAAACGCCGCGCAACAGTTCGCCTCGGCCCGGGCCGAGGTCGGACCAGACGCGCCCGGCGGCGGGCATCGCGACGCCGGGGCCCAACGTCGAGCTGTCGCTCGACGAGGCCACGACCCGCGCGCTCGAACGCAACCTCGACATCGCGGTCGAGCGGCTGAATCCGCAGCTGCAGGAATACAGCCTGACTCGGCTGCGCGCCATCTACCGGCCCGTCGCCAGTTCGACGATCGGTCAGCGCGCGGTGGTGCAGCCGCCGACGAACCAGTTGAACGGCGGCAACATCGTCCAGAACGACACGTCGACCTTCAACGGTGGCATGTCGCAGTCCCTGCCCTGGGGCGGCGGCGAGGTGGCGTTCCAGTTCAACAACGCCAAGCAGGTCACGTCGAACATCTTCGCCAACTTCAACCCGACGTACACGGCCAACTTCGCGGCCACGTTCACACAGCCGCTGATGCGCGACTTCACGATCGACCTGACGCGCCAGCAGATCAAGGTGACCACCATCAACCGCGACATCTCCGAAATCCAACTCCGGGGCACGCTCGCCACGACGGTCGCCAACGTTCGCAACGCATACTGGGAGCTGCTGTTCTCCGTGCAAGCCGTGGACGTCGCGAAAGGCTCGCTGGAACTGGCCGACAAGCTGGTCGAGGACAACCGGGCGCGCGTGGAAGTGGGCACGATGGCCCCCCTGGACGTGGTGGCGGCCGAAGCCGAAGTCGGCGAACCGCCGGCAGGCGCTGGCGTTGGCCGAAGCCACGATGCAGACGGCCGAAATCATTTTGAAGCGGCTCATCGTCAACGGCACCGACGACCCGATGTGGCGGAGCCACCTCACCCCGATCGATCGGCCCGAGTTTCGGCCCGAGCCGCTCGACGTCGAAGGCGCGGTGACCAAGGCGTTCGCCAGCCGCACCGATCTCGAGCAGGCGCGGAGGACCATCGACAGCAACGATGTGACGATCGGCTTCCTGCGCAACCAGACGCTGCCGGCCGTCGACTTCATCGGCTCCTACAACGCGCAGGGTCTTGGCGGCACGCAGTTCATCCGCCAGGGCTCGGGCCTCGGCAGCACGATCATCGGGACGATTCCCGGCGGGTACGGCGATGCGTGGAGCACGCTGGCGGGACGGAACTACCCCACCTGGAGCGCGCAGGTGAACCTCTCCTATCCGCTGGGCGGCAGCGCCATGGACGCCAGTTACGCCAGGGCGCGCGTCCAGCGCAACCAGTCGGCCGCGCAGCTCCGCGCCCTCGAACTCCAGGTCGCGGCGGAAGTGACCAACGCGGCGCTGCAAGTCGAAAGCAGCCTGAAGCGGTACGAGGCGTCGGTCGTGGCGCGTGATCTCGCGCAAACGCGGCTTCAAGCCGAACAGAGCCGCTTCGAAGTGGGGCTCTCGACGAACTTCTTCGTCGTCCAGGCGCAACGCGACCTGGCGACGGCGCAAAACACCGAATTGCGCGCGCTGCTCGACTACCGTCGCGCGCTCGTGGACTACGCCCGTGTGCAGGAAGCCCCCGCGGCCCGCGGCGGCGGCATCACGGCGATTCAGACCGGCGGATAGCGCTGCCGGCGACGAGGGAACGGTCGATCGGATTCAGATGCAAAAGATCGTGATGGCGGTGGTCGCGGTGGGTGCCCTGGCGGGTGGCGTGTTGTATCTCCGCAGCGGCGATGCCGACACTCCGACCGCTGGCCAGGGCGCCGCGGCAGAAGGTGGTGGCGGCCGCGGCGGACGGCGGGGCGGCGGCGCCGGCGGATTTGGCGGCGGCCAGTTCGGCCGGCCCCCCATGACGGTGGAGCTCGGCAAAGCGAGCCGCGCGTCCATCAAGTCGGAGATCACCGTCGTCGGCAACCTGATCGGTCAGACCACGGTGACGGTGGCGCCGCGCGCGGCCGGCCGTCTTCAGGACATCTCCGTGCGCCTCGGCGACCGCGTGAGCCGCGGCCAGCGGGTCGCGCGGCATCGAGGACTTCGAGACTCCAGGAGCAGGTGAAGCAGGCTGAGGCCGCGCAGGAAGTGTCGATGGCGACGATCCGCCAGCGCGAGGCCGACCTGCAGCTGGCCCAGACCAACGCCGAGCGCTCGCGGAACCTGTTTCAACGCCAGCTGCTGCCGAAGCAGACCCTCGACGACAACGAGTCGCGCTACCTGTCGGCGGTCGCGGCCGTGGATCTCGCGCGCGCGCAAGCCTCGCAGTCGAAGGCCCGCCTCGACGAGCTGCGCATCAACCTGGGCAACACGATCATCACGTCGCCGGTCAACGGCTTCGTGTCGCGCCGCGTGGTGGATCCCGGCGCCTTCGTCTCGCAGAACGCGCCGATCGTGGACGTCGTGGACATCACCACCGTCCGGCTGGTGGCCAACATCGTCGAGAAGGACTTGACGGAGCTGCAGACCGGCGACGCGACCAAGGTCGAGGTGGATGCGTACCCGGGCGAGGAGTTCATGGGCCGCATCGCACGCGTCTCGCCCGTGCTGGACCCCGCGACACGGACCGCGCCGATCGAGATCGAGATTCCCAACCCCGGCTATCGCTGAAGCCCGGCATGTACGCGCGCGTCAGCATCACGACCGATACGCAGAAGGACGCGCTGGTGGTGCCGCGCGACGCCGTCGTGGACCTGGGCGGCCGCCGCGGCGTGTTCACGCCGCTCAACGAGTCGGCGGTGTTCCGCGCGCTTGCAGATCGGCACCGAGGCCGGGAAGATCGTCGAGATTCTCGGCGGCCTCGCCGAGGGCGACGTCGTCATCACCACCGGCGCGGGGGCGCTTCGGGACGGCGACCGCATTGTGCTGCCCGGACGCGGCGAAGGTGGACGGCGCGGGGGCACTGCGGGCGCCGGAGCCGGTCGCGGACGCGGCGAGGGACGAGCGGCCGCTGCGCCGCCAGCCCCGGCGGCTGGAGCGCGCGGCAAGCACCGAGGGTGCCCGGCGGAGCGGAGGCGGCGGAGCCGGGCGTTATGGCGGCCGCAGCGGCGAGGGCCGCAGCGGTCGCGACGGACGCAACGGCACCGAAGGCCGCGCGGCCGCGCCGCCGCCAGGCCCTCCGTCTTAGCAGGACTGTAGACCGTAGACCGTAGACCGTGATGACTGAGGTCCCGATGAGCATCCCACGCCTAGCCATTCAGCGCCCGGTCACCATGTTCATGATCAGCGGCGTCATCACGCTCCTGGGCGTGATCTCGCTGACGCGGCTGCCGGTTGACCTGATGCCCGAGTTCGAGCAGCCGCAGCTCACGGTGCGCACCGGCTACGCCGGCGTCGGGCCCCTGGAGATGGAGGAGCTGATCACGCGCCCGATGGAACAGGCCGTCAGCGCGGTGCCGGGCGTGACCCGCGTCGAGTCCACCTCGTCGGAAGGCAACAGCCAGGTGCGCCTCAACTTCGACTACGGCACCGACCTGTCGGAGGCCGCCGACGAAATCCGCACGCGCGTCGATCGCATGCGGAACCGGATGCCGGAGGACGCCGACCCGCCCACGATCTTCAAGTTCGACTCCAGCGCGCAGCCCATCATGCAGATTGGCGTCGAGGGCGACTTCGACCCGGTTACTCTCCGCGAGGCGGCGCAAAACGAGCTGGCGCCGCGATTCGAGCGCGTGGACGGGGTCGCCGCCGTCACCGTGAACGGCGGCCTGCGCCGCCAGATCCACGTCGAGCTGTCGAAGGAGAAGGTCACCGCGCTCAACCTGTCGGTGAACCAGGTCGTGCAGACGCTGCGCAACGAAAACCAGAACACGCCGCTCGGCGAGATCTACCAGGGCAACTCCACCTTCCTGCTCCGTTCCCAGGGCCAGTTCCAGAGCCTCGAGGACATCAAGAACGTCGTGGTGATGACCCGTGAGGGCGTGCCCGTCTACATGCGCGACATCGCCGACGTGAAGGACGCCACCGAGCAGCGGCGCTCGTTCATGCGCATCAACGGCAAGCCCGGCGTCCAGATCCAGATCCAGAAGCAGTCGGGCAAGAACACCGTGGCCGTGGCCCAGGGCGTGCGCGCTGAAGTGGAGCGCGTGAACCGGGAGGTGACCGGCATGAAGCATGATCGTGATGCAGGACACGTCGCGTTTCATCGAGCGGGCGATCAACAACGTGCAGGAGCACGCGCTCATCGGCGGCATCCTGGTGATCCTGATCATCTTCGCGTTCCTGCGCGACTTCCGTTCGACCCTGATCGTCAGCACCTCGATCCCGGTATCGGTGATCGGCACGTTCGCGCTGCTGTACTTCGGCGGCTTCACCCTGAACACGATGACCTTCGGCGGGCTGGCGCTCGGCATCGGCATGATCGTGGACGCCGCCATCGTGGTGCTGGAGAACACGCACCGGCACCTGCACATGGGCAAGGACCGGATGACGGCGGCGATCGACGGCAGCGAAGAGGTGTGGTCGGCGATTCTCGCCTCCACGCTCACCCACATCGCCGTGTTCATCCCCCTGCTCTTCCTGTCGGGCACGGCCAGCATCATGTTCACGCAGCTGTCGGTCGTGGTGATGTTCTCGCTGGCGATGTCGCTGTTCGTGGCCGTGACCATCGTGCCGGTGCTGTGCTCGCGCTGGCTGCGCACGCCGGACGAGGAGGCCGCCCGCACTGGCCTGATCGGCTACCTGTATCGCGCCAGCGAGTCGTTCCTGGAGCGGATGGACGAAGGCTATCGCAAGGTCATTCACGTGGCCCTGAGCCACCGGCCGACGCGTCATCGCTGCCGCGACCGCGCTGGTCGTGGTCGCGGCGCTGATCTACCCGCGCATCACGCGTCGAGCTGATGCCGCAGACCGACGAGGGCGAGGTCAACATCAACGCCGAGCTGGCCGTCGGCACGCGCGTCGAGCCCACCGAGGCGGTGCTGCTGCAGCTCGAGGAGATGGTGCAGAAGGCCGTGCCCGAGACGGTCACGATCATCACCAGCGGCGGCGGGGGCGGCAGCAACAACTTCGGCGGCGGCGGCGGCGGCGGCGGCAGACCAACCGCGGTCAGATCCGCCTGATCCTGGTGCCGCGCGATCAGCGAACGCGCACGACCGAGGAGATCTCGATCGCCCTGCGGCGCACGCTCGCCGGCCTGCCGGGCGTCGTCGTCCGGGCCAATCCGACCGGCGGCAACTTTCAGCTGAACCGGCTGCTCGGGGGCGGCGGCGGCAACCAGGGCGGCGACAGCCGCGTGGCGCTCGAGATTCGCGGCCACGACCTCGACGACGCGCGCCGCATCGCGCAGGACGCGCGCGAGGTCATGGAGGACACGCCCGGGATCGCCGACGTCCGCATCGGCCGCGAAGAGGGCCGCCCGGAGATCTCCGTCCGGGTCGATCGCCCGAAGGCCGCGATGCTGGGGATGACGGTGTCGGGCGTGGCCACGACGATTCAGACCAACGTGGCGGGCACCACGGCGGCGCAGTTCCGCGAGCGCGGCAACGAGTACCCGATCGTCGTGCGGCTGCGCGAGGCCGACCGCGAGGAGATTTCCGACGTGGGCGACGTGCTGCTGAATACGCCGAGCGGCCAGGTGGTGCCGGCGCGCAACGTGATGGCGACGACGCGCGACGCCGGGCCGGTGCAGATCGACCGCAAGAACATGGAGCGCGTGACCCGCGTCAACGCCGAGACGGAGATTCCGCTGAGCGAGGCGGTCGCGGCCGTGCAGCAGCGCATCGGCGCAGATTCGCGTGCCGCCCGACTTCTCCGTCGGCTTCGGCTCGGAGGTCGAGGAGCAGGCGAAGTCGTTCGAGCAGCTGCGGCTGGTGCTGATCCTCGCCGTGCTGCTGGTCTACGCCGTGATGGCGTCGCAGTACGAGTCGCTGCGCGACCCGTTCATCATCATGTTCTCCATCCCGGTTGCGGCGATCGGGGTGGTGCTCAGCCTGATGTGGACCAACACGCCGTTCAGCATGCAGGCCTACATCGGCATCATCATGCTGGCGGGCATCGTCGTCAGCAACGCCATCCTGCTGGTGGACTACATCAACACGCTCCGGCGGCGCGACAACCTGCCGCTGCGCGAAGCGGTGGAGCTCGGCGGCCGCACGCGGCTGCGCCCGATTCTGATGACGTCGATCGCCACGATGCTGGGGCTGGTGCCGATGGCGCTCGGCCTCGGCGACGGCGGCGAGCTGCAGGCGCCGCTCGCGCGCGTCGTGATCGGCGGCCTGCTGGCCTCGACGATCGTGACGCTGGTGCTCGTGCCGGCGGTCTACACGGTGTTCGAAGAGGGTCTGGCCGGCCTGCGCCGCGGCATGGCGAAGCACTAGCGACGGGCTCCAGGCTCTACGGCTTTAGGCTCTAGGCAAGAACGGGCGGACTCGGCGACCGGCCCGTTTTCTCGACGACTGCGCTCACTGCACAAGGTGCCGCAGCAGTTCCTCGATTCGACGTCCGCTGACGGGGTCGCGCCAATCGGCGGCAATCTCCGCCAGCGGCTCCAGCACGAAGCGGCGCCGCCGGAACCGCGGGTGCGGCACAGCGAGCCCGGGCTCGTCGATGATGGCGTCTCCGTAGAGAATCAGGTCGAGATCCAGCGTGCGTGGCGCGTCCTGGAACGGGCGGGTCCGGCCGCCGTCGCGCTCGATGTCCAGGAGCGCCGTGAGCAGCGCCCGGGCCGGCAGGTCCGTGTCCCCAACCAGCGCGGCGTTCAGGAAGCGCGGCTGCGGTCCGTCCGCGCCGCCCACATAGTCGGTCTCGTGGAAGCTGGACACGCGCGCGCCGATCAGGAGCGTGCGGAGCCGCGTCACCGCCTCGTTGAGATGGGTTTCCCGGGCCCCGACGTTGCTGCCCAGGGCAATCGCGACCGGCACCATCTTGGTCCTTAGTGCTTAGTTCTTGGTTCTTAGTCCAAGGACCAAGGACCTCTATTCCTGCCAGCGGTCCGGCAGGACCGCGCCGACCCGGGCGACGCCGCCGGTGCGTCGGCCCAGCACGTCTTCATTGCCTGCCGCGGCCTGCTCGAACAGGCGCTGGTGCTCGCGGGTCTCCCCCATGACCACCAGCAGCATGGTGCGATGTCGGGCGTGCGTCAGCGCCTCCACCTCTGGACCGCCACCGCTCTGAGAACTTGTCGAGCAGCGACGCGTCGTCGGCCAAAACCGGGCGGAAGGCCGACGGCTCGACCTTCTTCCCCAGCTTGGGCAGGGCCGGGACCGGGAGCACTGAGGACGCCTTGGGCAGCGGCTCCTCCAGTTCGACCAGCGACTGCCCCAGCCACTGGAGGTGCGTCTCCTCGCGCGAAATCACGTACTGGTAGGTGTTGTTGAAGTCGTAGTGGCTCACGACGCGTGCGCCGGCTTCGTGACGCTCGATGAGCGCCACCCGCTCGGCGGTAAAGCTCACCAGGAAGTTCCGCAGCTCGTCTGTGTGCACCCTTCAGATTCTCCCGGTCACTACCCCTTCTGCTTTTCCTTGCACGAGATGCAGACCCGCGTCCAGGGGATGGCGTTCAGCCTCGCGTCGGCGATGGGCTCGCCGCAGTCGCGGCAGACGCCGTAGGTGCCACTCTCCACCCGCTCGAGCGCCTCTTCGATGGCCTGCAGGATCTTGGCGTCGGTCTGTTTCAGCTTGAGCTGGATGTGGACCTCGTTGTTGCCGCTCGCCTGATCCGCCATGTCGCCCTGACGGCCGGAGTTGTTCTCCATGGTCCACTGGAGCGGCTTGGCGGCAGTTCCGCCCAGCAGCTCTCCGCGCTTGCGCAGGAGCGCGTCCCGGTAATTCGCGACGTCCATGGCTTTCCTAGCACTCCCCTGCCGGGCCCGCAGCGGGCGCAGCAACTCCTGATTCTAGCATTGCAGAGGCAGGGAGACCTTACTCGGCGCTGTGTCTCTTCCCGCGCAGTGCTTGCCCGCTGCGGGCCGAATCGGCCCGCAGTGCGCGGGCCGGCCGAGCGGATGATACTCGGCACAGTGTTTGTCTGGCTGCAGCGCCTATTCGGCGCGCAGCGTGGCGAGCGGCTTGTGGCGGAGGACGTCGAGGCTCGCCACGACGCCCACGATGGCCACGAACGCGGCGGTGCCGACGATGCCGGCCAGGGTCAGGAACGGAGTGGCCTGCCACGGCAGCTCCAGTGCGAAGCGCGCCACGGCCCAACTGAGTGCGATGGAGCCCAATGCCCCAACCGTGCCCGCCACCGCGCCCAGCACGCCGTATTCGAGCAGCAACATCATGGTGATGAGGCGGCGGCTGGCACCGAGCGTCTTCAGGATCGCGGACTCGTAGACCCGCCGGTATTTGGTCATCGACACCGCGCCCACGAGAATCAGCGCGCCGCTGAAGAGGACCAACGAGCCGACGACGGTCACCGCCAGCGTCACGTTGTTCACGATCCCCTGGATGGTCTGCAGGATCTCGCGGATGTCGATCACCGACACGTTGGGAAACTGGGAGACCAGGCTGGCCTGGAGCTGCGCGCGCGCATCGGCGTCGGAGGGGCCGCGCAGCGACGCGATGTAGGTGTGCGGCGCGCCGTCGAAGGCGCCCGGCTTGAACACGAACATGAAGCCGCCGGAACGGAAGTCCCCCCATTCGACCCGCCGGATGCTCGACACGCGCGCGGTGATCTGCCGGCCCAGCACGTCGAAGGTCATCTCGTCGCCCACGCCGAGGGGCCAGCGCTCGAGCAGCCCCTCCTCGATCGACACCTCGATCCCCTGGGACGACGGATCCCACCAGCGGCCCGCGACGATCTGCTCGTTCGCCTGCTGCTTCTCGCGGTAGGTGACGGTGAACTCACGGGCGAGGCCGCTGCGGCCGCGCACCTGCTCGTAGTTCTCCAGTGACACGTTGGCGCCCTTCACGGCGACCACTCGGGCGCGCAGCACCGGTAGGGGCTGCGGCGCCGGCAGGGTGCCGTTGGCACGGTCGGCCTCGGCCGTTACCTGGTCCCGCTGGCCCGGCTGGATGTCCACCAGGAACATGTCCGGGGCGTCCGGACCGGCCTGCACGGCGAAGTCGCGCAGCAGGTTGGCCTGCAGCGCCCGCACGCCGAGGATGAAGAAGCAACCGAGTCCGACGGCCAGCAGGATCACGCGCGTCTGGTTGCCAGGCCGGACCATGTGCAACACGGCCTGCCGCAGCGCGAAGGAGCGCGCGTAGCGCAACGGCTGAATCGCCCACACCAGGGCGAGGCCGCACGCGTGCAGCACGACCGCCGTGGCCACGAACCCGCCGGAGAGCAGCAGGCCCACAGCCAGCGAACCCGCCTGCCAAGCGGCCACGCCCACGAGCGCCGCGCCCACGCCCGCGGCGACGCCCCACTTCAGCCAGTCGATGCCACCCGTGCGCGTAGCGTCGTTGCGCAGGAGCAGCGACGGCTTCACCTTGCGCACCTCCAGCAGCGGCACCACCGAGAAGAGCACCGACACCAGCAGGCCCACGGCCACGCCCTGCCACGCCGCGGAGGCGCTGAGGCCATAGTCCACCTGCAGCATGTCGGCCGCGGCCCCGACGAAGCTCGGCACGGCGGCCACGACCCCGGCCGCCAGCACCACGCCCAGCAGGCTTCCGGCCAGCCCCAACATCACGACCTGGACGAGATAGACGGCCAGCACGCGACCAGAGGTGCCCCCGACGCACTTGAGGATGGCGATGCTGCGGATCTTCTGCTCCACGAACACGCGCGTCACGCTGGACACGCCGATGCCGCCCAGAATCAGGATCACCAGCCCCACCAGGCTCAGGTAGTTCTCGGCCTGCGACAGGTTCTCGCCAATGCGGTCCTGGTTCTGCCAGTACCCGCGCGACCGCACGAACTGGTTGGCGAACGCGAGCTGCAGGTTGTCGCCGAGCTCTCGAACCGTGGCGGGAGGGCCCTTGAGCAGCAGCTGGAAGTTGGCCCGGCTGCCAAAGGAGAGGAGGCCCGTCGCGGGCAAATCGGCGTAGTCGATCAGCACGCGAGGTCCGAGGCTGAACGCGCCCAGGCTGCGCCCCGGTTCGGTGGCGATGATGCCGCGGATCTGGAAGTGCTCCTTTCCGATGAGCAGCATGTCGCCGACGCGCAGGTTGAGCTGCGCGAGCAACTCCGGACGGACCAACGTGCCGCGGCCAGCGAGCAGCGCGTGGCTGTAGGTACCCTCTCGCATCGTCAGCGTGCCGTAGAACGGGAACGCCGGCCCGACGGCGCGCAGCTCCACCATCTTGACCGCCTTGGTGGCACGAGATGCCGGCCGGACCATCGTGGCGATCTCGGCCGCCTCGGAGAACGCCGTGACGCGGCCCGCCCCTTGTTCTTTGGCGATCACGTCGCGTACGGCCTGAGTGAAGGGCGAGTTACTGCTCACCAGCACGTCGGACGCAATCAGCGCGCGCGTCTCGCGCGTCAGCGCCCCGCGGACGCTCTGGATCACCGAGCGCAGCGCCACGATGGCCCCGACGCCCACCGCGATGCACACGAAGAAGAAGATCAGGCGCCGCCACGACGAGCGCATCTCGCGAGCCGCCATCACGGCGATGAACCTCATCGCCTGAACCTCATCGGACCCCCACGGTGATGAGGCCTCATCGCGCCCCCACCGGCACTTCGACGCGGCGGCCATCGCGCAGCATCAGGCGCGAGTCGGCCAGCGCGGCCAGGTCCGCGTCGTGGGTCACGAGCACCAGCGTGGTGCGGCGGGTCCGCCGCACCGCCAGCAGCATGTCCATGATGTGGCGGCCCGTCGTGGAATCCAGGTTCCCCGTCGGTTCGTCGGCAAATACGATCGGCGGATCGTTGGACAGCGCGCGGGCGATGGCCACCCGCTGCTGCTCGCCGCCAGAAAGCTGCGACGGGTAATGGTGGGCGCGTTCCGTGAGCCCCACTTCCTCCATCAGCAGCTTCGCGCGCGGCACCGCGTCGCGGCGCCCGGCGATCTCCATCGGCACCTGGACGTTCTCGATGGCGGTGAGCGAGGGCACGAGATGGAAGAACTGGAAGACGAAACCGATCTTCTGCCCGCGGAGCGCAGCGAGCGCGTCTTCCCCAAGCGTCGTGATGTCCACGCCGTCGATCACGATGGAGCCCGTGGTCGGCGAGTCGAGCCCGGCAAGCAGACCCAGCAGGGTGGACTTGCCGCTGCCGGAGGGACCCACGATGGCCACGAATTCGCCCGACGCGATCGAGTAGTCCAGTGGATGCAGGATCGTCAGCGGGTGCCCGCCGCTGTCGACGGTTTTCGACACGCCTTGCAGTTGAATCATCGAGGTCCCGGCTATTCGGAGTCGGTGAGGAGCGGTTCGAGCGCCCGCCAGATGGTCTGTTCGACGATGCGGGCCCCCTCCGGGTTCGGATGGATGCCGTCGGCGATGTTGAGGCGCGGGTTGCCGGCCACGCCCTCGAGGTAGAACGGGACGAAAGCCACTTCGTGTTTCTCGGCCAGATCTCGAAAGACGGCACGAAACTCGTTCGTGTAGGCCTGGCCGTAGTTGGGTGGCGCCTCCATGCCGGTCAGCAGCACGCGGATCCCACGCGCGAGCGCACGCCGGATGATGGCCTCCAGGTTGTCGCGCATCGCGTCCACGGGCAGGCCCCGCAGCCCGTCGTTGGCGCCCAATTCCACCACCAGCACGCGGACGGGGCCGTCGAGCGACCAGTCGAGCCGGCTCAATCCGCCAGCCGACGTGTCGCCAGACACACCGGCGTTCACCACCTCGTAGTCGAGGCCCAGTCCCTCGACACGCGCCGCGATGAGCGACGGCACCGACTGGTGCCTCGCCAACCCATAGCCGGCCGTCAAGCTGTCGCCCAGGAACACGATCCGCGGCCGCTGCGAGCCCGGCGCCGGCGCCGGAGCCGTTTTGACGGCGGCCGCCGCAGCGGGCCGCGTTTCTCCGCCCGCGACCGCATCGGGCGAACGCGCAGCCCGGCCCGATGCAGCCGCATCGGGGTTCACTGCTCGACCCGATGCGGATTGTGGATTCTCGGCCCGTCCACACGCGGAGGCGATCGCGACCGCGAGGATCGTGACGCCGATGGCCGTCGTGGTGGTCGTGCGGAGCATAAGGGCCATTCTCATTATGGTATACAGTCGCCGGAGTGACCACGTTCGAGGTCAATCCGGGTCCCCTCGATCACGCGTTCAATCTCACCTGTCAACACCTCGACACCGTGCGGGCCGCCGACGCCCTGTGGCGCGAAAGCCTGGACATCTGGCCCGGCGATTCAGCCGTCCGGCAGAGCATCGCGAACCGACTGGGCTGGCTGCGTGCCCTCGACGCCGTGGAACCCGAGCTGCCGCGTCTCCGGCGGTTCGCCTCTGCGATACGCGACGAACGATACGAGCGCGTGGTGCTGATGGGCATGGGCGGCTCGAGCCTCGCGCCCGAGGTCTTGCGTCAGGTGGTGGGCGTGGCGCCCGGGTTCCCGCGCTTCGTGATGGTGGATACGGTGAACCCGGCCGCCGTCTGCAGAATCCTGGGCGAGCCGGCGCGCACGCTGTATGTCGTGGCGAGCAAGTCCGGCACGACGATCGAGCCTGTGTCGCTCGCCGCCGAGGCCAGGCGAGTCGCGTCGGAACGCGGAGGCTGGAGCGCGCACGCCGTCGCGATCACCGATCGCGATACCGCCCTCCATCGCGAGGCGCTGCGCGACGGGTTCCGGGAGGTGTTCGTCAATCCATCCGACATCGGCGGCCGCTACTCCGCGCTGTCGTTTTTCGGCATGGTGCCGGCGGCCTTGATGGGCGCCGACCTCGACGGCCTGGTGGCCTCGGCGCGAGCAATGGAGCGGGAATGCCGGTTGCCGGCCGCGGCCGCCAATCCCGGTCTGGCGCTCGGAGCGCTCGTCGCGGCGGCCGCCGCGGTCGGGCGCGACAAGCTGACGCTCCTCCTGCCCCGGGCCTTTGCCTCCTTCGGGTTGTGGGTCGAGCAACTCGTCGCGGAAAGCACGGGAAAGCGCGGCGCCGGCATCGTGCCGGTCACCGGTGAACCGCCGGCCGCCGTCGTACGGGCCGGATCGATGCCTGGTCGAGGTCACGTGCGCCGGCGACAGCCCCGACGCAGACATGCTGGCCCGCGCACGCGCGTCGGGCGCGCCTCGCGTGTCCATCGACGTGCCGCGCGCCATCGATCTCGCCTCGGAGTTCCTGCGGTGGGAAGTGGCCACCGCGATCGCGGGTCTGCTGATGGACGTCAACCCGTTCGACGAGCCCAACGTGCAGCAGGCCAAGGACGCAACCAAGACGCTGCTCGCGACCTACGGCCGCGACGGCCGGCTGCCGGTCCCGGACGCGCACGTCACGGTCGGCGAGGCGCGGTTGACGTTCAGCGACGCTGTGACGGCAACCCGCAACATCCACGCGCGAGCCTTGCTCGACGCCGTTCGCCCAGGTGACTATCTCGCCCTTCTGGCCTACGTTCCACCGGACGATGCGGCCTGGGCAGCGGCTCTCGACCAGGCGCGCGCGGCGCTGGCGCACGCAACAGGCGTGGCGACCACCGCCGGGTTCGGTCCACGGTATCTGCACTCCACGGGGCAGCTGCACAAGGGCGGACCCGATACCGGCGTGTTCGTGGTGATTGCGGCCGATGGCGGCAACGACCTGCCCATTCCCGGTGAGCGGTTTTCGTTCGGCGTTCTCGAGGCCGCGCAGGCGCTCGGCGACTTCCAGTCCCTCGATCGGGCGGGCCGCCGCGCGGTCTACGTGCGGCTGTCGAACAGCAGGCCGTCGGCTCTCGCGCCCGTCATCGACGCACTCGCACGACGAGCGCCGTAACGTTGTCGGTGGTCCCAGCGGCGACGGCCCGCCGTACCAGACTGCTCGGCGATGGCACCGGCAGCCGCTTGCGTCTGAAGTCCCGCCTGCAGATCGTCGGCCGACAGCACGCCGTGCAGGCCGTCGCTCGAGATCAGCAGGACGTCCCCGGTTTTGAGCTCGAGAACGGCCCCCCGCGGCAGAAGGTCCGGCCGGACGCCGACCACTTCGGTCAACACGTGACGCATCGGATGGCGCTGAACGTCATCGGCGCTGAGCGGGGCCCCGTCGTCGACGAGCTGGCGTACCCATGAATCGTCTCGTGTCAGCTGTTCGAGCCGGCCGTCGCGCAGCAGATACACGCGGCTGTCGCCCACGTTGACCAGGGCCGCGTGGCCGTCCTCGACGAGCACGGCCGACACCGTGGTCCCCATCCCGGCGTAGTCGGCGTTCTCGGCGGCCGCTTCAAGGATCCGGCCGTTCGCGCGGCGCACCGCGTCCTCGAGCGTCGAGGCCTCCCGGACGGGCGACGCGCCGATGGCGCTGGCAATCGTGGAGACCGCCAGCGCGGACGCCACCTCGCCGGCATTGTGGCCGCCCATGCCATCGGCCACCACGAAGAGCCCGCCGGCGGCGTCCACCAGGCACGCATCTTCGTTGGTTGGGCGCGGCCCCGCGTTGGAGACGCCGTGGGCCTCGAACTCCTGCGGCACACGCGAAGTATAGCTTCGCCCGTTTTGTATACTCCCGGGGTGGCCACGTCTGCTGTCCAGGCCGCGCTTGCACGCTCGCGCGCGTCGCTCGAGCGTGGGCGCGGGCTGGAAGCCGTTCAGCCCCTGCAGTCGCTCTACCGATCGGGCACCCTCGCCCGGGACGACGAAATTGCCGTTCGCATCGCCATCACCGAAGGCTACCTGCTGTCCGATGACCTCGGTCAGGCCACCCTCACGCTCGGCCGGGCGCCTGAGTCGCTGAAGGAGGACCTCCCCCACGCCATCCTGTCGGCTCTCTGGCGGTTGCACGGGCGGCTCACCTTCAGCAAGGGCGAACAGTCGCGCGCGATCGCCCTCCATACCCGCGCGCTCAAGTTCGCGGACCTGGCGCGCGATTCCCGGGCGATCGGGCTGGCCCACTACGAGCTGTCGCTGTGCTACCGGCAGGTTGGCGACGCGGGTATCCTCCGGGAGCACCTGGCCAAGGCGGCCGCCGCCCTGCACGCCTCGGGCGACAAGCGCCATCTGGCGCTCGTCCATCGGCTGTCGGGCGTGTTGCTCGGACAGGCGGGCCGCATCGAGGAAGCGGCGATGACCTTCGGCCAGGCCGAGCGCCTGGCGACGGCGATCCGCGCCGACGACGTGGTGGCGAGCATCGCGCACAACCGGGCGAATCTCGGGCTGATCACACGCCACCTGGACGACGCCCGCGAACACGCCGAACGGAGCGTCGGCCTCTACGAGGCCATCGGCAGCGGACACGGACTCGCCGTCAGCCTCGCCACGCTGGGGCAGGTGTACGTGCAGCTCGGGGACCTCGACAAGGCTGAACACACCTTGAACCGCGCGTTGCAGGTCCGCAGCCCGATCAAATACAACGAGACGACGGGTGCGGTGTTCGACACCCTGGCCCAGATTCACCTGATGCGTGGTGACTATGACCGCGCCAGCGAGTACCTGCGACAGGCCGGCGAGGCCTACGGAGCCAACGGCCCGCAGGCGGCGCGGTGGTACGAATGGTCGGTCAAGGTGCTCGAGGTGAAGATCGCCACGCGCCGCGGCGCCTACGAAGACGCCGTGCTGCTCGCCGACGAGTTGAGCCGGGCGGCCGACATCCCGCCGTCCGACGCCATTCAAGCCGACCTGGCCGCCTGTGAGGCGCTGTTGGCGGCAGGACGTCCGGAAGAAGCCCGCCAGCGCCTGAGCGCCATTGAGGCCCGGTTCGATCCGCGGTCGGCGCCCGCCAACTGGGGCGAGTTCCTGCGTGTACGCGGCACCATTCACGCGAGCCTGGACGAGCCCGCCCCGGCGTACCACGACTTCGCCCAGAGCGCCAACGTCTTCGAGCTGCTGGGCGAGCGCTACCAGACCGCCACCAGCCACCTGGCACTGGCGAAACTGGCCACGCGGGCCGGTGCGGCGCGTGCGGCACTGCGCAGCCTGGACGTCGCCGGTCCGCTCTTCTCGTCGCTCGGCGCCGAGGCCGACGCGATCGGAGGTACGCACCGTGCGCGCCACCGTCAACGGCAGCGGGCCGGCGGGGCCGGAGGCGTTTACGCAGGACGCCGAGGACGCAGTCGTGCGCCGGCTCGTGGACGCATCGCTCATGCCGGAGCTATTGGCCCGGGAGTTCGTGGGCGTGGCGTTGGAGCTGCCCGGCGCAGTGGGCGCCATGGTGCTCGTCCGAACCAGCCGCGGCAACCCGCGCGTGGTGGCATCGGGCGGCATGGACCCCGCGCAGGCAGCGGCCGCGGCATCCGTGGTCGCGCACGGCGGGTCGGCGGTCGCCGACGGTGTGCTGGCCACCGAGAGCCTGGGTCTCGACGTGGAGGGCCCACGCACGGCGGCCGTAGTGTTCCAGACTCCTCCGAGCGCCCGTACAAGCCGCCGGCTCACGATGATCGCCGCCGTCGCGCGGCAGGGCTTCGACCTGTGCGTGGCGCGCGAACGCCCCGCGCCGGCTGCCGCGAACCAGGGGGATCGCGCGACCGAGTTGCTGCTGCCAGGGTTCATCTGCGCCAGCGCCGCGATGTCGCGGGTGGCGGATCAGATCCAACGGCTGCAGGGGCACACGTTGACGGTGATGATCACAGGCGAGAGCGGCACCGGGAAGGATCTGGTCGCGCGAGCGATTCACGCCGGTTCACCGCGCAGCGACCACGTGTACCTGCCCTTCAACTGCACCACCACCACGCGCGAGCTGGCCGACAGCCAGCTGTTCGGGCACAGGCGCGGCAGCTTCACCGGCGCGGTGACCGATCAGCCCGGCATCATCCGATCGGCCGCCGCCGGCACGCTGTTCCTCGACGAGATCGGCGACATCCCCCTTGACGTGCAGCCCAAGCTGCTCCGCTTCCTCGAGCAGGGGGAGATCATTCCGGTCGGAGAGCCACGGCCGATCTCCGTGGACGTGCGCGTGCTGGCCGCCACCAATGCCGATCTGGAGCAGCGCGTCGCCGAGGGCCGATTCCGCGAGGATTTGTACTATCGCCTGAGCGTCATCCGCATCGACGTCCCGCCCCTCCGCGATCGGCGCGAGGAGATTCCGCACCTCTGCACGTTTTTCCTGCGCGACTCGTCGGAGCGTCTCGACAAACCGGACGTGCAATTGAGCTCGAACGCGCTCGATGTGCTGACCCAGTACTGGTGGCCCGGCAACGTGCGTCAGCTGCGCAATGAGATTCAGCGGGCCGTGGCCATGAGTCCGCCCGGGGGCATGCTGGAGCCGGAACAGTTCTCCGCGGAACTCACGGCTGAACGCCTGACGGCATCGCCGGGCGGCGCCCGTGCCAGTTCCGCTGGCGCGGCCAGCTTCAGCCCCGGCAACCTGGTGGAGGCCGTGGAGCGCGTCGAGCGGGAGATGATCGCCGCGACGCTGGACCAGACGCGCAACAACGTCTCCGAAGCCGCCCGCATCCTGGGCCTGACGCGACGGGGCCTGTACTTGAAGATGACGCGTCTCCAGATCGGCGAGCGCTAGCTGAATACCAAGTAATCAGGTATCCAGTTATCTGGTTACCAAGTATCCATGCGGCAAGAACTGCCAACTTGGGCCGCTTACGATTAAGTCATTCTCTTTCTTAAGATTACGGGAACTCTGATGGAGCCGGCCATCGCCGATGGCCCGCGGTCGTGAACTTGTAGGTAGTGGTGCGTAGGACGCAACCCCAACACCCAACGAGGTTGACCATGAACGCCACCACCACCGCCACCCCCGTCTCCTCCTCCAGCGAGCGCCCGGTTCGAGTTGGCAACCGCCGCAAGGTCGCGGTCGCCGGCCGGCTCACGTGGCGCGACGTGAACGGAACCCTGCGCTTCGCGTCGGTGGTGACGCGTGACGTCAGCGATACGGATGCGTTCGTGGAGTGCCAGGGGCCAGCGTCCATCCCGAAGTTCCGGCTGGTGCACTTCCAGTTGGAGCGCGCGGCGCAGAGCCGCACGGACCTCCCGCCCGCGCTCCGGGCCGGGAAGCTGCTGTCGGCCGTCTACCGTGTAGGGCCCTGCGAATCGACGACCGGTACGCCCAAGGGGTACGCGATCCGGCTGCTGACGCCGCCCGCGGCGGCGAAATCGGCCGGGGTTCCGTTGGCGGTGGCGAACTAGGACGAGGGGTTCACTCGGGCTCTAGGCTCTGGGCTCTTGCGGAGGAAGCGGGCCAGGCCGGCCCACGATAGTCCGAACGCGGCGGCCGACTCGTAAGACTCCGCACGCGCGTCGTCCATGTGCCGGCGCAGCTCGCGCCTGAGACGTTCGTCGAATGCCGCCTTCCGCTCGTCATCGGTCCCCGGCAGGGCCAGCGATTCACGCGCCAGGCCGGCCATCATCTCGAGGTTCTCGGCCAGCGATCGCAGGTGCACACGCGGCGTCGTGACCGGGCCACAGTGGGTCAGGAACAACGTGTCCGGCTGCATCGCCTCGAGACGCTCGATGCTCTGGCGCCATCCCGGCAGGTCCACGTCGGGCGGCGGCGTAGGTGGAAGCACGTAACCTGAGTCAATGCACACGCCCGCCACGTCGCCCACCCACGCCACGCCGCTCATGGCGTCGAAGTAGGTGACGTGATGCTTGGCGTGCCCCGGCGTGTAGGTCACGCTCGACTGATCGGCCCGCAGCTTCCAACACCTCCCCGCCGTCCACGATCTGCAGCTGGCGCTCGGGCACGGGCTCGACCGCACCCCACAGCCGATCCATGTCGGCGCCGTAGAGACGCGTCGCACTCTCGAGCAGCCTGGAGGGATCGACGAGGTGGCGCGCACCTTGTCGATGGACGACGACGCGGACGTGCGGATGGCGCCGCGCAATCGTGCCGGCGGCGCCCGCGTGATCCAGATGGATGTGCGTGAGCAGGAGACACGAGACCGCGCGCAGCGGCGTACCGGCGCGCTCGAGCCCTTCCTCGAGTGTCTGCAGGCAGCTGCTGGGTCCGGGATCCACGATCGCGGCGCCCGCCGGGCCGTGCAGGAGTCCCGCGGCGATCCGGCGAGGCCGACCGAGGAAACGCAAGTCGATCCACGACACGCCCGTGGCGAGCCGATACGCCGGGTCCGTCACCGGGCCCGGATTATACTGGCGCCGAGCCACGTCATGTCGCATCCGGATTCCTCGGCCGTGCTGGCCTCCGTGGCCAGACTCGTCGTGGAGACCGCGAACCTGACCGACGTCGTGAGCCGTCTGGCCGTGGGGCTGCGGCCTCTCATCCCGTTCGACGAGCTGCATGTGCTGCGCCTGGACCGGGCCGAGTCGTTCACGAGCTACATCGCGAGCGCCGACGGCCGTGTGGACGTCGCGGGGCACCGCATCGGCAGCACCGACACGCCGCCAAGCCCGAGCGACGTGGAAACACGGTCGAAGCTGGTCTGCACCATCCGCCAGGGCGGCCACGTGCGCGGCGCCACCTGGCTCACGTCTCACGAAGAGAACGCGTTCAGCGAGGCTGACCAGGCCACGATGGATGCCGTGGCCGACATGCTGGCGCTCGCCATCGAGCGCACCGGCGTCCGCGAACGCGAGAACCTGCGCCGCGATCGAATCGAGAGCCTGCGACAGCTGCTCCTGACCATGGCCGGCGCGCTGGATGTGCGCCAGGTGTTTCCCGAAGTGTCCACCGTGATCCGGAGCGGGCTGCCGCACGACATGCTGGTGCTCACGGCGTGGAGCGATTCGGGCCTTTCCTCGCGCGTGTATGCCGTGGCCGGCACGAAGGTCACCGACCCGGAGTTCTGGGAGCCCATCGTCCTCAACGAGGCGGACAAGGGTCTCCTCCAGCGCGGCGCCTACGTGGTCATGGACGCCGCGGCCGAGGTGCCTCCCGACACTGCACTCGGACGGCTGTGTTCCCGCTTCGGCGTCAGCTCGCTGCTGCGCGTCCCGCTGCCCCTCGGCACCCACATCTTCGGGTCACTGTTCTTCGTCGCGCGCGACGTGAACCAGTTCAGCGACGCCGACATGGACTTCGGCGCCCGCGTGGCCGACCACCTCGCGCTGGCGTTGTCGCACAAGGAGCTCGCCGACGCCGTGCGACGCGACGAAGAGGCGCGACAGACGGCGGCGCGGCTCGAGGCGCAGGTGGCGACGCTCAGCCGCGAGCTCGAGGCGCGCAGCGGCGTGCGGCGGGTTGTGGGCCGGTCGCGCCGCTGGCAGGACGTGCTGGCCCAGGCGACACGTGTCGCGCAGACGGAGACCACGGTCCTGCTGACCGGCGAGTCGGGCACCGGCAAGGAAGTAGTGGCGCGCTACATCCACCACGCGTCGCGCCGCAGCGGCGGCCCGTTCAGCGCCATCAACTGCGCGGCTCTGCCCGATCAGCTCCTCGAGTCCGAGCTCTTCGGCCACGAGCGGGGCGCGTTCACCGGCGCCGTGACCATGAAACCCGGCCGCATCGAACAAGCCAGCGGCGGGGTCTTGTTCCTCGACGAGGTGGGCGAGATGGCCCCCGCGGTTCAGGCCAAGCTCCTGCGCGCGCTCGAGGAGCGCGAGTTCACGCGGCTCGGCGGCAACCGGGTCATTCGCGCGGAGGTCCGTCTCATCGCGGCGACCAATCGCAACCTGCCCGAGGCGATCGAACGCGGAGCCTTCCGCGAGGATCTGTACTACCGGTTGAGCGTCTTCGAGATCGCCCTTCCGCCCCTGCGCGAACGCCCCGAAGACATCCTGGAGCTGGCCGATTCGTTTCTCGCCGAGATCGGCGAGAGCGTGGGCCGCCCCGCCGCGGGCATCGCGCCCGACGCCAAGGAACACCTGCTCGTGTATCGCTGGCCCGGCAACGTCCGCGAGCTTCGCAACGCCATCGAGCGCGCTGTGATCCTGGCGGACGGCGGGCTGATCCGGAGCCAGCATCTGCCCGTGTCGGGGCCGGGCCGGACACCGGCGCCGACGGTATTCGCCGGCACGCTTCCGCCCGGCGGCGTCGATCTGAGCGAGATCGAGCGGTCGCTCGTCGTCGACGCGCTCACCCGCGCGCGGCATAACAAGACTCGCGCCGCGAAACTGCTGGGACTGACCCGCGCGCAGTTGTATTCACGGATCGAAAAGTACGGGTTGAGGGATCCCGAGCACCCGTAGCGCCTCGCAATTCACAATTCACAATTCACAGGTCACAAAAAAGGCCGGAACTGCAGTCCTGCTTGTCCCAGGGACGAACAGCAGCTCCGTGCCCGACTTTGTGAATTGTGAATCGTGAATTGTGAATTATCGTTTCTGTATGCGCTTCGTAACCTGGCTCTTCATCCTCCTTCTGGCGCTCGCGCAGACAGCTGCCGCGCAGCGGCTCAGCGGTGACGTCATCCCCGAGCACTACACGCTCTGGTTCCAACCCGACCTCGTCAAGGACACGTTCCGCGGGCGCACCACCATTCAGGCGCGGACGGTGACCAGCGGACGCTCGCTGACGCTGCACGCCGCGGAGATGACCTTCGGCGAGGTGCGAGTGACGGCGGGCGGCCGCACGCAGACGGCTACCGTCACGATGAACCAGGAGCAGGAGACGGCGACCCTGACCGTCGCCGAACCCATCGGCGAGGGCGCGGTCACGATCGACATCAGCTACACCGGGATCCTGAACGACAAGCTGCGCGGCTTCTACCGGAGCGCGGCCAACGGCCGCAAGTACGCGGTTTCGCAGCTCGAAGCCACCGATGCGCGGCGCGCGTTTCCGTCGTTCGACGAGCCCCGATTCAAGGCCACCTTCGACGTGTCGCTCACGGTGCCCCAGGGCGACACCGCGATCTCGAACGGCCGCGTGAAGACCGACACGCCAGGCCCGGAACCCGGCACCCACACAGTGACGTTCGAAACGACGCCGAAGATGTCCACCTACCTCGTGGCGATGCTCGTGGGCGACTTCGCATGCCGAAGCGGCAGCTCCGACGGCACGGCGATTCGCGTCTGCACGACGCCCGACAAGATCGGGCAGGCCGGTTTCGCGCTCCAGGCGGCCGAGCAGCAGCTGGCGTTCTTCAACAACTACTTCGGCATCAAGTACCCCTTCGGCAAGCTGGACATCATCGGGATCCCCGACTTCGCGGCCGGTGCGATGGAGAACGCCGGCGCCATCACGTTCCGCGAGCGCGCGCTGCTCGTGGACGAAGCCACCGGGTCGGTTCAGCAGCGCAAGACGGTCGCGTCAATCGTGGCCCACGAGATCGCGCATCAGTGGTTCGGCAACCTGGTGACCATGAAGTGGTGGGACGACATCTGGCTGAACGAAGGCTTTGCCACCTGGGCGGCGAACAAGCCGCTGGCGGTGTGGCGCCCCGACTGGAAGATGGAGATGAACGTCGCCGAGGAACTGCAGGCGGCGATGGGGTTGGACACGCTGGCCAGCACGCGCGCGATCCGCACGAAGGTGGAGACGCCCGACGAGATCAACGAGGTATTCGATCCGATTGCATATGAGAAGACCGGCAGCGTGCTGGCGATGATCGAGGCCTATGTGGGGCCCGAGGCGTTCCGGCGCGGCGTATCGTCGTACCTCAAGCGATTCTCGTACTCGAACGCGTCCGGCGAGGACTTCTGGGCCGAGATGACGCGCGTCACCGGCAAGCCGGTGGATCAGATCCTCCGGAGCTTCGTCGATCAGCCCGGCATTCCCTTGCTGTCGGTCGAGACCTCGAGCGGCGGCGGATTCACCGAGCTCAAGCTGACGCAGCAGCGCTTCTGGCTGACGCCGCCTGCGGGCGCACCCGCGGCACAGACGTGGACGTTTCCAGTCTGCATCAAGCAGGGATCCGGCCAACCGCGCTGCGAGGTGCTGAGCCGCCCGACGACGACACTGCGCGTGCCGGGCGCGGCGGCGCCCGTCGTCAACGCCTTCAGCCGAGGTTATTACCTGACGGAGTACACACCGAGTCACCTGAAGGCGTTTGCCCAGCCCGCGGCCGGGCTCACGCCGGCCGAGCGCGTCAGCCTGCTCGGCGACGAGTGGCGTCTGGTCCGCAGCGGGCGTCACGACATCGGCACGTATCTGGACCTGGCCAACGCGTGGGCCGGCGACACGGCGCCGGCCGTGGTCGAGGACATCGCGACGCGCGTCGGCTTCGTGGCCTCCTCGATCGCCAGCGCCGACGAGGCGCCGGCGTTTCGCGCCTGGGTCAAGCGCCGCTTCGGGCCCGCGCTCGACGCCGTGGGACTGCCGGGATCGGCTGGCGACTCCGACGACACGCAAAACCGCCGGGCCGCCCTGCTGGGGATCATGGGCGGGACGGGTGATCCGGCGGTGACGCGGCGCGCGAAGGCACTCGCCGACCAGTACCTCACCAATCCGTCCGCGATCCCGCCGACGCTGGTCCGGCAGGTGCTGCAGGTCGCGGCCGCCGACGGCGATGCCGCTCTCTACGAGCGCTACGTGGCCAAGCTGGCGGCGTCGGGGGCGCAGCCGGAGGAATACAACCGCTTCCTCAACGCGCTGACGGCGTTTCAGGCTCCAGCGCTGGTGAAGCGCACGCTCGAGTATGCGCTCTCGGACGCGGTCCGTTCCCAGGATGCGCCGACGCTGATCGCCGGCGCACTGGTCTCCAGCCAGAAGAACCTCGCATGGGAGTTCGTCCGGGAGAAGTGGCCGGCGCTGATCCAGAAGCTGGGCGTGTTCCAGGGCCTCCCGGCCGTCTTCCAGCCGCTCGGCGCGTTCTGCGACCGCGCCAAGGCCGAGGAGATCCGTACGTTCTTCGCCAGGAACCCGGTCCCGGCGGCGGCCCGCATGCTGCAGCAGTCGCTCGAACGCATCGAGAGCTGCGCGGCGGTCGACGACCGGCAGTCGGCGCCGTTTGCCGCGTGGCTGAAAACCGCCGCCTGAGGGCGGCGGCGCACGCGCGGCCGCACTACTGCGGGAAGCTCCCGGGTGCGGTGTCGGCGTACCCTTCGCCGGTCAGCGACTCCAGCATCGCGACCAGCGCGTCTATCTCTTCCTCGCTCAACCCGAGCGGAGCGCGCGGCATCTTCGGATCCATGTAGGCGTTCGCGTTGCCCCCGCGGTTGTAGTACTCGACGACGCCGCGCAGCGTGGGCACCGAGCCGTCGTGCATGTAGGGGGCGTGGGCCGTCACGTCCCGCAGTGTTGGCGTCTTGAAGGCGCCGCGGTCGGCGTCGAGCCGGGTGACTTCGAAGCGCCCGTCGTCGGAGAAGGTCTTCGTGGACGCGTTCCAGCCGATGCCGATGTTGTGGAACGTGTTGTCGGTGAACCGGCTGCCGACATGACACTGGTGGCAGGAGGCCTTCCCGAAAAACAGATCGTGCCCGAGTTTCACGGCGTCGGACACGGCCGCCGCGTCGCGCCGCCGCCGCCACCGGTCGTAGGGCGAATTGCCGCTCATCCGCGTGCGCTCGTAGTCGGCAATCGCCTTGGCCACCCGCTCCTTGCTGATCTCGTCTGAGCCAAAGGCCTCGGCGAAGTAGGGCCGGTAGCCGGGGATCCCGATCAGCGTCTCGATCATCTGCACGTGGGTGTTGCCCATCTCGATGGGATTCTCCATGGGCCCCAGCGCCTGCGCCTCGAGCGAGTCGGCGCGCCCGTCCCAGAAGAAGTGGGGGTACAGCGACACGGCGGCGTTGACGAACGAGGGGGCCTTGCGCCGCCCCCGCTGACCGCCGACGCCGGTGGACACCGCTGTGGGCTGGGAGAAGGCGTGCTCCGGCTGGTGGCACGTCGCGCAGGCCACCGTGCCATCGGCCGAGAGACGCGTGTCATAGAAGAGCCAGCGGCCCAGCCGTACGCGGGCCGGCGTGGGGGGGTCGGGCAGCGCCGCCAGGTTCACGTCGGGCCCCAGAGGCGCCTCCGGGAGCGGCCGGATTGGGTTTGCCGCCTCCCAGGGGGGGCCGGGGCCTGGCAGCCGGCGGCCATGGCCACGAGCATGGCCGCGAGTGCGCTGCACAGCATCGCGCTACCAAGGCCCGACCACCCGTGTGTCACATTTCGCACCGCCCTGTCTCGCCGAATTGTATCGTGCGTATTCGAACCTCATCAGATGGCACGAATTCAGGCGTTTTGGCCCACACCAGAAGACGGAAAGCTAATTGCAAGCTTGGCGGCGGATGTCCCATAGCTGCACTGCCGACCGGCACGCGCCGATACGAGGAACGGCGTAACCGCGACTGTGCTGAATAGAATTGCACGCAGGTTCACCGTGAGGGCGCAGGATGATGCGCCCGCGCGAGCCCTTGGGGCCGGCTTTCGGCACGCTGCCGGTAGGCGCCCGTCTGCTCATCGCGGGCACCACGCTGGTCAGCGTGCTCCACCTGGTCTGGATCTCGCCGTCCGCGCGCTTCGACTCGCCGTATACCTTCCTGGGTCTGCTGCTGGCGTCGGTGGCCCTGGCCGCGTCGAAGGTCCCGTTGCCCCTTCTGCCGCAGAACGCCACGCTGTCGCTCTCCTACTGCACCAACTTCGCGGCCCTGGCGCTGCTGCCGGCGTTCGAGGCCACGCTCGTCGTGGCGGCCGGCGCCTGGAGCCAGTGCGTCCTCAATACAGCCGGCCGGACGCCCGCCTATCGCACGATTTTCAGCATCGCCAACGTGGTGGTGTCCGCTCAGACGGCCGCCATGGCCGCCTCGCTGGTCGGGGGGTACGACACGAGCAGCGCGCTGGCGCTCGTCAACCCGACGCTGGCGGCAGCCACGGCGTTCTTCCTCTGCAACAGCATCCTGATGTCGCTGGCGGTCGCCAGCACGGCCGGCAGCTCGGTGTGGGCGTTGTGGCGCGAGCAGTTCCTGTGGAGCGCGCCCGTGTGCTTCATCGGCGCGGTTGTCGGGAGCGTCGGCGCGTACCTGGTCGCCAACGCGTACAGCGGCGCCGCGCTCCTTGGTCTGCCTCCGCTGTACTTCGTCTACCTGAGCTACAAAACCTACCTGCGGCGCGTAGCGGATCAGCAGCGGCACCTCGAGGAAGTGTCGGCGCTGCATCTGGCGAGCGTGGAGGCGCTCGCGCGCGCCATCGGCGCACGGGACCAGACGCTCGAGTCGTCGCGCCAGGTGTCCGATACCCACGTCCGTCGCGTGCAGAAACTGGCCGTCAGTCTGGCCCAGGCGGCCGGCATGGACGAGAACGAAGTGAAAGGCGTCGAGGTCGCCGCACTGCTGCACGACATCGGCAAGCTGGCGGTCCCCGAACACATCCTCACCAAGCCCGGACGCCTGACCGCCGACGAGTTCCAGGCCATCCGGCTGCACCCGTCCGTCGGGGCGGAGATCATCAAGGCCGTGCCCTTCCCCTATCCCGTGGCCCCACTCATCGAGTCGCATCACGAACGGTGGGATGGCAGCGGCTATCCGCTGGGGCTGGCGGGCGCGGCGATCCCACTGGGGGCGCGCATCCTCGGCATCGTGGACTACTTCGATGCGCTCATCGCGGATCGCCCGTACCACAAGGCCCTCAGCGAACCGGAGGCCACGGCCATCATCAAGAGCGAGGCGGGGCGGGCGCTCGACCCGCACCTGGTCGAGCAGTTCCTTGTGATCGTCCAGCAGATCCCCGAGCCGCAGCGCAGCGAGCGGGCGCCCGCGGCCAGCGGGGCACAACAGCGCCAGGCGCTCGGCAAGCCGGCCACAGGCCTCGTCGCGGTCGAGGCCACGACAGCCGAGGGCGTGCAGAGCGCGCTCGAGAACATCACGCGCGCCAACCAGGAAATGCGCGCCCTGTATGAAGTGGCCGAGTCCATGGGCACGCGACTGAGCGTGACCGATACCATGGCGCTGCTGGCCTCCAAGCTGACGCCGCTCGTGCCGGCGTCGTCGTGGGCGCTGTTTCTCTATGACGAGGCGACGGGCATCAGCCGGTGCGAGTTCGCGACGGGCCTCGATTCGGATCTGCTCCGCAAGGTCGAGGTGCCGTTCGGCGCTGGCACCCTCGGGTGGATGGCCCGCGGCAAGGAGGCCATCACCAACGCGCGCCCTGGGGCGGACTTCGAGGCCGCGCGACTCTCCGCCGCCTCCTCGACACTCGCCTCCATGATCGCCCTCCCCCTGGAAGTCCGCGATCGCTTCATCGGCGTGCTGGCCGCGTATCACGTGGAGCCCGACCACTTCACGCCCGCGCATCTTCGAATTCTGGACCGCGTGTCGGCGCAGGCCGCCAAGGTCGTGCAGGACGCGCTGGTCTTCGAGCAGATTCGCTCGGACTCATTGACCGACTCGCTGACAGGGCTGGCAAACTCGCGTGCGTTCACCGCCCACGCGGAGCGCGAGATGGCCAAGGCCGATCGGCAGGACACGCAGCGCGCGCTCCTCGTGATCGACGTGGACCGGTTCAAGGCCATCAACGACCGTCACGGCCACGACGTCGGCGACCAGGCTCTGCGCGCCATCGGTTCGGCGATCCGCCAGTCGGTCCGGTCCTACGACTTCTGCGCCCGGAACGGCGGCGACGAGTTCGTCGTGTTCCTGACCGAGTGTGACGAGACCGGCGTGGCCGATCGTGCCGGGGAGATCCAGGCCGCGGTCGAGGCCATGAAACTCGAAGCCACCTCGGGCACCGAGATCCGCCTGGGGATCAGCGTGGGGTGGGCCACCTACCCGCGGGACGGCCACTCGCTGTCCGCGTTGATCAAGACCGCGGATCGGCGGATGTACCAGAACAAGTTCTCACGCCGGTCGAACCGCGGCCCTGCGCCGTCCGACAAGACACTCACCACTCACTGAAAACGTGACCATAGGGCACGTTTTCCCGCCCCGCGTCAGCGGGGCCAAGAGACGCTGCGCGAGCGAGGCGGAGCCTCGAGATCTACGGCGAAGCTTCGCTCGCAGTACGATGGATGCGTGCGCGAGGGGCTCGACTTCGTCGTGCTGTTCACGCTGGTCGGCGCGGCCGCAGTCGTCCTGGTGGTCGCGATCACGGTCGGCGTCTTCCTGATCGTCCGGCGGCGCTCCCAAACGGACTAGCCGTTGGACGAGCTCGATCTGTACGCCACTATCGGTGAAGACGGCTTCCGGCGCCTGATCGGTGCGTTCTACCGCAGGGTCCCGGCCGATCCGATTCTGGCCCCCATGTATCCGGCGCACGATCTGAAGGGCGCCGAGTCGCGGCTCTGCGACTTCCTGATCGGACGCTTTGGCGGGCCGCAGCGCTACGTCGAGCAGCGCGGGCATCCGCGGCTCAGGATGCGGCACGCCCCCTTTCCCATCGACCCGGCTGCCCGGGAGCGCTGGCTCGAGCTGATGGACGCGTCCATCGACGAGGCGGGGCTGCCCCAGGACGCTGCGGCGCTGTTGCGCGAGTTCTTCGGAGCGGTGGCTACGATGCTGGTGAATACTCCCGAGCGCTAACGGGTTCCGGGCTCCGGGCTCCAGGCTCCAGGCCTGGCGTCTTGCCGTAGCCAGTCGGCGAATGCTCGAAACGCCTGGCCTCGATGCGCGACGGCGCGCTTCCGCTCGTCCGACACCTCGGCGAGCGTTTGGCCGTACGGCGGGTAGAAGAAGATCGGGTCGTACCCGAAGCCGCCGGCGCCGGCAGGCGCCTCCGCGATGCGGCCCTCCACCACGCCCCGCGTTTCGAAGCACAGCCCGGCTTCGCGGCTCACCGCCGCAAGGGCGCACACGAACCTGGCCGTGCGCGGCGCGGCGGGCCGTTCGGCCAGCGCGGCTCGCCTTTCGGCGAGCCGGCGCGCGATTCTCGGCAAACCGCGCGGGGTATCCGACGTGTGGACCCAGGAAGCGCGCCGAGTGCACGCCGGGTAAGCCATCGAGCGCGTCGATCACGAGGCCCGAGTCCTCCGCGACCACGAGGTCATCGGGACCGAGCGACGCATGCAGGGCGCGGGCGTACGCCTCCGCCTTGATCCGCGCGTTCTCCTCGAAAGTGGCGCCGGTCTCCTCGGGTTCGGACACGGGGGGGTGGTCCCCCAGTGTCTGGAGGACGACGGGCACGTCCGCGAGGAGCGCGCGAATCTCCCGGACCTTGTCGGCGTTGCTGGTGGCAACGAGGAGGCTGCGCATCGCGTTCTGATGCGAAGCGGCGCCTCTACACTTTGGCCAGGTACTGGCCGACGAGCCCCCGCTGCAGCGCCACCAGCTGGCGGATGCCGCCGTCGGCGAGGTCCAGCAACCGGTTCAGGGCTTCGCGGCCAAACGGCAACGCCTCGGCCGTGCCTTGCACTTCGACATAGAGCCCGCCGCCGGTCTTGATGATGTTCATGTCCACGTCGGCCTTGGAGTCTTCTTCGTAGGCCAGGTCCAGCAGCGGCTCTCCGTCCACGATGCCGACGCTCGTCGCGGCCACGAAGTCGGTGACGGGCATCGATCGCAGCTGCTCGCGTTCGCGCAGGTGTTGCAACGCCAGCACCAGCGCCACGTAGGCGCCGGTAATCGATGCCGTGCGCGTGCCCCCGTCGGCTTGAATGACGTCGCAGTCAAGCGTGATCGTCCGCTCGCCCAGATCCTCGAGCCGGGTGACCGCGCGGAGCGATCGTCCGATGAGCCGCTGAATCTCCTGCGTTCGCCCGCCCACCTTGCCGGCCGCCGCTTCGCGCTGCGTGCGCGTGGAGGTGGCGCGCGGCAGCATCCCGTACTCCGCGGTCACCCACCCTTTGCCGGAGCCGCGACGGAAGAGCGGCACCCGGTCCTCGACGCTCGCGGTGCAGATGACCTTCGTGAGGCCCGCCTCGACCAGCACCGAGCCTTCGGCGTGGGCCAGGTAGTTCGGCGTGATTCGCGACGGGCGAAGCTGCTCTGGCAGGCGATTGTCGGCGCGCATATCGCACTACTCTAGCAGGCTGGTGCACTCACCTGCCTCCCGGCTTCCGGCTTCCGGCTCCCGACCCCCGGCTGGGGTCGTCTGGTCAGCGGCTTTCGGTGACGACGAGCGAGAGATCTGGCGCGAGGGGATGCGAGACGTCGAGATGACCCGCCAGCGTTTCGACCTCTTCGCCTTCGACGAGCAGCTGCACGCGCCGAACGGCGCGCAGGTTCGTCGTGACGGCGTTGACCAGCGCGGCGACGGTCAGCGCCTCGCCGAACGAGCCGCCGGGATGCGCCGACCGCACCTCGGAACTGAGGTCCAGAAACGCGTCGCCACGGCCATCCACGTAGAACGCCCGAAGGCGCGTGCCCGCGGGCACGACGCGGACGACGCCCGCGGGGGGATCCGCGAGGACCGCCTGGAGGATCGCTTCGCCCTGCGCCGCGACGGTCGGCGCCAGCGGCACCTCGACCCGCGTGGCCACCAGTCCGCTCCCACTCGTAGCGCCGAAGAAGATGGTGGCGTTGATGTGCGCCGTGGGCGCGGCCGAGGGTGCGGGCTCGCCAGTGACGACGACAGGCGGCCCTCCCGTTGCCTGGAAGATCAACAACGCGGCCCAGGCGAAGGCTGCGAGCGCCACGACGCCGGCGGCCGCCGCGGCGATGCGCCAGAGAGTCATCGGGACGTGGGCCGGCGGGCGCGGGACGACGGGTCGAAGCCCAGCACGGCGTCCACGAGAGCCTGCGCCAACGCCGCCTGACGAACATCCGCGGCGGCGACCTTCTCCTCGTTACGGTTCGACACGTAGCCCAGGTCCACGAGAGCGGCCGGCAGGTTCACCGCCATGAGGGGACGAAGCGGCGCCTGGTAGACGCGGCGTGGTCCCAAGGGCGCCATGCGCTCCAGGCGTTCGCCGATTTCCTGCGCGAGGCCCGCGGCAATATCGGCGTGGCGCACCTGCGCCTGATCCCACGCCACGAGCACCACACGCCGTGTGCCGCTTCCTGCCAGTGGCACCAGGAGCGATCGATCCTCTACAGCGGGCACGGGAACCGGCTGGTCCGGAACGGGGAACGATCCCACTTCGGCGCCGGTGGTGAGCGGCGACGGGCTGGCGTTGGCGTGCAGGCTGATGAAGAGTGACGCGCCCGCGCCGTTGGCAAATGCGGCCCGTTGCATCAGCGGGATCTGACGGTCGTCTTCGCGCGTCAGCAGCACTCGTACGCCGCGGTCGGCGCCGAGCGCTTTCACTCGCTGGGCCACGCTGAGCGTGAGGCGTTTTTCTTCCATGCCCGCGGGGCCCACGGCGCCGCGATCGTCGCCCCCGTGTCCGGGATCGATCACGACGGTCATCGCCGGCGGAGCGCTGGCCGCGGGGTCCCCTGGGACGACCTGGCCGGAAGGTGCCAGCTGTCCAGACGCCGCCAGCGCGACGCCCGAGACCGCTGCCAGCAGCAGGATGATGCCTTCGGCAAGCCGCATCGTGGCCAGCATACGGCGGTGTGGCACTTCTCGCAACGCGCCGCGCATTTGGGCGACGACGGATTGGCGATGCATCGCGACGAGCTCAACCATGCGACGCGCCCTTGCCGGCGCAAACCGGCACTGCCCGCCGGGATCTCACGCCGGCGCGCATCCGCCGCGCAGAGGGGCCGGGTCTTGCAAACACCGCGGCGTGTCCGCTGACGTCAAGCGATTCGTCTACGTGCTCCAGAGCGTACCGCAGCCCGATCGTCAGTTCGTCGAGTCCACGGCGAACGTGCCGGCTCGCGTCGCGAGCCACAACGCCGGCCACTCACCGCTCACCGCCGCGTGCCGGCCGTGGCGGCTCGTGACAGTCGTGCAGTTCGGTACGGAGAGCGCGGCGCTTCGATTCGAGAAGTTCCTCAAGACGGGGGCGGGTCGCGCGCTGGCCCGCCAGTTCTTCGTCAGGCTGCAGTGAGAGCACCCTAGGGCAATCGAATCCAGGTCCGCCCGCCGTCCACGGTGCGCCAGGCACGCCCGTCGGCCGCCTGCACGCTCGCCGTGGACGCATCGACCGCCTGCACCCGCGTCAGGGGTGCCGCGGCCGGAGGCACCGCTCGCGTGAACCGCCGGCCGTCCGTGGAAACGAGCACGAGCCCACCTTGCCCAACCAGCCAGCTCACACCGCGCCCGGGCGACGCGCCGCTGGTCACGTTCTCGAGATCGACAGGCGTGACGCCCGTGGCCGGCAGCCACATCCCGCCGCTGTCGGACGACACCTCGAGAACGGCGCCTGTGATTCGCCAGCGCCACCCGCCGTCGGGCGACGAGAACGCAACAGGGGCGTTCGCCGCCTTTGCCAAGGGAACCGATAGACGCGCGGTGGCCGGCGAGAATCCCTCGGACCGGGCGCGGGCCGGCGTGGGCGCAGCCGCGGCAAGCTCCTGCTTGGCACGGTCGGATTCGGCACTGACAGTGGCACGGTCGGCAGTGGCGGCAGTGGCACTGTCACGAGCATTGGCGCCAGCCTGAGGGGCCGGTGGCGAAGCCACCGGCGGCGGCGCCGCGGGCACGGTCGAGCGCTCCAGCGCGGCTGACTGATCGATTGCCACCGGAACCGACGCAACATTCCGTTCTTGCGTCGCCGCCGGACCGTTGGCGCGAGACTGGAGATCGGCGAGGTCCCCGCTTCGCCGGTCGGCGCGTTCCGCGGGGGCGGACGGGCTCGCAGGCAGTGTCTGTTCGGGCCCAGCTTCGCGGGCCGAGCGCGACGGCACCGGCGCGGCCGACGGTTCCTCCAGGCGCGCCATCTGGCGCTCGACGGCTGTGCCCGGCGCGGGCTGCTGCGCCCACCGCGTGCCCGCCATCCAGACACCGACGACCAGCACCGCCGCAGCCGCAAACGGCAGCGCCGCGCGGGTCCATGCGCGCGATTGCGAGGCCACGGCCGGCGCCGTTGCGGCGTAGGCGCCAAGCAGGGTCTGGCAGGCCGGGCACGCAGCCAGGTGCGCCTCGAGCTTCGCCGACTCGGCCTCGGGGAGACCCCGGTCAAGCCACGCGGCCAACTCCTCCGCGGTGACGCACGGGCCGTCAGCTGCCACGGCGGTCCCGGGGCGTGCTTCCCGCAGCAGCCGTTCGATCGCGTGATTCCGGTCGGGTTGGTTCGGCACGGTCTTCTAATCCTTAGAACGGACGGCAACCGCGCTCTTGCGATCCGCGAGCCATTCCCGCAGATCCAGCGGGCCGGCGTCCTCGACCACGGTCGCGAAACACTGGGCGATGGTGGGCGCATCAAGCCCGGCGTCTTCCGCCAACTGGCGCTCGACGTCCTGGCGGATGGCGTGGCGCGTCCGGGCCAGGTGCCGGGACACCGTGGCCTCGTGCTCGCCGAGGGCACGCCCTATCTGGTTCAACGTCAGGTTCTGGGCATAGTAGCAGGACAATCGCAGCCGATCGCGCGGCGCCAGCCCGGCCACGGCGCGGCCAAGCGCACGGCGCATCAAGGCCACGAAACCCGTCCGCTCGCCGGGTGTCTCCGCCGGCTCCGCGCTCGTGGGTTCGTAGGGCGTGTCGGACAACGGTTCCGTACGCCGGAGCGATCGGAGACGATCCACGTGCCGCTGCGCGAGCACGGTTCGCAGCCACGTGGCAAGGCTGCTGCGCCCATGGAAGTAGCGCAGCAGCGACTTGCGTGTGCCTGAGGCATCCGCCAATCCGTACAGTTCGCCGTACAAGGCGTCCGCAAGCTCACGCGTGCCGCCGGTGGGATCGATGGCGTCGGCCGCACGCAACAGCACGGGCCGATAGCGCGCGATGAACTGCTCCCACGCGGGCTCGAGACCCTCGATGCACGCGGTCGCCAGCGCGAGATCCTCGAGATGCAGCGCGCCGACGTATTTCCCGATCGCGCCCGCATCCCGCGCCACTGCGGCGTGCGTGACGCTGCGCTCGAGCGCTGCCTGCCAGAGCGACACACTGAGCCCCCAGCGGCGCGCGCCCGCGGCGCGATGGAGCCGAGCTACCTCATGTGTACCAGCAAGGTGCCACCACCACGGAAAAAACTGGTAGCCTCAGATCACTCCCCCACGGAAAGGACCGTCATGCGGATTGGACGAGTTCTGCTTCTCTGCGGCCTGACAGTTGCCGCACTGCCGGCGCCGGCGCTGGCCGATGCCTACTTCGCTCCGTATATCGGCGCGAACTTCGGTGGCGACGTAGGGCGCCCGCTGAACGACGCGGTACGCGATCGCAACCGGGCGGCCATCGGCGCGACGATTGGCGGCATGGGCGGCGGCGTGTTCGGCGTCGAACTCGACGTCAGCTACACATGGAACTTCTACCCGGGGCCGGAGGGAGGCGACGACGGCAATCTGGTGACGTTCGTGCCGGCCCTGGTCCTGGGTATCCCCCTGGGCGGCCAGAGCGGGCCCGGCATCCGGCCATTCGTGCTGGCCGGGGCTGGCCTGGTGCGAAGGAACTTCGACGCCGGGACGCTGACCTCGTTTTCGCAGAACGACCTCGCCTATACGCTCGGGGGCGGCGTGATGGGCTTCTTCAGCAACTCCATCGGCATTCGCGGCGACGTCCGATACATCCGCAACTTCAGCGTGGACGACTTCGACCTGACCGGCATCGACTTCGAGCGCGGCACCTTCAACTTCAGCCGGGCCAGCGCGGGGATCATTTTTCGATTCTGACCGGTCTACAGTCTACGGTCTACGGTCTCCGGTCCCGCCAAGGACCGGAGACTGAAATGCTCCTCGGGCGGCGCGTCGATGCACAATAGGCAGCATGTACACGCCGCTGCTCGTCCTCCATTCGTGGCTCCGCTGGGTGGTGTTGCTCCTGGCGCTCCTTGCCGTCGGACGGGCGCTCATCGGCGTTAACACGCGGCGGCCGTTCACACCCGTCGACGAGAGCCGGGGCCGCCTGTTCGTCACCGCGTTTGACGTGCAATTCCTGGTGGGCCTGATCCTCTATCTGTGGGCAAGCCCGTTCACCACGGAGGCCTTCCTCGACATGGGCGCGGCGATGCGTAACGCGCCGCTCCGGTACTTCGTGGTCGAGCACCCGTTCGGCATGGTGGCGGCGCTCGGCTTCGCCCACGTGGGCCGTGTGCGCCTGAAGCGCGCGACCGACAGCGCCCAGCGCCACAAGACGGCGCTCATCTTCTTCGGGCTGGCGCTCGCGCTCATGCTGGTGTCGATTCCCTGGCCGGGACTTCCCGCCGGCAGGCCGCTCTTCCGGGGCTTCTCCGCTGTCGAATAACGGTTTGATCCCGTAAGTGCCGTCAGCGACGCCCCTTCGACTCGCGTTCCTCGGATGCGGGTTCATCACCGCGGTGCACAGCCGGCACGTGCGGGCGCTCGGCGGCGCCATCGCGTGCGCCTACGCCAGCCGCGACGCCACCAAGGCTGAATCGTTCAACACCCGCTTCGGCGGCATCGGCCACTATGGCTCGTACCGGAGCTGCGATAGGCGATCCCTCGATCGATGCCGTCGTAGTCGCCGTACCGCCGGCTCTCCACTTGCCCTTGACGCTCGAAGCGCTGGCTGCCGGGAAACACGTGCTGGTCGAGAAGCCCGCGTTCCCGACCATGCGTGGGTTCGAAGCCGCGGTCGAGGCGCGCGATCGGGCGCAGCGCGTGGTGATGGTCGGCGAGAACGACCACTACAAGCCGCTGGCGGTGCTGCTCCGCCGCCTCCTGGCCGACGGCGCAATCGGCCAGCTGGTCTTCGCCCAGTTCACCACGCTGGCCCACCGGCTCAAGACCGCGGACGATTGGCGCAACGACGAGGCGATGGCTGGTGGCGATGCGTTCTTCGAGGAAGGCATCCACTGGCTCCACATCGCGTCGAGCCTCGGCCCGTCTATCTCCGCCATCGAGGGGTACCGGCCGACGCCTTTGCGGGAAGGCCCGGATCGCCGCGCCAAGAGCATGATGGTGGCGTTTCGCTACGACAACGGCGCCGTGGGCTCGCTGCTCTACTCGCGCGAGATTCCGTCGCTCTTCCGGGGCCTCCGCCTGTCCAAGCTCTACGGACGCGAAGGCGTGATCACATTCGAGTCCAACGGGCTCTTCGTCGCCGTGCGCGGTCGCGGCCTGCCGCGCGTGCACCTGCCCGGGTGGAGCGACATTCGGGGATACCGCGCCATGTACCGTGACTTCGCGCGCGCCATCCGCGAGCGGGCGATACCCGAGATGAGCCTCGAGCGGGCCATCGCCGACCAGCGTCTGATGGACGCGGTGTACGGGACCGCGGCGCCGGCCCCGGTCTAACAGCCCGTGGTGCGGCAGCTCCGCATGGCATCCAGCGATTCCTACGACGTCATCATCATCGGCTCGGGCGCGGGCGGCGGGACGATGGCGCACGCGCTGGCGCCGACCGGCGCCCGCATCCTCCTCGTCGAACGCGGGGACTTCGTGCCACAGGAGGACGCCAACTGGGATCCGGCGGCCGTGTGGAAGGAGCTGCGCTACCGCGCCACCGAGCGCTGGCTCGACGCCAACGGCCGCGAGTTCCGGCCGTACATGCACTACGGCGTCGGGGGCAACTCGAAGTATCTGGGGCAGCGTGCTCTACCGGCTCCGACGCGAGGACTTCCTGCAGATGGAGCACGCGGACGGCATCTCGCCGGCGTGGCCGATCGACTACGAGACGCTGGCGCCCTATTACGACGCCGCCGAGCGTCTGTACTCGGTGCACGGGCAGTCCGGCATCGATCCGACCGAGCCGCCCCGCTCTCCGTATCCCCACGCGCCCGTGCCGCACGCGCCGCGGATCGCCGAGCTGGTCGAGGCGCTTCGCGCACGGGGCCTGCACCCGGCGCCGTTGCCCCTCGGGTTGCGCGAACCGGGCGCACCCGGCGGGTGCGTGCTCTGCAACACCTGCAATTCGTTTCCCTGCCGGCTGCTGGCCAAGAGCGAAGCCGACGTCTGCTGCGTGCGTCCGGCGCTGACGCGCCCCAACGTGACCCTGGCGACACGCACGCTCGCCCGGCGGCTGCTCACCGACGCGTCGGGAGCACGCGTCGAGAGCGTGGAGGTGGAGCACGACGGTGCGGTCCGCCGCGTGAAGGCGTCCGTCGTCGTCGTGTCGGCCGGTGCGGTGCAGTCGGCGGCGCTTCTGCTGCGGTCGGCGTCCGACCGCCACCCTGGCGGCCTCGCGAACTCGTCGGACCTCGTCGGCCGCCGCTACATGGCCCACCTGGCCACGATGCTCCAGGGCTTCGACCCCCGGCGCGTGAACGACACGGTGTTCCAGAAGACCGTCGCGATCAACGACTTCTACTTCGGGGCACCGAACGCACCGTACCCGCTCGGCCACATCCAGTCCCAGGGACGCACGCACGGAGTCATGGCGCAGACCGTGGTGCCGTTGGTGCCGCTGTGGGCCTACAACGCCTGGGTGGCGCGCGGCGTGGACTGGCTGGTGATGTCCGAGGATCTGCCGCGCTTCGACAACCGCGTGACGATCGAGCCAGACGGCCGGATCCGGCTGACCTATCGGCCCAACAACCTCGGGCCGCACCGGATGCTCGTCCAGCGCTGGTCGCGGCTCCTCAAGGAACTCGGGTTCTGGGTGGTCATGAAACACGGAGCCGCCGGTCGCATCGGCGTTCTTCAAAGCCCCGCGCACCTGGCCCAGAACACCACGCATCAGTGCGGCACGCTGGCGTTCGGCACCGACCCGCGGACCTCGGTGCTCGACCCGTTCTGTCGCAGCCACGACGTGGAGAACCTGTTCGTCGTGGACGCGTCCTTCTTCCCGTCGTCGGCGGCGGTGAACCCGGCGCTGACCATCATCGCGCAGGCACTCCGCGTCGCGGACCACATCGTCGACCACCGATCTTCGTGGAGGCGGTTAGACAGGCCTGGCGCCCGGAGCCCGGAGCCTGGAGCCCAGAAGGAGAGGTCATCTTGCGAGCCCGTTCCTTCAGTCACGTCGGCATCACGGTCGCGGACTTCAACCGGACCGTGCGGTTCTACTGGGAGGTATTCGGGTGCCCGCTCGTCGGCGTCGCGGATACGCCCGTCGAACGCGTGCGGTCGTTCTTCGGCGTGGATGCCGGCGCGCCCACCTGCAAGATCGGCTGGATCCGGGTGCCGGGGGGCGGCGTGCTCGGAGATCTTCGAGTTCAAGCCGGACAGCCGCCGACGTCGATTCCGTGGAACCGCGTGGGGCTGACGCACTTCATCTTCAACGTCCGGAACACGCAGCGCTGGTACGAGTACCTGACCGGACGAGGCGTCGAGTGCCTGTCGCGGCCCGAACGGTCGCCTCGCGGCCACTCCTTCTTCTTCGCTCGCGATCCCGACGGCACGCTGATCGAGCTGATCGACCTGGGCTACATGTACTACGTGGTGAAGTGGCTCGGCCCGCTCGGCGGCTGGTTGTTTCGCCGGGGCCGGTACCGTCAGGTACCTAGCTCGTGACGACGAACGACCAACGGCCATCGATTGACGGCTAACGACCACCGACAGTTCGCCAGTTTCTAGAACCTCGGCGGCGAACCAGAATTCTTATACCGGGATTTCTGGGCCGCTGGCGCGCATCGGGAGGACAAGCGTTGCGCCGCCGCGCAGGCCTGTGCACCATCCAACAGAACTGAAATCGCACCTGTTGGCTTTGTCATTGCTCCTCGACTTCACCGTGACGAGTGTGTCTGCGTCCGCCGGCAATCCGCACAGCCGCGTGCCGGGCCAGTCCCCATGCGCGCCGGACGGGGTACGTGTCGGCCGTACGCATCGCCGTCGCCATCGCGGGCCGTCACGCTCCTGTGGCGGTTCCCGCGGGCGGTGCCGGACCTGGGTCTCTTCGTCGGCCTGCTGCTGGCCTCGTCGCTGGCGTCGAGCCATCGCCTGCGGCTGCCGCTCGGTCACGAATTCGTCGACGCTGTCGGTCTCCTACGCCACCGACTTCGCCGCGCTCTTCCTCCTCGGCACCGACCTGACGATGGTGGTCGCGGCCACGAGCGCCTGGTGCAAGTCCACGGTGGTGGGGCCGCAGGGCCCGAGCAAGAAGAACCCGCCCGTCCGCGTGGCCTTCAACGTCGCGGCGCTGGTGCTGACGATGCAAGCCGCCGGCGCCGCCGTGCACGCGTTCGGGCCCACCCGGTCGATGCCGCTGCTGGGACCTGGCCGCAGCCCATGGTGGCGGGCGCCCTCGCCTATTACCTGGTCAACACGGTGCTCGTGGCCGCCGCCATCGCGCTCAGCGCGAGGCGAGCGCCTGTGGAAGGTATGGGAGTCGAACTTCCTGTGGACCGCGCCGAGCTATTTCGTGGGCGCGGGCGCGGCGGTGGCCGCGGTGGCCATCTGGAACGCCGACCGTGGCTGGCTGCTGCCGCTGGTCCTCGCCCCGGTGTACCTCACGTTCCGGTCCTACGCGATTTACGTGGACCGCCTGGCGTCGGATCAACGCCACAACCAGGAAGTGATGCGCCTCCACAACGACGCCGTGACGGCGCTTGGCGCCGCACGACGGTCGGAGCAGCGGTACGCACTGGCCGCCGCCGGTTCGAACGACGGGCTCTGGGACTGGGACATGCCCGAGGGGGCGCTCTACTGCTCCGAGCGGTGGAAGCTGATGCTGGGGCTGCTCGCCACAGACCCCGGTCGACACGATCGAGCAGTGGGTGGCGCTGGTCCACGCCGACGATCGGCCGGGACTGGAGGCCGCGCTCGACGCGCACCTCCGCGGCGAGACCGCGCACTTCGAGCACGAGGTACCGCGCCTGCCATGTCCGACGGCCAGATGCGCTGGATGCTATGCCGCGGTATCGCGGTGCGCGACGACGCGCAGCCAGCCCGTCCGGATGGCCGGGTCGCAGACCGACGTCACCGAGTGGCGGCGTGTTCAGGACACGCTGGCGACCGCCGCGCGCCACGATCATCTGACCGGGCTGCCCAACCGGCGTCTGTTCAGCGGAGCTGCTGCAGCGGTCGATTGCGCAGAGCGCCGCGCTCGGTCACGCCGAGCTACGCGGTGCTCTTCATCGACCTCGACGGCTTCAAGCTGGTGAACGACAGCCTGGGCCATCTGGTCGGCGACCAGTTCCTGGTGGCCATCGCCGCGCGACTGGCGAGCGAACCTGCGGCCCGGCGACGCACTGGCCCGCCTGGGCGGCGACGAGTTCGCCGTTCTCATCGAAGACTTTGCGACGCCCGACGAGGTGTGCCTGGTGGCGGAGCGGCTGCAGGAAGCTCGCTCGTCGAGCCGATCACGCTCAGCGGACGCGAGCTGTATGCCTCGGCCAGCATCGGCATCGTCCTCGGCGGCGTTCAGTACCGCACAGTGGACGATCGTGCTGCGCGACGCGGACATCGCGATGTACCGGGCCAAGGCCGCCGGCCGCGGGGGCTACCAGCTGTTCGACCCGCTGATGCACACGACCGCGGTACGCCGCCTCACGCTCGAGACCGAGCTGCGTCAGGGCGATCGAGCGAGACGAGTTCGAGGTGTACTACCAGCCGATCGTCAGCCTGCCCTCGTCCGAGATCACGGGCCTCGAGGCACTGGCGCGCTGGTAACCGGCCCGACGGCCGCGAGGTGTCTCCCTCCGAGTTCATCCCGGTGGCGGAGGAAACCGGCCTCATCGTGCCGCTGACCTGCTTCATGCTGCGTGAAGCCTGCCGCCAGGGGGCCGCGTGGCAGCGGATGTTCGAGCGGCCGCTGGGCCTGTCGGTGAACATCTCATCGCGGCTCTTCGGCCGCGAGGACTTCGTCCACCAGATCGAGCGGGCCATCGCGGACTCGGCCCTGCAGCAGGGCACGCTGCAGCTGGAGATCACGGAGAGCACGCTCCTCAACAGCGCCGACACCGTGCAGGAGAACTTCGAACGCCTGCGCGCCAACGGCGTGTCGATGTACCTCGACGACTTCGGCACCGGCTACTCGTCGCTCAGCTATCTCCAGCGCTACCCCGTGGACGCCCTCAAGCTGGATCAGATCGTTCGTCGCGCGAATGGGAACCCCCAATACGAGTTCGGCGGTGGCCGACGCGATCGTCAGCCTGGCCCGGTCGCTCGGCATGGGACTCATCGCCGAGGGCGTCGAGAGCCGGCCGCACACGCCGACCACCTGATCGCACTGGGGTGCCCGCACGCCCAGGGCTATTTGTTCTCGGAGGCCCAGTCGAGCGCCGACACGGAGGCGGCTGCTGGCCGCGGCGTTCTGCGGCGCGCAGAAGCCGGCGCTTACAGCGTCCGCAGCTTGACGCGCCGCACGGCGTGATCGCGGCCCTTTTCCAGGATCACGTGCGCACGCGGCCGTGAGGGCAGCACGTTCTCCCGCAGGTTGACGGCGTTCACCGACTGCCAGATCCCGCGGGCGGTCTCGACGGCCTCGGGCGTCGTCAGCGACGAGTAGCGGTGGAAGAACGAGGACGGGTCGGTGAAGACCGTGTCCCTCAGCGTGAGAAACCGCTCGACGTACCATTGCTCGATGTCCGGCTCGCTCGGCGTCGATGTAGATCGAGAAGTCGAAGAAGTCGGACACGAACGGCGATCGCGGCCGCTCGCCCCTCGCCGCGCCCACGTGCAGCACGTTCAACCCTTCGACGATCACGATGTCGGGCTTGCGCACGACCTGGTACTGGCCCGGCACGACGTCGTAGCGCAGGTGCGAGTAGACCGGTGCGAGCACTTCCGGCAGACCGGTCTTCATGTCGGCCATGAACTGCACCAGGCGCTCGCAGGTCGTAGCTTTCCGGAAACCCCTTGCGGTCCACGAGCCCCCTGGCTTCCAGCGCGCGCAGCGGCAGCAGGAACCCGTCGGTCGTGACCAGGTCCACCTGCGGATGGCTGGGCCATCGCGCCAGCAGCGCCTGCAGCACGCGCGCCGCCGTGCTCTTCCCCACGGCCACGCTGCCCGCGAGCCCGATCACGAACGGCACGCGCGGCGCGTCGCTGCCGAGGAACGTGGCGGTGGCACGCCTGAGCGCCTGCGACGCCTCGACGTAGAGATTGAGCAGACGCGACAGCGGCAGGTAGATGGCCGTCACCTCGTCGAGCGACATCGGCTCGTTGAGGCCGGCCAGGCCCTTGAGCTGCGGCTCGCTGAGTGGAAGTGGCGTGGCCGCCCGCAGCGCCGCCCACTCGGCCCGCGTAAACTCGGTGAAACGCTGCGTGGCCAGGTGCTCGTCGCCGCGTATGGTCACTGGCTGAGAGTATAGTCAGAGGTCGGTGAATCGACCGGTTTGGAGGTCAGCGAGGCCAGGATCGGGCCTGAATCCGCGCGGTTTTCGGCCGGGATGTGCCGGCCGTGATTGGTCCAGGCTTTGCTCAGGGCCTTCTTGATGCGAAACCCCTCCAACGTCGTTCGCGTGTTGGGTGCGGTGGTCTTGCTGGCCGCGCCCGTCTTGGCCGTGGCGCAGACGGCGCCTCGGCCCGTCACCCCCGCCGCCCCTGGTGACTTCCTGTTCGGGCGCCCTCGAGCCGAAGTCGGCGTCCGTGTCGGCTGGTCGCTCTCCCGGGGGGGCAGCGACTGGTACGACTTCGTCACCGACGAGCTGACGCTCGACTCGGCGGACTTCAACGCGGTCGCCGTGGCCAGCGATGTCGGCTGGTGGCTGCCCGGCCCCTTCACTGCCGTCGGGGGCGTGGAGTTCACCCACACCAACCCGGGGTCCGAGTACCGCCATTTCGTGGACAACAACCGACAGCCCATCAACCAGGCCACGCGGCTCAACGTCGTGCACCTCACCGGCGGCATCAAATACGCGCTGACCGACCGGGGACGGCCGATCGGGCGCCTGACATGGATCCCGTCGCGTGTGTCCCCTTACCTGGGCGCGGGAGCAGGGGCCGCGTACTACCAACTGCAACAGACCGGCGACTTCGTGGACTTCCAGGACCGCAGAGTCTTTCCCGCGTTCTTCGAGTCGCAGGGCTGGGCCCCCAGCTACTATGTTGGCGGAGGGGCCGACATCCGCGTGCTGCGGCGCATGCTGATCAGCGCCGATTTCCGATATCGTCGTGCCTCGGCCGGGCTGAACGATACGTGGGTGGATTTCGACCCGCTGGATCTGTCGGGCGCGCAGCTGACAGTGGGGACGTCATGGCAGTTTTGAGGGGCGCCAGGCTCCGGGCTCCAGGCTCCAGGCTCCAGGCTTGAGGAGAACGCTCATGAAGAACGCTCCGCTGCATTACTCGTTGTTCCTCAGCGGCGCCCTGCTCATCGCCTCAACGGCGAGTGCTCAGGAAAGCCCGGATCCTCGCTGGACGCCGTGGCTCGGGTGCTGGACGGTCAGTGTGGACACCACGCGCGGGGGCGATGCGGTGTTCGCCGAGCAGCAGGCGCCGCGCGCGCGGGTCTGCGTCGTGGCGCGGGGCAATGCGGCAACGCTCACCACCGACGTCAGCGACAAGCCCGCGCTCATGCAGACGATCGTCGCCGACGGCAGCCCGCAGCCGCTCGACGAAGGGGGCTGCACCGGCACACAACGGGTCGAGTGGTCGAGCGACGGGTCGCGTCTCTACTCGCGCGCCGAGTTGACATGCGCCGCGGGCGCCAAGCGGACGGTCAGCGGCATCTCGATCCTCACGCCCGACGGCACCTGGATCGACGCGCAGTCGGTCGAGATTGGCGTGCGCAGCAGCGTGCGGGTGCGCCGCTTCCGTCGGGACGACCCGGCGGCCGCGTCGGCGCGGGCCGTGCCCGAACGGTTGACCGTCGACCATGTGATCGAGGCGAGCCCACACGTCGCGTCGCCGGCGCTCGAGGCCGCGCTCGTGGAGTCCAGGGCAACGTTCGGCCTGAACGCGCGCCGTCTGATTCAGCTGGACGACGCGGGGGTGCCGTCGAGCGTCATCGACCTGATGGTGGCGCTCACGTATCCGCAGGCATTTTCCGTGCGCCCCTCGTCCCGCGCCGACCGCCTCACGCCGTTTCCGTTCGAGATGGACCCGGCCGATCCCGATTACCCATGGTGGTATGGCAACCTGTACGGCGCGGACCCCTACTTCGATTCGGCCTATCTCTTCTCGCCTTTCGGCTACCCCTACCTGGGCTACTACCCGGACTTCGGCGGCGGCGCGATCATCGTGGGCGGTGGGGGCTCGGGGGGTGGTGGGGGTTCTGGATCGGTCGGCGATCGGCCCACCCCGGGCGCGCGCGTGGTGAACGGGCTCGGCTACACCAGGAGCCTGGCTCGCGGCGCGGAGACCGCGAGCAATGGCGAGAGCGTCGGGTCGGCGCGCGGGTCGAGCGGCGGCCGAAGCACCGTGAGCACGCAGGGCTTTTCGCGCGGCGGGAGCGAATCCTCGAGCACCGGATCCAGTTCTTCGGGCAGTTCGAGCAGTTCCGGGGGTTCGAGCAGCAGCAGCGGCGGCGGGGATTCTGGCGGCGGCCGCACCGCGGTCGAACGGTAGCGGTGCGGCGGCCGCACCGCGGTCGAACGCTAGCGGGAACTGCCTCGTCGTAAGATCCCCGCATGCTGCGGCCGGTCGCGCAGGCTGGAGTGGTCCTGGTCCTCGTCGCCACGACGGCGTGGGCCGAAGTGGTCCGCGTCGACGTCCGCCGGCGGGACGACGCGGGCACCCACGAACGCATCATCGCCAGAGTCCACTTCGCGACCGACCCGCGCCTGCCGGCCAACCGTGCCATCGTGGATCTGGCCCACGCGCCGCGCAACGCCGACGGCCTCGTGGAGTACTCGGGTGACCTGCTGTTCTTCCAACCAAAGGACGCGGCGCGCGCGCGCGGCACCGTCTTCCTGGAGATCGTGAACCGCGGGCGCGATCAGGCGCTGGGGCTCATGACGGGCGCCGTCCAGCGCAGCCTGGCGCCAGACGCGTGGAGCATGGGCGACGGGTTTCTGCTGGACCGTGGCTTCACCGTGGCGTTCCTGGGCTGGCAGTTCGACGTCACAGCCCGAACAAGGCCTCACCTTCCAGGCGCCCGTCGCGCCGGTGGACGGGCTCGTTCGCGCCAGCGCGATCATCGCCGAGGCGAGCCCGCGAGCCACAGGCTTCGCGCTGCCGTATTGCGCGTCCGATCCGGCGCGACCCGGCACGGCGGTCACCTATCGCCGCCGGATGGAAGACTCCGGCGAGACCCTCCCCGCCGACGCATGGCGTTTCGACCGTAACGGATGTGTGGTCGTGCTCAACGGGCCCGTGCGCGACGGGATTGTACGAAGCGGTCTACTCGGCGCACGGGTCGCCGGTGGCCGGACTTGGACTCGCGGCCGTTCGAGACTTCGCGTCCTACTTGAAGCACGGCGGCTCGATCACGACGTTGCGGGAATCCCCGGCCACCGTGCGGCGGATCCTCGGCTTCGGCTACTCGCAAAGCGGGCGATTCCTGCGCGAGTTCGTGCGCGACGGCTTCAACGCCGACGAACGCGGCCGCACCGCGTTCGATGGACTGTTCATCGCCTCGGCCGGCGCCGGCGGCGGCAGCTTCAACCACCGTTTCGCCATGCCCGGGCAGGCAGGCAACTCCGTGCTGTCAATCCTGCGCCCGGTGGACCTTCCACCCTTTACCGACGACGGCCTGCTGGCCCGCGCGCGCGCGGCAGGTGTCGTGCCGCACATCTTCTACACGTTCTCATCCACGGAGTATTGGGCGCGCGCGGGATCGCTGACGCACACGACAGAGGACGGCACGCGGGACGTGCCCCTGGCTGATTCGTCACGGCTGTACCTCCTCAGCGGTACGCCGCATGCCGGCGGGCCGCTGCCGCCGATTCGCGAGACCAACACAGGCGACTTTCGCAACCCGCTGAACTTCGCGCAGCAGCGCTGGGCGCTGCGCGCGCTGCTGCTGGCGATGGACGACTGGGTGACGTCGGGCAAGACACCGCCGGCCTCGCGTTTTCCGACGATCGCAAAGGGCGAGCTTGTCGATCGCACCTCGGTGGCCTTCCCTGCTGCGGGCACGTTGACACGTCCCGCGTACATGCCGTCTGTCTGGCGGCTGGATTTCGGTCCGGACTTCGCGTCAACCGGCGTGATTCGAGAGCCGCCCCGCGTGGGCGCCCCATATCGCGTGCTGGTTCCCCAAGTGAACGCCGACGGCAACGATCGCGGCGGCGTGAGCCTGCTCGAAGTGGCGGCGCCGCTCGGCACGTTCACAGGCTGGAACGTCCTCGAGCCCGAGCTGCGCGACCTGGGGTACCTCTCGGGCCTGACCGGGTCGTTCGTGCCGTTCGCGCGCACGCGATCGGAGCGCCGCGAGGCGCGTGACGACCGCCCGTCGATCGACGAGCGGTACGACGGGCTCTCTGACTATCTGAAGCGCGTCGAGCGCGCGGCCTCGGACCTCGTCCGTGACGGGTTCATGCTGCGGGACGACCTGCCGGCGGGCATCGCCCGTGCGCGCCAGGCGTGGGGGGCGGTCGTCGACGCAAAGCCCTGAGGTATCTGGGCTACAATTCGGCATGGCCCGACGTCCCCCGGCCACTCTCGACAGCCAGTTGGTCCCACGGCGGGCCTGGCGCGTGCCGCTGGCGCTCGCGCTCACCCTCGCTCCGCTGGTCTGGGCGCCGGGGGTGAAGGCCGCCGCGATCATCCTGAACGACGTCGTGGTACGGGTCTACGACAACACGGGACTGCCCGACGTGATTCGGCGCCGCAGCCTGACACGAGCCGCCGAGATCTTCGCGCGCGCGGAAGTGGAGATCGGCTGGGTGCACTGCCCGGCCCGATGCGGACGCGCGCCAAGCCCGGATCAACTGATCCTTCGCATGACGCGGAGTCCCGCGACTGCGGTGGGCGTAGGCTCGTCGCTCATCGATCCGGTGCTGCAGGCGGGCCGGCTGGCCACGGTGTACGTCGATCAAGTCGACGCGATGGCCCGGCGCTCGAACACCGACCGCGTGGCGATCCTCAGCCGGGCGATCGCGCACGAGATCGGGCATCTGCTGCTGGGGACCACCGAGCACACGCGCTCGGGCCTCATGCGGGCCATCTGGACGGCCGAGGAACTGCGTCGCAATCACGGCGAGGACTGGCAGTTCTCGCCGTTCCAGCGCACGCTCTTGCGCGCGCGCATCGCCGCCGGCAACCCGGCGAAGTGGAACGCCGGGGCGCCAAAGCCCGCGTCAGGACGCGCCGGAAGCTAGCGAGGCTGCGCCGAGAACGAGGCCGTCGGCTCCGCCTCGCTAGGCAGTGTCTTCTTGCCCGCACTTCGTGCGGGCGGGGCTAGCTCAGCAACAGAACCGTATGCGGCCCGACTCAATTGTAAGAAACTGGATGACAGTTTCGCGATTCGCGTTCCGACAGGCGCAAGTTCGTTGAACGCGGTCGGTATGAGCGTTGCGTGGCGAAATGGATATGGCCATCGTGTCCCCGACCCCACACCGGAAGATTCTCATCGTCGACGACGACGACGCGACACGGCGAGGCCTGTGCGCACTGGTAACAGAAGCAGGGTATCGAGCCATTCCGGCGGCATCGCTGCCAGAAGCCACCGAGGCGCTTACCAAAGAGGCGCCGGACCTCATCATCACTGACGTCAGGCTTCAGGGCTACAACGGGCTGCAGCTGCTCGCCATGGGCGCCCGGCCCATTCCCGCCATCGTGGTCACCGGCTTTCCCGACCGCATGCTCGAAGCCGACGCCCACAAAATGGGGGCCGACTACCTTGAAAAGCCGCTGTCGCCAGCCAGTCTGCTGTCCTTGATTCGGGTAAAACTGGACGCCACGGCGCCGAACGCCCTTTTCAGCGCCACCCGGCGATGGGCCCGCAAGCCGGTCAAGCGTCAGCTGAAGGCGTGGGTGCAGGACTTTCCCGTGCGCATCCTGGATATCAGCTATGGGGGCCTGCGGCTGGAGCTGGAGCGGACGCCGGAAACGCGCCTGCCCCGATCGCTCTGCGTCACGCTGCCGACGTCCAACGTGGCCATCGACGTCAATGTGGTCTGGCAGAAGCCGAGCGGCGACACCGGGTGGCTGTGCGGGGCGGCGGTACCCGATCCCAGCCCCGCCACCTGGCGCCAGCTGGTAGACGCCGTCTCATTCTGAAGTAACGAGGCGGGACCCGCAGCCCGCCCCTTACCAACCGCCTGTGGCCCTTACGCGGCCAGACGGGTCTTCCGCTGGCGGCGAACCCGAATCAGCCAGTAGCCCAAAACCGCAATCGCGGCGAAAACAATACCTGTCGACATTGGCGCCTCCCTTGACCCCATTGAATCAGGCAACCCCCGTGCCCCGGTCATTGATCGCCTTTTCGGGCGGATTCCGGCTAATGGCGGGCGGCGTCCGGCGTTTGCTGGAACAAGCCTGATCATCCCTATTTCAGAACCGTCAGCGTAGGCGAGGCTTCGCCTCGCTTGGCAGTGTCTTCTGGGGCTGGAAAACGTTGCATTCGCTTGTTTTTGGCTCGAATCTGGATGCAACGTTTTCCAGCCCAGCCGTATTTTTGGCTTGCGCACGACGCCATATCGGTGCACCCTCTTTCTTTAACCATCGTGACAGACCGAGATCAACAGCTTCCAGCCGGTGTCCCCCGCCTCATAGACCAATACAAACAGCGCCGTCAGGCCTGGTTAGCCCAGGCTGATGAGTTGGTCCGGCTCCGGGACGAGGTGCGCTCCGCCGCCGAGCGCGAAGCGTTGGAAATCGTGACGACCGCGCGGCGGGACGTTCGCCGCATCGTGGTGGAAGCGCGCCGCGAGCTGCTGGTGCTGACCGCTCAGCTCCACGCGGCCATCGAGTCCGTGGACCAGGCGACACTGCAAGCCGCGGCCGAGACCGCCTCCGGCCCGCTTGCACAGGGGCAGTCCGTCACCGACGTGTTGACGGGCCAGCGATCGCTCGGCGAGACGGAGGATCTGGTCCTGGGTGCGCGCCGCGAGGTACGGAGCGTCCTGGACGAAGCGCGCGCGGAGATCGAAGCCCTCGTGGCTGAAGCGAATGGTCCGCTGCGGGAGATCCCTGCGGCCCTTACGGCCTCGTCGTCCGCGGCGGAACCTCCGATTCCGACGCTCGAAACGATTCTGGGGGCCGACCCGTTGGCGCGTGGAAGCGGGCCCTCGGTGGGGCCTTCGAAACTCGAGTCCGGGCCGTTTCGCATCGAATCTGTTCCGCGCAACGACCGGAGTGACGATCGGGGTTCCGGCGACAGTCGCAGCGAAGGCCACTCCGCGCCGTGGCGTCAGTCCGGAGAGCCTCGGGCGGCCGTTTCGACACCCGAGCCCTTCGCAGGCGGCGGCGTGTCGTCGAACTTGGCGCTGTCAACTCCAGTGCCGGCGCTCTCGGAGCCGGTGCCGGCACCGGTGGCCGCTGGCGGCCACGTTGCCTCGGCTGCGGTACTGGCCGCGGCTTCGCACACCCTCGTGTCCCGCGACTTCGACGACGCGATGTCCTTCGTCGTGGCGCCGCCCGATGCCCCGCGGTTCCTCGGGCGCTTCGCGACCGACGAGTTGGAGGCCGAGCCGCTGTCTGGCTTTGCCGAATCCGGACCGATTCAGAACGAACCCGGCCGATCGTACTTCGCCGACTACGACGAGGGCCCCCAGTCGCGTCCTGCGTGGATGTGGGTAGGGCTCTTCGCGGCCACGGGTATCGTGGCCATCGTTAGCACGGTGTGGTGGTTCACGCTTCGTGAGTCCGGCACCGCCCTGGCGACGTCGGTCTCCAGCGGAGCCGACGGCGCACCGGCCGCGGCCGTCACACCCGCCGCCACCAGGGCATCGTCCACGGGATCGCCCGAGGCCAGCGGCTCCGCGCTCGCCATCGAGGTTCGTCGCACGGCGTGGCTTCGCACCGTGATCGACGGCAAAGAAGAGAGCCGCGTCTACAAGGCGGGCGAAAGGCGCCAGATCGACGGCGCGCGCGCCGTGTCGATCCGCGCAGGGGATGGCGGTGCGGTGTTCGTGTCGGTGAACGGGCGGCCGGCCGAGGCGCTTGGCGCTGCCGGAGCGGCCGTGACACGGCAGTACGCGCTGTCTGACGGGTCGGCGTCCCCGGCGCCCCTCGTCGCCACCGCACCCGCGTCATCGACCCCGGCTGTCGAGCCGTTGGCCTCGGCACGCGCGTCTTCGGCCGAAGCTCTTCCGGCCCCGGTCAGGCCGCCCGAAACCGCCCGCGCGGCCACTCCGCCGCCTGCAGCGGCTCCTCCGGCCCCGGCTGTCAGCCCAACGGCGTCCGTACCCGCACCAGAGGCCAGCGCCGCGGCCCCCGCCGGGGGCGGACGCGCCGACCTGATTGCTGCGGGTCAGCAGTGGCTCGATGCCTACCAGCGTCGTGATCGCGACGCGATGTCGACATCGGGTATCGAGAACATGACGATTTCCGACGAGCGGTCGGTGACCGAGCGTTTTCCGGCCTGGCAAGTCGGCGTGCGACGCGACCTGGACCAGCTCGAACTGGAATTGAGCGGCGACACGGCGTTGTTGACGGCGCGAATGACGGAACGGAACGGCGATGGGGCAGCCGCGCAGCACGTTTCTCGCGTCTCGCAGATTTGGGTCCGCCGCAGTGGGCGCTGGCGGCTGGCTGACGTTCGAATCATCGGCGAGGCACGGCTGAATCAAATCGTGCGATAGCTGGAAACGGAAGACCGAAGTCGGCGCACGGATGAACTAGCCCCGGCGACCTCTCCTTGGCTCAAGTAATACCGGTGTTTCCTCATGACGTTTTTGGTATATCGTTCGCCTGGAAAGGGCTGAGCTCGTGAATTCCAGCTCCGCGTCCGAACCGAATACCCGCCCATCCACGTCGCCGCGCGACAGTCAAGCCGGCCGAGGTCCGCTTGCCGTCGTACGGCCAACGCCGAGCGCCGTCGACGAGTTCGGCAGCGAGACCTCGGACGCCACGCCTGCGCCAAAGACCGACGGCGCGCCGTCGGCAAAAGCCGACGGCGATGCTGAACGCGAACGCCGGGCTCTGCCTGCGCTGACGCCGGCCGCTTGGTCGGCACCCAGCGCGTTCTACTTCGACCGGGCGTCGTGGCCCGCGATCAACGTCAAGTGGGTCTCGGCTCTGGTTGTCGTCGGCGTCATCGCCGGCCTCGGCTGGACGCTGGGCGTCCCAGCATTGCGCACCCGCTCCACGGCACAGCTGACGATCGAGACCGTGCCCGTTGGAGCGCAGGTGCTTGTCGGAGATACCGTGCGCGGCGTCACGCCGCTCGTGCTCGAGATGCCGCCAGGCCCCTCGAAAGTCGTGGTGCGCCTCGGTGGAAGCGAGCGCATGGTGTCCGTCGATCTCAAGGCGGGCGAAATCGTGCGGCAGTACGTCGAGCTTCCGGCGGTGCCGGTGACGGAAGTCGCGACGATGGGCACATTGGAAGTCACCAGCGAGCCGTCGCGAGTGGCGCTCGTCGTCGATGGCGCCGCGGTCGGGGCCACCCCGCTCACGGCGACAACCTTGTCGGCCGGTGAGCACGTTCTCTCCGCGCGCTTTCCTTCGGGCATCGTGGAGCGGCGCGTGCGGGTGGACGGGGGCCGCACGACGACGCTCCATCTGGTCAGCCCCGGGGCGACTACCGACAGCATCGTCGGCTGGCTGGCCGTCGACACGCCCCTGTCGATGCGAATCCTCGAGGAGGGGCGGCTCCTGGGCACGACCGATGTGAACCGCGTGATGCTGCCGGTGGGCACGCACGTGTTGCACTTCGTGAGCGACGAGACCGGCTTCGAAGCCGACCGCACGGTCACGGTCACGGCCGGACGCCCGACGGCGCTCAGGATCGAGACGCCCAACTCGACGATTTCGATCAACGCGCGGCCGTGGGCCGAGGTCTTCATAGACGGGGAGCGCATCGGGGAGACGCCGATCGGGAATCTGAGCCGGCCGATCGGCAGGCACGAAATCGTGCTCCGGCATCCTGAGCTCGGCGAGCGGCGGCAGAGTGTCGTCCTGACGTCACGCGGACCGAGCCGCGTCAGCGTAGATTTCCAATCAAGAGCGCAGTAACAGATGTTCACCCGACGCTTCTTTCAGGTCGTGGCGGCGGTGGTATTGGCGGCGGCGGTGCCCGGCACCGCGCAGTCGCAGGATGCCTTCGACCGCGCAAAGTCGTTGTATCTCGAGGCTGCTTACGAGGACGCACTGGCATTGCTCGAACCCGCGGGCCCGTCCAGCAGCGCGGACGTGCATTTGTACCGCGCGTTGTGCCTGCTGGCGCTGGGGCGCGGAACCGAGGCGGACCTCGCGATCGCGCGATCGATCGAACTGGATCCGATGGCGACCGCTGCCCGGCAGGACGTGTCGCCGCGTGTCGCGGCGCTTCTGGCCGACACCCGGAGGCGCATGCTGCCCGACATCGCGCGCCGCCGCGTGGCCGATGGCCGGCTGGCGTTTCAGCAGGGCGATCGACTGGGCGCGACGGAGCGCTTCGAAGCAGCCGTGCGCCTGCTCGACGACCCCGCGTTGGCCAACCAGGCGGAACTGGTGGATCTCCGGACACTGGCCTCCGGCTTTCTGGACCTGATTCGGGCGCAGGCTGCTCCACCACCGGCGGCGACATCGCGTGCGGCGTTGCCACCGGCGGCGCCGGCGGCTGGTGCCGCGTCACCACCAGCGGGGGCATCGGGTACGGTGGCGGCATCAGGCGCTGGCTCGCCACCGGCGGCGGCGGGCGCGTCCGTCGCGGCGGCACCCGCTGCGGCACCCGCGGCGGCACCTCCCGCGCCCAGTCTGGTCGTGGCGCGGCCAGTGCCGATCACGCAGACCTTGCCCCCTTGGCGGCCGCCTGACACTGCGTGGAGCCGCCGGGAGCTTCGCGGCTCGATGCTGCTGAACATCGACGCCACGGGCCGCGTGACGAGCGCATCGATGGAAGAGGGCATCTATCCCGCGTACGACCGGTTGCTGCTGGAGGCGGCGCGCACGTGGCGATACCAGCCCGCCATGCGGGACGGCCAGCCCACTACCGCGCAACTCCTCGTACCGATCCTCCTCAGGCCGCAAACCACCCCGTAGGCCGGTTGCCGAGGGGGCTCGGCAACCGAATGCACAGGTCTGCGCGCTGAGTGCTGCACCACGACGCTCAGCGCCTCAACCGTATTCATCGCTGGAAACGTGGAACGAAGGCGTCGCGATTGCGGACATCGCGCCGCGCCTCTTCGGCTCGCCAGCGTTTTCTCGGGAAAATCACCGGTCCGCGGGCGCACACGGTGGTATGCCGTTGGCTACACCACTCCCGGTGGCCTTTCGTCCGTCGATTGCAAAAACGTCAGCGTCCGACCCTGGGTTCCGGTCGTGGCCGCAGGATGACGAGCGCTCGATCGTGCATGTCCGCGCAGAACATTCCGGCATCGACGAGTTCGGCAGCGAGGACCACCGCGCCGAGCCCTTCGCAGCTCGCGACGGCCTGTCGGCGTGGAATGACTGGTCGCGCGACGAGTGGGCCTTCCGAATCGTGACCGCGGTCGCAGTGGTCGAAACCCTGGTGCTCATCGCGATGGGAGTCTCGGCGTCCGGCGTACTGCGCCCGTCCACGGGCACCATCGTCGTGGAGAGCCAGCCGGCCGATGCCGAGGTACGAATCGACGGCGCCATCGCCGGCACGACGCCTCTGTCCATCGATGCCGAGGAAGGATCCCGGTCTGTCGAAGTTCGCTACCAGCAGACGAACCGGCTGTGGAAGATCCAGGTCGCGCGAGGTGAGACGAGCCACAGCTTCGTCCAGTTCGCCGGGCCGCCTGAGACGGTGGCCGAGGCGTCGTCGGGTATCACCATCAGCAGCGAGCCCACGGCGGCGCAGGTGTCGATCGACGGCGTGCCTCGCGGATCGACGCCGCTCGTGGTGCCGCAGTTGACGCCGGGCGTGCACAACGTGACCCTTCGTGGACGCAACGGGCAGGTGAACCGATCGATCGAAGTGGCCGGCGGGCGCCCACAAACGCTGCACGTGCTGCTGCCCGCGCCGCAAGCCGGGCCCGGTTGGCTGACCATTGGCACCACAACGCCGCTGCGGGTGTTCGAGAGCGGCCGCTTCATGGGCACCACCGGAAGCAACCCGATCGCACTCACGCCCGGGGTGCGCGACCTCGAGCTGGTGAACGAGGAGCTGGGCATTCGCCTGCGGCAGCGCGTCACGGTGGAGTCGGGAACGATCACCACCGTCACGCCGGCGCTGCCTCGCGGTTCGTTTGCGATCAACGCCCAGCCCTGGGCCGAGGTCTGGCTGAACGGCGAGCGCCTTGGCGAGACGCCGCTCGGAAACCTGTCGCGGCCGATCGGACTCTACGACGTGCTGCTGCGTCACCCGGACTACGGTGAGCGCAGGGCCCGCCTGCGCGTGACAAGCGACGGCACCGCGCGGCTGAACGTCGACATGCGGTCGCGGGTGGACGTGCCGTGACACGCGCGAGACGTGGACTGCGCGCGGTTGTGCTTGCCAGCCTCGTGTCCGTTTCCACGGGGACGGGCCTTGCCCAGGGAGTCGTGACGCGCGCGCAGTCGCTCTACACGGCAGCTCGCTACGAGGAAGTGCTGAAGCTGCTGGAGGGCGTGGACACGAGCGTCCGTTCACCGTTCGCGTTCGACGTCATGCGCTATCGCGCGCTGTGCTGGCTGGCGCTGGGGCAAGAGCGGGAAGCGGAGCGCGCCATCGCGGCGCTGGTGGACCTGGACCCGTTCTACGCGCCCGACGCGCGCGAGGTGGCGCCGCGCGTGGCCAAGTCGTTTGCCGAGGTCCGTCGCATGCGCGTGCCACACGTGGCCCGCACCATGCTCGTCGAAGCGCGTCGCGCGTTGAAGCGGCACGACGGCGAGGAAGCCGATCGCCTGCTGCGCCTGGCCACGCAGCTCCTGTCCGAACCAGGTCCCGGTGCCGGCCCCGAGCTGGGTGATTTGCGGATGGCCGCCGAAGCGCTCACGGAGCTGTCGCTGTTGCAGGTCGAGAGCGCATCGCTTGTCTCGCCCCGCACGGCGGCTGGACCCGCGCAGGCTGAACGCGATGCCCCGCCGTTTCCGCTGGTCCAGTCGTTTCCCACGTGGGACCCCGCCGAGTCGCTCGTGGCGCGTACCGAGTACGACGGCGCCGTGCGGCTCTGGGTCGACGCGAGTGGTACGGTGACAGGGGCTGCGATCGAGCGCCCGACCCACGCAGCTTACGATCGCTTGGTGCTCGAGGCCGCGCGTGAGTGGCGGTATCGACCGGCGCGGCGAAGCGGCATGCATGTCGCCGAGATGTTGGTCGTCGAATACTCCCTGCGTCCCCCGCTTCGCTGGCAGATCTTCAGGAGCGTGCGGACGGGACAGTAGTCTTCTCGTTAGTCGTTGGTCGTTGGTCGTAAAACGCCTAAAGCCCAGAGCCTAGAGCCGTCTCAGAGTCCAGAGCCTAGAGCCAAAAGCCCCGCCCACTCTTCGGTGGGTTCTGTAATCGACGCGCCGCACTGCCACCGGCCCGCGCGATCGGGCGTTGACCAGACCAGCTCCGCGTCCAGCTGCAAATCGTGGACGGGAAAGTACAGCGTCAGCGCGGGCGGCACGCCGTATCCCGACGGCCTGTAGATCTCGAAGCGGACGCCCGCTGCACTGGCGTCGAGGAGCCGCGCCGGCACCGCGTTGACCTCGACCGGCAGGTCCACGGTGACGGGTCTCCGCGGAACGCGGCGGCGATCGGGGGGCTGTGGCTCGCGATCGAGAAGCCGGCCCACGAGCGCGAGCAGCCTCGACGGATCGTACGGCTTGAGCAGGTACTCGGCACCGAGGCGTCTGGAGTCGGCTTGCAGCACGTCATCCGGGAATCCCGTCACCACGATCGTGGGGATCGGCCGCGGGTTGATGTGCAGGAGCTGAAGCCCGTTGAACCCCTGGAGCCGGAGATCCACGATCAGCAGGTCGGGAGACTCCTGCTCGAGCACGCGCCGCCCTTCACGAAAGTCGGCGGCGACAATCGCAGTGTAGCCCGCACTCGCGAGCAGCTCCTGCAGGCCGACTCGCGTGGCGAGGTCATCCTCGACGATGAGGACCTTCGGCGACATTTCTCCCAATTGCGGTGCCGGCGATTATGAACCATAAACTCATCCATTGAACCGGTTGATTTGATAGAGTTTCGTCGCATGACGGGTCGATCGCGGACGCGGTCACCACGCGCCATCCTCATCGCCTTGGGAATCGCCGCGGCGTCGGCGCTCGTGCCGGGACAGCAGCGACAGTATCCATACCCCACGGTCAGGGACATGCGCGGCGTGATTCCCCCTGGCCCGAAGGTCGCACCCTACAACAGCCCGCCACTTGGCGACGGGCCGTTCCTGTTCGAGACGTACGAACACCGGAACATTCGTGTGTCGGTGGTCACCAAGGGTCTGTCGCATCCGTGGAGTGTCGCGTTCATCCCGGGCGGCGACGTGCTGATCACCGAGCGCGTCGGCCGGCTGCGGGTCGTGAGGAACGGGGTGCTGGATCCCGCACCGGTCGCGGGCATTCCGCGGGTGATTTCGCAGTCCACGATGGCGGGGCTGATGGACATCGCTCTGCACCCGCAGTTCGCCCAGAACCGCCTCGTCTACATCTCGTACCACAAGCCCGTGGCCGTCGGAACAGACGCGAACGGGCGCGACTTCCCCATCGCCAGCAACGCCATCCTGCGAGGCAAGTGGGACGGCAAGGCGCTGACCGATGTGACCGATGTGTTCGTGTCCGAGGACGTGGACACGGAGATGTCGCGCATCGCCTTCGATCGCGACGGGCTGCTGTACATGACGATCGGCGGCCCGGGCACGGGCCCGCCGGCCAGCCTCGACCGCCCGCAGCATGGCAGCGACGACGCCGGGAAGATCCTGCGCATGCGCGACGACGGCAGCGTGCCGCCCGACAACCCCTTTGTGGGCAAGACCGGCTACAAGCCCCGGATCTTCACGATGGGCCATCGGACCCAGCTGGCCCTCGCGCTCAACCCGTTTACGGGCGAGATGTGGGCCGGCGAGCAAGGGCCCAATGGCGGCGACGAGGTCAATATCCTGCGGCCGGGCCGCAACTACGGGTGGCCGTTCGTCAGCGACGGCCGGGACTACCGTGGGCATTACTTGTCGCCCACGCCGTACCGCGACGGCATGGAGCGCCCGCACGTCCTCTGGGTGCCGTCGATAGCCGTCTCCGGGATGATGTTCTACACGGGGGACCGGTTGCCGAACTGGCGCCGCAACCTGTTCGTCGGGGGCATGCGGGAGGGCGAAATCGCGCGCACGGGCCAGCTCCAGCGTATCGTGTTCAACGACAACTGGGATGAATTGCGGCGGGAAAGCCTGCTGCGCGACCTGCACCAGCGTATCCGGGACGTGCGGCAGGGCCCCGACGGCCTGATCTACGTCCTGACCGAGGAAGACCAGGCCGCCTTACTGCGCATTGAGCCAGACCCGCCCGCACGAAGTGCGGGCCAAAAGACACTGCCCTAGCGAGGCGGAGCCCTCTCGTCGGTCCGGGCGGAGCCTCGCTAGCTCTTGACGGCGGTTTGACTGGCCAACACCCCGGTCGAGGGCCGATAATCTGTGTGAACCGATGCCGCAACGCACCGCCCGCTTGAGGCCTGCCTTGGCCCTCTTGGTCGCCCTGTCCGGCCCGTGGCCGGCGCTGGCGGCTGACCCGGATACCCGCTTGGCCGACGCCGCCCGGGCTCGCGACATGGCCCAGGTGCGACGGCTGCTCGAGCAACCGGGTATCGATGTGAACGCCCCGGGGAAGGACGGAACGCCCGCCCTGCACTGGGTGGTACGAGTCAACGATATCGAAACGGCCGCGGCGCTGATCCGGGCCGGCGCCGACGCCCGTCGGCCGAACCGATACGGCTTGTTGCCGCTGTCGGTCGCAGCGCAGAATGCCAACGCCGCCATGATCCGGCTGCTCGCCGAAAGCGGCGCCGACGCCAACGCCCCCGACGCGGCGGGAGAATCGCCGCTTGTCACGGCCACGGGCCTCGGCAGCATGGACGCCGTGCAGGCGCTCATCGAGGCCGGCGCTGTGGTGGACGCCAAGGATCGAACGTTTCAGCAGACGGCGTTGATGGTGGCGGTTCGTGCCAATCATCCTCCTCTGGTGAAGCTGTTCCTCGACAAGGGCGCCGACGTGAACGCGCGCACGCGCACGGGTGACACACCTCGCTGGGTGCTGCCCAACTCCGTACCTGGATTCGGTCACGGCGTCGGGATCATTCGCGGAGGATTGCCGGAGCGCGGCTCGCGCCTCCCGATTCCAGGGGCGATGTCCCCTCTTTTCTATGCCGCCCGCGACGGCCGCGTGGAATCGGCGAAGCTGCTGCTCGACCGCGGCGCCGCGATCGATCAGACCGACGCCAACGGCATCACGCCACTCCTCATGGCCATCACGAACAATCGTCCCGAGATGGCACATCTGCTCATCGAGCGCGGCGCGAACGTGCGCGTGGTGGACTGGTACGGGCGGACACCCCTGTGGGCGGCCGTGGAAGCGCGCAACATGGACGTGGACAACGGCACGTTCGTCAACAACGTGGACCGCGCCCCGCTGCTGCGGCTGATCGCGGAGTTGCTCGCCCGGGGCGTGGACGTGAACGCCCGCATGCAGGAACACCCGCCCATCCGTCGGCACATGCTGCCCACCACGGGCACGCTTGCGTGGGTGGACTTCACCGGCCAGACACCCTTCCTCACCGCGGCCCTGGCGGCGGACCTGGACGTGATGCGGCTGCTGCTCAAATACGGCGCCGACCCGCACATTCCCACCTTCGGCGGCACCACCGCGTTGATGGCGGCGGCCGGCGTGAACTGGGTGTTCGATCAGACCTTCGACGAGGGCCCCGCCGCCCGGCTGGCCGCGGTGAAGTTCTGCAGCGAGCTGGGGATGGACGTGAACGCGATCAACTCGATGGGGCTCACGGCGCTTCACGGCGCCGCCAATCGCGGGTCCGACGACATCATCCGGTTCCTGGTCGAAAAAGGCGCGCGGCTCGACGTCAAGGACAAGGAAGGCCGGACGCCGTTGACGTGGGCCGAAGGCGTCTTCCTGGCCACGCACCCGTCGGTGCCCAAGCCGAGCTCGATGGCGCTCATCAAGTCCCTGCTCGAGGCGAGCGGCGCCCCGCGGCAGCAGGCGGCCCGGCCATGAAGTTCCTGTTCGCTGCGGCGCTTGGCCTCGTGGTTGTGGCATCGGCCACGCTTGGCGCCGGGCAGACTCAGACTCAAATCCCGACTCCGGCCCCGGCCCCGGCGGTGCGGCCCGTGCGCTCGTCAGCCGCTCCCGCTCCCGACGCGGGCTTCCTGTCCAAGTACTGCATCACCTGCCACAACCCGCGCGCGAAGACGGGCGGCTTGTCGCTCGAGGCGGAAGCGTTGGCGCACGTCGGCTCCGACGTGGAGGTGTGGGAGAAAGTGGTCCGCAAGCTGCGCACCGGCATGATGCCGCCGAGCGGCATGCCCAGGCCCGATGCGGCGACCCTCGAGGCGTTCACGTCGGCGCTCGAGGACCGGCTCGACCAGGCGAATCCGCCGGGACGCCACCCGGAAACGCCGACGTTTCAGCGCCTGAATCGCACGGAGTACGCCAACGCCGTCCGGGACCTGCTGGCGATCGACGTGGACGCGCGCGCGCTGCTGCCCGGCGACGATGCCAGCGAAGGCTTCGACAATATCGCGGAGGCGTTGACGGTTTCGCCCTCGCTCGTGCAGGGCTATGTGGCGGCGGCGCTGAAGATCAGCCGCCAGGCGATCGGGGACCGCACGGTGGCGCCGTCGCAGATCACCTACTCCGCGCCGGGCGAGTGGGTACATGACAAGCACGTCGAGGGCCTGCCGCTCGGCACACGCGGGGGTTTGCTGATCTCGCATACCTTCCCGCTGGACGCGGAGTACGAACTCTCTATCGGCGGAGGCGGGGGCGGCGGCGGGTTCGTCGGCTCGGGCCTGGACGTCACGCTGGACGGCCAGCAGCTGAAGGTCACGAACCCCAGGAGCTTCCGGCAGCGGGTTACCGCCGGACCACACACGATCGGCCTGGCGCTCGTCGATCGACAGCGCGGTGCCGGCGTGGACGACACGTTCTCGGACCATCGCAACGACGCGAGGTTCGCGACGGGCGGCGCCGTGCAGACGCTGACCATCCTGGGACCGTTCGACTCCACGGGCATGAGCGAGACGCCGAGCCGCACGCGCATCCTGGTGTGCCGGCCGGCCACGGCCGCCGAGGAGCCTGCCTGCGCCCGGCGGATCGTCTCGAGCGTGGCCCGGCGTGCCTACCGGCGGCCCCCTGCGGCCGCGGAGATCGACACGCTGATGACCTTCTACCGTCAGGGACGCGAGGCGGGGAACTTCGAGGTGGGTCTCCAGCACGCGCTGGCGCGGATCCTCGTGGCGCCTGCGTTCCTGCTCCGCATGGAGGAACCGCCCGCCGGCACGGCACCGGGCTCCGTGTACGCCATCAGCGATCTTGCGCTGGCGTCGCGTCTCTCCTTCTTCCTCTGGAGCAGCATCCCCGACGACGAGCTGCTGGATCTCGCGGTCGCCGGCAGGCTGAAGAACCGCGGCGTGCTCGAGAAACAAGTCGCGCGGATGCTGGCGGACCCCAAGGCGGAGGCGTTGATCAAGAACTTCGCCGGGCAGTGGCTGTTCCTGCGTGACCTGGATACGATCCAGACGGAAGCCGAGCACTTCGACGACAACCTGCGCCAGTCGTTCAAACGCGAAACCGAGATGCTCTTCGGCGGCATCGTGCGCGAGGATCGGAGCCTGCTGGAGCTGCTGGACGCGGATTACACCTTTGTCGACGAGCGGCTCGCCCGGCACTACGGCATACCCAACGTCTACGGCAGCTACTTCAGGCGCGTCAGCCTCGACGCGAACAGCCCGCGGCGCGGCATCCTGGGCCAGGGCAGCATGCAGACGGTGACGTCGGTGGCCACACGCACCTCGCCGGTGATGCGCGGCAAGTGGGTGCTCGAGAACCTGCTGGGTGCGCCGCCACCGGAACCGCCTCCGGGGGTCGAAGTGAACCTCGACCCGACGCCGGGAGCTGTGCCGACCACGCTGCGCCAGCGCCTGGAGCAGCATCGGGCCAACCCCGTATGCGCGTCGTGCCACAAGGTGATGGATCCGATCGGCTTCGCGCTCGAGAACTTCGACCTGGTGGGCGCGTGGCGCGAGACCGACGGCCCGGGCCCCATCGACGCGTCGGGCCAGCTGGCCGACGGCACGCCGCTCAAGGGCCCGGCGGATCTGCGGCGCGCGCTCGTGAGCCGCAGCGACGCGTTCCTGACGCTGGCCACCGAGAAGCTGCTGACCTACGCGATGGGCCGGCCCGTGGGCGACACGGACATGTCGTCGGTGCGCACCATCGTGCGCCGGCTGAAGCAAGACGGCCACCGCTTCTCGGCGCTCGTGGTGGCCGTGACGCAAAGCGCGCCGTTCCGCATGCGAGTCAAGAAGGCATAGGAGAAGCCATGGCGTTTCTGACCAAGACCCACCTGTCGCGCCGCACGTTCCTGCGCGGCGCCGGCGTCACGCTGGCGTTGCCCCTGCTCGACTCGATGGTCCCGGCCGCCACCACGTTGGCGCAAACGGCCGCCAAGGCCCGCACCCGCTTTGGCGCGATCTACGTTCCGCACGGCGCCATCATGCCCAAGTGGACTCCGCGCACGGCCGGCGCCGGGTTCGAGCTGAGCGAGATCATGCAGCCGCTGCAGCCCTTCTACAGTCAGGTCACGGCCGTCAGCGGCCTCGAGCACGCGATGGCCTACGGCAGCGGTGCCACGGCCAACCACAACCGGTCCGCCGCGGCGTTCCTCAGCGGCGCGTTCGCCAAACCCGGCGCCAAGGCGCAGCTGGGCATCACGATCGACCAGGTCATCGCGCGCGCCAAGGGCCAGGACACGCCGCTCCCGTCCCTGGAGTTGATGATCGAGGACCCGAGTCTCAACTGCGGCGACGGCCTGAGCTGCTCCTACCGCGACACGATCTCGTGGCAAGGCCCCTCGTCCCCGCTGCCGATGCAGAACAACCCGCAGGTGGTGTTCGAACGGCTGTTCGGCGACGGCAGCACGGATGCCGAGCGCGCGGCGCGCCGAAAACAGTCGCTCAGCCTGCTGGACTCAGTGGCGGCCGAAGCCGGCGTGCTGCAGCGGAAGCTGCCGACGTCCGATCGTGCCCGGCTGGATCAGTACCTCACCGATGTTCGCGAGATCGAACGCCGCATCCAGAAAGCCGGCGACAGCCTGAACGACGATCTCGACATTCCCGCCGCGCCGACGGGCGTGCCCAAGGACGTCGAGCAGCACATCAAGTTGATGTACGACCTGCAGGTGCTGGCGTGGCAGGCGGAGATCACGCGCGTCTCGACGTTCCTGATGTCCAAGGAGCTGAGCAACGCCGTGTATCCCAAGAGCGGCATCCGCGATGCGTTCCACGTGCTGTCGCACCACTCGGGCGTGCAGTCGAACATCGACCGCTTCACGGTGCTGAACAGGTACCACTACGAGCTGTTCGCCTACTTCCTGAACAAGCTGAAGGCGACACCCGACGGCGACGGGACACTGCTGGATCACTCGCTGGTGCTCTACGGCAGTGGCATGAGCGACGGCAATGGCCACAACCACACCGACCTGCCGATCGTGCTCGTGGGCGGCGCGTCGAATCGCCTGGCCGGGAGGCCGGCACATCGTGAATCCGCAGCACACGCCGATGGCGAACCTGCTGCTCTCGATGCTGGATACGCTGGAGATTCCGTCGGAGAAATTCGGCGACAGCTCAGGCCGCGTCACGCTCTAGAAAACTTGACTCTCAGGCTTCCAATCGAATGAGTCAAGTTTTCTACGCCCCGCCAAAGGCGGGGCAATCAAACACTGCCCTAGCGAGGCGAAGCCTACATGCTCGTCGGTCCGAGGCGCAGCCTCGCTAGCGTCATGCCCTACGACGACATGCAGCCGTGGGTGGTCATCGCCGTGATCGTCCTGACGATCTGGCGGGCCCTCCACGGCCCGCGCAGAACTTCGGCTCGGCGGCCCTGGTAGCAGTCTCGAGTCGCCAGGCCGGGGGCCCGTACTCGGCCTGGCGACGACGTCAGGCTCAGGAATCGAGCACCTTCTCGATCGCGGTGAAGGTGTTCCAATTGCGAATGGTTGCGGGCACTCCGAAGAGCTGATCCAGCTTGCCAAGTTGCCCGATGGCCGCCATGCGCCGCCGATACAGACCAACGACAAACCGGCCTTCCCTCGCGAGAATCTTCACCAGCCACTGGCCTGACGAGGGAAGGGTCACGGGCGTCGTTGGTGCCACGCGAGGAGACTGAGCGAGAACGCTCACAAACCGGACGATGTCCGGGCGGACCACCTGGTTCGCGAAGAAGTCGCGAGACATCAGCCCGGCGATCTCGCTGCCCCGGCAGATCATGATCTGGGCATCGAACGGAAGCCGGCGCGCGAATTCCGACTTCACCTGCGCACGGCTGACTGGCCGCCGGATCACAAAGCTGCCAGCGGCGCCGATGTTGACCACATCCAGGTACTTCAACTGTTCGGCGAGCATTGACGGTCGAAAGGTGCGGCTGCCCCCGACGTTAACGCCCCTCAGCAGAACCACGAGTGCCATACCGGCCGGGCTGGATCCTACTCTCTGCTCGGGAGGGCCGCTCTAAGCACAGCGTCAGTGGCGGACGCAATCTCAGGGTCCTTGGATGCGCGCGGGCCAGCGACATTAAGGATCCGAGGCCCCACCGCAGCGAGCCAGCGGCGGAGCTGTGCGCCCGCGGACGTTAGCGACATCTGGTCGAGATCGAGATGGAGGACCGGCTTCTCGACCCCGGTGGCTTCTTGGAGGGTCAGGAGCGACCCACCGGTCAACGGTCCATGAGAGAGGATGAGCGTGGCATCCGAATCGCGGACATTGAGCGCCGTGCGGACGGCGGGGTCGGTGGAATCGGCCTCGAGGAAGCCGAGGTAATCCTCAGGAATGGGTCCATCCTCAGCCAGGCGGCCACGAGGCACCCAGCCCCCGGTGCCCAGTCCGTTTGCGCGCGCGAAGTCCAAGGCGGCGCGATCGGCGCCGGTCTGTCCGCCGGACACGATCTTCTCGAGCATTTCGAGCACGAGCTGACCTGGCGTGCATCACCAGATGATGCTCAATACCTTGGCTCTGGGCAGCTTGGCCTTTCCGCCGAGGTCATCGGCTTCGACCTTGATCGGATCGTTCAACACGACCCCATTGAACTCACTGCTGTTCACTGTTCGCAGAACATCGGTCGGATAGGTCGGAAGATTCTTGTAGACGATTGACCTGATCTTTGTTGTGTCGATCTTCAATTCGCCGAGATCTGGCGTCTCGATCCTGAAGAACTTTTCGAGCACGGTGACACGATTAATCACCTGCCCGGTGTTACGCATGATGATGACCGCTGTGCCTGTGGGAAACGAACGCCCAGCCATTGACTTGCGCGCGACACGACCAGCCCGTTTCGACTTGGCCATCCCTGTGCCTCCTGAAAAGTAGCGTCGATCGGTCAGCTTACAGGGGCTTTGCCGATGGCGACGTCGATGATGAGCCTCGCGAGCAGGTAGAGGCGCGGTTCAACCGATCGGAGGTCGATGTACTCGCGCTCGTCGGAATGCGCGCCGAAGCCGACGGGGCCGAAGCCTTCGATCACGGGCGCCTTTGTCTTGAGCGCGGCAAAGGCGGCGTCGGTGCCGCCTCCTCCCGACGTCTCGGTGACGCCGAGGCGGCGGCCCGTGACCCCGTAAATGCTGCTCGCATAGTTCGCCAGCGCCCGCGACGCTGGAGTGGCCTCGAGTGGCGGACGGCGGCGCTCCACCGTCAGCGTCACTTTCGTATCCGGCACCAATGTCTTGGTGATTCGTTCGCGCAGTTTGCCTTCGAGCGTGTCCCAATCACGCACGCGCGTCACGCGGGCGTCGCCCGTGGCCGAGGCGGACGCCGGGATGATGTTGCGGGTGCCGCCGGCGTTGGCAATCGTCCAGTTCAGCGTCATGCCGATGGACGGCTCCGACAGATCGCGGGTCTGGAGGACATGGTGCGCAAGTTCGTAGAGAGCATTGCGGCCATCGTCTGGTGCGGCCCCGGCATGTGAGGCGCGGCCTTGCACCTTCAGCAGCACGGCCCCGTTGCCCGACGTGGTCAGCCGAATCCGGTCGTCGTTCCCTGCGCCCTCGCACGAGAACACCACGTCGTGTTCACTGCCGAGTTTCGTGATCAGGTTGCGGGAGCCGGGTGAACTGATTTCCTCATCGCCGTTGATGAGCACGGTGAGCGTGCCGTACTGCTTGTTCCCGAGGGCCTGCAGCACGCTGACCGCGTGGATGGCCAGGGCCACGCCGCTCTTGTCGTCGGCGATGCCGAGGCCGAAGGCGCGGTCGCCGTCTATGCGGAACGGCTGCGAAGCCGCCATGCCGCGCTGGTACACGGTGTCCATGTGCGCCAGCAGCAGGATGCGCTTCGTGCCGGTGCCCTTGAAGGTGCCCACCACGGCCTTGCCAATCTGGGCCGGCGTGTCCTCCATCTTGTAGACGTCCGCACCGGCGGCAACGATCTCGACCTGACCGCCAAGCATGCGGAGGCGGTTGGCGATGAGCGTGGCGGCACGGTCCAGCCCTTCCACGTCGCGGCTGCCCGAGTCGATCGACACCAGCTCTCGCAGCGTGTCGAGGTAGGCCGCGCGTTCCTGCCGCACACGCGCCAGAAGCTCGTCGGCCTGCGCCTGCAGGGGCGGGGCGTCGGCCGCGGCCAGGCAGGCGAGCACGGTCAGCCAGGGCAGCTTGCGCATGGTCATTGGGCGGCGCTCGATGCTGCGACCAGCAGCAGGGCGTTCACGGCCGGCGCCAGCGCCTGGCCCAGCAGCCAGTGGTCTGATTCGTCCAGGTGCACGCCGTCCACCGGGCTGGTTCGAATCACCAGGCCCGAGTCGAAGAAGGAGCAGCCCAGTTCATCAGCCACCCTGCGGTAGGCCTCGGCCGCTCCCCTGCCCTTCTCCGCGGCACCCGCAAACTTCTCGGCCATCAGGCCGCTGGGCGCGCTGACTGGAGGCGGGGCGACGATGAGGATGGGTGGCACGGCGATGCCCGGCTCGATCGGCGCCATTCGAATGGCCCCGACAATCGAGGCGAGGCCCTGGGACGAGTGCCAGGCCAGATTCTGGTGCGTGGCCTGGAAGTCGTTGATGCCCAGGAGCAGGATCACGAGGTCGAGTGGGGACTGCGCCTCGATGCGCTGCTCGATGCCATGGCGGCCGTTGCGGCCCGCCTTGAACGGGTCCTCCCAGACGGTGCGACGCCCGTTCAGGCAGTCCTCCGTCACGCGCGTGTTCCGTCCGCCCCGTTGGAGCTCGTTCTCGAGCACACCCGGCCAGCGGGACTCGAACGGCAGACGGCGCCGGCTGCCGGGCACGATGCCCCAGCTCATGGAGTCGCCGTAGACGAAGATGTGCTCCATTACTGCCACTACTACTGACTTTGCGGTTCGGATCGTAGGTAGGCTTGATCGTTCCCTTCTCCCTGGCCACTTCGAACAGCGTCGGATAGAACTGCACGAACGTCTGCTCCACGGCCGTATGCGTCGCGTGACACGCGTAGCACGAGGCGGTAGGCGGCTGCGGAGCCGCGGACTCGACGGCCTTCGGCGGCGCGCCGAACTCGAAGTACTTCCATCCGCCGGTGTCCGCGAACCGCTGGCTGTCCTTCACCGCGGACTCGAGCGCCACGACTTCGGTTTGCGTGAAGCCGCCGTTGTTGATTGAGGCGTTGGCCACCGACCGGCGCAGCTCCAGGATGAACATCGTGCCGTCGGGCCAGCGGCCGGTGTTCACGAATGCCTTGTACGACTGCGGGTTCACGAACACGTTGTCGAAGAGCGGCGGCCGGCCGGATGCCGGTTGCGCGGGCCCGTAGGTCATGCCCAACCCGCTCGTCAGGTACATCCACTCGCGATAGTTCGCCGGGCGCATCGCCTGACCCGTTGTTGTGTAGGACACGCCGTCGGTGACGCGGCCCCCCGAGGCCGGCGCGGATGCACTCTGCGCCGATGCCAGGGCGGTGGCCGCCGCCACGATCGCCAGTGCCGCCCACGTGAGTCTTCGCTTCATTCCCGCAACTCCTTGGAAGGCAATCATATAATGCCGCAGATGCGTGTCGCGATCGATGCCCGCAAACTGCACGACTTCGGCATCGGCACTTACATCCGCAACCTCCTGAGGCACCTCGCGCGCATCGACGCCACGACCGAGTACGTCCTGCTGTGCGCCCCGGCCGACATGCACGTGCCGCCGACCCTGGGCCCCAACTTCCGGGCCGTGCTCGAGTCCTCGCCGAACTACTCGCTCCGCGAGCAGTGGCACGTGCCGTGGGTGCTGCGGCGCGAGAAGCCCGACGTGTACCATGCGCCGCACTACGTGTTGCCCGCGGCCGTGATGAGCCCCTCGGTCGTCACCATCCACGACTGCATCCACCTGATCTTTCCGCAGTACCTGCCCAACCGCCGCGCGTATCTCTACGCGCGCTCGGTGATGTGGGCGGCCGCGCGGCGGGCCGACGCCATCCTGACCGTGTCGGAGGCGTCCAAGCGGGACATCCTGCGCTTCTTCGACGTGAAGCCGGAGAAGGTCGTGGTCGTCCACAACGCCATCGACGAGCGGTTCTGGACGCCGCCCGCCGACGAGGACGTGGCGCGCGTGCGGGAGCGGTATCAGCTGGAACACGGCTTCGTGCTGTATGCCGGCAACATCAAGCCGCACAAGAACCTCGTGCGGCTGATCGAGGCCTTCGACGAGATCCGCCGCGGCGACTTCGAGGAGATGAAGCTGCTGATCATCGGCGACGAGATCTCGAAGATGCCCGCGTTGCGCCGGGCCGTGCACCAGCACCATCTCCACAAGCACGTGCGGTTCCTGGGCTACGTGTCCGACGAGACGCTGGCGGTGCTGTACCGGCTGGCGGCGGTGTTCGTGTTCCCGTCCATCTATGAAGGCTTCGGCCTGCCGCCGCTCGAGGCCATGGCCAGCGGCGCGCCGGTGGTGACGTCGAACGTGTCGTCGCTGCCCGAGGTCACCGGGGATGCCGCCGTGCTGGTCAACCCCCACGACACGGGATCGATTGTGGCGGGGGTTCGCCGCGTGCTGTCCGATCCGGCGTTCGCGGAGCAGCTGCGGCAGAAAGGCCCCGTGCGGGCGCGCGAGTTCTCGTGGGAGCGCTCGGTGGCCAAGACGCGGGACCTGTACGAGCGCGTGGCCACGGGTGCGTGGCGGGCGGGGCCCGGCGGGTCGTGAAAGTCGCGCTGGTACACGACTGGCTGACCGGGATGCGCGGGGGCGAGCGCGTCCTTGAAGCGCTGTGCCTGCTGTTTCCGCAAGCCGATCTCTTCACGTTGGTCCACCACCGCGGATCGGTGTCGGCAACCATCGAGTCGCGCCGCATCACCACCTCGTTCGTGCAGCGGCTCCCGGGGGCGAAGACGCGGTATCGCACCTATCTCCCGCTCTTTCCCGCCGCCATCGAGCAGTTCGACCTCGACGGCTACGACCTGGTGATCAGCTCCAGCCACTGCGCCGCGAAGTCGGCGGTCGTGCCGGGCCGCGCCTGGCACATCTGCTACTGCCATTCGCCAATGCGCTATGCCTGGGATCAGTTCGATGAGTACTTCGGGCCGGCGCGCGTGGGGCGCACGGCCAGCCGCTGGGTGTACCGGCCGCTCCTGGCCCGCCTGGCCCGATGGGACGCCGCCACCGCCGGCCGCGTGCACCGTTTCGTCGCCAACTCGGCCTTTGTTGCGGGCCGTATTCGCCGATACTATGATCGCGAGTCAGTAGTGGTGTATCCACCGATAGATACGGACTTTTTCCTTCCCTCCGACTCTGGTCCCGGCGACCATCTGCTGGTCGTTTCCGCCCTCGTACCCTACAAGCGGGTAGACCGCGCCATCGACGCGTGCGCCCTGGCCGGCGTGCCCCTGCGGATCGTGGGCGACGGGCCCGACCGCGCGCGGCTCGAGGCGCGCGGGGGGCCGGCGATCACCTTCCTGGGCCGGTTGTCGGACGACCGCGTGCGAGACGAGTACCAGCAGGCGCGGGCGACCATCCTGGCCGGCGAAGAGGACTTCGGCATGGTGCCCGTGGAGGCGCAGGCCTGTGGCCGCCCGGTGGTCGCACTCGCGCGCGGGGGGGCTCTCGAGACCGTGCAGGACGGTGAGACGGGGCTGCTCTTCGATGAGCCGACGGCCGAATCGCTGGCCGAGGCCATCAAGAGACTCGACCGGCACACGTTCTCAACGGCTCGTCTTCGCGCGCACGCTGAAACGTTTTCGCGCCAGCGCCATCTGGATCAGCTGAAGGCCGTCGTGGACGCCACCGTCGCACAAACACCGGGCACGCGGTGGTAAGGCGCTACAACCGGCTGCTCGTCGCCTTCTACGTCGCGACGGACGCGGTGCTGGCCACGTGGGCGTTCGTGCTGGCCTACGCCATCCGCTTCGAGAGCACGCTCATCCCAGTCACGAAAGGGTATCCCCCTCTCGACCAATACCTCGGGGTCGTGCCGTTTGTGGCGGTGCTGACGCCGCTCGCGTTTCACTTGCAGGGCGTCTACCGGCTGCGGCGCGGGCGCTCGCGCGTGGACGACTTCTTCGCCGTGTTCATCGGCAGCATCCTGTCCGTGGTGCTGGGCGTGGTGTCCACACTGTATTTCCAGGCCTATTACGCCTCTACCGAGGCCAGGGCAAGTGGCGCGTACGAAGTGTCGCAGCTGGTCTGGGCGCTCTTCCTCGCGCTCAACGTGCTCTTTACTTATGCATCGCGCGAAACGATTCGTGAGCTGCTGGAGCGTCGCTGGCGGGCCGGCATCGGCCTGAAACGGATCCTCATCGCGGGCACAGGAGACCTGGGGCGGCAGGTCGCCGAGCGCATGCTGCAGCATCGCGAGCTCGGCTATCAGGTGATTGGATTCGTGGACGACAGCGCCGGCGGCGACCATCTGGGCTATCGCGGCCTGCCCGTGCTCGGGACGCTGGCCGACGTGGCGGACGTGGCGCGGCGGGAGCGAGTGGATCACCTGTACGTGGCGCTGCCACTCGACGAGCACGCCAAGCTGCTGGACCTCATGGACCTGGCCAGCCGGGAGTTCATCGACGTCCGCGTGGTGCCCGATCTGCTGCAGTTCATCGCGCTGCGTGCCAGCCTGGAGGACCTGGACGGTCTGCCCGTCATCAACCCGAACGACACGCAGCTTCAGGGCGTGCACGCCTGGGTGAAGCGCGGCCTCGACGCGGCGGTCTCTGGCGTGGCGCTGGTGCTGCTGGCGATTCCGATGGCCATCATGGCCGCACTGGTGCGGCTGACCTCGCCGGGACCGGTTTTCTATACCCAGGAGCGGATGGGTCTGGACGGACGGCCCTTCACTGTCTACAAATTCCGCTCCATGTATCAGAACGCCGAGGACACGTCGGGCCCGATCTGGGCGCGCGACGACGACCCCCGCACGACGACGGTGGGCCGGTGGCTGCGCCGCCTGGACCTCGACGAGCTGCCCCAGCTCTGGAACGTGCTCAAGGGCGAAATGTCACTCGTGGGCCCACGACCCGAACGGCCCTTCTTCGTGGAGCAGTTCAAGCACCGCATCCCGCAGTACATGCTGCGCCACAAGGTGAAGGCAGGCATCACGGGCTGGGCGCAGGTCAACGGCTGGCGCGGCAACACGTCGCTGGAGAAGCGGATCGAGTACGACCTGTACTACATCGAGAACTGGTCGATGACGCTCGACATCAAGATCATCTGGCTGACGCTCGTTCGCGGACTGTTCCAGCGCAGCGCCGCCTAGCAACCGATCGACTGCTCATGTCCCGTATCGTCGTCACCGGCGCCGCCGGCTTCATCGGCTCCCATCTGTGCGAGGCGCTGCTCGATCGCGGCGACTCCGTGGTCGCCATCGACAACCTGCGCACGGGCGACCTGGCGAACATCCGCCACCTGCGCGACCGCGAGTTCGAGTTCCTGCGGCACGACGTCACGCGGTACATCGACGTCGAGGGCCCGGTGGACTTCATCCTCCACTTCGCCAGTCCGGCCAGCCCGATCGACTACCTGGAGCTGCCGATCCAGACGCTGAAGGTGGGATCGCTGGGCACGCACAATGCCCTGGGGCTGGCCAAGGCCAAGAGCGCGAAATTCCTGCTGGCCTCCACGTCTGAAGTCTACGGAGATCCGCTGGAGCATCCGCAGAGGGAGACGTACTGGGGCAACGTGAACCCCATCGGACCGCGTGGTGTCTACGACGAAGCCAAACGCTTCGCCGAGGCCATGACCCTCGCCTATCACCGCTACCACGGCGTGGATACGCGCATCGTCCGGATCTTCAACACCTATGGGCCCCGCATGCGGCTCCGCGACGGCCGCGCGGTGCCCGCGTTCATGTCGCAGGCGCTGCGCGGCGAGGACGTGACCATTTTCGGTGACGGCACGCAAACGCGGAGCTTCTGCTACGTCAGCGACCTGGTGGACGGTATCCTGCGGCTGATGGCCTCGACCACCAACGACCCCGTGAACATCGGGAACCCACACGAGTTGTCCATCGAGGAGATCGCCAGGACCATCGTGCGGCTGGTGGACTCGAAAAGCCGCCTCGTCTACCGCGATCTGCCCGTGGACGACCCCAAGCAGCGCCAGCCGGACATCACCCGCGCCAAGACGCTCCTCGGCTGGGAGCCGCGCGTCGGCCTGGAAGAAGGCCTGCTCAACACCGTCGGGTACTTCCGCAGCAAGCTCGGCTAGCTCGCTGCAGGGGTCGCAATTACCGCGGCTCGACGCCGGCGGCTTGAATCAGCGCCCGGGCCTCTGCCCCGCTCAAGTAGCTCAGAAACGCCTGTGCCAGCCGTGTCGCGGCCACGGTCGAAATGATCCCGTAGCTGGTGTAGCTCTGCAGGTCCGGCGGCACGGGACCCACGTACTGTAGCTGCGGTCCCGTGTAGAGGCGGATGGCGGTTGGCGCACCGAACCCGATGGCGCCGGAGCCCTCGGACATCATGTGTCGCATCACCGATTCGGCGTCAGGAAAGCGCACGGTGCGCGACGCCAGCTGGTCGGTGAGTCCGAGCTTCTGGATCAGGGCCTCGATTCCCTGTCCGCTCGACGCGCGGTTATAGACCACGGTCTTCGCCGCCATCAGCGCCTCCCGGAGCGCCGGCGACGTCGACACATCGATCGCCGGTGAGCCGGCACGCATCACGATGCCCAGACCGACGCGGCCCAGCGGCACCGGCTTCGCCACGACGCGATTGGCCTTGGCCAGCTCCGCGATCAGCGGCTCTGGCGCCGCAACGAGGTCCACGGCCAGTGGTGCCCGGCCGCGCTGACGGATCTCTGCCGCGGTGGCGAACTCGATCCGGACGGCGTAACCGCTGGAGCGGCGAAAGCCGTCTGCGAGCGCGGCCATCGCCGGCTCGAGCGCGCCGGCACTCAGGATCTTCAGGTCCTCGGCCCGCGCATCACTCGCCGCGACGAGCAGGACGAGTGCAACCGCCACGACACGAAGTCTGTTCATCACCGCGCGACTCCTCCGTCCTAGATAAGGGCCTGACTACGCCGCTGAGTCGCCGATGAGGCGACGGAAGCGGAAGGCGTAATCGGCGGCCGAGAGCAGTGTAAGGCCGAGCGAGGTGTACACGGCAACGTCCACCAGCACCGACGTCTCCCCGAGATAGTTGAAGTACATCACGATGATGGTGGTGAGGATGTAGCAGGCCGTGGCCCACTTTCCCAGGGGCGACGGCCTGAACGTCTTCGGGCCCATCGACAGGTTCACCGCGGCGACGACGCCGACGATCACGACGTCTCGGCTGATGACGAGCACCGTGAGCCACAGCGGCAGGTGGTTCGCCAGCGGAATCCCAGGCAGCGTCAGGACGATGAACGTGGTGACGAGCAGGAGCTTGTCGGCCAGCGGATCGAGCCAGGCTCCCAGGCTCGTGCGCTGGCCGGCCCGCCGTGCGGCCAGGCCGTCCAGGGCGTCTGTGGCCCCGGCAATCAGGAACACCAGGAGCGCCGTCCCCAGGTAGCCGTAGACGACCGCGAGCACGAAGAACGGCGTCAACGCCACCCGAAGGATCGTCAGCTGGTTGGCCAGCGTCAGGTAAGCCATCGCTCAGCGGCTGGCGCCCAGCAACCGATCGCGGAGACGGCGCGGCACGTCCGCTTCCACCATGGTCCGGCCACCGGAGGTGGTCTGGCTGATGACGAGACCCACGCGATAGAGCTGGGCGATATGCGCGCGGTCCGAGGGATCGCCCGCGTCGAAGCTCAGCGTCACGCGCATCACATCGAGCCCCAACGCAGCCGCCAGGCGGTCCAGCAGCGCGTCGATGCCCGCGCCCGTACGTGCCGACAACAGCACAGCCGTGTCGAACTGCGCGGTTATCCGCGCGGCGGCAGCGGCATCGATGGCATCCACCTTGTTGTAGACCTCAATGATCTCCACATCCTCGGCTCCCACCTCGGACAGGACGCGGCGGACGGCCGCTACCTGCCGGTCCCGCTCGGGATGGCTGGCGTCGATGACATGGAGCAGCAGGTCGGCCTCAGTCACTTCTTCCAACGTGGCGCGAAACGCCGCCACCAGCGCATGCGGCAGCCGGTCGATGAAGCCCACGGTGTCGGACAGCAGCAGCTCCCCGCCGCCTGGCAGGCGCACCTGGCGCGTCAACGGGTCCAGCGTGACGAAGAGCGCATTCGACGCCACCGCCCGCTCGCGCGCCAGCCGGTTGAACAGCGTCGTTTTGCCGGCGTTGGTGTAGCCCACCAGGGCCACCATGGGCATCGACTCCTTCTGCCGGCGATCCCGAGTCTGGGAACGGCGCTGCCGGACGTGGTCGATCTCCTTCTGGAGCGACTCGATCCGAGTACGGATCCTGCGCCGGTCGGTCTCGAGCTTCGTCTCACCGGGGCCGCGAGTGCCGATGCCGCCACCGAGCCTGGACAAAGCCGTACTGGACCCCGCCAGCCGCGGGAGGATGTACTTGAGCTGCGCCAGCTCCACTTGCCGCTTGCCCTCGCGGGTGCGCGCGCGTCGCGCGAAGATGTCCAGGATGAGCTGCGTGCGATCGATGACCTTGCGGTCGAGTCCATCGCCGAGGTGCCGCAGCTGGCTCGGCGAGAGCTCGTTGTCCACAACGACCAGATCCACGTCGCTTTCGTCGCACGCAACGGCCAGGCTCTGGACCTTGCCCTTGCCGATGAAAGTCGCGGGATCGGGCGCACGCCGTTCCTGCAACGTGGAGAACACGACCGTGGCTCCCGCGGCGTCCACCAGGCCAGCCAACTCTCGCAGCGACGCTTCGGAATGGTCGCGGCCGTTGCCGCCGGTGACGACGCCAACGAGTGCCGCACGCTCGGCTGATGGCGTAGGCGTACGACGGGCCGTCATGTAGAAGGGATCGCTCGAAATCTTAACGTCACAATCGCCGCCGTTCCCGATGAGCCGAAAGACTCCTACGCGGAAGCCCAAGCTTCCTCGCGCGCCGCTACCCAAGAAGACCGGGGGCGCCCATGAAGACAAAACCAGGCGCCCCTGGCGGGAACGAAAACACAAGGGACGGATGGAGGAGTAGGGCGCCGGCATGGGCTCTGGCTCTGGCTCTAGGCTTTGGGCTCTAGGCAGAACCGGAGACTGGAGACTTCGGTCCCCCTAATACTCATCCACAGACGCTGCCGTTTCGAGCCGTCCAGAGTCCGCCATCACCCGCCGCACGACGATCGCCAGTCCTGCCAGCACCACGACGCCCCCGACGAACACGACGCGCATGCTTTGCGCCGCCACCAGTCCAGCGATCATCGACCCGGCGGCTGATCCGATGAGCGAGGCGCCCGTGAGGAACCCGAAACTCGCGCCGTGCGCTTCGACGGGAATCACGGCGCCGGCCGCGGTAAAGGCCGCCGTCGTGGCGACGCCGATGCTTCCGCCGACGATGCAGATGGCGACGATGAGCGCCCACTGCTCGGAGGTCGAGGCAAACCACGCCAGCGCGGTCGCCCCGAGCAGCGCCGCGCCGGTGATCACCATCCGCGCGGTCGCCTGCGCCAGGGCCGCGGCCACGAGCTGGTTGCCCGCCGCGCCCGAAAGCGCCAGCAGCGAGAACAGTACGCCCACGAGGCGGGTCGCGGACGTCGGGTCGTACCCCAGGGTCTCGAGGTGCAGCAGCAGGATGGGCCCCAGCGAGCGGTCCACCATCTGCAGGCCGAAGATCACGATCATCAGCAGCAGGAAATTTTCGAAGGCCAGGATGTTCGAGAAGGCCACGGGGGCGGTGCCCCTCGTCGTCGCGGCGGGGCTGGGCGGCTCCCGGTAGAGATACGAGAACAACACGAACGCCAGCCCGTAGACCAGGGCGGCCACCAGGAACGTGTTGCGCAGGCCGACGACGGGGGACAGGAGCCCTCCGACCACAGGGCCGAACGCCGGCGCCAGTCGCTGCGCCGTCTGCACCCACCCGATGGCCGACGCCATCTTCTCCCGCGGGGCGGATCGCGCGGCCATCGCGATCGCCAGCGCGCCGTAGCCCGCCACCAGCCCCTGCACCGCGCGCAGGGCAAAGAGCTGCCAGGCCTGCGTGGCGATCGCCATCAGGCCCATCACCAGCACGAAGCTGGACAGCGAACGCTGCACCAGAATCTTGTTGCCGAACCGGTCGCCCACACGGCCCCACAGGGGCGCGCACAGCGCCGCCACGAGCGGCGTCACCCCCAGCGTGACGCCCGTCCACACGGCTACGGTGCCGACGTCGGTCTCGCCGAGCGCCTGGAAATGCAGGGCCAGAAACGGCATCACCAGCGTGAAGCCGGTGAAGCCCACGAACGAGGCCACCATCAGGGCGGCCTGGTTCCGATGCCAGGAAGGGGCCAACTAGAAGCGGATCTTGACCGAGCCCTCCGCCTGGGAGGACACGTGAATGCTGTCGATGAACCGCACACGGCGCGGTTGTGTCTGCATCACCAGCGAGACGGTGCGGGTGCCGTCGCCGAAGAAGCGCACGCCCTTCATCAGCGATCCGTCGGTCACGCCGGTGGCCGCGAAGATGATGTTCTTGCCCGGGGCAAGGTCCCTGGACTTGTAGATGCGTCTGAAGTCGGTGATGCCCATGGCGCGGCACCGCGCCTCGTGCTCGGGTGTGTCCACCACCAGGCGGGCGAGAATCTCGCCGCCCAGACAGCGAACGGCCGCCGCCGTGAGCACGCCCTCGGGCGCGCCGCCGATGCCCATCACGGCGTGGACGCCGCTGCCGATCACGGCCGCCGTGATGCCGGCCGAGAGATCGCCGTCGCCGATCAGCCGGATGCGGGCGCCGGTGGCTCGAATCTCCTCGACCAGCTTCTCGTGCCGGGGCCGATCCAGGACGATGACGACCAGGTCCTGGATGCGGCGTCCCAGTGCCTGGGCGATTGCACGCAGGTTGAAGCGGACGGGGGCGTCCAGGTCCACGACGTCGATGGAGCTTGGCCCGACGATCAGCTTCTCCATGTAGAGGTCTGGCGCATGCAGCAAACCGCCGCTCTCCGACGCCGCCAGCACCGCCAGCGCGTTGGGCGCGCCGGTGGCACACAAGTTGGTGCCCTCCAGCGGGTCCACGGCGATGTCCACCGCGGGGTAGTGATGCCCGCCGGTGTCCTTCACCGCCATCCCCACCTTTTCGCCGATGAAGAGCATCGGCGCTTCGTCGCGCTCACCTTCCCCGATCACGATCGTGCCGTCGATCGGCACCGAATCCATCTCGTGGCGCATCGCCTCGACCGCGGCCTGGTCCGAGCCGTGCCGATCTCCCTGGCCCATCGTGTGGGCGCAGGCCACGGCGGCGCGCTCGACCACGCGCAGGAAGTCGAGGGACAGGTCCGAGTCAAGGAACGTGGCGTGTTCTTCCGTCGAGGGACTTGACGGTTCGTGTGGTCACGGTGCGTTACTCCACGGCCGGCAGCTCGCAGCGGCTCGGCTTGTCGGTGCGATAGCCCAGCAGATAGTCCGCCTGCATCAGCGTGTGGATCTCTCGAGTGCCCTCATAGATCACCGCGCCTTTACAGTTGCGGTAGAAGCGCCCCACAGGATACTCGTCGGAATAGCCGTTGGCGCCGTGAATCTGCACCGCGTCGCCCGCGGCGCGCTCAGACGCCACGGTCGCGAACCACTTCGCGTGGCTCACTTCGCGCGTGTTGCGGCGGCCGACGTTCTTGAGCCAGGCGGCGCGCAGCCACAGCAGCCGCGACGCCTGGTAGTCGGACTCCATGCGGGCGATCATCTCCTTCACCAGCTGGTGCTGGCCGATCTCCACGCCGAACGTGCGGCGCTCCCGGGCGTAAGCCACGCTGGCGTCGCGGCACGCGCGCACCAGGCCGCAGGCGCCGGCGGCCACCGTCAAACGGCCCTGGTCCAGCGCGAACATCGCGATCTTGAAGCCCTCCCCTTCGCGGCCCACCAGGTTCTCGACGGGCACTTCCACGTCGTCCATCTTGAAGAACCCGGTGTTGCCTGCCAGGATGCCCCATTTCTGGGTCAGCGTGCCGCTGGAGAAGCCCTTGAAGGCGCGCTCGATCATGAAGGCGCTGATGCCCGACGGGTCGCGCTGCCGCTTCTTCTCGAGATCGGTCCACGCGAAGACGAGGAAATGATCCGCCACGTCGGCGAGCGAGATCCACATCTTCTCGCCGGTCACCACGTAGCGGTCGCCACGGCGGATCGCCACCGTCTGGATGCCCCGGGCATCGCTGCCGGCCGAGGGCTCGGTCAGCCCGTAGGTGGCGATCTTCTGCCCCTGGGCCTGCGGCACGAGATACCGCTGCTTCTGATCCTCGGTGCCCCACGCCAGCAGCGTCAGCGAATTGAGACCCACGTGGACCGACAGGATCACGCGCAGCGACGTGTCCACGTACTCCAGCTCTTCGCTGGCCAAGCCCAGCGATACGTAATCCAGGCCGGCGCCGCCATACGCCGTCGGCACGCACACGCCCAGCAGCCCCAGCGAGGCCATCTTCGGCAGCAGCGATGCGTCGAACTGGTGCGCGCGATCGAGCTCGCGGATGCGCGGCGCCACCTCGCGGCCCGCCCATTCGCGCACGCTCGACGTCAGGAGCTGGTGCTCCTCTGAGAGGTCGAAGTTGAGCATCACAGTATCTTTTGGCCCCGCTTCGCGGGGCTGGACGCCTTGAACGGCCGCCCGCCAAGACTGCTTTCCTCAGCCATCGATGCGGCCATTCAAGACGTCAGATGGTGGGTGGTGCGGGCGGGTCGCCCGGCATGGGCTTGCGGAACAGCACCTCGCGCATGTGGCTCTTGAGCAGAAACTGATGCGTAATCCGCAGCGGCTCGAACATCTTCTGGATGTCGCGGTTCTGGAACGGCCGCTGCCTGCCGCGGGCGGCCGGATACGAGCGCTGCTGCAGCTTGGTGCCATCCACCACGACGTACTTGTTGTACGCCGCCGGCGGGGGCGCCTCCCCCTGCTTCAGGTCGTGGGTGTTGAAGAACGCGAACAGGAGACCGCCGGGCTTCATGGTCCGCGTCAACTGGCGGGCCAGGGGCACCGCGCTGGCTTTGTCCAGAAAATCGAACAGATCCCAGCACAGAATGCCGTCGACGCTCTCGTCCGGGCGGGTGATCCGCGTCTCGAAGAAGCGCGGCAATTCCGCGATCCGGCGCTCCGACACGTGCCGGTCGAGGTCCTTCGCGATGTCCTCGACGACAATCTTGCAGCCGAGACGCTCGCCGAAGAACGACACGTTGCTGCCGATCACGGGACCGAGATCGAGCAGTACGGGAGCGTCGCGGCCGGCCAGGCCGGCTACGAACTTCCCAAGCGCCTTCGTGGGTGACACGGGCGCCGACGACGTGGCGCCCGTACCCGAATCGGGATCGACCCTCTTGAGGCGGGAGAACAGATCGGAAAGAGCCACCGGCCGATCCGCACCCAGCGACGGGGTTAGTGCGCCGCCGGCTGTGCGGCCTGTGCGACGACGGGCTGGGCGGCGACGGCCGACTTCGACGAGTCCGCCGGCTTCGCCGATTCGCTCGGCTTGGCCCCGGCCAGCGCCTGACCACCCTTGCGCTGCATGTCCACGCTGCCGCGGAAATGGGCGCCCTCGGCGATGGCGACCTTCGGCGACACGATGTCGCCGTCGACCGATCCGCCGTCGCGGATGTCCACCTTCTCGGAGGCGGCAATGTTGCCGTTGACCTCGCCCAGGACGATCACGGCCTTGGCGAAGACCGCCGCCTTGATTCGCCCGTTGGGACCGATCGTCAGGACGTTGTCCTTCAACTCGATCTTGCCTTCGACGTGGCCCTCGATCGTGAGGTCCTCGCTGCCGCTCAGCTCGCCCTTGATGACGACCGATTTACCGATGTTCACAAGGTCCCTCTCAATCCGCCCGGAATCGGGCCTGGGCGCCGCCGCCGCGCTGGCTGGCGCGGTTGGAACAACCGGCGCCGCGGGGCTCGGCTGGTTGGTCGGCTTCACCGCTTCGTCACGCTTCCACATTTCGTGTCCTCCGCCTCGGTCGGGGGCCCGGAACTGGGTTGATCCCCGCAAAACGGGCCAAAAGGGCAGCGGGGGGGCTGCCTGGGGCGAGAGCCCACAGAGTATATCGGCCGTACGAAATTCTTGTCTAGTCACGCCACTACCGTCCTTTTCACAGGGTGTTACGATCACGAGGATCCGTGAACCGTATTTACCTGGACCACAACGCCACGACCCCGGTGGCGTCCGCCTGCGTGGACGCCATGGCGGCGGCCCTGCGTGACGAATACGGCAACCCCTCGAGCGTCCACCACTTCGGTCAAAAGGCCAAGGCGGCCATCGACGAGGCCCGCAGCGGTGTGGCCGACCTCATCAACGCAGACCCCTCCGAAGTCGTCTTTACAAGCGGAGGGACCGAGAGCGACAACTCGGCCCTCCGGGGCGCTGCAGAGGCCCTGGAGCCGGCTGGCCGCCGCCACCTGGTGGCCAGCACCATCGAGCACGAGGCCGTCCTGAACACCGTGAAGGCCCTGGGGCGGCGCGGATTCGAGGTCAGCTGGCTTCCGGTCGGCGAGACCGGCGTCATGGACCCGGAGGCCCTGCGGACCCTGGTCGGGGACCGCACCGCGGTCGTGTCGGTCATGCACGCGAACAACGAGGTGGGCACCATCCAGCCCGTGGCAGAGTTGGCGCGGGTGGCCAGGGCCTGCGGCGCCATCGTCCACGTGGACGCCGTCCAGTCGGCCGGGAAGATCCCCCTCGACGTCAAGGCGCTGGGCGCGGACCTGGTGTCGATTTCCGCGCACAAGTTCTACGGCCCCAAGGGCATCGGCGCGCTCTGGATCCGGCGGGGGGTCCGGCTGGTCGCGACGAGCACCGGCGGACGGCACGAGCGGGGCCGGCGGGCGGGCACGGAGAACGTGGCGGGCATCGTGGGCATGGGGGTGGCGGCGCGGCTGGCGCGTGGACACCAGGCCGAGGAGGCGGTTCGCCTCGCGGCGCTCCGCGATCGGCTCGAGGAGGGGATCCTCCGGAGCGTCAGCGGCACCGTGGTGAACGGGCAGCGCGACCGCCGCGTGCCCAACACCAGCAACATCAGCTTCGACCGCGTGGAGGCGGAGTCGCTCCTCATCGGGCTCGACCTGGCCGGCATCGCCGTGTCCACGGGCTCGGCCTGCTCGTCGGGCACGCTCGAGCCGTCGCACGTCCTCAAGGCCATGGGGTTCGCCCCGCACCGCACACAGAATTCGATCCGCTTCAGCCTGGGCGCCGCGAACACCGAGGCCGACGTCGATCGCACGATCGCCGTGCTGCCCGGCATCGTCGAGAAGCTGCGCAACCTGACGAGGAGCCCGGTCCGGGCGTAGTGCTCCCTTCACAGGGCACGGCGGGGCATGCGGACTCGGGCTTGCGAAGAAATGTCGGACTCAGTGCGATCGGAGACTCCGCCGGTCGCCCGCTTTCCCCGTCATTGCGCCGACGACTACAGCGTGGCAGACGGCCATGGGGTGCTCGCTCGGAGGCGACCATGAAATCCACACGGCTGCGTCCTGCGTTCACCGGTCTAGCCTTCGCGCTAATGTGGGCGACGGCCGATGCTCAGCCGGTCGCCTCATCGCTCGCAGAACTGAAGGGACTGGTGAGCGAGGAGTCGACGGTAACGGTCACCGATGCGAAGGGGCGGGAGTTCCGCGGCAGGATTGCCGACGCCTCTGAATCGCTGCTCTCGATTCGGATCGGAAGCGACATTCGTCGATTCGACGCGGCGGACGTGCGCTCGGTTCGCGTCCGCAAAGAGGATGCGCTCGCCAACGGTGCGCTGATCGGCGCAGCGGTAGGTGGCGGCCTGACGTCGCTGCTGTTCCTCGATACCGAGTGCGGCGACGATCCGGCGTGCTACGGGGCAGTGGCAGTCTACGCAGGCTTCGGGGCCGTGGCTGGCCTCGGCATCGACGCGTTGATCCACGGCACTGTCGTCGCGTACACCGCGCCAGGCGCACAACAGCGCGTCAGGGTGGCCCCGATGGTTGCGCGCGGTCGGAGAGGTGTGTGGTTGACGATCGCATTCTGAGCGTGAGGCACCAATGCGAGTCCTTCTGTTGGGAGGCGTCGCAGGGCCAGTCATCTTTTCCGTGATTGTGCTCGCCTTAGCGGCCCTGTCCCAGCCACGTCGCAAACGTTTCAGCGAGCTCGGTGCCGCCGTCACCATACGCGGTGGTCATGAACTACGTCGGATTCATTCGGTGGGCTGATACTCACTGGCTTCGGTCTTGCGCTCTCAAGATCGCTACCCCAACACCGTTTCACCATTGTTGGGGAGGTGCTCGTCTCACTCTTCGGCGCCGGACTGGCGACGGCTGGCATCGTGTCTTGTGACCCTGGCTGCCCGCCGAGCGGCGGCTCGAACGAGAATCGCGTTCACGACGCCATCGGACCGATGATGGCTCTCTGTCTCATCGTCGGCGTCGCGATTCTCGGTACTCAATTTCGCGGCCTTCGACAGTGGCGTCATCTTTGGATATACTCGTTCCTCACGAGTGCGTTCGCGCTCTTGTTCTTAGTCGTGCTCGCAAGATCGAGGTTGGCAAATGGCGCCGTGTCAGGCGTGTGGCAGCGCCTCTTACTGGGCGTGATGTTTCTTTGGTGCGCCGCGGTGGGGTTGGAAGGTTTTCGCCGCCGCGCTGTCAGTCCACGGCCGCCTAACAGCGGCATGCAGGCGGCGCGGACCACCCAGGAGGGACGAGAGATTTCCGCCCGGCGTGCGTCGCACGCCGGCCAAGCAGACACTGTCGGAAGCGGGAGGCGCCGGGCAGTATGCCCTTCCCGCGCCCCAGAAAATGGCGGGTTTCCGGGCTACGATCACTGACATGCGCGTCGTTGTCGCGATGTCGGGCGGCGTGGACTCGTCGGTGGCCGCGGCGCTGCTCGCCGAGGCGGGCCACGACGTCGTGGGCGTCTCGATGCAGCTCTACGACCAGCGCAACGGCGAGAGCTTCGGCACCTGCTGCACGATCGACGATCTGCACGACGCCAGACGGGTGGCCGCGAGCATCGGGGTCCCCCACTACATCCTGAACTTCGAGCGGCAGTTCCAGCAGTCGGTGGTCTCGAACTTCGTGCAGGAGTACACCTCGGGCCGTACACCCCTGCCCTGCGCGCACTGCAACAGCGACCTCAAGTTCTCGACCCTGCTCGAGCGCGCGAGCGCCCTGGGCGCGGCCCGGGTCGCGACCGGCCATTACGCTCGCGTGGACACGGCTCCCGACGGCAGGCGTCTGCTGCGGCGCGGCGTGGATGCGGACAAGGACCAGTCGTATTTCCTTTTCTCGCTCTCCCAGGAGCAACTGGCCCAGGCGTCGTTTCCCGTGGGCCCGCTCACCAAGGGCGAAGTCAGAGATCACGCGAGGCGGCTGGGGCTTGCCGTCGCCGAGAAGCCCGACAGCCAGGAGATTCTGCTTCGTGCCCGACGGCGACTACGCCGCGTTCGTGGAGTCGAAGGCGGGCGGGGGCATGCGCCCGGGCCGGATCGCCGACGCCGGGGGACACACGCTCGGCTCGCACGATGGCGTGCACCGGTTCACCGTGGGTCAGCGGAAGGGTCTGGGCGTGGCGTCGCCGGTGCCGCTTTACGTGCTGCGCATCGAGGCCGAGAGCGCCACCGTGACGGTCGGCCCACGCGCCGCGCTCGATTGCCCGGCGTTCTCGGCGTCGGGCGTCACCTGGACGAGCGGCGTCCGCCCCACGGAGTGGACGCGCGTGACCGCGCAGATCCGCCACCGGCACCGCGCGGCGCCGGCCCGGGTGCGCGCACGCGGCGAGGACCGCGCCGACGTGGAGTTCGACGCGCCACAGGCCGCTGTCACGCCGGGACAGGCGGCCGTGTTCTACGACGACGACGTGGTGGTCGGCGGAGGCTGGATCGACTGAAGGTGCGCGGCGTGCGCCGACGGCTTCTCGCTTCCCGGGTTCGCGTTGTAGGCCTTGGACGCACCACGCGGGATGCTGAGACACTTCCAGTCCGCATCGCGCCACATCTTGCCCAGGAACACGATCTGCCCGACGTGATACGCGGTATGCCCCAGCGCGCGTGAGACGGCCTCCAGCACGGTCAGCTTCTGGCCGCGCACCGTAACCTGTCGCGGCAGGTCGATGTCACGCAGCGCGGCAAGCGCCGGCAGCGTCACCGCCCAGCCCTGATGCCAGCGCGCGATCGCGGCCGCGTGCGTCACATTGCGTCCTTCGAACTCCCCGTCGCGGTCGCGCCACGGCTTCTCCCCGTCCGACGTCAGGAAGTCGGTGAACCGCGACTCGAAGTTGCCGGCCAGATGCCACACGATGACCGCCACGGAGTTGCTCTCTCCGGCAGGCACGCGCGACACCAGGTCGTCGTCCAACTGGGCCAGGGCCGAATCTCCGAGCGCCTTGTATCGCCAGAACTCGGCTTCGAGCGCCGCAACCGTCTCACGCATGGACATCCTCCACGACTCTGGCGACCAGCCGGGCCGATGTTGCAAGCGGGTGGTCAGGAACACGAGCGCCGCCACGGCCACGAGCACGACCGCCCAGTAGCCGGCCCGCGGCCAGGTGTAGATCGTGATCGGGTTCGCATCGCTGCGTCCGCCGGCCGCCGCCACGCGGCCTGAGGCGAGGCCCGCCACCTGCTCCCCCGACAGGGCATGGCCGCGGCCATCGGACGTGGCGATGCGCAGGACGGGCCCGAAGTACTTCTCGAGGATCCGGTTCTCGCGCCACGCCGCCGCCACGTCGCCGTCCTCCATCGCCTCGTTCCGCCGGCGCACGTGCCACAGCGCTTCGCTCAGGTACTGATCCTCACGGGAGAACTGGCCTTGCGGCACCGGCCCGCGGCTGCCCCACGCGCGAGCGCGGGCAGCGGACAGCGCGGCCAGCCCCTCCTGCGTGCGGTAGGACATGAAGGGGCCGGTCTCGGCATCCCGCAGCTCGTGGCCCAGATGCGCGCTGGCGAAGAATCCCGCGACGACGACCAGCACGGCGGCCGCTCCAGCGGCCAGCGGCCACCCCGCGCGCCGCGCCGGGCACCGCCGCCGAGGTCGAGCGCATGTGCCAGCAGCAGATCCGCACGTGATCGGCGATGCCATTGATGGCCACGTCGCGAATCTCGCCCGTGCGGCCCGGCACGAACCACTGCGTCCACTCGTCCAGCGCCCCCACGAGCAGGGCGGCGTAGGCGCTCCACAGCCAGGCCCACTCCCCCGCCGGGCCGGTGAGCGCCCAGGCAAAGAGCAGCGTGAGCGCGCTGTATTCCACGAAGTGGAATGCCTCCACCACGTCCACGTTGGTGATGCCCGTGCGCAGGGCCGCGCCCGATCCGACCGCAATCCCGACGGCCAGAGCCAGCGCCGCGACCCGCGGCCACGAGCGGTCGCGCATCGTGCGCACGGCAAAGGAGACAGCAGCGCCAGCCCGGTCAGCGCCACGATGCCGGCGAGCACCGGCACATAGGCCTGCGGCCAGGTCTCCAGGAGCGCCTGGCGAATCGTGTTGACGACAGGAGAGCCCGCGATGATGCGACCACCGGCGCCCGACGGCGAGCGCCAGACGAATGACATCGGCGCGCCCAAGCCGCCAGCCGGGCGCGGCAGGTGGAAAACGGGTGAGGGCCTCAGCGCCCCGTGGCGCCGACACCATCGGCGGTCTCGTGCGGCGATCGATGAAACCGGGAGGTTCTCGAGGTACCGCTCGGCGTCGATGGCGGCCATGCAGCCGGACCCGGCGGCGGTGATCGCCTGGCGGTAGATGTGGTCCTGCACGTCGCCGGCGGCAAACACGCCTGGCACGCTGGTTCGCGAGCCGTCGTGGGTCACGATGTAGCCGTTGGCGTCGAGCTCGATCTGGCTCGTGAAGAGCCCGGTGTTCGGCGTGTGGCCGATGGCGATGAACACGCCGTCGACCGGCATGTGGTGCTGCGCGTTCGTCTTCAGGTTGCGGACGGTCAGGCCCGTGACTTCGCCCTTGTCCGATGCGGTGATGTCGGCCACGTCCGAGTCCCACACGAACGTGATCTTGGGGTTGGCGAACGCCTTGTCCTGCATGATCTTCGACGCACGCAGCGTATCGCGCCGGTGGATCACGGCCACCGACGACGCGAAGCGCGTCAGGTAGATCGCCTCCTCCATCGCGGAGTCGCCGCCCCCCACGACGGCAATGGGCTTGCCGCGGAAGAAGTAGCCGTCGCACGTCGCGCACGTGGAGACGCCGTGGCCCGAGAGGCGGCGGTCCGCGCCGATGTCGAGCCACCGGGCCGAGGCGCCGGTGGCGATGATCAGCGCGTCGGCCTCCAGCTCGCGCTTGTCACTCAGCGCGATCGTGAACGGCCGGCGGCCCAGGTCCACCTTGGTCACGGTGTTCTGGATGATCTGCGCGCCGAATCGCTCGGCCTGGGCCCGCATCTCCGCCATGAGATCCGGCCCCATGATGCCGTCGCGAAACCCGGGCCAGTTCTCCACCATCGTCGTCAGCATCAGCTGCCCGCCAGCCTCGAGGCCCTCGACGAGCGTCGGCCTCAGGTTGGCGCGGGCCGCATACAGCGCGGCGGTCAGCCCCGCCGGCCCCGAACCGATGATGACGACGCGACCGTGGGACATCAGAGATGCCTTTCGATCGTCGCCGACGATGGCCTCTTTCGACTGCAGCCCCACGATGGTTTCGGCCAGCTGCCCGTCCTTGAAGAGCAGCAGCGTCGGAATGCCGCGGATCGCATAGCGGCTCGGCACATCGGGATTGTCGTCCACGTTCATCTTGGCTACCGTGGCACGCCCTTCGTAGTCCGATGCCAGCTCGTCGACCGTCGGCGCCATGCGACGGCAGGGTCCGCACCAGGGCGCCCAGAAGTCCACGAGCACCAGCCCCTTGCTGGTTTCGTCGTCGAAATTGCCATCGGTCACGGTTTTCACTTTGTCGGATGCCATCTGTGGTCTCCCCTCCTTACGCCCGCGCGACCGCCCCTGCCGGCCCGCCGCGTTCCCGTTGCAGCTCCCGCGCCCGCCGGTAGACGGACACGTATGCCTGCGCCGACGCGTTCCACGAGTGGTCCTCGCGCATCGCGGCCAGCTGCAAGCCACGCCAGACGTCGGGGCGGCGATACGTGTCGAGCCCGCGCCTCAACGCGCTCATCATCGCCTTCGATGAGTACTCGTCGAAGGTGAACCCGTTGCCCTCACCGGTCCGCGGGTCGAAGTCGCGGACCGTGTCGGCCAGCCCCCCGTGGCTCGCACCACCGGCACCGTGCCGTACCCGCAGGCTGTACATCTGGTTCAGCCCGCACGGCTCGAACCGCGAGGGCATCAGGAACAAGTCGCTGCCACCCTCGATGACGTGGGCGAGCCCCTCGTCGAAGCCAATCCGGGCGCCGATGCGGTCGGGATGGGCGGCCGCCAAGTCCCGCCACAGGGCCTCATGACGCGCGTCGCCGGTCCCCAGCAGCACGAACGTGGCATCGAGGCCGACCAGCTGTTCGGACGCGTCTGCCACGAGATCAAACCCCTTCTGGTCAACGAGCCGCGACACCAGACCGACGAGCGGCCTGCCCATGGCGTCCGGGTGTGCGTGGATGCCGAACGATTCCAGGGCGTGCCGCTTGGCGGCTACCTTCCCCGACAGGTTCCCAGCGTCGAACGGGACGGGCAGATGCGGGTCGCTGGCGGGGTTCCATTGATCGTAGTCGATCCCGTTCAAAATGCCGACCAGCCGGTCGGCCCGGCTCCGCAGGATGCCGTCGAATCCACACCCATATTCAGGCGTCTGGATTTCGGCCGCGTATCGAGGGCTGACCGTCGTGATCAGGCGGCTGAACATGATGCCCGCCTTGAGATAGCTGGCCTTGTGCCAGAACTCCATCCCGTCCATATGCATGAGGGCAGGACTGAAGCCCAGGATCGGCAGCCACGCCGGATCGAACAGCCCCTGGTAGGACAGGTTGTGGATGGTGAACACCAGGGGGACGTCAGCCAGCGGATGCCGCCCACCCGGAGTGCCGAGCAGGGCGGCCAGAGCGCCGGCCTGCCAATCGTGGCCGTGCACGACGTCGTAGCGGGCTCCAGTCAGTGCCGACCAGCGCACGGCCGCATGACCGAGAAACGCGAACCGCTCGGCGTTGTCTTCGTAGTCCTGGCCGCCTTCGCCGTAGACGCCCTCGCGATCGTAGTAACCCGGCTGATCCACGAACACGTTCCGGACGCCGTCCGCCGAGGCGGCAAAGACGCCGGCCTCGAGATCGCGGTCGCCCAGCCGCACGGTGATGCGGCCTACCCGGTCCCCGGCGGTGACACCCCGGTACCGCGGCATGACCACTTCGACGTCGTGCCCCAGGCGGGCCAGGGCCCGTGGCAAGGCCCCCAGGACGTCGGCCAACCCTCCCGTCTTGGCAAAAGGGGCCACTTCCGACGCCACCATCAGGATCCGCATCCAAACTCCACCATACCATCCGGAATCGCAACGGGCCACGTCCCACCTCTTGTGTATGATGGCGGCCGTGCGGATCCGTTCCGAGGCCGGCCGAGGAGACGCGGGAGAGATGTTCCACCTGCGGGCCATCCGGACCAGCCACCCCGAGCTGGCCGACGCGGCGGACCTTCACCTGCTGCTGCTCGACCTCCAGCGTCGCGTGCGGCTGCGGGTGTCGCTGCCCTGGATCGACATCGACGGTCCGACCTTCGCCCGTCACGCGCGAGAGGGGCGTCCGATCCTTCGATTCGATCAGATCCCAGTGGACGTCAGCGACCTCCGGCTCACGATTCGCCAGACTGCCGATGTGCTGCACCGGTGCGGCGCGGTGGATGCGAACGACTATGCGCGGGCGGAGGCTCTTGGCCGCAGCCAGGCGTTACTGGCTACCGCCGCTGCGTGGTACGCGCAGACGGCCGACCGCCACGCAACCGCGCCGGCCCATCGCGCGGTTCCGGAAGACGAAGCGATCGACCAGGTGCTGGCGCTGGCGATGCGGCCGTTCCTCTTCAGCTGCGCCGAGGCCTTCCAGCCGCGCCCCGAACTCGATGCGTGGGAGCACGGCTACTGCGTGCTCTGCGGCGCCGAGCCGGATCTCGCGGTCATCGTTTCGGCCGTGTCCCGCCGCCTGGTGTGCAGCCACTGCCATCTGCAATGGGGATTCGATGCCACGGCGTGCCCCTTCTGCCGCAACAAGGACCGGGCCCGCGTGTCGTCGTTCGCCACACGCGACGGCCAATACCGTGTGTTCGGGTGCGACCAGTGCCGGCGCTACCTGAAGGCGTTCGACGCGCGCGCCGCGACGCGTCCGGTGCTGCCGACATTCGACGGCGTGGCCACGCTGCCGCTGGATGCGGCAGCAATCCAGAAGGGCTATCTGTTGGGCTGAGCTCTACTGCGGAGCGGTGGGAGCCGCGGCTTCGAGCCGGGTGCCGAGCAGATCTTCAGCCTTGGCCGAAAGCCAGTTGAACAGGTGCCGCGTTTCCCAGAAACGGCCGGCGTTCGATTTGGCGCCCAGGACGACCACCGCCACTTCGCCGCCGCCCCGCGGCAGCCGCAGCAGCGTGGCGAGGCAATAGCCGGCGCGGCTGATGAATCCGGTCTTGCCAGCCTGCACGTCCACGTCGCCGCTCTTCACGAGCTGGTTGGTGGACGACACGGTGATGTTCCGGCGGCCGGCGCTCACGGTGTACTGGGGCTTGCGCATGATGGCGGCCATACGCTCGTTGTCCGAGGCGAAGCTGATGAGACGCGCCATGTCGTAGGCAGACGACACGTTGGCGGCGTAGATGCCCGGCGGGATCCACGTACTCGGTGCTCTCCAGCCCGAGTTCGGCCGCCCTCTCGTTCATGCGGTCGAATGAAGCCTTCGGCCCCGAGCGACGACGTGCGGGCAAGCACGCGCGCCGCGGCGTTGTCCGAGCCGATCAGCAGCAGGTGCAGCAGCGCATCCCGGGTCACACGATCCCCCGCACGGATGTAGGTGGTATTCGCGCGATAGACGTCCGAGCGCTGGATCACGACCTCGGTGTTGAGGGCGTCTGGATCCTCCAGCACCACGGCCGCCGTCATCACCTTGGTGATGCTGGCGATGGACCGCTCGGCCTGCGAGTTCTGTTCCCACAGGACCTGCCCGGTCCGCGGGTCGTAGATGATCGCGGCTTCGGCGCGGATGTCCGGGACGAGCGCGCCGGCCTCATCGAACTTGAAGTGCGGCTCCTTGGCCTCTCGCAGCGCCCTGGCGTTGGCGGCGGCGCGGGCGCGCGTGCGGCTGGCCCGGCGGCTGCGCGTGGTGGACGCGCGGGCCTTCGACAATGTGAGCTTGGTCGAGCTGGAGGTGGTCTTCGGCTTCGGCTTCGCTTGAGCCGCGGCTTCCAGGGCCTGCTCCATCGACACGGCCAGCGCGGCCGCAAGACACAACACCATCGCTGGCGTCCGACGGAGAGCTTTCGTTAGTTCCACAGGCAAAAATCCCAGGCAGAGTCGCCGACAAACGTTTACGACTGAGACCGTTACGCGTATCGGCATTCTAGCAGACAATCTACACACCGTGACCCTGGGTCCCGCGAAAAATGTTGCGCCGCCTGGCCACGGCGTGCAATTTCTACAGGACTCAACGCCCGAGAGGAGCTGCCGCAGTGACGATCCGGGAAGCTGAATTCGCGGTCCTGCGACAAACGATCGCCACGCGGGGCACCGCTCGAGCGGCCGTGCTGGTCGGGACCGTCGTGGCCTGGGGCGCCCTGGCGTCGCTGCAGGGGCTCATCGCGGACCTGCCGCTCCTGGCGCTGATCCCCCTGGTGGTGCTCGGCGCCGGGTTCGAGGCCGTGTGGGGCCTGCACGTCGGCGTCGAACGAATCGGCCGGTTCATCCAGGTCACCTACGAGTCGGCAAAGGATGGCGCGTCGTGGGAGACCACGGCGATGCGAGCGTCTCCGGGTCTGCCCGGCAGCGGAGCCGATCCGTTGTTCACCGTGGTCTTCGCCGCGGCGTCTCTTGTCAACCTGGGAGTCGCCTTCGTGGCCCAGCCGACGCCGATCGAGGTCGTGCTGCTCTTCGGGTGTCATGCGGTTCTGTGGCTGCGGCTGGCACGAGCGCGGATCGTGGCAGGGCGTCAGCGCCGCGCCGATCTCGAGGCGTTCACCGCTGCGCGCGAGGGCACGCAACTCTGAGGCACTCCCGGACCCAGACTCGCGGAGACTTCGCCGGAAACCAAGAACTCCTGACAAAACGTGGCATCGGGCCGCGTCCAAGCCGTTGAACCGGATCCAATGGCGGCATCACCATCGCCGCCGCCTGCGCGCGGCCCAACCCCCACGATCCGCTGTGGTCTGACACGCACACCACGTGTGTTTGGCCTCGCAGTTCTCACGACGCGAGCGCGCGATTGCCCCATGGAATGCGCAGTCAACCTGGGTACGAGATTTGCTACGTCCACTAGTTGGCATTCCCGATCGTTGGAGGGCGGGGAAATGAGTCTGGTTCGGCTCCTGGGTTTCAAGAACCTGACATGCGGGTGCGTGGTCGGTCGCTACCGCGATCTGGCGAGCGGTCGCGAGCTGACCTACGTCGAGGAAAAGGGTTCGACCTGCGACACCCACGCCCATCGCCGCAATCACACCGTCGCCAATCTGGCTGCTCCCGCCTCGCCAACGCTGATCGACGCCCGGGCCTCCTAGCCTACAATCGCGGCGGTGCCCCGTCAGCCCCGTCCATACAAGACCCTGCGCCGGGGCGGGGCCCGCTACGACTTCTTCCTAGGCAACTGCACCGAACTTCTCACGAACTGGCCGGCGCGCAGCGTGGACGTCGCGGTCACCTCGCCCCCGTACAACCTGGGGATCGCCTACAACACGTTTCGACGACACCATGCCCCGGCCGGAGTACCTGGAGTGGACGTCCACCTGGGTCGAAGCCCTGGCGCGGGTGCTGAGCCCTGATGGATCGCTGTTCCTGAACGTCGGCTCGAAACCCACCGACCCCTGGCTGGCGATGGACGTCGCGCAGGCCGCCCGCCGGCATTTGAAGCTCCAGAACTTGATCCATTGGATCAAGTCGATCGCGATCGAAAAGGCGCTCGCAGGGGCGCGGGCCGGCCTCGACGAGGACCTGGCGGTCGGACACTACAAGCCGATCAACAGTCAAAGATTTGTCCACGACTGTCATGAATTTGTCTTTCACCTGACGCCGGACGGGCGGACGCCGCTGGATCGACGGGCCGTGGGCGTGCGGTACCAGGACGAATCGAACGTGGCGAGATGGCGGGCCGCCGGGTCGGGCGTCCGTTGCCGTGGGAACACGTGGTTCATTCCCTACGACACGATCCAGAGCCGCGACAAGGATCGTCCGCATCCCGCCACCTTTCCATCGAAGCTGCCGGAGATGTGCGTGCGACTGCACGGGCGCGAGCGCACTCGTCTGGTGGCGGATCCATTTCTCGGCCTGGGCTCGACGGCCCTCGCGTGCGTGGATCTCGGCGTGAACTTCGTGGGGTTCGAGCTCGACGAGTCTTATTTGCGGGAAGCCGTGGCTCGAACAGCCGCCGCCATCGCCGGCCACTCCTGACGCTACCGCCATCGGCGCATGGGTGTCCTTGAACCCATCGAGTTTCGAGATGTATTCTGGCGCATGGATCTCCGGCAGCTCGAGATCATCCGCGCGATCGCCGACACCGGGTCGTTCACCGCCGCCGGCCACAAGCTCCACGTGTCCCAATCGGCGATCAGCCGCCAGATCCTCCTGCTCGAAGACGAGCTCGGCGAGGCCGTCTTTCACCGCGTGGGGCGGCGCGTGCGTATCACGCCGGCCGGGGCCGCCCTCCTGCAACTGAGCCACCGGGTCTTCCAGGACCTGCAGGACACGGTCGCGGCCATCAACGACACCCAGGAGACGCTGCGCGGCACCATCCGGCTGGTCGGCGGGATGACGGTCTGCCTCTACATGTTCCCGGCGCTCATCGCGGAGCTTCGCCGCATCCACCCCACCTCGACCTGAAGGTCACGGTCGGCAGCGCCGAGCGGTCGATTGCGATGCTGCGCCAGGGCGTGGGTGACCTGGGCCTGGTGACGCTGCCCGTCGAGGCCAGCGACCTCGTGGCGGTCCCGATCCTGACCGAAGAACTGCTGCTCGTGACCTACCCGACCCACCCGTTGGCCAAGCGCCGGCAGATCACGCCCGCCGACCTGAACCAGCAGGCGTTCATCCTCTTCGAGACGGGATCGATCACGCGGCGGCTCGTGGACGAGTTCTTCACCCGTCAGGGCGTCGAATCACATGTCGTGATGGAGACCGAGAACGTGGAGATCATCAAGGCGATGGTGCGCAGCGGCCTCGGCATCAGCATCATCCCCTGGCAGGCGGCCGCCGCCGACGTGAAGAACAAGGCGCTGGCCTGCAGCCGCATCACCGGGCACCCGCTGGTGCGCCAGACCGGGTGGCTCTATCCGAAGATGAGCCGGCTGCCTCGGATGGTGAGCGAAGTAATGCAGGTCCTGGAGGGGCTCCGACCTCGGCTGGAGGCGGCCGTGAAGCCTAGTTGGTAGTTCGTAGTTCGTGTCGTGGTTTTGGCTCGGACTGTCGGCGATTCGGATCTGCGGTAATGCAGTTCCGAACTACGAACTACGAACCACAACTACCAACTAGTTCAGCGACCGTCCGGCGGCGGCGGCGGCCGGAGCGAGTACGAACGTCCGGAAGAACGCGTTCACGTTCGGCCGGTTCAGGATCTTCACGTCGATCTTGCGCGTCCGCTTCAGCGGGTCCGGGTTGTTCGAGTAGTAGCCCAGCACGTAGTAGTCGCTCGTCTCGGCGTCGATCCGCTTGAGCGCCTTGTCGAAGTCGTTCTGGTTGACCACCGCGATGCCGCCGGTTTCCTCGGCCAGCACGCGCAGGCTGTTCTGCGTTTCGCGGATGTACTCGTTCCAGTCCTTGGTCGGCACTTCCTCGTCCAGATCCTGCCCGGCCACCAGGCCGCGCGGGTCGATCGTGTAGAACGTGGCGTTGGCGCGGTTGGCGGCGCGCGTCAGCTCGGCCAGCTCGCGGATCGAGATCCGACTCGGCCAGCATCTGCTGGCTCTGCTGGTTGCGGAAGAACGGATCGCTTTGCAGCTCGCTGGCGTTCTCGAGGTGCATGCGCTTGGCCATCTCGTCCAGCCGCCCCTGCTCGAACGGGTTGAAGTCGTATCCGCTGCTGATGTAGAGGACGGCCTTGCGGCGGTTCTGCAGCTTCTCCAGGTTGCGCATCAGATCGTAGGCCGTGGAGAACGCCACGTGCGCGCGGTGCCGAAGCTCGGTCGGGCCGTTCGGGCCCCTGCCCACCCTGGATGATCTCCGACGGCTTGAGCGAGTTGCCGGTGATGCGGGAAATCGCGGAGTCGAGCACCTGCCGGTCGTAGGTCAGCTGCTGCGAGATCGACGACGTGCCCGTGGTCACGATGCCGAACATGTCGCCATCGTGGATCAGGGTCTTCAGCATCTTCTTCAACAGCTCGCGTGTGCGCGGCGTCTCGCGGAATCCCAGGTGCAGGTCGTCGATGAAGAGCAGGAACACGCGCCCGGCGGTGTCGTTGGTGGGCCGGTTGCGCGGCAGGATGATGCCTTCCTGCACCGGCGCCGGCGGCGGGGCCTGCACGCTGTAGGCGCGGCCGCCGTGGATCAACTCCAGCGACGCGATGGTCTGCTTGACGCCGTCCTCGTAGACCTCGATCTCGCCGGGCTTGAGATCCGCGATGAACTGGTCCCGGTTGTCGCGGACGATGAGGTCGGTGGTGATCAGATCGACGCTGACGCGAAACGTCGGTGACTGGGCGCCCTGCGGTGTGGCGGGCGCGGGCGCCGTGCGCCGGCGCCGGCGCGGGCTGTTGCGCCTGCGCGGCCAACGGCCCGCGGGCCGTGGCGACGAGCGCGGCCAGCAGGCATGCGAACAACCCAGCCGAGATGCACCGGTTCGTGTTGCGCATAGGCGCAAAGTATAGCAGTCTTGCCGCATGCAGCTGGCGCTGGCCGCCGATCATGCGGGATTAGACTTGAAGGAGGAGCTGGCGGTCTTTTTGGCCGCGTTTGGGCCACTCAGTCGAGAACCTGGGCACGCATTCGAAGGACCCCGTGGACTATCCCGACTCGGCGCGCGCCGTGGGCGAGGCGCTGACGCAAGGGCGGGCCGAACGCGGCATCGTGGTGTGCGGCAGCGGCGCCGGCGTATCGATCGCGGCCAACAAGATTCCGGGGATCCGGGCCGCCGTCTGCCACGACACCTACACGGCGCACCAGGCGGTCGAGCACGACGACATGAACGTGCTGTGCCTCGGCGCGCGCGTCGTGGGCGCCGAGCTGGCCAAGGAAATCGTGTCGGCCTTCGTGGCCGCGCGCTTCTCCGGCGAGGCCCGGCACCAGCGCCGGCTCGACAAGTTGCTGGCGATCGAGCGGGAGTTCATCCGCTAACGGTCGCGGAGGCTCCGCGGGCGGTGCCGTGCCAGGGCGGTTTGTTGCCGCGGCGCCGCCTCCGCGTCAGCACGCGCGACAGCCGCTCCAGGGCTTCCGCGGCAGCGGTGAAGAAGGTCCGGCGCTGGCGCCGCCCTCTCCCCACGCCGCCGGGTTCAGCCGTTCCGCCAACGTCAGAAGCGCCTGACGACGCACCTCGTCGGTGGTCCGGCGTTCCACGCGTTCGCGAACCAGCGGGTACCACTCGGTCAGAAACGCCACGCGTTCATCGTCGGTTCCCGGCGGCAACTGACTCGGAATGGCTCGCGCGCGCTCGGCGGGAGGCGCGCGGGATGGCGCCGCACTCGGGGGCGCGGCCGCCGGCGGCTGGGGCCTCCTCCCGCCGGGGCCGCCGGCGCCGGACCTCGGGTGCCGACTCGATCACCTGGCGCTCGGCCATCACGGCCTTCCAGTCGAACGCGACACCAGGAAAGCTGGCTTCCAGGTGGCGCATCGTGGCCGGCTCGAGCGGCAGCCGCCCGACGCGCGCGGCCGAGGGCCCGCGGAATGCGTACAGGATGCGCGACCGCTGCCGGCCGCCTTCGCTGAACCAGTGCATCAGGTACGTCGTTTCGTACCCGCGCTTGTCGCGGATGACCCTTAAGAAAGGGCAAGGCCTAGCGGCGCCTGGCCGCCTTGACAGCGGGTTTCGGGGCGGCGCCGCGTGCGCTGGCCTGCGGGACGGCCAGCCGGGCGGACGACCGGCGCCGTCTTCTTGGCCGCGGCCTTCGAGGCACTGTTTTTTGCCGCGCCACTTCGGGCTGCGACCGGACGCGGGGCGGGCTTGCTGGCCGGGGCGGCGCTTCGCGCCGTTCGCGGCGGGCTTGGCGGCGGCTGTCTTCGCGGGCTTGGCCGGCGGTGCCTTCGCGGCAGGCTTGGCGGCTCTGGCCGCCGCCTTGACCGCGCCGGCCGAACGCTGGATCAGGACGAACCGCAACTGATCGCCCACCGCGTGATAGGCCCAAATCTCCGTGACCTCGATACCGATGTCGGCGCACAGACGCCGGGTGACATCGATGGAAGCGGCCGGCACGTAGAGATGGAACTCTGCGCGCTGCCGGGCAAAGGCCGCCCACTGCGACATCGCTTCGAGGTTGTTCACCGACTCGGCGGTTTCCACTTCCACGATGCCCGCCAGCCGGCGGCCACGCTCCGTGGAATGGAGGACGAGGTCTGGATACCACGGCGACGGCGCCGCACCTACCGGGGCGGTCTGTTCGTGTCCGGGGTTGATCGCGACCTCGAACTTCCTTTTGTACTTCGCCTGCAGCAGACGGATTACCCGATCGTGCTCGAGCTGCTCGCGCACGGGCCGCACGAGGATAGGGCTCAATACAACCTCCGGAACGAGGAACGGCCTTCAACGGCGGCCAAGCCCGGCCGCAGGCGCGGAAAATATAGCACAATGGCCCGATGTCTCCGGGCGTTGGCGGCCGCTCTTTCGCGCGAATTCTTCTCGTGAACGACGACCCGACCGTAGCGGATTCCTGTGCCAGGGCGCTGCGGCTCGACGGTTACGAGGTCTGGGCGGCGCTGTCGGCGGAAGACGGACTCCGTCTGGCGCATGCGCACGCGCCCCAGGCGGTGGTAGTCGATATCCGCACGTCGCTGCCGCGCGCGCTCGGCCTGGCGCGATCGCTGCGCGAGCTTCCCCGCCTGGCCGGGATACCCATCGCCATCGTCAGCGGGGACCTGCACCCGCCGGCCGACGCCCTCGGCGAGCTGACAGCGCTCGGCGCCCAGGTGCGCTACAAGCCGCTCTGGCTCGACGAGCTCGTGGCGCTGGCGCAGTCGCTGGTGACCGCCGCGTGAGCGGCCGGTTCCTTCAAGCCTGCCGGCTGCAGCCGGTGGACGCAACCCCGGTCTGGTTCATGCGCCAGGCCGGCCGGTACATGCCCGAGTACCGGGCGCTTCGCGAACGCCACAGCCTGCTCGAGATTTGCCGTGAGCCGGACCTGGCCACGGAGGTCACGTTGCAGCCGCTGCGCCGCATCGAGGTGGATGCGGCGATCCTGTTCTCGGATCTGCTGATCCCCCTGGCCCCGCTGGGGTTGCCCTTCGACTTCGTCGGGGGCGAGGGTCCGCGCCTCGAGCGCCCGCTCTCCACCGCCGCCGACATCGAAGGCTTGCGCCGCTACGATCCGCGCGAGGAACTGGGCTTCGTGTTCCGAGCCATCCGGCAAATCCAACAGGAGCTGAAGGGCCAGTTGCCGCTGATCGGGTTCGCCGGCGCACCGTTCACGCTCGCCTCCTATGCCATCGAAGGTGGACACTCCAATTCGTTCGCCAAGACCAAGGCCCTGATGTTCGGCCACCCCGATGCGTGGCATCGGCTCTGCGGCATCCTGGCGGAGCTGGTGGGCGACTATCTGGTGGCGCAGATCGAGGCCGGCGTGGACACGGTGCAGGTGTTCGACTCGTGGGTGGGCGCACTGAGCGCCGCGGATTACGCCGAGTTCGCGCTGCCCCACTCTCGCCGGATCTTCGAGATCGTGGGCGCGCGGGTGCCCACCATCCACTTCGGCACCGGCACGGCGCAGATGCTGGACCTGATGCGCGACGCCGGCGGCGACGTCATCGGCGCCGACTGGCGCATTCCGATCGACGATGCGTGGGACCGCATCGGCCACGACCGCGGGATCCAGGGCAACCTGGATCCGACGACGCTGCTCGGGCCCGTGGCCCGCATGTGCCGCCAGGTGGACGACATCGTGGAGCGCGTGCGCGGCCGGCGCGGCCACATCTTCAATCTCGGCCACGGCATCCTGCCCTCGACGCCGCTCGAGCACGTCCAGATGCTGGCCAGCTACGTCCACCGCGTGACGGCGCGCGCCGTGCCTTCCGCCTGAGGTGATTGACTCCGACGACGCCGTCGGCGCCAGTCGCTCCGCCGACGTCGTCGTCATCGGCGGCGGCATCGCCGGCCTGTCCGCGGCCTTCGATCTCACCACTCTCGGGCGCCGCGTGTGCGTTCTTGACGCCGGCCGCGTCCCCGGCGGGGTGATGCAGACCGAGCATGTGGACGGGTGGGTCGTGGATCGCGGACCCGATGCGTTCCTGGTGCAGAAGCCTGCGGCGATTGCGCTCTGCACCGAGCTCGGTCTCGAGAGCCAGCTGGTGTCGACGCTCGAGCCGCGCACGGCGTTCGTGCTGCGCGAAGGCCGCCTCCACCCGTTGCCGGAGGGCTCGTTCCTCGGGTTTCCCGTGTCGTTACGCGGCCTGGCGGCCTCGTCACTCTTCACGCCGCTCGGCAAGGCGCGGATGGCGGCCGAGGCGCTGGTGCCGGCTCGCGACTGGGACGACGGCGACGACGAGTCGATCGCCGCGTTCGTCGGCCGGCGGTTCGGCGCGCGAGGCGGTGGACTACCTGGCGGAGCCGCTCCTGGCCGGCATCCACGCGGGCGACGTGGACACGCTGTCGGTGCGCCTGCTGTTTCCCCGTCTGGTGGACACCGAGCGCCAGCACGGGAGCCTGCTGCGAGCCTTCCGCGCGATGAGGCCGACGCCGTCTCCGCGCGGGGCGTTCGTCTCTCTGACCGGCGGCGTGGCGGTGCTCGTGAAGGCGCTCGTGTCTCGCCTGCCGGCGAACACGCTTCTGCGGGACTGCCGCGCGCTCCGCGTCCAGCGCGACGCGGTGTCGGATGGTTATGTCGTCGACACGACGGGCGGCTCGAGGTCCGCTCGCGCCGTGGTGATGGCCGTGCCGTCCTACGAAGCCGCGACGCTCGTGCACGAATCTCGACCTCGCGATGTCCGCGGAATGCGGCGCCATCGGCTACGCGTCCACCGCCACGGTGGCGCTCGGCTACCGCGCGAGTCAGGTGGCCCATCCCATGCGCGGCACGGGCTTCGTGGTGCCGCGCGCCGAGGGGCGAGTCTGCTCGCGGCCACATGGGTCACATCGAAGTGGCCAGGACGCGCGCCGCCCGGCCACGTGCTGCTCCGCGGCTTTTTCGGCGGGGGCCGCGACCCCCAGCGGCTCGACCAACACGACGACGCCGGGCTGATCCGCCTGGCGGCCGACGAGCTCGGGGGCGGTGCTCGGCATCACCGGCGACCCGGTCGCAGACGTGGGTGTCGCGCTGGACGCGGCAAAGCCCGCAGTACGTGGTCGGTCACGGCGCACGGATTCGCGCCATCGAGTCGAGGCTCTCGCGCCATCCCGGGCTCTTCGCCGCCGGCAGCGGCTTCGGCGCTATCGGGATCCCGGACTGCATTGCTCACGGCCGGGCCACCGCCACCCGCATCCACGAGTGGCTGAGCGCGGCCCCCAATTCAGGCTCCGGGCTCCGGGCTCCAGGCTCCAGGCCTCGTTAGAATGGCTCGCATGCAGCCGGTTCACCTGATCGGCGTGCCGCTGGATCTCGGCGGCGGGCGTCGCGGCGTGGACATGGGACCGTCGGCGTTCCGCATCGCCGGGCTGGGGGAACAGATCGGCCTGCTCGGCCACGGCGTCGTGGACCGCGGCAACGTGCCCGCGCCGCTGCGCGAATCAGGCACCCTGGGCGACGAGCGCAAGAAGTACGTGGACGACATCGCCGGCGTCTGTCGCCGCGTATACGAGGCCGCTTACGAGGCCCTGGCGGCCGGTGCCCTCCCGTTGGTCCTCGGCGGCGATCACAGTCTCGGCGGCGGGATCGGTGGCGGCCAGCGCGGCCTGGGTCACCCACGCGTCGTCGTATCCGCTCGGCCTGATCTGGGTGGACGCCCATGGCGACATGAACACCCCCGAGACCTCCGGGAGCGGCAACGTCCACGGCATGCCGCTGGCGGCACTGCTGGGCTGGGAACCCCGGGAGCTCGCCGACGATCGGGCAGCGGCGCTGCGGTCTCCGCGCAGCACACGGTGCTCGTGGGCATCCGCAATCTCGACGATCGGGAGAAGGATCAGATTCGCGCGGCCGGCGTGCACGTCTTCACGATGAAGGACATCGATCGCGAGGGGATGGCCCGCGTGGCCGAACGCGCCATCGCCGCGGCCTCAGCGGGTACCGGCGGCATCCACGTGTCGTTCGACCTCGATGCGTGCGATCCCTCGATTGCCCCGGGCGTGGGCACGCCGGTGCGCGGCGGCCTGGGCTACCGCGAAGCGCACCTGCTGATGGAGCTGGTGGCCGACTCCAAGCGCCTCGTCGCGCTGGATCTGGTGGAGGTCAACCCGACGCTCGACATTCGCAACACCACCGCGGAGCTCGGGACGGAGTTAGCTCTCTCCGCACTCGGGAAGAACATCCTGTAGCCAGTCTCCAGTCTCCGATCTCCGGTCTCCGGTCTCCAGTTTCCCTGCGGCTAACGCCCTTCGCGTGCGTGCGCTCGGCTTGCACGCTGCCAACTAATGTGCGCTCGATTCGGGCGCGATACCTAGATTTGCGGTCCAACCGTCAGAAGAGAAGGTCACTTGCGGCTAAAGCCACTACCCGTGCGTACATCGATCCAGGTTCGAGCGTTGGTCCTCGCCGGCTTTGTCGCGGCCAGCCGGCGGCACCTCCGGGCCCAGACGGATGCGCCTGCGGTCTCGACGCAGGAGCCGGGCACGGATGCGGGCGCCGATCTGGAGCAGCTGCTGGGGATCGAAGTCCAGTCGGTCTTCGGCGCGTCACGCTTCCTCCAGAAAAGCACCGAGGCCCCCGCGGCGGTCACGGTGATCACGGCCGACGAAATCTGGCGCTATGGCTGGCGGACGCTGGCCGACGTCCTGCGTTCGGTGCGCGGCTTCTACGTGACCGACGATCGGTCCTGGGCCTACGTCGGCCTGCGGGGCTTTCAGCGCACCGGCGACTACAACACTCGGATCCTGCTCCTCCTGGACGGAAGGCGCACCAACGACAACATCTACGATCAGGCCCTGGTCCAGGAGGACTGGCTCGTCGATCTCTCCGAGGTGGAGCGCATCGAGATCATTCGCGGCCCCAGCTCCTCCCTGTATGGCAGCAACGCCTTCTCCGGCGTGATCAACGTCGTGACGCGGGGCGCCGCTCCCGACCGCCCCGCCACCGTATCGGCCGACCTGGGCACGCTGGGCCTCGTGACGCAGCGGGCCTCGATCGGCGGGCAGCTCGGCAACGGTCTGGCCCTGCGGCTGTCGGCCAGCCTGCAACGCAGGGACGGGCTGAGCCGCTTCTATACCCCCGAGTTCGATGACGGCACGCCCGGGGCGGGCGTGGCGCACGACTTGGACTACACCAACCGCGAAAACGTGTTCGTCCGGGCGAAATATCAGCGTGTCGACCTGAGCGCCGGCTACAACCGCCGCAAGCGCGGGCTGCCGACCGGCGCGTATGACGTCGTTCACGATCATCAGGACACCTGGGTCACCGATCGTCACGCCTTCGCGGAAGTCCGCGCGCAGGCCACGTGGTGGCGCTGGGACGCCGAGGTCCGCGGCGGCTACGACAACTACGAATACGTGGGCAGCTATCCGTACGCCGCGGACGAGGATCCGTCGCGCGTGTCCGCGAACATGGACGTCGGCCGCGGACAGTGGCTGACCGGCGGAGTCCAATTGTCCCGTCGCGTGACCGGCCGCCAGCACTTGACGGTGGGCATCGAGCGGCGGCAGCACCTCGAGGAACGGCAGCTGAACTACTTCGTCGGCGAGTCGCCTCTTCTCGACGTCAGCCGCCGATCGAACACCACCGGCGTGTACCTGCAGGACGAATGGCGGCTGCACCCGACATTCCTCCTCAACGCCGGCGTGCGCTACGACCGCTACTCGGCGTTCAGCGACCCGGTCAAGCCACGGGCCGCCGCCATCTATCAGCCGGGCAAGCGAACGACGCTGAAGCTGATTTACGGGGAGGCCTATCGCGCGCCCACCGTCTTTGAGACCGATTACGCCTTTCCTGGCAGCTACCTTCCCAATCCGGCCCTGACGCCTGAGGAAACGCGCCGCGTGGAAGCACTGGTCGAGCACTACGCGGGATCGCGTGCCCGGCTCACGGCATCGTGGTTCCGGCACGACATCTCGGACCTCATCGATCAACGCTACGACGAGATCAACGGCGCCTCGATCTACGACAACGTGGCGGCGGTCAGCGGTCACGGCTTCGAAACTGAGGCGGAGCTCAAGTGGCCCGGTGGATCCCACATCCTGGGCAGCTATACGTATTCGCGCCTCCGTAACACCGAACACGCTTGTCCAGCTGACCAACTCGCCGACGCACGTCGGCCAGTTCCGGGCCTCGGCGCCCGTCGGGGCGCGGACGTTTCTCGCCCTCGATGTGCGCGCGCTCAGCGCCCGCTGGACGCCGCGCGGCACCGTGGTGGGTGCCTACCTGGTCCCCGACCTGACGATCTCGCGTGCGACACGGGGCCGTGGCCTCGGGGTCTCTTTCACGATCGCCAATCTGACGAACACGGCCTACGCCGACCCGGTCTCTACCGACTTCGACCAGCCCGCCGTCGCGCAGGACGGCCGCACGGCGCGGATGCGCCTGTTATGGAGCTTCTGAATCCCGGCCGTCACGCCAGCTTGTAGCAGCCGCATGGTGCCCCGCCTCCTCGTCGCCGTCGTGGTCGTCGCCGCCGCTGGCGACTGGCACAACCGTGCCGGGGCGCAGGCCATGGACGAGTACCAGGCCAAGGCGGCGTTCGTCTCGAACGTCCTGGCGTTCGTGGAGTGGCCCGAGTCGGCGCTGGCCCACAATGCGCCCATCGAGATCGCGGTGCTCGGACGCCCGGCCGGAGAGGACGTCAAGACGGCCCTGGCCGGACGAAGGGCCACTCGCCATCCCCTCGTCGTGCATGTGTACGATCGCGCCGCGGACGTCAGAGATGCCCACGTCCTGTTCGTGACCGCCGACGCCCTTGACCACATGCGCGCCGCGTTGCGGGCGGTGGAGGGCAAGGCGGTGTTGACCATCGTGGAGGGCGCCCACGACTCTGCTCCGCCGGCGGTCATCACGCTCTTCGTCTTCGATACGCGGCTCGCCTTCTCCGTCGATCTCGACATCGCCGACGCAAACGGAGTGCGGCCCTCGGCCAACCTGCTGCGGCTGGCGCACCGCGTCCGGGGCAGAAGGGTGTCGAGCCAGCGATGACACTGTGGCGGCACCTGTCGGTCGGGGCCAAGCTGACAGGCGTCGTCATGTGCACCTGCGTCGCCGCTCTGCTGATCGCGGGGGCGAGTGTCGTGACCTATGCGTTGACCAGCTCCCAGGGTCAGCTGACCGACCACCTCGTGAACGTGGCGGATCTCATCGGCGCCAGCAGTTCGGCCGCGGTCCAGTTCCGGGATTCGCTGGGCGCCGAGCGGGCCCTCACGCAGTTCAAGGGGAAAGGAGTCGACGCGGCCCGAATCGACCTGGCCGGCCAGCCGTTCGCGCATTACGGCAGGAGCCCGAACGCGATCCCGGCGGGCTTTCCGGTCGGCGAAGTCCGCGTCATCGATGGCCACGTGATCGTCAGCCGCCCGATCCTGCTCGACGACGTGCGCATCGGCTCGATCGTCGTCGAGGGCAGCCTGGCGAGCGCACGGGCCAGAATCCTCCGCCACGTCGGCATCCTGGCAGCGGTGATGGCGCTCGCGTGCGGGGTGGCCTACCTGTTGTCGCGAGGGCTGCAGCGCACGATTTCCGGGCCGATTATGCACCTGATGGAGGTGACCGCGGCGGTGTCGCGCGATCGCAACTACGCGATACGCGCCGTCCGCGAGACCGACGACGAACTGGGCCAGCTGGTCGACCGCTTCAACGACATGCTCGAACAGATCGGCCGACGCGACCAGGATCTTCGCGAGGCACGCGTGCAACTGGAATCGCGCGTCGCGGAGCGGACCCGGACGCTCGAAATCGAGATTGCCGAGCATCGCCAGACCGAGAACGCCCTGACACTGGCGAAAGCCGCGGCCGAGGAAGCCAGCCGGGCCAAGAGCTCGTTCCTCGCGAACATGAGCCACGAGCTGCGGACGCCACTGAACGCGATCATCGGCTACAGCGAAATGGTCCACGAAGAGATCGACGCCGACGCCAGGCCGCAGGCCGCCGCCGATCTCAACCGCATCACCAGCGCCGCCCGTCACCTGCTGTCGCTCATTTCCAACATCCTCGACCTGACCAAGGTCGAGGCCGGCCATCTCGAGCTGCGCTTCGAGTCGGTGGATGCCGCATCGGTCGTCGCCGACGCGACTTCGACCTGCTACACCCTGGCGATCGCCAAGTGCAACACGCTGGCCGTGACCGGACTGCAGGAGTTGGGTTGCATCGAGACCGACGAGATGCGGCTGCAACAGATCCTGTTGAACTTGATCGGCAACGCCTGCAAGTTCACGAACGGCGGCGAAATCCGGGTGGACTGCCGGCGCGAGCGACAGAACGGCGACGACTGGATCACCATCGCCGTCAAGGACTCGGGCATCGGGATGACCGAGGCCCAGACGTCGCGGCTGTTCCGCGAGTTCGTCCAGGCCGACGCGTCCACCACTCGCCGGTACGGCGGCACCGGCCTGGGCCTGGCGATCAGCAAGCGGCTGTGCACGCTGATGGGCGGGGCCATCGAGGTCGAGAGCGCGCCGGACGTGGGCTCGACCTTCACGCTTCGGCTGCCCTGCGAAGCCGTCACGAGAGCAAGGGCCACGGTGGGAGGACGGTCATGAGCATGCCGGTCCATCCCCTGCTCGTCGTGGACGACGACGAGGGCAACCGCGACCTCCTGAGCCGGCGCCTCATCCGGAGCGGCTATTCGGTGGTGACTGTCGCCTCCGGCCAGGAGGCGCTGGACTATCTCGAACGCCATGAGGTCGCTACGGTCCTGCTCGACGTGCAGATGCCCGGGATGAGCGGCCTGGAGGTGCTGCAGGCGATTCGCCGGCGATGGTCGGACGCGCACCTGCCCGTGCTGATGGTGACGGCCAAGACCGACAGCGAGGACACCGTCACGGCCCTCGAACTTGGCGCCAGCGACTACCTGACCAAGCCGGTCGACTTTCGTGTGGCACTCGCCCGCATCCGCACCCAGCTGTCGCGCAAGGACGCCGAGGATCGGCTGCGCGCCAGCGCCGAGCGGTATGCCCTGGCGGCGCAGGGGGCCAACGACGGGCTCTGGGACTGGGACCTGTCCACCGGCCGGCTCTACTATTCGCCGCGCTGGAAAGCCATCATCGGCTACGACGACGGTGAGATTGGCGACAGCGCCGACGAGTGGTTCGGCCGCGTGCACAGCGAGGACCTGTCCCGGCTGCGACTGGAACTGGACGAGCATCTGGCCGGGCGGCCGGGACACTTCGAATGCGAACACCGCATCCGGCACAAGTCCGGGAAATTCCGCTGGGTCCTGACGCGAGGGCTGGCGATCCGTGACAACGAGGGGCGCGCGACCAGGATGGCGGGCTCGCAGTCGGACGTCACCGACGGCAAGGTGGTGGACGCGCTGACCGGACTGCCCAACCGCGTGCTGCTGGTCGATCGACTCGAACGCATGCTGACGCGGCGCCGAAAGCCGGGGTCGGGCTACCTGGGCGTGCTGTTCCTGGACCTCGACGGCTTCAAGCTGATCAACGACGGCATGGGCCACATCTTCGGCGACCAGCTGCTGCAGGCGGTCGCCAACCGTCTGAAGCAGTGTCTCCGGGCTACCGACACGGTGGCCCGGCCCCAGGAAGAGCCGGTGAAGGCCGGCGCCGCGATGGAGCACACCATCGGCCGGCTTGGCGGCGACGAGTTCGTGGTCCTGCTCCACGACGTCGGCAGCGTCGCCGACGCGATGATGGTGGCCGAGCGAATCCGGCGGGCGCTGGGCGCACCATTCGAGCTCGACGGCCGCGAGGCGTTCACGAGCGCCAGCATCGGCATCGCGCTCGACACGACGAGCTACAGCCGCGGCGAGGACATCCTCCGCGACGCCGACACGGCGATGTACCGCGCGAAAGCGCTCGGCAAGGGGCGGGTCGAAATCTTCGACGGCGCCATGCGCGAACGCGTCGTCGAACGCATGCAGCTGGAGACGGCCTTACGGCTGGCCGTCGAGCGCCACGAGTTCGTGCCGTTCTTCCAACCGATCGTCGACCTGCAGAAGACCACGCTTGTCGGCTTCGAATCGCTGTTGCGATGGCAGCGGCCCGGCAAGGGCCTGGTGTTGCCGGGCGAATTCATCGGCGTCCTCCAGAACAACGGGCTGATCGTGCAGGTGGGGCGCCGGTTCTTCGGCGACGTCTGCCAGGTCCTGAAGTCGTGGCAGGGCGTGCACCCTGGAGCGCCGGACCTGTCGGTGAACGTGAACTTCGCCGGACCTCAGTTCAACGAGGTGGACCTGCTGGAGCAGTTGCTCGAGATGCTGGAAGACTCGAAGCTCCACGCCGGGCAGCTCGTGGTCGAGATCACCGAATCCACCGCCATCAGCGACTTCGCGCACGCCGCCCAGGTGCTGACGCGCATTCGCGACGCGGGCTTCCGGATCGTGCTCGACGATTTCGGTACGGGCTTCTCATCCTTGTCGTGCCTGCACGAGCTGCCGATTACCGGCATCAAGCTCGACCGCTCGTTCATTGCGAAGGAACGCCGGCATCCGGCCCTGTTGAAGGCGGTCGTGGCACTGGCCGGTCAACTGGGGCTGACCGTGACGGCCGAGGGCATCGAAACCGAGCACGAATGCGAGCTGCTCAGGGACCTCGGCTGCCACTTCGGGCAAGGCTACCTGTTCGGCCGTCCGGTCGATGCCGACGCAACGCGGGCGCTCCTCAGCAAGGAGCACGACTGGTCGAGGACGACAGTCTCCAGTCTCCAGTCTCCAGTCCCCAGTCCTGCTGGGCGGAACTGAGCCCCCAGGCTGGAAGCCGGAAGCCGGAAGCCGGAAGCCGATAGAACGCCTACGGCTTCGGTAGCAGGCGTTCTATTTCGTCCATCACCTCGTTCATCCGCTTGATCGTCAGGTCCAGCGGCTGGTTCGTGGTCATGTCCACGCCCGCGTCCTTCAGCAGATCGATCGGGTACTTCGAGCCGCCGGAGCCCAGGAACGTCAGGTAGGCGTCGCGCGCCTTCGTGTCGCCGGACAACACCTTGGCGGACAACGCTTCGGCCGCCGTGAACGAGGTGGCGTACTGGAACACGTAGAAATCGCGATAGAAGTGCGGGATGAAGCTCCACTCGTGGGCGATGTAGTCGTCCACGACGGTCACCTTCTGGTCGTGGCCGTAGTACCGCCGTGTGATGTCCAGATACAGCTTCGCCAGCGCGTCGCCGGTGATCGGCTGCCCCGCCTGGGCCATCTCGTGCATCTTCAACTCGAACTCCGCGAACTGCGTCTGGCGGAAGACGGTGGACTTGATGCCCTCGAGGTAGTTGCCGAGAATCGACAACCGCGTCGGCGTGTCCTTGATCTGCTTGAGCACGTGATCGACGAGCAGCGCCTCGTTGAAGGTGGACGCCACCTCCGCGACAAAGGTCGCGTAAGACGCCGTGGCGTATGGCTGGCGCTTGTTGGAGTAGAAGCTGTGCATCGTGTGACCCAGCTCGTGGGTCAGCGTGCTGACGTCGTTGTACTCGCCCTGGTAGTTCAGCAGCATGTAGGGGTGCACGTCGTAGGCGCCGCCGTTCGAGTAGGCACCCGATACCTTGCCTTCAGTGGGGTACCAGTCGAGCCACCGCTCCTTGAACGCGCGCTGGAGCACGCCGGTATAGTCCGAGCCCAGCGGGGCCATCGACGATATGACGAGCGCCTGGGCCTGTTCCGGCGTGTATTTCAGATCCACCTCCGCGACGAGCGGCGCGTACAGGTCGTAGTAGTGCAGGTCGTCCTTCAGCCCCATCATCCGCTTGCGCAGCTTCAAGTAGCGGTGGAACGTCGGCAGGCTGCTGTTCACACCCTCGATCAGCCGCATGTACACCGGCACCGGGATGTTCGGGCCGTTGAGCGCGGCCTCGAGGTTCGAGCTGTACTTGCGGGCACGTGCGTAGAAGAGCGACTTCTGCACCTGCGAGTTCATGGTGGTGCCGAACGTCCTGCCAAAACCGCCGAGCGCGCCGAAGAACGCGCCCATCGCCGCCTTGCGATCCTCGCGCTTGGGCGAGATGCGCAACGCCGAGTAGCCAGCCTGATCGACCTTCGCGGTCTTGCCGTCGGCCAGCGTGATGGTCGGGTACGGGAAGTCGGCGTTGGCCAGGATGGTGTAGATGTTCGACGCCGAGCCGGCCAGCGGCCCCGCGTCGGCGAGCAGCTTCTCTTCCGGATCCGTCAACGTGTGCGCCGCGCGGCGCACGACGTCGCGCAGATAGAATTCGAACGGCTTGAGACGCGGCTCCTTGGCGAGAAACGACTCGATCTTCGCGTTGCCGACCCGCAGCACTTCCGGCTCGATGAACGCGGCCTGCGCGGCGAAGTTCGCGTAGAGCTGCTGCATCTCCTGCTGCATGCCCTGAGGCTCGGACACGCGAGTGTCCTGATCGGAGAGCATGCTCGCGTAGACGTAGAGCCGGGACAGCTCCTTGTCCAGACGCGACATCAGCTCCAGCGCCTCGGCCACCTTGGTAGCCGACGTGCCGAGCGTCCCTTCGAGCTTGCGCAGCGCCGGCAGCTCCGCCGTGATGGCCTGTTTCCGGGCCCGCCACGCGGCCTGGTCGGGGTAGATGTCGGCCAGATTCCACTTGAACGAATCCGGCACCTTGGCACGGTCGCGCTCTTGAGCCGTCAGCAACATGGTGGTCACCAGAAGAAGGGCGCCGGTCAGGGCCAGGCGGAGGGTCGGGGAGTGCATGGGCTGCTCCGGATTCGCGGGATTACGAGTGGACACGCACAGGGTCTCGGCCCTCTAGTGTAACAAGGGCCTACAATCGTCGTCTGGATGCCGCGCCGGACGCTGACCACCGACTGGGCAAGCCTTGCGGACGACGCGCTTCTGGACGTCAAGATGGCCGATCTCCCGCTCGCCATCGAAGGCGCGCTGGCCGCGCGAGTCGCCCAGCTTCGCGACGAAATTGCCAGCGTGGGGCTGGGATTCCCGCTGCATTTCTACCTGTCTGACGAATGGTTCACGCCGGACGGCGGGACGGCGATCGCCGTGCCCTTTTACCTGGCGCACCCACGGCTGGAGCGGCTCGAAGAGGCGCAGATGTTCGAGGTCGAAGGCGGTGAGCACGAGTGGGCCATGCGCATCCTGCGCCACGAGGCCGGCCACGCCATCGACAACGCCTTCCGCCTGCGTTTGCGCCGGCAGCGTCGCGCCGTGTTCGGTTCTCCCGCCGAGCCCTACCCGGAGTTCTACACGCCGAAGCCCTATAGCAAGAGCTTCGTCCTGCACCTCGATGCGTGGTACGCGCAAAGCCATCCCGACGAGGATTTCGCGGAAACGTTCGCCGTCTGGTTGACGCCTCGCAGCCAGTGGCAGCAGCGGTACGCAGGATGGCCGGCGCTGCGGAAGCTGGAGTACATGGACCAGTTGATGGGCACGTTGAAAGGCGTACCCCCGCGCGTGGACAACCCGGTCGAGATCGACCCGCTTCCAAGTCTGCGGCGCACGTTCCGCCAGCACTATCGCGCCAAACGGCGTCACTACGGCGTGGACTATCCCAACTTCTACGACAGAGATCTGCGGCGCATCTTCTCGGACGAGCCACAGTTCGGCGGCAATCCCACGGCCGCGCAGTTCATCGGGCGTATCCGCCGCCCGGTGCGCAAGGCGGTTGCCGGCTGGACCGGCATCTACCAGTACACGATCGATCAGGTGCTGGAAGACATGACCGCGCGATGCAAGGAACTTCGGCTGCGCCTGGCGGTCCCGGAAGACACCGCGCGCCAGGAGTTCACCGTGCTCCTCACGGTGCAGGCCATGAACTACCTCCACAGCGGCGGACACCGGCTGTTCCTGTGAAGCGCCGCGTCCTGGCCCTCGTCCACGACCACCTGGTCCCGCCCCGCCAGACCAAGGGCGTGGACGTGCGGGAGGCGGAGTGGAAGATGGAGTTCGACGTCATCGAGACGCTGCGTGAAATGGGCCACCAGGTGCGGGTGCGCGGCGTGCACGACGACCTGAGCGGCATCCGGCCCACCGTGGCGTCGTTCACCCCGCACATCGTGTTCAACCTGTTGGAAGCGTTCGCCGGCGTGGCCACCTTCGATCAGAACGTGGTCAGCTACCTGGAGCTCCTGCGGCTGCCCTACACCGGCTGCAATCCACGCGGGCTGATCCTGGCGCGCGACAAGGCGCTGTCGAAGCAGCTCCTCGCTCTTCACCGCGTGCCGGTGCCAGGTTTCACGGTGGTGCGGCCGGGACGCAAGCCGGTCCTCCCCCGCCGCCTCGGGTATCCGCTCATCGTCAAGTCGCTCTTCTACGAGTCCTCCATCGGCATCTCGCAGGCCTCGGTGGTGGAGAACGACGAGCAGCTCGCCAAACGGGTCACCTTCGTCCACGAGCATCTGGGGATGGCCGCCATCGTGGAGCAGTTCATCGACGGACGCGAGCTCTACGTCGGCGTGCTGGGGAACGAGCGCCTGGAGGTGTTTCCCGTCGTGGGAGATGTCGTTTGCGGGGATGGCGGACAACCGCTGGCGCATCGCAACCGAGCGCGTGAAGTGGAGCACGCGGTATCAGAAGCGCCACAACATCATGACGAGCCGCGCCGAGCTGCCCGCGGCCACGGCCGATGCCATCGGCCGCATCGCCAAACGCAGCTACCGCGCGTTGGACCTCAACGGCTACGCGCGCATCGACATCCGGCTCGACGGCGACGCCCGCCCATATGTGATCGACGTGAACCCCAACCCGAACCTGGCCTACGGCGAGGACTTCGCGGAGTCGGCCGAGCGCGCCGGCACTCCTACGAGCGCCTGCTCGAGCGCATCATCGGCCTGGGTCTGCGCTGGGAACCCGCGCGGACGGCTAGATCGGCCCGAAGTGAGGCGATCACGTAAGCCGACGATCAATAGAGTGAACGCCATCATCACGACGCCGTGCGTCATGCCGACGACTGGCGACGCCAGAAGGTTTTCGCCGGCGATGGCACGCAGCGGCTTGATGCGGAGAAACGCCTCGTTCACCGCGCCGCCGAAGAGGTTGTAGGCGCTGAGCAGCATGGCCACGAGGTGCACGTAGCGCCAGCCGGCCGGCTTGACGCGAACCGCCAGCCAGCCGGCCAGGAGCACCACCAGCCCGGCGATCGCCAGCCAGTGCGGAAACCAGAAGCGCTGCTGGCGTAGATGCCGAGCGACGTCAGGGACAGGAGCACATAGGCCACGCGTAGACCTTGCCGGCGGTGCGGTGCCGTCGGCTTCCCTTCCGGGCCAGCATCGCCGGCACGAACGCCGCCATGGCCACGACGCACGGCGACGGTGTGCAGCCAGCCGACGACGGAGAGATTCAGGTCGAACATCTTGATGCCCTTCTGCGCGGCGCGATCACCGGGACGTCCGGCGCGCGTGTCCGATGAGCTGCTCCAGGCCGGCAAGATGCTGGGACAGCGCCCGTTTCCCCTTCGGCGCCAGTCCGTACCACGTGACAGGCCGCCGATCCTGGAACGCCTTGCGCACGAGGACATAGCCCGCGTCCTCGAGCTTTCGCATGTTCGCGCCAAGGTTGCCGTCGGTCTCGTTCAGCAGCTCCTTGAGGCGGCTGAACGACAGCCGATCGTGCCGCGCCAGGAGCACTGCGGCGCCCACGCGGGCCCGGTGCTGAAGCAGGTCGTCGAGCTCGGGAAACGCGGGCTCGACAACGGCCTCACGGGGCGGCTTCACGCGGCGCCTCTCCCCTTAATCCGGCGGCGATCAGCGCGACGGCCAGGGCCACGCCGACGATCGTCCACGCATAGCCCGACACCAGCGTGACCAGGACATAGCCGCCCGCCATCAGCACCCCGACCCAGAGAAACCGCCGATCGCCGTGCACACCCGCGGTGAAATAGCCGAGGGCGACAATCAGCAGGATCACGGAGTTCAGCGATTCCCACGGCAGAACGCCGAGGGCGGGCGACGCACGGCCAGCGCGATCGCGGCCATCATTCCGCCCCAGTGCAACAAGTGCCGCCGGCCGTCGGCGGCCGACACCTGCCCCCTGCTTCGGGCGTGGCGCGAACCCAGCACGGCGCTGACGATGAAGCCGAGCGGTCCGGCGACGGTCCAGAACGGACCGACCAGCTGCGGGCGAAGATCCACGAGCATGAACCCGATCAAGACGGCTCCTGCCCAGAAAAAGTAGAGACTGGCTGGGATCGCTTCCTGTCGCTGGCCGCCAGCGCGTCCCGCACGAAGTGGAGATCGGCTTCTACCGTTCGAGCTCGGTCATGCGTGACTCCTCAGACTCTAGATTATTAGAGCACTCTGAAATAGGAGTCAAGGACCATAGGACGGCCGCTGGCGCAAGAATGAATTCCATCACCCGCGCGGGGGTGCTTGACAGCCCGGCTCTTACGTGGAACGATACTACGCAACACGTAGTAACCATGCTGGCCAGGTTGATCCGGTTCGCGGCCTCTCTGTACCCGGCGTGGTGGCGGGCGCGCTACGGCCCCGAGTTCGCCGCCCTCCTGGACGACGTGGAACCGCGGCGCCGGCAACGATCCTGAATACCTTCAAGGGAGCCCTGCTCATGCAATTCAATCGTCTGGATCTGGCCCGCTCGGCAGCCGGCTGCGCCTCTGATCGGCGCGTCTGTGGCGGGCGCTGGTGTTCGTGGCCGCGCCGCGGCCCTTCGCCTCCACCTTGTCAATTGCGATTGAGGCCACCGACGACGCCGGGTGGCCGGAAGCAGCTGTGCCGGAATACGCTGGGGTTCACCGACACGAACCTGGCTCAGGTCATCGAGAAGCTTGGGCTCTATCCGGGCGAGCGCGGCAGCCGGTCCGCCGCGGACGTCGTGGACCGGTTTCGTCGGGACATCTCGCGTCACGCTGTCACGCATCGGCGGCCAGGCCACGATGTGTCGGCGCCGCAGGCCGTTGCAGGGGGCCCTACCCTCCGCGACCGGGGACGTGCTGAACCTGTCGTTTACGTACCCCGACGGTCCCCTCGCGGAAAAGGTCGTCACCGCGCTCGGGCAGATGGTCGTTGTAGAGAACCTGCGCCGGGCGGAGTCCAGCACCGCGACTCAACGCGCCTACGGCGTGCGTGTCCGCGTGGTGGATTCGCCACGCCATGACCGGGCTGATCCGGACCTGATGGCGGTGATGGGTGCTGGATTGGGCGCGGCCGCGCTGGCCGCCGCAGGCATGTTAGTGTTGCGCCGTCGAACTCAACTCGGGCCGCTAGCGTGTCTTGGTCGTCGCCTTGGCCTTGGCCTTGCCCTTCGCTGAGATCGCGTGCTCGCTCCCGCGCGTCATCTTCTTGATGAAGTCGGCGCGTCGAAACCGAACGCCGGACCAGTCCTCGTCGACGGCCACCATGCGCACCGGCTCGAAGCCGGCCGCGCCCATGCCCTTCCATCCGCTGTCCCGGTTGATGGAGGACGTGTATCGTTTCGACGTGCCCTTGGGATAGGCAAGCCACACGACGGCATCGCCGGCGGTCTTCTCGGCCGCCAGGCGCGCGGCCTTGTCGGCCTCAGGTTGAGAGGTAACAAACGCGAGGAAGAACCTGATGCCCTTGACGCCACCGTGGGCACGATGGATGGTCACGCCCTTCAGGGCCTTCAGCTCGGGCTCGAACGACGCCGGTGCGTCGAGGACCAGGATCGCGTCCTGGTCCTTCAGGTTCATCTTCTCGAAGACCGTCATCTCATTGCGGTCTATTTGCGGTCGTAGTGCTGCTTGCTCTTGATGGGCGTGCCCTGAGCGTCGGTGCCCTCGGACGTGATGGTCAGCACCTTGCCGTCCGCCGAGAGCGCCCATGTCTGGGTCTCTGAGCTTGCCGCTGATCGACGCGGTGCGGACGATGGTCGTGGGGTTGGAGCGCTTGAAGGCCACCGTGGCAGGCTGGTTGGGCACGGGATAGTCCTTGCCGTCCAGCTTCGCGGTGATGGCCACCTCGTTCACGGCATCTCCGCGCCACGTCTGCGCCTTCGACACGATGTCGTCGCCCTTCACGCTCCAGCGTCAGCACCCGCCGCTGCGGCTGCGTGGCCGCGGGCTCGTAGACCGACTTGAAGCGGTCGAGCTCCCACGTGCCGTTGAACGACGCCTGCGCCTGCACCACGCACGGCGCGGCCACCAGCATCAGCAACGCGAAACAGCTCACCAGGGTCCGTTCGACGCTCCGCATCCTCGGTTCCTCCTTCTCCTCACCGGGCGGCCGGGCGCGGACGCTCGACAACGGGCAGCGGAGCCGGCGTCGCGCACGGCGTCGGGTTCCATTTCGTGCCGTCGGCTTCCCGCTTGAAGTGCGTGCTCGTGTAGAACGGCTGCGTCAGGTAGCGCGGGTCCTCGACGATGGTCGTGACGTGCAGCCACTCGTCGCCGTTGGGATGCGCCGGCAGCCGGTGAAAGTATTCCGTGATGGTGGCCTGTTCGCTGTAGGGCACGCCGTTCTTGCGCAGATAGCCCTCGCGGAACTGCGTCGTCGCGACCTTCAGCGATCCGCCGCGGAGGATCGACGCCTGGCCTCGCGGTGGAGGCCCGCCTCGCAGGCCCTGCCCGCCGCCGCCCGGCACCACCACCTGCCCGCCGCGCGCGACGGCGTTGGCGTTGCCCGGCCAGGATCGCCCCCCCTGCCGACGCCCGGGCCTTCCCACGTCGCGACCGAATGGCCCTGCCACGTGCGCTCGGCCGGCGGCGGGCGCCGCGCCGAAGTGCAGCAGCCGCGTCTGCGTCCCGGCATCGAACTCGAGCTTCAGCGTCGTGGGATTCTCCCAGGAGACGCGCAGGCGGCCCGGCTGGCGCATGATGCCGCCCACTCCGAACGCCTTGCACTGCAGGCTGGCGGCGTTGTCCTTGGCCAGATCCCACGCCTCGGCGGCCTTGCGGCCCTCGGCGTTGATCGGGATGCTGGCCACATCGCCCTTGGGCGGCGTGACCATGCGCCACCGGTAGTCCTCGGTGACGATCGCCACCCAGTTGCCCGTCAGGTCGATGGGCGCCAGTTCCTGCGCCGTGCGGGGCGCGGGCGGCGCGCCCCGGCCGCGGCCGGCGCCTTGGGAGCGGCCTGGCCCTGGCCTGGGCGAGCGCCACCGAGACGCGATCGGCGACCGTCCACGTCACGGACGCGCACACCGCAGCCACGACCGCAGAGACGATGGTTCGAACAACCGGCCGGATCATCGCGCACCGCCGGACGACGTGGCCCGCCGGGCGGCCACGGCATCGTTGTAGAGGGACTCGACGAACGCCGCCGTGGACGTGGGGCCCGTGGCGGTCGCATAACGGCCGTCGTAGTCGAGCGTCGGCCGTGCCGCCTTCACCTGCTCGAGCGTCAGGCCGCGCGCCACCATGTCGCGCACGCGCGATGACACGATCACGAGCATGTCGCGGTACTCCACGACGTCGGCTTCGTCGGAGATGCGCCCGTGGCCGGGGATGATCATGGTGCCGCCCTCCTGGAGATACTTGCTCGGCACCGCCATCTCGAGGATCTGGTTCAGCGCGGCGATCGAGCCGGCCACGCTGCCGCCGTTCGCCAGGTCGATCACCGGATAGGCCGTCGTGGAGTACAGGTCGCCGGCCACGATCACGTCGGACCGCCGGAAGAACACCATCGTGTCGGCGTCGCTCGACGCCGCGCCGCCGTGATAGAGCATCACCGGCTTCGCCGTTGAACGGGAAGTCGCGGGTCGGCTCGAAGAACGTGTTGTAGGGCCGCGCCTGGTCGGGCACCTTCGCCGCAATCATCCGGGCGTTGGCGTTCTCGTGCGCCACCACCGCGGCCACGTTGCCGTTGACCGTCTTGCCAGCGAACGCGATCGGCTCGTTGCCGCCGATGTGATCGGGGCGGAACGTCGTGTTGACGATCCAGCGAATCGGCTTGTCGGACAGCTGCCGGATGGCGGCGAGCAGCTTCTCGCCCATGCCGGCGCCACCGGTGTCCACGACCACGACGCCGTCGGGTCCCGTCTGCACGGCGACGTTCGCGCCGGCGCCGACAATCATGTGGACGTTGCCTTGCACGTGGACGGTGCGCAGCTCGCCCGCGGGCACGGTGGCCGGCCGCGTCGTCCGGCGTCAACCCCACCTGCGTGGGCACGGCGGGCACCGGCACACCCTCGGCGCGCGTCGCCTTCCCGGAGCGAATGACCTCTACGTATTCCGGGCGCGTGGTCGCCGCGCCGCCGCGCACGGCCTCCTGCGGCATGCCGTACTTGGCGCCCACCTCCGTCAGCCACGGGTTCTTGCCGGGCAGGAACATCGGCACCTGGTGGCGGGGCCGCGGAACCTCGTTGGCGTACTCGCAGTTGTAGAGCCAGTTCGTGTTGTTGCGTTCCATCAGCACGAATTCCTGGCTGCGGATGTAGGGCTCGGTCAGGTACACCGGGTCGGTGGCGATGGTCACGTGCGACAGCACGTTGCCGTGGCGGATGAAATGCTCCACGAGCGTCGTGCGATCGCTGTTGGGGATGCCGCTGCGGCGGAAGTAGCCCGCCTTGATGTGCGTGGTCCGTGACCGTCAGGATGTCGCCGTTCCACTCGCCGGTCGAGAACCCCATGAACGTGTGGGGTGCGTACTCGGGCGGGTGGGGGCGGCCGTCCATCCAGATGGTGCGCCACTGCTGATAGGTGCCGATGTAGAACTTGATGGCCAGGAACTCCTGCGTATCAGGCTGCCGCTCCTCCCAGACCCTGAACTGCAGCGGGCCGTGGAAGAGATACGGCATCGTGTAGGGCTGGCACTGGTGCTCGAGCACCGTGGTCCGCTCCACGTCCCAACTGTCGGCGAACATCCGCGCCGCCTCGTTGACCGGGAGGCCGGAGTAGTCGTTGGGCTCGATCCCCGGGACGCGATCGGGCTGATCCTCGTGGTAGCGCCCCGACCAGTCGCCCACCAGGCTGACCTGGCCGCTGGCGCTGCCGCCGGACGCAGCCAGCACGGCCAGGAGCAACAGCACAGGGCGCGCAACTCGCATCACCATCTCCATCCTCGGCTTCCGGCTTCCGGCTCCCGGCTTCCGTTCACTGCAGCACCTGCGTCTTCGACGTCGTGCTCTGCAGGTGTTCGTTCAAATCGGGCAGGCACGACACCTCCTGGATGTCCACGTCGTCCACCCGGTTGAAGCGCTTGGTGCTCTTCCACTCGCCGTCCCAGTTCTCCGGGTCGGTCATGGTGTATTCGATCTCGAGCTGCTTGCCGTCGCTGACCAGGCGCATGCGCTCGATGATGCGCAACTGCTCACCCGCCGGAATCGACACGCCGCCCTGATCCATCCAGTGGTGATCGCCGCGGAAGTGGCGCGTGTCCACCACCAGGGTGTCGCCCTCCCACCGCCCGATCGACTCGCCGTTGAACGTGCGGACCACGATGTCGGGCTCGGTGTGGCTGCGGCCGTCCAGGTACACGATGCGCAGGCTGTTCATGAAACCGCTGACCATGTAGATCGCCGTCGGCAGCTGGATCATCGCCATCGGCCAGTAGCGCGTCATGATGAGCGGCAGGCCCGCGGGCCAGCACTGCCCGATGTCGTCGCGGTAGACCTTCCCTTCGGCCGTCGCTTTCTTGGACGCGTCGGCATGCGCCTGCGCGGCCGGCTTGAGCGCCGGATAGGGCGGCCCGAAGCGCCAGGCCTCGGGGTTCTGGCTCACGTCGATGAACCAGTTGCCGGTCACGCTGAAGGGCGCCGGCGGCCGCTGCTTGGCGATGTTGGCGGGCGCCAGTGCGCTCACGGGCTCGGCCCCTGCGGGCGACACCTCGCCAGCGCCGGTTGCAGCCGGCGCGGGGGCTTCAAGCGGCGGGGCGGTGCAGGCCGCTGGCATCAGGGACGCTGCGGCGACGATCGCCGTCAGCGCGACGGCGTGGAGGCCCAGTCGTTTCAGGTTCACACGCACGTTACTTGGACTCGGCCGTGCCGAGACGTGCCGGCCGTTCGAGGAAGGTTCGGCCGTCGGCCAGCGTCAGCGACCGGAAGATTCCGGACGGCTCCCCGCTGCGCACGGGATTCACGACCACGGTCACCTTGTCGCCCGGCTTGATCAGATTGGACTTCCACCCGGCGCGCACGAGGTACGTGGGCGAGGTGAGTTCGACGCCCCACAGCACGTCCTTCTTCGTGGCCGGGTCGGGAACGTAGACCTCGATCCACGTGTGAGGGTTCTGCCAGCGGAACTCCTTGACGGTCCCGACCAGCGTGACCTCCTTCGTGCGGTCGAACGCCGCCGGCGAATGATGCGCGAGGACGGGCACCGCGACCGCGGCAACCAGCACGCACGACAACACAAGGGTGCTTCTCATCGATCCTGTCTCCTTCAACTGTCCCGCCCGGCTATCGGACGTGTACCTTGGATGACGTGCTCTGCAGGTGCTCGTTCAGGTCGGGCAGGCACTCCACTTCCCCGATGTCGATGTCGTCGACGCGGTTCCACCGCCGCGTGCCTTTGTATTCGCCTTCCCAGTTCTTCGGATCCGTGAGCGTCATCTGGATTTCGAGCGTGCGGCCGTTGTTGATCATCCGGATGCGCTCGACGATCTTCAGCTCGCCGCTCGCGCGGACGCCCTGATCCACCCAGCGGTGCTCGTCTTCGATGAAGTTCCTGGTCTCCACCACCAGGGTGTCGCCTTCCCAGCGTCCAATCGACTCGCCGTTGAAGGTCCGCACGACGATGTCCGGATCGGTGTGCGAACGCCCGTCGAGAAAGACGGTGCGCAGGCTGTTCATGAATCCGCTGATCATGTAGATGGCCGTCGGCAGCTGCACCATCGCGATGGGCCACACGCGCGTCATGATGATGGGCACCCCCGCCGGCCAGCACTGGCCGATGTCGTCCCGATAGACCTTCCCCTCGGCGGCCGCCTTCACATAGGCGTCGCGGTGCTTCTGCGCCTCGGGGAGGAGCTTCGGGATGGACGCCGGGCCGAAGAGCCACCCCTGCACGGCCGGCGTGTTGTCGATGAACCAGTTGCCCGTCAGGTTGAACGGCGCGGGCGGCCGGGGCTTGGCCAGATTCTCCGGCGCCAGGGCACTCGGAGGCGTGCGGGGGAATCTCGGGCGCCTGCTGCGCCAGGGCCGCCGGAGCGGCCGCGGACCAGACCACGGCAATTCCCAGAATCCAGAATGCGTATTTCGCCTGCCGCACGTTCCTACCTCCCCCGCTACGCTATCGCCCGCCTGGAGGGCGGACAATCACGCGAGGCTCCGCCTCGCGTGACAGTATTCGCCGCCGATTGTAACGCCCGGGCGAGGCTGCACAAAGCTGCGCGCCAATCGCCGCGGCGTGGATGACGGATCTGATCAGCCGATCACGGAATTGGCGCCCGCGGGCGCCCCTGTCGCGCCCGCCTCGCCCTGTCCGCGCGCCGGTTCCGGCGACTTTTGGCGCGTTGCCGGCGGATGCCCGGCTGGTACGACCGTTGCGCGCAGCATCCCTGGATCACCAGACCGTTTCGAGCCCGATCACATGAGCAACCGCTACCCCCAACTTCCGAAAGACGCCGCCGACGACAACCAGCTGGCCCGCGAGGTCGACTCCCTGATCAACAGGATGGGCGTCGACCCGATGGCCCTCGAGGTGAACGGCGAGCAGCAGCCCAACATCCACGAGAACCCGCCCGCACGGGTCGAGGAGCTTGTCGATCCGGAGGTGCACGCCGCCGAGATCGCCCTCGTCGAGGCGCACGCCAAGGCCAGAATGGCGGCCGAGCTGGAGCGCGTGAAGGCCGAAGCAGCGGTCCAGCGCCAGGTCGAACTCGCGAGCCAGGAGGCCGCGGCCTCGGCGGAACGCGAACGCGCCGTGGCGGAGGCCCGTGCCCAAGCCGAAGCGGCCGCGCGCGAGTCGATGGCGCACGAGCTGGCGCGAGCCCGCACGGAGGCCGAGCAGCAGCTGGCGCGCGAACTGGAGACGATGGGCAGCGAGGTGGCTCGCGCCCGCAGCGAGGCCGAGAAGGAACTGGTTCGCGCCAGGGCCGAGGCCGAACAGCAGATGGCCCGCACGCGCACGGAGGCCGAGCAGCAGCTGGCCCGGGAGCTGGAGCGGTCCAGAGAGCAGTTGGAGCGTCAGCTGGCGGAACGTCTCGGCCAGTCGCGCGCCGACTCCGATCGCGAACGCGAGGCCAATATGGTGCGTTCGCGCGCCGATGCGGAGGCCACCCGGGCAGCCGCGATGCACGAGGCCCGGCTGGCGGCCGAGGCCGCCGCTCGCGGGCGCTCGAATCCGAGCTCGGGCGCGTGCGCGCCGAAACCGAAGCCAAGCTGCATGGAGAGCTGGCCAGCCTGCGCGAGCAGGCGGAGGCGGCGCGGCGCGCGCAGGCGCAGGCGCAGCAGCAGGCGGAAGCGGCGCGTGAACAGGCCGCCCGCGACGTGCAGGTCGCGGCGCAGCGCGCAGCGGCCAAGGCGTTCGAGGTCGAGGCGGCCCGCATTCGGGCCGAAGCCGAGGTCCGGTCGAAGGAAGAGAGCGAGCGCGCAAATCAGCGGCTGGAAGCCGAGGTCGCACGCCTTCGCGCGGAGCAGCTGGACCGCCCGCCGCGCCAGCAGGCGCCCGCCGCGCCGCCGCCGATCGCGCGGCAAGAGTACGAGCCACCGCCCGCCCCGGCGCAGGTGGAGGCCCCGCGCCAGGTATTTGCCGATCGCTTCACCGCGTCCGATGCCGGCGACGGGGACGATTCGCATACCTGGAAGGTGTGGATCGCCGCGGCAGCCGCCGCGGCGACCGTCGTGATCATCGGGACTGGCGGCTATCTGCTGTGGAATCGGACCCCGGAGACACCCAAGGCGGAAGCGCCAGCGCCGCAGCCCGAAGTGATCGAGACGCTGCCGGAGGAGGTCGAAACGCCGGGGCCGCGTGGCCGGCGCAATTCGCGTCCGGAACCGCCTCGCGCGGGCCGGCCAGCCGCAGCGGCCGCTACGGAAGCGACTGGCAAGACGGCGGGACTCCTGACCGTGTACTCGCGCGTCCCACTCGATCTCGTCGTCGACGGCGTGCGCATCGGCTCGACCGAGGACGGCCAGATCGTGGTGCCCCCCGGACGCCGGCGGGTGGAGCTGGTGAACAAGCGGTTGAACTATCGCGGCGAGGTCACGCTCGACGTGGCCAGCGGGAAGGTCACGACGCATACCGCCACCCTGCCCCCGGGGCAGCTGCGCATCGCCGGTGCGGCGGGCGGCGAAGTCTGGGTCGAGGGCGAGCACGTCGGCACGCTGCCGCTGGCCGACATCTCGGTGCCCCTGGGCACACGGGAGGTGCTGGTGCGGCATCCGCAGTTTGGCGAACGCCGGCAGACCGTGGAAGTGACCTACGGCGCGCCCACGCAGGTCTCGATGGTGCAGCAGGAAGCCGGCTCCGGGAACTGATTCGGGCTCCGGGCTCCAGGCTCCAGGCTCCAGCTGTCCCGCCGCGCGGGCATCCGCGTTACCATACGGCCCATGCGAAGCCTGTCACCCATCGCATGGGCCCTTTCCTTCGTCTTCCTGCTGGTCTCCGCGGCTCCCACGGCCGCCCAGCAAGCTGAAAAACCCTTCGAGCCCGAAGTCGGTCAACCCGGCAAGGACGTCGTCTGGGTCCCCACGCCGCCGGCGCTCGTCGAGAAGATGATGGACATGGCAGGAGTCGGGCCCAGCGACTTCGTGATGGACCTGGGGTCAGGGGACGGCCGCAACATCATCGCGGCTGCCAAGCGGGGCGCCAACGCAGTCGGCGTCGAATTCAACCCCGACATGGTGGCGCTGTCGGAACGGCTGGCCAAGACCGCCGGCGTTTCCGACAAGGCCAGGTTCGTCCAGGGCGATATGTTCGTGGCCGATATCTCCAAGGCGACCGTGATGGCCCTCTTCCTGCTGCCGAGCAACATGCTGCAGCTGCGGTCGAAGTTCTTCGCGCTGGCACCGGGGTCGCGAATCGTGTCCAACACGTTCCGCATCGAAGGCTGGAATCCGGACAAGAGCGAGAGCATCGGCGGCGACTGCACCGCCTGGTGCGAGGCCATCCTCTGGATTGTCCCGGCCAAGGTAGCCGGCCGCTGGCGTGGGCCGGAGGGCGAACTGCAACTGGCGCAGGACTACCAGATGGTCTCCGGCACGTTGACCGTTGGCGGCAAGCCCGTGCCGGTCACCGGGCGGCTGAATGGCCGCGACATCACCTTCACGGCCGGCGATCGCGCCTACACGGGTCGCGCCGGCGACACCGAGATGGAATTGACCGCCCCCGGATCGGCGCCACTGCGCTTGACCCGGACCGGGTCGTAGCCGCACGCCATGACCGGCTGGATGTGGATCGCGATGGGCCTCGTGCTCGCCGCCATCGAGCTGGCGACGCCCGGCGGATTTTTCATCATCTTCTTCGGCGTCGGCGCCGTGGTGGTCGGGCTGATGCGGGTCGCGGGGCTGCTGGAGGCCGCCTGGTCTCAGTGGCTGGTCTTCCCGATCGTGGCCGTGGTGGCGCTGAAGTTCTTTCGCCAGCCGCTGCTGGCCCGGCTGCAAGGACGCGACAGCGGGCACGTCGTAGATACGCTCGTCGGTAATCATGCCCTGCCTGCGACCGCCCTGGAACCGGGCGGGCACGGCAAGGCGGAAGTGCGCGGCGCGTTGTGGAACGCCCACAACGTCAGCGACCGCACCATCGTCGCGCGCGAACGCTGCCGGGTCGTCGCCGTGAACGGCTTGGAACTCGACATCAGACCGGAGTGAGGTGACCGTGGAAGCCACAGTGGTGGTCCTGATCCTCGTCGCGCTGCTGGTCCTGCTCGTCTTGTACAAGACGGCCGTGGTGGTGCCGCAGCAGAGCGCGTTCGTGGTCGAGCGCCTGGGCCGCTATCACACGACCCTCAATGCGGGCTTCCACATTCTGGTGCCGTTCGTGGACGCCATCCGGTACCGGCACTCGCTCAAGGAACAGGCCCTCGACATCCCGGCGCAGGTCTGCATCACGCGCGACAACGTGCAGGTGGGCGTGGACGGCATCCTGTACTTGAAGGTGCTGAACCCCGAGCGGGCCTCCTACGGCATCTCGAACTATCTCTTCGCCATCACGCAGCTGGCCCAGACCACGCTACGCAGCGAGGTGGGCAAGATCGACCTCGATCGCACTTTCGAGGAGCGCGCCAGCATCAACCTCGAAGTGGTGGGCGAGCTGGATAAGGCCACCGAGTCCTGGGGCGTCAAGGTGCTGCGCTACGAGATCAAGAACATCGAGCCGCCGCAGGACATCCTGGCGGCGATGGAAAAGCAGATGCGGGCCGAGCGCGAGAAGCGGGCGCTGATTCTGACGTCAGAAGGGCAGCGCGACGCCGCCATCAACTCCGCCGAAGGCGAGAAGCAGCAGGTGATCAAGGCGTCGGAAGCCAATCGCCAGCAGCAGATCAACGAGGCCGAAGGCCAGGCGTCGGCCATCCGCGCGGTGGCAACCGCAACGGCTCAAGGCATTCGGGAAGTGGCTGACGCGATTCGGGCCGAGGGCGGGCGTGATGCGGTGCAGCTGCGGGTGGCCGAGCAGTACGTGACGCAGTTCGGGAACCTGGCGCGAACGGCCAACGCGGTGATCGTGCCCGCGACCGTCAGCGACGTGGCGGGCATGATCGCCACCGCCATGCGCGTCTTCGACACGGCCGGCGGAGCGCCAGTCAAGAAGTGACTATCGCGGGGGTGCGTCCGGCACCACCGTCAACTGCAGCCGCTTCCGATACTTCACCGGGGTGCCGTTCAGCGTGGCCGGCCTGTATTGCCACGATCGGGCGGCGCTCAGCGCCATCCGGTCGTACTGCGGGTTGAGCGCCGTCACCATCCGTGCCGAGTCCACTCCACCCGTCTCGTTGATGACGATGTCGATAGTGGCCACGCCGGTGAGCAGCACGCGCCCGGGAAACGGCGGCACCACCTGGCGCACGGTCTGCGGCGGCACCACGTTCACGTCTTCGGCGCTGTAGATGACCGGTGCCGCAGGAGCGGCCGGCGTCGGCGGCGCAAGCGGCGGCGGCGGCTCCGCCGTGGGCGTTTCCACCGGTGCGTTGGCCTTGGCCGCCAGATCGTGGAACCCGGACGCCAGCACCTTCAGATCCGAGAGCGGCGGCTGCGTGCCGGCGCTCCCGAGATCGGGATCCGCCAGGCCGCTCAGCACCACCTGGAAGCCCTGGGCCGCGGCTGCGTAGTTCTTGGCTTCGTAGGCGGCGCGCGCCACCACGTAGCGCTGCTGCACCAGCCCTGGAAGCATGCGCTTGCGGGCGTCGGAAAAGGCCGACCTCATGCGCGGCGGCAAGTCCGTGGTGTCGGGGCGATACAGCGGGTCGAGCATGAGCATCGACTCGATCACCTTGTTCGCCTCGGCGGTGTTGCCGAGCGCAAGCATGCACAGGGCGCGATAGAGATCGATCGTCTGCAGGTCGGCCTTCGAGGTATTGGCGCCAGCCAGGGTCGTCAGCATGTTCAGGGCGCTGTGGTATTCAGCCGCCACGTACAGCTCCCGGGCCGCCGAGAGGTTCGAGTTCTGCGCCAGGGACGGCGTGGCGCCAGGCACCCCGCCGACCAGACAGGCAAGAACGCATGCGCGAATCAACTTCCTCATCTCGTCCTCATATCCACGCTGAGCCGGGCCGGGGCTCCACTGGTCACGATTGCGCTGGCCTTGCGCTCACCGAGCTCGGGGTGCCGGAACACCACCTCGTGAACACCGATCGGAAGAGACGCCGAGCCTATCGGCGTCTCACCCAATCGCTCGCCGTTCACGAACACTTCGGCCCACGGCAGCGCATTGAGCGCGACCGTGCCGCGCGGCCACTCGGGCCGCACCGAGACCACTTGCCCGTTGCCGACGTCCACGGTCCTCGTGCCACGGAAGCCGAGCGACTCGTTGACGAACTCGAGTTCGTGCCGGCCAACCGGGACCATGATGCGGTCGGTGCGGCTCGAGCCCAGCAGGCGCTGGTTCTCATAGATCTGCACCTCGGCCGGCGCCGACACCACGATCCACCCGGACACGCTGCCCGTGGGCTGCCGCTGCATCGGCACGACGAGCGACGCCGTGCCGCCGGCCTCAATCAGCACCTGTTCCGAGACGCGCTCGGTGTCTGTCTCGAGGACGATCTGATGCGGACCGGGCGTCAGCCCGGTGACCACGGTGGGTGTGCGGCCGAACGGCTGGCCGTCCACTGTCACGCGGGCCCGTGGCGGCTCCGAACGTATCTGCAGGCTGCCTGTACCGGTCGGCGTGGTGTTGGGCAGGTCGAAGTAATGCGAGATCTGGCCGCCGGCCGTCAGCGTGACGGGGACGCGCCGGCGCTCACCTTGCGTGACGAGCTCGAGGACGTGTTCACCGGCGGCGAGGCTGAGCTTGACCGGCGTCGTGCCACGATTCACGCCGTCCACGAACACCGTGGCGCCCTCGGGCGTCGTGCCGACCGTCAGCGTGCCGTTGACGGCCTCGGCCGCCGACGACCCTGAGGGCCGTGTGAGTGTGAAACCCAGCGTGGCGACGATGAGCACCACCGCGGCGGCGGCGGCGCCGGCCCAGGGGTTGAGCCAGAATCGGCCGCATGCTGCCCTCCTGAACTTTCTGGTCGTTCTTCTTGGCCCCGGCCTTCTTGCTGTCGGCGGCGCCACCTGTGGTCAGCGGGAACTTCCAGGACCCTTTCACGGGCGCGGCGGCCGGCGGCTGAGACGCGGATGGCGGCGAAAACGCCGCCACGGCAGGCGCCGGGGACGGTGTGGCCGCGGGGATGACCGGCATCACAAACGACGGCGTCGCCGGGGCGACCGGGGCGACGGCGCCCGCCGCGCTGGCCCCGGAGGCGACGGGGCCCGTCGCCGCGGCCACCGAGGCGACGGGGGCGGCCTTGGGTGCCGCAGGCGGAGGCGCGACTGGGACGACCGGCGGAGCGACGGACACGGGGATTGGAATCACAACCGGGGGCGGCTGCACAGGCGCCGGCCGTTCCACTGGCGCGCCGATCGTGGCGGCCGCGGCTTCCGGCGTGCGGTCGGCCAGCACGGCCGACGTGTACTTGGTCAGGAACGCGCGCAACGACGCACGTTCGGCCTCGGGGCTCGCGTGACTCAACGCGACGTCCAGGTCCTTCTTCGCGCCAATCGCCGAGACGAACGAGTGCCGTGGTTCCAGCTGCAGCGCGCTGCGCAGCCAGGTCCGCAGCAGCACGGGGATCGGCTCCGATTCCCCCGATTCCAAACGGGTGGAGGCGTTGTCGACGACCTCGCCGATCTTCGTGGGGAACTCGTCAACGTGGAGGCGCCGCCCAAGGACCAGCGCCAGCGCCACGGCCCCCACCTGCGTCACGTCGGCGAAGAGGTCGAATCGCGGCAGGCCGAACGTGTGCGGCAAGGCGATGCCCAGCTCTCGCCAGTAGCGCTCCTGCGAGAAGCGCAGTTCCTCGAGCGCAGGCCCGAGCACGTACTCGACGACGACCAACCGTCCTTCCTGCGTGATCACGATCCGATCCGGGGCGATGGCGCCGTGGCACGAATCGGGCGCGGCCTCGTGGAATGCCGCCACCGCGGCCACGAGCTGGCGAATGAGGCACAGCGCGGCGTTCAACTCCAGGGCGATACCCTGGCGCTCGGCCGTCGCCAGCACCTCGGAGAGGCGCACGCCGCGCACGCGGTCGGAGATGACCACCACGGTGGACGTCCGCGGGTCCAGGCGTTCCACGGCACGCACGCGCGCGAACGCGTCGTGGCGAAACTCGGACAGGCGGAGCGACTGCTCGCGGAGGGCCGTCTCGAAGGTCGAAACGGCGCTGAGCTCGTTGCTGACCTTCAGGACCTCAAGCGATTCGTTGGCACCGCCAACGGCCGGCAGGCGCTCGCCGAGACCGTCTTCGAATACGATGGGCGCCGCGTGGCGCGGAGCGGAAAGAGCTGCATCCATGCGCTGCGTATCGGCACGGGCCGTGGCACTTCTGCACGAGACCGTCGTCAGGTTTGCAATCCGATCGCCAGATCTGCACTGGAAATTTCGCTCGGACGACTCCAGGTGAGCCGCCAGGGAGTGCAGTCGTGGGAAACGCCACCTACGAAGTGGGCTTCAGCGCGCGCGCCAGCTGCACGAGCCGCTGTCCGTGCAGGCGGGCCCGTGTGTGCACGTCCGATTCCCCGGCCTCGCCCGTTCCGCGCTCCACGGGAACGCAGATGAGGCCGGCACGCGCGGCGGCCACCACCACGCCGTCGCACGCGCCGTCGCCGGCGGGCGCCAGCGGCGCCGCGATCTTGCCGCTCATCGGCCCCAGCGCGGGCAGCGTCGCCACATACGACTCGATCTCGCGCGACGAATCGGCGGGCGTGGCCAGCACAATCACGTCGGCCCACACCGGGTCGGCGGGTCGGGGCGCCACGTAGTCGCGGTTCATCCGGTCCAACGCCTCGCGCCACGCCGCGTCGGCCTGGATCGCCTCGGGACTCGCGTCGTCGGGCACACGGCGCAGCCGGATGTTGCCCTCGGCCTCGATGGCGCCGACACCGGCCGCCAGGGCCAGGCGCTCGGCCCGGCCGTAGCGCGAGTAGAACACCACCAGAACGTTGACGTCCGCCACAGTCTCGGGAACCTTCGGCGCGTGGCCTGCCGTTCAGGCGAGATCGAAGAGCAGCAGTTCGCCGCCCCCGGCGCCGCCGCGAATGGTCAAGGCGCGCTCGTCGCTGACCGCCAGGCCGTCGCCGCCGTGCATCACCACGCCGTTGACCTCGATTGTCCCCTGCACGCAGTGCACCCACGCGTAGCGTCCGGGCGCTACGGGACGATCAATGGATTGGCCCGCCTCGACCACCGAGGCGTACATGCGCGCATCCTGGTTGATGAAGGCGGCTGGAGGGTTGGCGCCGCGGTCGGGGCCGGCCATCAGGCGAAGCACCCCGTGTTTCTCGGCCTCGGCGTAGCCGAATTGCTGATACGACGGCTGGAGTCCCTTCGTGCCGGGGACGATCCAGATCTGCAGGAAATGCGTCTCCGCGTCGTTCACGCCGTTGAACTCGCTGTGGATGACGCCGGTGCCGGCCGACATCGCCTGCACCTCGTTGGGACCCAGCTCGTGCTGCTCGCCCATGCTGTCCTTGTGGGCCAGCTTGCCCGTGATCACGTAGGACAGGATCTCCATGTCGCGGTGGCCATGCGCGCCGAACCCCTTGCCCGGCGCCACGCGGTCATCGTTCAGAACGCGCAGCGACCGGAAGCCCATGTGGCTCGGGTCCGTGTAGCCCCCGAACGAGAAGGTGTGGTAGCTGCTGAGCCACCCAAGGTCTGTGTGCCCGCGGTCTTCCGCTTTTCGCAAGGTCAACATGCTTGGCTCGTAGTTCGTGGTTCGTGGTTCGTGGTTCGTCGTCAGCGCGCGGGCGCTGGTTCGCCGGGCTCGATGCGCAGCACGGCGCCCGGGTTTTCGCTCGTGAGCGCGTACAAGAGTCCGTCCGGCCCCTGGCGAACATCGCGAATCCGTTGCTTCAGCTCGCGCAGCAGGGGCTCGCGCCGGATCTCCTCCCAGCGCTCGTTGAATTCGATGCGCTGCAACTGACCCGTGCGCGGCGTCTCACCCTCGCGCAGCCCGCCCACGAAGAAGTTGCGGCGCCAGCCGGGAAAGCGATCGCCGGTGTAGAACGTGCCGCCCGCCGCGGCGATCGAAGGCACCCATACGACGACGGGCTGTTCGGTACCCTCGCGGCCCGGCGTCGGCGAGATGCGCGGGCCCATGTAGCTGCGTCCGTGGCTGGCATAGGGCCAGCCGTAGTTGGCGCCGGGCTTGAGGACGTTGATCTCGTCGCCGCCGTTCGGGCCCTGTTCGGTGACCCAGAACTCCCCCGTCTCCGGGTTGAGCGCCATCGAGTGGCCGTTCCGGTGTCCGAGCGTGAAGATCCCGGGCTTGTGGCCCGCACGGCCCGCAAACGGGTTGTCGGGCGGGATGCTGCCATCGTCGCGCAGGCGCACCGTCTTGCCGGCGTAGTCGTTGGGGTCCGCGGAGCGCAGCACATCGGGCCCGGTCCCCGACGCGCTGATGGTCATGTGCAGCATGCCGTCACGCGCGAAGCCGATGCGCGACGACTCGGTGCGCGTGGCCCCCGATCGAAAGATGTCGCGCACGTCGGTCAACGCCGTGCCGTTCCAGGTGCCGCGGGCAATCACGGTCTCTCCCTCGATGAGCGGCGCGCCCTGCGGCGTTGTCGCACCCGCCACGGGAGAGGGCTTGTGGTAGGCGAGGTAGATCCACCGGTTCTCCGCGAACCGCGGATGCAGCACCACATCCATCAACCCCTGGAGCCCCTGGGCACGCACCTCGGGTACGCCGGCCACTGGAGTCGGATCCAAGACGCCGTTACGGATGATGCGCAGGCGCCCCGCGCGCTCGGTCACGAGCAGGGAGCCATCGGGCAGCCAGGTCATCGACCAGGGCTGGTTGAGTCCGGTGGCTACGACCACCACGCGAATGTTGCGGTGCTGCGGGACCGCGGTTTCGAGCAGGAAGGGGCCGGCGCCGAGCGGCGGATCGGGCCAGTTGATCCCCGGCGGGATGTTGCACTCCGCAGCTGGCACTGCCGGGTTGACGCACTCGGGCCGCACAGGCCCGCGACCGGCTCCTTGCCCCCGGCCGCCGCCCGCGCGTCCCGCGGGAGCGCCTCCCTGCGCTGCCTGTTCTGCGTGGCCGACCGGCGCGTCCGACAACGCCGTCGCGGTGAGCACCGCACACGCCACCACCGATACCCGGTACGACATCCCGCGCCTCCGCACGAAAGTATACGGCGGCGGGAAACCCCGGCGCCGGTCACGTTGACCCGGCGCCGAGCAGGGGGAGAGCTGAAGCTAGGAAGCTAGTACGTGAACCCGATGCCGAACGAGCCGATGAACTGCGACGAGTCTCCGCCGTTGAAGTATTTCGTGGTGGTCCCGAGCGCCTGGTACTCGGCGCCGAAGTGAACGTTCCACGCGCCGTAGTTGCTGGTCGGGCCCAGGGGCACCGTCACGATGCCGGCGATGCTGAAGTAGCCGAACTTGTTGTCCTCGCCCGTCGTCGGGTCCTCGTAGTAGTCCCCCATCGAGAACCCGAGCTTGAGCGGCACAGACAGACTGGCCTTTGAGGCGGCATAGCCGGGAGCGATACCGAGTTCCAAGTACTTGCCGGCCTCGGCCCCGCCGTCCGCCTGTCCTCTGCCGACATCCGTGCCCATCTCAAACGCCAGAATGATGTACGGCTTCATGGCGAACTTGTTGAGCTGGGGAGTGTCGTCCACACCCAGCTTGAACATGAGCTCCTTGACCGTCGTGAAGCCGTTGTTCGGACTGGTGTAGGCCGTGTATGTCGTGCCGAGGGCCACACCGCCCCCGAAGCCCAACCCCAGCGTGGCGTAGAAGTCCGACTCGTACCACAGCTTGCCGCTCGCACTGTCCGAGCCCGTGTCGCCCGTGTGGAGGCTGTTCCAGATGCCGAGGTTGATGCCCACGCTCTTGAGCCCGCCGTCGCCAGAGTAGGCCGCAATCCCGAGATCCCCTGACGGCCACATCGCCATGCCGGTCGAGTTCTGGCGAATGCCCCGGAACATGTACTGATTCAGGAAATCGATATTGCCGGTGAATGTCATCGCGCCCGGGTTTGGATCGGCGGGCGCCGCCTGCGCCCACGCCTGCCCTGCCGAAAGGCTCACCATTACCGTCGCCGCCGCCACCGCGGCCGCCACTCGCCGTACTCTACGAATCGAAGACATCAAGCTCCTCCTGTGCGTCCCAAGCACCCGCTTGCCACCGCCGGGGATGGAGCTCCGGCCAACGGACGTTTCCGAACCACGGGGACACGCGGCTCATTCTTCAGCTGAGCAAGATGACGGCCAGTTCTTTTGGCGCGCGGCTCAGCCGTTATGGACGATTTGCCTAAGGAATTCGCCGTCTCTCACCGATCTTGGACGAGCAGGCGATCAACATAAATGTAGAGATCAGACTTGAACTCGACGTCCGTGTATATTTTTTGCGGCCGCTCGCTTCCGGAACGGCATTGACTTGACGGTCGTGTGACGACGACCGGTGCGGCAAATCTTCGCCTGGCTAAGTCGTCCTACCTTTTCGTCATATACGACCATCAAGCGCACGCAAATGTCGCCAACTATCTTCCAGCTAACCCCTCGGTGAGCTCGATGACGGTGCCCCAGGGATCGGTGATGACGGCTGTACCGAGATTCCCAAAATCGGGACGGCGACGATACGGCTCCGTGAGCTTCACGCCCTTGGCTTCGAGCCGCTTGCAGAAGTCCTCGAGGTTCTTCACGTCGAAGCCCGCGCGATCCATCACGCGGCCCGCGGTCGTGGCGTGCGTCACGGACTGGTCGCCTTCCCAGCGGAAGAAGTTCAGGCTGTAACCCACGCCGGGCAGATCCGCGCCGATGAAAAAGTCCGTCTGCCCGGGGCGCAGCGTCGCGTCGAAGACACGCATGTACCACTGCTGCATCTCGACGTACTGCTTGTTGATGAAGTGGATGTGGTGATACGCGATCGGCGGCGCGTTCGGGCCGGCCGCGGTCACGAGCTCCACCTTCGCACCGTCGGGCCCCAGCAAATACGAGAAGCGGCCATAGGGCGCCTGCGTGCCCGTGGCAGCGGCGGCTTCCTGCCCCGGCGCAGGCTCGCGCCCGGTTGTCAGCGTGTAGCCCGCGGCCACGACCTTCGTCGTCAGTGCGGGCACGTCGGGCACGGCCAGACCAATGTGATCGAACGCGGTGCCTCGCGTCGGCCCTGTGGGTGTCTGTTGCCGGAGGAAGATGTAGATGTCCGGGAACTGCACGACGTCGAGGCCGTAGAGCTTCGTGGCCGTACCGCCGAGCGTGTCCACCCAGAACTTCTTGTGGGCGTCCACGCTGGTCACGTTCAGGTGAAAGTGGCTCACCACGGCCGGTGCCGCCTTGTTCGACGTCTGCGCCAGCCCCGGCGCCGCCGTCAGCAGACTCAGAAGGCCGGCCAGGAGGGTGCCAGCGATGCAGTTCCGGCGGCTGTTTCTGAATTCTGAATTCTGAATTGTGACTTTCATGGCACCGGGTATTATGTCGCCGGTGCCACCGTTCTGGCGCCACCGAGAGGATTCAACCGATGCGCCTCAAGTCCGGCCTTCTGACGGTTCTCGTCGCGGCGACCGCGCTCGTGGTCACCCCCTCCGCCCAGTATTCGCTCACGGTCAACAAGGATCGGCTGATCAACGCCCAGAACGAGCCGCAGAACTGGCTGCTGATGAACGGCGACTACGGTGCGTTGCGCTACTCGCGGCTGACGCAGATCAACCGCACCAACGTGAAGGACCTGCGCATGGTATGGGCGCTGGCCCTGGGCGGGATGCAGGACGTGGGACAGAACGGGCCGGAGAGCGAGTTGAACCCGCTCATCGACAACGGCTTCATGTACACGAGCGACGGCTGGGGCACGGTCTACAAGATCGACGCCCGCAACCCGCAGCGCGGATCGTTTGTCTGGGTTGCCGACCCGGGCGTCCAGCACGAAGGCAACACCTCGCGCAGCCGCGGCATCGCGCTGTGGGAGAACAAGGTCCTGGCCAATCTGCCCGACGGCCGCGTGATCGCGATCAATCGCGACAACGGCGAGATTGTCTGGGACAAGAAGATCATGACCAAGAACGAGTTCGGCAACCAGGAGCGCTTCCTGACCGCGCCCATCGTGGCCGATGGCAAAGTCCTTGTGCAGAACGGCGCCGGCGATGGCGGTACGCGAGGCTGGGTGGCCGCCCTCGACGTCAACACCGGCAACGAGCTGTGGCGCTGGTACACCGTGCCCAAGCCGGGCGACCCGGGCAGCGAGACGTGGAAGGACGATCACAACGCCTGGAAGACGGGCGGCGGCGGCATCTGGCAGACCGGCTCCTACGACGCCGCGCAGAACCTCTACATCTTCGGCACGGGCAATCCGTTTCCGATCTACGACCCGCAGTTTCGCCCGGGCGACAACCTCTACACGAACTCGGTGGTGGCGCTGGACGTGGCCACGGGAAAGATGAAGTGGCACTTCCAGTACACGCCCAACGACTCCTGGGACTTCGACGAGGCGGGCGTGTTCATGCTGTACGACCAGAAAATCCAGGGCATCGACCGCAAGGTGGTCGGCCACTTCGCCCGCAACGGTTTCTTCTACTCGGTGGATCGCACCACCGGCCGCTTCATCAAGGCTGAAAAGTACGTGAACGATCTGAACTGGACCAAGGGCATCCACCCCGAGAGCGGCAAGCCGCTGGACTACAACCCCAAGCTCGACGTGCAGATTTACAACCCGGCGGCGCGCGCGCTCCGCGGCGACGGCCCCAAGCGCAGCTGCCCCACCTGGCACGGCGGCGTGGCGCACCAGCCGATGGCCTACAACCCGGTCAGGGGCATCGCCTACGGCGTCGGCACCGAAGGGTGCTTCACGCAGAACGGCGCGACGGTCGCGTCGCTGGGCAAGGACGGCGGCATCGACAACAAGAGCAGCGAGCGGCGCCAGTTCAGCAGCGATCTGTACTACGGCGCGGTGACGGCCTTCGACACGGTGAACCACAAGGTGGTGGCCAAGGCCGTGACCGACATCGAGATCCGTTCCGGTGCGACGGTGACCGCCGGCGGGCTGCTGTTCACGGCGCTGCAGGACGGCTGGGTGGTGGCCTACAACGACGAGACGCTGGAAGAGCTGTGGCGCTTCAACGTCGGCACGCCGCTCAAGGGCGCGCCAGTCACCTACGCCATCGGGCCAAAACAGTTCCTGGCGGTCCAGTCCAGCGGCCGCCACCTGCACCCGGTGAACTGGGACAAGCTGCAGAACTCCAGCTACCTGTTCGTGTTCGCGCTGAACTAGCGAGCCTACGGCTCGCTAGTTCAGTCTGTCTTTTTTGCCCCGCTTCGCGGGGCGGGTTGAGCAAGATGACACGACGTGATCGGGTAGTGCGAGCCATAGCGATCGTTTTTGCGAGTGGCCAACTCGTCGGCGCGCAGGCGCAGTCTGGACGAACGGTGCAGGACGGCGTGTTCACCGAGGCCCAGGCCGCGCGCGGCCAGGCCCTCTATGCGAAGCAGTGCGCTTCCTGTCATGGCGACACGGCCGCAGGGCTGCAGGCGCCGCCGCTCGTCGGCGATGCCTTCCGCGGCAATTGGCGGGCACAGCCGCTGTCCGCGCTCGCCGGCAAGATCCGCAACACGATGCCCGCCGATGTGCAGGGCACGCTGTCCCCCGCGCAGTCCGTCGACCTCGTGGCCCACATCCTGCGCCTCGGCGGATTCCCGGCGGGCCGGACGGAACTGGCCTCGACCGACGAGGCGTTGAAAGCCATTGCGTGGCCGCCCGTGCCTGCCAGCACCGCCTCGGCAGCCGGCGCTGCCGCGGCCTCGACCGTCCGCGCTTTTCCGCCGCTCGGCAACATGGCGCAGCTGATGCGCGGCATCTTCTTCCCGAACTCGAACCTGATCTTCACGGTGCAGACCCGCGATCCCGGCGCGCCTGCTCCGAAGCCGGACGCCGCCGCCGCAGGCGGCCAGACCGGCGGCTTCTCCTTCGTGGATTGGGGTGCGGGGATCTACGGGGGATGGCAGCTCGTGGACAACGCCGCGATCGCGCTGGCCGACGCATCGCCCTTGATGCTGACGCCGGGGATCCGCTGCGAAAACGGAAGGCTGGCGCCGGTCACGGATGCGTTGTGGATCAAGTTGACCGAGCAGATGATCGCCGTGGCGCGGAAAACCTACCAGGCCTCGCAGACCAGGAGCCAGGAGGCCGTGTCGGAGGCCACGGGCGACCTCTCCGACGCCTGCGCCGCCTGCCACCAGGCGTACAGAGAGACCCGTGGGCGCGGCCAGAATCCCGATCCGACCGACCCGTCGAACAAGGCGGCTCGCTGCATGGCCAGGTCTAGCGAGGCTCCGCCCCGCTAGACGAAGCAGTGTCTGATTGCCCCGCCTCCGGCGGGGCGTAGTCCGACGCGCTGAGCATCGGGAGACACCATGACACGACGAAATCGCTCGTTCCTTGTGGCGGTGCTGTTCGCGACGGTGGCAGGACACGCGGGCGCGCAGGCGCCGCCCACGCCTCCTCGAGCGAAAGCCCCCGGCACGTGGCGCATGGTGGGTGCTCCGCCGTGCGTGGCGCCCGACGGCGGCACGCTGCAGTGCCCGCCGGCCAGCACACGCGTCACGGCCATACGCGCCCGCCGGCTGTTCGACAGCGAAGCCGGGACCATGCTGACCGACCAGGTGGTACTGGTGCAGGGCGAGCGCATCCTGGACGTCGGGCCCGCCTCGCGGGTGCGCCCGCCGGCGGGGGCCGCCATCATCGACCTGGGCGATGCGACCGTGCTGCCCGGGCTGATCGACGCGCACACCCACATGTTCAACACGCCCGAGAAGGGCACGTCACGCGAGCGGGCGACGATCATTGCCGTGCAGAACCTGCAGGCCGACCTGCGCGCGGGCTTCACCGCCGGGCGCGACATGAGCTCGCACACCAACGGCTACGCCGATGTGGCCATGCGCGACGCCATCAATCAGGGTGACCTGGACGGCCCGCGGTTCCAGGTGGCCGGGCGCGGCATCCGCTGGTCGGCCGCTCCGGCCAATCCATCGGCGCCGGACGATCCGCTGGCTGGCACCGTGATCCGCTCGGCGGAAGAAGGCCGCGCGGCTGTCCGCGATCACAAGGCCAAAGGCGTGGACTGGATCAAGCTCTACCCCACGGGCGCCTACTCGTTCACGCCAACCGGTGAGGCGCAATACGTGCTCACCTATCCCCTGGCCGTCCTGCAGGCGGTCATCGACGAAACCCATCGTGCCGGCCTGAAGGCGGCCTGTCACGCGTTTGGCGGCGAGGGACTGCAGAACGCGATCACGGCCGGCTGCGACACCATCGAGCACGGCTACGGCCTGACGCAAGCGCAACTCGATCAGATGGTGGCGAAGAAGCTCGACTTCGATCCGACGCTGGCGCGCTACACCGCGCCCTACATGGACGACAACGACGCCAAGGCGACCGGCGGCAAATTCCGCATGATCCCGATCTTCGAGAAGGCCGTGTCGATGGCCGTGGCCACCAAGGGCCTCCGCACGATGATCGGCAGCGGCGTGGACGGCGGCCCGTTTCCGCATGGGACGCAGGCGCTCGAGTTCGAGCTGCTGGTCAAACGCACGGGCATGACGCCCCTGGCGGCGCTGCAGGCGGGCACGATCGTCAACGCCCGCGTGATGGGCTGGGCCGATCAGATCGGCTCGATCGCCAAGGGCAAGTTCGCGGACCTGGTCGCCGTGCCCGGCGACCCCGCGTCCGACATCACGGCCGTGCAGCGTGTGCGGTTTGTGATGAAGGGCGGGAAGGTGATTCGACAGGACTGAGCGCGGCGAAGCGCGGGTCGCGCTTGAAGGCTTCCGCCTTCGGATCGACCTGCATGAGGAGGCTGAAGCCGGACTTCTCCTCGACGGACCGTTCGAGCTCGGACCACGCTTCCTCCGCCTGACCCAGAGCCTGGCGAAACACCGCCATATGGTACGCGTCCACGTACTCGGAGCGCCGCAGCTCCTCGAGTTCCTCGAGGATTGTCGTGGCCTGGGCGACGCGGCCCATTCTCGCCAGACATCTGCCCTCGAGCGCGCGCAGCCACGGCAGGTCGGGTGACGTCACCGATGCGATCTGGTACTGGCGCAGGGCATCGTCGAGGCGGCCCGAGCACTCGAGCGCCAGCGCGTAGTTGACGCGGACGATCTGCAAATACGGATGCAGCTCCACCGCCCGTGTCCCGACGTCGATGGCGGCGTCCAGCTCGCCGCGATACACGAGGTACCTGCACCTCGAGAGCCGCCAGCGTCCCGACTAGAGGATCCATCTGGTTCCCGCGGGCCAGCATGGCAACCGCGTCGTCCAGGCGGTTCAACGTGACGTACAACAGGGCGGCGCGCACGTAGGCCGTCCCCAACGACGGCTTGTCCTCGATCGTCTTGAGCAGCTCCGTTTCGGCTTCGGCGAAGCGATGCTCGAACAAGTGCAGACCGTGTGCCCGGTTGCAGCGCAATTCAGGACGCAGTCCGCCCAGCGCGACGGCGCGCTCGTGCGCTTCGAGGAACTTGGGATACACCTCGGTCGGCGGCCGCATGCCGAAGACCGCCAGCATCAAGTAGCACGTGGACAGACCGTCGTAGGCGCGGAAGTCGCCGGGGCAGTCCGCCGCCGCGTTTTCGAAGCAACCGATCGCCAGCTCCGCGCCCTCGCGCGTCCGGCGATCCCAGAAGTGCCAGCCCTTTCGGATCAGCTGCTCCGAGGTGGGCAGCTCCAGGCAGTAGCCCGCCTTGGGCCGGTGGGTGATCCAGCGGCCATACTCGCCCAGGCTCTTCTTCACCTCGCCGACGGTCACGTCCACGGTGTGGCGCGACACGTGCGTCCCGTCCCACGCCTCCGCAATCATCTGGTCGTGCCCCACCGCCCGGCCGTTGTGGCGCAGCAGAACGCGCAGCGCCTGAAATGCCTGGGGCCGCAGCCGCACTTCGACCCCGTCCCGGGTGATGCGGGCGTTCACGAGATCGACGACGAAGGGCCCGAAGGCGATTTCTGTCACGCAGTGGGTTCCCGAATTTGACCCTTTTTTGCGGCTCCGATCGCGCGGCCCTCTCCTAGGATCACGCGTGGATGCTGTGAACGGAAAAGGCAGACGCGCGAAGCGCCTGCCGACCACGACCGCCCGGCTCTGGCGCCGTGCCGTTCACAGCATACTCAACACCGGTCTTCAGTCTTCAGTCTTCAGTCTTCAGTCTTCAGTTCCGCAGTTGCTCATCTGCATCGATGGCCATTGATGAGCAGTTCCGCGCCAGGACCGGAGACCGGAGACCGGAGACCGGAGACTACTTTCCAAACTCCCCACACGCCGCCACGTCCGAGCCCCAGAACTCGATGCACTTGGCGCGGTCCATCGGGCCCTGCCCCACGACCTTGGCGAACAGGAAATCCGCCACGAGCTCGATCTCCCGCGGCTGCAGCGTGGCCGCGGGGTCCGGCATCGTGAGGTTCGTGCGCTGCAAGTCGGCCTGCTTCATGCCGTAGCAGCGGCCGTCGCTGTACGCCAGGCGGTCGAACGCCGGCATGCCCTTGCCGGGCACTCCGCACTTGATGGCGACGATCAGCTTTTCGCGATTGAGCCTGGTGGTCCGCAGGTTGGCGCCATCGGGCATCTGGCTGTCCATCTTGCGCCCGTCTCCGGCCCAGCCGTGACACGCCTGGCAGTCGCCTTTCTGGCGGAAGATGCGGAGCCCCGCGGCAACGTCTTCAGCGCTCGGGGCCTGCGCGCGCACGACGCCCGAATCGCCCATGCCGGTCAGGCTCGCGGCCAGACACCCCGCCGCCAACCCCAGCCCAATCGACCCTCTCCATCGCGTCATGCGCCCATTTTAACGGTCTAACCAGCCCGGATCTCGAGGCTGGTTAGACAGTGCTGTTTGGCGCGCTCCGCGCGCTGGACCGTTATGCAGAGCAACAACGAGTCAGGATTCACCTTTGGGGCTGCATAACGGTCTAATTGAACGTGGGATTTCCAATCGAGCCGCCGGTCGAACCGATGCTGGCCAAGCTGAGCGACGCCGTACCAGAGGGCGACTTCCTGTTCGAGCCCAAGTGGGACGGGTTCCGGGCCATCGTGTTTCGCGGCGCCGGTGGCGAGATCTTCACGCAGAGCCGGGATCTGCGACCACTCGATCGCTACTTCCCGGAGCTGAGCGCGATGCTGCTCGATCAGCTGCCGGATGGCTGCGTGGTGGACGGCGAGATCGTCATCGCCACTCCCGACGGCCTGGACTTCGACGCGCTGCAGATGCGGCTCCACCCCGCGGCCTCACGGGTCGCGAAACTCGCCCGCGACACGCCGTCGTCGTTCGTGGCGTTCGATGTGCTCGCCGCCGGCGGCACGGATCTTCGCGGACGGCCCCAACGCGATCGCAGGGCCGAGCTCGAACGGCTCCTGGGGCGCGCTCGGCCGCCGGTGCATCTGACCCCGCTGACGCGCGATCGCGCGCAGGCGATCGAGTGGCTGGCGCAGTTCGAGGGCGCCGGGCTCGACGGCGTCATCGCCAAGCCGACCGGCGGCGCGTACCAGCCGGGCAAGCGGGCGATGCTCAAGATCAAGCACGCGCGCACGGCCGACTGCGTGGTCGCCGGCTTCCGCTGGCACAAGACAGGGCCCAACGAGCTGGTCGGCTCGCTGCTGCTCGGCCTGTACGACGACTCCGGCCAGCTGCACCACGTCGGTGTCACGTCGTCGTTCACGATGGCGGTACGGCGGCAGCTCGCCACGGAGCTGGAGCCGCTGCGGAAGGGCGCGATGGAGGCCCATCCCTGGCGCGCGTGGGCGGCGAGCGAGGGCGCGACGCGCATGCCGGGGGGACAGAGCCGGTGGAGCGCCGGCAAGGATCTCTCGTGGGAGCCGCTGCGGATCGAGCGGGTCTGCGAGGTGAAGTACGACCACATGCAGGGCGACCGGTTCCGGCACGCGGCGGTGTTCGAACGCTGGCGCCCTGATCGGCAGCCGCAGGACTGCCGCTACGACCAGCTGGAGGTCACGACCCCTTTCGAGCTCGAGAAGGTCTTCGGCTAGCGACGCTTCGCGTCGCTAGCGTTCGGCACAGTGTCTTTTTGCCCGCGCTTCGCGCGGGGGGGCCAGTCGTTCAGGTCGTCGTCGGGGTCCAGCGCTTCCTGCGGCGGGCGCAGCGCCTCCGGCACGTGCTGCAAGTTGACGCGGATGCGCGTCCACGTGGTGGACCGGCCCCGCATCGCGTCCACGAGCACGTCCGCCGGCTCGAGGTGCGCGCTCGCCTCCGGATGGCGAGCCTTCCACCGCTCGAGGCCCGCCAGCGCGTCCGCCTTGCCGCGCGCCCTCCCGATTTCGATCAGGGGCCGGCTGGGCACGCGCCGTTTCGAGGGCGCCACGCGAGGCGCCTCGCCCGGCTGCTTGCGGTAGTGCGGTGGCCAGGGCGCGTCGCCGAGCCCCTCCTTCTCCTGGCGCGCCGAGAGATCGAGCAGTGCCTCCAGGCTTCCGGCCGAGTCGTCGATGTCGCGGTGGCGATCGCCGACCTCGGCAAACCGCGCGGGCATCGTGCGCAGCGTGAAGTCGGCCGGCTCGCAGGAACCGACCTCGTCCCACCCCAGCGGGGCCGAGACGCGCGCGTCGGGCTTGGGGCGCACCGAATAGGCGGCGGCGATCGTCCGATCTTTCGCGTTCTGGTTGTAGTCGAGGAACACGCCGTGGCGCTCCTCTTTCCACCACTTGCTGGTCGCCAGCGACGGTGCGCGGCGTTCCACCTCGCGGGCCAGGGCGAGGGCGGCCCGGCGCACGTCGCCGAATCCCCACCGCCGTTCGATGCGCACGTAGATGTGCATGCCGCGTGACCCGGACGTCTTGGGCCACCCAACCAGCCCCAGATCGGTGAGCGTCGCCCGCACGACGCCGGCCACCTCGCGAACCTGCGGCCACTCGATACCTGGCACGGGATCGAGATCGATGCGCATCTCGTCGGGGTGATCGAGGTCATCCGCGCGCACGGGGTGCGGATGCAGCTCGAGGCACGCCAGGTTGGCCATCCAGACGAGCGCGGCGGCATCACGCGGCACGACTTCCTTGGCCGTTCGGCCGGACGGAAACGACAGCTCGACGACCTCGATCCACGGCGGGCGGGACTCCGGGGCCCGCTTCTGGTAGAAGGACTCCTCGTCGATGCCGTTGGGGAATCGCAGCAGCATGTTCGGCCGGCCCCCGGCCCCGCGCAGCGCGCCGTCTGCCACCGCGACGTAGTACCGGGCGAGATCCAGCTTGGTGTATCCGGCCTGCGGAAAGAGGACCTTCCGCGGATTCGACACCGGCACTTCGCGGCCGCCGACAACGAGGAGCTCTTTTTCCGGTGTAGTGCCCACGCCCTGCTGATTGTAGACAGGCGGTGGCCCGGTTTCTGCAGCACCGAAGGGCATGTCCGGCCGGCGCACGGTCCAGCTGGCGCTCGTGCTCACGGTCATCGGGGCACTGGCCTCGGCGTGCGCGGCCAGACCGCGGGCGAGCCAACGATAACGGTGAGGCCGGCGGCGGTCGAGGGTATCGCGCCGAACACGCTGATGCTCCCCAATGTCCCGGCGTCTGTGAAGTTCGCGGTCATCGGCGACAGCGGCCGCGGTACACGCCAGCAGCGCGAGGTGGCGAATCAGATGGTGCGCTATCGCCAGCAGTTCGAGTTCCCGTTCACGATCATGCTCGGCGACAACCTCTACGAGGGCACGGCCACGCCCGACGACTACCGCGCGAAGTTCGAGGAGCCGTACAAGACCCTGATCGACGACGGCGTCTCGTTCTATGCGGTGCTGGGCAACCACGACGACCCACGTCAGATCCACTACGAGCGGTTCAACATGAACGGCCGGCGCTACTACTCCTTCACGCCGCCTGGAAACGTCCTGGCCGGCATCACGACCTCGGTCGAGTTCTTCGCCATCGACTCGACCTATCTGGACCGGGAGCAGTTGGCGTGGCTGGACAAGCGGCTTGCCCGATCGACGGCGGACTGGAAGATATGCTTCCTCCACCACCCGATGTACACCTCCGGCCGGTACCGCCTCGCATCGCTGGCCCAACGCGCGGCCCTCGAATCCCTCTTCGTCACACACAAGGTGAACGTGGTCTTCTCGGGCCACGAGCACATTTACCAGCGCTCGAGGCTGCAGCGCGGCATCCAGTACTTCGTCAGCGGTGGCGCCGGATCGCTGCGCCGCGGCGACGGCATCCTGTCGCCGTATATCGCCCGGAGCTACTCCGGCGACTATCACTTCATGCTGGTCGAGATCGAGAACGGCGACCTGCACTTCCAGGCCGTCTCGCGGACCGGCCGGACGATCGATGCCGGCACGCTGTCCCACACGAGCCGCCCGCCGGCGGCGCCCGCGCGAATCACGGCGCTGGGCACGGTGGGCCGTCGGTGATCATCGCCAGCCGGATTCGGAAGGCGCGCACCCACTCGGATACGGGCCGCGCGTCCTTGAACAGACCACGCTTCTGATCGAAGCGGGCGCCGGCGAACAGATCGGCGATCTGCTCCTCGGACAGCTGACGCAGTCGTTCCACGAGAAACTGCCGGCCGGGCTCGCTGACGTGCGTGTCTCGGAACGTCGCGCCGCTGTATGGAAGCGCGGCCATCGTCAGGCGGCACGACGCGCGATCGCCCCAGATCGAGGTCGTGGCCCAGCCATCGAGGTCGACTTTTCGCGGGCCGAAGGCCGCGCCGAGATCCTGCATGATCAGCATGGGCTCCTGACACGGCGCGCCGTCGGGCCACTGGCGGCTCACGCAGACCATCCGCTGGTTGTCGGCCTTGTTGTCCCAGTGCGCCAGAAAGGCGGCGAGCAGCCGCAGCGCGTCTACCTGCGCTCGCGGTGCGCCACCCTTCGAGCCGGGTCCACCTGGTCCAGTTCGTGGAAAGGCCCATCCCTGCTGGCTCGCAGTCTCGATCGGCCGGCCGTCGTACTTGCGCTCGACGGCTACCCATTCGTAGTCCTGGAAGTGCCCGTAGTCCACGGCGTGCTCGAAAAGCGGACCCACGTGGACGACGCCCACGGCTTTCATCATCGCGAAGGGATCGGCGGGACAGCCGTAGCAGCGGAGGCGTTCGACCAGCGTGACGGTGTCGGCCGGGAAGCCGAGCGCGCTCACCAGCCGCGTGGCCGCGGCCTCGGAGGGGATCTCCGAACCCGTGCCGTACTTGACCCGAATCTCCTCGCCCCCATCCAGCACACAGTCGAACTTCGGCGTCGTACCACCGAGGCGGGTGACCACAAACCGGCACGAGATTTCCTTGGTGTGCTGAGCACGGAACGAGGCCTTTGCGATAGCCGTCGCCGGCGGACGCCACACGTGCGCGCGGCTCAACGGCGTCGTTCCGCAAGTCCTCGGAGACGATCCGCTCCTCCGCGGAACGAGGGATCGGTGCCTCCGCCGCGGCTTCAATCGCACGTTCGCTCTCGACGACCGCCGGATCGGTTTTCTGCAACGCGACCCACACGGCAGCCGCACCCACCGTCACTGCTATTGCCGCGAACGCACCTCGAACCACGAGATGTTCAGTGCAATCGACGGACCAGCTGCAAGCTGGTCCGTCGTGTTGAGCTTGGAACGAGTGTCTACGCCATCAAGGCGGGGATGGCGCGCGCAGTTGCTGAGTTGGGAAACACGCGGTCCAGCTGGGCCGGCGTGAGGTCGAAGGCGGCGGCGACGACCGTCTTGAGGAGCGCGCGCGTGTCGAGGGTCGGCTTCAGATCGCGGCCTTCGAAGAGCGCGTTCGCAGCCAGCCCCGGCCAGTCAGCCACGACCGAGGATCGCGCCAGGCGCGGGCCGAGCACGAACCCCGCCCCGGCGGTGCCGTGATCGGTGCCGCGTGTGCCGTTGGGGCGCGCCGTGCGGCCGAACTCGGTCATCACGACCACGGTGGTGGAATCCCAGGCGGGTCCCATCTCGGTGCGGAAAGTAACCAGGCCTTCAGCCAGCTGGCCCAGCAACCGGTCGAGTGCACCGCCGGCCAGACCCTGGTTCGCGTGTGTGTCCCAGCCGCTGAGCTCCATGGCCGCCACGTTGGGGCCTCCATCGGTGCGAAGAATCCGGGCGGCCGCCGTCATGAGCGCCACGGCGCCGTCGCGGCGCGCGCGGCCTCGTGCCATCGCTTCCTCCCCCACCATCTCCTGCTGCGCAATCGCGGCCTCGAACCGGTTGTGCAGCACGGCGTCGGCTCGGTACAGCGCCGCCAGGCGTTCGCGGAAGCTGTCGTCCACCACGCCGAGTTGTGTCGGCGACCAGCTCTGCACGTCATAGGTGCCGGTCAGCGACAACGGCATGCCCGCGGCGATGGCAATGCCCGCTCGCGTGCCCGACATCGCCTGCAGCAGGCGGTTCAGCCATCCGTCCGACGAGCCGAGCGGCTTGTCGAGGCCCGACTCCAGGATCGCCTGGCCGTCGAAGTGGCTGCGCGTGCGGTGCGGGATGGCCATGGCGTGCGCCACGGCCAGCTGGCCCTGGTCCCAGAACGTCCGCAGCGGTGCCAGACCCGGCGCCAGACCGAAGGTGTCGTCCAGCATCGACAGCGCGGACGCGTCGTAGGCGAAGCCCTCGCGCAGGCTGCGGTACGACGGATCGCCGGCGGGCACCACGGCCGCCAGCCCGTCGAAGCCGCCGCGCAACAGCAGGAAGACGAAGCGGCCCGGCTGTCGCACCTGGCCGAATGCCACCGACGGCAGGGCGAATGTCGCCAACCCGCCGTAGCACATCGACTGGACGAACGCGCGACGATGCATCTGCGAGCTCACGGTTACCTCCACTGGAACGCGGGCCCGGCGAGCGCCAGGGCGATGCGTTCGTCTCTGCTGATGGACGTGTCGGCCAGCATGGACGACAGTGGCGTCGCGGAGGACGCGTCCACGACGCCCAGCAGCGATGTGGGATCGACGTCGCGGACACCAGGCCGCCGGGCCATCGAGCGCGCCAGCTCGCCCCGGTTGAGCAGCGAATCCGGGTCGGCCCATTCCTGCATGGTGTCGCCGTAGCCCTTGGGCGCGGCCGGAGACCACAGCGGCTGCCGCAGCTGACGCAGCAGCGGACCCACGTTCTCGTTCACGTCGGTCGTCCCCAGTGCCCGCAGCACCGCCACCAGCCAATCCTGCGGTGTGCGGAACTTCCGCTTGTCCTCCTGCCAGGCGTCGGGCAGATCGATCAGCGCGCCCGCCACGGCCCGCAGGTCGCCGCCGCTCGAACGAAACGTCTCCGCCACGCGGTCCACGGCCGCCGCCGGCGGCTCGTCGCTCACGAAGTGCGCGACCAGCTTGCGGGCCACGAAGCGCGCGGTGGATGGATGCGCGCAGAGCACCTTGATGGCGCGCTCCGCCTCGCCCGCACCGTCCTCGCCATAGCGTGTGCCGAGCAGCGTCTTGGCGCCGGGCTCGTGCAACGCCTCCCGAAAGACGAACCGGATCGGACCGTCGGGCGATGGGGCCCGATCGCGCGCTCCCCGGCCGCGACGACCGCCTCCCACGCGCATCGCGGCAGCCGCGCCAGGGCCGGCGATACCGTCGATGGTCCAACCCGTGAGCATTCGTGCCAGCTCCTGGACGTCCTGCTGGGTGTAACCGCCATCGACGCCCAGCGTGTGCAGCTCCAGCAGCTCACGCGCGTAGTTCTCGTTCAGGCCGCGCCGCGTCGTGGCCTGGGGCTGCCCGGCCCGCTGACGGCCGGCGCCTTGGCCGAGCGTCGCCAGCTGCGAGGCTGGACCGATCGACTGGAAGTTGTCCAGGTAGGCCAGCATCGCCGGATGCCTGGCGGAGGCCAGCACCATGTCCTCGAAGCGGCCCAGCACGTGAGGGCGAATGACGTCGCGCTCGTAGCTGCCGGCCAGCGGGGCCACCAGCACCTTGGCGCCCACGGACACACAGAGATGATTCGACCAGAAGGCCACCAGCCGTTCGACGAACGGCCGCTCGGTGGTCACGCGCGCGTTGAGCGCCTGCCGCTGTTCCGCCGCCGCGACCTGCTGGAGGCGACGCCGCGCCTGGCGGCGTTCGGCATCATCCCCCTGCGCCAGCTGACGAAAGCCACGCACGGCATCGGCGACGGCCTCGGGGTCGGCGCCGGCCGGCGGCGTCAGGCGGGGCGCGTCGCCGCGCAGCTGCGACCGAAGCCAGCCGCGCGGGTCCGAGAGGCGGCGGGCCTCCCCCACCCGGGCGCCCAAGCCGAATCGATTGAGGGCTCGAAGGGCAGCGTCCATACATCAGGTCTGACGGCGGCAAGGCCCCAGTGGTTGCCTTGCCGCCCAACGGCGCTGTTGGTCGTTAGTCGTTAGTCGTCTGTCGTTCGGGCCTGGAGCCTGGAGCCTGGAGCCTGGGGCCCTTCAAAGCCGCGCCGTCGTATTTCCCCCGGCCGGGAGCTTGCTTTCGATCCAGCTCCGCAGCACCTCGAAGATTTCCTTGCGGTTGGTCTCCACCATCGCAAAGTGGCTGTTGCCCGTGATGCCACGGTCTTTCAGGTTCACGTACTCGGCGGCGGCGCCCGACTGTTTCAGCGCCGGCAGCAGCTGGCGGCCGAACGTGAAGCCCGAGTTCTCGGCCTCGAAGTACAGGATCGGGATGTTCTTCAGGTTTGCCAGCGGTTGTGCGGCGCCCCCCTGGCCGATGAGCGGGGCCGGAGCGCCTTCGAAGCACACGATCGCCTTCACCAGGCGGGGCCGCGCATCGGCGGTCAGCCACCCGAACGGCCCGCCGGCCGAGTGCGTCTGGATGATCGCCGGGCCGATCTTGTCGAGCAGCATCGCGCCGCGGCTCTTCCACAGCTCCGTCATCGCCGCGTTGTTGGTGGGAGCGGCGTTCGACGACGCCATCCACTGATCGAGAAGCGGATCGCCCGGCAGTCCCGTACCCGTCCAGCGGCGCGGCGTGCCGGTGGCTGCACGCCGCAGCTGCGCCGACACGAAATCGTACGTCGGCATGGCGCCGACCGGGCCCGTGGTGTCGGGATGATTCGGCACGCGGCCGTGTCCGGGGCGGTCCACCAGGTACACCTGGTACCCGGCCTGCACGTAGTAGTGCGCCCAGCTGGCGTTGCCGTCGAGCCCCATGTAGTCGGTGCTCTGACCGCCGCCGCCATGCACGAGCACGATCGGAATGGGCTGCCGGATCTGCTCGGGGATCGGGTACTGCACGTAGATCTGCCCCGAGACGATCGTGCCGTAGTCCATCTTCCTGGGCTCGGCGCCGATCCAGAAGTAGCCCATGTCGGCCAGCCGCATCGCCGTGGAGTCGGTGCCGCGCTTCTTGTAGGCCGGGGCGCTGCCGGTGACGTTCTTGTCCAGCCAGTTCAGGATTGGCTGCAGCACCTCGCGGTTGTTCTTCTCCACCATCATCATGTGGCTGTTGCCGCGCAGGCCGGCATCACGCTCGATGCGGAGTTCCTCCGCTTTCACACCCGCCTGCTTCAAGAACGCGACCTGGCCAGGATTGCCGGGGGCCGCGTTGGATGCCGGCGCGGTCACGCTCAGCACCAGCGTGTTCTTCAGCTTCGGGAGCTTGCGTGCGGGCTCGGCCTGGAGGAAGTAGCCGTCGACGTCGGGTTCCGGGCTCTCGACGCGCACGACCTTGATCTCCGACGGATCGGCGACCGGTGGATCGTAGGTGACCGGAATCGACGACAGTCCCCACCGGTTGCCGCCGGCGAACGCGGTGCCGGCGCCTTCGATGATCACCGTGGCCCTCACGAGATTGGGACGCGCCTCGGCCACCAGCAGGCCGAACGGGCCCGCCGGCCGAGTGCGTCATGATGATCGCCGGGCCAATCTTGTCGAGCAGCTCGGCTCCCGCTTCCCGCCACGTGGCGTGCGCTACGTTCGGCGTACCCGCGGGCTGTTGATTCGCCGGCACCGGCGGACCGGCAGGCGCGGCTCCGCCCGGCCCACCCTGCCTGCCGGCGGGACCGCCTTGACGACCCGCGCCGCCCGGCTGTTGCTGCTGCACGTAGCTGCCGCCCTGCGAGGCGATGAACCCATTCACCTCGGGGTCGCCCACCTTGCCCGGACCCGGCCACTGCGTGTGGTTGCGGCGGAACTTGTCGGTGTTGTCGGGCGCCGGCGGAATGAAGTTGCCCTGCAGGCCCTCCATCGTGTTCGCGCGCGCGGGGAAGCCGCCGTGCACGTACGGGTGTAGGGGCGAGCGGCCGTGGCCGGGTCTATCGACGACGTAGACCCGATAGCCCTCGGCGGCGAGGTACTGGAACCAGCCCGGACGCCCATCGGGTGTGCCCATCCAATCCAGGCCCTGCCCTCCGCCGCCGTGCACGAGCACGATCGGAAACGGCTTGCGAACGCGCGACGGCACCATGTACCTCGACGTACATCTGCTGTCCGCCGACGAAGCTGCCCATTGCGGTGTCGGCGCGCTTCACGTTCACCCACATGTAGCTCCACTCGGACAGGTCGAGCGCCAGCTTTTGCGCAGCGGGGCCGCCCGCGGCCTGCGCCGCCAGGCCCGCGGCAGCAGCCTCGTTGCCGGCCAGCGCGCCGAGCGCCGACGCCGCGGCTCCGGCGATGCCCAGCGCGGTCGCGCGCTTCATGAACTCGCGGCGCGATACGCCGCCGTCCGCGAAGCGGCGATAGAGATCCAGCACGTCGTCATGTGAAGGCGTCGTCATGGGTGCATTCCTCTTTGGCTTCCGAGCTTCCGGCTTCCGGAGTGCCGGCTTCCGGCCTGAAGAATACTCCCTTGCTCAGCCGCCTGCGATGGCGCCGACGACCAGAAACGGTTCGGCGCCCGAGACTACGCGCTCGGGCAGCACGAAGTCGGGCTGTTCGAGCGACAGGTCCTCCTGACACGCGAAAAAACGCAAGAAAGCGCGCCGCTTTTGCGTGTCGTGATCGCGAATGGTGCCTAGCAGCACGGGATAGGAGCGCTCCACCGCGTCCAGCACCGAGCCCACCGTGACGGTCCCGTCGACGGGGACCGTGATCTCCCCGTTCACCTTCGCCAGCGTGCGCAAGTGAAACGGAAGCTCGACGCGGATCTGGTGAACGCTCACTTCAGCGTCTGGACCTCGACCGAGTACACGGCCGGCAGCGAGTTGACGATAGGCGCCCAGGTGTCGCCCGCATCCGCTGACGCGTACACCTGGCCGCCAGTGGTGCCGAAGTAGATGCCGCACTTGTCCAGCGAGTCCACCGCCATCGCATCGCGCAGCACGTTCACGTAGCAGTCCTGCTGCGGCAGCCCCTTGGTCAGCGGCTCCCACTCCTCGCCGCCCGAGCGGCTGCGGTACACGCGCAGCTGGCCGTCCAGCGGGAAGTGCTCCGAGTCGCTCTTGATCGGCACGACGTAGATCGTCTCCGGCTCGTGCGCGTGCACGTCGATCACGAAGCCGAAGTCGGTCGGCAGGTTGCCGCTGACCTCGCGCCAGTTGTCGCCGGAGTCGTCGGTGCGCAGCACGTCCCAGTGCTTCTGCATGAAGAGGACGTTCGGGCGCGACGGGTGCATCGCGATGCGGTGGACACAGTGACCGACCTCCGCCTCCGGGTCGGGGATGTACTGGGACCGCAAGCCCCTGTTGATCGCCTTCCAGGAGACACCGGCGTCGTCGCTGCGAAACGCACCGGCCGCGGAGATGGCGATGAACATCCGCTTCGCGTTGCTCGGGTCCAGCACGATCGTGTGCAACCCCAGGCCGCCCGCACCGGGCGCCCACTTGGATCCGGACCCGTGCTCGCGCAGTCCCTTCAGCTCGTTCCAGTTCTGGCCGCCGTCGGTGGACTGAAACAGTGCGGCATCCTCCACGCCCGCGTAGACAACGTCGGGATCGGTGAGCGACGGCTCCACGTGCCAGACGCGCTTGAACTCCCACGGGTGCGGCGTGCCGTCGTACCACTGGTGGGTGCCGGGCACGCCCTCGTAGGCGAACTTGTTGCCGACCGGCTCCCAGGTGACGCCGCCGTCGTTCGACCGCTGCATCACCTGGCCGAACCAGCCGCTCGTCTGCGACGCATAGATGCGATTGGGATCCGCGGGAGAACCCTTGAGGTGATACATCTCCCAGCCTGCGAAGAACGGCCCGCTGACGTCCCAGTTCTTTCGCGCGCCATCCGACGTCAGCACGAAAGCGCCCTTCTTGGTCCCGACCAGTACCCGTACGCGGCTCATGCGTTTCCTCCTGCGATGTGAAGCCGGTATTCTATCGCGCGGAGGATCACTCTCATGACCGTGACGACGTGGCCACGACTGGTTCGAGCGGCGCTCTTCGTCTCGGCGTTCGGTGCCTTGGTCCCATCGACCAGCCTGCTGGCCCAGGATGCCCGGCCCGCTGCACCTACTGTCGTCTCGCCCGAGGTGTCATCCGATCGCAAGGTCACGCTGCGCGTGTTCGCACCACGCGCCGAATCGGTGCGATTGAATGCGAGTGACATCCCCGGTGTCGCGTTCGCCCAGGGCGTCACGATGACCAGGAACGACGCGGGCGTATGGGAGGCAACGCGTCGGCCCGGTCCCCGCCGGGGCGTACCGCTACGCGTTCGTCGTGGACGGCGTGTCTACCTTGGACCCGCGCAACCCCGCGACCAGCGAGTCGAACACCAACGCGTGGAGCCTGGTCTACGTGCCGGGCTCGCCGGTGTCCGACACGAAGGACGTGCCCCGGGGCAGCGTGGCCGAAGTCACCTACCGCTCGGAGTCGCTGGGCGTGTTTCGGCGCATGCACGTCTACACGCCGCCTGACTATGAGACATCCACGCGCCGGTATCCGGTGTTGTATCTGCTGCACGGGGCCGGCGACAGCGACGACTCCTGGACCACCGCCGGCCGGGCTGGCTTCATCCTGGACAACCTGATCGCCGCCAGGACCGCCAGGGAGATGGTGGTCGTGATGCCAGCAGGCCACACACCCGCGCCCGCCGCCGGCAACCCCGTCTCCGCGAGCGCGAATGCCGCGTTTGCCGGCGACTTCCTGGGGAGCGTGGTGCCGTACGTCGAGAAGCACTATCGCGTGGCCACCGACCGCGCCAGCACGGCCATCGCGGGCCTGTCGATGGGGGGCGGGCAGACGCTCGACATCGCCGCATCCCGCCTGGACAAGTTCGGCTACGTGGGCGTGTTCAGCTCGGGCCTCTTCGGCGTGTTCTCGATTCCCGGGCGCGGCGCGCCGCCGCCGGCGCCGTGGTCCCCCGGCTCGAGCGACTGGGAGAAGCAGCATGCTGCCGCCCTGGCCGACGCGAAGGCGAAGAAGGGGCTGAAGCTGTTCTGGTTCGCAACCGGCCGCGACGACTTCCTGGTGCAAGTCACCCGGTCCACGGTCGATCTCTTCAAAGCCCACGGCTTCACGCCGGTCTACCAGGAAGGCGACGGCGGCCACACGTGGATCAATTGGCGCGACTACCTGAGCCGCTTCGCGCCGCAGCTGTTCCGGCAATCATGACAGCCACTCCGTCCACGATGCTCGCGATCGGCACGGCGATGCCGTCGTTCCGCCTGCCTGATTTCGACGGACGAGAGGTGTCATCCGCCGACTTCGCCAAGGCCCCGGCGATGCTGGTCGCCTTTCTGTGCCCGCACTGCCCGTTCGTACGCCACATCCGGACCGGCTTTTCGAAGTTCGCCAGCGAGTACCCGGGCGCGTGGATTGGCCATCGTGGGCATCAACTCGAACGATGTGGACGCGTTTCCCGACGACGGTCCTGCCGGCATGCGCCACGAGGCCGAGACCGCCGGCTACACCTTCCCGTATCTCTTCGACGAGACCCAACAGGCGGCCAAGGACTTCCATGCGGCCTGCACGCCCGACCTGTTCCTGTTCGATGGCGCGCGCCGCCTGGTGTATCGCGGACAGTTCGACGACAGCCGCCCCAGAGGCACGGCCCCTGTGACGGGCCGCGACATTCGCGACGCCGCCGATGCCGTGCTGGCAGGGCTGCCCATCACCGGCCCGCAGCGCGCGAGCATCGGCTGCAACATCAAGTGGAAGGCGGGAAACGCACCTGCTTACTTCGCCCGGCGGTAGCTGCGGTTTGTGAATTGTGAATTGTGAATTGTGAATTGATACGCGAGGCTCGCATGTTGTGGATACGGCTCGTCGCGATCGTGATGCTGGCGATGCTCTTCTCGCCGAGCGTACGGGCCCAATGGTTGGCGCATCCGGAGCGGAGCGCGCCGCGGCGTGCCGACGGCACGGTCAACCTGGACGCACCGGCACCTCGCACCGCGGACGGCAAGCCGGACTTCACCGGCGTGTGGGTAAACGCCTGGTTCGTGAACGGACGCGTGCAGCCGCTGCCGGTCTCGCCGCCCGGCGAGCCGCCGGCCGCGACCTTCGGCGACGTGTTCGCCAACTTCCAGCAGCCGCTGCCGTTGCTGCCGTGGGCGGCTCAGTTGAAGGCGGCCCGCAAGGAGCAAGAAAGCAAGGAAAACCCCGATGCCCATTGCCTGCCGATGGGCCTCATCCAGTTCCACATGCACCCGCAGCCGCGCAAGGTGCTGCAGACGCCCGATGTGCTGGTGATCCTGTACGAAGGCAATGCCGGCATCCGGCAGATCTTCACCGACGGCCGGGCGCTGCCGCCTCCGGATGCGCAGCCGTGGTGGTACGGCTACTCAGTGGGCCGGTGGGACGGCGACACGTTCGTAGTGGAAACCACCAGCTTCAGGGACGGCGGATGGCTGGACATCGACGGCAGCCCGCTCACCGATGCCGCGAAGATGACCGAGCGCTGGCGCCGCGCTGAACTACGGCACCATCCAGATCGACGTGACCATCGACGATCCGAAGGCCTACAGCCGGCCCTTCTCGCTGCGCGTCCACCATCGCCTGATGGTGGACGGCAAGTTCGATGCGGACCTCATCGAGTTCGTGTGCCAGGAGAACAACAAGGCACCGCAGCTCATGGTGGGCAAAGGCAGCAGACCTTAGTTGGTCCTTGGTTCTTGGTTCTTGGTTCTTGGTCCCACAGCGCGTTCGGCCTCGCTGACCACGAGGCCGACTCCCACAACGACCACGGCGCCGATGACGTTGTGCCACAGAAACGCAACCGGCGTGAACGCCGCGGCGGCCGCTACCGACGCCATCCCGGCAACCAGACCGACGCAGGCGCCGTTGCCCGTGGCCCGTGGAAAGCCGACCGCGAGGATGAAGACGCCGAGCAGCGAACCGTAGAAGAACGACCCGATCCGGTTGACCACCTCGATCAGGGACCCCAGTTCCGCCGCCCAGACCGCCACCAGGCAGGCGAAGACACCCCACAGCGCGGTCGCAGCCTTGGAGACGCCCAGATAGTGCGCATCTGTCGCCACGGGACGGGCCCACCGCCGGTAGAAGTCGATCACGGTGGCCGTCGACAGCGAGTTCAGCTCGCCGGCGATCGTGTCGGTGGCCGCGAGCAGGATGGCGAGGATCAGCAGGCCGACGAGACCGACGGGAAGCTGCTCCAGGATGAACGTGGGGATCACGTAGTTCACGTCGTCGAAGGCCGCGTCGCCCGTGGACGACCGGACCAGCTCGCGCGCGCGCCGCCGCACCTGATCGACCGCCGCGCTTTCCTCGCGCACACGCTCGCGCGCCACCGTCTCTCGGGCCGCATCCGAACCGGCCCGCGCCTGCGCCAGCTCGGTCGCGGCCTCCCGACGGCGGTCCACGGCCGCCCCATGCTCCTGCTGCAGCGCTGCATAGGCTGCACTCGCCTCGCCGTTCAGCCGCTCCGTGGCGATGCTGCTGAAGATGAGGGGCGCCGGATTGAACACGTAGAACACGAACACCAGCACACCGAGCAGCAGCACCAGCGCCTGGAGCGGGATCTTCCAGTAGCCGCTCATCAGCAGCGAGTGCCGCGCTTCGTCCACCGACTTGGCCGTGAGGTACCGCTGCACCTGGCTCTGGTCGGTGCCGAAGTAGGAGCAGAACAGAAAGAACGCCGCGAGCGTGCCGGACCAGAACGTGTATTGGTTCGTCAGGTCGAAGCTGAAGTCGAACGTGCGGAGCCGGCCCGTGGCGGCGGCAATGCTCAGGCCGTCCGCCAGGCCCACGCCATCGGGAAAGCCGGCGATGGCCGCCGCAATCACGGCGAAGAGCCCGAACACAATCAGCACCATGATCTTCACGTCGGTCCACGTGACGGCCTGCACGCCGCCGAACATCGTGTAGACGACGGCCGGGGCGGCGATGAGGAGCGCGGTGGACGTGACGTTGAGGTCGAGCACCAGCGACAGCACCACGGCCGGGGCCGCGACAACCGCGCCGCAGGCCATCCCGCGCGACAACAGGAATAAGAGGCTCGTGAGCGCGCGCGTCTTGGCGTCGAACCGCCGCTCCAGGTACTCGTAGGCGGTGTAGACACCCGAGTTGTAGAAGAACGGGACGAGGGTGACCGACAGCACCACCATCGCCAGCGGCAGCCCGAAGTAGAACTGGATGAAGCGCATCCCGTCGGTGTAGCCCTGCCCCGTCGTGCCGATCATCGTGATGGCGCTGAGCTGCGTGGCCATCACCGAGATGCCGGCCGCCCACCAGGGGATGCTGCGCTTGGCCAGGAAATAGCCGTCCAGTTCCTGGCTGTCCTTCGTGCGTTTCAGGCCGTCATAGACGATCCACGTCATCAGGGAGACGAGGACGGCCCAGTCGATCCAGTGCATCAGGCCGCCCGGGGCCGGTCCGTGGAGGGCGGCAACGTGACCCGCCCTCCGGACAGCTCCTGCTCGCAGTCGCGCGGTGTCCAGCTCGCCCTCCCACTGGGCCACGACCATGGCGGCCACGCCGTTGCCGATGAAGTTGGTGATCGACCGCGCTTCGGACATGAAGCGGTCGATGCCGAGGATGAGCGCCAAGCCCGGCCACCGGAATCGACGGGACGACCGCCAGCGTGGCCGCCAGCGTGATGAACCCGGCGCCGGTCACGCCCGACGCGCCCTTCGGACGTCAGCATCGCCACGCCAAGCACCGTCAGCTGCTGCGCGCAGCGTCAGCTCGATGTTGAGCGCCTGCGCCACGAACAACGCCGCCATCGTCAGGTAGATGTTCGTGCCGTCGAGGTTGAACGAGTAGCCGGCCGGCACCACCAGGCCGACCACCGACCGCGAGCAGCCCAGCCGCTCGAGCTTCTGCATCAGCGGCACGAGCGCCGATTCCGACGACGACGTGCCGAGCACGGTCAGCAGCTCGTCCTTGATGTAGGCGATGAAGCGCAGGATGTTGAAGCCGGTGAACGCCGCGATGCTGCCCGAGCACGACCAGCACGAACAGCAGGCACGTCAGGTAGAAGCTGCCCATCAGCGCCGCCAGCGGCCGCAGCGAGTCGATGCCGTACCGGCCGATCGTGAACGCCATCGCGCCGCCGGCGCCGATCGGCGCCAGCTTCATCAGCGCGTTCATCATCGCGAAGAAGATGTGCGAGCACGCCTCGATGAACTGGTGCACCGTGTCGCCCTTGCCGCCCATGTGCGTCATGGCGTAGCCGAAGAGCATCGCCACGAAGAGCACCTGCAGCAGGTCGCCCGACCCCGTGAACGCGTCGGTGAACGTGGTCGGGATGATGTTCAGGATGAAATCGGTGGTGGTCTGCGCCGTCGGCGCGCTTCGCGTAGTCGGCCACGGCACCGGCGTCGAGCGTGGCCGGATCGGCGTTGAAGCCGGCGCCCGGGCGCACCACGTTGACGACCACCAGGCCGATGACGAGCGCCATGGTGGAGACGACCTCGAAGTAGATCAGCGCCTTGCCGCCGACGCGGCCCACCTTCTTCATGTCGCCGGCGCCGGCGATGCCAAGCACGACGGTGCAGAAGATGATCGGGCTGATGAGCATCTTCACGAGCGCGATGAACCCGTCGCCCAGCGGCTTCAGCTTCACGGCGGTGGCGGGGTCGGCGTAGCCGAGCGTCCCGCCCGCGAGAATCGCGAGCAGGACCCAGAAATAGAGGTGTCTGGTCAGGCCCCTCATGCGCGAGCGCAAGTGTAGCGCACGCGCATGAGGCAATGGATTACGACCGCTGCGACGAGGCTCGATAGTCGGGTGTGGCTAGCGTCGAGCGCGAAGCCGCCGAGCCGACGCCGTGAGCGCGGCACCGAACAAGAGCAAGCTGGCCGGCTCGGGAACCTGGTTCTCCGTGTTCGTTCGCCGGACGGTCCCGTTCACGATCACGTTGTCCACGATACAAATCGGCGCTGGTGCCATTGTTCGAGGCGTCCCACGCCAGGATGCGGACCAACAAGCTGGTCACACCTATGCTGGGCGCGCCGATGACGTGGTTCGTGGACAAGGCTGTTCGTCGACAGCGCCGACCCGATCAGTGCACCGCCCGCGAACAGCTGGAATTCCATCGGGCCGGCGCTTTCGCGCCATTCGTCGAGGGCAATCGAGTCCACGTCGAATACATACCCCGCCTGTGCAGACACGGTGAAAGTCCAGAAGTCGCCGTTGGCGAGTGCTTCCGCCGCCCCGTCACTCGGGTTCCAGCCGCGGGCGTTTGCCGCCCCGCTGGCAAAGCTTTCGTTCAACAGTCCGCCGCCTTCTGCGAACGGGCTGGAGGTCACGTTCGCGGCGACGATGTCCGCCGTGGCGTTCAGGTCGGTGAAATTGAAGACGACCAGCGGGGCCGCCTCCGCTCCGGCGCTCACGCCCAACACGAGAGCCGCCAAACCAAAGATCGAGAACGGACGTTGCAGTTTGAGCATGTTCGAGTTCCTTCCTCGACAGCTCTGCTGCAAAACCTGCGTCTTCACATCACGGCGGGGCCTGGCACGGTGGTTCCTTTACGGTTCACCTCCCACTCTGCCAAAAGCCGCCGTGGGCGGGGAATACTCAAAGTCGGGTTCGTTCCCCTAGAGGCCCACCCGCGTCTTGACGTAGAACGTGCGTCCCGGCTGCGGGAACCCCCACGCCAACTGAAAGTTTTCGTCGCGCAGGTTCTTCAGCCCGAACACCACGTCGAACCGCTCCGCCAGCGCGTACTGCGCCGACAGATCGATCAGCGTGTACGAACCGGTGCGGACATAGGGAAACGCCGGGGCCGGGTTCACGTCGCTCCACCGGTCGCCGGCCACGTCGATGCTCGGTGTCACGGTCAGGCGGCGCATCGGCTGCCACGCTGCGTACAGGAACGCCTTGTGCGTGGGCACGCCCGTCGGGCGCAGGTTCGGCAGCAGCGCATCCCGGATCGTGCGGCTCAAGGCCGTGTAGTTTCCGCCGACGGTCAGCTGCGGATGCACCGTTGCGTCGATCCCCACTTCGGCTCCGTAGAACCGCCCGTCGCCGACATTCTGCGGTCTGCGTTGTGGTGTCGGGCAGCACGACGGTCTGAATCAGGTCGCGCACGTCGCTGTAGAACACGGCGCCTTCCAGGCGCACGTTCCGCGCGGCCGTGCCCTTCCATCCCAGCTCGAGGCTGGTCGCGCGTTCCGGGCCCAGATCCGGATTCGGCGTCGCGAAACCGAACCTGGTGCTGTACAGCTCGAAGATCACCGGAAAACGGGTCCGGTCGGACACACTGGCGTGCACTTCGGACCCCTCGCGGTAGCGCCAGATGAGAGCCGACTGCCAGTTGACCGAGTCGGAGCCGCCCTTCGGGTACTCGAAGATGCCCCTCGCGGTGTTGAATTCTTCCGCCTTGGTGATGCTGTAGCGGTCGTAGCTGATGCCGCCCACGACGTCCACGGCCGGCGACAGGTGAATGGTGTCCTCGACTGCCAGCGACCATGTGTATTGCGACTGCTCCTGCAGCGGCTCCTGGGAGCTGAGGGTCGGATGCGTCGGACGACTGAACTGTTGCTCCGTGTGCACGTCGTTCCGGTAGTGCGCCGCAAACTTGAGGGACTGCGCGCGAAGCTGCGTGCCGACCTCGCTGGTCAGGCCAAAGGCGTGGTCGTCGTAGGGGCTGCGGAACCGGCCCGCAGCGGACTGCGTGGTGTAGGTGGCATCGTCGAACGCGTCGAGCCCGTTCTCGAACGTGTTGAAGTACACCTTGGTTTTCACATACGCCGCGCGACCGATCGCGGTTCGGGACAGGAACGACGTGTTCTGGATGTCCCAGTACGGCCACCGCCAGTAGCTGTTGGGCGGCACGGGCGGATTGTTGAGCACGTTCAACGGGGCGCCCTTCTCCCCCAGCTGCTTGACGAAGTTCACGGTGTATTCGTCGGTCTGGTTCGGCGTCCAGCCGGCCTTGACGTTGAAACGCGAGTCGGACGTGTCGGAGCTTCCGCGGCGGCCGTCACGCTGGAGCGAATTGGCCGTCGGCTCGTAGTTGCCCGACAGCGTCCACCAGTTGCGATCGGAGTAGTTGGCGCTGCCGTGCACGTAGTAGCGGGGCTGGCGCGTGCCGAGCGACACGTACCCATTCCAGCCCTCGGCGTCGGACCGGCCACCGGTCCAGAGGCTGGCCTCGGCGTCCAGGGCCTTGGTGGGCTTGCGGGTGACGAGATTGATGGCGCCCCCCATCGCACCGGGCCCGTCGAGCACGGACGCGTACCCTTTCTGCACCTGAATCTCCGACACGTCGGCCGTCAGGAAGCGGCTGAAGTCCAGCCGGTTGTCCGCGGGCAGGTAGATGCGCACGCCATCCACCATCAGCGGCACCTGCCACCGCCCGAAACCGCGCACGAAGACGTCGCTTTCGTTCCGGCGGCCGTTCGAATCGAACGTGCTGACGACACCGGGAAGCAGATTGACGGCCTGATCGAGCGACTTGCGATCGAAGGACCAGATTTGCCGGCTCGTCAGCACGGCGCCGCCGACGCCTGGCTGGCCGTCGGCCCGGCCCACCACGACGATCTCGCCCAGGTCGAACACGTACTCCGGCTTCGGAGCCGGGGCGGGGTCCGACTGTTGCGCCGCCACAGGCGTCGTGATGCCCGCCAGGGCGCCGACGACCAGCCCGGCCAAACGGGTGCGATGCACCCACCTTCCGCGTACAGAAGCTCTCATTCTTTGGGTGTCCTCGGAACGAGCAAGCATCCTCCGGGACAAAGACGCAATCCAATCGGTAGTGCCGATGAAGACATCGGCGTCGCCGATGAAGGGCTATTCGGCGGCAGGCCGCGATGTTGCCGTCAAGGTCCAGCGTCCGAATGTTCGCGACCTGGTCCTGTGCGATCTAGACGCTCTTGATGAGGTGGCTCCCATTCTGGAGCGCTTCAGCGGTGTCGCGCGCAGCGTGGAGGTGCCGGGCGTTCTGACGGAGTTTCGCCGCACCATGATGCGCGAGCTGGATTTACGCGCTCGAGGCACGTAACCTGGTCACCCTCGCGCATCAGCTTGAGGATTTCGACCGGATCGTCGTCCCTTTGCCTGTCAACAATTACACGGCGGGCCGCCGCCGCGGGCGGATTGTGGCTCGCGTGGACGATCCTCGTGGGCGACGTTCGGCGGACGCAGACGAACTGACCCAGCAGGCTGAGGCGAGGTCTCCACAGTTCGTCACCCTACTGGACAGTTTCTAAACCCTTCTACACACCTTCCCGCGTCTCGAGACTCGAATTCGCGCGTCTCACGGCTCGAATTCGTCGAAGCGAGTGGCGCGCTTGTTGCTCGAACGCCTCCGGAGGTACGGCGTGCGGTCAAGCATGGTCACCGCCTCGATGCTGGCGTGGCTCTCGGCTGCCGTGCCCCCACCGCTCGCCAACGCGCAGTCCCTCGCGAGCCGGCTGTCGCAACTCATCAGCGAGCCGGCACCGCCGGGCACTCCGCCGGGCCAGGCGGCGTCTACCACCAGCGACGCGATTACAAAATTGGTCAGGGGCGAACTCAACAGCCTCCCTGCGCCGACGTCGTCCGCTGGAGTGGTATATCAACTCGATCCGTCCCTTGGCATCGTGGCCCGCAGCAGCAATGGACTCGGACCCCTGTTTACGGAGCGTGCGCTTCGCAGCACCGACGGGCGGTTGTCGGGGGGCGTCGCGTTCCAAGTCACGCGATTCTCCTCACTGAACGGCGAGGACTTGACCACCGGAACCTTTCCCATCGGCGCCACACGCGCGGCGGGCGATCCTCCGTTCACGGTGGACCGGTTGACGCTGCAGCTCGAGCGACAGGCCACAACCGTTTTCGCCGACTACGGCGTCGGCGGGCGGTTCACGGTCGGGGCGGCCGTGCCTCTGGTGCGTGTGCAGCTCAGCGGTAGCCGCGTCCGGACGCTGAACGGAGCGACCACGCTCCAGTTCGCGCAGGCCGGCTGGGCAGTGGGATTGGGAGATGCCACCGTGAACGCTCGCCTGCTGGTGGCCGGGAGTGCCTTGCGAGGGGCAGCCGTTGGTGCGGACGTACGGCTCCCGACCGGACGTGAAGAAGAGCTGCTGGGAACTGGTCACCTGGGCACGCGTGTGCTCGCCGTGGGGTCCTGGGAGGGAAGCAGCTGGGGCGTAAGCGTCAACGGCGGATACAGCGCCGGCGAATTGTCACGTGCGTTCGACTGGAGCGGAGCCGCTACTGTGGCCGCTGGGCCCCGCCTGACCCTGGTCGGGGAAATCCTCGGGCGGCGCGGACTGGACGCGCACGTCCTGGAGCCGTTCTGGCAGCCGAATTCGACGGGCCGCTCGCTGGAAACGTTGCTCTGGCGTGCCGGCGACCGCGCCCTTACGTCCACGTTGCTGGCAACCGGCGCCCGCTGGAACGTCGCGGGTCCGTGGCTGCTCAACGCCAACGTCTTGATCAACGTGGCAGGCGATGGGCTGCGGGCGCGGCTGACACCGGGCGTGTCGCTCGACTACCACTTCGAGTTGTGAGGCCGCCGATGAGGACCAAGGATTGGCGCTCGTACCAGTTGGAACCCGTGGTGATCGGGCGCGGCGTCGACGAGTTTGCGAGCGAGGACGAGTTTGCCGCCGTGATTCTCGAGATCGAAGACGCAACCCCGCCACCGTCGCCTGTCGTGATGGACTTCGTTTCAGAGGCCGAGGCGCCCCTGCGGGAGGCGGCGCCCACCGCATTACCTGAACGCCCCCGAGCGTCGATCAAGTCGTGGGTGCAGGTCAGAGCGATCGCGTCGAGCGCTGCCGTGATGATGGCCGTGTGTGCGGGCGTGGTGGGCGCGTGGATGGCGCTCCGTGTCCCCCTCGGGATCGCGTTCGTTTCCCGTGCCATCGCATCAGGCCGGGCACGTCGGCGCATGGCGTGGAAATCGCTTGGCGCGTCCGCCGCAGCTGTTCGCGGTGCGGTGCGTCGTGGACGCCTGGCGATGTCGACCGCCGCCGAGATGATGGCCGTGGCTGCGGGCGTAGTGGGTGCGTGGCTGGTGATCCGTGTCTTCATGGGAATCGCGTTCGTTTCCCGGGTCATCGAGTCAGCCCAGGCGCGTCGGCGGTTGGCGTGGGAATCGCTCGGCGCCCAACGGGCCGGCGCAGTGGCTCTACTTCATCGACGGGGCGCGGGCGCCATCGCCGGGCTTGCCGTGGCGGCGTTGGCTGCCGTATTCGCGATGCCGTCGAACCCTCCGGCCGTCTCACCAGTCGCCGCCGTCTCGACGTCAGCAGGGACACCGGCACCGCAGACGGCTGCCGACATCGCCGGCTCGAGGCAGATTGATCCACCGGCGGCAGCACTCCGGCCTGAGCCCTTCCCCGCCGCCGCGTCGCTGGAACGCCCTGGCGTCCCGGCGACGCTCAACGCCGCGGCACAGTCCGCGGGCCCTGAGCCGCAGAACACGGTCTACGGTGGAAGAACGGCCGGCCCTCAATTGGACACTCCTAGCCGGCCGCCGGTGTTGCTGGCGGTCGTCAATCGAGACTCTCCAGGTACCCCTGCCGCCGAACCGCTGCCGGTTCCTGTGGCTACCGTGTCGGCCGCCCTCGAGGCGCCGAAGCCGGCGGCCGCGGAGCCGGCGGCCGCAGAGCCGGCGGCTAACGTGCCTGCCGTGGTCGTGACCGCGGCCAGCACGGTGGCGACCGATCGTTCGGCGATCGACGACCTGCTGTCGGCGTATCGCCGGTCCTACAACTCGCTGGACGCCAGTGCCGTCTCCTCCATCTGGCGCGGGGCCGACACGCGAGCGCTTACGCGCGCGTTTTCCACGCTCACCCGCCAACACATCACATTCGACCGGTGCGATGTGCGGGTGACAGGCGCGGATCGCGCACGCGCACGATGCGACGGGATTCTCAGCTACGTGCAGAAGGCTGGAGATACCACCCCGCAACAGCGCCGGGTGTCGTGGTCCATCGACCTCGGCCGGCCGGACGATCGCTGGGTGATTGTCGGCGTCGAGGCCCGCTGATCCGCGCGCGAAACTAGGCAGGAGCGGCCAGGGACTCCTCGACCTTTAAAGCCAGGCCGACCAGTCGCCCCAGCACATCCACGTACAGTTTGAACACGCGATCCACGATCTCCGAGGCAGGCACGAACGGTCCGCCCGACGGCACGCCGCATCGCTCGGCGAGCGTCATGGGCGACGCGGCGAAACCGGACGGACAGTCGACGGTCGCCAGGGGTCCGCGAACTTTTTCGCGGCAGGCCACAACCTTGCGTTCGAGCTGACGCAGATGCGCGGCGGCGTCCTCCGGCTTCGAGCTGGACGATGCGTTTGCCTCGACCAGCCGTGCCGCCAAGTCCAGGCGACGCAACAGGCGCGCCTCCGGTATCGCGGCGGCCAGCGCGTTCAGCGCAGCGGCCAGCGCCCCCGCGTCGTCGCCGGTCGAATCGGATTGGCCGAGGCTGCGGAGCATCAAGGTGCAGGACAGGCGTTCGGCTGCGACGGCCTCGAACCCGCTGAGCGGAGTGTGCAGAGCCTGCTGGCGTCTGGTGGCCTGGGCCAGGGCCGCTCCCGCCGCAGCGGCCGTGCCGGCCTCCAGATCGAAGTCCTCGGCAACCACCGAGGAAAAGCCGGCCGCCAGCAGCTCGCTGGCGGCGACGGCGTTCTGCAGCTTCGATTCGAGCGCGTCGAACTCGGCGTAGTGGTCACCGATGACTGGTTCCTGCCGTGTCATCGCCTCTCGGGCGTCAGCGAGCCGCGCAAACAGGTCGATGGCGTTGAGGGCGTCGGGGTCGGCGATCTCGAGACGAAGCGGCCGGTACACCGTCCAGTGGATGCCGAAGAAACCCTCGAGCGCCGTGTAGTCCTCGTCGCGCGAGTGGCTTTGCTGCAGCGCGACCGACGTGTCAACGAGCGTCAGCGCGCCAAGGTCCAGCCCCAGATCGTGCTCGAAATGGTGCTGCGTAGCGGCTGCGCTCAAGCGCTCGAAGTCGCGGAACAGCAGCGTGGCGCCTCCGTCGGCATCCGCGCCCGTCAGTACGCCGGCGGCCCCGGCCGCTTCGGCCGCGCGGATCCGGTCCGCGTCGCACGGATGGGTGTCGAACACGCCGGTCTTTTCATCGTCGCTCCCGCGGACTCGGGCGAGCACATCCGCCGGAATGCTCCGGCCGCGCTCCACCATGAACGTCGGCAGGCTCTGCGGCAGCGTCCCGGCATCGAGGCTCTGCCGGAGATCGTTGTAAGCGAACCCGGCCGCCAGGTTCAGCTCGCGCAGGCGCATGGAGGTGCGCTTGAACGACTCGGTGCCGGCGATCTTGATCTCGTAGCTGTCGGCGTCGTACTCCATCTGCCGCATCATGAAGCAGCTGATCGCGTGCCCGCCGAGCATCAGGCCGTTCAGCACCTTGCGCGACAACCACACGGCGCCACGGGCCATGCCGAGAACGATCCCCAGGCGCCAGTCGATCTCTTTCGACCAACGCTGAAGCTTCTCGTCCCATTCGTCGCGTTCGTACACGACCCGCGCGAACCACCCGTTGACGCCGCGAACGATCCCGGTGAGGCGCATGCCGCCGCCCTGCGCGAAGTGGCCGAACTCGTGCGCCAGCACGCCGGCAAGCTCGCGGATCGACAGCCCGGCGGCGAGCGGCAGACCGATCGTCAGCACGAGATCCCGCCGCAGCAGCATCAGGGGGCCGTGCACGAATCCGGCCGAGGCGTTGACGGTGCAGTCCACCTGTACGACGCGGGGACGCGGCGCGCGGACCTGCCGGCAGATCTCGTCGATCAGGGCAAACAGCGCCGGCTCCGCTATCCGGTCTACCGGCAGCGGATCCTGGCGTCGTGAAGGACGGGCCAGGATTGGCTTGACCATGAAGAACACCAACACCAGGCCGGCGATGGCCGGGGCCGCGTAGGCGATCACGCGCCACTGGTTGGAGCGCCCGGCCCCGGACATGATCCAGGTGTTCTCCGTCAGGTGCCACCACACGCCCACGCCGGTGGCGCCGATCAGCCCCAGGTAGAGAATCGGCAGCAGCAGCATCGTGAGTGCCACCACCGCCAGGCCGAGCCGATAGGTAAGCGGCACCGGTGTGGGCTCGATGGTGCCGGAGAACGCGGGCTTCAGCCCGGAACGCTGCATATCCTGATCATCGACCCAGTACGGCCCCTGATTTAGGGCCAGCCTGCGGGATGGCCCTCTATACTGTGCCCGGCCCCTCGAGCGTGGCTCTGGATTGGAGAACCCGATGAGCAGATCCTTCTCCGTATCGTCGTGATGGCAATGGTCTGCAGCGGTGTCACATTCGCGCAGCAAGCGCCACCCGCGGCTGCCCCGCCGCCGGGGTCGCCAGCGCTCTACAAGAGCGACGCCGAGTTGATGGCGGCCTTGAAGGAGGCCACCGCGCGGGCGGGCATGCAGACGGGTGCCATCTCGAATACCGATCAGTACCGGATCAACGTCATCCGCCGTACACAGAGCGGGGCGCCGCTGACGCATGCGGGCAACACCGAGCTGCACTACATCATCGAGGGCTCCGCCACGGTCGTCACCAGCGGCAAGGTGGTGCGGGACTCGAGCGGCGCCACGGTGGAGGGCGGTATCAGCCGCCGCGTGACAAAGGGCGATGTGATTCTCGTGCCCGCCGACACGCCCCACTGGTACAAGGACGTGGAAGGCTCGGTCACCTACCTGGAAGTGCGATTCGTCGTTCCGACCAAGTAGTCTGGCCCAGGGCTTGCTCAGGTCTGCGCTGGCAGAGCCAATCCTCCGCAAATGCGGGTGGAAAGTCGCCATAGCGGCGACTTTTGGCTACCTTTCGTGGATTGCGCGCGACAACTGGAGGAGATGTCTTGATGCCCCGAATCTTTACGGCCCTCGCGACGCTGTTGGTGGGCGCCTTCTTCGCTCCCGCAGCGTTTGCAGCGATTATCACCTTCGAGTCGGCTCCAGCCAACTTCGTGACCTACACAGAACAGGGAGTCACGTTCTCTGTGGTTGGGGGAGGCGGCAACGTCTCGGTTGTCGAGCTCTCCGAATGCGACGCTGTCCCTGCTGGAGACCAGCAGTCCCAGGCGCAACCTGCGCGCAGACATCAGCGGCGGTACCAACTTCGTGTCCATTGACCTGGGAGACTTCAATGCGGATGCGGACACGCTGTTCCTGAACGTGTACAACAGCTCCAACGTGCTGATCGCGAGCGACGCCGACGCGATCAACGCCGCGTTCACAGGTATGGTCACTCTGTCCGTGGCGGCTGCGAACATTGCTTACGTCGAGTTCTTTGGCATCGGCACTAACGGCAACAGCGTCTTCGCTGACAACTTTACCTTCGACGCGGCGGCGGTCCCGGAACCGGTTTCGCTGCTGCTTCTGGGTACGGGGGCTGCGGGATTGGTGGCTCAGGCCAGACGCCGGAGGAAGCGAAGCGCCTGACGGCGTAGAGCTGTACCTCAGTCGACCGGATCAAAAGAGGCTGGACTCGAAACAGTCCAGCCTCTTTCTTTTGGGAGCAGCCCTAGTTCAAGTCGGCGGCCTCTGAAAACCCGGAGGCGGCGGCGAGTTGGGCCAGGCTCAACACCTCACCGACGAAGGTCTGGCCATTGATGACCCAGGTCGGATAGGTCCGCACGCCGGCGCTATTGCATGACGGCGCCTGTGGCGTATTGCGTCCAGCGGGGCTGCATTCGATGTACGGGAGACGGCTTGCCGACGCCCCGAAGAGCCGCTTCTGCTCCTGACAATGCGGACACCACGACGCACCGTAGAACAACGCGCCTTCCTCGGCCAGGTGCTCCGCCAGTGCCCGGGCCATCGGGTCTTCCGGCCCGAGGGGCTCGGGCTGTGGAGCGACGTAGTTGGCGTGGAGGACCAGGATCACGAGGGCCGCGAGCACGCCCCGGCCGGTGACCAGGCCCACCCAGGACCGGCGGGCCATCTCGGAAGGACGTTGCCACACCACAAGCGCGAGCGCGGCGGTCATGAGGCCGAGCGACGTCAGGCAGTAGGGGCACGCGCCCCCGAGAATCGTCAGGGACACGACCGTCAAGTAGACGCTGTAGCAGACGCCGAAGAATGTGGCCGTCCAGGCATAGGACCAGTGCTTGTCTGCTCGGCGGACAAACGCGATGGCTGCGAGCCCTGAGTAGGCCAGCAGTCCCCACAGGGCCGTCGGCAGGCCGAGCAGCGTCGCCCACCGGCTCGTCAGAACAGCGTCGCATCCCCCGCCGGCGGAACACCCCTGCACGGCGGCGCCACTGAAAGCCGTCCACGACAAGTACCCGGTCAGTGCGATGCCCAGGCAGCTCACCGCCAGCAGCGGCCAATTCGGCCCGGGCCGGAGTTCGTGTGTTTCGGCCGGTGTCTTCGACCGGGTTCGTGTTTTCGATTTTTTGCTCATGCTCGCCGCGCGCCAGAATAGCACCTGAACGGCCGGCCACTACCCTGCCCGGCTCCCGAGGAGCCGGGACGCTATAGGATGAGGCGCGGCGGCGTCGCCGAAGAGTGACCCCGGAGGAGTTCATGAAGCGCATTGCTCTCACGTCGATGGTGCTCACAGGCACGCTGTTGGCCCCCGCGACGGCATTTGCCCAGATTTCCTGCTCACGCGAGGGGTTGCAGCGCGCCGTCGATCTCTACATCGCTGCTCAGGCCAAGGGCGACACGTCCGGCATGCCGCTGGCGACAGGGCTGGGTTACATCGAGAACATCGCCCCCGCCGACATCAACACGGGCGTCGTCAAGACGCCGATGAAGATCGACCATCATCGCAGTCTTCTCGATCCCTCCACGTGTCAGACGTTCACCGAGGTGATCGTCACGAACAAAGAGAAGCCGTACGTTCTCGCCACCCGTCTCCGCGTCAACCACGACAAGATCGCCGAAGTCGAAATCCTGTGGACCACGACGGGCTACTGGCTCTTCAACGCCGACGCGTATCTGAAATGGTCATCCAGCGAGAACTGGGACGACATTCCCGTGAACAGGCGCGACACTCGCGGCACGCTGGTGGCCGCCGCGAACGCCTACCTGGATGCGTTTCTCGAGGGGAAGAAGGATCTGGTGCCGTGGGGCTATCCCTGCAACCGCACGGAGGGTGGCGCGCACACCGGCAACGGATCCCCCACCGACAGCTGCGATGTCGGCGTTCCGAGCGGGGTGAACATCGCCAACCGCCGCTTTGTCGTGGACGAGACGACCGGATCGGTCGCCGTGTTCTGCACCTTCGGCGCTGGAGGGCCCAATGGGGGCAGCGGCGCGCCTGACACGCACCTGTTTCGCGTGGAGAACGGGAAGCTGCGCTACGTGCACACGCTGACGCATCTGCTGCAGGCGAATTTCCGGGGCCGGGGCGCTGGTGGCCGGGCGGGCGGGGCCGGCGGGGCGCCACCGAACACGCCACAGTAGCGGGCACGAGATAGAACTCCGCGCCAGCGCGGCCCCCCTCCTTATGCGAGCACGTGGAGCGATGCCGGCTTGATGGTCACCAGCACATCAGCCTTCGCTTCACGCAGCTCATCGTCCACATGCACTTCACGTACATTCCGAAGTTCCACACGGGTGGCCCGCCAGGATTCCAGGCGGATGTCGCAGTCGCTGCCAGTCAGCCCTGCCCGCAAATGTTCCGCGAGGCGTTGCCGATCGGATTCGTGCGCCACGACGACGGTCAATAGCCCATCGGCAGCGTTCGCTTCCTTCGACAAGCAGATGCCCGGGCCAATCGAGCGAATGTTCAGCACTTCGACCAGCAGATACTCGCCGTTGATCTCGGTGCCGTCGATGGTGATGGCATGATGGCGCGGGCGCAGCTCGTGGAGTGCGTCGAGGAAGATCTGCCGCGCCATGGCAAGCCTCTTGGCTGAGTCGCTTTCATCTTTCTTCAACACAGCATCGCGGCCGATGCGGATGCCCGTCGCGATCAGCCCGGTGCCGACGCCTTCGAGAAAGTGCGAATCGTTTGCGTCCTGGCGAATCACGCCGACGTCGATCGGCACCACGCGCTGTTCGCTCCATTGCGCGATCACCGCTTCGAGCGTGCCGTCAATCTCCAGGCTGGTGGCGATGTTGTTGGCAGTGCCGATCGGCAACACAGCCAGCGGGATTGGGCCGCCGGCAAGCGCGCGAGCCACTCGCGCCACCGTACCGTCGCCGCCGGCGGCTACCACGCAGTCCACGGTATCCAGGGTACGCGGCAGCTCAGCCCTGTGATGGATGACCTGGGTAATCGTGTGTCCGAATCGCCTGACGAGCCGGGTAATTTCTTCCAGCGACACTCCCTCGCCGGCGTTCTCGTTGGCGTACAGACAGATTCTCATCGCTCATCCTGTCGCAGCAACGCCTGTGCCTACCTCGACAAGTGGCGGAAATGAGGGCTGGCGATGACATTGCACCGGCCATGGGCATGCGCATTCTTGTCTGCAATGACGATGGCATATATAGCCCGGGGTATAGCTGCGCTGGCCGATGTCGCGTCAACGTTCGGAACGGTCCAGATAGTCGCGCCCAGTGTCGAGCAGTCGTCTATGGGCCACGCGATCACGGCGAGCCGTCCCCTTTCGTATCGCGAGACGCCGCTCAACGGGTTTACGGCGTATCGCGTCAACGGCACCCCGGCGGACTGCGTGGCGCTCGGCTCCTACCACTGGGACAAGGTCGACGTCGTGCTGTCCGGATGCAACCTGGGTTTCAACATCGGCAACGCGATCTGGCATTCGGGCACGCTTGCGGCCGCGAAGCAGGCGGCGCTGCTCGGCATTCGCGGGATCGCGTTCAGCGGGCCTGCCGGACTCCTGGATTATTCCGATCTCAAGCCGTGGATGCATCGCGTGCTCGAGGTGCTGCTGCCGGCCGCCGAGCCGTCGCTGGTGAACGTCAACCTTCCGAGAAATCCGCGCGGCATGATCTGGACGCGCGTGTCGGTGCGGCACTATGACGGCATCATCGTGCCGACCAGGGATCCGCTGGGCCGCGAGTTGTTCTGGTTCAGCGTCACGCCGCTCGAGGCTGCGGAGGAAGGTACGGATCGCTGGGCGGTCGAGCAGCACTGGGTGTCGATGACACCGCTGCGGCTCGACCTCACCGATGCGGCGATGCTCGCCGATTGCCGCCATCACCGTCCGCTCGACGAAGCGCTTGCCGCGAGCACATCGCCGCCGGTGTCGTCGCCGGAAGCGGCCAAGTCGGTTGAAGAAGACGAGGCGGTGACGGCGCAATCGCCAACCGGCGGGAGTGTGGAACCGCCCCCTGCTTAGCCTTGGCCTTCCCTCCCGTTCTTAGGGACGGCGACTCTGCTGGGCAGCCGTTCCAACCCCACCGGCCTTCCGGATTCAGTGATAGATTCTGCCCCTATGAGATCGCCACGGTGTACGTGAGCCTGAAAAACAATGACAAGGCGTATGAATGGCTCCGAAAGGGCGTCGAAGAAACGTGCCGACTGCATGCATGGCTTGGCGTCGAGCCGTGGATGGAGCTGTTTTGCTCGGACCCGCGGGACGAGCAGCTGGTTCGCGAGATCGGACTCGCGCCCCTGGCCTCTTCGGAGCGGTCTCGATAAGCACGGTTGTGTGCATCCCGAGTGAAGTAAATGCCGCTCAGTCGATGCGAACGATGCGGTCCTGCGGCGGCGGCTAAGACCGGCGACCGGGCCGTGAAGTAGTCCACGAGGGCCTGGATGTCGGCGCCGCTGGCGAGCCGCTCGGTGCTCTCGCCGAAGACGGTGAAGCCGTCGCCGCCGTTGAGCAGGAAGTCGCTGGCGGCGACGCGGACGCGGTCGCCGGGTCCGATTCGGCGGCCGCCGATCTGGATTGAGTCGGCGTCGACGCGCTGGTCCGGCCGGCGCCTCGCCCGATAGCGATAGGTGAAACCCGCGGACACCTGAAGGATCTGCGCGCGCCCGGCACCGGGTTGTCGAACTGCTGCTCGAGCAGGCGCTTGATCATGTCGCCGGTCATCGTGAACGTCATCAGCGAGTTGCCGAACGGCTGCACGCGTGCAGGTCCCGGAAGGTCACCGGGGCGGGTCGCTCGGCCGAGGCCTGCGGCCGGCGACGATGTCGGCGCGAATCCCGCCGCGGTTCATGAATGCGACGACGGCCCCGCCGCGGTCCGGCCGCGCGTGGCGGCGAGCTGTGCGTCGGCGATGACGTTGCCGAGTGGGGATTCGCCCGCCGCGTTGGCTCCCGCCGCAGGCTGCGCGTGACCGATCCGACATTCGCTCGCCCGTCTGTCGACGAGGTCAGCGTACTTGCCGACGATGGCGGCGACCGCCGGGTCCGCGGCGACGTCGCGCGTCACGACCTCGTTGGCGGCGACGGCGGCACGATCCGGCCGGTCGCGGGATCGATCTCGAGCGGATCCGGGTCAGCATCCGCCCGTACGACGAGGCGCTGGTGACGAGGTGCTGGCCGATGCGGCAGTTGTAGGATGCGTGCGAGTGGCCGGAGATGACCACCTCGATGTCGTCGCTGAGAGCGGCCAGGACCGGTTCGAGAGCGCCGCCGGGAGCGGCGCAGCCGTTCGGGTCGGTGCCGCCTTTGCCCTGCTCAAGGCCGCTCGTGGATCAGCAGGACGATCGCATGGACGCCCTGGCGCTTCAGATCGGCGGCGCGGGCGTTGGCGGTCGCCGCCTCGTCGAGAAAGGTCAGATCGCGGTTGACCGCCGGCCGGACGATCCGGCCGTCGCCGTAAGGTTTCACCGATAAACCCGATCTTCACGCCGCCGACGGTCCGAATGGCGGTCGCCGGAAACAGCGGCGCGCCGGTCGCCTTGCGGACCACGTTGGCGGCGAGGTACTCGAAGCGCGCGCCGTCGAAGCCGTCACCATCCTGGCAGCCGTCCGCCGGTGGCAGCCGCCGCGCTTCAGGCGCAGGAGCTCCTCGACGCCTTCGTCGAACTCGTGGTTGCCGACAGACGTGACCAGAGACCCATCGCGTCGAGCGCCTCGATCGTCGGCTCGTCGTGAAACAGCCCGGACGCCATCGGCGACGCACCGACAAGGTCGCCGGCGGCGACCACGATCGAATTCGGCTGCTGCGCGATCGCGCTGCTTCACGTGCGTCGCCAGGTATTCGGCGCCGCCGGCCTCGAACCGTTGATCCGGCCGTTCGATCCCAGCGGGGGCTCGAGCTGGCCGTGCAGGTCGTTGATGGCGAGCAGCTGGACGGTGACGGCGCGGCCTGGCGGCTGGGGCACCGACGCGTCTCGGCGCGTCTCGCAGGCAGACAGGGCGACCGTGATCGCCAGGGCCCAGGGGATCGCGCCTGTCACGTGCGCCCGCCTAGCTGCTCGCCCGCCGACGCGGGGCCACGCGCGGCGATGCTCTGCAG
>CAWEBF010000016.1:0-249419 GCA_963807235.1 uncultured Acidobacteriota bacterium
ATCGGTGCCGGTGACGAGCACCCTCACGTCACCACACCTTCCAGGGGGCCTGCCCCTTGTTCCACAGCTGTTCGAGCGTCTGCCGGTCCTTCGGCGTGTCCATGCACTGCCAGAAGCCTTGATGCCGGAACGCCGCCAGCTGCGTGTCTCCCGCCAGGCGGGTCAGTGGCCCGTTTTCCCAGGCGGTGTCGTCGCCCTCGATGACGTCCAGGGCACGAGGCTCGATGACGAAGAAGCCGCTGTTCACCCACACGGCATGCAGCCGCGGCTTCTCCTCGAACTCCACCGTGCCGCCGCCGATCGTCTTGAACGTGACGACGCCGAAGGGCAGCACGGGTTGCACCGCCGTCACGGTGACCAGCTTGCGGTTTGCCCGGTGAAATTCCATCAGGTCCTTCAGGTTACGTCGGCCACGCCGTCGCCATACGTCATGCAGAACCTGTCGTCGCCGAGCAGGTGGCGAATCCGCTTGAGGCGTCCGCCGGTTGCCGTGTTCAGCCCCGTGTCCACGACCTGGACCTTCCAGTCGGGGCTGACTTCCCTGGCAAAGTGGTCGGCGATCATCTGGCCGGCGTACCCGGCGCACACGATGAAGTCGGAGATCCCGTAGTGGTGATAGTGCTTCAGGATGTGCCAGATGATGGGCCGCCCGCCGATCTCGACGAGCGGCTTGGGCCGCAGCACGGTTTCCTCCCCCATGCGGGTGCCCTGGCCGCCGGCGAGGATGACGGCTCTCACGACGTGTGGGTCCTCGGCGTGCCGAGGCCGGCGCGACGCAGGAACACCTTGAGCGATTCTGTGAGTGTGCCCCAGCCGTAGACGATCGAGCCCTTGAGCGGGTTCTGCGAGGCTTCGGGGAAGTACTCGCAATACCCCGGCACTTCGCCCAGCTCCCAGCCGGCCTCTACGGCGTGTGCAATCTGCTGGAACCCCAGGATGAAATCGTTCGAGAACGTCTCCATCGGCGCGTTCCGCGCCCACTTCGCGCTGTACACACGGAAGCCCGAGTGGAATTCCGACATCCGGACGCCGAGCATCAGGTTGTTGAGCGTGGTCAGCACGCGGTTGGCGATGAACTTCCACCACGGCATGCCGCCCTCGAGCGCCCGCCGGGCCGGCAGGAAGCGCGACGCGATCACCATGGCGTACCGGTCCGGATGGATCTTGTCCAGTAGGGACGGAATGCCCGCCGGGTCGTACTGATTGTCGGGGTGCAGCTCGATGATGTAGTCGGCGCCAGCGGCCAGCGCGGCGTGGAACAGCGTCTTGATGTTGCCCCCGAACCCGCGATCCACGGGCTGCCGGATGACGGTGATGCCCAGCCGCTCCGCGATCGCCACCGTGTCGTCCTTGCTCGCATTGTCGGCCAGGATGATCTGATCGACGTATCCGGGCGGAATCCGTTTGACGGTGGCTTCGAGAGTCTTGGCGCTGTTGCGAGCCGGCATGACGGCGACGACGCGGCCCCGCGCTGTGGACGTATCGGGCATTCGATCTGTCAAATTATACCGGGGGCGCCGGATCCGCGAACTCCTCGTAGGGCAGATCGCATCCCAGTCGCGTCAGTTCGGCCTGGCAGTAGGCATCCACCTCGCGCTGCTGCGCGGCCGACAACAGCTCGGATGAGCCGCCCTGCACGCCCTTCCGCAACATCCGGCCCGGTTTCTGCCAGGGGATCACGCGGCCCATGCCGAACTTGTGGTCGATGTCGCGCATGTACTCGAACGTCGACTGGCGCACCACGTCCCGGATGATCGCATCGGGCACGTCGATGTCGAGGAACGCCGCGATACGGCGCACCGTCCCTTCGAGATCCCGCTTCATCGCCTTGAACGACAGCAGCAGCACGTTCGGGCGATGGCGTTGCCGCCAATAGCTGGCCGTGGCCTCCGGCCACGAGAGTCCCATGAAGTTCACGCCCGACACGTAGGCCTTGAACCACGTGTCCACCGACCACATCGCGGGCCCGTAGATGCCGTCGCGTATGAAGAAGTAGCTCGAGACGAACACGTCCTTCGGGTCGCGGATGACGCCGATGTACCTGGCCTGGTCCGATTCCGGCAGCAGCTCCCAGTGGAAATGGGTCTTCACGACGCGCTTACGTTCGGGAGAGGCGGTCCAGGCCGTGGCCTGATCGATGGGCACGGCGTACTTCTGCATGAACCCAGGCATCACAGCCGTATCGGGCCAGGGCACCACGTCGTGCACGTGGGAGAACTCGCCTTTGCCGTGCCAGATCAACTGGTGCGCGATCTGCATCGTCCAGTTGGTGCCGCTCTTGGGCATCGTCATCACGAAGACGTCCTGCGGCCCGGGCACGTAGGTGCGGAACGGGTTCTTCTCCTCGACGCGCTTGCGATTGGCCGCCGACATCGCCGCCATGAACCTTGTTCCGTATCCCAGCGCCTCGGCCGCGCGGATCGTCGGCCATCCGATACCGTAGATGGCTGCGCCCATGAGCGCCTGGACGGCAAGGGGCGTAGGTTTGCGGACGTAGGGTGCGGCGGACAACACGGCGGGGATTATACGTTCAAGGCAAAGGGCAAAAGGCAAAAGGCAAAAGGAAGAGAACTGCAGCTTCGGCCTTCGTTCTGCCTTTAGCCTTTCGCCTTTTGCCTTTTGACTTCGGGTCGCGCGCACCTCGAGCGACCCGGCCTACGAGCGCCATGAGTACAGCATGGCGCTGCGTACTATCTGCGCCGCTGACAGCACGACCACGGGAATCGCAGCCAGGCGTGGCCACCGCGCGGGGCTGCGTGCCGACACCTGGAGCGCCACGATCAGCAGGAGCAGGCCTGGTCCCAGGACGATGCGGTGCGCCAGGTCCGCGTCGGGGAAACCCAGCGCGAACAGGAAGAAGCAGGCCCCGGCGCACAACAGCGCGCGGCGGGCATCGCGTGCGCGCGTCACGTTGGCGAGGGTCACGGCCAACGCCCACAGCAACGGCAGGCCGAACGTGCCGCCCCAGCCGCCTCGATTCGGCCACAGGCGGGTCGTGAGCTGGCCCATGTCGGCCAGGCTGACGGCGAAGCGCAGGATCCCCACCGCCGCGTGGCTGGCAGAGTCGTACCAGCGCGTCATCTCGTTCATCGGGCCGGTGGCAAGGATGTCGCCATAGACCTGCAGGTTCTGGACGGCAATCAGTACCAGACCCGAGCACACGGCGCCGGCCGCACCGCCGGCAGCGATCCACGCCGTGGCGCTCACCAGGCGCCGCCGCGTGATGATCCATACCCCGGCCACGAGCACGATCGCCAACGGGTAGTTCACGCCCTTGCCTCCCACGACGAGGCCCGCCAGCCAGCCCGCCCACATGAGATCGGCCCACGAGACGTCCTCTTCGAGCGCGACCAGCCACGCCAGCACGACGAGAGACGGCGCGGCGAAGAACAGGTCGTTCTTGATCAACACGAATTGATGGAAGATCACGGGCACGATGAGCAGCAGGCTGCGGATCCACGGTGAGCTGCCCTGGCCGAACCACGTACCGGACGGTGGCGAGCGTGACCAGGTACAGCACCAGTCCCAGGATGCCGTGCATGCGCAGCAGCAACGGCCCCACGACGGGTACCTGCTTCAGATCGGCGAGCATCAGCTCGTAGAACGCACCCGCGATGTTGACCTTGGGATCGGCCGACGGGTTGTAGTCCAGCGTGCCCAGGCGCTCGATTTGCGCGATGCGCTCGAGTTGGTACGGATCGGCAGCTTCGACCGGCAAGGCGAGGTTCACGGCCATCACCAGGGCGGCCGTGGCCACCACGGCCGGCCATGGCGCAATCCCGCCCACGGCCCTCATCCATTGCCAGGCCGGCGCGCCCCGCCGCAGCTGCCACACGGTGGTGCCCACCGCCGCGGCGAGGTTGAACGGGACCAGATCGCGCAGCGTGCCGATGCCCAGGCAGGTGATCGCCTGGACTTCGAGCGACAGCACGCAGCACGCGATGTAGATGGCCGTGAACAGCGACACCGGCGTGCGTGCCCACGGCACGAACACCGCCAGCAGGGGAATCAGGTTCACTTGCGAAGCTTCGCCTCAGTCGTGCAATCCATTCGGCTCAGCTTCGCATCGGCGCAGTGTCTTCTGGCCCGCTTCGCGGGACGGCCGAGCCCGCCGGCGCGCCGCGCGGCGTCTCTATCGTTCAAATCGATTGAACGGCGTGGGCGCGTCCACCGGCTGGCCGCCGGTTTCCTGGACCCGTGCTGCGCGAAGGATGTTCGGCAGCCCGTAGTTGCCTTCGTGACAGGCGTACTGGTAGATCGGTCCCTCGAAGCGGCGCAGCGGCGTTTCACCGGACCAGGGCCCGGTCCATGTCGACGGATCGTTCACGGTGAACTGATAACGGATCGTGTCGCGGTCCGTCATCGTGAACCGCTCCACGACGCGCATCGTCTCGCTGGCGAAGATGTCCTGTCTGGCGCTCTGCGGCGGGCCGCGGAAGTTGGTCATCGCCGTGAAGTTGGTGGTTTCGACCACCAGCGTGTCGGCTTCCCACCGGCCGCGGGCGGCGCCGGCCAGCAGCTGCACCGCGGGGTTCGGCACGGCGCGCCCGTCCAGGGCGATCAGCCGCACGTCGTGCATCATCTCGTGCCGGATGACGACGTGGTCCTTGGACTGCAGAAACTGGAAATTGGCATTGTAGGTGGGCGGGATCATCGGCGGGCCGACGTTGCCCCAGGTGATGCACCGCTCGGCCGGCGTCCGCACCTGCGCGCTGTCGGCGGGGCCCACGCCCTTGCGCGCATCGGCGCGGGCGGCCAGGCGCTGGCGCGCAGCGGCGGTGAGCGCCGGAATCTTCCCGTCGGGCGGATCGGTGATGATCGACGTCCGCATGTTGCGGCTGCTTGGCGTAGTTTTCCGCTTGCCACAGCGCGTCGTCGTAGTGGATGTCCTGCCGCGACTGCCCGAGCAGCCGGTCGATCCGGCTCTTCAAGAATGCCTTGGCTTCCTCGGGCGTGAAGAACGCCTTGCCCTTCGCTTCCTCGGGGCGCTCCAGCGGCGTGTAGGTGTCGTTGGTCCAGTAGCCCTGGAAATCGGGATGGCCGTCGATCGTGCGCGGCGGGTCCCAGCGGCTCGAGGTCTGGCCGCCGGTTGCGGCGACAGAGAGCGTCACCAGGACGCCGGTGAGAAGGGCCGGTAGCGAGCGACGGCGACCAAGCATGACCATCAAGCTACCGCCGCGGGTCCCGCGGGTCAAATCCAGCGAGGCTGCGCCTCGGACTATCGAGGATGGCTACGCCTCGCTGGTGCAGTGTCTGATTGCCCCGCCTCCGGCGGGGCGATCAGCGTGTGCCGGCGCCGGCGAGAGCCTCCCGCAGCACGCGGCCGTCGGTCCGCGCCATGCGAACACCCGTGAGCGCGCTCAGCGTGGGGACGATGTCGGCCGGACTGGCGACGCTGGCATGCTGGCCGGGTCCGATGCCCGCTCCGAAAAACGCCAGCGGGACCCGGGTGTCGTAGTCCTGCGGCGAGCCGTGGTTCGCGCCGGTGGCGCCGGTCCAGTCGCGCTCGAATATGACCACCAGGTCGCCCGAGCGCCCGCGGTAATAGCTTCGTCGCAGGCCGATCAACGTCTGATCGGTCGTCGGCGTGGCGGCGGCGACATCGGCCGACCAGTACAGCTTCTCGATGCCGCGCACGCCGAGGACGGCTGCCTGGACGGCCTGCATCGCCGACGGGTTGGCGCGGATACGCTCGAGCACGCCGGGCACAAAGTACAGATACGGTGTCGCCATGGCCTCGACGTAGTGCCCCCGGCCGAACTGCTTGTCGAGCGCGGCCTCGGCGGCGTTGGCGATGTTGGCGGTGGTAACGCGGCCGGTGACGCCACCCCCTCCGGCGCCTCTGCCGCCGGCAGGTGCGGGAAACGTCTGCTCCGGCAACGTGGATACGCCGTGGTCCGACGAGAAAGCCAGCACGTAGCGGTCGCGGCCCACTTTGGCGTCGAGCACCGCCAGCAGGCGCCCGATGGTCGCGTCCAGACGTAGCAGCACGTCCTGCACCTCGTGGCTCCGCGGGCCGTAGTCGTGGCCCACGAGGTCGAGGGTCGAGAAGCTGACGGCGAGAAAGTCCGTGGCCTGTCGCTGTCCCAGTTGCTCCTGGGCGATCAGGTGCTCGGCCATCGCGCCCAGGGTACTCGTCGGCCATCGGCGTGCCGTCCCAGGAGTCGAGGATCGACGGGGTGGTGTCGGACAGCCGGACGGGTTCGTTGAAAAGATGTGGAAACGTGCCGCGGGTGGCGGGCTCGCCGGGCGCCCGATCGGTGTACTTGTAACTCGTTTCCGGCTTTGCCCGTTCCCAGGTTTCGAACTGCTTCAACGAGACCGGATGCGACCGTACGAAGGCGTCAACAGCGGCGGAAGCCGTCTTCGTGAGCGCAGTGGAGGTTGCGAACGTGGCGGCGCCGTCCTCCTTCCAGACAATCGTGGAGTTGACGCCGCCGTGGCCGCCGAGCCCGATCGCCGACCGGGCCTTCAGTGAGAGCGACACGACGCGCGGCCGCCCGTTGCCTTGGCGCTTCAGCTCATCGGCGAAGTTCGGGACCATGTACCACTTCGCACTGTGCATCTCGTTGCCAGGCTGCCCGCCGAACGGCAACGACCGCGCCTGACTGTCCTCCGTGCAGGTGATGAACTCGTGCGTGGTCGTGCTGTACCAGGTGTTGTCCACCATGCCGTGCACGGCTGGCAGCACGCCGGTGCCGATGGTGGCGTGCCCGGGACAGGTCCTGGTGTTCGCGTATGGGTAGGCGGCCTCGGTGAAGGCGGCCCCCTTGGTCAGAATCTCCTTCAGGCCGCCGTTCCACATGTCGCTGTACTGCGTCACGTAGTCCGCGCGAAACTGATCGGCCACCAGGATCACGACCAGCCGCGGCGTGGCCGGTGCGGAATTTCCCCGGCCGGGAGCCTGCGCGGCGGTCCGCGGCGATACCACGGTCAGTGCTCCCGCTGCGAGCACAATGCCCAGGAGAAAGGCGCGCACGGTTCCAGACTATACCTCGACGGTCGTTAGTCGTTGGTCGTTGGTCGTGTGACGGAACTGTTACGATCGGGCCCGCATGTCCCGAGCCCCGCGATCGAGCCTGACCTTGATGCTGATCGCCGTTGCGGCGGCGGCAAACCTGGCGGGGCAGCGTGGTGCCGGTGGCCCCGGGCCCCCGCGTGATGTGACGATTACAGCGATCCCTGGTGTTGTGGCAGCGGGCAGTACCTGGGTGCGGGCGTGGCAAGGCACCGACAACGCAGACGGGCTCGTGGCCGCAGCCGACGGCGGGTTGCTGTTCGCGCAGGAGCAGCCAAATCGCGTGAGCAAGCTCGACGCGAACGACGGCGTGTCGGTGGTGGCGGAGAACACGCGCGGTGCGGGGTCGTTGGCCATCGACGAACGCGGCCGCATGCTGGCCGTGCTGCGGACCTGCACCGATCCCGGTGGCCAGCCCGCGCAGTGCACCGAGCCGACGGCGATTGCCGAACTGGCTCCGAACCGGGTCACGCTGGCGACCTCGTTCGAAGGAAAGCCGCTCGGGCGGTTGAACGACCTGGTGGCGCATCGCAGCGGCGGCGTGTTCTTCACCGTCGGCGGCGCCTTCTTCATGAACCCTGCCGGTGTGGTGACCAGCCTGGGGCCGGAGATTCGCGCCAACGGCATCATGCTGAGCCCCGACGAGCGGACGCTCTACGTGACCAACGCCGCGGGCATCCTGGCCTTCGACGTTGCCCCCGACGGCGCAACGACGGGGCGGCGCGAGTTCGCGAAGCTGGCCGCCGGCAGCACCGGGGACGGCCTGGCCGTGGATGCGATGGGGCGTCTGTACGTGACCTCCCAGCCGGGCGTGCAGGTGTTCGGCGCCGACGGGGCCTCTCTCGGCCTCATCCCGACGCCGCGCAACGCCATCAGCGTGGCGTTCGCGGGGCCTGGCAAGCGCACGCTGTACATCGTGGGCAGCGGCGCCCTGGGTCCGGACGGGCAGGAGTTCGCGACGCCCGCTGGCGTCCGCAACAACGCCAAGACGATTTACAAGCTTCCGATGTTGGCGGCGGGGTTCGGAGGGCGGGCAAAGTAAGTTCGTGGTTCGTGGTTCGTGGTTCGTAGTTCTTAGTCCGGCGTCAGACCGGCCACCAGCTCGCCGATATCGCTGAGCGACTCCAGGCGTTCCACTGTCTCGAATGCGTGTGTCACGGCCTTCGCCGGAAGCACCAGCGACGCGCAGTCGCTGAATTTCTCGAAGAGCTCCTCGCGCGTGAAGGGCAGGTCGGGGCCGCCACGGTAGCGTTCATCGGCGTGCTCGACGAGCGTGCGCCCATCGGTGGTGTCCACTTCCACGGTGCTGCGGATCTTCTCCCAGCCCTTGGCTTCGATCTCCGGGTCGAGCACGCGCTCGACGCGAGCCATCATCGCCTGCACCGGCGCGCTCTGCACGAACGCATCGTTGAACTCGTGGATGCCGGCTTTTCGCCGCAGCGCGATGGCCGACACCATGAAGGCCGGGCAGAACTTGGCCTCGAGCTCGTTGTGGGCGATCGGGGTAGCGCAGCGGGTTGAGGATGTTCGAGCCGGCGCGCACCCGGATGCGCGTCGATCTGTTCGGGCATCAGGTCGTGCGTGAGCACCAGCCGGCGCATCGCGTCCATCGTGGGATGGCCCGAGCACGCCGCACGGGTAGGGCTTGATGGAGACGCCCGGCCACACGATGGTGTGCGGGTTGCCCAGCTTGCCGACGATGCGGTCCGCGTCGAAGCCGTCGCCGTGGCTGAACACCTGGAAGAATCCCCAGGGCGGATCCAGAGCCGTCGTGGCCGCCCGGTCAAGCCTCGCTGCGCCAGCTCCGCGGCGACACGCCGTTCTGCGCGGCGCGCCCGACATGCAGCGGCTTGGTCATCGATGCCGAAGTTCACGCGGATGCCCGACGCCATGCTGGCGGCGATGGCCAGCGCATGCGCGACGCGTCTCGGCATCGAGGCCCAGCAGCTTCGCGGCGGCGACCATCGCGCCGAACGTGCCGATCGTGCCCGACGAGTGGAAGCCCTTCTTGTAGTGGTTGGGGTGAATCGCTTCGGCGATCTTGCACTCGACCTCGAAGCCGGTCAGGAAGGCCTCGAGCACCTGGCGGCCCGAGACGCGCTGCCGCTCGCCAACGGCCAGCGCCGCGACGAGCGGCGGCACGGTCGGGTGCGTCAGCAGTCCGAAGATGCGGTCGGCGCTGGTGGCCAGCTGCGTGTCGTCCCAGTCGAGCGCGTGGCCGCTCGTGCCGTTCACCAGCGCCGCCGACGACGGCGCCGCGTGCGCGAGCGGCGCCGGGCCGAACACCGTGGCGTCGGCTGCGCGCGTCGCTGCCGGCCACGTGCGCCCGCAGGATGTGGCCCGCCTCCTGCGTCGACCCGGCCAGCATCACGCCGAGGCCGTCGATGATGCACCGTTTGCGCGATGGCCACCGCCTCGGCCGGAAACGTCGCTGAGACGCGCGCCCGCGATGAAGTCGACGACTTCGCCGGTGACGCTTTTCAGCTGTGTCATGAGCCGTCCATCGTAATACGGGAGCAGCGTTTGATTGCCCGCGCTTCGCGCGGGCGGGCTCCGGGTGTAGACTCCGCGGAGTCCGCAGTTTCGGCGAACTACTAATCAAGGAGTGGCATATGCGCAAGGCGGTGGGTGCTCCAATCGCTATCGCACTCGTGATCCTCGGGGCGTCAATCGCGGCGCAGCAGCAGGCCGCTCCCGCTCCGACAGGCCCCGTTCCCGCAGGTCTCCCGGACTGGGCGTATACACCGCCGCCGCCGGCTGGCTCGCCGCCGCCGCCCTCGGCGCTCCCCACCGATGACGCCGCAGTGGTTTCGATTGCGGGAACCACCAAGACGTTCACGCGCGCGCAGCTGCGGGCGCAAAAAGAAACGATGGACTGGTTTCCCGAGGATCGTCACGGGACCCTTCCCGACATCGCCCGGTTCGGGAAACAGGGCGTGCGCCAGTGCACCCTGTGTCACCTCCCGGACGGCTCTGGCCGGCCCGAGAACGCGCCGATCAGCGCCTATCATCCAACCTATTTCGTGCAGCAGATGCAGGACTTCAGGGACGGGCTGCGAAAGAGCGCCGATCCGCGGAAGGCCAACACCAACAACATGATCGCCTTCGCGAAGGCGACAACCCGCGAGGAGGATCTGGCCGCGGCGCAGTATTTCGCGCAGCAGCCGTACCCGCGCCGCATCAAGGTCGTCGAGTCGAAGACCGCGCCGAAAGTGCGGCTCCAGGGCGGAATGCACATGGCCGTTCCGGCGGGCGAAGGCGGCGGGATGGTGCCACTCCCCGCCAACGAGATCGTCGAGATCCCGGACGACAACCTGCGCGCCGAGGCGCGCGATACACGCATGGCGTGGACCGCGTACGTGCCGCCCGGCACGCTGAACCGTGGCAAGCAGCTGGCCGCGAAGTATCAGTGCGCGACCTGCCATGGCGCGAACCTCGAAGGCATCGGCCCCGTGCCGGCGTTGGCGGGTCGCTCGCCGAGCTACACGATGCGGCAGCTCTTCGACATGAAAACCGGCGCGCGGCGCGGCCCGTGGGCCGAGCTGATGAAGCCGGTGCTCACCAACCTGTCGGTGCCGGACATGGCGGCCCTGTCCGCCTTTGCCGCTTCGACGCCAGCGCCAGCGGCCGCGCGTCCGACGACGACGACCGCGGCTCGCTGAGGAACGGGCCCTCGCAGGGGCCCTACGTGAACCTCGATCGGTATTGCGCGCGGGTCGGCTATGACGGCCCGCGCGCGCCGTCGCTCGAAGTCCTGCGGACTCTGCACGAGCGGCATGCCCAGGCGATTCCATTCGAGAACCTGAACCCGCTGCTGGGGCTGCCGGTGCCGCTCGATCCGGAGTCGCTCGAGCACAAGATCCTCGAACAAGGACGTGGCGGCTGGTGCTTCGAGCAGAACTGGCTGTTCCGCCGCGCGCTCGAGGCGATGGGCTTCGAGGTGCGTGCGCGGGCCGCGCGCGTGCTCTGGGGCGCCCAAGAGGGACGCGTGCCCGCACGCAGCCACATGGTGCTCGAGGTTCCCCTCGATGGGCGTGCCTGGCTTGCCGACGTCGGTTTCGGCGGCGTGTCGCTGACCGGGCCGCTCGACTTCGACTCGCGCGAGCCGCAGGCGACGCCGCACGAGATGTTCCGCCTCGACCTCTCTGCCGACGGTGATTACGTCCTGGCCGTTCACCTCGAGCAGTGGGCCCCGATGTATCGATTCAGGCGCGAGGAGCACCTGCTGCCGGACTACGAGGTGTCCAGCTTCCACTTGTGCCACCATCCGGACTCGTTCTTCCGCCGCGACCTTGTCGGCGCGCGGGCAGTTCCTGATGGTCGGCTGGCTCTACGAAACAACGTCTTGAGCACGTATCGCCGCGGGCAGCCGGTGGAGCGGCGGGTGCTCGCAACGCCGGCTGAACTGCGGGACGTGCTTGAACGTCAGCTACTCATACAGCTGCCCGACCACCCGGCTCTGGAGCCGACGCTCGAACGGATAGCGGCTGCTAGTTCGTAGTTCGTAGTTCGTGGTTGGTCGTGCCGCACTTTCGGGCCGGAACTGACGAATTCCCTTAGCAGAACCACGAACTACGAACCACGAACCACGAACTACCGCTACGGACTGAACATCGTTTACTATAGTGAACGATGTTCAGTTCACCGCTTACTCGCGCGGACCGCCAGCAGCAGGCGCGCGACGTTACCCGGCGGGCCATCCTCGACGCCGCGCTCGAGCTGTTCGTGGCCGACGGCTATGCCCAGGTCTCGATGCGAAACATCGCCGCCAAGGTGGACTACAGTCCGGCGGCGATCTACAGCTACTTCGCCTCGAAGGACGACATCTTCCACGCGCTGGCCGAGGAAGGTTTCCGCCTTCTGGGCGCGGCCCACATGACCGGCGCCCCCAGCGCCGACCCGCTCGACGACATCCGCATGGCCCCGTGGCACTTCTACGAGTTCAGCAAACGCCAGCCGCAATACTTCGCGCTGGTGTTCCTGGATCGTCGTGTGCCCCGCATCGCGCGCGAGTCGGAGCAGTTCGCATTCATGGTGGAGCTGAAAGCCGCGGTCCGGACGCGCATGCAGCGCTGCATCGATACCGGCCTGTTCCCGGCGTCGCTCGACGTCGACGTGGCGTTGCGGTTGATCCTCGCACCGGTGATGGGACTGGCGCTGCTACGGCTGTCCGGCCGATTGCTCCCGCACGAGGACGCGGACGCGCTGGTGCGCGACGCGATTGAGACGACGATTGCCGGCCTGCGTGCCGGCGCGGCGACGCACGCGCACGGCGCGACGGCGCCGCTGACCAATGGGAAGGCTGCCGTTCACCCCAAGGAGACCCTGTGAAAGCCCCGGTTCACGCTCGCACCTCACGTGTCATCGTCGCCGTCTCCGCCGCGGCGCTTTCCCTTGTGCTCGCGGCCTGCGGGGACAGTGGCTCGGAGGCCGCCGCATCGCCCGACGCGAAGACGGCGCCGGTCCGGGTGCAGACCGCTCGCGCCGAACAGGAATCGATCGCGCGCTTCCTGAACGTCTCCGGCACCCTGGTCGCGGAGGAACAGGCCGAGGTGGCGGCAGAGGTGCAGGGACGCATCATCGGGACGCCGGTGGAGCGCGGCACGCAGGTAACGGTCGGCAGCATCCTGGTGCGGGTCGCCGCCGACGAAGCGGAGGCGCAGGCGCAGGAAGCGGATGCCAACGTGGCCCAGATTCAGGCGCGTTTGGGGGAAGCGGAGTCGCGTGATTTCGACGTCGATCGAGTGCCGGAGGTGGCGGCGGCCCGCGCCAGCCGTGACCTGGCCCGCGCCGACTTCGAGCGCTCTGGCATGTTGTACGAACGCAAGCTCGTGTCGAAGTCCGAGCACGACGCGCGGCAGGCGCAGGCCGACAACGCGCAGCGGCAGTACCAGACGGCGCGCAACGGTGCCGAACAGCAGCGGCAGGCTCTTGCAGGCGCCCGCGCGCGTCTGGCGCTGGCGCGCAAGGCGGTAGCCGATACCGTCGTCCGCGCGCCGTTTGCCGGAGTGGTGGCCGAGCGCCTGGTGTCGGTGGGCGACTACGTGACCCGAGGCACCAAGGTGGCGACGGTCATGCGGGTCAACCCCCTCCGCGTGGAGCTGACCGTGCCCGCGCAGTTCATCGCGGCCGTGGCTCAGGGACGCCCCGTGACGCTCGAGGTCGATTCCTATCCCGGGCAGAGTTTCACGGGCCAGGTGCGGTACGTGTCCCCCGGCGTGCGCGCCGACTCGCGCGCGCTGGTCGTGGAGGCCGTGGTGCCGAACGCGAAGGGCCTGTTGAAGCCCGGGCAGTTCGTCACGGCTCGTATCGAACAAGGCAAGCCGACGCCCGCCGTGCTGGTGCCGGCCGCGGCCGTGGTGACGTCCTCGGGACCTCCGCGTGTTCGTGGTCGTGGACAACCACGTCGAAGAACGAATCGTCACCACGGGCCAGCAGGTCGGCGACAAGGTCGAGGCCACCAGCGGCGTGTCGGCCACCGACGTCGTGGCGGTGACCAACGTTTCGAAATTGTCCGACGGCGCAGAGATTTCGAAGTAAGACAAGGCCAAAGGCTAAAGGCGAAAGGCTAAAGGGAAAGCGATGCAGGCGTTAGCAGCTCTGTGCGTTCGCCGTCCGGTGTTCGCGTCGGTCCTCATCATGTCGCTGGTGGTCGTCGGCTCGTTCTCGCTGACGCAGCTGGGCGTGGACCTGATGCCCAACATCGACATCCCGACCATCACGGTCACCACCAGGCTGCCAGGCGCGGCGCCAGAACAGGTGGAGAGCGAGATCACGGACAAGGTCGAGGAGGCGGTGAACACCATCAGCGGCATCGACCAGTTGAACTCCAACTCGGCCGAAGGCATCTCGCAGGTGGTGGTGAGCTTCCTGCTGGAGAAGGACGCCGACATTGCGGCCCAGGAAGTGCGCGACCGCGTCAACCGGATCCTGCCGCTGCTGCCTCGCACCATCACGCAGCCGACCATCGAGAAGCAGGATCCCGACGCGCAGCCGATCTTCACGCTGGCCCTGACCGCCGACAAGCCCATCCGCGACGTCACCGAGTACGCCGACAAAGTACTGCGGCGGCGGCTCGAGAGCGCCGACGGCGTGGGCCAGGTGCTGGTGCTCGGCGGCCGCAACCGCCAGATCAACGTGGAGCTGGATGCCGAGCGGTTGCGCGGCTACAACCTGACGGTCAACGACGTCGCGCGCGCGCTCCAGTCCCAGAACGTGGACGTGCCAGGCGGGCAGATGGAGCGCGGCGCGCAGTCCATCACGATGCGCACCCTCGGCCGCGTGGAGCACCCGGACCGATTCGGCGACATCGTGGTCCGTGACGTGGGCGGCCACCCCGTTCGCGTGTCCGACGTGGCGCGGGTGGAAGACGGCATGGCCGAAGCGCGGACGGTGGCGAGCGTGAACGGCGAGCCAACGGTGCTGCTGCAAATCCGGAAGCAGTCGGGCACCAACACCGTCGCCGTGGTGCAGAACATCAAGAGCCGGCTGGCGGATCTCGAAGGCATCCTCCCCGAAGGGTTCTCGGTTCGCGTAGTCCGGGATCAGTCCGAGTTCATCCAGGCCTCGGTGTCGAGCCTGCAGGAGCACCTGATTCTGGGATCGGTGCTCGCGTCCATGGTGGTGCTGATCTTCCTGGGCAACTTCCGCTCGACCGTCATCGCCGCGATCTCGATTCCGACCTCGATCATCGCCACGTTCGCGCTGGTCCGCTATATGGGCTTCACGCTCAACATGCTGACCATGCTGGCGCTGACCCTGTCGGTGGGCATCGTGATCGACGACGCCATCGTGGTGCTGGAGAACATCTACCGCTTCATGGAAGAGAAGGGCATGAAGCCGATGCAGGCGGCGATCGAGGGCACCAAGGAGATCGGCCTGGCGGTGATGGCGACCACGCTGTCGCTGGTCGCGATCTTCGTGCCGGTGGGCTTTATGGGCGGCATGGTGGGGCGGTTTCTTCAGAGCTTCGGCATCACGATGGCGTTCGCCGTGATGGTGTCGCTGCTCGTCAGCTTCACGCTGACGCCGATGATGTCGTCGCGGTGGCTGAAGGTGAAGCCGCGCACGGAAGACGCGGACCACCAGATTCACGACTCCAAGCACTCGGCATTGTTCGGGCCGATCGACCGCTTCTACGCACGGCTGCTCAACTGGTCGATGGATCACCGCGGCTGGGTGGCAGGCCTGGCGGTACTGGTGCTCTTTTCGAGCGTGCCGTTGTTCCGGATCGTTCCCGTGAACTTCACGCCGCAGGACGACACGTCGGAGTTCGAGGTCACGATGCGGGCCGCTGAGGGCACCAGCCTCGACGCCACTGAGGTGCTGGCCAACCGGCTGGGGACGTCGATTCGACGGATTCCGGAAGTGGCCTACACGCTGGCCACCGTGGCCGGCGATGGCGCCACCACGCGTAACACCGCGTCGGTGTTCGTGAAGCTGAAGGATCTGGGCGAGCGCGACCGCAGCGTGTTCGACGTCGTGCAGGAAGTGCGAAACGACCTGATTCCCCGGACCGTGCCGAAGGAAGTGCGGACATCGGTGGCCGCGACGGGAGGCATCGGCGGTGGCCGGGGCGGCGGCGGCGCCGGCGACGTGATGTTCGTGATGCAGGGTCCCGACCTGCAGAAGCTGCAGACCGAAAGCCAGCGGCTGACGACGCTGGCGCGCGCTATTCCCGGGCTGGTTGACGTGGACACCAACCTCAACACCGGCAAGCCGGAGATGGCGGTGCGTGTGGACCGGCCGAAAGCGGCCGACCTGGGCGTCCAGGTGTCCGATGCCGCCGAGGCGCTGCGCCTGCTGGTCGGTGGTGACCAGGTCACCACCTACAACGAAGGCGGCGAGCAGTACGAGGTGCACGTGCGCGCGGTCGACCGCGATCGCACCTCCGAACAGGCCGTGGCGATGCTGCCGGTCCCGTCGTCCCGGCTCGGCAGCGTGACGCTGGACAACATCGCGACCTTCGCGTCTGATTCCGCGCCGACCGAGATCCGCCGGTTGAATCGCCAGCGTCAGGTTACAGTGGGCGCCAACATGCAGCCGGGCGCGTCGCAGGCCGACGCGCAGCAGGCGCTGCTCGAGGCCTCGAACGAGCTGGATCTGGGGCCCGAATATCGCACAGGCTTTTCGGGCCGCTCGCGCGAGCTGAACCGCACCGCCACTGCATTCCTGAGCGCGCTGGTGCTGTCGCTGGTGTTCATGTACCTGGTGCTGGCGGCGCAGTTCGAGTCCTGGCTCCACCCGGTGACGATCCTGCTGTCGCTGCCGCTGACGCTGCCGTTCGCGCTGCTCTCGCTGGTGATCTTCGGCCAGTCGCTCAACATCTTCTCCGCGCTCGGCATGCTGGTGCTCTTCGGCGTGGTGAAGAAGAACTCCATCCTGCAGATCGACCACGCGAACCAGCTGCGCGAGGAAGGACTCAGCACGCGCGAGGCCGTGATCCAGGCGTGCCGCGATCGTCTGCGTCCGATTCTGATGACCACGCTGGCGTTCGTGGCCGGCATGTTCCCGCTGGTGTTCACGAGCGGCGCCGGTTCGGCCACCAACCACGCCATCGGCTGGGTGGTGATCGGCGGCCAGACGCTGGTGCTGGCGCTGACGCTGGTGGTGACGCCGGTGACCTACTCGCTCTTCGACGACGTGCGCGAGAAGCGCCTGATCTCGCGCTACATCTTCCGGCGCAAGGAAGCGGCGGCGTAGAAAGGGGCTCCAGGCTCCGGGCCCCAGGCAGGAGGAGCAGCGTGAAGTCCAGCCCCGCCATCAAGTTGACCTACGACGATTTCGTGGACTTTCCGGACGACGGGAAGCGGCACGAGCTGATTGACGGGTGCCACTTCGTGACCCCCGCGCCGAGCACACGGCATCAAGTCATTTCGACCCGTCTGCTCGCTCTGATCTGGGCCTACCTGGACGCCACGCCGATCGGGCAGGTGTTGCATGCGCCCTGGGATGTCGTGTTCACCGATGTCGACGTCGTGGAGCCAGACCTCGTCTACATTTCCAACCAGCGCGCCTCCATCATCACACCAGCCCACGCGCGGGGCGCACCGGATCTGGTGGTGGAGATTGCCTCGCCCGGCACTCGCAGGCGCGACGAGACGCTCAAGCGCCGACTCTACGAGCGCGACGGTGTTATGGAGTACTGGCTAGTCGGTGGCGATCTCAACAGGATTCGCATATATCGCAGAGCCGGAGATGCCTTCGCGCGCCCGCTGGATCTGACGAGAGAAGCGAGCGACGTGCTCACGAGCCCACTCTTCCCGGGTCTGTCGCTGCCGCTCGAACGGCTGCTCCGCGACTGACGTCGCGGCCGCTGTCGCGACGGCAAATCGGATCAGCGCTGTGGCGGCTTCCAGTTGAGAATCACGGAGATGGGGCTCGCCTCGGACACGACAGCGGTGACGAGGAATCGCTGGCCATCGGGGGACGCCTCATAGCCGGAGGTGGACTTCAACGTAAAGAGCGCGCGGGGCGTGGCGGTCTCGAAACTGGTGCCTTTCCGCACGAGCGGGACGCTCATCAGGCGCCCGTCGGAGGAGAGATAGAACAGTTCCGACGCGTCGCGCCGCCAACGAGGCCACATGCCGCCGCCCTCGGATACTTGCCGCTTCGGCCCGTTCCCGGGGAACCTCTGAACGTACACTTCGGGTCGACCTGTTTCGGTCGACACGAAGGCCACCCATCGGCTGTCCGGCGAGAATCTGGCGTGGAACTCCGCGAACGGCGTCGTCGCGAGGTCGAACGGCGCTCCGCCGCCCGAGACGGGCAGCACCCGCAGGTTTGGCCCCGTCGGCGTCTCAGCCACGAACACGATGTGGCGGCCGTCGCCGGACCAGTCCATCGGCTGATGCCATTCGTCAACCGACTCCTCGAGCAGCACGGTCGCTGTGCCAGTGCCGTCCGCACGCCGGCGATACACCACCGACCCGTCGCGAGGTCCTTCTGCCTGATATGCGATCCAGTCGCCGTCCGGGGAAATCACGACGGCGTTGTCGTTCACGTCGAAGGTCAGCCGCCGTGGCATCCCTCGCTCCGTGTCCACCAGCCAGACGTTGGTGCGTCCTTCGATGGTCCGGGTGACGGCGATGGCTCGCCCGTCGCGCGAAGCCTGGAGCAACGTCATCTGGCTGTCGTCAGGTTGCCCCACGGCGCCGACCTGACGGCCGGCCCGATCGAGCCAGACCAATTGCGTGGCAGCGGCCGACGCCCTGTAGGCAATCGATCCCGTTGCGGACGTGGAGAACGCGCTGTAGCCGAAGACATTCGGGTCCACGAGCACCTTCGGCGCAACCGGCAACGGCTCGCCCTCGACGATAGAGAGGTCCTGCCTCACTTCTCGCGCCCACAGTGCCGCCGTCGCGCGCGAACAACACGTGTGCCGGCGGCATGAAGCGATAGCCCGACTCCCGGTCCGCCACCCGGCGAGCGATCCGTTCGGCCGTGGACGCGAGATACAGGCCGCGTGTTTCCGGAACGCCGAGCGCGAAGAGCAGGAACCGGCCATCGGGAAGAAACTGCGGCCACCGGTGGCTGTTCTGGCCGTCCAACAGAACAGTGCCGGTCGTGAGCGCCCCGCCCTCGGCTCGCCCGCGGTGCAGTGGTCCGATCCCGCTGCCGAGCAGAATGGTCCCGTCCGGGGCCCACGCCGCACCGACGGAAAACGTGTTGGCAACCGTCCGGACCAGGCCGCTGTCGAGATCGACTCGCTTCACGACCGGGCCCACCCCGAAGCCGACCGAACGGCTGTCGGGTGACCAGAATGGTTGTCGCGCACCTTCGGTGCCGGCGATCGGCCGGGCATCCGGCGAATCGAGCCGACGCAGCCACAACTGCGGCAGGTCCCGTCCCGCCTGGAACACCACGCTGCGCCCGTCGGGGGAGATGGCGAGCGACAGCGGGTCGGCGGCCGGAGGCGTCACGATCTCCAGTCGAGTCTCGAGTGGCTCGAGGGGATCCGCGGCCGGGAACGCGACGATCATCAGCGCCGCGGCAATCGCCAGCGCGGCAGCCGCCCAGCCCAGCGGCGCATATCGCTCAAGGAATGGCCGGCGGCGCCGCGTCACGCCACTGGACGGCTCGAAGGCGCCTTCCATCGCCAGGCGGGCATCGGCGATGTCGTGAAACCGCTGGCGGAGATCCTTCTGCAGGCAGCGCTGGACGCACATCCGAAGCGCCGGCGGCGCGTCGGAAGGAAGCGCGCTCCAGTCCGGTTCCACCGTGACGACGTTGGCCAGGAGATCGGCGGTGCCATCGCCCGCAAATGCCGGAGCGCCGGCCAGCATCTCGTACAGCACGCAGCCGAAGGCCCAGATGTCGCTGCGCTTGTCGGCGGTCCGTCCCCTTGCCTGCTCGGGGCTCATATAAGGGGCGGTGCCGAGCAGCGCGCCGTTCTGTGTCACCCCGGCCGCCCCCGCTGCCGGATCGGCATCCCGTTCACCGCTGGCGCTCATCAGCCTGGCGAGACCGAAGTCGAGCACCTTCACCCGCCCTTCGGGCGTGACCTTGATGTTGGCCGGCTTGAGGTCGCGATGCACGATCCCGTGGTCGTGTGCGGCCTCGATGGCATCGATCAACTGGCCGGCGATGGCGACAACCTCGTCGAGGGGCAGCCCCGGCCGCGGCGGTCTCGCGGCGGCCTGGCGCGTCAGACGCTCGGCCAGCGTTTCACCCTCGATCAGCTCGAGCACGAGTGCCTTGACGGACGGAGCCGTGGCTGCGCCGCCGTCGTTCGAGATGACGCCGTAAATCGACCCGATGTTGGGGTGATTGAGCGAGGCCAGCACGCGGGCCTCGCGCTCGAAGCGGGCACCACCCTCAGGGTCGGCCAGCCACGGGCGGGACAGAATCTTGAGCCCAACGTCGCGGCCAAGCGTGAGGTCGCGAGCCCTGGTACGCGCGCCCCATCCCACCGGCGCCGAGAAAGCCGCGTATCTCGTAGTCTCCCAGACGATCCCCGGGAGAGAGGCCGCCGGTTCGAGCGTCGAGAACCTGGGCGACCGCGTCGAAGATGCGCTCGCGCGTTCCACCATCGACAGACGGCGCGAGGCTCGACGCGTTTTCGACATCCGCCGCCAGTAGTGATTCGACATTCGCCTGCAGGCCCGCGTCGTCGCCGCACATCTCGCGCAGCAGTCCTGGCCGATCCCCGGCCGGGCAGGCGACGGCTGCGTCGAAGATGGTCTTGACCCGTGCCCAGCGTTCGGATTCGCTCACACCGGCTCCGTCTACCGGCCCGCCGTCATACGGCGGAGGAGCCAGGCTCTTGCGCTCCTCAGCTCTCGTGCGACGGTGGATCGCGAGATCGACAGGGCGGCGGCGGACTCCGTTTCGGTGAGGCCGCCGAAGTAGAACAAGTTCGACGATCAGGCCTTGCCGCTCGTCGAGATGGGCAAGTTCGGTCAGCGCCTGGTCCAGGAGGAGGACATCGCATCCGCGCGGGTCCACGCTGGCCAGGTCTCCCTCGAGCTCCACCCGCAGGGCTTCATCCGGCCGCTTCGCCGCCGCGCGCGCCCGGGCGTGGTCCACGAGGATTCGCCGCATCATGCGCGACGCCAGGGCGAAGAAATGGGTGCGGCTCTGCCAGTCCACCGCGTGCTGGCCGACCAGCCTGATGTACGCCTCGTGCACGAGGGCCGTCGGCTGCAGCGTGTGGTGGCGGCGGTCTCGGCGCAGATGGCCGGCAGCGCGGCGGCGCAGCTCGCCGTAGACCAGCGGCAGCAATTCGTCCTGCGCGTCCGGATGCCCGTCCGACCACGCGTGGAGCAGTCGAGTCACCGCTCCCGCTGACGCTGATCGCATGTCCCCGTCCCCTTGCTCAGAGCTGTGACACAACCGGGCCGAATCTGCCGCGTTAACCAGTAGCGACTGGGCGACTCTGCCACCTGAGCTTGAGCGAGTCAAGGCAAGTGGCGGCGTGTTCACCCTTGAGACACACCTCGTTTCCGTGCACTTCTGAAGGAGCGATCCCATGGGTCTTTTCCGAGCGTTTTTGGCCGCTGCCGTTCTCGTGGCGCTGTACGTCTCGTCTCCGACCGCCGCGCCGGAGTTCTCAGGCTGGTCTCCGGCGGTAAACCTTGGCCCCGCAATCAACACCGCCTTCGCGGAGGCTGGCCCCGCCGAGTCCAAGGACGGGCGGAGCCTTTACTTCCACTCCGAGCGGCCCGGTGGCTCCGGCTCCACCGACATCTGGGTGTCGCAACGCGCGAGACGCGGGAATCCATGGGGCCCGCCGGTCAACCTCGGAACCGTGGTCAACTCGCCCAGCACCGAGGCGGTGGCGGCTTTGTCACGCGACGAGCACTGGCTGTTCTTCACCAGCACCCGGCCCGGCGGCGTCGGGGGCAATGACATCTGGGTCTCCTACCGGGAGCACGTGCACGATCCGTTCGACTGGCAGGCGCCGGTGAACGTCGGCACTGGCGTCAACTCGCCCTTCGGCGAAAGCGGGGCCACCTACGTCGAGAATGACGGCACCGGCGCGCCGCAGCTCTTCTTCCACAGCGCACGCCCGGGCCTGGGAGCGACCGACATTTACGTGAGCGACTTGCTTGGCGACGGAACGTGGGGGCCGGCCACCCTGGTCGCGGAGCTCAGCGGACCGGGATCGGAACAGCGTCCATCAGTCAGGTTCGACGGGTTGGAAATCTTCTTCTTCTCGGATCGTCCTGGAGGCGCCGGGATCGTGGATCTGTGGTCGGCCACGCGCGCCCGGGTGTTCGATCCGTGGTCGGCGCCGACGAACCTCGGCCCGGCGGTGAACACTGTCTTCGACGAGGTGCAGCCCTACATCGCGGCCGACCGCCAGACCCTGTACTTCCAGTCGGCCCGCCCCGGCGGGTTTGGCAGCCAGGACATCTGGGTCACGACGCGCACGAAGCACTAGGGAAGGCTCCAGGCTCCAGGCTCCGGGCTCCAGGCCCTCGGGCGGGGCCGATACGCGCGGCGTCAGGCATCCGCCGTTCACTTGTGGACAGACCAATCCGTCTCGACTTGTTACTGTCCAGGTATGTGGGCGCGTACGTGAGGACGTGACGAGACGGATCACCGCCCGGCGTGTGACCGCGGCGCTCGCCGTGGCGGGGTCTGTGCTGGTAGCCGTCGTGGTGGCCGCACAGGTCCACTACGTGTACTTCGATCGGCACCATCTGCCCGACCTGGGGCCGTTCATCCGTTTCGAGCTCCCGACGATCGGCCACATCTACGATGCGGACGGCCGGTCGCTCATCGAGCTGGCTCGAGAGTACCGCGAGGTCACGAGGTACGAGCGAGATCCCGCCAATCGTTCGTGACGCAATCCTGTCGGCCGAGGACAAGCGCTTCTTCTCCCACAACGGCGTCGACTACGTCAGCCTGATCCGCGTGGCCGGAAAGGTCAGGCTTGGGATGCTCGCGGCACGTCTCCTCAGGTGGGGACGGCACGACGAGGCGCAAGGCGCGGCACTGTTTCCGCAAGGCGGGTCGTCGATCACCCAGCAGCTCGTGCGTGGCAGCTTCCTGCGTCGGGTGACGGCGAGGGAGAACAGCTATCAGCTTCGCCCCACCGGCCCCGTCGCCCGTCTGCTGTCGTCGGTCATCGGTTCGCGAAGCGTCAACATGCTGGCGCGCAAGCGGGAGGAGATGCGGCTTTCGTTGTGGCTGGAACACGAGATGCGTGGACGGTTCGGGTCGAAGCGCCGTGCGAAGGAGGAGATCCTCGCCCGCTACAGCACCTTCGTGTACATGGGCAACGGCCAGTACGGGTTCACGCGGGCGTCGGACTACTACTTTGGCCGGCGGCTGACGACGTTCACTGCGGCCGATGCCGACAAGGCCGCGGTGCTGGCGGGCGTCGCCAAGGCGCCGCGCGACTACGCGCCTGGTGCCGGCGAGCAGGGAATCGTGATGCGCCGCCGGAACGAGACGCTGACGCTCATGCACGCGAATGGCTTCTTGTCGGCCGAGGCGACGGCGCACGCCAAGGGGCGGGTCCTGCAGATCGAGCGCCACGACATACCGGGCCAGCTCCACGCGTCCGCCGTCGTCCACCATGTCCTCGAGGAACTGAAGGCGAGCCGCGCCGGCCTGGGCCTGGAGGATCTGCTGCAGGGGCGCATCCGGGTGTACGCCACCGCGGACGCGCGCGTGCAGCAGGTCGCGAACCACGCCCTGGAGCGAGGTCTCGCACGCTACGAGGGGCGGCACCCGGCGGCCCGCGGAGTGATCCAGGGCTCGGTGGTCGTGCTGCACAACGGCGACGGCCGGATTCTGGCTGAAACAGGGGGTCGGAGGGTCTTCAACGGCCGCTCGGCGTCGTACAACGACTACAACCGGGTCACGCGATCGCTGCGTCAGCCTGGATCCGCGATGAAGCCGCTGGTCTATCTCGCCGCATTTCGGCAGGGGGGCTTCACGCTGGACACCCTGGTGCCCGACGAACCGATCAGCGTGCCGAATGGCGCCGGCCGCCCGCGGAAATGGATCTCGAACTATGACGGTCGCTTCAAGGGCTTGATTCCCGTCCGTCAGGCGCTGGCCGAGTCCAGGAATGCAGCCGCGGTGTGGATCACCGAGCAGATCGGCATCGACAGCGTCCTGCGCACATCGCGGAGCCTGGGCGTCCGCACGCCTCTTGGACGCTACCCCACGACGGCATTGGGTGCGTCCGCGACCAACCTGCTCGAACTGGCCAACGCCTACCGGGCGATGGCCTCCGGGATCGTGGCAGTGCCCTACGTGATCGAGAGCGTGGTCCGCGATTCGGGCGAGGTGGTGGCTTCCACGACGCCCCGTCCGCCACCGGCCGTGATTCGCGCCGCCGCGCTCTCCCTGATCCAGGAAGGCTTGCGCGGCGTGGTGCGCTTGCCTACAGGCACGGCGCACGCCCTGACGTCTCGCGGATTCCCGATCGCCGTCATGGGAAAGACCGGAACGACCAACGATTTCAAGGACGCGATCTTCGTCGGATCGACCTACGGTCCGGGCGGGGTCACCGTTGCCGTCAGGATTGGCTTCGACAGCAATCGTTCTCTCGGATCGGGAGAAACCGGCGGCCGGCTGGCGCTGCCCGTGTTTCGGGAAGTCATGCTCGGTGTCTACCGCGAGGGACTCGTCGGGGCCGCCCCGGCGTTCCCGACCTCCATGGAGGCCCGCATCACAGCCTCCCTTGCGCCACTCGACGTGCTGCCCCCGGTGGATCCGTCCGGCGCTGCCGTCTCAACGTCGCTCGTCTCCTTCCCTGTACTCGTGCCCAGGTAGGCGTCGGGTTCGATCACCTGTGCGGAAAGGGACAGCGGCCGAGCTGGTCGAAGGGTTATCGTCGGCCGACATGAGACAACGCGCGACGCTGGACGAGGTGAACGTGACGACCGAGCTGGGCCGCCGGGCCTATCGGGCACCGGATGTTGCCGCCGAACACCGCGCGCTGACCCTGCTGGCGACAGCGCTGGAAAGGAATCCCGGCAACATGATTCAGCGGCTGGCCGAGGTGGCGCTGGAACTCTGCCGGGCTGACACCGTCGCGGTACACCTGCTCGACGGCGATGTGTTCCGATGCGAAGCCGCGGCGGGCCGGTCCGCTTTGGCGCTTCACGGCACGAGGCCACGGCACGCAAGTCCATGCGGCGTGTGCGTCGATCGCAATGCTGTTCAGCTGATACGCCGGCCCGATCGCCGCTTCCCGGAATTACGCTGCGAGCCGAGGTTCGAGGAGGTGCTCCTGGTGCCTTTCCACGTTCACGGCAAGGCCGTGGGAACAGTCTGGATCGTGAGCCAGAACACCGAACGCGCGTTCGATCTCGAGGACGCTCGCCTCGTGAGCAGGCTGACGCGGTTCGCGTCGGCCGCCTGGGACCTCTGGCGACAGAGCGATGCGGCGGCACGCAACAAGGCGCGGAAGGACGAGTTCCTAGCCACCCTCGGTCACGAGCTGCGAAATCCGCTGTCGGCCCTGACCACGGCCGCGGCGGTGCTCAAGTTGCGGGCCGGTGAAGACGACTACGTCCAGCGGACGGTGGCGACGATCGGGCGCCAGTGTCATCACATCAGCCGACTTGTGGACGACCTGCTGGACGTCGCGCGCATCGAGAGCGGCAAGTTGAACTTGAACTTTCAGTCCGTCGATCTTCGAGCGATGGTCGCGGACGCCGTCGAGGGGCGTCGTGCGGAAGCTCAGCGCCGAGGCCAGGTGCTCGCCGTCTTCTCGACAGGCAATCCAATTGTGGTCGAGGCCGATCCGGTTCGCCTGGTGCAGGTCGTGTCGAATCTGGTGGACAACGCGGTCAAATACACGCCCGATGCCGGACACATCACCATCGCCGTCACGTCGGAGGGCAATGAGGCTGTGGTGTCGGTGCAGGATGATGGCGCGGGTATTCCGACCGGACGGTTCCAGAGCATCTTCGAGCCGTTTGTCCAGTTGGCGGAGTCCCGCGATCAAGCCCGCGGCGGCATGGGCCTCGGCCTGGCTCTGGTGCGCCGGCTGGTGGAACTCCATGGCGGCCGCATCGACGTGGCCAGCGGCGGGCTCACACGCGGCAGCCGCTTCACGGTCAGGTTGCCGGTGCGGGCCCGATCCAGACGGTCGCCCGCTACGCCGGACCTCGCACGACTGCGTGACTCGTTAGCCGGATTCGGGTCGATCGGGGTCGGGTTGCCATTCAATACGGGTCAATCGACGGCACCGGGAGGAGAGCAGGCGCTCGCGATGATGTCCTGACGGCGGACTGGGCCGCCGGAACGCGACGCCCCGCTGAGCTGCTCGCGCCGGTGCCTGGCGTGCTACCCGGCCGTGCCGTCGTGGACGCTCGCCAGGTGCTCCGTGGAGGCGAACGTCATGCTGGTCTGGAAGAAACGGCAACCACCGTGTCCATTGCGCTTCGCCGCGTACATCGCCGCATCCGCGCTCGCGACCAGATGTTCGGCCGTCATGCCATCGTCGGGATAGAGCGCGAGCCCGAGGCTGGCGGTGACCCTGATGTCGCGGCCAACGACCCTGTACGGGGCCGCGATTGCCTGTAGCAGCTTCTGGGCCACGAGGGCGGCATCCCCGGCGTGTGCGATCTCGGAGAGCACAATCACGAACTCGTCGCCACCCACTCGACCTACGCTGTCCGATTGACGGAGCGTCGCCCTGATCCTGCCGGCAACGCCCGCCAGGACACGATCGCCGGCACTGTGACCATGTGAATCGTTGATGACCTTCAGGCCGTCCACATCCAGGAAGCCCACCGCGAGGGCCTTGCCGTGACGGCGGGCGAACGCGACGGCCGTCGCGAGCGAGTCATTCAGCAGGGAGCGATTGGGCAGGCGTGTCAGCGCATCGTGCCTGGCCCGGCGCAACGCCTCTCGCGACTTCTCGAGCGCCGCCCCGACGTCGCGAACCGTGACCACCGTCCCGATCACGAGGCCGTTGCCGTCGTGAATCGGCGCGGCGGATCCTTCGATTGGGATCTCGTGACCGTCCAAGTGGATCAGCGCGCAGTTGGGCGCGAATTCGACTGTCTCGTGGCGCTCGACGGCGAGGCCCAACGGGTCGGACATCGGCTGTCGCGTGTCGCCATTCACGATCCGAAGCACGTCGAGAGCGGGGCGCCCTGAGGCAAGCTCGCGCGACCAGCCAGTCAACACTTCAGCCGAATGGTTGAGGTAGGCGACCCTGGCTGCCTCGTCCGTGCAGAGCACCGCATCGCCCATCGAATCAAGCGCGGCATCGGCGTGCGTCCACATAGCCTTGGATACGCCCAGCGTAGCCGTCTTGATTCACCGCAGACTGTTCAAAAAGAAACAGTCGTTCTTTTTTTTGCAAGACGGATGAGCTGTCTCCGGGATGAGTTTGATAGGGCCTCGGGCTCCTACAGCGACGTCATCGACGTGACGATCCGGTTGACGACGTCGCCCTTCACCTCGACGTTCAGCTTCTCCTTCACCTTGCCCATGTAGGAGGTAAAGAAGCGGCCGCGGCGCTCGTTCAGGAGATCGGTCCTGAACTGTTCGCGCCCCTGCCGGAACTCGTCGGGCGTGACGTCGTCGCGCTCCAGGACCTTCACGATCACCGTGCCCACATCGGTCACGATGGGATCGCTGACGCCACCGACAGGCAGCGCGAAGGCCACCTTGTCGACCTGCGTGCTGACGCCGACGTCGGGCAACGCCGCCTCGCGCGTCACCAATTCGGAGTCCTTCGATTCGAGCCCCTGCGCCTTTGCCGCCGCTGCGAAGTTTGGCGCTGCCTTCAGCACGGCCGCCACTGCGGCCGCGCGCTGGCGGCTCAGTTCGGTCGCGCGTGCCCGGATGGTGTCTTCGCGCACGCGGTCCCTCACCTCGTCGAGCTTCGGCACGTAGGCGTCCTTCTTGCCCGCGACGGTCATGAACACGATTCCCCGCGGCGACACCAGCGCCCCGCTGACCGCCCCGTCGGCCAGGGTGAACGCCTCGCTGGCCACCTGGGGCGCCTGGCCGAGCCCGGGCACGGGGTCGGTTCGCTGGAAAGTGCCCGATTCCTGCACAGTCAGGCCGTTCTCGCCCGCCGCCTCCGCCAGGTCGCCGGGGTCCTTGATGCGCGCCTGCAGCTGCTGCGCCCGCGTGGACAGCTGCTGATCCGCGAGCTCCTGCTGCAGCATGTCCTGGATCTGTGCCCGAACCTCGTCCAGCGTGCGCGTGCTGCCGGGGCGCTTGTCGGTGACGCGGATGATGTGAAAACCAAACTGCGACTTCACGAGGTCGCTCGTCTGGCCGGGCGCCATCCCGAACGCGGCGCTTTCGAATTCCGGCACCATGCGGCCGCGGCCGAAGAAGTCGAGGTCGCCGCCCTGATCCTTGGAGGTGTCCTCGGAGAACTTGCGCGCCATCTCCGCAAAGTCGGCGCCGCCCTTGACTTGGGCCAGAACGGTCTCGGCCTGCTTGCGCACCGCCGCTTCGTCCTTGCCCTCGGTCTTGAACAGGATGTGGCTGGCCCGCACCTGCTCGGGCGTCTGGTACTGCGAGATGTTGGAGTTGTAGTAGCGCTGGATGTCAGCGGCGGGCACCGTGACCTTCAGGCGTGCCTGATCGCGATCGAGCAGCAGATACCGGATGGAGCGCTGCTCCGCCACGCGGTACGAGTTCTTGTTCGCTTCGTAGTGCGCGGCCACGTCGGCGTCCGTCACGGTGACCTTGTCGCGAAACGCGTCGGCGGTCAGCAACGCCACCTGCAGCTTCACCTTCTCGTTCCGCTTGCGGTATTCGCGATCGAGCTCCTGATCCGACACGGCGATCCAATCCGTGACGGCGGTCCGCAGCCGGTCGATCACGAGGCTGCGCCGCATGCGCTCCTCGAACTGCGCGCGGTTCAGCGGCGGCGACTGGCTGCGGAGCAGCGCCTCGTAGCGCGCCTGGCCGATGAACCGTCCGTTTTCCTGCAGTCCCGGGATGGCGAAGATCTGTTGCGCCAGCTCGTCGTCGCTGACCTCGATGCCCTGACGCTCGGCCTCCACGACCGCCACTTCCTCGTCGATCATCTGTGTGAGGATCTGCTGGTCCACGTTCAGCTGGCGCAGCAGCTGATCGTTCATCGCCCCACCGAACTGCGTCCGATACGCCTGCACCTGCGCCGTGTAGCGCTGCTGGAAATCACCGGCGATCAGCGGCCGGCCGTCCACCTCCGCGATCACTTCGCGGGGCGACGCACCAACCGTGGCCGTTTCCTGCTGCAGGAAATCGGGAATGTAGAAGACGACGAACGCCAGCACCACCAGTCCCAGGCTCCATTTCAGCCAGTTCCGATGCCGGCGCATCCGGTCCAACATGGTCATGGATACGTTCCTTCCTCTGAGCCGCCCATCGTAACCGACAGCCACGGAAAGGCCTGCAACCGGCCGATTCGGCGCCCGGCGGGGGCACGGTGTCACGAGGCTGTCCGTGGGTGCGCAGTCCGTCGTGCGCCCGGACGGAGGGGGCGTCCGTGTTATATTTAACAGGTAGAGAAGGACTTAGCGGCACGACGCCGCATCCATGTGCCTGCCCGACCGTCGCACCGCGCCGTCAAATCAGGTGGCTTGAGGGCCGCCGGCACGCCTCGTATCGTCCGAGGCGCTCGACGTCCGGATCCCGCTGCGCGCTGGAAGGCACGGCTGCGAACCATGCGCTCCCGCCTCGCCAAGCGCGACGCGCTCGTTCAGGCGGTCCGCGAATCCAATGCCTCGCTGGACCCGGCCAAGGTCGCGGAGTGGCTCACACACCAAGCGAACAGCTGGTTCCCCGCGACGTGCTGGGCGGTCGTGGCCCGCGACAACAGCGACCGGCTGACCGTGATGGCCGACCTGGGCTTGAATCCCGGACTGGGTCCATCGCTGTGGTCCGCGGCCGAGTGGGTGATGAGCCACGGCACCGAGCTGCTCAGCGGCGACTTGAGCAAGGATCCGCGAAGCGGCAACCGCGGCAGCGGTACGGTGATGGCGTTGCCCCTCAGCTGCCGGGGGCAGGTGATCGGTGTGGTGGTCGGCATTGACCCGCAGCCATCCGCCACGGTACCCGCGCTTGGCGCCGCCCTTCTGCTGTCGCTGCGCGGCATCCTCGAGCCGCCGGCCATCGCGCTCGACAACGCGCTCGCGCTCCAGAAGTCGGAGGCGCTTTCCGTCACCGACGACCTGACCCTGCTGGCCAACTCGCGGTACCTGAACCTGGTGCTGCGCCGCGAGACCAAGCGCGCGATCCGCAGCAACAGGCCGCTGTCGATGCTCTTTCTCGATCTGGACGGCTTCAAGCAGGTCAACGACAACCACGGGCACATGGCCGGCAGCAAGGCGCTTGTCGAAGCCGGCGCGGTGATTCGCTCGTGCGCCCGTGAAACCGACGTCGTCGCCCGTTTCGGCGGGGACGAGTTCGCGCTGATCCTGCCCGACACGGGCCCGGAAGGCGCCAAGGCCGTTGCCTTGCGTATCCGCGACCGTATTCGGGCCAACACGTTCCTACCTCGGACGGCCTGGCCGTCCGCCTTACCGCCTCCATAGGCGTTGCCACGCTCCCCGATGCGGCCCGACGGCCGAAGACCTGCTGCGGGTCGCCGATACGGCCATGTACAAGGTCAAATACGAGGGGAAAGACGGCATCCATGTGGCATAGCGGACCCGCCAGGAGCTGCTGATTGCCATTTGGTTCGTTGTTCTCGCTCTTTTCGAGCGACCTCGCCATCGACCTCGGCACCGCCAACACCTGCGTGTACGCGCGCGGCAAGGGCATCGTGGTCAACGAGCCGTCGATCGTCGCCATCAACAAGGTCAACGGCAGCGTCGAAGCGGTCGGCACGCGACGCGAAGGAGATGCTGGGCCGCACGCCCGGCAACATCGTCGCGATCAGGCCGATGAAGGACGGCGTCATCGCCGACTTCGAAGTCACCGAGAAGATGCTGACCTACTTCATCAAGAAGGCGCACAACCGCAACGTGTGGGTGCGCCCGCGCATCGTCATCGGCGTGCCCTCCGAGATCACGCAGGTCGAGAAGCGCGCGGTGAAGGACAGCGCCTACCGCGCCAAGGCCAGCGAGGTGCACCTGGTCGAGGAGGCCATGGCGGCGGCGATCGGCGCGGGCATGCCGATCACGGAGCCGTCCGGCAACATGATCGTGGACATCGGCGGCGGCACGACCGACATCGCGGTCATCTCGCTGGCCGGCATCGTCTACAGCAAGGCGGTCCGCGTCGCCGGCAACGAGATGGACGAGGCGATCATCCAGTACATCAAGAAGCGTACAACCTGCTGATCGGCGAGCGCACCGCCGAGCAGATCAAGATGGAGATCGGCTCCGCGTTTCCGCTCGACGAGCGGATGACGATGGAGATCAAGGGCCGCCACCTGATCGAAGGCGTGCCGAAGACGATCACCGTCTCCGACGAGGAGATTCGCGAGGCGCTGGCCGAGACCGTCAACGTGATCGTCGACGCGGTGCGCGTGGCGCTCGAGCGCACGCCGCCGGAGCTGTCGGCCGACATCGTCGATCGCGGCATCGTGCTCACCGGCGGCGGGGCGCTGCTGAAGAACCTCGACAAGCGCCTGCGCGAGGAAACCGGCCTGCCGGTGGCGATGGCCGAAGATCCGCTGTCGTCGGTCGTGCTCGGCGCGGGCAAGATGCTCTCGGACTTCAACCTGCTCAGGAAGATTTCGATCGATTAACGCGTTTGCCCGCACTGCGAGCGATGGCCCTTCTGGATATTCGTCAGCGCACCGGTTGGTTGTTCACGGCGGTGGTGCTCGCGCAACTGGTGCTGATCTCCGCCCAGGTCACGACCCGCACCGGCGTGCCGATGCTCGAAGTGCCGTACTTCGGCGCGGTGGCGGAGCTCCAGCGCGTGGCCACGGGTCTCGTCACCGGAACGAGCGACCGCTGGCAGCAGTACTGTCGCTGCAGGACGTCCGCCTGGAGAACGAGCGGCTGCGCACCGGAGTGAGCGAGCTGCAGATTCAACTGCAGCAGGAGCGTGCCCTGGCCCAGGAGACCCGGACGCTCCAGGCTCTCCTGGATCTCAAGCGTTCGACGAAGCTGGCCACCATCTCCGCGGCGGTCATCGCGGGCGGCGCCAGCCCGGACTTCCGCACGCTGACCATCGACAAGGGCACTCGCCAGGGGGTGCGGACCGACATGGCCGTGGTGGCCCCGGCCGGGGTCGTCGGACGGGTCGATCACGCCCACCGCCCGCGCGGCAAAGGTCCAGCTGCTCATCGACCGCAACGCCGCCGTGGCGGGCCTGGTCGAGCGGTCGCGCGCCCAGGGGGTGGTGGTGGGCACGGGCGGCGACCGGCTGCGGATGGAGTACGTGCCGGGAACGGCCGACATCAAGGCTGGGGACCGCGTCGTGACCTCAGGTATCGACGGGATTTATCCCAAGGGCTTCGTGATTGGTCAGATAGAATCGGTTCAGCGCGGAGCCGGGGACTCCAGCGAGGTCGTGATAGCCCGCCGTCGAGCTGTCGGCGCTCGAGGCGGTGCTCGTGGTGCTGCCCCGCCGGAGTCCGCCGACGCCGAGGCCGCCGGCGCGACGAGGCACGCGAGTGAGGGTTGCCGGGGTCGCTCGTCGCGGTCGCGCTGGCGCTCGCGCTGCAGACCACCCTGGACCGCTTCGTCGTCGGCGGGACGGCGGCGGTGGACCTGGTGCTCGTGGCCGTCGTGTACGTGGCGCTGACCATGGGGCCGGTCGGCGGGCCTGCTCGCCGGCTGCGTGGCAGGGCTGATTCCAGGATGCGTTGTCGAGCGGCGTGATTGGCGTCGGCGGCCTGGCGAAGACGGTCGTGGGCTTTCTCGCGGGCGCCATCGGTCAGCAGTTCATCGTCACCGCCGCCGTGCCGAGGCTCGTGATCTTCCTGGCGGCCACCGCCATGCACGCGCGCCTCTTCATGGGGCTGTATCAGGTGCTCGGCGTCCGCTCGTTCGCGTCGCCGCTGACCGCCGTCGCCTGGCAGTCGCTGGGCAACGCCGTGGTGGGCATGGTGGCGTTCACCGTGATCGAGGGCCTGCCCGGCACGATGGAGCGCCGGCGTTTGTCGCGGCGGCCCAAGCTGATGAGCCTGACTGAACTCGTCTCGACCAGCATGTCGGTAACCGAGGATCGCCGTCGCGTCACCTTCCGCCTGCAGACGCTGCAGCTGGCGGCGATTGTCGTGTTCGTGGTCCTGGGCATGAGCTTCTGGTTCCTCCAGGTGATCGAGCACAAGCGGTATCAGGAGCTGGCCGAGAACAACCACCAGCGCACGCTGTCGCTGCGCGCGCCGCGCGGCGTGCTGCTCGACCGGTCCGGAGCCGTGCTCGTCGAGAACCGGCATTCCTTCACCATCTCGATCGTCCGCGAGCACTCGCGAGGACCTCGACGCACACGATTCGCATGCTGTCGGCAGGTGGCGGGCCTGGATCCGAAGCAGGTGCGAGCAGACCGTCGAACGCCACCGCAGCGAGCCGGCCTACCGCCCGATTGTCATCGTCGAGGACGCCTCGCTGGCGCAGGTCGCGGCCGTTCGCGCGCGGCGCCTCGAGTCCGAGCTGCCCGACGTGGTCGTGGAGAAGGTGCCGACGCGGCGATATCCCGCCGACGCGCTGGCCGCGCACCTCTTCGGCTATGTCGGCGAGGCCAACGATGCCCAGGTCGGCGGGCGGCGCGGCGCAGGGCGCGATCATCGGCCAAGCAGGGCTGGAAAAGGCCTACAACGACGCTCTGATGGGCCGCGACGGCGCCAGCGTGGTCGTGGTCAACAGCCTCGGCCGGGAAATCCGCGACGCTCGAGGAGGTGCCGCCTGTCGAGGGCCGCCGCCTGCAGCTGACGATCGACTCCGACCTGCAGCAGGCGGCCGAGGACGGCTTCCGCCATGCCGGCTTCAACGGCGCGGCGCTGGTGCTCGATCCGCGCAACGGGCGAAGTGCTGACCTACGCGAGCCTGCCGGCCTACGACCCCAACGACTTCGCCGTCGGGCATCGAGCGCGCGAAGTGGGCGGCGTTGAACACCGATCGGCTGCGGCCGCTCCAGAACCGGGTCATGCAGGGCCGGTATTCGCCGGGCTCCACCTTCAAGATCGTCGTGGCCACCGCGGCGCTCGAGGAAGGGATCGTCGACTCCGGACTTCCGCGTGACCTGCAACGGCGGCGCGTCCTTCTTCGGCCGCTACTTCAAGTGCCACCTCGCGCGCGGCCACGGCTCGGTGGACATGCGCCACGCGCTCGAGAAGTCGTGCAACGTCTACTTCTACACGCTCGGCAACATGCTCGGGGTGGACCGGATCCACAAGTGGGCCGAGAAGCTCGGGATGGTCGGCAAGACCGGCATCGATCTGCCGAACGAGCAGGACAGCATCGTGCCCTCGACGGAATGGAAGCGGCGCCGGACCGGGGAGAAGTGGTACGCCGGGCGAGACGATCTCGGTGTCGATCGGCCAGGGACAGGTGGCGGTGACGCCGGCCTCGCTCGCGGTGATGATCTCCACGGTGGCCAACGGCGGCACGCGCGTCACGCCGCACGTCATCAAGGCCGTGGACGAAGGCAACGGCTGGAAGCCGGTGCCCGCGCCCGCGGTGGCCGACCGCGTGGCGTTCAGGCCTGGCACGCTGGCCGCACTGCACGACGGGCTGTGGCTGGCGGTCAACGGCGCCGGCACGGCGGGCCGCGCCAAGCTGCGCGGGCCGCGACGTGTCCGGCAAGACCGGCACGGCGCAGGTCATCTCCATTCAGGGGCGGCAGGCGGCACGCAACAGCGGCCGCGACCTGCGCGACCACGGGTGGTTCGTGTTCTTCGCGCCCAAGGACAACCCGGAGATTGCGGGCGTGATCTTCGGCGAGCACAACGAGCACGGCTACCTGGGCGCCCCGATCGCCAGGCACCTGATCGAGACCTACTTCGCCAAGAAAGAGGGCATGCCGCTGCCGGTGCTGCCGCCGGCCGCCGCGCCCGAGCCCCGCAACACGCCCGACCCCGACTCGCCGCCTGTGCTGACCGACATCGAAGTGGCGTCCGCGACCGGCACCTCAGCCGCCGAGCCTCGCGCGCCCCCTCAACTGACGTGTTCGAACGCCGGCTGTACTTCCACGTGGACTGGGCGCTCATCGGCGCGCTGCTGGCCCTCGCGCTTCATGGGCCTCTCGCAGATCTACAGCGCCACCGGCGGTCCGACTTCGATCTACGTGACGCAGATCTACGGCATCCTGCTCGGGCTCGTGGCGCTTCTCGTGTGTCTGTCGATCGACTACCGGACGCTCGTGGACAAGTCGCACTTCATCTTCGGCGGCGTGCTGCTGCTGCTCGTCTACGTCCTGTTCTTCGGCGCGGTGCGGGGCGGCTCGCGGCGGTGGATCGACCTGGGCGCGTTCAATCTGCAGCCGTCGGAGTTCGCCAAGGCCGCGCTGGCGCTGGTGCTCGCGAAGTTCTTCGCCGAAGCGCGGAAGGGCGGGCTCACACGCTCCGACTTCATCGTGGCCGCGGCCCTGACGGCCGTGCCCGCGCTCGTCATCGCCAGGCAGCCCGACCTGGGGACCGCCGTCACACTGGTCCCCGTGTTCCTGGCCGCCGCGTACGTCGCCGGCATGCCCATGCGGGCGCTCGGTGTCCTGGCCCTGGCCGGGATGCTGATCGCGCCCGTCGCGTGGAAGTTTGCGTTGGAGGATTACCAGAAAGAGCGCATCTCGACGTTCCTGGACCCGTCCCAGGACGCCAGGGGTGCGGGCTATCAGCAGATTCAGGCGCGGATCACCGTCGGGTCCGGCGGCTTGTGGGGAAAGGGATTCACGAAGGGCACGCAGGGTCAGCTGCGGTTCCTTCCCGTTGCGCACAACGACTTCATCTTCTCGGTCCTGGCCGAGGAGCGGGGGTTTGCCGGCGTCCTGGTGGCGCTGGGGCTTTACCTGTTCGTGATTCTGCGTTCGCTCGAGGCGGCCGCGCTCGCCAAAGACCGTCTCGGATCCTTCCTGGTGCTGGGAGTGCTGGCCAGCTTCTCGTTCCAGGTCGTCTACAACATCACCATGTCGGCCGGCCTGGCGCCGGTCAAGGGCTTGACGCTGCCGCTCATGAGCTACGGAGGCTCGTCGATGATCGCCACGCTGGCGGGATTCGGCTTGATCCTGAACGTGCGGATGCGTCGATTTACGAATTGAATCGGCTTTAGGCTTTGGGCTTTAGGCTCTAGGACATCCCCAAGAGCCCAGAGCCTAGAGCCGAGAGCCTTACAGGCTGCACATGATCACCCTTCTCGCCGCGCTCCTGCTCACGTGTCTTGTGACACGCGCGGCACAGGTGCATCTGCGCGTGCAGCCGGAGAGTTACGGGCATGACCAAGGAGATGATCATCTCCTCGAGCGCCCACGAAACACGGGTCGCGATTCTCGAGGAAGACCAGGTTGCCGAGATATTCATCGAACGCGAGCGCAGTCGCGGCGTAGTGGGCAACTTGTACAAGGGCCGGGTATCCAAAGTGCTGCCCGGCATGCAGTCGGCGTTTGTTGACCTGGGCCTCGAGCGCGACGGCTTTCTCTACGTCTCGGACGTCGTCGCCACCTTCGAGGAGTTCGACCGCCTCGAAACCGACGAGGACGAGGCCCTGCCAACGGCAAGGAAGGCAGGGGGCGTCGGGCAACGGCAAGCCGGGGGCGGCCAGCAAGGCCGCGGCGGGCGCCGCGAGCGCGGCGAACGAGAAGAGCTCCGGAACCCAAGATTGAAGAACTGCTGAAAGAGGGCCAGGACGTCATCGTCCAGGTGGCCAAGGAGCCGCTCGGCACGAAGGGCGCCAGGCTCACGTCGCACGCGACGATGCCCGGCCGGTTCCTGGTGTTCATGCCCACGGTGGACCACGTGGGCGTGTCGCGGAAAATCGACTCGCGCGAGGAGCGCAGCCGGCTGCGCGGCATCGTGCGCGAGTTCCGCGAGCAGCACGGGTTCATGGGCGGGGTCATCATCCGCACCGCCGCCGGCGGCCGTCCCAAAGAGGACATCGTCTCGGACCTGAGCTACTTCCACAAGATCTGGACCGAGATCCGGCAGAAATCCGACACCTCGCGCGCTCCGGCCGTCGTCTACCGCGAGCAGAGCCTGGTGGCCAAGCTGCTGCGAGACCTGCTGACCGAGGAATACTCCGCGATCCGGATCGACAACGAGCACGAATACCGGCGAGTGCTGGAGCTGGTCGAGCGGATGATGCCCGCCCTGGCGGGGAAGGTCCGGCTCTACGACAAGCCGTTCCCGATCTTCGAGGAATACGGCGTCCAGGCGGAAATCGACAAGGCGCTGCGCAGCAAGGTCTGGCTGAAGTCGGGCGGGTCGATCGTGATCAACCAGACCGAGGCCCTGGTGGCGATCGACGTCAACACCGGGCGCTACGTGGGCAAGAAGACCGCGGGCCGGCTGGAAGACACCATCATCAAGACCAACCTCGAGGCGGCCAAGGAGATCGTCCGGCAGATCCGGCTGCGCGACCTGGGCGGCATCATCGTCCTCGACTTCATCGACATGGAGGACAGGAAGAACCGCCAGAAGGTGCTGCAGGCCGTGGAGCACGAGCTGCGCAAGGACCGGGCGCCGTCGAAGGCGCTGCAGGTCTCCGATTTCGGGCTCGTGATCATCACCCGCAAGCGGGTCAAGCAGAGCCTCGAGCGCGTGCTGACCGAGCCCTGCCCGTATTGCGCCGGCAGCGCCGTCATCAAGTCCAGCTCGACGATCTGCTACGAGATCCTGGCGGAGGTGAAGAAGATCGGCGCGGACCTCAATGGGCACAGCCTGGTGCTGCGCGTGAACCCCGACATCGCGCGGGCGTTCGGCGACGAGGAGCGCGCGGCCCTGAAGGACCTGCGCCAGTCGCTCGGCAAGGAGCTGGTGCTGCGGCCGGATGCGCAGCTGCACCACGAGCAGTTCGACGTGATGGCGTTGGAGCTAGTGCGTAGACCGCGGGGGTGATCGCGTCGTCGCGCTCTGCTGGCCCTTTGCCGCTCGCCCAATGCTCTGGCTGCAGGGATTGAATGGTAGCTCGGAGCCTGTAGCCCGGAGCCTGCGAGGGGGCGACTGAAGACTGTAGACCGTAGACTAAAATGGTGCTCCCGTGCGATTGATGACCCTCGGCTGTCTTCCTCGCGCTGTCGAGTCCTCTTCTCTCCCAGGCGCCTGCCAGGTCGCTCGAGGTGAACTTCACTGCGTCGGCCGAGGCCTTCCGCGCTGCAACCGAGGAGTACCGCGATATCTGGGTCAAGGAAGGAAGCCGCATCGTCGCGGCGATGGAGCGGGCGACAGGGCTCCGCTTCGAGCCGGGACCCATCGAGGTGAGCGTCTACGAAGGCACGAGCTGGTCCGGCGAGCGAGGCGGGCGACCGATGCTCTTGCGGGCCAGCTATCCAACGGAGACCAAGCGCGGAACGCTGGTCCACGAGCTCGCCCATCGCCTGGCCGCCGATGTGCCGTTCAAGGGCGACCATCATCGAGCTGATCTTCCTTTTCGTCTACGACGTGTGGGTCGACCTCTGGGGGCAGCCCTTCGCCGACGATCAAGTCCGGATCGAAAGCCGGCGCAAAGGCGGCGTCGATTACGAGAGCATCTGGAAGAAAACCTTGGCCCAGCCGGCCGCAGAGCGTGCTCGGCGCCTGCGGGAGAGCCGAAACCTGAAGGAGTAGAGTCGTGCGAAACGCATCAATCGTCCTTGGAACAACCATCGCCCTTGCGCTCGCAGCCGTGAGCCACGCTCAGCGGCCGGCCGGTATCACGCGCGAGATGATTGCCACGGCGCTGCCCGTGGAGGGCGCTCCTCTCGCCGTGCCGGGGCCCTACAAGGTGGAGTCCGGACCAGCCTTCGGCTCGCCGGGCCATGTGGTCTACCGGCCGGCGGATCTCACGTCGTTTCCGGCCAAAGACACGCTGCCCGTGATGGTCTGGGGCAACGGCGGGTGCGCGATCAACAGCACCCGCTACGGCGGGTTCCTGACGACGATTGCCTCGCACGGCTTCCTCGTGATGGCGACGGCCGCCGAGCCGGGCGCAACTGGTGGCCGGGCCACGGCCGACAACCTGCGCAAGGCCGTCGACTGGGCCGAAGCGGAGAACAAACGTGCGGGGTCGCCGCTGAACGGCAAGATCGCGCTCGATCGCGTGGCGATCATGGGCCAGTCCTGTGGCGGGTTCCTGTCGCTCGAGCTGGGAGCAGACCCACGCGTGGATACGATCGGCGTGTTCAACTCGGGCCTGCAGGGGAACAACACCGCTCAGCTCACCGCGCTGCACGGTCCGGTGCTGCTCATCAACGGGCACGAGCGGGACTTCTTGATGGCGTCCTCCAAGGCGACCTTCGACGCCATCGAGACGCTGCCGGCCTTTTACGGCGCTCGTCGCGGCGCCGGGCACACGGCGACTGTCGATCATCCTGGCGGTGGCGAGTGGGCGAACGTCGCGTCGAACTGGCTGCGATGGCAGTTCAAGAGCGACAAGCAGGCGGCGAAGATGTTCGTGGGCAAGGACTGCAGTCTCTGCACGAACCCGAACTGGGAAACGGCATCGAAGCGGCTGCAGTAGCCCGGATGACGGACTGTCGGTGGTAGGGCTTTAGGCTCTTGGCTTTGGGCTTTTGGCCCGTCCAGAGCCTAGAGCCCAGAGCCCAGAGCCCAGCGAATCTTTCAGAAAAATCTCTTGTATCCCACCGTTATCGTCGCCCCGCTGGCATCGGGCAGGCCGGGCGGATCGCTCACGGCATCCCACCGGAATTCGACCTTGATCGCCGATTCCTCGTTCAGGATGAAGTCGGTGCCGCCGCCAAAGTAGATGCCGCCGCGGGTTTCGCCCTCCGGGTCATCGCTGTCGTCCAGCTTGAGCCGAACGAAGTAGGCCCCGGCGCCGCCGCCGGCAAACGGCCGCAGCAACTTGTACACCAAGTTGTAGTTGGCGCCGAACAGCAGCTTGACCTGTCGAAAATGGTCCTCGGTGCGGCTGTCCACACCTGGGCTGGCCCACGCCAGCATCCCGCGCACGCTGACACGCGGCGTCAGGTAGAACTCTCCGAAGCCGTCGAGCGTGAATGTAGATTCGAACGACTCGTCTGGAAACAGGACACCGGCATCGAAGCCATAGCCGATCACATGCCGATCGGGCGTGGGTCTCGGCGCTTGTGCACGAGCTGGCGATGCCGCAACCAGCGCGTACGCGGACACAAACAGGATCACCAATGCGGAGCGGAACTGTCTACGCGATCTGATCATGTGAGCCAGCGTAGCAACGACAGTGCCACGACACAAGCCCTGCGGCTTTTTTTCGCGTCGCCGCGAACGTCATCGCCGCTCGATCGTGATGCCTCCACTGTACGAGCGCAGCGTCAGCAGACCGCCGCCGTCGCCGAACGTGCCTTGCACCAGCCTGACTCGCTGGTTGCCACGACCGGATCCCGACGCTCGCTCGCGCAGCGTCAAGGGGAAGTCGGATCGAAACTCGCCGCTCCTGGCCACGGCGTCCACGTCGAAGCCATCGGAGCCGGCAGGCAACACCAGGACGCGGCCGGAGCGGGACTGCATGTCGTAGCGGCCGTTGCGCGAAATCCGGCCGCCATACTCGATGTTGCCTGTCAACGCGCGCATGGTCACGCGGTCGGCGTCGCCGTCGGTCACCTGGACGGCGCCCCCCACCGATCGCAGGTCCATCGTGCGGGCCTTGGCCCGCCGCACCGTGATGGCTCCTCCAATCGTGGAGGCGGTCAGCTCGGCGCCTTCCGCCCCGTCCACAGACACGGCACCCGACACGGATCGCAGCAGCCTCACGTCGCCGACCGACGACGCCGTGACCGACCCGTTCATGGCTTCGGCCGTCAGTTCGCCCCGCACGTTCGACACCACCACGTCGCCCGACCCGGCGCGCAGCGTGACGCGCGCATTCTGGGGCACTGATACGGTGTAGTCCACCTCGGCGTCATACGACTGCTGCTGCGGGTAGCGGGTCCTCACGCTGACACGCGCCGTGCCCTCGATGATCTCCACGTCCAGCGCCTTCAGGAGCGCCCGCGCCTGCTCCGGGTTCTGGTGCCACACGCGCTTCACGGCCTCGATGCGCACGTCGTCGCCGCTCACGCCGGTCACCGTCACCCGGCCCGCGATATTCCGCAGATCCAGGCTGCCGTCGCGGCCGATCCGGGCCGTCCGGCTCACCGACTCCGTGACTTCTTGGCCCTGGCGCAGCGCGCGCCGCTGTCGCGCGGAGCCCTGCATCCGGCGGAGGCGTTCGCGGGAGCGGCGGAGGGTCTCCTGTGCCTGCTTGATTTCGGCGCGGTCCTGACCCGGCTCGGGCGCCGCCTGCGTAGCAGGCGCCGTCTGCGCAGCAGACGCGCCCTGCGTCCACGCCGGGTCGGAGGCGGCCAGCAGTCCGGCCACGACGGCAGCCGCGATTCGTGTGTTCATGGATTCGATCCTTCGAAGACGCTGTCCTGGTCCAGCAGCGCCACGGCATCCTGCAGCAGGACCACTTTGTTGTCGAGCGCAGCCAGCAGGTTGTCCTGCGAGAACTCGTCGCCGGGGTCCACCGACAACCGTTCCCGCGCTTCGCCTATCGCTTCGTCGAGATCGACCAGGCTCGCGTGCAGCGCCACGAACGCCGGCTCAGCCAGCGCGGGCGCGTCCGACGCCGTGGCGATCCGCTCCAGGTCGTCGATCGCCGTCTGGTAGGCAGCCTCGGCCTCCTGGAACTGGTCGTTGGCCTGGACGTCCACCAGCTGGACGCCGTCCGGCGCCGCGGGCAGGTGCGCCCCGACCCACCACAGGCTGGACACGATCAGCACGAATCCGGCCGCTGCCGCGAGCAGCTGCTGCCACCCCGCGGGCGGAGCGCCGGACGCCTCACCATCGAGCCTCGCCTGGATGCCGGTCCACACGTGCGCCGGAGGCGCCACCGGCCCCAGCGTGCGAGCGGCCGCGCGGATCCGCGACAAGTCGTCGGCCAGCGCTCGACAGCTGCCGCATGTGCTCAGGTGGTGGTCCACTGCCGCGGCCGTCACCGCATCACAGGCCCCGTCCACGTGGTCGTCGATGAGAAGGGTTACGTCGTCACACGTCATAATGCTTTGACCAACTGCGGAGGCACGGCCATCGGCCTCCGGATGCGCGCCGTCAGCAGCCGCCGCAGCCGCATCCGCGCCTTGTGCACCTGGGACTTCGATGTGCCTTCGGAGATGCCCAGCGTATCCGCCACTTCGCGATGGTCCAGGCCCTCCACGTCGTGGAGGATGAATGCCGCGCGGCACCCGTGGGGCAGCTGCGCGATGGCCCGCTCGAGATCGATGCGGCTGATCGCCGACGGCACCGCGGGTTCCGCGGCCGCCGGCTCAAAGGCCTCCTCCTGATCCAGCGACTCCGTGGCGCGGGCCATCCGGGCGCCGCGGCTCCGCAGGTGGTCCAGGCAGTGATTCACGGCGATCCGGTACAGCCACGTGCCCAGGCTCGATTCGCCCCTGAACCCTGCCATCTTGCGGTGGGCGCTGACGAAGATCTCCTGCAGCACGTCCTCGGCCTCCGGGGCGGACCCCAGCATGCGTGACACCAGGCCGAACAGCCGGCCGGCATGGGTCCGGTACAGCCCCTCGAAGGCCGCCGGATCACCGGCCCGGCACCGACGGGCCACTTCGAGGTCTGCCTCGCTCACGCCTGCTTCTTAGACGGGGTTGGATCGGCGGCGGGTTGCCCGCGAGGATTTCACTCGCCAGCGCACGTCGGCAAACCGCCGCACGCGGGTCGGGGTCACGTCCAGGCCCTCGGCGGCGAGCCTGGCCCGCTTGAGCCCCACGTTGCCTCCAAAGCCGCCCAGGGCGCCTCCGGCGCCGATCACGCGGTGGCACGGGGTGAAGGGGTCCCCGCAGTCGCGCATGATCGAGCCAACCGCCCTGGCCGCGCGGGGCGAGCCGGCGCAGGCGGCTATGTCGCCGTAGGTGGCCACCTGTCCGGCGGGGATGCGGCGTACGGCTGCCAGCACCCGTCTGGCGAAGGGGCTCGGCTCGCGGCCCTTACCTGCCGACCACGATGCGGACACGGACGTCGAAGCCTCCGAGGTCGTGCTCGTCGAAGGCGCTGCGCAGCGCTGGTCGGCTCGTCGCCGAGCGCGTCGCGCACCGTCATCCAGCGCCCCACGCCGGCCACGGCCACGTAGCGGGCCAACCGCCACTCCGCGCCCCCCAGGACGTGCAGGCCGGTGTAGGTGGCCGAAACGTCTTCGCCCGCATCGGCAAAGTCCGAGGTCTCCGTGTAGCGGTGCCAGTTGACGCCTCCGCCGACAAACGGCGTGACGTTGCTCCGCGGGCGCTCCAGACGATAGGCCACGTTGACGGCGATGGGGACGATGTCGATCGACGCCTCGATGCCCAGCGGGAACACTTCATCGTTGAACACGAAGACGCGTTCCCCGGTGGCCTGGAAGCGCGAGACGTCGAAGCTGATCGAGAGCTTGCGGTTCCACAGCGCTTCGACGCCGCCCCCGAAGATCGGGCCGCTGGACGAGCCCAGCACCGCGTCGAACGTCTTGGATGCCGCGAACCAGTGGATGCCGGCTTCGCCGTAGCCTCGCAGCGCCAAGCCGCGCGCCGGCGGTGGAGGAGGCTGCGGACGCGCGGGCGGCCGTGTCTGGGCGTGGGCGCCAGCCGCACATACTACGAGCGCGGTCGCCGCGAAGAAGAGCGACGCCCGCATCACTTGGCCAGCCCCATGCCGCGCAGCGCCGCACGCGGGTTGATCAACCCGTGGCCGTACTCGTCGTCGCGCCCCGCGGGGCCGAGGTCGGTGGCAAACTGCTTCATGATCGCTTCGATGGCGGCCGGACTCGTGATGCCCTGCTGCATCAGCAGCGCCGCCATCCCCGACACGTGCGGCGTGGCCATCGACGTGCCCGTGAAGTAGAAGTAGGCGAAGGCGTCGAAGCGCGGCGCGCGGTATTGGCTGACGCCGCCGGCGTAGGTTTCGACGAGATCCAGGTCAAAGGTCTGCTGCAGGATTCCCGACGTGGCGCCACCGCGCGAGAAGTCGCCGCCGGGGGCCATCAGCTCGATGAACGAGCCAACGCTCGAGTACGCCGCCCGAACCAGGTCGCGGCCCACCGCGCCCACGGCCACCATGCCGTCCACGCTTGGCGCGAACTCCGCGAGCCGCTGCGGCGCGGGACCGCGCAGGAACTCGTTGCCGCCCGCTACGGCCACGAAGGCGCCGCGCGAAACCGCGTAGCGGATCGCGTCCTCGACCACCGGCGCCGGGGGACCGCTGCGGCCGATGCTCATGTTGATCACCTTGGCCCCGTTGTCCACCGCGTACCGGATGCCGCGCGCCACCGTGTCGTCGGTGCCGACAAACGGGCTGTTGAACACAAGGTCCCACACCCCGTCGATCACCTTCACCGGCATGATCCGGACGTTGAAGGCCATCCCGGCCACGCCCACGTTGTTGTTGGTCAGCTGTCCGAGCGTCCCAGCGACGTGCGTGCCGTGGCCGTCCATGTCGAAGGGCAGGACATCGCCCCAGATGAAGTCCCGCGGGGCCACGAAGCGGTCCGGGCCTGCGAGATCCGGCGCGGCGGCAAACGGAATGTCCACCGTGCCCAGCGCGGGGAACCGCACGCCGTCTTCTCGTGTCCACGCGATGGCCGTCTGCCGCAACAGGCCGCTGCGATACGCGACGCCCGTGTCCAGCACCGCGACGGTGATGGCCGGCGACCCGCCGGTGTTGATGTCCCAGGCGCGCTCCATGTCGATCGCGGGGAAGTTCCACTGCCGCGAGTAGAACGGGTCGTTGGGGACGTAGAGCGGCCGGACCAGGTACCGTGCCTGCGCGTAGTCCACGTCGGGCTGTGCACTCAACCGAGCCGCGACCCGCTCCGCGTCGGCGCCGGGCTCGAGCCGCATCACGTCGAAGTTCGCATTCGACATGGCAGGGCCCATGTCGCCATCCACGAGCGCCGCCATCGATCGGCGCGCCGTCGCCGAGGTGCCCGCGCGGAACTTCACCACGATGGTGCCGGGCAGATAGGTCAGCGCGGTCGCCCGAGGTGGACGCGGCGGATCCTGATCGCGAAGCCCCCGATCGATCGCGGGCAGGGGGTATTCGGAGAGCCAGCGGCTGGAAAGGTTGGGAGCTTGCTGGGCGACAGTGACCGCGACTGCCAGGGCGCCGACGAACGAGATGGTGGCGATGAGAGCCGAGCGAATCGAAGCGGGCATGTCCCCCCTGGAGTGGCGGTCGTTGGGCAGGCGGCAGTTCATTGTAGCTGCGTCAGCCCGCCGAGTCCGGGAGCCGAGAGCCCGGAAGCCGGAGAGCCCAGACCCGCTAGAGATATGAAAGCGGGTCGAGATCCACCGTGGCCGGATCGACAGGCCCCTGCACTGCTTGCGGTTGTCCGCCCGACGCTTCCCACAGGTTGACGTCGAAAGGCCGCTCCACCTTCTGGCCCGACGCGCGGATCAGGACCTTCACGCGCGGCCGATACGGATCGGGCGCGTACGGCTTCATGACGACTGCGATGTCGCCGTTGTCGAGCTTGACCAGGTTGCCCGCCGGGTAGATGCCCACCAGCTGAACGAACCTCCGCACCAGGTGCTGGTCGAACTGCTTGCCGTCGTTGCGCTGCAGAACCGCCAAAATGCGGTCCGACGGGTGCGCCTGCTGGTAGACGCGCTGCGAGCGCATGGCGTCGTAGACGTCCGCGATGCCGCACAAGGACGTGCCCAGGTTCAGCTGGCTTCGCGAGACGCCGTGCGGGTAGCCGGTGCCATCGCTTCGCAGGTGGTGTTCGAATGCCACGACGCTTGCCAGGGGCGGGATCTCCGGCGTGTTTTTCAGGATCTCGGCGCCGTCCACGGTGTGCCGCTTGAGGATCTCGAACTCGTCGTCGGTCAGCTTGCCGGGCTTGTTCAGGATTTCGTTCGGCGTCTTCACCTTGCCGATGTCGTGCATCAGTCCCGCCAGGCCGAACTCTCGCAGCGCGGCGCCCTCGATGCCCAGGCCTCGTGCCTGACCCATGGTGAGAATGGACACGTTCACCATGTGCGTGAACGTGTAGTTGTCGTAGTCCTTGAGCGCGGTGAGCGCCAGCAGCGCCGTGCGGTTCTGCGCGACCGCCTGCGCAAGGGAGTCCACCAGGCCGTTTGCCGCGTCCGCGTCGGGCTTGCCCTCCACGGATGCGCTCTCCCACAGGTCGCCGGCCACTTTCGACGCGTCGTCGTAGAGGCGCCGGAAGGTGGCGATGTCGCCAACTCCGTCGATGCGCTCCTCCACCTGAAGACGGCCCACGCGTACGTGCGCGAGCTTCGACAACGCGTCCATCGCCGCAGCGTCGCCTGATGTGACGCTGCGGACCAGCGCCGACACTTCCTCGGCTGTGACACCGCGATCGAAGACGATGCGTTCCACACCCGACTGGCGCAGCCGCCGCATCAACTCGCCCAAGCTCTCGGCGGCATTGGGAATCGGGACGTCGGCGACTACCAGGTCGTCTTCCACGATGCCGATCGTGAGCGACGGGATGTTGGCCAGCATCGTCGTCAGCAGCTCGGCCAGGCCGGCTCCGCTCTTGGCGACGAGGGGATGGGTGGGCGCGTAAAGCTGGGTGGCGCGCAAGGCCGCACCCAGGCGGCGGACCAGTTCCTCCGACAAGCTGCCGCGCGAGGGCGCGCTCATACGCGTGCTCCCGGCTGGCCCATCGACGCCAGCTCGATTGTCGCCACTTTGCGCACACCTCGGGAACCCGTGTTGGCCGCCTCCTCGAGCACGGCCCTGGCATCGTCGGATCCCAGCCGGCGCAGGCCCTTTGCGGCGGCCTGCCGCAGCCGGGAGGTGCGCACGGGCGCCCACCAGGTGCCGCGATGCAGTGCGGTGCGCAGCGCCGCGGTGGACGCGGGATGCGCGCGCAGGCTTGCCAGCGCCTCGATGATCGCTTCGTGCTGTGCGGCCGCCGCGCCCGTAGGCTCGGTGGTCGTCAGCACGTGACACAACGGAGGAATGGTTTTTGGGTCGCGCAGCGACACGAGCTCGCGGACCACCATGTCCCGGGTCGCATCGCTCGACGCGCAGGCCCTGTCCAGCGTGCCGTAGGCCTCCGGCGTGCCGATCTGGACGATCGCGCGAATCGAATCCTGCTGCACCTGCGGATCGGCGTCGGCCAGCATCGCCGTCAGCTCCTGCAGCGCCTCGTTGCCGCCGAATACGCGCAGCAGATCGATGGCCGTTCTGCGCACGGCGGGGTTGCTGGAGTTCTTCAGCGGCTCCACCGCCTCCCGCCCGGCCGCGCCGAAACTGGTCAGCAGCTCACGGAGACGTCTGATCGTGTGGACGTGGTCCTCGTTGGCCAGCGTCTCGGCCAGCGGCCGAACCAGGACGGGGCCCACTTTCTGACACAGCCGGCTGAGCGCAACCACCTCGGCTTCCGGCGCCTTGCGCAGCTGCGAGACGATGTGCCGGGAGAACGCGCCGCCGGCGAGCTTCGACAGGATCCGCTGCGCAGGTGTCTGGAGCGCGGGCCGGCTGCTGACCGACGAGATGCCATCGGCCAGCTGCTCGGCGCCGGCCAGCTCGCCCGCCAGCACGCAGCGCTCGATTTCGCGGGCCGCCAGCTGGGCAATCGATTCCCAGGTCTCGGGGTTGTCCTCGATGCGCAGGAGATCCAGCGTGATCTGCAGATCCAGCAAATACAACGCCCGCTCGTTGATGGAGGCCAGCCAGGCCGCGATGCGCTCGGGCGGGTCATCGGAGGTACGCTCGACTTCGATGGCCTGGGTGCGCGCGGCCGTCAGCTCGCGCGCGTAGTCGTCCGGCACGAAGCCCTCGTCGCTGTAGGTCGCGAGCATCGTCTTGGCGGCGTCCTGCCAGATGCCCTCGAAATTGGTGTCCTCGCCGAGCTCGCCGGCCTTGGCTTCGTCGTGGGCCATCGAGAGCAGCTCGTTCTTGCGGGACTCGTCCGGCACCAATGCCTCGAAGGCCTGCGCCAGCCGTGCCGACGCACCGCGCCCGGCGGTGACCGACTTGGCCACGAACGAGGCGATGGAGGGGTCTGTCACCCGGTCCACGATGCCGTTGGCCAGCTCCCGGTCCTCGGGCCGCTGCGAGTCACGCTGCGCCAGGAGCCCCAGGAGCATCTCGGGCGTCAGATGGGGCGTGGACTCGGCCACTGTTTCCAGCGCTTCCTCGCGCGTGGGCGTCTGCCGTGTCTCCACGGCTTCGAGCGCTGCCTTGAGGAGCTGGAAGAGCGCCGCCACCTGGAGCGGCGCGCTCGTGCCGTCGGACTCGGCCTTCTCCCGCAACCGATGCAGCAGGGCCCCGAAGCTCGTCGAGTCCTTCAGCGAGGCCATCAGCATGTCGATCACGCTGGCGTCGAGCGCCACCGACTCGCCCTTGAGGCAGGACGCGAGCACCTTGTCCCAGGTGGCCTCCTCGCCGCCGCCACGCTCCTTGAGCACAGCGGCGTAGTCGATCTCCTCGATGTCCAGGTGACCGCGGCCGGTGGCCGCCCACGCCTTGGAGATGCCCCCCTGAGCGATCAGCTCGTCCAAGGGGCTGGCCAGGAGTAGCAGGAAGCGCCGCCAGTCTTCGGCATCCACCCCCCCGTGGACGCGAAGAGAGCCCACAAGGCGGCTGTGCATCAGTGCCGCCAGCTCGCCGATGCTGGCGTCGGGCCGCGCGGCCGCCGAGTCGTCGATGAGGATGGCCGTGGGGTGCACGACGAGCAGTGCGTCGGCCCCCCGCGTCAGGACCTTGGCCGCCGAGACCAGCCGGCCCAGCGAGGCCTCGATGGCCGGGTGCGCGCCGGGATAGAGGGATACGACCCGGGTGGCGGCCTTGCAGGCTCGCGCGAAGTCGGCCAGGGCCGCTGCCTGTTCCGTGGTCATCGGCTGCGAGAGTTGTGCGGTCGTCACGCCAGGATGTGCAGTTCCACTTCTTCTTATCGGCCCTTTACGGCCGCGTCCGTAGCCGGGGGGGAGCCAGACGTTGGGTCAAATCAGGCCGGAAGTGGCCCGGACCGGGTCCCCCCCGCCGGTATACTGGCCCGGCTGATGCGGTTCACCGACGTCATCGCGCGGAAGCGCGACGGGCATCCCCTCGACCGGGAAGGCATCGACGCGTTCGTGCAGGGGGCCAGCGACGGCTCGGTGCCCGACTACCAGCTATCGGCGCTCCTGATGGCGATCGTGTGGCGGGGTATGACGCCGCAGGAAACCGCCTGGCTCACCGACGCGATGCTGCGGTCGGGCGAGCGCGTGGATCTCTCCGACATAGCCGGCGTGAAGGTCGGCAAGCACAGCACCGGGGGCGTGGGCGACAAGGTGTCGATTGCGCTCGCCCCGCTGGCCGCGTCCTGCGGGGTCATCGTCCCGAAGATGTCGGGACGGGGACTGGGGCATACCGGGGGCACACTCGACAAGCTGGAGTCGATCCCCGGGTTTCGCGTGGGCCTGTCGGTGGCCGAGTTCAAGAACGCGCTGCGCACCGTCGGGACGAGCATCATCGGGCAGACGGCGTCGCTCGTGCCGGCCGACAAGGCGCTGTATGCCTTGCGCGACGTGACCGGAACGGTGGAAAGCGTGCCCCTCATCTCGGCCTCGATCATGAGCAAGAAACTGGCGGAGGGCAGCACGGCGCTGCTCCTGGACGTCAAGTGCGGCGACGGCGCGTTCATGAAGTCGCAATCGGACGCGCGCGCCCTCGCCACCTCGATGGTGGCTATTGGCGCCCACGCCGGCGTACGGACCGAAGCCGTGATCACCGACATGGAGGCGCCCCTGGGGCGAACCGTGGGCAATGCGCTCGAGATTCGCGAATGCCTGGACCTGCTGCGCGGCGGGGGGCCGCCGGACCTCGTGTCGCTGGTGACGCGACTGGCCGCCCGTATGGTGGTACTGGGAGGCGCGCAGCCCGACGACGCCAGCGCGCTCAACGCCGTGACGTCGAAGATCGGCTCCGGAGCGGCGCTCGAGGTGTTCCGGCGCATGGTGGAGCACCAGGGCGGCGACCCGCGCGTGGTGGATGACGCGGGCCTCCTGCCATCGGCTCCGTCTGTGTCCACGGTGCGCGCGCGCCGGGGCGGGGCGGTGTCGGCGATCAGGGCCGGGGCCATCGGGCGTGCGAGCCATGCGCTGGGCGCCGGGCGATCGCGAGTGGGCGAAGCCATCGACCACGCCGTTGGCGCACGGCTGCTCGTCGACCGCGGCGACGTCGTGGCGGCCGGTGACGCGCTGGTGGAACTGCACCATCGCGACGGCCGTGGCCTGGATGCCGCGTCCGCGTTATGCGAAGACGCCTTCGTCATCGCCGACGACCCCGTGGAGCTTGTCGACCGCATCATGGCGGAGGTGAGATGACCGAGAGTGTGCGCACGGCGCAGGCGTGGAGCCGGCAGGACGCGATGGTGCTGGCCGGGCTGGCCGGTGTGGCGGCCGCCGCGATCGTGCTGGGAACGCTGGGGGCGACCCGCATCCAGCCCATCGGGGGCATGGCGCTCATCCTGGCCCTGGCCTATTGCCTGTCGTCGGCCCGCCGGGCGATCGACTACCGCACGGTCGGCTGGGGGCTCGGCCTGCAGTTTCTGTTCGCGCTGGTGGTGCTGAAGACCGAGGCCGGCCGCGCGGTGTTCCAGGCCGCCGGCCGCGTGATCACCCGCATCCTGGACTTCACGTACGTGGGCTCGTCGTTCGTTTTCGGCCCGCTCGGCAACCCCGACGTGTGGCCGCGGGTCATGACAGGCGTGCTCGGCGAAGAGGGGCGCCAGTACGCCAACATCTTCGCGTTCCAGGTCCTGCCCACGATCATCTTCATCGCCGCGCTTTTCGCGATGCTCTATTACTTCGGCGTGATGCAGCTCGTGGTGCGGGTGTTCGCGGTGATCATGCGCCGCTTCATGCGCGCGAGCGGGGCGGAGTCCTTGAACGTGGCGGCCAGCATCTTCATGGGCCAGACCGAAGCGCCGCTGACGATCCGGCCGTTCCTGCCACGCATGACGGAGTCGGAGCTGATGACGGTGATGACCGCCGGCATGGCGCACATCTCCGGCGGCGTGATGGCCGCCTACATCCTGTTCGGCGTGGAGGCCCAGCACCTGCTGACGGCGGTGATCATGACGGCGCCGGGCACGCTGATGATGGCCAAGCTGTTCGTGCCGGAAACCGGCGAGCCCGAGACGATGGGGACGGTGAAGCTGCACGTCGAGAAGACCGACGTGAACGTGATCGACGCCGTTGGGCGCGGCACCGGCGAAGGTTTGCTCCTGGCGCTCAACGTGGGGGCGATGCTGATCTCGTTTCTCGCAATCGTGGCCCTCGTCAACGCCGCCCTGGGCCTGGCAGGGCTGAGCATGCAGCAGATTCTCGGGTGGGTGTTCGCGCCCATTGCGTGGAGCCTCGGGGTGCCCTGGCGCGACGCGCCCGTCATCGGCAACCTGCTTGGCACGCGCATGGTGCTGAACGAGTTCGTGGCCTATTCGCAGCTCGGGCCGCTCAAGGACACCCTGGACCCGAAGTCGTTCACCATCGCCACGTTTGCCCTGTGCGGCTTCGCCAATTTCAGCTCCATCGGCATCCAGATCGGCGGGATCGGCGCCCTGGCGCCCGAGCGCCGCCACGATCTGGCCCGGCTGGGTTTGCGGGCGATGCTCGCCGGCACGTTCGCCAACTTCCTCACCGCGACCATCGCCGGCATGCTGCTGTGAGCACCTGGTTCGACCACGCACTCGCGGCCGCGGCCGCGATAGCCGGCCGCTGCGGCGAGGCCCCGCGGATTGCCGTGGTCCTGGGCTCGGGGCTGGGCGACTTCGCCGACACGCTGGCCGACGCGCGTGCAGATCCCGTATCGCGACATCCCGCACTGGCCCGTGTCCACAGTTGTCGGTCACGCCGGCAAGCTCGTAGTGGGTTCGGTGAGGCGGGCGCCGGGTGGCGGCGCTGTCGGGCCGCGTTCACGCCTACGAGGGCCACGACCAGGCCACCGTGGTCTTTGGCGTCCGCGTGATGGCGCGGCTGGGCGTGTCGCACCTCATCCTGACCAACGCCGCCGGCGGCATCAACACGGGCTTCGGGCAGGGCGCGCTGATGGTGATCGACGACCACATCAACCTGACCGGCGGCAACCCGCTGATCGGACGCCAACGACGATCGATTCGGGACGCGGTTTCCCGGACATGAGCGAGGTGTATTCGCGCCGCCTGCGCGGCATCGCCGACCACGCGGCGCAGGCCGACGGGCGTGGCCGTGGCGCACGGCGTCTACGTGGCCGTGCACGGCCCCAGCTACGAGACGCCCGCAGAGATTCGCGCGTTCCGCACGATGGGCGCCGACGCCGTCGGGATGTCCACCGTGCCGGAGGCGATCGCCGCCCGGCATCTGGGACTCGAGGTGCTGGGCATCTCGTGCATCACCAACATGGCGGCCGGCGTGCTGCCGCAGCCGCTCGTCCACGACGAGGTCATGGAGACCGCGCGCCGCGTGCGCGGCTCGTTCATCGCGCTGCTGGAGGCCGTGATTGCCAGAATCTGAGTTGGTGTCGTTGGTGTCGGCGGCCCGGCGAGCGCGCAGGCACGCGCGGGCCGACTACTCGAAGTTCCGCGTGGGGGCCGCGCTGGAGACCGCCGACGGCACCATCGTCACGGGCTGCAACATCGAGAACGCCACCTACGGCCTGACCGTGTGCGCCGAGCGCGTCGCGATGTTCAAGGCGCTGTCGGAAGGCCACCGGCGCTTCCGCCGCGTGGCCGTGGTGGCCGACACCACCGATCCGACGCCGCCCTGCGGCCCCTGCCGGCAGATCCTCTGGGAGTTTGGAGGGGATCTCGAGGTCGTGCTCGCAAACATGCGGCGTGTCACAGGCCGGCTGCAGCTGAAGGCTCTCCTGCCATTGCCGTTCGATCGCCGGCTCTGCTCGCGTCTCGGCCTCGTCAAGGTCAAAAGGTCGAAAGGCTAAGAGGCTAAAGTCAGAAACTGCGGGCCTGGCGCCTGGAGCCTGGGGCCTGGAGCCTGACGACAATAGCGACAATGCTGCCGACAATCGAGTGGAAGGGCGACGCGGTCCTGATGATCGACCAGCGCAAGCTGCCGGCGTCGGAGGTTTACGTGACCTGCAAGACGGCCAATGACGTGGCCAAGGCCATCAAGACCATGGTGATCCGCGGCGCGCCGGCCATCGGCGTCGCGGCGGCGATGGGCATCGCCCTCGGCATGAAGCGCAGCAAGGCCACCGGAACCAAGCAGTTCACCACGGAGTTTCAGCGCACCTGCGAGCTGATGGCGGGAACCCGCCCGACGGCGGTGAACCTGTTCTGGGCCATCGAGCGCATGAAGGACACCTTCGCCAGGGCCGCCCAGGCAGGTGAGTCGGTGGCGTCGATCGCGGCCACGCTCGAGGCCGAAGCCAGGCGCGTCCACGACGAGGACGTGGCCAGTTGCCGGGCGATGGGTGCCCACGGGGCCGCGCTCGTCCCCGACGATGCCCGCATCCTGACGCACTGCAACGCCGGCGCGCTGGCGACGGCCGGCTACGGCACCGCACTCGGCGTGATCCGGGCGGCGGCCGAGCAGGGGAAGCGCGTGGCCGTCTTTGCCGACGAGACGCGTCCGTTTCTCCAGGGGGCGCGCCTGACGGCGTGGGAGCTGGTCAAGGACGGCATCGACACCACCGTCATCACCGACAACATGGCGGGCGCGATGATGCGGCTCGAGCGCATCGACCTGGTGGTCGTGGGCGCCGACCGCATCGCCGCCAATGGGGACGTGGCCAACAAGATCGGCACCTACGTCGTGGCGGTCCTGGCCAAGGAGCACGGCATCCCGTTCTACGTGGCGGCGCCGCTGTCCACGATCGATCTCGACACGCCCGACGGCGGCGGCATTCCCATCGAAGAACGGAACGACCGCGAGGTCACGCACGTGGGCGCGTCACGGCTCACGCCGGAGGGTGCCCGCATCCGCAACCCGGCCTTCGACGTGACACCCGCTCGCTACGTGACCGCGATCGTCACCGAGGCCGGGATCGCCCGCGCCGCCCTATACTGAATCGCTGGCCGCGCTCAAGCAGATCGGTATGAGCCTGGCAGCCGAATTCTGAACTCTGAACTCTGAACTCTGAACTGATGTTCATCCTCGGCATCGAGACGTCGTGCGACGAGACGGCCGCGGCGGTGGTCGAGGAGACGGGCGACGCGGCGCGGCCGTGGCGTGTGTGCTCGAACGTCGTGGCCTCGCAGGTCGATATCCACCGTGAGTGGGGTGGCATCGTGCCGGAGTTGTCCGCCCGGCAACACATCCGCGACATCTGCGGCGTGGTCGAGAAGGCGCTGGCCGACGCGGGGTCGCCACGCTACGACGCGATTGCCGTCACCCAGGGGCCGGGTCTGGTGGGATCGCTGCTCGTCGGCTTGAGCTTCGCGAAGGCGCTGGCGTGGGCTCGCGGGGTGCCGTTGGTTCCGGTGCACCACCTGGCGGGCCACATCGAGTCGCTGGTGCTCGGAGGCGGCGAGATGCCGCTCCCCGCCGTCGTGCTGGTGGTCTCGGGGGGGCACACGAGCCTGTACCGCGTGCCCCGCGCGGGCGTCTTCGACCGCCTGGGCCGCACGCGGGACGACGCGGCCGGCGAGGCCTACGACAAGGTGGCGAAGCTCCTCGGCCTCGGCTATCCCGGGGGCCCGTCATCGATCGCCTTGCGGCGCAGGGCAACGACCGCGCCGTGCCGCTGCCGCGCACCCGGCTGACGCACGCCGACCGCAACGCGCCGCACCTGCCGGGACGCAGCGACTTCAGCTTCAGCGGGCTCAAGACGTCGGTCGTGCGATACCTGCAACAGCGCCGCGCGCTCCTGGGTGTGTCGCCCGGCGATCCGCTGCCGCCGGCCGACGTGGTGGACTTGTGCGCGAGCTTTCAGCGGGTGGTCGTCGAGACGTTGCTCGATCGCCTGTTCGACGAGGCACGCGCGCACGCCGCGCGCTCGGTCGGGATCGCCGGCGGCGTGTCGGCCAATAGCCGGCTGCGCGAGGACGTCACGGCTCGGGGGGCCGCCCTGGGGCTTCCCGTGTTCATTCCGCCGCTGGCGCTTTCCACCGACAACGCGGCGATGATTGCGGCCGCCGGCCTGCGGGCGTTCCGTGCGGGCATCGTGGCGGACGAATCGCTCAACGCCGACGCCAGCCTGCCCATGGAGGCCGCATGAAGACCTACACCGACTACCTCTGGTTCGACACCAGGGCCCGGCAGGAGTTCGTGCGAATCACCGACCAGGTGGCGGCCGTCGTGGCCAAGAGCGGCGTGGTGGACGGTATGTGCTCGTGTCGGCGATGCACATCACGTCGGGCGTCTACGTGAACGACTGGGAGGACGGCCTCATCGCCGACTTCGCGGAGTGGCTGGAAAAGCTGGCGCCAGCCGGGCTCGATTACCGGCACCACCGGACGGGCGAGGACAATGCCGATGCCCACCTGAAGCGGACGATCATGGGCCATCAGGTCGTGCTGCCCATCACGGCGGGGAAGCTGGACCTCGGCCCCTGGGAGCAGGTCTTCTACGCCGAGTTCGACGGCCGTCGCCGCAAGCGCGTCGTGGTGAAGGTCATGGGCGTGTGACGAGCCGGGCCTATCCCGACCGCCCCTTCGTGGGGGTGGGCGCGGTGATCGTGGATCGGGGCCGCGTGGTCGTGATCAAGCGCCGCTTCGAGCCGCTGGCGGGCCAGTGGAGCCTGCCGGGGGGCGCGGTGGACATCGGCGAGACGCTGGTCGAATGCGTAGCCCGCGAGATGCTGGAGGAGACCGGGCTCGTCGTCGAAGTGGGTCCGGTCGTGGAAGTGTTCGATCGGATTATCCGGGACGCCGCTGGCGGGGTGCAATTCCACTACGTGCTCGTGGATTACCTGTGCCGGCCAATCGGCGGCGAGCTGCGGGCGGGATCGGACGTGGCCGAGGCAGTCTATGCTGCGCCGGGGGAGTTGGCGCGTTTCGCGCTCGCCGATCCGGCCGACCGCGGTCATTCGTCGCGCGCTGGAGATCGCGGAGGGCATGTAGGCTCCAGGCTCCGGGCCCCGGGCGCCAGGCCTGGTCTCGATTCACCCGCCTCGAGCAGATTGCAGTTTGTCTAGATAGACCGTAATCGCGTCCTGCACGTGGTGCGGCGTTTCCACGAACTCGATGCCGCTGTGATACGAGACGACTTCCGCCTCCACGTCGCTGATGTGCGAATGCACGACCCGGCCTTTGACGACCACCGTCAGCGCGTCCAGCGAGATCCGGAGCTGATGGAGCGAGTCGATGAGGAGCGGGAATCGCGTTTCGATCGTCGCGCCGCCGATCCCAAGGTCCTGGATCGACATGGGTTCGACCACCGTGATGTCACCGCCAAGGTGACCGAGGATTGGCACGCGAGGCCCCATGCGCGTCTGTGACATGGCGGCGGACTATAGCATTTCCACAGTGCAGGACTGGAGACTTGAGACGGGAGACTGGAGGCAGCGCAACGGAGGCTAATGCATCCTCACTGCCGGACGTTGCGGCAGCAGGTTGCCCTGCTCATCGGCGATGTCCGAGATCACGGCGTCGAAGTCCTGCCCGTCGTCTTCGCTGGTGTAGCTCAGCACGGGGATGTCCTTCGTGGCCGGATCGAGCTTCAGCATCGTGAGCAGCTGGACGCCATCCAGCGCCTCGACCCTCGTGCACACCACGATCAGGTTGGGCAGCACGCGCTTGATCGTCGAATACGCGCGATCCGACGACTCCACGAACACCATGTCGTAATGGCCGGCGTCGAGCAGCGTCTCGAGCACGCTGAGTGCCTCGGCGCTGCCGTTGACGACCACCACTTTCTGGGTCGGCGCGTGTGCGGTGCAGGTTGACATGTTCTCGTGTCGCGTTCCTGCTATCAGTAATTCAGGAACCGTGCCAGAGCAGCACGAGCGTTTCCGCGTGCAGAACCGGTCTCTTCGCTTCATGTATGCCAGTTGTCCTCGGCGAGTGGACTGCGCAATCACGACGATACGTGGCGTGCAGTTTGCGCCACGCACGTGCCGTGTTGACGCGCGGAGGTGCCGGCGGAGCAATGCCGTCACGGAGGGAGGCTGTTTTCCGGCTATGACGGGATTCCTTAACAGATGAGCCTAGAGTGGACCCCGTGTTCACTCTCAGAGCACACGAGCTGTTCCGTGCCTTGTTTTGTGAATTGTGACTTGTGCCTTGTGACTTGTGTATGGGGTGATCCCCTAGTTCGGGAGTCTTTCAATATCGCTTTTGAGCTGCGGATTCACCCGATACCCCGCCCGCTCCGCCGCGCGCACGGCGTCGGAGGCTTCCTTCTTGCGTTGGCCCATCGCGTAGAGCGCCGCGAGGTTGTTGTGGGCCTCGCCCAGACGGTCGTTGGCGGCTGTGGCCGCCTTCCATTCCTGCTCGGCCTCCGGCATCTGCCCGCTTCGGAAGTGGGCGCTCCCCAGCGCCAGCATGACTTCGGCGGGCGGTTGAAAGGTACCGCCGCCGCGCTGGCGCATGCGCTCCAGGTCCCTGATGCGCGTTTCGAGCTGCGCGATCTTGGTGTCGGCCGATGTGGCTACTCCAGAAAACGCCTTCACGCGCCCGCTCCGAAGGGCGTTGATCGTATCCTGCAGCTCGCGCACTTCCATGTGCACCTGCGTGTCCAGCGTGGCCGCGCCGCTGGCCTGGAGCATGTACAGCTGGCGATAGGCCTCGCGGCAGGAGGTAAAGGCGCGCACGGCGCCCGGATACTTCTTCTGCGCCATCCGGGATTGGCCGAGGCCGTAATGGGCCAGCGTGAGCAGCGAATCGATCTCCACTGACCGGGCGAATTCCACCTCCGCCTTCTCGAACTGCTCGGCCAGCATCAGCTCCTGGCCGGCGCGAAAGTGCGCCAGCGCCTTCGTCCTGGTGGCTTCGTCTACCACTTGCGCCGATGCGGTTCCCCATGTCACCCACGCGAGGGCGACGAACACGGTGGTAAGGATTCTCATGGCGAGGCTCCTGGGTCGCCTTAGGGGCGGCAATAGACGGCGATAGTCTACTCCCGGCAAGGCTTCGCCTTGATGCGTTCGGCTCCGCCTTGCCGGGGCAGTGCCTGATTGCCCGCTCTCCGAGCGGGCGTAGGGCGGGCGTATAACAGAAAGGGCCACCCGGAGGTGGCCCTTTCCTTGTCGGTTCAGGCCGGCGAGGCCGGCCGTACGAGAATCGCCGCTAAGGCGATTCGGCAGACACTAGAAGGCGAAGCGCAGGCCCAGACGAATCTGGCGCGGCGTCTGGTAGCGCCACGGACGGCCGTAGTCCGGGTTGTCAACCGGGAAGGACGCCTCCGTCCAGTTGTCGTAGTTCACGACGCCCTGCCGGTTGAACAGGTTGAACACGTCGGCGATGAGCTGCACCCGCTGGCCGCCGAACCGGATCGAGTAGTCGGCGTGGAAGTCCACGGACGATTCGATCGGCGTCCGCTCCTTGAAACCGTCTGTCGTCTGGATGCCGCTGCCGCGCGGACCTTCCGGGATCTCGCCCGGGCTCGTGTAGTCGGGATTGGCCGCCAGCGCCGTCAACGGCTGGCCGGAGCTCACGAACATGCCCAACCCAAGGTTCAGGCCCATGTCGAAGGTGTAGTTGCCATAGATCTTCACCTGGTGCGGCCGATCGTTGGGCAGCGGTCCCGAGCCCGCGTCGCCCAGGAAGCGGATGTCGCCGCGGAAGTCGAGCGCGCGGCCCAGCGCCACGTAGCTGGGGTCGTCGGTCGGGAAGTCGAAGAGAGACGTGATGGCCGGGTCGGACTGGCCGTTGTCGTTGCGGAAGAACCCTTCGAAGTTCCCGTAGAGGCGCGACCACCGGTAGTTGGCCTGGAGGCCCCACCGGTCGGCGAATCGCTTGTCAGCCGTGATCTCGACGGCGTCGTAGTCGTGGACCGGCTTCTCGAAAAAGATGTTCGGGAAGCCCGCCGGCTTGTCGGTGACCGGCGTGTCCGGGCTGGGGTTGGTGATGAAGTACTCGACGCTCTCGAGACCAGGCCCAGTCAGATAGGACACCATCGGCGCCGTGCCCACGTCCTCGAGCACGCGGCCGAAGTTCCGGTGCGTGTAGCGGATGCCGAGGTTCAGCCCCGGGAACGCCTCGCGCTCGAATCCAATCAGCACCTCGTTGTGGTAGGTGGACTTGGAATCAGGATCGAAGTCGGCTGCGGCAAGGCCAGCCTGTGTGAAGTGCTGGGTCACGCCGCCGGCCAGCACGCCCTGCGGAATCGGCTGCGTCAGTGCGGCGTCGTAGTAGTCGCCGCGGGTGACGCCGGCGTCGGCCGACAGCGCCCGGGCCGCCAGATCGTTCGGGATGCGGGCATAGAAGTGTCCCCAGCTCGCGAAGATCTTGTTGCGGCCGCTGCCCGTCGGGTCGTACGTGACGCCGATGCGCGGGCTCCAGTTGTTCTTCCAGGTGAACTCCTCGAGGTTGCCCACCAGCGTCTGCTGCTCGTACCGCACGCCCGGGCGGATCGTCAGCCGATTGTTGACGCGCCAGGTGTCCTGCGCGAAGAAGTTGCTGTACTGCTGCTCAGTCTCGCGGAACGCCTGGTAGTTCGCCCGGATGATCCGCCAGATTTTTCCGGCCGGAACGTCCGACGCCGTGAGGACCTGGACCTGGGCACCGGTTTCCGTGCGCTGGCCGTTGTGCACGACGAGGGTCGGGCCGGTGCGGTTGGAGCTCTGCAGGTAGTTCACCGACTCGTAGGCCCAGCCGCCGCGGATCTGGTGGCCGCCGAAGATGTGGGTGGTCTTGGCCGCCCACTGCTTGTTGGTGCCGTCGTTGGCTTCGAAGAATCCCAGGCCGCCGGTCACCAGGTTCGGCACCGTGGTGCGGTCGGTGATCTGCCACTCGTTCACCGACGGCGTCTCGATGATCTCGTTCTGCGCGCGCGCGAACGAGCCTTCGAGCAGCCAGTTGGCGCCCATGATCCCGTTGTACTTGACGTTCTGGTTGTGGCCGCCGTAGTCGATGGCGCTGAAGCCCTTGGTGTCGGAGCGGCGGAACGACGCGGTGCGCTGCGGACCCATCTCGCCGACGGACGGGTCGCCGAAGAACGACGCGTCGATGCGGTGGCCGCTGCCGAGCTGCGACGACAGCTTGCCGGAATAGGTGTTGATCTTCCGGTCACGCGGGGTTTCACCGATCAGGGCGCGGAGCGGGGAGGCGGGAAGGCCCATGAACGTGTCGGTCTGCCACTGTGGGTTGTAGGCGCCGAAGAAGAACAGCCGGTCGCGGATGATGGGGCCGCCCACCTCGAAGCCGATGTCGTTCACGCTCGACGCCGTCTGCTGGGCGGCTATCTGCGTGAGGTTCGGCAGGTCGATGCTCGCCCACTCACCCTCCAGGCCGCTGGGACGGAAATACCCGAAGATGCTGCCGGCCACGTTGTTGGCGCCGCTCTTGGTGATGACGTTCACCACGCCGCCCGTGGACTGGCCGAACTCGGCTTCGTAGCCGCCGGTCTTGACCTGGATCTCCTTGACGAAGTCGAAGGTCACGCCGCTGCCCAGCGACCCGAAGATGATCGAATAGGACCCGATGGCGCCGTAGCCGGTGTTGGTGATGTTGATGCCGTCCACGACGTACTGGTTCTCCAGGCCGCTGCCGCCGCCAATCGACGGGTTGGCGCGACCCACTTCACCGCCGCTGCTGACGCCGGGCGCCAGGTAGAGCGCGTCGGTCATCCGGCGGCCGACGGGCACGCGCGTCAGGAGCTCACTAGTGATCACCGCGCCGACGGTCGTGCTGCTGGTGTCGATGACTGGTGAAGTGCCGACGACCTGCACGGTCTCGGTAAGGCCGCCGACCTCCATCGTGAAATTGAGATCCAGGCGCTGCCCGAGGCTGACCGTGACGTTCTGGCGTTCGACTGCCTTGAACCCCGTCAGCTCCCCGCGAATGGTGTACACACCGGGCGTGAGGAAGGGCAGGTTGTACCGGCCATCGGCATCGGTCACCGACGTGCGTGTGCCTTGCGTGCCGGCTGCCGTGACCGTCGCGCCGGGGACGGCCAGACCCTGGCCGTCGACCAGCCGACCGGACAGGCTGCCGGTGGTTGTTTCTTGAGCGTTGGCGAGTTGCGCAACTGCCAGCAAGCATGCCAACAGAACGGCACTCAAACGTGCGTACATTAGGGTTTCTCCTTCGGTAGTTAGGTCCGAAAGTGTTCTCGAATTGCCCTATCCATAGGGAAAAGGCGTACCATCCGGGCTATTTTGGTAAGTTGTGTGTTTACATGCAGTTAGAGACTTGGTACGCCCGAATCGTGACGAAACGATCCATCGAGAGCTTCACAGTTGACCAAAATCATGGATCCAAGGCCGTTCGTAATGCAAGGATAACCACCAATCACAGTGCAGCGCGGTTTGGGACCAACCGGTAAGCGGGCAAACTCCTGCGTCCTCTTTGACTTCCGGGCGTTTTGCTGGGAACGAGCGGGGTCCGGGACGACACGCGTGTCATCCATTCGTCACAGCAATTTTGGGTAGGCCCTGGCGCTGGGTTGCGAGCGGCTAAGACGAGGGGAGGGCTGCCGACCGGCCGGGGGTCAGCAACCCTGTTCCGGGACGCGAACTCTTAGAAGCGCACGCCGAACGTGACACGCGCCGATTGCGGCGTCGTGTACGCGAACCGGCTGGTGGCGAGACCGAAAATCGGCCCGTAGTCCCAGTTCACGCCCTGGACCGGCGTGGTCGTGAACGGGTTGAACGCCGCGAAGCGCGCCGGCGTGCTGACAGGCGTCAGGATCGCCGTGTTGAAGCGCTGGATGTTCACGCCGCCGGCGTTGCCGGGGCTGCCCGTTCCGAATGCCGTGGCGCCACACGCGCACAGCTGGAACTGGTTGAACAGGTTGATGACCTGCAGCTGGAAGAACAGCTCGGCATTCCGCGCGCGGGGCACCTTGAACGCGTAAGTCGCTCCAAGGTCCGTGCGGAACTGACTTTCGGTCCGGAAAGCGTCACGCGCAGTGTAGTAGTAGGGGGTGTCGGTTCCCGGCGGTGGCGTGATGTATCCCGGATTGGTCACGTATGGACGGGCATCCACCCCGCTGGTGCTCGAGCCGATCACGTTGATCTCACGCCCGCCGGCTCCGTACGGCACTCCGCTCTCCATGATTTCGACGACGCTGAGCGTGAGGCCCGAAGCGTACGACGGGTTGTAGTTCACCCACAGCCGCGACCGGTGCCGTTGATCCGACGCCAGGTCGCCGATCGGGTAGTTCCACTCCTCGCGCTTGTACTCAGGAAACAGCGTCCCCGAGAAGCGGATAGGACCATTGGCCACCGTCTCGCCCTCGACGTTCCCCCAGGTGCGCGAAATCGTGTAGTTGCCGCCGACGTCGAAGCTGCCCTGGCGGAAGTTGCCCTGCAGGGACAAGCCGGAGTAACGCCGGACGGCCAGCTCGTTGTCGTTGCCGATGGTCACGAGGTCGTAGGTCCGTCCCTCGTTGTCGCGGGCGACGCTGCCCGGCGTGGAGTAGTCGGCGTAGAAGTTGCCATAGTCACGGTAGACGTAGTCGACGCGGAACGCCGCCCGGCTGCCGAACTGCCGGTTGAGGCCGGCCGCGTACTCCCATGCGTCGGGAGACGCGAGGTCGCCGATGATCGGCGTGACGCCGGGGATGCTGGGCGCGGCCGCCAGCGGCAGGTTGGAACCGCCGTTGGCGTTGTACCAGTCGAAGACCTGCCTGATCGCCACGTCGGAGGTGACCGGGTTCACCGTTCCGGGCGGGTTGATGTCGGGCCCGCGATAGGCGTACTGGCGCGTCTGCGGGTTTCCGGCCGCCGACGAGGCATCCGCGATGCTGTTGGCCACCGCAGTCACGTACTTCGCCACGCTGCCGGTCACCGACCATCGATCGTCACCGGTTGGATCGAACACGACGCCCAGGCGCGGGCTCCACGAGTCCTCGGTGATCACGGTGTTCCCGGCCTGATCCTTCCCGTTGTTCTTGTCGTAGCGCAGGCCGAGATTTGCGGTCAGCCGGCCCGTCACGCGCCAGGCATCGTTATAGAACAACGAGTGGGTGCGGAAGTTCGAGCCGGAGCTGTCGATCAGGATCGGGTTCCACTGGAGGAGCGTCGTGCCGTTGCCGAGGAACTGCGGGAAGATGTTGGTCCCCTGGATGATGGTGCTGGTGCCGAGGATGCGGTAGTCGCTGCCCGACTGGTGGTTGTTGGCCTGGCGCACGTCGTTGAAGTTGTCGTAGCCGAACGTCATGGTGTGTGAGCCAGTGCCCTCGGTGGACAGGAAATACGTGCCCTTGCCGAAGATGTCCTGGTTGTCGCGCTGCTCGTACGGCGTGCAGACGCCGCAGAACGTGTCGCTCCAGTAGCGGGTGTTGCCGCGGCTGCGGTCGAGCAGCAGCGTCCCCTTCTCGATGTCGGTGAAGCGCGCGCCGGTGCCGATGAAGCTCAGATGCCGCTGCGAAAAGCGGCCCTCGACGAAGAGCTTCGAGGTGGCAACCCCGGTGTAGTTGAACGTGAAGAGATCCTCCGGAAGTTCCCGCGTGCCCAGGCTGGCCAGGTCCATGGACGTGTTCTGATTGAACGTATAGCCCTCTTCGGTGCGGAAGCTCTTCGTGTATGCGGCCGCGAAACGGTTATTGGAATCGAGCGAGTAGGTGCCCTTGTACTCGAAACGCTTGTTGTCCTGGATGAAGGTGTAGGGAATGCTGGTGATGGCCGTATTGCGGCCGCTCTCCTGTTTCTGCAGGCGCCCTGCCACGAAGAACCACAGGCGATCCTTCATCACCGGGCCGCCAAACGTGTACTCGTAGGTCGGTACCAGCTTGTCGACACGAAGATCGACTCCTCCCTGACCGCCGACGGCCGTCTCCTCGAACGGCGTCAACGTGCGCCAGTTGTCGTTGTTGAGGGTGTCGCGAAACGATCCGCTGAAGGTGTTGCCACCCGACTTGGTGATGACGTTGACGACGCCGCCGGTGAAACGCCCGAACTCGGCCGAGATGCCCGCCGTGGCCACCGTGGTTTCCTGCACCGCGTCTTCGATGTAGAGGTCGGGTGCCGTGCCGCGGATGTTCTCGTTGAGCGTGACGCCATTGACGAGGAACAGGTTCTCGAACGAGAGGGAGCCGTTGATCGAGAAGTTGCCCGCAGGTCCGCTCGGGCGCACGCCTGGAGCCATCAGCAGCGTCGCGTTGAGATCCCGCCCGGTGGGCAGCAGGTTCATGAACGCTTGCGTGAAGTTGGTGCCCACCTGTGCCGTGTCGGTCAGCACGTCGACACGAGGCGCCACGACGTTGACCGTCTCGGTCAGTTCGGACGGACCCATCTTCACCGAGATTGGGACCGACTGCGCCGGAGCGAGCGTGACCGTGCGCGTCTGCGAGCCGAAGCCGCTGAGTTCGAACGTGATCGTGTAGACGCCGGATGGGAGTAGCGGGAGGATGTAGTCGCCGTTGGCCGAGGTGACCGTCTCGCGCGTTCCCTGCAGCGTAGGCGCGCTTGCTGTGACCGTGACACCCGGCACGCCGAGATCCTGCGGGTCGGTGACCTGGCCCGAGATGGTACCGGTGGTACTCTGTGCCAGCGCCGGCGTTGCCGCGAACAGTGCGAGCGCCAACGTGACTGAGGTGAGTCGAATCAGAAACATCTCAGGTCTCCGCGTGGATCGTGTACACCACGCAACATGCCCGAACGGGCGGTTGGTTCGTAGTGTTCTCGACGATACAAGAACGCAACGTGTACAACGTGCGGATCGAGCCACTCGTCCCGGGCTAGATCGACGTGGAGCGGGGTTAGAATGCAGCGCGTGACGCCGTCTGCTGTGAACGTTTCCGTCTCGCACGGCGCGACCGCAGCGGCCGTTCCCAACCGATGGATCATTCCCGTGGGCGCCGTGATGGTCCACGTGTGCATCGGCTCGGTGTACGCCTGGAGCACATTCAATCGCCCCATCCAGGCGCTGCTCGCGGACGAACCCTGGTGGTTCAGCCCTCCGTACACCACGTTCACCACAGCGCTCGCGTTGCTCGGATTGAGTGCCGCGTTCGGCGGACCGTGGGTCGAGCGCCGCGGGCCACGAGCGGCGGCCACCGCGGCGGCGCTGTTTTTCGGCAGCGGCCTCGTGCTTGGCGGCGTCGGCCTGGCGCTGCGTCAGTCGCTCCTCGTTTTTCTTGGGATGGGCGTTGTCAGCGGCATCGGCTGCGGGCTCGGCTACATCTCGCCGGTCAGCACGCTGGTGAAGTGGTTTCCCGACCGGCGAGGCATGGCCACCGGCATGGCCATCATGGGATTTGGCGGCGGCGCGTTCATCGCCGGCTACCTGAACGTGTTCCTGATGGACTGGGTCGGTGTCTCGTCTACCGTGATGGCGCTCGGCGTCGTCTACCTTGCGGTGATGCTGGCAGGTTCCCGTCTGATGCGGTCGCCCCCGCCCGGATGGCGCCCCGAAGGGTGGACGCCTCCCGTCAAGACGTCAGCGATGATTGCCGATCGCAGCGTGACCCGCGACGACGCGATCAGAACGCCACAGTTCTATCTCCTGTGGGGCATCTTGTGCATCAACGTCACGGCGGGCATCGGCATCCTGGCGCAGGCGTCGCCGATGATGCAGGACATGTTCGGCCGGACGCCGCTCGAGGCGGCGGCCGTGGTGTCGCTCATCAGCCTGTTCAACGCCGGCGGGCGGTTCATGTGGGCGTCGGGCTCCGATTACATCGGCCGCCGGAACACGTACCTCATCTTCTTCCTGTTGCAGGTCGGGCTGTTTCTCCTGATCCCCCGGCTGGCGGCCGACGGCCGGTGGTGGCTGTTCCAAGTCAGCCTGTTCGTCGTGTTCACCATGTACGGGGGTGGGTTTGCGACGATACCGGCGTTTCTGGCCGACATCTTCGGTCCGCAGAACGTCGGGGCGATTCACGGCGCGCTGCTGACGGCATGGAGCGTGGCGGCGATCGCCGGCCCGGTCATCATCACGGAGCTGTCGAATCGCGCCAAGGCCGCCCTGCCGCCTGGCGCCGACCGGGTCAATATCTACGACGTACCTCTGCAGGTGCTGGCCGGACTATTGGCAGTGGGTTTCGTATTGACTTTGCTGGTCCGTCCCCTCCGGCAGTCCGCGTGATAAACTCCCACGGCTCGGGCGGGCCGCTGCATCGCAGAGACCGCACCGCCAGATTCCACCGAACGAAAGCGTCACTTTCCGAACAGGAGTAGATCCACATGGCAGCGGACTTCTTTCTTGGCGAGTCGCTCGTAGGCGACGGCAACGAAGTTGCCCACATCGACCTCATCATCGGGTCGAAGTCGGGCCCGGCGGGCGTCGCGTTCGTGACCTCGCTGAGCAACAACAAGGACGGATTCACGAGCCTCCTCGCGGTGGTCGCGCCGAACCTGCCGGCCAAGCCCGACACCCTGCTCTTCAACAAGGTCACCATCAAGGGCGCCAAGCAGGCGGTGCAGATGTTCGGACCCGCGCAGGCCGCGGTGGCGCGGGCCGTGGTCGATTCAGTGGAAAGCGGAGTCATCCCACGCGACAAGGCCGACGACCTGTGCATCCTGGTGGGCGTGTTCATCCACTGGGAGGCCAGCGACGACCAGAAGATCTACGACTACAACTACCAGGCGACCAAGGAATCGATCGCCCGCGCGCTGGCCGGCAAGCCCAGCGTGAGCGACGTGATTACGAGCGCCAAGACCGCGAAGCACCCCTACAGCCCCAAGTAACGAGGGTCGGTCCTCGCAGAACGGCGGGCCCTTCGGCCCGCCGTTCTCTTTTGCCCATTCAATGAAGAGACTGCTGATCCAGATCGACAGCTCGCCGCACCCGAGCGTCTTCGACCGCGTGGTCGCCTTCGACGGTGGCGCGGACGAGGTGATGAGCTACGGCGGCGTCGCCGAGGGCGACGTCCGCGACCTCGTGCACGGCGCGATCTTCACGCGCGGCCCCAAGGATCTTCACAACACGGCGATTTTCATCGGTGGCACCGACATGGCCGCCGGCGAACGCCTGCTGAAGGCGGTGAAGAAGACCTTCTTCGGTCCCCTTCGCGTGTCGGTGATGCTCGACTCGAACGGATCGAACACGACGGCGGTGGCCGCGGTGGCCCGCATGGCCATCGTGGTTGGCGACCTCAAAGACAAGCGCGCCGTGGTGACGGCCGGCACCGGTCCGGTTGGCATGCGTGCGGCGGGCCTGCTGGCAAAGGCCGGCGCGCGGGTGACGCTGACGTCGCGCCGTGACGCGGAGCCGGCGTTTCTGGAAGGGCTCGGCACCCGTTTTGGCGGCGCCGTGCAGGCCGTGGTGCTTAAGGATGCCGCGCAGGCGGCGCCGGCGCTCGAGGGGGCCGAGGTCCTGATCAGCGCCGGGCCTGCCGGCGTGTGCCTGATACCCAAGGCGGCCTGGGCTGGACGGCAGGGCTTGCGCGCCGTGGCCGATCTGAACGCCGTGCCGCCGCTCGGAATCGAAGGCGTAGAGGTCCAGGACTCGGGGGTCGAGCGCGAGGGGGCCACCGTCTACGGCGCGCTGGGCGTCGGCAGCCTGAAGATGAAGATCCACAAGGCCTGCATCGCGAAGCTCTTCGAGCGCAACGATCTCGTTCTCGACGCCGAGACGATTGCGGACGTGGCACGGAATCTGTAATCGTGCCGGTTCGTTGTTCGTAGTTCGTGGTTCGTAGTGTCCGATGCCACGAGTGCTGATTGTCGGGGTTTCGACTCGCGCGGCGGCGGAGTCGGCCGTGCGAGCCGGGTACGACGTTGTGGCGTTCGACGCCTACGGCGATCTCGATCAGCCGTCGGAGTGGCACACGTTGCCGGCCGGAGTGTCTTGGCGAACGGGGCGCGCGGCACGCCTGGCGCGCGGCATCGAAGCCGATGCCGTCGTGTACCTGTCCAACTTCGAGAACGATCCGCGCGCGGTGGCGTCACTGGCCATGGGTCGCTGCCTGTGGGGGAACGTCCCCGAGGCCCTTCGTCGCGCGCGTGACCCGCTCGCCGTGCGCGACGCCTTTCGCGCGGCGGGTATTCATGCGCCGGACGCGATGGCAGGCGGCGCGGCACCGAAAGATGGCGACTGGCTGCTCAAGCCGCTGGGCTCGGGCGGCGGGGCCCGTGTCCGGCGATGGCGCGGACATCACCTGCCGCGAGGCCACTACGCTCAAGCGTTCATCGAGGGGCACGCCGGATCGGTGGTGTTCGTTGCCGCCGGGGGCCGCAGCGTCGTGCTGGGCACGACCCGCCAACTCGTCGGCGACGCGCGCGTTCGGCGCGAGCGGGTTCCGCTACTGCGGCAGCCTGCTGTGCGAGCCCGCGAACGCCTCGATGCGCGAGCAGGCGAACGCGATTGCTCGGCGTGGCCGCCACCGCATTCGGCCTCGTGGGTGTGGGTGGCGTGGACTTCATCGACGACGGCCGCGTGATGCATCCTATCGAGGTGAACCCGCGGTGGACGGCGTCGATGGAGCTCGTGGAGCGCGCGCGCGGGCTGTCGGTGTTTCGTGCCCACGCCGACGCGTGTGCGCGCGGTGCGTTGCCGGCCACCGGCGACGGGGATACCGTGGGATCCGTGCACGGCAAGGCCATCGTCTTCGCGCGTCACGGCGTGAGCGTCGGCGACACCCGGGAGTGGCTGACCGACCCCACCGTCCGGGACATTCCGCGCCCCGGCACGCGTTTCACTGCTCGACAACCGGTGTGCACCGTGCTGGCCCACGGCGCGGACGCAGTCGCCTGCTATCAGGCGCTCGTGCGTCGCGCGGATGCCGTCTACGCGCGGTTGGCCGAGTGGGCCAGGGCCGCCGCGTGAAGGCAGCGCAGCAGGCCGCGGACTTGTTGTGGGCCCATTGGAGCGGCGGCACCCGGCTCGATCACATCCCGGACGACATGCGTCCGGCCACGAGAGCAGAGGGCTACGCCATCCAGGCGCGAGTCGAGACGCGGAGCGCGGCGCCGCTCTACGGCTGGAAGATTGCGGCGACGAGCAAGGCCGGCCAGGCGCACATCGCCGTGGACGGCCCCATGGCCGGCCGGCTGCTTCGCGAGCGCGTGTTCGAGGACGGTGCCACGCTGCCCTTTGGCGCCAATCACATGCGCGTGGCCGAAGCCGAGTTCGCGTTCCGAATGGAGCAGGACCTGCCTCCGCGTGACGCGGCGTACTCCGTCGTGGAGGTGCTGGGCGCGGTCGGCAGCCTGCATCCAGCGATCGAGGTGCCCGACTCGCGGTTCAACGACTACACGGCTGTCGGTGCCCCGCAGTTGATTGCGGACAACGCGTGCGCGCACTACTTCGTGCTTGGTGCGCCCGCGCCGGTCGAGTGGCGAGGGATCGATCTGGCGGCGCACCCGGTATCGGGGGCCGTCGCCGGCGGCATCCGCCGCGAGGGCATCGGCGCGAATGTGCTCGGCGATCCGCGCGTGGCGCTGACCTGGCTGGCGAACGAGCTATCGGGCCTGGGGCTCACGTTGATGGCGGGGCAGGTCGTGACGACAGGCACGTGTCTGGTGCCGCTCGAGATTCGCCCGGGCGACCGCGTGGCGATGGACTTCGGCCCCCTCGGCCGCGTCGAGGCGCGGCTCGGTGATCGCTGATCGCGTCGAGTCGCACGTCACCTGCCTCGGCTGCGGGTGTGCCTGCGACGACATCGATCTGACGATTGCTCGTGGACGCATCGTCGGCGTGGGCCGGGCGTGCACCCTCGGCGAAGTCTGGTTCGGCGACGGCTCCGCGCCTGCCCGCGTGTTGATCGACGGCCGTCCCGCGGAGCTCGAAGCGGCTCTGGCCCAGGCTGCGCGGCTGTTGCAGAACGCGCGGCGCCCGCTGGTCTATCTGGCCCCCGGCCTCTCGCTCGAGGCGCAGCGCCTCGCCATCGGGCTGGCCGACGTGCGCCGGGCATCGCTCGACAGCATCTCGTCCGCCACGGTGTTCCACTCCGTGCTCGCCGCTCAGGAGATCGGCCGCGCCACCGCCACGCTGGGTGAAGTGCGGAACCGTGCGGACACCGTCGTGATCTGGGACGTGGACGCCACGCGATATCCACGTCTCGCCGAACGCTACGCCGTCGAGCCCGCCGGCCTCGACGTCCCGGACGGGCGCCGCGGCAGGCGCGTCGTCTCGGTGACCGTTCGCGCCCACGCCTGGCCCGATGCGGATCACCATGTGCCGATCACGCGGGCCGACGAGGTGCCGACACTCGAAGTGCTGGCGGCGCTTCTGACCGGCACCACGCCCTGCACCGGCCAGGGACAGGTCTGGTCCGTCGCAAGCGCACTCGCGGACCTGCTGCTGCAGGGGCGATACGTGGCCGTGCTTGCGGACGCGGAGCCCATGGACTCGCGCGCGGGGGATGACCCCATGGGACGCGCCGCCGCGCTGTGCCGGCTGTCCCACGCGCTCAACGACCGCACGCGCGGCGCGGTGATTGCGCTGCGCGGCGGGGGCAACAGGACGGGCACTGAGGCGGCAATGACGTCGCAGACCGGCTATCCCATGGCCGTGGACTTCGCGGGCGGAGCGCCTCGCTACCGGCCACACGACGGCGCCGCGTCGGCCTGGCTGAGCCGCGGCGAGGTCGACGCGGTGCTGGTCCTCGGCGATGCCGCGACCATCGGCCCCGACCTTCTAGCGTCCATGGGTGCCGTGCCCTGCGCCGTCGTCGGCCCGGGCGCGAGCGACGGCCCACTCGCCACGTGCCGCGTGGTGATCGACAGCGCGCGCGCGGGCGTGCACGAGGCGGGCACCGCACTCCGCCTCGACGACGTGCCGCTTCCGCTCAGGGGCGTTCTGGACGGGCCCCCGGGAGCAGCGAACCTGCTGGCACGGCTGGTGACACTCATCACATGACGGACGCGCTGCGCATCGAGGGCGGCACGATCTACGACCCTGCCAACCGCATCGACGGTGTGGTGGCGGACGTGTGTGTCGAAGGCGGCCGCATCGTGCCGGCCGTCCCGGAATCGGCGCGGCGGATCGACGCCCGCGGGCTCGTGGTGATGCCAGGCGGCGTGGACATTCACAGCCACGTGGCCGGGGCGACGGTGAATGCGGCACGTCGCCTGCTGCCCGAGGAACACGCTGCCGATGCGGAAGCCGCGCCGTCGCTCGCGCCCGGCGAACCGTTGGCGCGCTCCGGCAGCGGCGGCACCGTGCCCACCACGTTTACGACCGGCTATCGCTACGCCGGCCTTGGATACACCACCGTCTTCGATGCGGCGGTCGCCCCTTTGTACGCGCGGACGTCGCATGCGGAGCTGGACGACACGCCGATCGTCGATGCCGGCTTCTACGTCCTTGTCGGCAACGACGCCTACCTGTGGCAGCTGCTGCGGACGCGCGACCACGCGCGGGCGCGCGAGTACGCGGCCTGGCTGCTGGGCGCCACGGGCGGCTATGCGCTCAAGGTCGTCAATCCCGGCGGTGTGGAAATGTGGAAGCGCGGCGCCCGCGGGCGGATCGGCCTGGACGAAGCGCTGGGCTCGGACAGCGTGACACCGCGCGCGATTCTCGAGACGCTTTGCGATGCGGCCAACGCCCTTCGCTTGCCACACGCCACCCACATCCACTGCAACGACCTGGGCCTGGCAGGCAACGTGGACACAACGCTCGCGACCATGCAGGCGCTGGCCGGCCGGCGCGCGCACTTCACGCATGTGCAGTTCCACGCCTACGCGGCCGCCGATGACGGGCGGCGCCGCTCCGGCGCCCGCGTGCTGGCCGAGTATCTGAACGAGCACGCCGAGCTGAGCGCCGATGTCGGGCAGGTGATGTTCGGGCCGGCCACGACGCTTACGGCCGACGGTGCGGTGGAGCATCTGCTCTTCAAGAGCAGCGGGCGCAAGTGGGTGAACAGCGACATCGAGCTCGAGACCGGATGCGGCATCGTGCCCCACAGCTATCGCGAGCGCCAGGCTGTGGCCGCACTGCAATGGGTGGTGGGTCTCGAGCTGTTCCTGCTCAGTGCCGACCCCTGGCGGATGGTGCTGTCCACCGATCATCCCAACGGCGGGTCGTTTCTAGCCTACCCCGAGCTGATCCGGCTGTTGATGGATCGCAGCTACCGCGACGACTGCCTGAAGAAGGTGAACGCGTCGCTGCTGCACGGCAGTGCGCTCGCCGACGGTCTGGCCCGCGAGTACACGCTGAGCGAGATCGCGATCGTCACGCGCGCCGGTCCCGCGCGCCTGCTGGGGCTGACCAACAAGGGCCACCTGGGTGTGGGCGCGGACGCCGACATCACGGTCTACACGCCGAACGCCGACTGGTCGGTGATGTTCGCGACGCCGCGGTTCGTGATCAAGGGCGGGACGGTCGTGGTCGAGGAAGGCCAGTTGCGGCGAGCGCCGGCCGGCCGCAGGCTGCACGTGCGCCCGGACTTCGACCATGCGATTGAGGCGCCGCTCCGCAGCTTCTTCGAGCGCCACGCCACAGTGTCGTTCGACAACTACCCGGTCGGCGAGCTCCGCGAGACGCCCCGGTGCCTGTCGTTGGTCGTTAGTCGTTAGTTGTTAGTCGTTGGTCGTTGATCGTGGGTAGTCGTATCTCGCAATCTCGAGACTCCGCGGCGTTCGCGTAAATTGCCACGTCCATCTCTCGGGACCGGAAAACTCTCGTCCTGAAAGACCGGCGGATTCTGTGCATCTCCTGAGCCGAAGGGTTATCCTCAAGGAGCGTGAGATGCCGACGATCGAAGAACGGGTGGCCTTCATGGAGGGCCAGATGAGCGAGCAGACGCATTCTCTGATCGAGGTGCGCGACGCGGTCCGCCATCTCAATCAGGAACTGCGGGAAACCGTCCGGCAGCTTGAGCAGAAGATGGACGCGCGATTCGATCTGGTCGATCGTCGTTTCGAAGCCGTCGATCGCCGGTTCGAGTTCATGGATGGCAAGATCTCACGTCAGTTCATCTGGGTCGTCGGCGTACAGGTGACGACGCTGGTCGCCATCGTCGGCGCACTCATCGCGCGCGGCTAACGGACTCCGCGTGGAGATTCGCGGGGTTCACATCGAAGACACGTTCGCCGAGGCCTTCGGCATGCGCGCGGCCCGCGTGATCGTGACAGGCCGCACGGTGAAGTGGGCCATGGCGGCCGCGACGAAGCTGACCGGCTTTGCCACGTCCGTGATCGCGTGCAAGTGCGAAGCGGCGATCGAGCGGCAGCTCAGCCCCGATGAAACGCCGGACGCCCGCCCCGGCGTCTCCGTGCTGTTCTTCGCGATGGACAGCGAAGGCCTGGCCAAGCGCCTCACCGAGCGCATCGGCCAGACCGTCCTCACCTGCCCGACGGCCAGCTGCTTCGACGGCCTGCCCGACGCCGCCGAACGCCTCAACGCCGGCCGCGCCTTGCGCGTCTTTGGCGATCGCCTGCAGATCAGCAAGGTGGTGAACGGCGTCCGCTATTGGCGGGTGCCGGTGATGGAAGGGGAGTGCCTGCTCCAGGAAAGCTTCGGCCTGCACAAGAAGGGCGTGGCGGGCGGCAACTTCCTGATCCTGGCCGACAGCGACGACGCGGCGCTCTCGGCGGCGGAAGCCGCGGTGGACGCAATCGACGGAACACCCGGCGTGATCCTGCCGTTCCCCGGAGGCGTGGTCCGCAGCGGAAGCAAGGTGGGGGCCCGCGGCTACAAGGGCATGATCGCCTCGACCAACGACGCCTACTGTCCGACCGTTCGCCCGTTGACCGAAACGGCGCTTCCCGACGACGTGAACGCGGTCCTTGAAATCGTCCTCGACGGCTTGAGCGCCGAGGCGATCAGTGCCGCGATGCGCGCCGGAATCGACGCCGCGTGCCGGCCGGGCGTGCGTGCCATCTCCGCGGGCAACTACGGCGGCAAGCTCGGGCCGTACCATTTCCACCTGCGCGCGGTGATGGCATGAGCGACGCCGTCGTGCTGACACTGCGCGCTCGACTCGATCAGCGGCTTGACGTCGAAGGCCTCACGCCCGATCGGTGCGCATCGCTCACCGAGCGGCAGATCGCCGCTCTGCCAGTCACCGTCGGCGGACAGGCGGCTGCCGTCGGCGATCTCTTCGATGTGCGAGGGGACTCGGCGGCCCGCCTGGAATTCGAAGGCGATCTCTCGCGTGTGGACGGTCTGGGTGCCGGCATGATCAGCGGCGAGCTGGTGGTCCACGGCGACGCGGGCGACAACGTCGGCCTGGCCATGGCCGGGGGCATCGTGCGCATCCGGGGCAACGCGGGTCATCGTCTCGGCGGGCCGACGCCGGGCGCGTCCAAAGGGATGACAGGCGGCGAGATCCTCGTCGACGGGAACGCGGGCGACGATGCCGCCGCGCGCGTGCGCCGGGGGCTGGTGGTGGTTGGCGGCTCGGCCGGCGCGTCCGCCGGGCGCGCCATGATTGCCGGGACGCTGGTGGTGTTTGGAAACGTCGGCGATCATCCCGGAGAAGGCAACAAGCGCGGCTCGCTCATCGCCGCCGGCGCCGTCCGCGTGCCCGCCAGCTATCGCTACGCCTGCACGTACGAACCCCCGTTCGTGCGCCTCCTGATGACGCATCTCTTGCGGAACCGCGGCATGACGGTGGCTCCGGCCGTGCGGGACGGCCTGTACCGCCGTTATTGTGGCGACGCCGGCGGTCCCGGCAAGGGCGAGATACTCACGCTCCTGCATTGACAAGCGTGACGCGGGCGGCAGAACATCGCAGCCGCAGAGTCTGTTTGGCCCCGCTGCGCGGGGCGGTCTCGGGTAGGAGGTCTGCTCATATGGCGCAAACGCGCGCGCGGGTGTTTCTTGGGATTCTGGTTCTGGCCTTGTCGTGGCCGATGCCCGGGCGCGGACAGCGCGGCGCCGTCGGCAGCGAGTGGCGCGCCTACAGGGCGGAGGAAGGCAGCACGGCCTATTCCGCGCTGGACCTGATCAATCGCGACAACGTCAAGAACCTGCAGGTGGCGTGGACCTGGAAGTTCGACAACTTCGGCGGGCCGGCCAGTGAAACCATTTCCACCGAGACCACGCCGCTGATGGTGAACGGCGTCCTGTACTTCACGGCCGGCGCCCGGCGCACCGTGGTGGCGGCGCGTGCCGCGACCGGTGAAACGCTGTGGACGTGGCGCCCCGACGAAGGCGCGCGCTTCGACCAGGCGCCGCGCAAGGTGCACCGCGGGGTGGCGTACTGGACCGACGGCAAGGGCGACGAACGGATTGTGGTCGTGACGCCCGGATTCCAGCTGATATCGCTCGATGCCAAGACCGGCCAGCCCAAGGCCACGTTCGGCCGCGCCGGCGCCGTCGATCTCTTCACGCAGCTCGACAACGACACCAAGCTCGATCCCATCGGGAGGATCGGCAACAGTTCCCCGCCGGTCGTCTCGAACGACGTGATTGTGGTCGGCCCGGCGCTGACGCCCGGTGGCCGCGTGAACATCGCCAACATCAAGGCCGACATCATGGGCTTCGACGTCCGCACGGGGAGGAAGCTGTGGACGTTCCACACCATTCCCCGCGAGGGCGAGCCGGGTTCCGAGACGTGGCTGGGTGATTCGGCGCAGTACACCGGCAACGCCGGCGTATGGGGCCCGTTCAGCGCGGATCCGGCGCTGGGCTACGTCTACCTGAGCGTGGAATCGGCCACCAACGACGCCTACGGCGGACACCGGCCGGGCAACAACCTCTTCTCGGGCTCGCTGGTCTGCCTGGACATCAAGACCGGCAAGATGATCTGGTATCAGCAGCTGGTCCACCACGACATCTGGGACTACGACATGCCCCCGGCGCCGATTCTGATCGACCTCAATGTCGACGGCCGGCCGGTGCGCGCGGTGGTGCAGCTGACCAAGCAGGCCTTCGCTTACGCGTTCGACCGCACCAACGGCCGCCCGGTGTGGCCGCTGGAGGAGAAACCGGTCCCGCAAACGGAGGTTCCGAAGGAGTGGACGGCCAAGACGCAGCCGTTCCCGTCGAAGCCGCCGGCGTTCGATCTGCAGGGAGTCACGCGCGACGATCTGATCGACTTCACGCCGGAGCTGCGCGCCGAGGCTCTGAAGGCCATCGAGGGGTGGAAGCTCGGCCCGATCTACACGCCCATCGCCCCTGTTACGCCGACAAGCAAGGGCACCATCGTCGTGCCCGGCTTCGGCGGCGGTGCAAACTGGCCCGGGGGGGCCGCGGATCCGGAGACCGGCTTCGTCTACGTCGGCTCCGCCACCAATCCGACCGGTGCCGGCCTGACGCCGAACACGAACCGCGAGCAAAGCCGTGTCGATACGGACTACACCTTCGGCGGTACGTTGCCCACGGTGCAAGGACTGCGCATCTTGAAGCCGCCCTACGGCCGCGTCACGGCGTACGACATGAACAAAGGCACCATCGCCTGGCAGCGCCCCAACGGCGACACGCCGCCGGCGGTGAAGAACAATCCGGCGCTCAAAGGCCTGAACATCCCGCCGACCGGCAGCGGGGCGCAGGCGATGCTCCTCGTCACCAAGACGCTTTTGTTCAGCGGCGAGGGCGCGGGCGGCCAGCCGGTGTTCCATGCCTACGACAAGGCCACCGGGCAGGAAATCTGGCAGACGGCCATTCCGGGCCCGACGACGAGCCTGCCGATGACCTACGCGGTGAACGGCCGGCAGTTCGTCGTGTTCGGCGTGCGCGGGAACGCCACAACCGGCGCGGGCGCCCAACTCATCGCCTATGCGCTGCCGCTGCCCCCGCCGGCTGGCGGCGCGCCGGGGCGTGGCGGACGCGGCGGCGGGGCTGACGCGCCGCAGTAGGATCGAGGGCGTGGTAAAGCGCTCCTGGCTCTCGGCTCTGGGCTCTCGGCTCTGGGCGTTCGCACTCGCGGGGCTCGCCGCTGACGCTCGCTGCGGTGCCGGCGTGGGCGCAGCACGAGACGGCGTTCGACATCGAGGACGGCAGCCGTGCGTTCCGTAACAGCTGCCAGAACTGTCACGGCCCTGACGGCGACGAGATACCTGGCGTGGACCTGGGACGCGGCCAGTTCAAGACCGCCAAGAGCGACGCGGATCTGGTCCGCATCATCCGGAACGGTGTGCCGGGCACGGCAATGCCGCCGGTAAACATGCCCGAGGAGCAGGCCACGCGCATCGTCGCCTATCTCCGGTCGCTCGCGGCGACCAAGCGGAGCGCCACCGCCGCGGGCGATCCCGTGCGCGGCAAAGCGATCTTCGACGGCAAGGGGAAGTGCGTCACCTGCCATCGCGTGGAAGGAATGGGCGGACGCCTGGGCCCGGAGCTGAGCCGCATCGGGCAATTGCGGCGGTCGATGGAATTGGAGCAGTCGCTGCTGGACCCACAGGCCGAGGTGCTGCCCACCAACCGCTTCTACCGCGTGGTCACGCGCGACGGCGCCACCGTGACCGGGCGGCTCCTCAACCACGACACGTTCAGCGTCCAGCTGCTCGACGCGTCCGAGCAGCTCCGATCGTTCGTCAAGGCGGACCTCCGCGAGCAGGGGTTCGTGGCCTCGCCGATGCCGTCGGCCAAGACCACGTTGACAGCACAGGAAGTGACGGACGTGGTCGGCTATCTGGTGTCGTTGAAGGGCAGGGTGAATCGATGAGCGGTTGGACGCGCGTCCTTGTGGCTGCCGCCATTGTGGCGAGCGCGGTGTCGTTGCAGGCGCAGGTCGGCTTCGACCGGATCCTCAACGCCCGGGCCGAGCCGAACAACTGGCTCACTTACTCCGGAGACACGTTCAACCAGCGCTATTCGCCACTGACCGAGATCACGCGGGACAACGTCAAGGACCTCGAGCTGAAGTGGGTATGGCAGACACGCTCGCTCGAGAAGTTCGAGGCCACGTCTCTCGTCGTGAACGGCGTGCTGTACACGGTGCAGCCTCCCAACGATCTCGTGGCGCTTGACGCCGCTACCGGCCGCGTGTTCTGGACCTACTCGCACACGCCGGCGTCCGATGCGCGCACATGCTGCGGGCGCGTCAACCGCGGCGTCGCGATCCTGGGCGACACGCTCTTCATGGGCACGATCGACGCCCACCTGCTCGCGATCGATGCTCGCAGCGGTCAGCTGATCTGGGACACCATCGTGGCGAAATCGGCGGAGCGCTACTCGATTACGCACGCGCCGCTGGTGGTGAAGGACAAGGTGATGGTGGGGACGGCGGGCGGCGACATGGGCATTCGCGGCCTCATCTCCGCGTTCGACGTGAAGACCGGCAAAGAAGCGTGGCGCTTCTACACCATTCCCGGCCCCGGCGAACCGGGCAACGACACCTGGTCGGGGAACTCGTGGATGACGGGCGGAGCGGGCGTGTGGAACATCGGCGCCTACGACCCGGAAACCAACCTGACGTTCTGGGGCACCGGCAACCCGGCACCCGATTGGGACGGGCGCCAGCGGCTGGGCGACAACCTGTACAGCAACAGCGTGGTGGCGCTCGACGCCGACACCGGCAAGCTGAAATGGCACTACCAGTTCACGCCGCACGACGAACTGGACTACGACTCCACGCAGGTGCCGTTGTTGGCCGACATCCAGTATCAGGGGCAGCCGCGCAAGGTGATGGTGTGGGCCAACCGGAACGGCATCATGTACCTGCTGGACCGCCGAAGTGGAGAGTTCCTGAAAGGGAAGCCGTACGTGAAGGTGAACTGGATGGACGGGTTCGAGGCCAACGGCCGGCCGCGACGCGTCCCCGGCAAGCTGCCGAGCCGCGAGGGCACGCTGATCCAGCCGCACGTGCACGGCGCCACCAACTGGCAGCCGCCGTCGTTCAGCCCACGCACCGGCTTGTATTACCAGGCCCACTTCGAGAACAGCGCGACGGTGGTGGTAGAAGGACAGTTTCCGCGCGCTGCGGGCATCAACCCGCGAGCGACCACGATGGGCCAGACCAACCTGCTGAACTTCTACAACAACGAGGGCGAAGCCTACGGCGTGGTGCGCGCCTACGACCCCGCGACGCTGGAGGCGAAGTGGGAGTTCAAGATGAGCGACATCACCTGGGCCGGCGTGCTGACGACCGCCGGTGACGTGGCCTTCAGCGGCGGCAAGGAAGGCTACTTCGTGGCGCTCGACGCGCGCACCGGCGCGTTGCTGTGGAGGGCGGCGCTCGGCGGGCAGATCAACGCCGGCCCCATGAGCTACGCCGTGGGCGGCAAGCAATTCGTGACAATCGCGGCGGGCAACGCGCTGTTCGCGTACGGCCTGAGATAAGTCTTTCCTAGAGCCCAAAGCCTAGAGCCTAGAGCCCTGAGCCAGGAGGAATGCACAAATGACCCTCAATCGACGCGACTTCATGTTGACCTCGTCGGCCGCGCTGGCGGCTGGCGCCTTCGGTCCTTCGTTCGTCTTCGCCCAGGCGCCGGCGGCGCCTCCGGCCACACCGCTCTTCACGGCGGTGCGGCGCAACGTCGGCATCTTCACGGCGCGGGGCGGGACGATGGGGTATCTGATCACTCCCGACGCCGTGCTGGTCATCGACAGCCAGTTCGCCGACACGTCGCAGATGTTCCTCGACGGGTTGAAGACGCGCACGCCACGCCGCATCGACATCCTGCTCAACACTCACCATCACGGGGACCATACCGGCGGCAACAAGGTGCTGCGTCCCGCCGTGACCAAAATCGTGGCGCACCAGAACGTGCCGGCGCTGCAGCGCAAGGCGGCGGCCGCGCAGAAGAGCGAAGAGAACCAGGCCTACGCCGACGAGACGTTTACCGATGGCTGGAAGGCGAGCGTGGGCGATGAAACCGTGTCGGCGAAGTACTACGGCGCCGGGCACACGAGCGGCGACGCGGTGTTCTTCCTTGAGCGCGCCAACATCGTGCACATGGGCGACCTGATGTCGCATCAGCGGCACCCGCGCGTGGACCGGCCGTCGGGGGCATCGATCCGCAACTGGCTGACGACGCTCGAGCGCGTGGTCAAGGACCACAACGCCGACACGGTCTACATCTTCGGCCACTCAAAGGTCGGCGCGCCGGTCACCGGTAGCGGCAAGGACCTGCTGGCGCTGCGCGACTACTTCAGCTCGATGTTGGATTACGTGCAGAAGGGCATCTCGGCGGGGCGCTCCGCGGAAGAGATCGTGAAGGGCAACGTGCCAGGGTTCACCGACAGCGAAGGCATGCCGCAGCTGCAGGTGGCCTACGACGAGCTGACCAACAAGGCGTAACCGGTCTCAACGGCGATCTACCCACGCGCTTCGCGCCGCACCGAGGCGGGCGATTCCTCCGTCTCGACGAAGCGCGTGGGTAGCCCTCCGGCGTCATGATCGTCCGTCTGAAGACTCTGACTCCTACCGGTCAGGCCAAGACTCGCCCGACGGCAATGATTCGGCTCGTCGAGGACAATTTCGAGGTGGTGGAGGACATGACACGGCTCGCCAGCCCCAACCAGCTTCCGTTCGTCAAGGAGGCCTGGATCAATGGCCAGCCGGCCATGATCGATTGTGTCAACATTTCAGGACAGGTCTATACCGTCAGTGGGGGCCCGTTGCGGGAGGTGCGGCTGGAAGACGAATGGTACGCGGACGTTCATGACCCGGGCGCGGTGCTCGACTATTTCCGAGCCCATAACATGCTCAAGCCGGACATCTTCACGTTCTGGCAGCGTCTTCCGGACATCGTGTCCGCCCATGCGTTCTATCGCGAGGACGATCACATCGCTGCTGTGCCGATCACCACCTACGAAGAGTGGTTCAACAACTCTATCAAGTCGCGCGTGCGTACCTCCCTGCGTAAAGCCGAGAAAGACGGCCTCGTCGTGAAGAGGGTGCCTTTCGACGACGCCTTTGTTCATGGAATGACGAAGCTCTTCAACGAAGAGCCACTGCGACAGGGGATGCCGTTCTGGCACTTCGGCAAGGACGTCGACACGGTCAGGCGCCAGTTTTCGAGGTCCCTCCACCGCGAAACGATGATCGCCGCCTACTATCGAGACGAGATGGTCGGTTTCGTGATGCTCGGCAATGCCGGTAGCTTCGGCCTGACGGGTCAGATCCTCTCGAGTATCAAGCATCGTGATCGGTCGACGAATGTGGCTCTGATCGCTAAGGCGGTAGAAGTGTGCGAACAGTTGGGGCTCAAGCACCTCGTCTATTTCCACTGGACTGACAACTCGCTGACGGAGTTCAAACGGCGCTGCGGCTTCGAAAAGACGGCGGTGCCGCGGTATTACGTGCCCTTGACGATCAAAGGCCAGCTTGCTCTCAAGATTGGCGCTCATCGTGGTCTGAAGGGGATGGTTCCTCAAGCGATGCGACCCACTGTGAAGCGAATGCGCGAGGCGTGGTACTCGTTCCGTGCCTGAGGGTGACCAACAAAGCCTGATTACACTCAGTCCAGACTGGCCGCCAGGACGGCGATAGCCACGGCTAGAGTCACGCCGACGCCGGCACCGATACTCACGAGGGTTTTGGTGCCGGGACTCCAGCCTTTGCGCCACCGGTCCATGAGGTCGACGTCGCGAAACGCAACGGCCAAAGCCGGCACCGGCACTCTCGTATAAGGCAGCACCTGCATCGCCGTCTCGTCGACGGAGACGAGCGTGCCCCGCACCTTCGTGCCGTCGCGGAGTTGCACTTCGATACGGGCCCCGGCTCCTAGCCGCTCGGCGAATGCCCGCCAGCGCTCTGCGTTCGTTGGGGCGGGTTGAGCCAGCATCGCCTGGTTCGCGGCGAGCACGGCGATTACCACGGCACCGACCCATGATCGTGCGGTCATGAACCCTCCATTTCGCTCAATCGGGCGGCATCAGAAGTCCGCCCCTGCACCCAGGTGGAGCGTGAACTGTCTGATGCCACCGGGACCGAATGCGGTCAGCACCTCGGGGCGAACGAACACCCGCCGGTTGAAATAGGCCTTGAACCCGGCAGCCGCAAACGGCCGGGCATGCACCGTGGACAGCCGCTCGTCGATCCGCGGGACAGGAACCGGAGCGCGAAAGGAATCCGGATTGCGCTCGCGATGCATGCGCAGGAAGCCGATCTGGACGCCGGCTGTGACGTACGGGTGCATGAACGCGTTGTCGCCGAACTGATAGCTCACCCCGGGCGCCACCGTGACGAGCCGCGCATGGGTGGTGATCACGGCGGGAAATGGACGGCCGTTCGCGTCAACATAGTCGAGCTGCGTGGTCCGGAAGCGTGGGCCGGATGCAGCGAACAGCCCAAGCTTGAGATGGGGCGTCCAGTACCGTCCGGCGTCGAGCCGCAGCTGGTACTCGCCGAGCGATCCGTCGCCCTCGTCTCCGACGTCCGCGTCTCTTACCCACAGCAGGCTGAAACCGGCGCCGGCGTCCCACTTCGGCGCGTCGACGAGCGTGGGCACTGTCTGGGCGTGGACGGGCGTGATCAGGGCCAGCGCACAAGCTGTCCCGATGGCGCCCCGTCGTGTTGACGCAGCGATCTCCATGCCTGTCAAGGTGCGAACCGTACGGGTATCGGCTCACTTTCCGAGACTCGCCAGTACACTGAGGATATTGAGCGTTCCAGTCGGCACACAGCGGGACGGCGAGGTCATCGGTCTGGTGGGCCTCGCGCACGGCACTTCGCACTTCTTCCACCTGATGCTGCCGCCGCTCTTCCCGTGGCTGATGCAGGACTTCTCGCTCAGCTACACGGACGTGGGGCTGCTGACGTCCACGTTCTTCCTCATCAGCGGCGTGGGGCAGGCGTTGGCGGGTTTCGCGGTCGATCGCGTCGGCCCGCAGAGGGTGCTTTTCTTCGGCGTGGCGGCCCTGGCGCTCTCGGGAGTGGTGCTCGGCGTGGCAACGAGCTATCCGATGCTGTTGCTGAGCGCCGCCGTTGCCGGCGTGGGCAACTGCATATTCCATCCTGCGGACTTCACGCTTATCAACCATCGCGTGAGCCAGCCGCGTCTCGGGCACGCGTTCTCGGTGCACGGCGTGTCGGGCAACCTGGGCTGGGCCGTGGCGCCGCTGTTCATGGCCGGCCTGACGAGCGTGGCCGGCTGGCACATCGCCGGGTTCGGCGCGGGGGCTGTGGGCGCCGCCGTGCTCGCGCTGCTGTGGCTGCGGCGCCGCACGCTGGCGTACGTCGCGGACGACATCGTCGCGGCGCCCGCGGCGACGGCGAAGGGGGATGCGTCAGCCGGCTCTCTCGGGTTCCTGTCTTCGCTTGCCGTGTGGCTGTCGTTTGCGTTCTTCCTGTTCACCACCATGGCGTTCGGCATCCTGCAGAACTACGCGCCGGCGATCCTGAGTCAGGTCTACGGCATTTCCCTCGTGCTGGCGAGTGGCGGGCTCACGGCATACCTGCTCGGTAGCATGACGGGCCTGCTGACGGGCGGTTTTCTCGCCGCGCGCGCCGATCGGATCGTGGCGCCGGCACTGGCCTGTGCGGCGCTGCTGGCGGTGATCCTTGCTTCGGGGACGATGCCGGCGCTGGCGCTCTGGCCGCTCATGGCCGGCATGGGCTTCGGCGTCGGGATGGCCGGCCCCGGGCGCGATCTGCTGGTGCGCCGCGCCGCGACCAGCCGTTTCGGGAAAGGTTCGTTCGGCCGCGTCTACGGCTTCGTCTACTCGGGGCTCGACGCCGGCCAGGCGTTGTCGCCGCTCGTGTTCGGTCCGATGCTGGACGCGGGCCGATTCCGGCAGGCGCTCATGGCCGTGGCGCTGCTGCAGTTCGCGGCGCTCTTTACCGCGCTCCGGGTCGGCAGGCAGGTGCGCATCGCGTCGGCGGTGGTGCCAACGCCGTGAGCCGCGAAGGGCGGCATTGTCTTCAGGATGGCAGCTTCGCCGGCTCCATCCTCGGGCTGAGCGCGTGAAAGACCAGCGAGTCCCGCCGGGTACAACAGCCCGGCGGCGACGAAGACGGGCAGGTAGTAGCCCGCGTCCTGCTGCAGCAGCCGGCCAATCAGTTCCGCGGCGACGATGCTCGCCATGCCGGCCACGAATCCACCGATCCCCGCCACCGATCCCACCGCATGGGTCGGAAAGAGGTCCGACGCGATCGTGAAGACCAGTGTGGACCACGCCTGGTGGCACCCGCACGCGACCGCTATCAGGGCGATGGCCACGGACACGTCGGTCGTGAACCCCGCCGCGATCACCATTGGCGACATGATGGCGGCCAGCATCGCCATCGTGGCCTTGCGCGCGCGGTTCACGCTCCACCCGCGCTTGACGAAGGCTCCTGACACCCACCCGCCGGCCAGGCACCCGACATCGGCCGCCACGTAGACGGCTGTGAGATAAGGGATGACGGCGGTTCCCGTAATGCCGTGTTGCTCGCTGAGAAACTTCGGGAGCCAGAACAGGTAGAACCACCAGATCGGATCGCCGATCGACTTGGTCGCCGCATACGCCCATGTCTGACGATATGTGAGGAGCGTGGCCCAGGAGAGCGCGGGTCGACGGTGGCGTGGATGCGCCGCCGGCCTGACCGATGTGCGTGCGTTCGGACTCCGAGAGCCGAGGGTGCGCGTCGCGATCGTGATAGAGCCAGCCCCACACCGGCAACCACACGAGGCCGGCGGCCGCCGTGACCAGGAAGGCCGATTGCCACCCGTAACGCGCGGCGAGGAGGGGCACGGCCACCGACGCCACCACGGCGCCCAGGGCCACGCCGCTGTTGAAGAGGCCCGTGGCCAAGGCCCGTTCGCTGGGTGGAAACCATTCCGTGACGGTCCTGACCGCGGCGGGAAAGTTGGCGGCCTCGCCTGCGCCCAGCGCCAGGCGCGCGATGCCGAAGCCGAAAGGCGTGCGAGCCAGCGCGTGGCCCGCGGCGACGAGCGACCACACCAGCACGGAGATCGACAGGCCAATCTTGGTCCCGAAGCGATCCAGTAAACGTCCCGCCACCATCATGCCCACGGCGTACGACACCTGGAACGCGATCACCATGCGCCCGTAGTCCAACTCCGACCAACCCACCGTGCGCTGAAGCTCGGGTGCCAGGATGCTGAACACCTGGCGATCGACGTAGTTGATCACGGTGACCACGAAGAGCAGCCCGCCGATGTACCAACGCAGGTGCCGGATCGGCCGTGCGGCGCGCGGTGTGGTCACACGGCCTGCCCGGCGCGGAGAAACGCTTCGCGCATGCGTTCGACGGAGGGCTCGAGCCCGGTGAACAACCGGAAGGCCTCGACGGCCTGGTACAGAGCCATCTGCGTGCCGTCAACGGTTCGGCACCCCTGGCGGCGCGCCTCGCGCAGCAACTCGGTCTCCAGCGGAAAGTACACGACTTCGGCGACCCACAGGTCGGGCCGCAACAGCGCCGGATCGATCGGCAACCCTGGATGACTGGACATCCCCGTTGGCGTCGCGTGAACCAGGCCGTTCGCCGAGCGCAGCGCGTCGGCGGGCTCGGTTGCCGCCGTCACGCGCTGCCCGAGCCGATCCGCGAGCCGGGCCGCCAGGTGCCGCGCACGATCGGCGGCGATGTCCACGATTGTGAGGTGCTGGCAGCCCATCGCGAGCAGGGCGTACGCCGTCGCGGCGCCAGCCCCGCCTGCTCCCAACTGGACGACACGATCACGGTCAACCGCTGGCAGCCCATATAGGAGTCCCTCGCGGAAGCCGTTCCAGTCCGTGTTGTGCCCCTCTCGCCGCCCGTGCGCGAGCACGACCGTGTTGACCGCGCCGATGATTGACGCCTCGGCGGAGACGTTGGTCAGCAGCGGCAGGATCGCCTGCTTGCACGGGTGGGTGACATTGAATCCTGCGTAGCCCTCGCGCTCCATGCGTGTGACGAGGCCAGGCAGCGCATCGATACCGAGGCCTGATTCGTCGAGATCGAAACGCCGGTAGGAGCACGCCAGGCCGTGCGCGTGCGCCGCGGCCTCGTGCATCGCGGGAGAGCGCGACGCACGGATCCCGCTGCCGATGAGACCGAGACGGAGCATGTTGGGAGGCTGGGTTAGTCTACAATCCGCGACTAGATGTCCGTCTCTTTCGCATTACGCACCATCGTAATCACCGTTGCGCTCATTGCGATGGCGTGTGGCGGTCCCGGCAACGGGGGAAGCGGTGTGCGCCGGCTCTCCATCGCCACCGGCGGCACCGGCGGCGTGTTCTATCCCTATGGTGGCGGCGTGGCCAAGGTGCTCAGCGCGAAGCTGCCAGGCGTCGAGGCCACGGCGGAAGTCACCGCCGCGTCGGTGGACAACCTCAAGTTCCTCAAGCAGGGCACCTCCGACATCGCGTTCACCATGGCCGACATGGCGCAGGACGGCCTGTCCGGCGCGGACGCGTTCAAGGGCTTCGGCCCCGTGCCCGTCCGCGCGCTGGCCGTGCTGTATCCCAGCTACACCCACCTGGTCGTGCGCGGCGACAGCGGCATCACGAGCGTCGCCGGACTCAAGGGCAAGGTGGTGTCGTTGGGGCCGGCCGGCGCCGGATCCGCGGTGCTCGGCGCGCGCATTCTGATTGCGGCGGGCCTCGATCCCGCGCGCGACATCAGGCCGAACAACCTCAGCGTGGCGCAGGCAGTAGACGCCATGAAGGACGGCAAGGTGGACGCCTTCTTCTGGAACGGCGGCATCCCCACGTCCGCGGTGCTGGACCTGATGCACTCGCCGGGCGTCCCGGCCAGGATCCTGCCGCTCGACGACATGCTGCCCGCGCTGCACAAGGCTCACGGCGCGGACGTCTACTACAGGCTCTCGATCCCCAGGGCCGTGTACAACCTGCCCGCGGACGTTCCGGTGGTCGCCGTCTCCAACCTGCTCGTCGTCTCGGAGACGATGTCCGAGGCGCTGGCGCACGACATCACGAGGGTGCTCTTCGAGGAACAGCCCACCCTCGCATCGATTCATCCGCAGGCCCGTGAGCTGGCCCTGGCCACGGCGACCAAGGGCGCGACGGTGCCGTTTCACCCCGGCGCCATCCGCTTCTATCGCGAGCGCGGCGCCTGGGCGCAGTGACCGCCAGCGGCGATCCCGAAGTCGATCTGGAAGACACAGCGGCCAAGCGCACGCCGTCGGGCTGGACGGGATGGCTGACGCGGGCGCTCGGGTTCAGTCTTTCGGTCTACGCGCTCTACTGGGTCCTGGCGATCGTGCCGGCCCAGGTCTATCGCCCCACCTTCCTGCTGCTCGCGCTGGCGGTCGCGTTCCTGGCGTATCCGTCGCGGGCCGGGTCGCGTTCCAGAGTCACCGCCGTCGACTGGCTGCTCGTCGCGCTGTCGGCGATGTCGCTGCTGTGGCCGGTCGTGCAAGGCCAGGCGTTCGAGCTGCGGGCCGCCACGCCGTCCACGACCGACGTGGCGCTGGGCCTGGTCCTCGTTGCTCGTGGTGCTGGAAGCGACGCGCCGCACCACGGGCCTGATGCTGCCGGTTACGGCCGCACTGTTCCTGGCGTATGCCTGGGGCGGGCCGGCGCTCGACCGCGTGGGCCTGTCGCTCATCGCCCATCGCGGGTACTCGCTGGACCGAATCGTCGGGACGCTGCTACGTCACGCTCGAAGGCGTGCTGGGCGTGCCACTCGACGTGGCCGCCACCTACATCGTGCTGTTCACGATCTACGGCGCGGTGGTCGAACGCGGCGGCGCGGGCCGCTTCTTCCTGGACTGGTCGATGGCCGCCACGGGCTCACGCGGCCGGGTGAATCCCGGCCGTACGGTGACGGTCGCGGGATATCTGCTGGGCGCGTTGTCGGGCAGCGGCGTGGCCAACACCGTGACGCTCGGCGCGGTGGCGTGGCCGCTGATGCGGAAGGCCGGCTACGGCGCGGAACCGGGAGGCGCCGTGCTGGCCGCCGCCGGCATCGGCGCCATCCTGGCGCCGCCGGTCATGGGTGCCACCGCCTTCCTGATGGCCGAGTTCCTGAAGGTGGCCTACTTCGATATCGCGATGATGGCCATCCTGCCGGCGGCGCTGTACTACGGGTCGCTGCTGGTGGTGGTCGAGGCGGACGCCCGGCGCTCCGGCGTCACGATGCGCGCGCCGGACGGGCGGTCGCTTGGCGCGGTCACGCGTTCCGGGTGGCATCACTTCGTGTCCTTCGTCGTGATGGTGGCGCTCATGGTGCGCGGCGTCACCGCATTCCTGGCCGTGTTCTGGGCCACCGTGGTCGCATGCGCCGCGAGCTTCCGCAACCGCGACGAGGCGCTGGTGCCGCGGCGGCTGGCCGCGGCTCTGACGGCCGGCGGGCTGAGCGTCGTGCCGATCGTGGCCACGACGGCGGCCGCCGGCATCATCGTCGGCGTGATCACGCTGACGGGGCTCGGACTCAAGGCCGCGTCGCTCATCGTGACGCTGGCCGGCGCCAGCCGGATCCTGACCACGCTGTATGCGGCGCTCGCGGTGTGGGCGCTGGGCCTCGCCGTGCCAGTGACCGCGTGCTACATCATCGCCGCGGTGATGGTGGCGCCGGCGCTGACGCAGGTGGGCATCTCGGTGGAGGCGGCGCACATGTTCGTCTTCTACTACGCCGTGCTGTCGGAGGTCAGCCCGCCGACGGCGCTCTCGCCCTTCGCGGCGGCCGCCATCACGGGGGGAAACCCGTTCCGCACGACCATGCTGACGTGGAAGTACGCGATCCCCGGCGTTTCTCGTTCCCTTCGCGTTCACGTGGACCCCGATGGGCGAGGCGCTGCTGCTGCGCGGAACGGCCACCGAAATTGCGGTGGCGGCGGCGATGTCTGCGTTAGGCGTTGCGGCGATGGCCATTGGCGCCGCGGGTTATTTTCTGCGCCCGGTCACCGGGGTGGAGCGCGTGCTCGCGATCGCAGGCAGCGTGATGCTGCTGTCGATCGACCGGCGGCTTGGCGCCGCCGGCCTGGGTCTGCTGATCGTCGCCGCCACCCTGCACTACCGGCCGCCGGCGCGCGGCGGAACGGCCCTAGAAGATCACGCTCGCGTCGATGATCAGGCCGCCCGGCTTGTAGATCACGGCGTGGCCCTCGAAGACGCCACGGTGATATCCCGACGGCAGCGGCGGCAGGCGACGTTCGACGGCTACCGGCATCGGCGTCATCTTCTTCTGCCAGCCTGGGGGCAGCTGGCCCGTCCGGGCGTACTTCTTCTGCAGGCCGGGCGGCAGGTTGCGGTGCTGCGGCGCGTAGTGCTCACGAATGATTGCGACGTCCTGCGTCGAGAACACGACGTGGATCTCGGTCCGGGCGCCGCCGCTCACGTCGTGAGAGGCGTCCTGATGCTTGCCACGCCCGTTGCCCCGGCCCTGGCCGTCAAGTGTCGCCCCCGCCACCAACTGGGCGGCGAGCGCCATGCAAATGCCTGCGTGTGAAAGCCTCATCGGGTGCTCCAGCGCGTCACCCCGATGGAACGCCTGGATCACCGCCGCAAGATCGCTGCCCGCCGCCCGCGACATCGCGGCGACAGAGCGTTGCCCGGCCCTGCGCGACTTGACGTCAGGCACGGCTACGGTCTACGGTCTACAGTCCGGCCTCGACGTACAATCTCGGGCGCCGCACCTCCAGGTCTGTAGCCTGTAGCCTGGAGCCCGTAGACCTTCTCTTAGTTCCCGATGCCGTACAGATGGCCGAGCGTCCGGACGATGATCAGGCCATCCGAGATCGCGGGCGTGGCCATGATCACTTCCTTCATGTCGTTCTTCGCGACCTGCGTCAGGCCATCCGCCGCCGTCACGACGTAGATCTCGCCGTCCTCGCTCGACACGTACAGCCGGCCGTCGGCCGCCACGGGCGACGCCGAGAACGCTCCGCCGGTGCCGACGCGCCCGCGGAAGGCGCGTTTGCCGGTCTCGGTGTCGTAGGCCGTCACCACGCCGTTGATGTTCAGCGTGATCAACATTCCGTCGTACACGATCGGCGTCGGAATGTAGGTGCCCTCGGTCATGTTGCTCCACGCGATCGACGTGCTGGACTCCTGTCCCTTCTGCAGGGAGATGTCGCCGCTGGAGCCAGGCCGGATCGCATACACCGGGCGCACGGGCGGGTATCCGCCCGTCACGAACACCAGCCCATCCCCGACCACCGGCGTGCCGATGGTGATTTCGGAGTTCGGTCCCAGCGTCCACAGCAGCTTGCCCGTGGCCGCCTCGTAGCCGCGGACCTTGGTGCCGTTGGTCACGATCACGTCGCGCCCGTCGGCCGCGCGCGCAATCGTCGGCGTGCCCCACGTCGAGATCTCATCCGCGCGGTCGGTCTTCCACAGCTGCTTGCCGGTGCGTAGATCCCAGGCGGCGACGTAGGAACCCTTCTGCGTGTCGGCCTGAAGGATGACGCTGTTGCGATAGATGATCGGCGAGCTGGAGTGACCCCACTGGAAGGCCGGATCGAAGAACCACCCGCTGTCCAGCGCACCCAGGTCCACCTTCCACAGCTGCTTGCCCCCGACGTCCCACGCCATCAGCAGGCCCGCGGACCCAAAGACCGCCACGACGTGCTGGCCGTCGGTGGCGGGCGTGGAACTGGCCTGGCTGCTCTTGGTGTGGCGCTTGGTCTTCGGCGCCCCCGTGAACGCCGTGCGCTCCCAGAGAATCTTCCCGGTGGCTTTGTCCAGGCTGTAGACCTTGAAGTCGTGGATGGAGAGATCCTCCACTGGCTTCACGTCGCCATACAGACCGGTCCTGAACGTCTTGTCCCCCGACTGGCTCACGGCGGTGGTGACGAACACGCGGTTGCCCCACACGATCGGGCTCGAAGTGGCGACGCCGGGAATCTCCGTCTTCCACTTGATGTTCTTGCCGGTTGCCACATCCCATTCGGTCACGGCGCGCTGGCCGTCGCCGTTGCCCGCGCCGCCGTCGCCGCGAAACGACGGCCAGTTGCGCGGCCCCGTCGCGCGGACCACGCGAGCCGCCGCAGGCGGTGGCGCAGGAGCGGGCGCCGCCGCGGGCGCCGCGGCGGTCTCCGCCGCCACGCGCGCCAGCGTCAAGGTGGCGGGTCCCTGCACGAGCCCCACGGACTCGGCGGGTCCGGCGCCCGAGGCGAACGTCAGCGTGGCGTTCACTTCGATCACACGGAACACGTCGGGGGCCGACGGCACCAGCCGCACCATCGGCTGTCCCTGCACCTGCAGCATCAGCGCGTCGCCCTGCTGCGTCACGGCCATCGTGATGCCGCTCGCGGCGTCGCGGTACGTGCCGAGGTATCTCGGAAGCGTCGCGGCATCGACCGTGAACGCCGGCGCGGCGGCCTCGGCGGGCAGCTTGTCGAACGCCGCTTTGATGACGGGAAGGAGCGCGTCGCGCTTCATGGCCCCGGCCATGCCAAGGGCGGCCTGCAGGCCCTGGCGCGTCACCTTGCCGGCGACGGCGGCGTTCACCAGCGCGGCGTTGTTGAACTGGACGGCGGCAGCCAGCACGCCGTCGGCTTCGGCGCCGCTCTGCACGAGAAACAGGCCCACGTCGGTGTGGCCGTTGGTCAACGCCATCTCCGCCGCGCGCGCGCGATAGAAGGTGTCCTGCGCGTTGACATCGGCGCCGCGCGCGACCAGCAGCTTCACCGCGTCCAGACGGCCGCTTCCGGCGGCAAAGATCAACGCGGTGACGTCGTATCGCGACTTGGCGTTGACGTTGGCGCCCTGTGCAAGCGCCGCCGTGATGCGCGCCGTGTCGCCGGCGCGGGCGGCCTCCCACAGCGACTCGTTGGCTGGCGTCGACTGGGCCGAGATGATGGCGATGGCCGCGACCCCGATGGTCGCGGTCAGGAACAGGCTTTTTCTCACAATGGGCCTCCTGAGAACGACCTCTGATTCTAGACTGTTGGCTGGCGTCTCGGTGTTAGAGTTCGGCGATCAAGGTGGAGGATCGACAAATGGTGCCAGGTAATCGCATCTCGGGGCGCGTGAGCCCCTGGGCGGCAGCGATGGTGGTGCTGTCGCTTGCCGGAGCCGCCGCGCAGAATCCCTACAAGGTGAAGTACGACTGGGACAAGCTGGAGGGACGCAAGATTGGCGTCGCCAGCGGGATACGTCTCGACCCCGACGGGAAGCACCTGTGGATCCTGGACCGGTGCGGCGCCAACGGCTGCGCCGAGTCGACGCTCGATCCGATCATCCAGGTCGACCTCGACGGCAAGTTCGTGAAGAGCTTCGGCAAGGGCATCATGAACTTTCCGCACGGCTTCTTCATCGATCGCGAAGGGTTCATCTGGGTGACGGACGGCGCGCCCAAGGGCGATCCGCGCGGCGCGGCCGGCTTCAAGAAGGGGCTGGGCCACCAGGTCTACAAGTTCACCCGCGACGGCAAGCTGGTGATGCGGCTGGGTGAAGCCGGCGTCGCCGGCGACGATGAGCGGCACTTCAACGGCCCCACGGGCGTCGTGGTCTCGCGGAACGGCGACATCTGGATCACGGACGGCCATGGTGGCCCGCAAGTCGGCCCGAACAGCGACAACATGTACGGTTCGCGCGGCGGCAACAACCGTCTGGTCCGCTTCTCGAAGGACGGCAAGTTCATCAAGGCCTGGGGCGGCGGCATCGGTTCCGAGGGCAGCCTGCCGCTCCAGTTCAACGATCCGCACGGCATCGAGATCGACGACGAGGATCGGCTCTACATCGCGGACCGGGGCAACCAGCGCGTGCAGGTCCTGGACAAGGACGGCAACTTCATCACCCGCTGGACGCAGTTCGGCAAGCCCAGCGCGATCGCCATCGACAAGAAGGGCCACATCTACGTGGCCGACGGCATGTCGGGCGATCGATGGAATCCAGGATGGGAGCGCGGCATCCGCGTGGGCGACTTGAAAACCGGGTGGGTCAAGGCCTTCATCCCGGACGAGGAGCTGACCCAGGGCGCGGGCACCGAGTTCCTGGGCGTGGACGAGAAGGGCCGGATCTTCTCCGGCGCCAGCGGCCGCCCGGGCCTGGTCGTCCACGAACTGTACCGGCCCCTCTTTTAGGGAATCCAGTGGAGAGCGTGATGACAGCTTCGAGACTCGTGACGCGGCTCGGCCTTCTGGTGTCCGTGGCTGTCCTGGCCGTGGATCCGCTGATCGCCCAGGGGCCCACCTCGGGGGCGGACGCCTTGCGCAAGGCGGGGGTGTTGGAGCGCCTGGCGGGATCGGCCGCCGCGCCAAACGGCGGGCCCGGCTTCGTGCTCGATCCGGCCTGGCCCAAGCCGCTGCCGAACAACTGGATCATCGGCGACGTCGGTGGTCTCGCGGTGGACAGCCGCGACCACATCTGGGTCTACCACCGGCCGCGAGCGCTCTCGACCACGGACTCCGGCGCGCAGGGCGCCGCTGGCAAGGACGCAAAGGGCCGCCCGATCAGCGCCATCGGTCACCCGCGCCCCTTCGGGCAGCTGTCGGGGTGCTGCGTGCCGGCGCCGTCGGTGCTCGAGTTCGACAAGGCCGGCACCCTGGTGCAGGCGTGGGGCGGTCCCGCCGATCCCGGCTTCCTCGAGAAGAAGTGCCGGCACGCAGGACGGCTGCACGTGGCCGGCGCGCGAGCACGGCATCTTCGTCGATCATCAGGGCTTCGTCTACGTGTCCGGGCAACGGCCAGGCGGCCAACTTCCGCGGCCAGTTCCCGTGGGCGCCGAGCTTCGGCAACGACTCGCACATCCTGAAGTTCCGCGCCGACGGCACGTTCGTCTACCAGATCGGCACGGCGGGTGCGAAAGGGCCCAACAGCAACGACACCAACGGCGGCATCAACGGCACGCCGCAGCCGTTCCTCGTCGCGGACATGAGCGTCGATCCGAAGACCAACCGCCTGTACGTCGCCGACGGCTACGGAAACCGGAGGGTGCTGATCGTCGATGCGGCCACCGGCAAGTACATCGGACACTTCGGCGCCTACGGGCAGAACCCGGTGGTGGGGGAGAACGGCGGCGGCGCCGATCAGGGCGAGGGCGTCGGCCCATGGGCCGAGGACTTCCGCAAGGGCGCGCTGAAGCCGGCCTTCTTCCGCAGCCCGCTGCACTGCGCCAAGATCGCCAACGACGGCCTGCTCTACGTCTGCGACCGTGGCAACAACCGTGTCCAGGTCTTCCGCGCGGCGGATGCCGGCAAGCCGTGCGCGAACCCGAACGGCGAAGCGGGCAAGTGCGGCTTCGTCGGCGAGATTGCCGTGGCGCCGCAGACGGCCAGCGGTACGTCCGGTGCCGTCAGCCTTTCGACCGACGCGGGGCAGACCTGTCTGTATGTAGCCGACCTCACCAACGACACGATCTACGTCGTGAACCGGCAGAACCGGCAGGAGCTGTCGCGCGTCGGCACGGGCGGCCGGCAGGCCGGCAACCTGCACTGGCCACACATCGTTGGCACCGACACCGACGGGAACATCTACACCGGCGAGGTGGACGGCGCCGGGCGCGTGCAGAAGTACCTGCGCTACGGTCCGGCCAGTTGCACCGGGACCGGAAGCGCGGAGGTGGGGCGATACAGGAACGCGGCGACACGTTGATGGAGCGAAAAGTGGCTAAGGGTTTGTGCCTGGTGACAGCAGTGCTGCTTTCCGTCTCGGTCAGCGCAGACGACTGGCCGCACTGGCGCGGGCCGGCGGCCACCGGTGTGGCCGCGCCCTCGGCGTTGCCGGCGGCGTGGAGCGCCACCGACAACCTGGCGTGGCAGGTCGCACTGGCCGGTTCGGGCGTGGCGTCGCCGATCGTGTCCGGCACGCGCGTCTACGTCAGCTCTCAGGCCGGGGATGGCCGGCGGCAAGACGGCCGTCATCCCACGCTCACGCAGGGCGGCGATCCGGCGGCGGCCGGCGAGGTCACGCTGCAGCGCCGCGTCAAGGCCGCCGGCGTCACGTTCGTCCTCGAGGCGTTCGATCGCGCGTCGGGCAAGCGGGCGTGGATGCACGAGATGCCGGCCGAAGGCGATCTGCCGCCGGTGCACGACAAGCACAACCTGTCGAGTTCGAGCCCCGTCACCGACGGTGAGCGCATCTACGCGTGGTACGGGACCGGACAGCTCGTGGCGCTCGACGCGAGCGGCAAGCGGGTGTGGTCGAAGCACCTCGGCAAGGAGTACGGGGCGTTCGACATCCAGTGGGGCCACGCCAGCTCGCCGGTGCTGTTCCAAGACTCGATCATCCTGCTCTGCTATCACAACCCCGCGTCGTACATTCTTGCGCTCGATAAGCGCACCGGCGCGGTGAAGTGGAAGGTCGACAAACCGGCTGGACAGGAATGGTACAGCTCGCCCATCGTCGTCCAGGGGCCGTCGGGCGTGGAGCTGATCGTCAACTCGAACAGCGGTGTCGAGTCGTTCGATCCGCTGACCGGCAAGTCGCTGTGGACCTATCCGGAGGTGAATCGCTTTCCGATTCCTGTGGCGATGGTCGACGGCGGCATCCTGTACTTGAGCCGCGGCTATCGCAGCAGCCCGTACATGGCGATCCGCCTGGGCGGCCGCGGTGACATCACCAACACGCACGTCGCGTGGCGAGTGCCCACCGGCGGCCCCTACGTGTCGTCGCTCGTGCACTACCAGGGCGTGATCTACATGAGCACCGACAACGGGATCCTGTCGGCGGTCGATGCGAAGAACGGCGAGCGGCTGTGGCAGGAGCGCGTCGGCGGCACGTTCAGCGCCTCGCCCATCGCCGGTGACGGCAAGGTTTACTTCGTCAGCGAAGGCGGCGAGACCGTCGTCATCAAGGCGGGCCGCACCTTCGAGATCGTCGCGCGCAACAAGCTTGACGGCCACTTCGTGGCCTCACCCGCTGCGGGCGGCGGCAAGGTCTTCCTGCGCGCTGACGATCGCCTGTACGCGGTAGGGCGCTGATCACCAACCCGCGCCGGCACAGGACTGCTGCGCCGCGTTAGCTGCGTCGCAGCGCTGGTCCTTGGTCCTTAGTGCTTGGTGCTTAGTCCGTCCTGGGTCCTTGGTCCGTCCCGTGTCCGAGGTCCTGAAGAAGGAAACCAGAGCTGGTCAGCATGAGACGATACACACGACAACGGGCCGAATCGAGAGATGGGCACGCATGCTGGGCAGATCGACAGTATGAGGTGTGTGGGTCGCAAGCAGATCGACAAGGCTCGGCGGGGTGTGCGGCTGTGCGTGATTCTAAATCTTGCCGTCTGAAGAGGAAGCGAAACGAGCAGGCCTGGGAGCTAATGCGCGAAAAGGTACTGGACGGACCAAGGACGCTTGGACCAGGGACCAAGGACGGACCAAGCACCAAGACCCAGGAACCAAGGACCTTAGAGATCTGCCGGGGATCGGCAGGTTGGTGCCGTCCCAGTCCGTGATCTTCCGTCCTTCGACTTCACGAACCCGAGGAGGCAGCCGCGGGAGCCGTCCCGAAGCGGATGGCAGCGCACCTTGATCGGCTCGCCCGCCTTCAGCGTCTCGCGCGTGACCCCGCTGCGCTGCAGTCCGGCGACGCCGGTCGCCTCGAGCGCCCAGGTCTGGACTTTGCCGTCGGCGACCTTCACGTCGAGATAGATCCAGGAGTGCGGGTTGATGATGTGCACCGCCTTCACGGCGCCCTCGAGGTCAACCCAGGTGTCCGTGTAGTTGCCGTGCGAGTGATGCGCACGTAGCGCACCGGCGCCGGCGAGGACGACGAGGATCACGCAGCCGGTCGCTCTCATCGCCCGCCCCCAGGAGGCACGGCCGGTGCAGCGCCGGGAGGCACCCACACGCGCAGGCGGCGGATAGTCGTTGTCGTAGTAGTCGCGGTACCGGATCCCGTTGCCGTCTGCGTCCACGAATCCCAGCGACTGCTGGAAGAGCCCCGGCTCGGGATCGCCCTCGGGCACCGTGCCCTCCATGATGTAGAGCCGGTTGGCGTGCATGTAGATGGAGACGAACGTCCGCGACCGGTCGCGGTTGTTGGTGAGCTGCAGCTGATGGCCCTCCACCAGGTCCACGAAGTTCCACATGTAGTGCGTGACCTTGGCGTCGCGCTGCATGAACTGCCACGACGCCCACACCAGCGCGGCGCGGATGTCGGTCTTCCAATAGCCGAACCCGACCGCGGCGCCGGCGCCGACGCCCGTGCATCGTTCGTCGGCGAAGGGCGGACACTGCTTGGACTTCGCCGTGAGGATCGCCTCGATTGGGCGTGTAGTCCACGACGGTCATCGAGTACCGTTCGCGGCCGCTGACGACGCTGAAGACGCGAGCCGGGAGATCGGCGCCGTATTCCGACGGAACGTCGTCGTGGAGACGGCTGGCTGCCCGGGGAAATTCACCCGGAAGCCGTCGGTGCGGCTGACGAACTCGGCCCAGTCCTGCGCGGAGGCTGGTTGAGCCGCGAGCAGCGCGAGCGCCGCCGAGACGATCGCAATCAGTCGCATGGGTCCCTCCTGTCGAACCTTCGCGGGTCGGATGGCTTACCGGACGGAAATCCCCAGCGCCCTGGCGGCTTCCACGTTGGTGACGACGTGGTGTCCGCCGGGCAGCTTCTCGAGGTCGCGGTTGTTCTCGCCGCAGATGAACTCGAGCGGTTCCCAGTCCGGCCGCAGGTAGATCTCCTGCCGGATCGTCCAGGGCCGTGTATAGGCGCCCGGGTCGTCGATCGTGACGTCGATGACCAGCCGACCCAGGTCCGGTCTCGTGAACCGCTCGATCACGTGGAGGCGGTCGGTGCTCGGCCGCCCGAGCTGGTCGAGCCAGGCCTTGCCGTTGAATCCGCGCGTGTCCACGACGAATGCATCGCCGTCCCAGCGTCCGGTGGAGTAGCCCATCCAGGTGGGGTTGGCGTCGGGGTCCACAGTGCGCCCGTCGGTGAAGATCTGGCGCCAGTAGGTGAACGTCTCGTAGACGAAGACATAGGAGTTCGGCGTCTGGATGATCTTCCACGGGTAGGCCACCGAGTCGATCTTGGGGACGCCTTGCGGGAGGCAATGCGCATCCGGATCCTCGCGCGAATGGGCGCCGCCCTTGCGCGCCTCGAACAGCGCCTTGGCCCACGGCTGATAGGGCACGTCCTCGGGCTTCATGTCCACGGCGAGATCCCGAAGGTACTTGTTGTCGGTCGAGCGCCAGATCCCGGTCAGGTCCGGCTTGCCGTCCGGCCGCCGTGGCGCCGGCGCCTTGAGGTCCGGCTGTCCGTCGGCCGTGCGCGGGAGGGACGCACGGGGTACGTTCAGCCACTGGGCGGCGGCGTCGGACCCCGACAGCAGCATGACGAGGACCGCGCCTGGTGCGATAGCGCCCGAGAAACGCATCGTGACCTCCTTCCGGAGCTTCCTGGCCTGATGGCTGGCGCAGTCTAGCGCCTGCGTCGGCCCGGTCGCAATGCATTACGATTCCGCACACGGGAAGGCACGCATGATTTCGTGGCTCCGATTGCTCGCACTGCTCGGGCTGATTGCCGCCGCGCACGGACTCGGCGCCCAGGGGCGCCAGGCCCCGGCGGGCGAGTGGCACTACATCGGAGGCGACGCCAGCCATACGCGCTACTCGCCACTCGATCAGATTGACGCCTCGAACTTCGAGAAGCTCGAGGTGGCCTGGACGTGGCGCGGCGACAACTTCGGCCCTGACGGTGGACACCATCTTCCGGTCCACGCCGCTCTACGTCGACGGGCTGCTCTACACGGTGGCCGGCGCCCGGCGCACGGTGGCGGCCATCGACCCCGCGAGCGGAGAAACGGTCTGGACGTATCGCGAGCCGCGCACCACGCGCTGGGACCGCGGCATGCGCAACAACTACGGCAAGGGCGTCGCGTACGCCGAGGTGAACGGCCGCAAGGTCATCTTCTACACCTCGCCGGCGTTCTTCCTCCACGCCCTCGACGCCAAGTCCGGCGAGCATCTCGAGAAGTGGGGCAGACCCGTGCCGATTCCCGGCTTCCCCAGGAGCGGCGTGGTGGACATGCTGCCGGATCTGGTGAAGGACTGGGAGCCGTGGCTCACCTCGGGCTACAAGTACGACCCGAACCACGGCATCCCGCGGGATCTGGGCAACCTCTCGACGTCGTCTCCGCCCATCGTCGTCAACGGCGTCGTGGTCGTCGGCAACGTGCACGAGCAGGGCTACTACCAGACACGGATCGAAAACATTCCCGGCGACATCCTCGCCTACGACGCCGGCAGCGGCCGTCCGCTCTGGAAGTTCCACGTCATCCCGCGCCCGGGGGAGTTCGGCCACGACAGCTGGAAGAACGACGCGTGGAGGCGCACCGGCGACGTGTCCTCGTGGGCGCCGATGTCGGCCGATCCCGCGCGCGGTCTGGTGTATGTGCCGACCAACCCGCCGACCATCGACTTCTTCGGCGGGTTCCGCCCGGGGGACAACCTGTTCGGCACCAGCCTGCTGGCGCTCGACGTCAAGACGGGCAAGCGCGTGTGGCACTTCCAGACCGTCCACCACGACATCTGGAACTTCGACAACCCCACCGCGCCCGTGCTGATGGACGTATCGATCGGCGGGCGCCAGACGCCAATCGTGGTGCAGACCACCAAACAAGGGTTCGCCTACACGTTCAATCGCGAGACCGGGACGCCGATCTGGCCGATTGAAGAGCGGCCCGTCGCCGCCTCCGATCTGCCTGGCGAATCGTTGTCGCCGACGCAGCCGTTTCCCACGCGGCCGAAGCCGCTCGAGATCCAGGAACTGACCGAAGACAATCTCATCGACTTCACACCCGAGCTGCGCCGGCAGGCGATCGAGATCATCAGGAACTACAAGACCGGGCCGCTCTTCAACCCGCCGATTCAGGTCGGCCATCCCTCCGGGAAGCGGTCGTTCGTCAGCTGCCCGTCCGGTTCGACCAATATCTACGGACCGACCGTGGCCGATCCGGAGAACGGCATCCTGTTCGTGACCACCGAACGATCGTGCCGCGCGGAGAACATGGTGCCCGGCAGCCAGATGGACGAGCCCGAGGATCCGAAGACCACCGGCAAGACGCTGTCGCAGTGGGTGGTCGCCAACCGAGGCGACCTGCGCGGGCCGGAAGGCTTGCCGATCTGGAAGCCGCCGTACAGCCGCATCATCGCCATCGACATGAAGACGGGGGACTTCCTGTGGGAGATGCCGAACGGCGACACGCCCGAGCGCATCAGGAACCATCCGGCACTGAAGGGCTTGGCGATTCCCAGCACCGGCGAGCAGAGCCACGCGGTCATGCTCCCCACCAGGACGCTTCTGATTTCGTCCCCAGGGAGCACGCCGGTGCTGTACGCCATCGACAAGAAGACGGGCCGCCGGCTCGGTACCGTGAAGCTGCCTGCGCCCTCGCAGTACGGGCTGATGGGCTACATGCACCAGGGGCGGCAGTACGTTGTGGCGCAGGTGGGCAGCGCGGCGCACCCGGGCTCGCTCGTGGCGCTGCGGTTGCCGCAACCGCGCTAACGGCTCGGGCGCGCCTTCAGGAACTCTTCCACCTGTAATTCGACGAGGTCGAGCGGCAGGTCGCCGCCCTCGAGCACGGTCCTGTCGAATTCCCGCTCGTCGAATCGTGTTCCGAGCCGCGCCTCGGCTGTTCGCCGGAGTGCGGCGAACGTCTGCGCGCCGGCAAACACCGCCAAGGGCGCGTCCCGGCGTGGCGGCCACGAGATCCACGACTCGGCCGGCGTCGGTTGCTCCAAGGTGAGCGACCGCAAACGCGTGTGCTTGTTCAGAGGGCCAGCCGCGCGCATGGATCCCGCTGTCGAGAGCCGCTCTCACGGCTGCGTCGCGCGTCAGCCTCGCCGCGTACGCCTGCCATCCCTCCGTGAAGGCCGGCAATTGAAGGTGACGGCGGAATTCGGGAACCGTGGTTGAGACAGCGTCGCGTCCGGCGGCACGGGCCGGGGCCGCGGGCTGCTCCGGGCGCGCGATCTCCGCCATCGCCTGCTCGTGCAAGGCATCCACGGAGGCCGAGGGCGCGCCGTAGAAAGCCAGGAGGTTGGCGTAGTGGTCCGGGCCGGCGGGAAGCCCCCCGATGCCCAGACTCTCCCGGGATCTCGGCCGATACCTGTCGCCAAGGAACCGCCCGAGCTGTTCCCATGCCGGGGCGAACTGCTCGATGTACGCCGTGCGCGCCGCTTGCTCGAGCCGCGCGCGTTCGGCCGGGGGAACCGACGCCGGGAAGTTTCTGAACGCCGCGAGAAGCGGTGACCGCTCAGCAGCGATCCCGCGTTGCGTCTCGATCTCGGCCACGACGCGGTTCACGACGCTCGCGGGCTGCGCGACGCCGCTGGCCAGCTGCTCATCCCACAGCTCGATGTGTTGCTGGACGTAGGCCGGAAGCGCGCGAAGCCTTGCGATCTGGTGCTCGTAGTCGGCCACCGATCCGGCCGGCATCGCGCCGACGACACGGAGCACCTCCTGGTGCGCGCCGCCGCCGCCGGGCGACAAACGCGCCAGCAGCCGGAGACTCTCGGTGGCCAGCTCCGAGGCGAGCCGCTGCTGAACCAGGGTGACGCTCAGGCGTTCGCGGTTCGTGAGGTTGCCAAGCCCGGCATACTGGAAGTTCCGCAGGAACTCCTGGCGGCGCTCCCGCGCCGCGGCGCGTCCCGCCTTCGACCAGTCGCGCCACCGATCGTCGAAGGAATGCACGCCGATCCGCGTCGCGTCTTCGGGCTCATCCGCGAGATGCCACCGCCAGTAGTCGGCGAACAGCTGCCGAAGTGCCATCGACGACACGCCGGTCGCTCGCGCCGGAAAGGTCGGTTCCTGGGCCGTGAGCGCCTGCGGCGCCGTCCCGGCCGCCGCGGCCGCGATGGCCAGGCCCAGCCCGAGGCGTACGCGGCGCCAGCTCCGTCGCATGGATGTCACTCGCGGCCCATTCTATGGAAAAACGGTGCTAGGCTGTCTCGACGTCCTCACCAGGAGCGCCTCACTCATGCCTTACACCTTGACCGTCAATGGCCGCAGTGTTTCCGTCGACGCCGCCGCGGACATGCCGCTGCTCTGGGCGCTGCGCGACGTGCTGAATCTCAAGGGCACCAAGTTCGGGTGCGGCATCGGCCAGTGCGGCGCCTGCACCGTACACCTGAACGGCCGCGCCGCGCGTGCCTGCCAGACGCCGGTCTCGGCCGCCGCAGGCGGCCGGGTGACCACGATCGAGGGCTTGTCGCCCGACGGCACGCACCCGTTGCAGGTGGCATGGCAGCAGCTCGACGTGCCGCAGTGCGGCTATTGCCAGGCCGGCCAGATCATGTCCGCGGCGGCACTCCTGGCACAGACACCGCGCCCCACCGACGCCGATATCGACCGGGCGATGAACGGCAATCTCTGTCGCTGCGGTACGTATCTCAGGATTCGACAAGCGATTCAGCAGGCCGCGGCCGGCCCGCGCCCGACGCAGACGGCGCGTGCCGCCGCAGGTGAATAGGAGCAGCGCCATGGCTACTGAGATCACGAGACGCGGCTTCCTGAAGGTATCGGTCCTCGCGGGCGGCGGCGCGGTCCTGGCCCTGCACCTGGAGCCGGCCGAGCTGTTCGCACAGGACCTGTTCGGAGGCGGGGGATTCGTCACCACCGCCTTCATCCGGATCAACCCGGACGGCACCGTCACGATCATGGCCAAGAACCCGGAGACGGGTCAGGGCGTGAAGACGATGCTGCCGATGCTCATCGCCGAGGAGCTCGATGTCGACTGGAAGGACGTCCGCATCGAACAGGCCGACGCCGACCAGTCGAAGTACGGCCTGCAGCTGGCCGGCGGCAGCTTCTCGACGCCGATGAACTGGCGTCCGCTCCGGCAGGTGGGCGCCGCCGGACGCGCCATGCTGATCACGGCGGCGGCGCGCACGTGGAACGTGCCTGAAGGGGAGTGCACCGCGGCCGCGAGCCGTGTGACGCATCGCGGTTCCAACCGCACGCTGACCTACGCGCAGCTGGCGCCGGCGATGGCGAAGGTGACCCCGCCGGATCTGGAGAGCGTGCGCCTGAAGGATCCGAAGACATTCACGATCATCGGCCAGTCGAAGATGGGAGCCGACGTCCCGGCCATCGTGACCGGCAAGCCCGTCTTCAGCATCGACTTCACGCTGCCGGGCATGCTGTACGCCACGATCGAGAAGTGCCCGGTGTTCGGCGGCAAGGTGGTGTCCGCCAACGTCGAGGAGATCCGCAAGCTGCCCGGCGTCCGGCATGTGCTCATCGTGCCGGGCATTGCACCACCGCCCGGCCCGCTCGGCGGCACCGCACTGGAGGGGCTGGTCCCCGGCGTGGCCATCGTGGCCGACAGCTGGTGGCAGGCGCGCACCGCGCGGCGCAGCCTGAAAGTGGTGTGGGACGAAGGGCCCACGGCCACGCAGAGCAGCGCCGGGTTCCAGGCCAACGCCGATTCGCTGGCCAAGCAGACGCCGCAGCAGCTCTTGCGCAAGGACGGCGACACCGATGCGGCCTTCGCGCGCGGCGGCAAAGTGGTGGAGGCGTCCTACTCGTACCCGTTCCTCTCCCACGCCCCGCTCGAACCGGAGAACTGCGCGGCGCATTTCCAGAACGGGAAACTGGAGATCTGGGCCCCCTCGCAGACGCCCGGCTTTGCGTTCCCAATGCTGGCGCAGGCGCTCGGAGTGCGGCCGGCCGACATCACGATGCACATCATGCGCGCCGGCGGCGGGTTCGGCCGCCGCCTGACGAACGACTACACGGTGGAAGCCGCGTGGATCGCCAAGGAAACCGGCGTGCCGGTGAAGCTGCTGTGGACGCGCGAAGACGACATGGCCCACGACTTCTATCGCCCGGCCGGCTACCACTACTTGAAGGGCGCGGTGGACGCCGACGGCGGCCTCGCCGCCTGGCAGAACCACTTCGTCAGCTTCGGCGAAAAGGGGCAGTTCGCGAACTCGGCCAACATCTCGCCCAACGAGTTTCCGGCTGCCTTCGTCCCCAACTACGCGCTGCACACATCGATGATGCCGATCGGCGTCCCGCTTGGCGCGCTTCGCGCGCCCGGCAGCAACGCCATCTCGTTCGTGGTGCAGTCCTTCATCGACGAGCTGGCGTCGGCCGCCGGCAAGGACCCCGTGCAGTTCCGGATGCAGCTGCTCGACCGGACGCCGCTACCGCCCGCGAAGGATCCCTTTCCGATTCCGATTCCGCCGTTCGGGGCCGCGCGCATGAAGGCGGTGCTGCAGCTCGTGGCCGAGAAGGCGGAGTGGGGCAAGAGAAGGCTCCCGAACGGCACGGGCCGCGGCGTGGCATTCCACTACAGCCACATGGGCTATTTCGCGGAGATCGCGGAAGTGACCGTGGACGGCAACAACCGCGTGAAGGTGAACAAGGTGTGGGTGGCCGGCGACGTGGGCAGCCACATCATCAATCCGTCCGCGGCCGAGAACCTGGTGCACGGCGCCGTGATCGACGGGCTCAGCCAGCTGATGTCCTACGAGATCACGATCGAGAAGGGCAGAGCGGTCCAGACGAACTTCCACCAGTTCCAGCCGGTGCGAATGAGCCAGGCGCCGCCGCAGATCGAGGTGCACTGGCTGCGGAGCGACAATCCGCCGACCGGGCTCGGCGAGCCGGCGCTGCCGCCGATTCTGCCGGCGGTGGCCAACGCCATCTTCGCCGCCACCGGCCGCCGGCTGCGATCGCTGCCGCTCGCGAAGCAAGGGCTCCGCTGGGCCGTAGAAGTCCCGTGAACCGCGGGCGCTAAGGCGCCGTGCAGGCCCAGTTCGACGCGTCCTTCATGTTGCCGGTGCCCTTGTACTTCGCGAACTGCGGGTAGGGGCACAGCGGACGCGACAGCCCTGACTGCGGATTGAAGCCGGTGATCTGCGCGGGCGCAACGCCCTTTTCGCGCCACGCCTCCATGGTGCCGATGGTGTCGAAGGTGTGCGGGCCGTCGCCCCCGCGGCAGTGACCCATGCCGGGCACCATGAAGAGCCGCGCCCAGTCGTCCTGGTTCTTGCCCATCTTCGCTTTCAGGTTGTCGTAGTAAAGCACCGTGTTCTCGGGCGTAATGCCCGTGTCGCCCCAGCCGGCGTAGAGCAGCAGCTTCCCGCCGCGCGCCTTGAACTTCGACAGGTCCGGATCCACGGCGTCCACGAAGCCGACCTTGCTGTTGATGAGCGGCATGTCGCGATCGAGGTCGAACGTCTTCCAGTCGTAATCCGCGTTCTGGAACCCCCAGATCCGCACGGTGTCGAAGCCACCGCCGGGCGGCGACCCGGCCGCGGGACCCTGGAGCGCCGGCAGCGGGTTGCCGAGCGCCTGGCCGGAGAAGATCAGCTCGCCCTTGCTGTTCTTGACGCCGCCGTAGAACTGCTCGACCGTCTTGAGCTGCGCTGCTGTGAGGCACGAGTCCGCGTCGGCGCCCTTGCAGGCGAGCGTCGAGAAGTCGAACGAGCAGGCGCGCGGGTTGTTGAGGAAGCCTTCCTTCAGCGTGTCGCACTTGTCGAGCACGGCCTTGCTGACCATCTCCGCTTTCGCCGCGGGAATCCTGCCCTCGGGGTGCAGCGCCAGCTGGATGTTCCGGTAGACGCCCGCCGTGTGCATCTGGATGTGGCGGTTGGCGAGCGCGCCCGCGATGATGCCGTCGAAGTCCTCGGGATAGCGCTGCGCGGCCATCGCGGCCTGCCGGCCGCCCGTCGAACAGCCCTTGTAGTAGGAGAACTGCGGCGCGCTGCCGTAGTAGCGGTCGATCAGCTTCTTCGACGTGGCCGTCATCTCGTGCATCGCCCGGTAGGCGAAGTCCACGATCTTTTCCGGGTGGCCGAGCGCGAACATGCCGTTCGGACCATCGGCGGCCGAGTGTCCCGTGTCGTTGCCGGCCGTCGCGTAGCCGAGGCGCAGCGCGGTCTGCATCTCGCCGAAGCCCTGGATCGAGCCGCCGAAGCCGCCGTTGCCGACCGCCATGAACTTGCCGTTCCAGTTCGCCGCCGGCATCCACAGTTCGGCGTTGATGTTGGAGTCGGCCGTCGGCTTCAGCACGAGCCGCACACGGCAGTGAGCCGGCAGAGGGGGCGGTTGAGCCGGACCGCCGGGCCCGCCTCGGCCCGAGGCAGCGGGCACCGGAGGCGGCGTCGCCCCAGGCGCGACAAACGGCCCCGCGGGCGCGCTCGCGGCCTTGATGCCGACCTGCGGCGTGGAGAGCGCGTCGAGCATCTCGCACGGCGTTGCGGCGGCGGCCAGGACGACAAGGCTGAGGCTGGCAAGCATGTTCTTCTCCCGGCAGGGTGACAAGATGCCCTGCCCGACGAAAGTCTACGGTCTACAGTCTACGGTCCACGGTCCTGTAACGGAAGTGAGGCGGGTCCCACCTGCCGAACCCAATTAGAATGCTCCCGCAATGGCGTTCGTGCCCGGTACCCGCCTCGGCCCTTATGAAATCGTCACGCAGGTTGGAGCCGGCGGCATGGGCGAGGTGTATCGAGCGCACGACACGAAGCTCAAGCGCGACGTGGCGCTGAAGATCCTCCCCGAATCGTTTGCAACTGACCCGGATCGCCTCGCGCGATTTCAGCGGGAAGCCCAGGTTCTGGCGTCGTTGAACCATCCGAACATCGCGCACCTCCACGGTTTCGAGGAGAGTGGCGGCGTTCGCGCGTTAGTGATGGAACTGGTCGAAGGCGAGGATCTGTCGCAACGCATCGGGCGTGGCGCGATCCCCCTCGACGAGGCCGTGCCGATCGCGAAGCAGATTGCGGATGCGCTCGAGTCGGCGCACGAGCAGGGGATCATCCACAGGGATCTCAAGCCGGCAAACATCAAGGTCCGCGACGACGGGACTGTGAAGGTGCTGGACTTCGGCCTGGCAAAGGCACTGGCCCCCGTCTCCGCGACGACGCAGCCGGAGGTCACCGCCTCACCGACGATCACGAGCCCGGCCCTGATGACTGGGATGGGCGTCATTCTCGGCACCGCCGCGTATATGAGTCCGGAGCAGGCGAAGGGGCGCGCGGCGGACAAGAGGAGCGACGTGTGGGCGTTTGGCTGCGTGCTGTACGAGATGCTGACCGCCCGGCGCGCCTTCGACGGCGAGGACGTCGGCGACACCCTTGCAGCCGTCCTGCGGGCGGAACCCGACTGGACGGCGCTGCCGGCCAACCTGCCTCCGGCCATCCGTACGTTGCTGAAGCGGTGCCTGCAGAAAGATCGGCGCGAGCGCATCGCCGATGTGGCGGCGGCGCTGTTCGTGCTCCGCGAGCCGGCCGTTGGCGTTGTCGTGGCGGCCAGTGACGCCTCGTCAGCTTCGTCAACACCTGCTGCCGCTGTGGCGTCGTGCGCTCGTGCCGGCTGCGGCGTTAGTCATTGGTAGCGCCGTCGCCGGCATCGGGCTTTGGCTCACGATGCGCCCGGAACCGCGGCGCGTGATGCGCACGACGATCGCTACCTCCGGGCCGACCGCGTTAGCCCTGCAGCGCCTTGGTCGCTCCGTGGCCATCACACCCGACGGTTCACGCGTCGTCTATCGCGGCACCGAGCAGCTCCTGGTTCGTGCGCTGGACCAGTTCGAGCCGACGGTGCTGGATGGACTGGGCGCGCCAAGCGGTCCGTTCATCTCACCGGACGGACAGTGGATTGGCTACTTCGACGGCGTGACCACGATCAAGAAAGTGGCGACAACCGGTGGGCCGCCGGAAAAAGTATGGGCGTTAAAAGGGATACCGGCCGGTGCGACATGGGGACCTGACGGGACAATTATTTTCGGGACGAACGACCGGACGACGGGCCTGCAACGCCTGCCGGCGGCAGGAGGCGAGCCGACTGTGCTCACGAAGCCCAGCCGCGAGCGCGGGGAAGGCGGTCACTACTGGCCCGAGTTCCTGCCTGGAGGCAACGCGGTCCTCTTCACGATTGTTCCGTACGCCGACCGCATCGAGAACGCGCAGATTGCGGTGCTGGACCTCCGCACCGGTTCGTCAAAGGTGCTCATTCGTGGCGGCAGCGACGCGCATTACATGTCGACCGGGCATCTGGTCTACGCAGTGCCTGGGGCGTTACGCGCCGTGGCATTCGACCTGGGCCGACTGGAGGTGGTCGGGGCGCCAGCGCCGGTCCTGGAGGGCGTGGCCACCAACGGATTCGGAGCCGCTGAGTTCGCGGTAGCCGCAAACGGCACGCTCGTCTACCTTCCGGGTGGGGCTGGTGGCAGTGGCCGACAGATAGTCGTGGCGGTGGATCGCCAGGGCCGCGCCTCACCGTTACCGGGTCTCCCACCCGACTGGTACCGCGACGTCCGAGTGTCACCCGACGGCACCCGGTTCGCGCTCGCCACTTCGCCGGGCGATGTCTGGATCTACGATGTCGCCCGCGCCTCGCTGAGCCGGCTGACGACCGACCCCGCACCGGGCACCAGCCCCCTCTGGACGCCCGACGGGCAGCGCATCATTTTCACGTCGCGACGAGCAGGCTATCCGGAGCTGTTCTGGCGGCCGGCGGACGGTACCGGCCGTGACGAGCGGATCCTCTCGCGTGCGAAAGATCTCATTGATCTCCAGGCCACTGGCTGGGCTGCCGACGGCAAACAGCTGCTGTTTTGGGAGTCGCCGCAGAACCTCCGTGCCCGATCGCTCAGATCGCCATCGGCCGGCCGTCCGAGGCGAGAGTGCTGGTAAAGAACGACGCCTGCAGCACCTTCGCGGCCGTTTCTCCAAGCGGACGCTGGTTGGCCTACGAGTCGAACGTGTCCGGTCGATACGAGATTTACGTCGAACGGTATCCGGAGCTCGGACATCGACAACAAATCTCGACTGGCGGCGGCCGTCTCCCGCTCTGGTCGGCTGACGGGCGGCGAGCTGTTCTTCAGCAGCCTGGACAGTCGCCGGATGCTCGCAGTGCCCGTGCAGTCAGGGACGACGCTCGTCGCCGGGCGTCCGCAGGAGTTATTCCAGGGCGCAATACGTCCCCTTGTGCAGGGGGTTCACCCGTATGACATCACTCCTGATGGACGGTTTCTGATCGTTCGTAGTGCCGAGGCGAACGCCGGCATCGCCGAGGCGCCGAACCTGTTCGTGGTGCAAAACTGGTTCGAGGAGCTGAAGCGCCTCGTGCCCCTGAACTGAGGGCGTTCCGCACAGCGAGGACTGTGGACCGTAGACTGTAGACCGTAGCCCATTCTCTTTAGCGTCTATCGAACCGGTGGACGCGGCCGAACACGTTGAACTCCGACACGAACACGTCGCCGCGCGCGTTCACGGCCACCCCGTGCGGCGAGAGCACGAAGCCGGGCCGCCACGCGTCCGGGCCCAGTTTGTTGGTGCCGACGCCCTGCTCGGTGTTGGCCCCAAGACGCTCGACCACCGCGCCGGACGTGTCGAGGATGCTGACACGGCCGTTCAGCTCCCCGACAATCGCCTTGTCCCCGTTCAGGACCACGGCGGCGGGCAGCAGCAGATCCTTTGCCACGACGCCCAGGAAATCGCCGGCCAGCGACAAGTGCACCACGCGGTTGTTGGCGCGGTCGGTCGCGATGATGCGCGGCGGGTCGAACCGCGTGTCGATGGCCAGCTTGTGGAGCGTGTTGAAGCTGTAGGGCGGCGCCTTGCCGCCGAACGACGTCAGGTAGCGTCCCTGGCGATCGAAGCGGTGGATGTAGTCGCTGGCGTAGCCGTCGGCCACATACAGGTCGCCGTTGTCGGCCACGGCGACGCTGGTCAAGAGGAGCGCCAGCTGGTTGCTGCGCGCATTGCGCACCTTCAGCTCGTCGGGGAAGGAGGACGAGCCGATCGTCATCACGACCGCGCCCTCGAGCGTCATCTTCACCACGGTCTGCCCGCGCAGCGACACGCCGTACAGGAACTCGCCGTCGGGCTGCCGCGCGATCACGAAGCCGTGGAGATCGGCCGGCGCGGCCGTCAGGGCACGGATGAAGGCGCCGTCCTGGCCATAGACCTGCAGCGGCGCGGCCGGATCCTGGACGCTGACGTAGACGTCGCCCTTGGCGCTCACGGCGATGTCGCCGTGCATGTTGCCCAACTGCGCGCGGCCCGACGGCAGCTTCAGCCAGTTCGCCGCGGGCGTAAAGTCCGCCGCAAGCGAAGACGCCAATCCGAGGGCGACCGCGATTACCGCGAGCGAACGTGCCGTCGCCAGCTTGGTCATGGCGCCGATTGTAGAGCAATTCACAAGTCACAATTCACAAGTCACAAAGAACCGGAACTGCCTTGGTACAATGCTCGCGCATGGCAGGTCGGGCACGGCGAATTTGCTCTCAACGAGCGCGCGTGGGCGCTTGTGGACGGCGCCGTCGCACGCGCGGCCGAGCTGCGGATCGCGGTGCACACCTCGAGCAACGGCGCGCGCGTCGTGGATATCGGCGTCGATGTGGACGGCGGCCTGGCTGCGGGACGGCTGCTGGCGGAGCTGTGCATGGGCGGACTGGGCCGCGTCGACTTCGTCCCGGTGACGATCGACGGCGAGTCGTGGCCAGCCGTCCAGGTGTGGACGGACCATCCGGCCGTGGCGTGCATGGCGTCGCAGTACGCGGGCTGGGCGATTTCGCCCGAGGGCTACTTCGCCATGGGGTCCGGGCCGCTGCGCGCCAAGGCCCGCGTGGAACGGGAGCTGTTCGAAAAGCTGGGCTACTCGGAAGACGCCGCGCGCGGCGTGCTGGTCCTGGAAACCAGGACGCTGCCGACCGCCGAGGTCGCGGCATGGGTGGCCAGCAAGGCGGGTCTGTCTCCCGACGCCCTCACGTTCGCCGTTGCGCCCACGGCCAGCCCGGCTGGCGGAGTCCAGATTGTGGCGCGCACGATCGAAACCGGCCTCCACAAAATGGATACGCTGGGCTTCGATGTGCGCCGCGTCGTGAGCGCGATGGGCACTGCGCCCCTTGCTCCGACGGCGAAGAACGACATGCGGGCGATCGGGCGCACCAACGACTGCGTCCTCTACGGCGGGCAGGCCCGCTACGTGGTGCGCGCCGGGGACGACGAGCTGGCAGACCTGGCCGCGAAGCTGCCATCGTCGAGCTCGGCCGACTACGGCACACCCTTCTACGACATCTTCAAGCGCTACGACAACGACTTCTACCGCATCGACCCGTTGCTCTTCAGCCCTGCCGAGGTGTGGCTGACCAGCGCCACCAGCGGGCGCACGTTCCACGCCGGACAGCTCAACCCCGGCATCCTTCGGGCGTCGCTCTTCACCTAATGCACGTCGTCGTTCTCAGCGCGCGCACCGGCTGGCACACCGACGAGTTGTGCCGCGCGCTGTCGGCGCGCGGCCACGTCGGTGTCGTGCTGCCGTACGAGGCGCTGCTCGCGCGGATGGGTCGAGGGACCGGCGCCACCGGTGGGCCATCTGATTCGTTGACGGCCCAGGGCGTGTCGATCTTCGATGCCGACGCCGTGTTCGCGCGCATCATCCCCAGCGGCACGCTGGAGCAGATCATCTACCGCGTGGACGCGCTGCACTGGATCGAGGATCGCGGCGTCACCGTGGTCAATTCGCCCCGCGCCATCGAGCGCGCCGTGGACAAGTTCTACACCTCGGCGCTCTTGCGGGAAGCCGGCCTGCCGACGCCGGAGACCGTGGTGTGCGAGCGCGCAGCCGATGCCCTGGCGGCGGTGGAAGCGTTCGGTGATGCGGTGGTCAAGCCGATCTTCGGGTCGATGGGCCTCGGCCTGGTGCGGGTGAGCGACGTCGAAGTCGCGCGACGCGTGCTTCGCCCGTTGGAGCAGTCGCGCGCCGTGTTCTACGTCCAGCGCTGGGTGGAGCACGGGGGACGCGACCTGCGCGCGTTCGTGGTGGGCGGACGCGTGGTCGGTGCCATCGAGCGTCTGGCGACGGCGGGGGAGTGGCGGACCAACGTCTCGTTGGGCGGCCGCGCGGCAGCGGTGACGCTGCCCGACGAGTGGTCCGCACTCGCGGTTCGCGCGGCGGATGTCGTGGGCGCCGACTACGCGGGGGTGGACCTGCTCCCGTCGGTGGACGGACGCGTGTTCGTCCTCGAGGTCAACGGCATCCCGGGCTGGGAAGGGTTGCAGCGTGCCACGGGTATCGATGTGGCCGCATCCCTGGTGTCGCTTCTCGAGTCGCGCGTGGGGGCCGGCGCCGCCGGCGCCGCTGGGGCGAGATCCCCGCGACCCTGATGCCAGTCTCCGGCCCCGATATCGCCGCCGCCGCGCAGCAGGCCTGCCGCCTGGAGGCCAGCGCGCCGAAGCCGGGCAACGTGTCTCCCGGGCGTCCCTTCAAGGACATGCGGTTCGAGGACTTCCTGGACAGCGCGGAGGCGATCGGCCCCGCCATGGAACTCGCCGCCGAGCGTCCGCTGGGGACCACCATTTTCGACGCGGTCCAGGCCAGCATGCGCGTCGTCCGCACCAACACCAACCTGGGCATCGTGCTGCTGCTGGCGCCGCTGGCTCGCGCGGCCGGGTTGTGCACGCCGGGGCAGCGCCTCCGCGATGCCCTGGGTCTCGTGCTCGATGCGACCACGGTTGCCGACGCGCGCGACGTGTACCGCGCCATTCGCATGGCGGGTCCCGGGGGGCTGGGCACCGTGCCCGAGCAGGATGTGGGCGACGAGCCCACCGAGACGCTGCTCGAGGCGATGCGGCTTGGCGCCGCGCACGACGACGTGGCCCGGGAATATGCCACGAACTTCGACACGACATTCGAGGTAGGGCTGCCGACGCTGCAGCGGCTGCGCGAGGCCGGCCTGTCGTGGGACGACGCTGTCGTGCAGACGTATCTGACGATCCTGGCCGCTCGTCCCGACACGCACATTGCCCGGCGCGCCGGCAGGCCGGCGGCCAGCGACGTCTCCGCGCGAGCGGCGCGGGTGCTGGAACTCGGCGGGGTCAGCAGCGAAGCTGGCCGCCGCGCGATTGAATCGCTGGACGAGAGGCTGCGCGACGCGGCCACCACCGCCAACCCCGGCACGAGCGCAGACGTGGTGACCGCGGCGATCTTTGCGCTGCTAGTATCGGCTCAGATCGCGTGACGAGCTCACCGCGCTGCGATCGAAAAGGCCGGCGACGTCTGGGTGAGCTGAGGGTTGCTGACGCTGCTCACGCGGATGCGTGCACTGGAGGTACTTGCACCGACGCCAGTCCAATCGAAGAATCCGACGTTCTCTGCATTCTCGCTCAACCGCGTCCACGTCGCGCCATCGTCGCGCGACAGGTCGATGCTGACGCCGCCGGCGGTGCCGCGAAGCGTCCATTGAATCGTGTTGTTGCGACCGACGCGGAAGATCGTGGCGGCCTCCGGCCTGCGCAGCGTGAGCTCCGATACGGATCTGCGGCTTCGCGTCGTTGTCAGCGCCGAACGCTCCACACGCGAACCATCGGTGGCGCGTGCGCTGGCGATCGACGTGCTCACGAGATTCCCTTCGACGCCTCCGTGGACGGTGACGAGGGCAAACGCTTCGGACCCCGGCGCCAGACTGCCCAGATCGCAGGTGACGGCCGTCCCGATCGAGCACTCGCCCTGCGAAGGGCGGGCTGAGATCAATTTCGTGGAGGCCGGCGGCGTTTCGATCACTCGCATGTCCGACAACACGCCGGGACCGTCGTTTGCCACTCGTACGACGAACGTCCATGAAGTATCGAGAGGCGATCCCACGGCGGGGCCAGCCAGCGTGACGGACAAGGGGGACACCGCTACTCGAGGCGACGCTCGCGGCCGCACGACGAACAGGCCCTGCTCTATCCCGTTGACGATCACGGCGCCGCTCGCGAAGAACGGATACGACGTCCACGCCCCGTTGTAGGCAGGCCCATCGTCGGCAGGATAAATGTCGAAGAATCCCAGCTCGCGCAGTGACCCTTGGGCGACGTCGCTGGCGTCGAGGACGCGCAGACCGCTCCGGTAGTTCGACTCGTAGACCAGATGGCCGCGGATGTACAGGTTGTGATCGATCGACGTGGTCGGGCCTTCGTAGTAGGTCGTCAGTATGGGCGCGTCGAGATCCGAGACGTCCCAGATCCAGGTGCGTGTCCGGTGCTTGAACGCCGTCTCGTCCCCTTCGTCATTGACGAGGAAGAAGCGTTGGTCTTCAGTGAGCCATCCCTGGTGAGTGTACGCGCTGCCGTCGTATCCTGTCCGAGAGAGCTGAACCGGGTCGAGTTTGTCGGTGGCATCGACAATCGTCAGCGTGTCTTCGTTCGAATTGAGGCAGATCTCACGATCGCGATACAGGCTGTCTGGACCTTCGTAGATGACGCATTGCGTTTCGTGCGTGTAGCCGTCGAGCGCGAAGCAGCCGGCCGTTCGCGGTGATGCCGGGTCGCGAACGTCGACGGCGTGGAGACCGCCCTCGCACGTCCGGGTGCCGACAGCGTAGGCATAGCCGGTCCTGGTATTGAGCGCGAGCGTGTGAGTCGACCCGAATCCCGCGTAATACGCCGTTTCGGCAAATGTCACCGGCGGCCTGACGACCCCGCGCAGCTGCGTGAGGTCGAACACCTGCATGCCGTGATTGAGCGCTTCGCTGACGATGAACGCGTGGTTGGCAAACACCTTGATGCCGCGCCACGTCGAGCTCACCGTGTGCGTCGGCAGGAGACCCAGGTAAATCGCTTGCGCCGGGGTCGAGATGTCGACGAAGGCGGTGCCCGTCGAGCGTCCGACCAGCGCGTACTCACGCCCGGTCAGCGGGTCGGTCCATCCCCAGATGTCGTTGCCGGTGCCGCCGCCGATCTGGTCGCCAGGCAGAAACGCCAGGAGATCTATCTCGCGGCAGGGATACGGACCGGCCATTCCGTCGGTGCACGACGTGACGTCTTGCGCGGCAAGTCGCGCGACCGGCTGTGCGTCAGCCTTGATCGCGCAGCCGCACGAGCAACGGCGCCCGTTAGCGTCGAGCGGACAGATGCCGTTGGCGCAGTCGCAGTGAGAGCCTCGCGGCGGATCGATAAAGGAGAGGCCGACGGCGCTGGCCAGCGCCACGACCTTGGGCGCGTTGGCGACGATCGTGAGGGCGGCGAACGCCGTCAGCGCAAGTCCTGCCGCGAGCAGCCACACCTTGGCTTTCATGAGGATGACGCGTCAGAGAGGATACCCCGCTCTGACGCTTCAGAGTGCAAATGCCGTAACATGCCCATACCTTTCGCTGGAGTGCGTCATGATTTTCAAGCGGGTCCTGTTACTGGTTTCCATCGCCCTGTCCGCGATTGGCGTGCCGTCGACGCTCTTCGCGCAGGCCGGTGCATTCGGTGGCGGGTATGGTCCGCCGCTGCAGGCCGTCGCGCCGCCCCGCGCGTTCGCGACCTCCGACGAGCATTACAAGTTCCTCCTCGGTCAGGCCAAGGGCGGAACGAAGCACACGCTCACGTCTGTCCCGCGCTGGGACGGCCTGTGGGTGACGGCCGGCAACACCCACATGAACATGTTCATCGACCCGCCGGGTTTCACCGGCAAGGTCCGGCCAGGCGTGCTTACGCCGCCCTATGAGGCGGCGTATCGGGAGCGCTGGCGTCAGCAGCAGGAGCTGGGCGAGGTCCAGTACGACCGTCTCACGCACTGCGAGCCGCCCGGCTACCCGCGGTGGCTGCTCGAGCCGTACTCGCACGAGTTCGTCAACATGCCGACCCAGTCGTATCTGATCAACGACTTCGGGCCGGCGATCCGTCGTGTCTACATCGGCCAGGACCACAAGAACGTGTTCGGGACGCACTCGTGGTACGGCGACACGATCGGATTCTGGGACGGCGACAAGCTCGTCACCCACACGAAGTACCTGCTGCCGGCCGACTTCACGCGCTGGTCGCCGATGACCAGCAATCAATTCGAGGCTGTGGAGACGTGGCAGCTCAAGCGGTACCCCGGCGGTGTCGAGCGGCTCGAGGTGCAGGTCACCTTCTACGATCGACACGCTTTCGTCCGGCCGGTGAGCGCCGTCTACGCGTTCCGCCCCGCGAAGGATCTCGAGGCGGCCGGCCATCGCGTCCAGCATTGGGAGTGCGAGACGAGCAACAACGACGTCTTCGACAAGGGTGGGACGACGTCAAGGCTGCCAGGTGAGGCGGGATTCAAGGACGCGCGCGGGACGACGCTTTTTCCGGATCTGCCCGGTCAGTCGCGCGATCCGATCTACAACACCACGCTTCCGGCGAAGAAGGAGTAGGAGATGAAGACGGTGTTCCGCGTGCTGGCTGCCACCGTGGTCGCATCGCTGCTGACCGCGTCGGTGGCGCTGGCCCATCATTCGTTTGCGATGTTCGACAAGAGCGTCGAGAAGGTCGTGACCGGAACGGTCGTGCGCTGGGCGTTCAACGTGCCGCATTCGTGGCTCTACCTGAATGTGAAGAACCCGGACGGCACCGAAACGCTGTGGAGCTTCGAGGGCTCGGCGCCGCCGGGGCTGCTTCAGCGGGGCATCACCGGCAGCACGTTCGAGCCGGGCAACACGGTCACGATCTCGTACTGTCCGCTCAAAGACGGGCGTCCGGGTGGAGGCCTCGGCTGGGCGCGGCTGGCCAACGGCACGTTCGTGAACCCAGCCGACGGCGGCTGCGACGGCAGCGTCAAGGCGATCGAGAAGTGGAAGGCCTGGCTCTCGGCGGGCTACACGTCGAGCACCGAGGCCGAGAAGCCGAAGTAACGAAGCGCAGAAAACCGGGTCTACGCGGATCAGATGCTGTTCCGGTTCGCGATCGTGGCGGCGATCGCCGCATCGCCAGCCGCCGCACAGGACGCGCCCCTCGTCTCGCCATCACTGTCGTTCTTCGTGACCAGCCAGGGCCGCGGGTTCGGCGGCAACCTGGGCGGGATTGCCGGCGCGGACGCGATCTGCAGCCTGCGCGCGACGGCGGTCGGGCGCGGCGATCGATCCTGGCGCGCGTATCTCAGCGCGCCGGCATCAGGCGGCACGCCAACCGTTCACGCCCGCGAACGGATCGGCCGCGGTCCGTGGGTCAACGCGCGAGGCGTGCAAATCGCGGCCAGCGTCGAGGACCTGCACGGCGGCGCGGCCAATCTCACCAGGGACACGGCGCTTACCGAGACCGGCGCGGAAGTGGGGCCGACCCGGCACGACATCCTGACCGGCAGCAACGCCGATGGCACGCTTTCGGGAAACGGCGATGCGACGTGCCGCGGCTGGACCAGCCATGCCGATGGCCGCGCGATGGTGGGACATCACAACCGCAGCGGCGGCGGGCGCGGCGACTCCTGGAACGCCGCCCATCTGTCGCGCGGCTGCTCGCAGGCCGCGCTGCGCGCGTCGCTCGGCGACGGACTGTTCTACTGCTTCGCCGCAGAGTAGCGGGGGAAACGCTCGCGCGTGCAGGTTAGCGCTTCTTGCGCGCGCGGCTTCTCCGTGTGAGGGCGGAAGCCACGGCCGCTTCGGCGTCGACGCGGCCGAAGCCGTACTTCAGGCTGTAGCCGCGGGTGTACCCGCCGTTGCGTTCGGTCGATCTTCTCCGCCGTCGAGGTGAGGACGTCGCGCACCCCGTCCCACCGCAGCGACGGCGTTCGCCGAGAGCACGAGCGCGGCGACGCCCGCGACCAGCGGGGTCGCGGACGATGTGCCGCCGAAGTCGTCGCAGTAGGCGCCGAGCTGTACCCCTTGCCTCGGGGGCTCACGTCGGTGGTCGTGATGCCCTGACGGCGCACGTCGTCGTCGTCGCTCGGCGCGACGATATCGATGCCCTGGCCATAGTTGCTATAGGCTGACCGGCGTCCGCGGTCGTTGCAGGCACCAACAGCGATAGCGCGCTCATGCGTCGACGGAAACCCGATCCGAGTGGCGTCCGTCGTTGCCCGTCGCCACGCAGACGACCGATCCGCGGCCGTTGCGTCCTCGCATCGGTGGCGTAGTTGATCGCGCTCTCGATGTCCGGGATGCGGCGCAACCCCCAACTGCACGACAGCACATCCGCGTACTGAGCCGCATAACGGATCGCATCCGCGATCCGGTCGTCCGGCGCGAGGCTCGGTCCCGCGAGAATCTTGACCGCCATCAAGCGGCAGTTCCACGCAATCCCCGAGACGCCCTTCGCGTTGTTGCCGACCGCCGCTGCCACGCCCGCGCACGGTGTGCCGTGGATGTCGTTGATATCCGTGTCATTGAAGGGCGCGTTGAACACCTTCGGACTCGGATTGAATGGATCGGAATCGTCCACGAAGTCGCGGCCGTGCCGATCGCGGGCCGTGCGCGACGGGTTGTTCCAGATGTTGGCCTTCAGATCGGGATGATTCAGATCGATCCCGTCGTCGATGATCGCGATGACGATCGAGCGCTTGCCCCCGCCGACCTTCGACCATGCGCCGAGCGCACGCGGCGTCGTGTCAGCGGCGAGGCCGTTGACCTGCCCGCGTGTTGTCCAGGTGCCACTGCGCCGGGAAACGCGGATCGTTGACCGAACGCCTTCCGCACCTCGGCGAGAAAGTTCGGCGCGGCGATACGCGACCAGGTCGTCGGCCTCCACGAGCTGATTGGCCAGGTCGAGCGTTCTCGATGCGCGCCGTACCGAGGTCGGCACGAGGATCTTGCGCGTGCGATCGAATTCGCTCGTCCCGACCATCGTGAGGCCGAGCCCGTCGAGCAGCTTTCGCTGGTTGCGCCGGCGGAGGCGTTGGGCTTGAACGCGACCAGGATCTGCTCTGTCGCCACCAGTTTCAACTGCGACTCACGTTCCACGAAGACGGGCATCGTGCGCGAGACGCGCGACGGCGAAGCGCCTCGGGAGCGCGTTGACGACCGTTTCAACCGGTGCGCTCCGACGCGCCGCTGTCGTGGAGCAGCATGAATCGGCCGAAGCGCTGGACGGCTCTCGCCGCGGTCGTCGCCAGCTGCCCGCGCTTTCGCCCGTGACGAGCGTCAGCGCGCGCGCCGCGCTCTTCGAGCAACGGCTGCGCCGGTCCGTCCCTCGAACCGTACGCCGATCGACGTCGGAGGCTTCGTCGAGCTGCATGCGGCGTCGCCGGAGGCTGCGTAGTAATGTGGCATGGTCAGACACCTCGCGCGTGAAGAGCGTCCGGGCCGAGTGCGCTCGGCGACGTCTACCGTTTGATGTCGGTGAGGTAGTTCGGGCTGGCGAACTCGACGTCGTCTCGCTGGTCGAGCGAGCGAGCGACGTCGAGCGTGTGCGTCCCGCTGGCGTGTGGGGACCTTGACGATGTATTGCGTGGGCTCGAACTCGTTGCGCTTGCCGATCGATCACGCCGTGCTCGGCTTTGAGCGCTTGCGAGCGCGCGGTTGGCGCTGTCCCGGCTTGAGGCGCAGCATGATCTCGTCGGTGAGCACCTGACGCGTGTCGCTCTCCGGATCGCGCAGCACCGGCGTAGCAAAGGCGATCGCGCCTGGCCTTCTGCAGCGTCTCGATGCGCGGCCGTGACCTTGCTGGGTGCGATCGCCGTTTCGGCGATGAAGGATGAAGATGCTTCGCCGAGCGGCTGCTCTTCGATCTCGCCCAGCGTGCTCGAGGACTTCGCGAACCTTCTCCTCCTGCCCCGCGCCGCAGCGCGACGGCGATCTCGTCCTTGACGATGTCCGGTGCGGCAGGCGAGGGCCTTCGTGACGCCATGCGTGGGCGACATCGAACCGATGTCGAAGAACTCTTCCAGTATAGCGAAGCCGCATGCGTCCGCGACGCTCTATGTTCGCGCAGCCGTTTCTTGAGGCGTGAGGAGATGCCGGCCTGCGAGTAGTCGGCGCCGCTGACTCTGCCGCGCCGATGCGGATGCGGCGTCCGCCTTGCACTGCCGACGAAAACGTCTGGAGCAGCGCCGGGTTCATGACGATGTGGAACGCGAGCTCGTCGCCGACGTCCTGGAGGACCGACGGCAGGTCCCGATCGGTGATGTGGAACAGAGCCGCGACGATCTCCTCGACTCGCGTGCGCGACACGCCGGGTACGAGGTGCACGAGCATCTCGATGCCGGTCGTGATCGGTGGCGATCGGCGGCGCGTCTGGCATCGCTGGAGCTTTGCGCGCGGGGGCGGTGGCGGGTAGCGGCTCGGCGAGAAGTGTCTTGGCGTCGACGATACCAGGGCCAAACTCAGCCGTGTCCCAGCCGCGCGGCGTGCGGCACGTGGCCTGAAGGAGCTGCTTGAAGACCCGCGCGATGTTCCCGGCGCCAAATCGCCGCACGAGGTTCGTCCAGCCGTGGAACGAGACCCAGAGGGCTGCCACGCCGGCCGTTGTCGCGACCGCAAAGGACGTCCCATTGCCGCGCTCGACTGTGAAGCGCAATGTGGCCGGTGGACTATCGCGAGCCGTCTGCGCCCGCCAGACGGACTCCCCGGGCGCCGTAATGTCGACCGCCGGGCCATGGCTCGATCCCGTCCAAGGCTGATCGCGAACGTTGCTCGCGGCGACTGCGATGACGTCCTCGAATGCCGCGGGAAACACCACCAGTCCGACTTCGTTTCCTGCGGCGGCGAGGACGATCGTTCCGACATCGAACGCGCGGCGGATGGCGCGCTCCGTGCCAAAGCCGGGGAACGGACCGCCAAGACTGATCGAGACGACCTGCGCGCCGTGTGTCGCCGCGTGATCGATCGCTTGACGGAGACCCCGCATCGAGATCAGCACAACTGATTCGGTGGTGCGGATTGGAATGAGCTGCGCGTGCGGAGCGACGCCTGAGACGAACGGGCCGGTGCCGCCCGTCGCGGATCCGACGTCGCTCAGGATGACACTGCCGGTGCCTGTGCCGTGTCCGGGGTTGTCGAGGAAATCGTCGTCGAGATCGTCGCGTGGATCTGGGTCGTCATCGTCGAAGTCGAAGCCGGCGCCGATCGAGCAGACGTGAAGGTTCGGCGAGCTCTGGGTGAAGTGTGTATCCGGTATCGGGGTGACCGACCTGCACGCCGGCGCCCGGGAGGTTGTGCGCCAAACAAGCGCCAGGCCTCAAGCACGTTGGCCTTGCGGAGACTCCACTCGAAATCGGTGTTCGGTTGCCGGATCGTCCTTGCCTCCGCTTCCTGACGCCTTGCGGCCTCTCGGCGTCGCGTTCTCGGGCACGAGATAGCGGAACATCGGATCCGCTTCGGCCACTTCCGGCTGATCGCGGAGCGCGTGGGTCAGATCCCAGGCGCGCGCGACGCTCACGCCACGCGGCGGCGGCAACAGCTCGATTTCCGTAGCATCCTCCAGGACCGGCGAAAGGCGCCATCCCGTGAGCTTCACGCGCCGCATCAGGTGGCGCGCGAGTGCCGTCCCATCTCGGCCAGGCGTGGGCTGCAACACGACCGACAGCGCTTCGACCTGCGGCTGCCGTCCGCCCGAGGCCGTGAGCCGCAGCCGGGTCGAGCTGCGCTTCGGCCATTGCTTCGATCGCTTTGCCATGCCGAGGACCTCGTGCCGAGTTTCTGCTATTTCTCGCCGGGCCGCCTGCGCTCCAGCGTTATCGCGAGCTGCGTCTGTCGATTGGCGAGGGTTCGCTCGAGTTCTTGTTTGGTTGCGGAATCAGCGGCCTCCGCAATCGCCTGTTTCACACGCGCGATCTCGTTCAAGAGCTCCACTTCCACCGGCGTGCAGTTCGCGTTCTTCAGCAGCGAATATGCCATGCGCAGGTCCGCCGGGGCGCTGAAGTACTCCTCGAGGTTGAGCGCGCGGCCGGCATTCGGAAGGTTCTCGAATTCGCCCCGGTTCAGGGCCTCGCGGATTCGCTGCTCTGCGGTCCGGCTGAACGGCACACTTCATTCTCGCCGCTTGGGACGTTGTCTGACCAGTGAGCAACTTCCAGCGCGTAATCGCCGTCCAATCCTGGCGAGATGCTGCGAACCATTTCGCGCGGCCGGCGTCTAAAGTCGGTATCTGACGCCATCAGGCCAGACGTGTAACGTGCCACGCCGGCGGCCGTATTCACGAGGAGACAGGGTCGAAGGAGGAGGTTTTTGAGACGCGCTTCGCGGCTGTCCAATCGGTGGTTGTTGATCGTGTGTGCCTGCGCGGTCGTCGTCACGGGGCGTCCCATAAGCGGACAGGGCGATGCGCCTCCCCAGGCAGCAGCGCAGACCGGCGACGCGGCCGTGCGCGTCATCACCGACGCGCGCGTGGCCATCGGTGGCGAGGCCAAGCTTGCCGCCCTCAAGAGCTTCATCGTTACCGGCCGCACCCGTCAGGTGCGGGGCGACAACCTCGTGCCGATCGAGTTCGAGATCCAGGCGGAGCTGCCCGACAAGTTTGCGCGGCGCGACGAATTTCCCGCTCAGGATGCCGGCCCGACGGTCACAGGTTTCAACGGCGACCGTTTCGTGCAGAGTCCGGCCCCTCAGCCGCCTCCCGCGCGTCCCGGCGGTCCGCCGCCGCCCACGCCGCAGCAGCTCGAGGCGGCCGCACGCGTCCAGCTCGTCAACGTCAAGCAGGATTTCGCCAGGCTGATGCTCGGCCTGTTTGCGGCCTCGTATCCGAGCCATCCCCTCACGTTCGCCTACGTGGGGCAGGCCGAGGCGCCGCAGGGGCGCGCCGACGTGCTCGATGTGAAAGGCCCCGGCAACTTCGCGGCGCGGCTTTTCGTGGACGGCAAGACCCACTTGCCCGTCATGCTCAGTTGGCAGGCACAACAGGCGCCTGCACGCGGCCGCGGCCCGGGCGCGCCCGGCGGTGGCCGGCCCGGCGGTGCTCCACCAGCGGGAGCGGCTCCTGCCGGCGCTCCGCCTGCCTGGCCGCTCCGCCTGGTGCCGCTCCGCCTGGCGCCGCTCCGCCTGCCGGCGGCCCGCCGCCGGTGGAGAACAGGCTCTACTTCGCTGAGTACCGCTCATTCGAAGGGCTGCAGCTGCCGACGCGCGTCAGGCGCGCGGTGGCAGGCGACACGACGGAGGAAACGATATTCGATCGGTTCCGGATCAACGCGCGCGTTGATCCCAGGCGGTTCGAACCCGGCAGTTAGTTCCCGAGAGGTACACATATGGTTTCGAGATTTGCCCTAATCGGGCACGTCGCAGTCGTCGTGTGTCTGGCTCTGGTGATGATGCTCGGCGCCACGCCGGCCATCGCCGGACAGGGCGCACGCCCCGGCACGCTCCAGGTGACGGTCGTCGATCAGACCGGCGCCGTCATCGCCAACGCGACCGTCACCGTCGAGGGCGCCGAAGCCGCCACCAAGGGGCAGGCGCCCACGCCCGTGCAGACCAATCCCGAGGGCATCGCGAACCTTCCCGGGCTGCCGCCCGGCCGCTACACCGTCCGCGCCGAGTTTCCCGGATTCGAGACGCGCACGCTGCCCGAGGTCCGGGTCCGTGCCGGCGACAACAAGCAGGTGATGATGCTGCCGATCGCGGGCCTGCAGGATGCAGTCACAGTGGAGCGCGACAAGCAGGAGTCGGCCGCCGATCGCCAGTCCACATTCGGCACCGTGCTCACGCGGGAGCAGCTCGAGGCGCTGTCCGACGATCCCGACATCCTCCGCCAGCAGCTGCAGGACATGGCCGGGCCCGGCGCGGTCATCAAGGTAGACAGCTTCGAGGGCGCGGCGCTGCCGCCCAAGGCGATGATTCGATCCATCCGCATCTCGCGCGACCAGTTCGCGGCGGAGAACCACTCGGCGGGCGGCACGTCGGTGGAGATCATCACCCAGCCGGGGCTCGGTCCGATTCGCTACAACACCGCGTTCCGCTATCGCGGCGGACGGCTGAGCGGGCGCAGCCCGTTTACGCCGACACGCGGACCTGAGGAGCTGAAGAACTTCAATATGAACCTGAACGGCACGCTCGTGCCGCAGAAGGCCTCGTTCAACTTCAACGTCGACGGGCTCAACTCGTTCGAGACACCGAACATCCGCGCGTCCAACGGCACCGACACGCGATCGGAAACGCTGCGCCTCCGCACACCGCGCGACAACATGCGCGTCAACGCCAACGTCGACTACGCCCTGACGCTCAATCAGACGCTGCGCTTCGGCTACTTCGGCAACCGGAACACTGCCGAGAACCTCGGCATCGGCGAGTACGACTTCGAGGAACGCGCCTACTCGACGGAAAATTCGAATCACAACTTCCGCATGCAGCACATGGGGCCGGTCGGCCGCCGCATGTTCTCCCGCACGCGGATGCAGGTGAGCTGGTCCGACTCCGAGTCGCATTCGCTGCTCGAGGCGCGGACCGTGCGCGTGCTCGACGCGTTTACCCGCGGCGGCGCGCAGCGCGCCGGCGGCCAGCACACGCGCGCGCTCACCGCGGCGAGCGATCTCGATTACGTGCGCGGCATTCACTCGTTACCGTGCGGGCCTCGAGTTCAACTATCTGGGCGTGCGCGCCAACGACACCTCCAACTACCTGGGCACCTACACTTTCGAAAGCCCGGAGGCTTTCGACGAGGAACGCCCGCGCAGCTTCACGCAGCGCATCGGCGATCCGGACATCCGCTACAACAATCTGCAGGCTGGGGCCTATTTCCAGGACGACATGCGGCTGCGGCGCAACCTGACGTTCAGCGCGGGCATGCGCTACGAAGCGCAGACGCACGTGGGCGACTACGACGGCTTGATGCCGCGCGTCGGCGTTACCTGGGCGCCCTTCAAGAACGGTGGCACCACTTTGCGCACGAGCTGGGGCATCTTCCACGACTGGCTGCAGTCCGGCACCTACGAGCAGACGCTGCGCGTGGACGGCTTCAACCAGCGGGAAGTGGACATCCTCGATCCGGCCTATCCCGACGCTGGCGACATCGGCGCCGGCTCGCCGGCCAATGCCTACCTGCTCGATGGCGGTCTGCGCCTTCCGCGCACGAACCGCGCGAGCGTCGGCGTCGACCAGCGTCTGCACCGGCTGGTTCAGACGACCACGACGTACGCCTATCAGCGCGGGTCGTCGGTGTATCGCGGGCTGAACCTCAACGCCCCGGTGGATGGCGAGCGGCCCGACCAGCAGTTCGGCAACATCATCGAGGTCGTGTCGGACGCCCGGTCGCGGCAGCACGAAGTGCAGTTTGCGATGACCGTGAATCCGGGCGCGCTGCTGCCGGCGTTCAACGCGCCGCTCGTCAAATGGAACCGGGTGACGGTGTTCGCCAACTACACGTGGGTGAACATCGAGAACAACTCCGACGGCCCGTTCGCGACGCCGGCGACCGGCAGCCTGGAGGCCGAATGGGGCAGTCCGGCCTTCCACGTGCCGCACCGGGTCAACGTCACGTTCAACAACCAGATCGTGCGGAACCTGCTCGCGCAGATCAACTTCAACACTACCAGCGGCAATCCTTACACGATCCGCACCGGCTTCGACGAGAACGGCGATTTGATCTATAACGACCGTCCCGACGGCATCGGCCGCAACACCGTGCGCGGCCAGCAGCAGTGGAACCTCAACATGGCGACCGGCTACACGATCACGTTCGGCCGCCAGACGACGCTGCCTCCGGGGATTGGCGTGATCGGCGGCGGCGGTGGTCCGCAGGTTGTTACCGTCAATAACAGCGGCGCACGTTTCAGGCTGCAGTTCGTGGTGCAGGTCCAGAACGTGACCAACAACGCGAACTACACCGGCTACAGTGGCGTGCTCACGTCGCCGTTCTTCGGACAGCCGACTGCCGTGCTCGGCACCCGCAAAGTGGACATGGGAGTGAATTTGAGCTTCTGAGTCGGTAGAGCCCGCCGGTTATTGCGGCAAGGCGAACGCGATGTACGCGCCGGGCAACGCCGGTCCTGCGGCGCGTGCCGCGCCGGCGTTGTTGAACGAGGCGGGGAACGTGGCGTTCGGCTGCGCCACCGGCAGCACGACGAACTGCCGTCCGTTCACCTGATACGTGGCCGGCATCCCCTCGGCACCGTTGGGCAGACTGTGCGCCCAGAGCTCCTTGCCGCTGTCGCGGTCATAGGCATGCACCCTGCGCTCGGGACCGGTGGCGAGGAAGATCAGCCCGCCGGCCGTCACAAGCGGTGCGTTCCGCGGAAACTGCACCCCGGTGTTGTTCGGGATGTTGTACTCGGGTGGCGCCTCCTGCACGCCCGTTGGAATCCGCCACACGATATCCCCGCTGTTGAGGTCGTACTTCACCATCTCCGACCACGGCGGCGCCGAGGCGGTCATCGATCCGCCCGCGAAGTTGATGTTCATGAAGCTCACCGGCGATGTGAACTGGACCTGTCCGCCCTTGGCCGCGTCCACGAGGTCTTTGGCCTTCGCCATCAACTCCGCCTTCTGCTCGGGCGTGACGATCGTGTTGCCGCCGCCCCGGCCGCCGCCTCCACCGCCCCCTCCGCCGCCGCGGCCGGCTCCCGGCAGCGAGATCCGGATCATCGTCGGCAGCGACTTGTGGACGATGTAGAACTCGCCCCGGTCGGGATCGACCGCGCTGGTACCGAAGTTCGCGCCGCCGTTGTGCCCGGGCATCTGCACCGAGCCTTCGAAGCTCGGGGGAGTGAACAGTCCCTCGTTGCGGTAGGTCCGCAGCCGTGCCCGCAGCTCGTCCTGCGCCTCCTTCGGCAGGTAGGGGTTGATGTCCTTCTCGGTGAACGACTGCCTGGCAAACGGGGCCGGCTTCGTCGGGAACGGCTGCGTGGGGGACGTCCACTCGCCCGGCACGTCACTCTGAGGAACCGGGCGTTCCTCGATCGGCCAGATCGGCTGGCCGGTCCTCCGATCGAAGACGTAGAGGAACCCCTGCTTCGTAGCCTGCGCGACGACCTGGCGCGGCTTGCCGTTCTGGCGGATCGTCAGCAGCTTGGCCGACTGCGGAATGTCCCAGTCCCAGAGGTCGTGGTGAATGAGTTGCTGATGCCAGATCCGCTTGCCGGTTCGCGCGTCGATCGCGACGAGCGAGTTGGCGAACAGGTTGTTGCCTTTGCGATCGCCCCCGTAGAAGTCGTAGCGCGGGCTGCCGAACCCGACGAATGCAATGCCGTTCTCCTCGTCGACGGTGAACTCGCTCCAGTTGTGCCCGCCACCTCCTCGCGACCAGTGGCCTTCCGGCCATGTGTCGTAGCCGAACTCCCCTTCGTGCGGAATGACATGGAAGATCCAGGCAACCTTCCCGGTCCGCACGTCGTAGGCGTGAACGTCGGAGGGCGGGCCGCCGTAGCTCGGTCCGCCGGGCAGCGGAATGATGAACAGGTTCTCGAAGATTCGACCGGGATTGCTGGTCCCGACGGGGCCGGCCGCTTTCCGCTCCATCGCCTCGCGCAGATCGACACGGCCGTTGGTGCCGAACGAAGTGATGGGCTCACCATTCTGCGCGTTCACGGCGATGACGTCGCCCCGCTGCAGGTAGACGAACCGGCGGTCGGATCGATCGGGACTCTCCCAGTAGTTCATCCCGCGCGCGCCGGAGGGCGCCGCGCCTTCCTTGCGCCAGATCTCCTTGCCGGTCGCCGCATCAATCGCGGCGAGCGCGCCGCCCCCCACTGGGGCGTACATCACGCCGTCGACGACGACGGGATTGAAGATGCTGTTGCCGGTGATGGGATAACTCCACGCCACCTGGAGCGTCGCCACGTTCTTCCTGTTGATCTGATCGAGCGCGGAGTATTGAGAGGAATGGCCACCGCCCGCGTAGGACTGCCAGGTCGTGTACGGCTTTGCCCCGGCACGACTGGTGCTGGCCTGCCGCGATTGCCCGGCCAGCGTCGCCAGCCACAGCGTCGCTGTCCCGGCCACGGCGATTCCCGTCAGCGAGACGATTCCAACCGCTCTGCGCATAAGATACCCTCTAGGAATTGGCGCCGCACCGGCGCGGCAGGATCTACAGCGGTAGCATGCCCCTGCCCGAGCCATCACGTTTCGCTGGAGTGGTCATGATGTTCAAGCGGGACCTGTTCCGGATCGCCGTCGCCCTGTCCGCGATCGGCGCGCCGTCGACGCTTTTCGCGCAGCCCGGTGCGTTCGGCGGCGGGTATGGTCCGCCGCTGCAGGTCGTCGCGCCGCCCCGCGCGTTCACCACTTCCGACGAGCATTACAAGTACCTCCTCGGTCAGGCCAAGGGCGGAACGAAGCACACGCTTGCGTCTGTCCCGCGCTGGGATGGCCTGTGGGTGACGGCCGGCAACACCCACATGAACATGTTCATCGACCCGCCGGGTTTCACCGGCAAGGTCTGGCTCTCGGCAGGCTACACGTCGAGCACCGAGGCCGCGAAGCCGAAGTAACGACGAGCGTTTGTCATCGCGCCTTTCATGCCGCTTGCTTCAGGAGTCCGCCTCGGGCCCTACCAGATCGAGTCGCCGCTCGGCGCTGGTGGCATGGGAGAAGTGTACAAGGCTCGTGATACCCGATTGAATCGCCTGGTGGCAGTGAAGATCCTGCCTGCGGCGCTGGCGGCCGACCCCACGTTCCGAGACCGGTTCGAGCGAGAGGCGAAAACGATCGCCTCCCTGACACACGCCCACATCTGCACGCTTCACGACGTCGGGAGCCACGACGGCGTCGACTACCTCGTGATGGAGTATCTCGAGGGAGAGACACTCGCCGCGCGTCTCGAGCGCGGTGCGCTCGAACCGGCCGAAGCCTATCGCATCGCCATCGAGCTCGCCGGCGCGCTCGACAGAGCGCATCGCACCAACATCGTGCATCGCGACATCAAGCCTGGAAATGTGATGCTCACGAAGCAGGGCGCGAAGCTGCTCGATTTCGGCCTGGCCAAGCCCTCGACGGCGGTCGGCGCGGCGGCCGGACTGTCGATGCTGCCGACGACGCCTCCGGGCCTGACGGCGGAGGGAACGATTCTCGGCACGTTCCAGTACATGGCGCCGGAGCAACTCGAAGGCAGGGAAGCCGACGCGCGGACGGACATCTTCGCGTTCGGCGCCGTGCTCTACGAGATGCTGACCGGCCGGAAGGCGTTCGAAGGAAGAAGTTACGCCAGCCTGATCTCCTCCATCATGTCGTCGCAGCCCCCTCCGGTGTCTGCGCTCCAGACGCTGTCGCCCGCTGCTCTCGATCAGCTGGTGGCGCGATGTCTGGCGAAGAATCCCGACGATCGATGGCAATCGGCCCGCGACCTCGAGGGACAGCTCGCGTGGATTGCGGAGTCGGCCCCCGCCCCCGCCGCCGCGGCATCGGCCGGCCCGGCGAAGCGATCGCGGGAACGGGCCGCGTGGGTCATCGCCGGCGTTGCACTTCTGGCGCTTGTCGGGGCGTTGGCCCTGCTCTCGCGCCGGCCACCAACCGCGCCCCTCGAGGCCGGTCGGTTCATGATCTTACCTCCAGAGAAGCTGACCTTCAGCCCAGACGCGATGGCGCAATCGATCTCCCCGGACGCCCGGCAGCTGGTATTCGCAGCATCCGGCAGCGACGGAATCTCGCTGCTGTGGGTCCGCTCTTTTGACTCGCTTTCCGCGCGCCCGATTCCCGGCACGGAGGACGGGACCGGACCGTTCTGGTCGTCGGATAGCGGGTCAATCGGTTTCTTCGCGCGCGGCAAGCTGAAGAGGGTCGACGTCACTGGTGGACCGGCGCAGGAGCTTGCAGACGCGCCCCTGGCGCTCGGCGGAGCCTGGAGCCGGGACGGCGTCATCGTCTACGGGTCGAACTTCGGTACTCCGCTTCTTCGGCTGCCCGAAGCAGGCGGCACTTCCACGCCGCTGACCACCCTCGATTCTTCGCGCCAGGAAGGGCTACACGCTTTCCCCTTCTTCCTGCCAGACGGCCGACACTTTCTGTTCACGGCAGCCTCCGGTCCGAACGCTCAAGGCATATTCGTGGGCTCTCTGGATTCGGCGGAAGTGAAGTTGGTGCTCCGCGGAGTGAGTGCAGCGGTGTATTCGCCACCTGGCTTCGTGTTGTTCCTGCGCGGATCGACCCTGATGGCGCAGCCCTTCGATGCGACGACGCTCGAGACCAGTGATGATGCCGTTCCCATCGCCGAACGAGTCGGCGGCCCTTTCGGTGGAGGATTTGCTGTTTCCGAGACCGGCACGCTGATCCACCGAACGGCTACCGGCGGCCAGACTCAACCCGGTTGGGTGGACCGCACGGGGCAACCGATTGGTAGCGCCGCACCGCCAGGCACCTACAATGAGATCGCGCTTTCGCCCGATGACCAGCGAGTGGCGTTCAGCCGAATCGGCCCGACCGGCAACGATGTCTGGCTGCTGGATTTGCGGCGGCAGATCACCTCGCGCTTCACGTTCACACCGCCGAACAACAACGTCGCGCTGTGGTCGCCCGATGGCTTGACGGTTGCATTCGCCACGTCTCGGAACGGTGGGCTGGATATCTACCAGCGACCGGCCAACGCCAGCGGTCCCGATTCGCCCGTCGTGAAACTGAACGCGACGCCGATCGTGTTTCCGTCCGACTGGTCCTCGGACGGAAAATTTCTCGCCTACTACCGCACCGATGCCAAGACCGGGCTGGACGTGTGGGTGCTACCGGTTTCCGTCGCTGCCGAAGGGCGGACGCCGATGCCGTTCCTGCGTAGCGAGTTCAACGAAACGCAGGCGCAATTCTCGCCCGACGGCAAGTGGATGGCGTACGTGTCGGACGAAACTGGCGGCCCGCAGATCTACGTACAGTCCTTTCCGACGCTCGCCGGCAAGTGGCAGATCTCGACCGATGGCGGCACGCAGCCCCGATGGCGCCGCGACGGCACGGAGCTGTTCTACCTCGCACCCGATCGAAAGCTGATGGTGGTCACTGTCAAGACCGGCGATACCTTCGATCGCGAAGCGCCGCGACCGCTGTTCCAGACAGCACTCAATTTCGTCGATCTTCGGCAAACGTATGCTGTCTCCGCCGACGGCCGACGGTTTCTGCTGAACACGCCTGTCGATACCGCATCTTCGCCGATGACGCTCGTGCTCAACTGGCCGGCGTTGTTGAAGAAATGAGGGGCGGCTGGACGAACGACAGGAGCGCGCGATGCGGAATCTGACAATCGGGTTGGTGGTCGGTGTGGCCCTTGGAGCGATCTCGGCGACTCTCGTCGCGCAGCGGCGCGCCGAAACCTACCCCGACGCGGTGACGGCGGACCCGCGGCACTACAGGGTGGCGTTCGAAAACGACGTCGCGCGCTTCATCCGGGCAACCTACGGGCCCGGCGAAAAGTCGGTGATGCACCGGCACCTTCCGGGCTGCACCATTTTCCTGACCGATCAGACGATGAACTTCACCGTTCCCGATGGCTCCACCGAGCCCGCGTCGGTCGAGGCCGGGGCGCTCGGCTGCGGCGACGGCAACGTGCACCAGCCCGAGAACGCCGAGGGACCGGCGGAGTTCATCATGGTCGAGTTCAAGGACCGGGCGACGTTCCGCAAGTAATCGCGCGCCTGCTCACTGAATCGTGTAGAACGCGGCCTCGCCACGCGTCGCGATCCTCTGATCGAACAACTGGACGAGCAGGTCGCGTCTCACGAAGAGCGCGTCGAGCTCTTGCTTGGTCAGCGTCTTTCCCGCGGCAGCGGCCAACGCCTGCCGATCCAGGCCGCGCAGCTTCTCGAGCAGTGGGCGCTCGATCCGGTTCAGCGCGTTCGGCAGCATGAGTTCCTTCCCGAGCCGGAAGGCACGCGTGTGATCCACCATCCACATCCGCTCGTCGGTCGTCCACACGATGTTGCCCGCGTTGCGATCCCGGTTCTGAATCAGCTCGTCGAACACTTTCATGCGGCTGTAGTATTCGTCGGTCCGCCGCTGATTCGTCGTGGTGATCTTCTTCTTTCGCCGGTCCCCTTCGTCCATCACGCCGTCGAGCCACCACGTCATCGCCGCCGGCTTGCCGCCGACGGGACGATCCACCGACATCGGCACGTTGTCGAGACCCAGCTGCACCGCCAGCCGATACGCGGCGATGTTGTAACGGTAGGTGTCCCTGAAATCCACCTCGGTGTGTTTCGGCGTGACCTCGAATAGCGCCTTATAGATGTCCACGTCCTGAATCTGGGCATCGTGGGTGATCCGGCCATCCGACAGCGTGACGCGCTGGGCCTTGGTCACGCCCTTGGACATCTGTCCCTTCTTCACGACCTTCGCGTTGAGGAGAAAGTGTTCCATCTCCGCCGGACTTAGTACGACACTGTCAGACGTGGTCGTGGTCGTGGTCTGTGCGGCACGCGGCCACGGCGCGGCAACGAGCACGACCAGTGCGATCAGTAAGCCACGATGGGTTGTTCTCATAAGCCCTCTCTCCGCCCGCAAGCTAGCACGTCTGTAGGGAACGGTGTCAATTAATCGGGGCCAGCATGTCCGGAGAGGGCGCGCCGATCTGGTCCGGGTCCGCTCGGCGCGCCCGCTTTCCATCTGCTACGATCCGTCGCGTAACGGGAGGACTGCGATGTCACGGAATCTCTTCGCGGCTGCGCTCGTCGTGAGTGCCGGACTGGTCGTCGCTGGCGTGCCTCTGCTCGCGCACCACTCCGAGGCGGCAGAGTACGACGCAACCAAACCTGTGAGAGTGACCGGTGTGGTGAAGAAGGTCGAGTGGACCAATCCTCACATCTGGTTCTACGTCGAGGGCAAGGACGAAGTCTCCGGCCTCTCGGCGGTGTGGGGCTTCTCCGGCGCCGCACCCAACGGGCTCAGGCGGAGGGGTATTACCAGGGAGTCGCTGAAAGTCGGCGACACGCTGAAAGTGCAGGGCATCCGTGCCAAAGACGGATCGCCAAACGCCGCCAGCCGGGGCGTGACGTTTGCCGACGGCCGTCAGGTGTTTACAGCTTCGGCCGAGACACCGGTCCCTCGATAGCCGATTGAAAGAGAGCTCGACATGAAGACACTCCTGAGCGTGACGGCCCTCGTGGTCCTGACATCGTGGCTCGCCGGTGCCCAGACGACCAAACCGGCGCCGCGGCTATCCAACGGCAAACCGGACTTCACGGGAGTCTGGGACCACCCTCGCGTGGGTGACATCACGGCGAACGTCAAGGGGGGCTGCGCGGGGGGAAGCCAGGGCTGCTCGAACGTCGTGTCCGGGGAGCTCCTGTTCACGCCCGCGGGAAAAGCGGAATGGGACAAGAACAACAAGCCGACGACGTACGACTACGGGTCGCACTGTCAGCCGTGGGGATTCGTGCGCGCCTACAACACGCCCTACCCGCATGCGTACGTCCATCACCCCGATCGCCTGGTCATTCTCTGGGAGCAGGACAACCGGTACCACATGGTGCCGACCGATGGACGCGACCTTCCGAAGGATCTCGAGCCCACGTGGATGGGCACATCGGCCGGGCGATGGGAGGGCGACACGCTCGTCATCACGACCGGCGGGTTCAACGGGCGAACCTGGCTCGACACCGCCCAGCATCCGCACAGCGACGCGCTGAGGCTGACGATCCGGATGACGCGTCCCGACTTCGACCACCTGACGTGGGACGTCACGATGGAGGATCCCGAAGTACTACGAGAAACCGATCAGGAACACGCGGACCTTCGTCCTCATGGAGAAGGGAACGGAGCTGTTCGAGTATTCGTGCTCCGAGAACAACCGCTGTGAGAACGGCAACTGTGTCGCGGCCGACGTTCAGAAGACGAACGTGAAGTGATGCTGCCTTAGTTGTTCTTGGCCAGCATGTCGCGCACCAGCGGCGCCACCTTCGTGCCGTACAGCTCGATGCTCTTCAGCAGCTTGTCGTGGGGCAGCGTGCCGTTGGCGTACTTCAAGTCGAACCGCGAAAGGCCCAGGTCCTTCACGGTCGTCACGATCTTCTTCGCCACGGTTTCGGGCGATCCGACGTAGAGCGCGCCGTCCGGCCCCACCTCGCGTTCGAACTGGGCGCGCGCAGTCGGCGGCCAGCCGCGCTCGCGGCCGATCCGGTTCATCAGCCCTTCGTGGTGAGGCCACAGTTCCTCCTTGGCCTGCTCGTCGGTCTCGGCGACGTGCCCCGGGGAATGCGCGCCGATTTGGTCCGGAGTCCGCTCGGCGCGTTCACTGGCTTTCTTGTACAGGTCCACGAACGGCACGAACCGCTTGGCGCTGCCACCGATGATCGCCAGCATCAACGGGAACCCGTAGTACGCGGCGCGTACCACCGATTGCGGCGTCCCGCCCACCGCCACCCAGGTCCGCAGCGTGCCCGTTTCGATGGGCGGGTAGACGGGCTGGTCCTTCAAAGGCGGACGCGACTGTCCCTCCCAGGTCACGCGCGGTCCCTTGAGCAGCTCGGCGAAGAGGTTCAGCTTCTCCTCGAAGAGCGCTTCGTAATCCGAGAGGTCGAATCCGAACAGCGGATAGGACTCGGTGAACGAGCCGCGGCCCACGATCACTTCCGCGCGGCCGCTCGAAATCGCGTTGAGCGTCGAGAAGCGCTCGAAGACACGGATGGGGTCGTCGGTGCTCAGGACGGTGACCGCCGAGCCCAGATGGATCTGCCGCGTCCTGGCCGCCATGGCGGCGAGCACGACCTCCGGGGCCGACACCGAGAAGTCGGGTCGATGGTGTTCGCCCACGCCGATGAACGCCAGCCCCACCTGGTCGGCCAGCACGCCCTGGTCCACGAGATTGCGGAGTGCCTGGGCCTGCGACAGCTGCTGTCCGCTGGCGTCCACCGTCACGTCTCCGAACGTATCCAAGCCCAGCTCGATCGAGGTCGGCATATCTCCCTATTGTCCTCCGACCGACCCGATCGCCGCATAATGGGATGTTCGGGAGGACGCCATGCCACGCCGCGGTGAGTTCCGCGTCTCGGTTTCGAAGGACTACCTCGTGTTCGCCTCGGCGCACTTCATCACGTTCGCGGGACACCGGTGCGAAGGGCTGCACGGGCACAACTATCGCGCGCGAGTCACCATCGAAGGCGCGCTCGACGAAGAGGCCTGGTTCGTCTTCGACTTCGTGGCGCTCAAGAAGCTGATGCGCGGCCTGTGCGACGCGATCGATCACAAGGTGCTGCTCCCGCTGCACAACCCGAAGGTGCAGGTTGTCGAGGACGGCGACGTGGTGAAAGTGGCCTACGAAGGCAAGCCGCGCTATGTGTTCCCGCGCGTGGACTGCGCCCTCCTGCCTGTGACCAACACGACCGTGGAGATGCTGGCCGAGATGCTGGCGGGGCAATTGGAGGCGGAGCTGAAGCAGATCGGCGCCAAGGGCCTGACCGCCATCGAGATGGAAGTCGAGGAGAACATCGGGCAGGCGGCAACGTACCGCGTGGGGCTCGTGTAGGCTCTCGGCTCTGGGCTCTAGGCTCTAGGCAGAACGCTCCGTGTGTTTGATGTCGCTGGCCACGATGCGGCCGTCGTAGAGTGCGGTGGCGACGAGGGCGGCGTCGCAGCCCGCCGCGGCGGCCGCAGCCAGGTCCGAGAGCCCGCGCACGCCCCCCGCAACAACCAGTTCGGTATTCGGGACGGCCGCTCGAATGCGGCGCAGCAGGTCCACATCCACACCGCGCCGCATGCCGACACGGGCGAGGTCCAGCACGATAATCGCGCCGGCGCCAGCTTCCGCCGCCGCCGACGCCAGGTGTTCCACCGTCTGGCCACGATGCAGGGCTCCGCGGGCAACGATGGGCTCGCCCTGGCGAAGGTCGAGGCTGAATGCCGTGTTGCCGGCGCCGACGGCGTCGCAGATCTCGCGAAGGACGGCGAAGGAGGGCAGTGTCTCCAGGCCCACCACGACCCGGCGTACCCCATCGTCCACCGCATCGCGCGCAGAGGCCGCCGTCGCAATCGCCGCATCCAGCCAGACGTTGGCCCCAAGCGACGACAGCGTCTTGGTCAGCGGCCGTTGCGGAGGCCGGCCGCGCAAGGCGTCCAGATCGGCGATGTACATCTCCTGGAGCCCCAGCGTCTCGAAGTACCAGCGTGCGATCGCGCGAGAGTCTCCTGGTTTGACGCTGACACCCGCGAGCGTCCGCACGGGGCCATAGTGCGCCCGGGCACCGCCCTGCGCGTGCACGGCGAGGCCGCCGCTGAGATCCAGTACGCCGATCACGCGCACGGGGAGGAGTCCATTCGTGTTAATCGTAACTGGGCCTTGGCGGTCGGCGAACGGATGAACATGGTTCTGGGATGGGACATCGGCGGCGTGAACACGAAGGTCGCGCTGGTCGTGGACGGCCACATCGTGGCGGCGCGGGGCCGCGCGTTCGAACTGCAGCGCGCGCCCGGGACGCTGGCCGCCGTGCTGCAGGAACTGCACGCAGGCGTGACGGCGGGCACGGCGCTGCCGGCGGCGGCCGTTCGCCACGCCGTGACGATGACGGCGGAGCTGTCGCAGATGTTCCGGTCCAAGCGGGAAGGCGTCAACTTCGTGCTGGACGCGGTGGCGCGCGCGTTCCCGTCGAGCGACGTCCGGGTGTATGCCGTGGATGGCCGTTTTCTCCACTCCGACGAGGCCGCGAAGAGCCCGTCGCCGTGTCGGCTGCCAATTGGGCGGCAACGGCCCGCGCGGTCGCGCTGCGGCACCCTGACGCGATCCTGCTCGATACGGGAACCACGACGACGGACGTGGTCCCGATCGCCGGCGGTCAGGTGGTCGCCGCCGGATGGACCGATCAGGCTCGTCTCGCGTCGGGGGAACTGGTCTACACCGGCGCCTTGCGGACGCCCACCGAAGCCATCGCCAGCCACATCTGGGTGGGCGGGCGGCGCCACGGCGTTTCAGCGGAAACGTTCGCCCTGGCGGGTGACGTCCACGTGTGGCGCAAGGATCTGGCCCCTGCCGACTACACCGTGCCGGCGCCCGACGGCCGTGGCACCGATCGAGCGTTCTGCGGGGAACGTCTCCGTCGCGTGATCTGTGCCGACCCGGAATTGATGGACGAGCACGGCGTCTCGGAGATTGCCAACGCCCTCGCCAGCGCGCAGGTGGCCCGCATCGCTGAAGCCATCATCCGCGTCCGCGGGTCGCGCGCGACTCTGCGGAAAGCCGTGGTGACAGGGCTTGGCGCGTTCCTCGGCGCCGCGGCCGCTCGCACAGTCGGGCTCGATGTGGAGTTGCTGTCCGACGAGTTCGGGACCGACGCCGCCCAATATGCCCCGGCGGCTGCCGTCGCGCTACTGCTGGCCGGCACCGGCCCTGTCGACACGAAGCCCGCACACCCGCGTGCCGCCCACGCCTCGATTGTGGACGTCGTGGTCAAGATAGGCGGCAGCCTGCTGGCTCACCCGGCGACGTTGGACCAGGTCATGGCAGCGGTGGCCGAGGCAGCCCGGCACTGGCGGGTGCTCATCGTGCCTGGCGGGGGACCGATGGCCGACACCGTTCGCCAGGTAGATCGTGCGCTGCACCTGTCTCCCGATGCATCTCATTGGATGGCGATGAAGGCGATGGATCAGCTCGCGGAGCTGCTGGCGGACCGCTACGCGCCGGCGGCGCTGGTGACCGACGCGCACGAGCTGAGACAGGCGCTTCGCCTGGCGAATCTGCCGGTGCTGGCGCCGTATCGGTGGCTGCGCGACGCCGACGCCCTGCCCCACAGTTGGGAGGTTACGAGCGACAGCATCGCCGCCTGGCTGGCTGGCGAGCTTGGAGCGCGCCGTGTGGTGCTCGTCAAGGCTCCAGGCGCGAGCGGTGAGCTGGTCGATGCGCACTTTCAGCGAAGCTTGAGCCCAACGCTCGAGAGCCGGGTTGTCGCGGGCGGGGACGCCACGTCGCTCGATGCCGCCCTGATGCCGTGATTCCGGCGAAACTGTCAGCCGCCTTTTCGGAAGGGAAGCCGGAAGCCGGAAGCAGGAAGCCGGGAGCCGAGAACGAGCTACAATCCGGCTTCCTATCGGGCTGAGGAGGCGACATGAAACGGTCGTTCCCTTCGTTGATTGCCCTCGCGATCCTGTCCTCGTCTGTGTCGGCCCAGTGGCCGGCCCACCAGACAAACGTTCCACGCGACCGTGACGGCAAGCCAAATCTGGTCGCACCCACACCGCGAACTCCCGAGGGTAAGCCCGACCTGTCCGGCGTCTGGATGATCAAGACTGATGAACCCGACTCGGGGACGCTGCCGCCGGGACGGCCACCCCAGATCCGCGGCGGCTACGTCGGCGCCGGCTTCAAGGAAGGCCTGCCGTTTCAGCCGTGGGCAGGAGAGCTCCAGAAGAAGCGCGCGGCGGAGGGTGGCCTCAACGATCCGGACGGGTTGTGCATGCCGCAGGGACCGCTGCAGTACCACGTCGATCCGCAGCCCTTGAAGGTCGTTCAGACGCCGACGCAGATCCTCATCATCTACGAGTCGAACTACGGATTTCGCACGATCTACCTGGACGGTCGGAAGCTGCCACCGCTCGGCGTCCCGCAGCCTTTCTGGCACGGCTACTCCGTAGGCCGTTGGGAGGGCGACACGCTGCTGGTGGAATCCAACAACTTCAAGGGCGTCGATCCCGCCCGGTTCAGGGGCGTCGAGCCCACCGACTTTCACGGTGTCGGCTGGTTGGATCATCGCGGCAGCCCATACACCGAGGCGATGCGGCTCACCGAGCGGTTCCGGCGGACCAGCTACGGCCGCATGGAGATCGACGTCACGGTTGACGACCCGAAGGCCTACTCGCGGCCGTTCACGGTACGCGTCAACCAGCAGATCGTGCCGGACGGCTCGGAGCTGATCGAGTTCATCTGCCACGAGAACCAGATGTTCCTCAAGCTCACTGGCCGCGCTTCGAAGTAGCGTGGACTACCGGGAGGCGACGACTGCCGACGTTCCGGCAATGGCCGCCTGCCGTCTGGCGGATCCGTCGGCCGGGCCAGGCGACAGCCGGATGGCGGCTTACCTCGAAGGTAGTCATCATCCGCACCAGGCGCTTCAGCCGCGGGTCGCCTACATCGCCACGCAGGATCACGCAGTCGTCGGCTACATCGCGGGGCATCTGACGCGGCGGTACCAATGCGACGGGGAGTTGCAGTACCTCTTCGTCGCCTCGTCACATCGCAGATCCGGCGTCGCCACGGGGCTGCTCCGAAGACTTGCCGGGTGGTTCATCGAGCGAGACGCGCTCAAGATCTGTGTGGACGTCAATCTCGAAAGCCCGTCCGCTCTGCCGTTCTACACTCGGCATGGCGCGTCGCCTATCAACAAGTATTGGCTGGTGTGGCCCGACATCCGGGTGCTGGCGGAAATCCACAGACCTTCCCGCTGATGTAGACTACACGTGTAGTCATCGACTGCCGGAGGTCAACGTGAGATCGTGGCGAGCCATCTCTTGCGCCGGTTGTGCTGCGCTGGTTTCTCTGGCCGGCCAGACTGCTGGCGACTTCCAGCAGGACTTCGACGCCGCCGTCCGCCGCATCGCGTCGAGCTACGCGTACTTCGACACGAAGGCGACGCGATGGTCCGACATGGCCGACTTGTATGGTCCGGATCTGCAGCGTGTGACGACCCGCGACCAGTTCGTCGATCTGCTCGAACGCCTGCTCGACGAGTTGTACGACCCGCACGCTCAGCTGACAGTGAACCTCGCGAACTCGCCCCGCCTCGTGCCGTCTGGCGCCGATCTCTGGGCCGCGTGGGAGCGCGGCGTGGCGACTATCACTCAGGTCCGGCCGGACTCGGACGCGGCACGAGCCGGGATCATGGCGAACACCGTCGTCGTGGCGATCGACGGTGTGCCCGTCGATGATGCCGTCGACGCGAGGATGGGCCGTTCATACGCGCACTCGACGGGAGCCGCTCGGGACTGGGCTCTCCGTGCGGTTCTCGCCGGCCGTCACAACAGCAGGCGGGTACTGCAGCTTCGAGAGGGGCGGGCCATTCGCACCGTGGAGCTGCCGGCAGCCGATCAGTTCACCGAGACCAAGCCTGCGCTGGAGTACCGGGAGATCCGGACGGGGATCGGCTATGTCCGGCTGAACGATTCCCTCGGTGACGGCGCGGTGGTCGAACAGTTCGACCGTGCACTGGGGGTGCTCAGGAACACCCGCGGATTGATCCTGGATCTACGGAATACGCCCGGTGGCGGCAACACCGGCGTGGCCAGAGCGATCCTCGGCCGGTTCGTCCGTGACGACCAGCCGTATCAAAAACACGTGCTGCCGCTCGAAGAGCGCAACACCGGGATCCGCCGCAGTTGGCTGGAACTGGTGTCGCCACGCGGAGAGTTCGTGTATGCCCAGCCCGTGGCGGTGCTCGTCAGCCGTTGGACCGGAAGCATGGGCGAAGGGATCGCCATCGGCTTCGACGCCACTCGCACGGGCACTGTCGTCGGCACGCCGATGGCGGGTCTTCTGGGGGCAACCATGCGCCTGACGCTGACGCGGACGGGAATCGGGATCAACCTGCCGTCTGAGCGCCTGTACCACGTGGACGGCACGCCGAGGGAGGCGTTTCCGCCGAGAGTCGTCGTGGACGTCGCGGGCTCCCAAAGCGGGGAGGATCCGTTCATTGCAGCGGCGCTGCGAGTTCTGATGCAGCGCGGCTTGTGACGAGTTCCCGCACGAGGCGAGCCGATACGGCACCCGCACGGTCGCCGAGACACACCGCGCCGCGCACGCCGGCCACGTCGGCACCCATTCGATCGATGACGCTCAGGTCTCCGGCGGTGAGCTTTCCAGCGACCGCCACGAGAAGACCCGCCGCACGCGCTCGTGTCACCCAGCTGCTCACGTTCCCGATCGACATCACGCCGAGCAGTCCCGGTCCGTGTTTGTGCATCGTGTCGATCAGCACGCCGCGTGCGCCCGCGCGTGCGGCCACGTAGATCACGTCGCCAGGACTCAGCGCCGCGGCCTCGATGGCGTCGGCGTAGGCCACGGCCACCACGCCGCATGCCGTGCCTGAGACGCCGCGCACGGCTGCTGACAGCAGCGACTCGGCCCGGGACACATCGATAGTCCCCAGCAGCCCGATCTTGATGAGCGTGGCGCCTGCCTCGGCATACGCACGCGCGTCGCACTCGAGCGCGGCCTCGTTTGTGGCTTCGCCGAGCGCCGCTGTCAACGGCCGTGCTCCGGCCACTGCCTCGCGAATCTCGCGCAGCCGCTCCAGCGTGACGGCTCCGAGCGCACCCGCACCAGGATCCTTCGCGTCCACGATGTCGGCGCCGCCGTCCACTGCCGCGCGCGCGTCGTCCGCGGTCGCCACGCTGACCAGAAGCCACATGCGGCTATGATCGCCGATCGATGACGGACTCTTCCACGCTGGCGCTGGCGGGCCAGGGGGTGCTGGTCACCGGCGCGTCGAGCGGCATCGGCCGGGCGATCGCGCTGGCCGCGGCCCAGGCGGGTGCGGACGTCGCTCTGACCTATCGCAGCAACGAGAGCGGCGCCCGGGCCGTGGCCGTGGCCATCGAGAGTCTGGGCCGGCGGACGGCGGTGCTGCAGCTCGATCTGGCCCAGGCGGAGCAGGTGGCCGCTGTCGGACCGCGGGCGCTGGCGGCGCTGGGCCGGCTGGATGCGTGGATCAATAATGCGGGCGCCGACATCCTGACGGGCCCGACCGGGGAGCTGTCACGCACCGAGAAGCTGGATCTGCTGCTGGCTGTGGACCTTCGCGGGACCGTGCTGGCATCGTGGCATGCCGCGGAGCTCCTCGCTGAGCAACCGCAGGGGGGCGTCATCGTCAACGTCAGCTGGGATCACGTGCTCACGGGCATGCAGGGCATCAATCCCCAGATGTACTCGGCAGTGAAGGGCGGGATCCTCTCGTTCAGCAAGTCGCTGGCCCGCTCGGTGGCGCCGCGCGTGCGCGTGAACGTCGTTGCGCCAGGATGGATCGAAACGGCGTTTGGCGAAGGCCTCGACGAGAAGACCTATGCGGCGGTGGCCGCGTCCACGCCGCTACAGCGCTGGGGCACGCCGGAAGACGTCGCAGGTTCTGTGATTTTCCTGGCGTCGCCGGCGGCGAGATTTCTCACCGGGCAAACGATCCTCGTCGGCGGCGGCGTGGTCATGTGACAAATGAGCGTTTGCTGGCGGTGCCTCGCGCTCGAGGGAACTTCGAGTCTCTCGACGTTCGCCACGATTCGATTGCAGGTGGGGGATGGATGTTTGTTCCAGGCTCACTCAGCGACGGATTCGAGCTGTGGATCGACGGTGCGCCTGTGCCCGGCATCGAGAAAGTGGATCGACATGACGTCCTCCGTGTGTTTCGTGCGTTTCCAGAGGCAGTCGGGTCCGGGTTCCGCTTCCATCGAACGGAGACGTTCGACGACCCCGAGCGCCTTCGTTGTATCGACGTCTATGCAATGCGCGGGTCCGCCAGAATCGCGAGGATGTCGACGCTCGCGATTCCTGGGTTCGCGGACGGTGTGGCGGAGCCCCCAGAGTTCCTTCGCGTGCGCGTGGCCAGCACACCGCAGATCGTCAACTTCCGCGTCACCGGCCTGCAGACTTTCAGCCAATTCGTCGAAGCAGTCGGCCGGCATGCGGGGATGGCGTCCATCCGAACGATGCTCGACTGGGGCTGCGGCTGCGGGCGCGTCACTCCCTACTTTGTGAAGTACTCAGGAATCGACGAGATTCACGCGTGCGACATCGATGCGGAATCCATCGCGTTTTGCCGCGATCATCTGCCCGGGGCTACGTTTCGAACCATCACCCCCTATCCGCCGACGTCTTATGCCGACGGCGCGTTCGATCTGGTGACCGGATACTCGGTCATGACGCATCTGACGCGCGAAAACCAGGTCCTGTGGCTCGAGGAACTGCGGCGAATCCTGCGGCCGGGTGCGCTGTGTCTGCTCACGCTTCATGGAGAAGGCGCGGCTGAGTTCCTGGGACCGAAGTTTCTGGCGCTTGTCCGGGAGGAGGGGATAGACGACGGGTCACTGGATCCTGTTCTCGACTCGATCGCCCCGGCCGGCTATTACCGCGCCACCTACCAGAGTCGTGACTACACTATCCGCGAGTTTTCGAGGTTCTTCGACGTACTCGAGTATCTCGACCGCGGGATGTTCTTCCAGGACCTGATCGTGTTGCGGCGCAGGGCTTGAACGTTCCTCGTCGGCGGCGGGGTGATATGAGAAGATCGGTGCTTCCCAGGGTTCACAATTCTTACTGAGCGAGGTCTGGATTTGGCTACGGCGTCTCCAAGTGTGTCCCCCGTCCGGCAGTTGACCACTCCCTACGATCGCCAGCAACTGGAGGACGTAGGGTTCATGACCTGCATGACCCTGGTGCTGCTGGGCAACTACGCACAGACCGGACACTTCGGCGGCCCGCTGGCATACACGCCCTACAACGTGGCCACGCACCTGGTCGGGCCCGACCTGGGCGGCCTGCGGTTCGACTACCGGCGGCCCAAGCACCCCTTCAGCGACAAGTTCATGCTCGCCGGCGGCCACTGCATTCCGACCTGCTATGCGCTGTGGATGATCATGGGCCAGGCGATGGCGCGCCGCCATGCGGCCACCGGCGATGCGCGCTACCACGTGGATCCGCACGTCGCGATGCTGCCGATCGACGCCCTGGGCTTTCGCCGCGGCGCCGGCGCGCTGGCGACGATGCTCCAGGACCTGGGCCTCGCGGATCACCCTCTCTTCGCGCAGGCCAGGCTGCGGGGCATCAAGGCGCTGCCCGGTCATGCCGAGAGCATCGACGTCACCAACGACGTGAACGGCGGGCCCTCCGGCGTGGGCGTGGCGACGGCCGCGGGCAAGGCCGCCTTCTGGGACGTCGTGGGCGCCGGTATCGCCGGCCCGAAGATCGTCGCGTTCGAGGGCGAGTTCGCGATGACCGAAGGACACGCGCAGGAACTGAAGACGCAGGCCCTGGCGATGAAGGTCGGCAAGCGGCTTCGCGTGATGATCTCCGACAACAACGCGGGCATCGACGACTCGCTGATCGGTGGCGTGATCGATGCCAAGTTCACGGGCTACAACCTGGTGGACCAGTGGACGTCCTACGGCTGGAACGTGTTCACGGTCGGCAACGGGAACGACTACGACCAGGTGGTGTCGGCGCTCAAGGCCCTCGAGGATTCGGACCCGCTCGATCGGCGGCCGATCGCGCTCATCGGCAAGACGGTGAAGGGCTATTGGCCGGCCGCGGTGGGCGGCAAGATCGCCGATGGCCCCGACCAGGTGGTGGGTTATCCGAGCCACCCCTACGCGATGAAGATGAACTCGGACTATTTCCTGTCGCTCGCCGCCACCTTCGAGCGGCGCTACGGGGTGCAGTTCCAGGGCATCCGCGACGGCGTGCCGAAGACGCCGGCCGATCGGCTGGTGCAGTTCAAGACCAATATGGACGTGGCGATGTCGGTGCTGGACAAGAACGGCATCGGCGACTGGCTGGCCGATCGGCTCGTGGAGCTTGGCGACTCGCTGCGCGACGACGTGCCGCTCCGCCTCTCCGTCTCGCGCGATCCATTCACTGACGATCGCCTGCGGGTGGCCAACCTGCCGCTCGATCCGCAGACCCTCAGTGCCACCAACCCGATCACCGGCGCCACGAAGGACGTGAAGGTGGCGCTCTTCCGCAAGGCCGGCGAGATCGCGGGCACGCGGCGTGGCATCTCCGAGATCGTCAAGTGGGTGAACTACGTCACCGACAACCGGTTCCTGACGATTGCCGCCGACCTGTCCGAGTCGATCAACCTCGAGCACGGCAGCATCTGGGGCCACTACGATCCGGAGACGAACCCCGCGGGCACGCGCATCAAGGCCGCCATCCAGGAAGCCGGCAACGTGTCGAGTGCGATTGGCCTCGTGAGCCAGAGTGCCTCGCTCGATCCCGAAAAGTTCGCTGGCGTGTGGGCGATCAGCGGCACCTACGGCGCGTTCACGCCGCTCATGTACACCCCGGCTCGTGTGTGGAGCCAGCAGAACCAGGACAGCAAGTTCCGGATGGGTGTGCTGCACATTCTGGTGGGCCATTCCGGTCCGGAAACGGCCGCTGACGGCCGCACGCACTTCGGCATCTTCGCGCCGCAGGTCTGGAAGCTGTTCCCGCGCGGCCAGACGATCCACCTCAATTTCTGGGACTACAACGACGTGGCGCCGGCCTATTTTGCCGCCGCCGAGATCGCGGCGCGTGAGCAGAAGGTGGGCATCATCACACTGGAGGTGGCCCGCCCCGATTTCCCGGTGGCCGATCGCAACACGTTCGCCGACACCGACATCCGCGCGGCCGCCAAGGGGTTCTACCTGATTCGCGATTTCGCGCCGGGCAAACCACGGCACGGTTACGTGGTGACGCAGGGCTCCAGCTCCACCGTGAACCTGGTCAGCGTGCTGCCCAGGCTCGAAGCGGCGGGTGTGAACGTGCGCGTGATCGCGGCAATCAGCGAGGAGCTGTTCGACCGCCAGCCCGAGTCGTATCGACACGCCGTGCTGCCGCCGGAAGCGATGTACGACCTGATGGTCGTGAGCACCGGCACGCGCCGCATGTGGCCGTTGCGCAACGTCGGTCCGTTGACCGACGAGTACTCGTTGACTTCGGACTGGGACAACCAGTGGCTGACCGGTGGCCTGGAGCCGGACGTGATCACCGAAGCGCACCTGGATCAGCCCGCCATCCTGGCCGGCATCCAACGCTTCGCCCTCGATCGCGAGGAGCGGCTGGTCCGCCAGAAGGCTCTTGTCGGCAAGCTCTGAGCTGCTGGCGCGTCTCAAGTACGGCGCGACGCCCTGGAACGTGTGGCGCCGGGAGAATCCCGACGTCCCGCTTGTGCTGGACGGGGCCGTGCTGGACGGCATGATCCTGATCGGCGTCGACTTTTCCGGGGTCAGCCTCCGGGGAGCGTCGCTGCACGCGGTCAATTTCATGAACGCGGATCTGCGCGGCGCCGACTTCACCGGCGCCAACCTGGTCGAGGCCGATTTCATCTGCGCCAACCTGGACGGCGCGATTCTCGAGGGCGCCCAGCTGCGGGAAGCAGACTTCCTCGGCGCCAACCTGAAGAACGCGCGCTACTCGGCCGAGGACCTTACCGGCGCGCTGCACTTGCCGTAAGGGGGTTCGCCGCGAGGACCAGGTTCGGCTCGCGCACGCCGATCGGCACGAACCGTCTCAGCATCAGCAGGCCAGGCACGCCCGCGACAGTGGCCGCCAGATAGAACGCGGGCCAGCCGAAGGCAGCGACGAAGAATCCGGTGATGGGGCCGGCCAGTACTCGCGGCAGGGCGAACAGGCTGGAGAGCAGCGCGTACTGCGTGGCCGAGAAGCGCTTCTCGGTCAGACGCAGGAGCAGCACCGAGAACGCACCGCTCCCCATGCCTGAAGTGAGCATTTCGAAACCCGTGGCCGCGTACATCGCCGGCGCGCTGGGGGCGTCAAGCAGCGCAAGTGCGTACAAGCCCAGGTTGGAAAACAGCTGCAGGAACCCAAACGCCCACAGCGAGTGGCCCAGTCCGGCCAGCACGGTCGCCCAGCCGCCGACAAACGACCCCGTGACGAATCCGGCGACGCTGATGGTGGTCAGGGCGATACCTCTTTCGTCCGGACCGTAGCCCATGTCTATGAGGAACGGGCGTGTCAGCGACTGCGTCAGCTGGTCGGAGAACTTGTACATCACGACGAACGCCAGGATCTCCAGCGCCTGCGGGCGGGTGAGGAGGCTCAGGATCGGCTGCCAGACGGCTTCGCGAAGCGTGCGCGGCGGCGCCACCGGCAGGTCGGGCTCGGGGGAGCGCCACGTCACGATGAGCATCGGCAGGTACACACAGGCCAGCAGCACGTTCACCGCAGGCCAGCCGATGCGTGCCGCCAGGCTGATTGAGACACCGCCGCTCACGAGCAGTGCCACGCGATAGAGCGCCGTGCGCGCGCCTGCTGCCGCGCCCTGTTCCTCCCGGTGCAGTAACTCCACCGCGTAGGCGTCGATCGCGATGTCCTGCGTGGCGGACGCGACCGCTATGGCGAGCGCCAACGCGCCCACGACCCAGACCGCCTCGGGCCGCTCGCCCACACCGGCAAGCAGCAGACCCAAGGCGACGAGCACCACCTGCGTCAACGCCATCCACCCACGGCGTCGTCCCCAGAACGGCGGCGTGAAGCGGTCCACGAGCGGGGCCCAGAACACCTTGAACGTCCAGGGCGCCTGCGCCAGAGTCAGGAGACCCACAACCTGGATGTCGATGCCGATGTCACGCATCCAATCGGGGATGGCGTACCACACGAGGCCAAGGGGCAGCCCCGAAGCGAACGACTGGAGGGCGACGGCGGCCGTGCGCCGGGAGCGCATCGCCGTCCACAGCGACATTGCCGGCGATGCTACCGGCATCGGACCGCTGAGGGGAAGGGCGTGGGATGAGCCACAATTGGCGCATGAGCGAGAAAGAACCGACCTACTCAGAGGCCGAGGTGGCCGAGCGTTTGAAGGCGCTGCCGGGCTGGTATTTCGAGGAGGGGTGGATTCGGCGCGTCTACAAGACCGACGGGTGGCCCACCACGCTGATGCTGGTGAACGCCGTCGGCTACTTGGCCGAAGCCGCGTATCACCATCCGGATCTGTCGGTCACGTGGGCGCGCATCACCGTGAAGCTGTCCACGCACAGCGCCGGCGGCATCACGCAGAAGGACTTCGACCTGGCGCGTCAGATCGAGGACGTGGCGCTGTGGCGGCCAGCCGCAGGCGGCGCGCTGACGGGCACGCCGAACAAGTTCGTGCGGGGCGGCGATCCGCGCTGATGGCCGGCACGCAGGCTCAGGCCGCGCCGCGGCTTGACCCGGCGCCATCACGCGTCCTGTTCGTCACGGGGCGCCTGGCCGAGCCCGCGCTGCGGCGGACCCTGGCCGGCATGGCCCCGGCATTCGCCTACGACGTCGCGGTCCTGAAGATCACCGTGGCGGCGTTGATGACCACCGAGTGGATGTCGCGCTTTCTGTCGGTGCCCGCGGGCGTCGATCTCGTGCTGATTCCCGGGTTGTGTGAAGGGGACGTCGCCGTCGTGGAGGAGGCGGCGCGGGTGCCCGTGCGGAAAGGCCCGAAGGACCTGCGCGAGATCCCGTCGTTCTTCGGCCGGGCCGCCGCCGCACGCGACTACGGCGCCTACGACATCGAGATCCTGGCCGAAATCAACAACGCGCCGAAGATGAGCCGCCGCGACGTGCGCGCCGCCGCCGAGGCGTTCCGGGAGTCGGGCGCGGACGTCATCGACATCGGCTGCACGCCCGGCGTCGAGTTTCCGCACCTTGGCGAGGTGGTGCGCGAGCTGGTGGGCGCCGGGATGCGCGTCAGCATCGACACGTTCGACCCGGCCGAGATTCGCACGGCCGTGGCAGCTGGCGCGGAGCTGGTCCTCAGCGTCAACGGCTCTAACCTGGACGTGGCGAAGGACCTGAAGGGCAGCGGCGCGCGCGTCGTGGCGTTGCCCGAGCTGGGAGGCTCGCTCGACACGTTGGCGCCAACCCTGGAGGCGCTGGACCGCTGGGACGTGCCGGCCATCATCGACCCCATCCTCGAGCCGATTGGCCACGGGTTCATGGCGTCCCTGGAGCGGTACGCAGAGACGCGAAGGCGCTATCCCGACGCCGAGATGCTGATGGGCGTCGGCAACCTCACGGAGCTGACGTCGGCCGACACCACGGGCGTCAACGCGATCCTGATCGCGGTGTGCCAGGAACTGGGCATCCGCAGCGTCCTTACGACGGAGGTGATCCCGTGGGCCCGCGGCGCCGTGCGCGAAATCGACGTGGCGCGGCGGCTGATGCACTATGCGATCACGGGCAACACGATCCCCAAGGGCGTGGACGATCGGCTGGTGACCGTCAAAGATCCCTCGCCGCTCTTCTACACCGAGCCGGAGCTCCGGGCGCTGCAGTCTGCGATCACGGACCCCAACTTTCGCATCTTCGCGGACCGCGATGGGATCACCGTGTTCAACAACGAGGTGTTCGTGCGCGGCACCGACATCCAGGCGATCTTCACGCAGCTGAACGTGGTCGAGCCCACGCACGCGTTCTACCTGGGCAAGGAGCTGGCGCGCGCCAGCCTGGCCGTGACGCTGGGCAAGACCTACCGGCAGGAAGGCGCGCTCTCGTGGGGCTATCTGACGCCCGGTGACGATGCTCGCGCGGAGCACGTGCGCCTGACGCAACGGGCCCGACGCGGGCCGGCAGCCGGTACAGGCGAATGACGGCCCCCCTGGTCCGCGAATTGTCGCCGGCTCCCGACCCCACGGCCTGTGTCGAGCGCTTCGCGGGGTGCGCGCATCGCCTGCTCCTCGACAGCGCCGCTCGCAGCCAGCGTCTCGGCCGCTATTCCTTCTTCATGGCGGCGCCGTTTGCGGTCGTGAGCAGCCACTTCGGGCGCACGACGATCGCGAACGGCGGGGCCCGGCCGGTTATCAGCGACGAAGACCCGCTCTCGGCGGTCCGCCGGATGCTCGCACCCCATACAACCGCCCCACAGCCGGGGCTGCCGCCGTTTCAGGGCGGCGCGGCCGGATACGTCGGGTACGACTGGGGACTGACGCTCGAGCGCCTGCCCGCGCCACGCTACGACGATCTGGGCCTGGACGACGTGGTGCTGGGCCTCTATGACTGGGTGGTGGCCTGGGACCATGCCGCCTCCAAGGCGTGGCTCATCTCCACCGGGTTGCCCGAAACGGACGCGGACGCCCGAACCCGGCGCGCCGATGAGAAGGCGGCCTGGGTCATCGATCGCTTGAGCGGGCCGCCCGGCGCGGCGCCCATCGTTCCCTGCGGCAGCGCGCCGGCAAGCGTGATGGCCCCATCGCATCCGGTGGCGGGACGGTGGTGGTCCGACAGTCTCGAGCTGCGATCGTCGTTCACACATCAGGACTACCTGAACGAGGTGTCGAAGGTCCGCGAGTACATCTTCGCGGGCGACATCTTCCAGGCCAACCTGTCGCAGCGGTTCGAGGCGCCGTGCGCGGAGCCGCCGTGGTCGTTCTACCGCCGGCTGCGCGCACACAACCCCGCGCCGTTCGCGGCCTTCATGGAGCTGCCGGATGCGTCAATCGTCAGCGCGTCGCCCGAACGGTTCCTGCACGTGGACCCCTCCGGCCACGTCGAGACGCGGCCCATCAAGGGCACGCGCGCGCGTGGCTTCGGCCCTGAACACGACGCGGCGCTGGGACAGGCGCTGACCGAAAGCGCCAAGGACCGCGCCGAGAACCTGATGATCGTGGATCTGATGCGGAACGACCTGTCGCGGGTGTGCCAGGCGGGCAGCGTCCGCGTGTCGGAGCTGTTCTCGCTGGAGCGCTACGCCACCGTGCACCACCTGGTCTCCACAGTGGTGGGCGACCTGTCGCCGGGCAACGATGCGCTCGACGCGCTCCGTCTCGCCTTTCCTGGCGGCTCCGTGACGGGCGCCCCCAAGCTGCGAGCCATGGAGATCATCGCCGAGTGCGAGCCGTCGCGCCGTGGCGTGTATTGCGGGTCCATGGGGTACTGGAGCGTGACGGGCGCGCTCGACACCAACATCGCCATCCGCACGGCGGTGGTCCGGAACGGACGCATATACTTCAGTGCCGGCGGTGGCATCGTGGCCGACTCGGACCCCGAGCAGGAGTACCAGGAAACGCTGGACAAGGCCCGCGCCATGATTGATGTGTTGGCAGCCGCGAAAGCGGTGCTGCCATGACAGTCTCCAGTCTCCAGTCTCCAGTCGTGCTCGTTCTCGACAATCGCGATTCGTTCGTCTACAACCTGGCCCGCTACGTCCACGAGCTGGGAGGCGAGGCCGTGGTGTGGCGCAGCGACGAGAAGTCGATCGAGGATGTGGAGGCCCTGGCGCCGTCCCACGTGATCATCTCGCCGGGTCCCCGCACGCCGCGCGAAGCGGGCATCTCGACCGAGGTCGTGAGGAGGCTGGGCCCCACGACGCCGATCCTGGGTGTGTGTCTCGGTCATCAGTGCATCGGCGCCGCGTATGGAGGCGATATCGTCCGCGGCACCAGGCCCATGCACGGCAAGACGTCGCGGGTGGTGCACGACGGCACCAGCGTGTTCGTGGACCTGCCGTCGCCGCTGCGCGTGGCGCGCTATCACTCGCTCGTGATCGCGCCGGATTCGCTGCCGGCGTCGCTTCGCGTGACCGCGCGCGCCGAGGACGACGGTGCCATCATGGCCGTGGAGCACCGGGAGCACCCGGTCGTGGGCGTGCAGTTCCATCCGGAGTCGGCGGCCACGCATCACGGCTACGCGATGGTCGATCGGTTCCTGAAGGGCGTGCGCTCGAGTGGTCTCGCGCTGCCGCCGCGCGCTGACGGTGGCCTGGCCGACGTGGGCGTGCCGGCCTGGGGCGTGCCCGAAGACGAGCGCGAGGCGTTCCAGCCTCCGCCGGTGGACCGCGTCCGCTAGAAAACTTGACCCTTTGAAACTCATGCAAACCAGTCAAGTTTTCTCCGCCCCGCGAAGCGGGGCCAAAAGACACTGCCCTAGCGAGGCGGAGCCTTTCGTGTCCGCCCGACGGTCCAAGGCGGAGCCTCGCTAGTGATTCTGGAAACCATCGTGACCACCGTCGACGCCGGGGGGCTGGTGAACATCGCGCCGATGGGTGTCGAGTGGGGCGACGAGGTAATCGTCCTCAAGCCATTCCTCGAAACCGCCACGTTCCGCAACGTGACGGCGGTGGGCGCCGCCGTGGTCAACCTGGTGGACGACGTGCGCGTCTTCGCACGCGCTGCGATCTCGAACCCGTCCTATCCCACCGCGCCCGCGGATGTGGTGACGGGCGTGCGGCTGGCCGACTGCTGCTCGTGGCGGGAGCTCCAGGTGCGCGCCGTGGACAGCACGCCGCCCCGGTCGCGCATCGAAACCGCGGTCGTGCATCGCGGCGTGCAGCGCGAGTTCATCGGCTTCAACCGCGCGTGCCACGCCGTGCTCGAGGCCACGATCTATGCGACCCGGTTGCACCTGCTGGCGCGCGACGTCGTGGAGCAGGAGTTGGCCCGGCTGCAGGTGATCGTGGACAAGACTGCGGGCCCGGCCGAACACGAAGCCATGGCCCTCATCACCGACTTCGTGCGCGCCTCTCCTGTGAGGCCGGTATGAGCGCGCGCGTCGAGGAAGCGGTGTTCGTCGAAGCGCCGGCGCGGCTGCACTTCGGCGTGCTGGATTTGCGCGGCACGATGGGCCGGTGGTTCGGTGGCATCGGCGCGGCGGCACCGGCGCCGACGCTTCTCGTGTCAGCCTCGCACGCCGACGCGTTGTCCGTCGAAGGGGAGGACTGCGCCCGCGCCACCGAGTTTGCACGGCGGCTGCTGTCGCACGTGGAGACGAACCGCGGCGTCGCGGTGGGCGCCCGCGTGCGGGTGCACCGCGCATTGCCCGCGCACTCGGGGCTGGGATCTGGCACACAGCTGGCGCTGGCCGTCGCGCGGGCGCTGGCCGACCTGCACGGCTTCGAAGCCGATGCGGCTGCGTTGGCCCGGGTGATGGGACGGGCCAGGCGATCCGCGATCGGCACGTGGACGTTCGCTGGAGGGGGCCTGGTCGTCGAGGGTGGGCGGCGCGTGGGCCAGGACGAGTCGGCGCCCCTGCTGGCGCGCCTGCCGTTTCCCCCCTCGTGGCGGTGTGTGGTCGCGGTGCCGCACGCGCGGGCCGGCGTGAGCGGCGCGGCCGAAACGAAGGCCTTCGCACAGCTGGCGCCGCCGCCGGACGGCGACGTGGAACGCGTGGCGTATCTGGTGCTGATGTCGCTGCTGCCCGCACTGGTCGAGGCCGACATCGAGTCGTTCGGCGCGGCGCTGAGCGAGATCCAGGAGATGACGGGACGCTGGTTCGCCGCAGCCCAGGGCGGCACGTTTGCGCCAGGCCCCAGCGAGACGCTGGTGCGAAGCATGGCGCAGTGGGGCGCGCGCGGGGTCGGGCAGAGCTCGTGGGGCCCTGCCGTCTACGGCATCGTGGACGGCGAGGAGACCGCCGCCAATCTTGCCGCGCGCGTGCGCGATGCGTTGGGGCCGGGCGGGCACGTGTACGAAGGGCCGTTCCGCTCGGACGGCGCGCGCGTGTGGCGGGCGCAGATTACTGGAGACCGGAGACTGGAGACTGGAGACTGAACGGAGGGGCTACCTTTGACACTCAGGCCGGCCACTGTCCCTCGGAGTATGTCCACAATCCGAGATAGATTGGTCCTCCTTGACGAAGTTAATACTACACATGTAGTATTGGCGACCATGGTCGATCGTCGGAGCCTCGGGCACGCACGTGCCCCGCGACTTACCGCGCCGCAACTGGCGCTTTTGCGCGTCCTCTGGGAACGGTCCGAGGCGACGGTGGTCGAGATCGAACAAGCCCTGCTCGACGACCGGCCGCTGGCCGCAACCACTATCGCTACGCTGCTCACGAGGCTCGAAAAGCGCGGCATCGTCGCTTACCGCACCGAGGGCAGGCGGGACGTCTATCGCGCGGTCCTTCGGCAGAGCGACGCGCAACAGGAAGCCCTCGTCGAAGTGACCAAGGGCCTGTTCGAGGGTGACGTCGCCGAGATGGTGAGCCAATTGTTGTCGTCGCATGAGATCCGCCGGGGCGATCTGGCTCGAGTGAGAGCGCTGATTGAAGCGAAGGAGACAGGAGATCAAGAAGAGGAGGCGGTGATGACGCTGGCCGATCTGAATGTCAGCAGTGCCGTGGCCCTCGCGTGGCTACTCACCTACGCCATTCACAGCACGATTCTGCTGGGCGCCACGGTGATCCTCGCCAGCCGCTTTGCCGACGAGCATGCGTGGCTGGACCGTCTCTGGAAAGCCGCACTTATCGGTCCACTCATCACGGCCAGCGTGCAGGTCGGCTCCAGCGTGACGCCGCTCGGAGGGTATTGGTCCATCTCGACCGCTACGCCGGTAGTCGCCTCGCCAGCCACGACGCTCGCGCCGGCAGCTGAGACACTGCCGACGCTGGATCAAGCCACGGGGCTTTCATCGCCGCCAGCCGACGACCGGGGAATGCAGCGTGCGCGTCCGCAGTCCGCGGTTACCACCGAGGTCGGCACGTGGCAACGCGTTGTTGCCGCGTGGCCCTCGATAGCGGTGTGGTTGTGGCTGGCGATTGCGGCCCTCGGGCTCGCGCGGTTTGGCTGGCGCTTGCTCCGCGTCCATCGCGTGCTGGGTGCCGGCCCGTCCTTTCGGGATCCTCATCTGCGCGAGATCATCGATACGTTATGCGACGCTCGGGTTCGATCGCGGGTTCGGCTCACGACCAGCGGGATCTGCGCGGTCCCGCTCGCGCTTGCCGGTGGACGCATCGTGCTCCCGGAGCGATTTCTTCATCAGCTCGACACCGAGGAGCAGCGCGTTGCGCTGGCCCATGAGCTTGCGCATGTTGTCCGTCGCGATCCGCGTGGCGCATTCTGGCAGGCGTGCTCGAGCGACTGTTCTTCTTCCAACCGCTGAATCGCGTCGCCCACGCGAAGCTCAGCGAATCAGCTGAGTTTTTGTGCGATCACTGGCGCGCAGGACCTCGTGATGAGCGACACACGCGAAGGCTCGTTCGTGAGCAACGTAGGCAGGTTCACGACGCGGGACCGTCTCTTGCCGATCTACTGGGCGGCGCCGTGCCATCGAGAGGCAGTGGAAATGTCGTCGCGCTGTTTCACTACGGCGGCGCAGGGCAGAACAGCGCTCGATCGAGCGGGCTATCGCGCGCACGCCTCGGGTTCGAAGTTCGAGCGAACTGCCGGTCTTGTGGCTGGGCTATGCGCGAGACGGAGCCCGAGAGCTTCGGAACGAGTGCGCAGCGATGCTCGAGCAGGCACGAAACGAGAGAAAATGCAGGTGCTGCTGATCGGGTCGGCGTCACTTCACCGAACCACCGATCTCGTGCTGCCGTTTTCTTGACGCGCCTGGTCGAACCATCAAACCCGATGGCGATCCGCCGCGAAGCCGCCGAGGGTTTCGCCCACCACCACGATCCGCGTTCAGTGAACGTACTGCTGAGAGTGGCGCGCACCGACATGCCTCGGAAGTCCGCGCCGAGGCGCCGAGGCGATTGGTGAAGTGCAGACGCCGCAATCGATCCCGGCTCTGAACGAGTTGGTCAACTCGCCAGATACCGCGCGATTCAGCGAAGCTGCCGAGGGCTTGGGGACCAGCCCGCCGAGCGCGCCTGCCGGCGATCGACAACGTGATTCGGACCAACGTCCATCACGAAGTGCTGGCCGAGGCTGTCGAAGCACTCGGCGAGTTCGACGACCCCGGCGCTGTGGCCGCTTGGTTCGAATCGTGTGGGAGCACACCGATGCGGCCATCCAACGGGAAGCCGTCGAGACGCTTGGTCACCGCCAGGAAGCCGACGCGATGGCCGCGCTCGAACGCATTCTGCGCGACCACCCGAGGGAAGAGGTTCAGGCTGAAGCGCATCGAGACGGTGACCGACGTGTCGGGAGATTCGCTGCACCCAGCAGATCGTTGCGCTTGCCCTCTCAGGCAGGAACCGCGCCTGCGGCGGGACGCGCTCGATGCGATCGGCGGATGCCGCTTCCGAGACCCGCGACGCGGGACGCTGGACACGGCGCACAGACAATCGAGAGTGTGCTCTTCAACGATCGTGACGGGTCGGTGCAAGACGAGGCGCTCGACGCGTTGGCACGAGTTGCCTGAGGCCCGCGCTCTCGGAGTTCTTCGCAACGTTGTCGAGCGGCACCGGAATCCGCGCATCGGGTAGGAGAGGAGCATAGCGCGACGTGGAGGAGATAGAACGGTCTACGGTCTACAGGCTACGGTCTACAGTCCTGTCATTGCGGAAGTGCAGTTCCGCACAGGCTGCCCGCCCGGCTTGGCGCACGGCTTGCTTGCCGGACTCTTCGATTCCGTCAGGAGGCGCAGAATGTTCCGCGGACCGGTGGGTGTTCCACAAGACTGTTGTTGTCGTTACTGTTCTGTGCAGGGATCACACCGGGATCGAGTCCCTCGGCCCAGGTTGCCACGCGCGCTAAGCCGGCGCGCTCGACCGCGTCGTCCGCCAGACGTTCGCGTTCGTCGTTGGTACCGGCGGGTCAGACGCCGGCCTCCGTCTCCGAGCTGTTCCGTCGCCTGTCGCTTCCCTTCGGGTTCGAGGAGGTGGGCGCGCTCGTGGTGACGCCGTGGTGGATCCGGCTCGCGAGGGTGGGCCGGTACGCCCGAATCCCTGTAGACGGCCTGACGCTGCGCGAAGCGCTCGATGCCTTCGTCGCGGCGGACCCGCGTTATGTGTGGCGGGACGCGGGCGCAGTCATCGTCATTCGTCCGGTCACTGCGCTTGCAGACGACGGTCACCGCTGCATCGTTTGTAGCCACGGTCTTGCTGGAGGAGGTCGTTGTCAACAGCGCGGTGGATGCGATCAACATGGCCGTGGGTCACTTCAAAGGGCCGGCAGGAGAGTCTTCACTGGCGCCAAGCGGTTCTCGCTGGACTGCCGACTGAGAGATGGCGTTGACAGCTCAACGATCGCACCGCTCGGGGAAGTCGCAGCGAGCGACGCTTGGCGCAGTGAAGACTCTGCGCCGTCACTTTACGAGCGGTGAGGGAGGGCGAAGGGTTGCATCCCAGCCCCATTTGGTGCTGCAAACGCTTCTCGGGACCGGGTTGGTCCTGCCGGGCCCACTGGAGCCATTGCTCGTGTCCCCTGGCAGCGTCGTCATCCGGGGCCAGGAGCAGAGGGCCAGGCCGATTCGGCTGAACGAGGGGCTCCAGGCTGGAGGCCCAAGACCGTGACAGGCCGACGAGCCTGGAGCTTCGGGTCCACAGCTACTTCCACAACTCCTTCCACCACACCGCCGGCACGGCCTGATTCGGGTTGTCGGTGAGGCCGGCCTTGCGGCGGACGTCGGCCAACGGCCATCCCGTCAGCGTCGCCAGCGTCTGCGCCTCGCGTTCCTGCCGCACGCGCAGTTCGCGCCGATAGGCATCCGCGGCGGGACACGTGGCCGGGCCGGTCCAGGGCTGCCGCATCACGTAGCGGCCCTGGAAATTCGTCCGGTCGCCCGTTTCCTGGAACACCAGGTCTTCCGGGAAGTGCGCCTTGTCGTAGCGGACATGCAGGCGCGTGACGAACACGTCCTGCGGTCCGGCGCCGCGGGGCGCCCGCAGCGGCACGACGCCCTCGCCTGGCTGCCCAACCCAGTAGACGCCTAGCCGGCGGAGTTCATCGGTGGACAGCGGGTCGGCAGCACACGGATCGCACCAGCCCATGTCCCACGCGTACTCCATGAACACCGCGCTCATCTGTTCTTTCTTGACCTGCTGATCGAACATCGCCCGGTACATCCGGCCGAACTCCTGCGGGTCCTTCACGAACGTGGGGATCTCCGCGTCGGTGCGCAGCTTCACCGTGCGGTAGTTGGTGGTCTCCACGCGGCCCTTGCGCGTCAGCGTGTAGACGTACATCTCCTGCGTGCCGTCGGCGTTCACCGTGCCGAGCCGAATCGGCAGCATGAACTTCGGCGACTCGTAGGCCACCTGGATCGGGCGCAGCGTGGAAAAGCCCAGCTTCGCCTGTTCCGCCAGGTTCACCTTGGCCACGAAGAACCGCATGTTCTGGCGGATGTAGCTGGTGAGCACCTCCGACGCGCCCGCAGGGATGCGATAGCCGGACGATCGCAGCCACGTCTCGAGCCCGCTGCTCTCCTTGGCCGAAAGGATCAGGATGTCGTACTCGCCGACGGTGTAGCGGGCCTCGATGGTCACGCCAAGACTCTTGGCGTTGGCCGCATCCTGGCGGCTCATCCTCAGGGCGGCCGGGGAGGCCAGGTCCATCGTGCGGAACTCCCGCTCGGCCACGGCGCACGGGTTGGGGTCGAAGTACTCGACCAGCCGCGGGGCGGTGAACGCGTCGAGATGGTCTACCAGTGCCTTGTCGCCGACGTTGATCTGGCCGCGCTGAATTGCCGTCGGCACGGGCACGACCATGGCGAACTCCTTGGGGTCACCTTTGAAGTCGCTGGACATGGTGACGATCGTCCGGTCGCCGTCCCTGACCAGGACCACCTGCGAGGCCTTGTTGAAGAGTTTCGTGTCGGCCTTGGCCACGTAGAAGCCGCAGAAAGCGAAGGCCGGCGCGGCCGAGGCCGCCAGCACCGCAAGCACTGCCGCGGTGCGAATCGAGATGCGAGTCATCGAAGTCCTCCGGGGGTGAAGTGAAATGGGCCAGTCGTAGCGTTGGCCCTGGATGAGCCGGTCGATCAAGGGCACGAGGGGCGACGCGCAGGCCAGCGCCCACACGAAGCCGTTGGTGTGAAAGAGCTTGAACTGCACGTAGGCCGCGCCCAACGCCACCAGCGCGGCGAAGATCACACGGCCGGCGCGCGAATCGGGCGTGGTCTTGGGATCCGAAATCATGAAGAAGCTGAAGAGCAGGAACGCGCCGCCTTCCAGACGGTGGAGCGGGATGGTCATCGGCTCGTTGAGGGAGATCGAGCGCGCCACCAGCAGGCCCGCCCAGGCCGCCATGAACGCGATGGTGACGTCCGCGCGCGCGGCTCGGGTCACGACCATCAGACCGGCGCAAGCCAGGAAGAACCCGAGCGCCGCCTGGGAGCCCCATTGACCGCCCGAAACCCACACGGCGTCTGTTGCCAGCATCATGGCCACGATGGCCAGATTCGTGGGGTTGAACACGTGCTTGTCGCGCACGCGGATCAGGAACTTCGAGCCCACGGCGACCACGGCTGCCAGCGCGGCAAGCGCCAGCCAATCCGTGCGCAGGAGCAGGCAGAGCGAGAGCGCCGAAATGAGCGCGCTCTTGCATCCAGAGATCAACCGGCCCGCGGTCAGCGACCCGCCGGCCCTGCGCGCGGTGGCCCATTCGAAGAGCGCCTGCGCCGCCAGGGCGCTGGCCAGTGTCACGAGCACCTGCGGGGGCCCGACGTCGAAGCCCAAGCGAAGCATCCCGTAGGTCAGGAGGGTCCCCAGGGTGGCGATCTGCCCGTGGCGCGGGTCACTAATCAGCCAGCATTTCGTTGTCATGTCCTTAGAACGAGGCTGCCGGAATTCCTTGCAGCCGAACGGGGAGGACACATGCCGCCGCTCGCGACCACCCCGGGTCGGGGTGATCGCGTCACGGCCGTCGGCTAGTTGTCCGTGCAGATGGCGTAGACGTACTGGGTGGTCAACGTCTTGCCCAATTCCGCGTTCCGAAAGGCTTCGCCGACGATGCGGTTGGTGACGGCGTTGTACCGGCTCATGCGGTCCAGGGTACCATTGCCCCTGGTCGTGCTCCTCGTTCTTGGAGCCGGCCGCGATGACTTTCTTTCCGGCGGGGCACCCGATATCGACTCGGCTCTCGATCTCGTCCTTGGTGAAGCCTCCGCCGCCCTCCCTGGCGCTCATCAGCTCGAGGCCGTCGAAGTAGACCGGGTAGGCACACGCCGCCACCGCAATGACCTGCCAATTGCCGCCCCAGCCGTCGGCAATCGCCGCGCCGACCTCCGTCGCCTCGGCCGTCACCGTTGTGAGGTCCGTGTCCACCGAGAAGCCCTCCAGGACCACGGAGAGCGGCGGCGTGGTGCCGACAAGCGTCGCAGGCTCGCCCGGCACGGTGGTCAGTTCGGCCCCCATGCCGACGACGCGCATGTCCTCGGGGCAGGTGACCTCCGCGGACTTGATGGATACCGAGTCGAAACCGCTCGGCTGCGTGAAGAAGGTGGGCACCAAGCTGTTCGTGCAGGTACGCCCCCGCGGTCACGCTCCAGCTCCCGGCGGTGCCTGAGACGTCTTCCGTGGCCTTCACCACAAAGACGTATTTCGCCAGGCCGATGTCGAACTTCGGGAATGCGGACTGAATCGCGACCTGCCCCTCCTGCCCGGTGATCACAGCCGTACCACCCAGTACCGCCTTGCCGAACGGGCACATGGCGATCGCCATCTTCGGCGAGACCGAGTTGTACGCCGACGCGGTCTCGACGAACTGCACCGCCGGAGAGAAGGCTTCAGCGACGCTTGTCGAGCCCATCGACGCGGCGACCGCCAGGAGAACGACACCGTAGAGGTGAGACGACGTTCGACGCGTGAGTCTTGTGCCCATGATCCCTCGCTTTCGTGTGTGGGCCGTGCTCGCACCGCGGCCCCGCCTATCGGAGCCGACCAGCGAACCGCCCTACGCTATGAACGCTGGGGACTGGCGCATCCCCTCACCGCCGCAGTGGTGCGCGGCCGGCATTCCTTGCAGCCGCCAGGCGGCGAGGGCGGGACGGGGTGTCGAAACGCGGACGAGGCTACGCGAAGCCGCGATGCGTCCAGGCAGGAGCCTGGGCCGATCGCCCTTCGATGACCGCCCACACCACCGCGCTGCACAGCACGGAGTCAAACGGTCCCGAATGCCGGGGTCTGGGCTTCGTTACGACGAGGCCCGGCATGGTTCCGAACTCGATATCTGCACGTCGAAGGGCCTCGGCGAACAATTCATCGATGCCCGGATCCGCCGACGGCAGTACCGGGAAAAAGCGGGTACATCGCTGGGCCAGGCCACGGTACCCAAACCATGTATGAAACCGATGACGGACTCGTCATCAAGGCGTCACCGCGATGGTTTCGCCGGCGGCCTGCGATAGCATCTCCCCATGCGAAACATGTGGCTCAGCGTGATGCTCGTCCTGGCGGCCTGGTCGGTGGCCGAAGCCCAGCCGCGGGCGATATACCAACAGACCCAGTACCAGGGACAGGAGATCGGGCGTCTGACCGGCGACGTCTACTACGCGCGGATGGACGACTATCTGTCGGTCTTCATGGTGACGCCCGACGGCATCGTGCTGGTCGAGCCCATCTCGAGCGAGTTCGCGACCTGGCTGAAAGCCGAGTTGGCCACGCGCTTCAAGGTGCCCGTGAAGTACGTCATCTACAGCCACCATCACTGGGATCACGCCTCGGGTGCCTCGGTGTGGGCCGACACGGCCCGTATCGTCGGACACGAGGCGATGATGAAGCGGCTGGCCATGCCGCCGGACGGCACGCCGCTGCCCCAGAACGCCCGCGCCCAGGACACCAATGGCAACGGCCAGCTCGAAGCCGCCGAAGCGCAAGGCAACATCAAGGCGCAGTTCGCGCTGTACGATGCCAACCGCGACAACGTGCTCAGCGGCCCTGAGGTGACGCGCGGGCCGCTGGCATTCGTGCGCCCGCCCGATCTGACCTACACCGGGCCGATCACCATTACGCTCGGCGGCAAGCGCGTGGAGGTGCTGCCGAGACCGATCGCGCACGCCGACGACAACACCATCGTCCGGTTCGTAGACGGCAGCAACGTGCTGTTCGCGTCGGACTGGATCACCAGCGGCCGGATTCCCTTCGGCGGCGACGTCGCGACGAAAGACGAGCTGGCGATCGTCAAGGGTGTCGAATCGCTGGAATTCGACCACTTCGTCTGCAGCCACGGCCGGTTGGGCAAGAAGGCGGATGTCGTCGCCAACATCAAGTACCGCGAGGAGCTGCGCGACGCCGTGGCCAAGGCCGTTGCGGCGGGGCAGACGCTGGAGCAGGCGCAGGCCAGCGTGACGATGGATGCGTACAAGAGCTGGGAGTTCTATCAGCAGCAGCGTCCCGCGAACGTGGCCGGCACGTTTCGCGCGCTGCAGGCGGGTCGATGAGCGTCACGTTTGCGGCGCAACTGTTCCTCAGGTTCGCGACCGTGATCGCGTAAGTCAGCCGCGATCCCTGGACGGTCCCCTCCGAGAAAAACCACGCCGGGTTGCATCGGTCAACTGGAAGGGCCTGCCAGCCACGCAGTGCCGATCCAGGCAGGAACGCCCGTTCGTCACTCTGCGCTCTTGATGTCAGCGAGTCGACCTGGGATGGCGTCCGTTTTGCTGAACTCGAGAGGCACGGCGGAAAAATTGGGCGCGCCTGACTGAAAGCTGACAGAAGTCCCGCCGAACGTGGACTCTCTGTTCACAGAAGTCCTCAGGTATGTGGACTCTGCGATCGACTGCAGGAGAACTTACAGAATGGAAATCGCAAGCCTCGGTCCTGTCGTTACCCGTTCCTGGTGGCGTCTCGCCGTAGCGGTTTTCCTGGTGACGCAGGGGACGGCTGGTGTCGGACTGGCGCAGGGATTCGAGAATTACATCGTGCGGTTCCGTGATGGCACCAGTGCCGCGGCCGGGGCTGCGGTGGTGCGTCAGGCCGGCGCCGGGCTCGGCGCGACCTTCGGCCGCGTCAATGCCGCGGCAGTCAGAGTGCCGAATACGAATGCCCTGACCGCCCTGCTGAACAATCCGTCCGTGCTTGCCGTTATTCCGAATCGACCGGTCTCCGCATACCAGAACGGAAAAGGCAAGCCGGGAGGGGGCGGAGGTGGAACGACGCAGGTCGTTCCCGCTGGTGTCGCTCGAGTCGGCCATCCGACCGGCGATTCGAATGGCAGCGGCGTCGGTATAGCGGTCCTCGATACGGGTGTCGATCTTGAACATCCTGACCTCGCAGGTACGATCGACGCATCCAACGCGTTTGGCGCGCAGTCCTGCCAGGACGACGAGGGCCACGGAACACATGTCGCGGGCATCATCGCGGCACGGGACAATGCGACCGATGTCATCGGTGTAGCGCCGCAGGCGACAATCTATTGCGTCAAGGTACTCGATGGCGCTGGAAGCGGTTCAGACGCGACCGTCATGTCTGGGCTCGAATGGGTGCTGAACAATCACGCGTCGTTCGTCCCGGCGATCAAGGTCGTGAACATGAGCCTGGGTCGAGCTGGTTCAGTCGATGACAATCCGGCGATGCACGATCTGATTGTGGCGCTCGAAGACGCCGGTATCATGCTCGTGGTGGCTGCGGGCAACGATGCGGCCGTGGAGGTGAGTAGCCAGATTCCAGCTGCCTATCCTGAGGTCATTGCCGTTGCAAGTACCACTGCGTTGGCGGGCACGAACCAGTGTCGCTTCCTTAGTGCACCTGTCGCGGCCGATACCGCGTCTTACTTCACGACCGACGGGACCGGTGTGATGGTTTCCGCGCCAGGCGAGGAGCGGGAGAACGTCAGTAGGGGCTGCTTCATCAGTTCCGTCGGCATCCTGTCCACCCGCCTCGGAGGAGGCACGACGAGGATGTCCGGAACCAGTATGGCGTCACCGCATGTAGCCGGAGTTGTCGCCCGCTATTACCAGGCTGGGTTTCAGGCCAGCGACATCCGTCAGTTCCTCCAGATCGACGCTGATCGCATTGGAGTCGGCCCGCTTGATTCGCCAGGCACTCAGTACACGTTCGACGGGGAGCGTGAGGGGATCGTCCAGGCGCCGTAGAGACGACGCGGACTGGGAACCCCCACGGCATTGATCCCGCGCCGCCTTTGACGGCACCGCTGCCCGGACATTACATTGGCAGCATGAAACGTCTCGGGGGACTTGTGGTCGCAGGGGCGCTTGCCGCCGGCATCGGCGTGTTGGCGCAGCAGAACGGACGGCCGCAGGGCACCGTGCCCGATGGCGACTGGCGCACCATCAATCGCAACCCCGCGGCAGATCGCTACTCGCCGCTGAGGCAGATCACCACTGCCAACGTCGCCTCGCTCAGGGAAGCGTGGACGTTTCGCATGGGTGGTGGAGCGACATCGGTCCCGCTCGTCGCCAACGGCGTGATGTACGTCTCGAGCGGCGCGCGCGTGGTGGCGCTCGACGCCGATACCGGCAAGGAGATCTGGGCTCACACGGTGCAGCCAGCTGTGGCTCCCGCTCCGGCTGCGCCGCCCTCGGATGCGCAGGGAGCCGCCGCGCCGGGCGGCGGTGGCCGCGGCCGCGGCGGGCCACCGCCGGGACCAACGGCCTCGGCCCGCGGCGTCGGCTACTGGCCCGGCGACGGCACGCTGCCGGCGCGCATCCTGTTCATGAGCGGCAACCGGTTGATCGCCGTGGATGCCGCGACGGGTGTGCTGGCCGACGGGTTCGGCACGATGGGCGCCGTGACCGTGGGCGTGCCGTACGGCGGCACGCCGACCATCTATCGCAACGTCGCCATCATCGGCGCGGCGGTGGGGGAGACGCCGCAAGGCCCTCCCGGCAACCCGCGCGCGTTCGACGTGATCACCGGAAAGAAGCTGTGGGAGTTCTGGACCGTGCCCCGGCCCGGCGAGAAGTTCAACGACACCTGGGGCGACGGCTGGAAGGACCGCTCGGGCACGAACATGTGGGGGTTTGCCGCACCGGTAGACGTAGAGCGCGGCATCGTCTACCTGCCGATCGCCGGACCGGCGACCAACTACTACGGCGGCGATCGGCCAGGCAACAACGCCTTCGCGAACTCGATCGTCGCCGTTGATGCGCAGACCGGCAAGTACCTCTGGCACTTTCAGACCGTGCACCACGACATCTGGGACATCGACATGCCGTCGGCCGGCGCGCTCTTCGACTTCGTGCAGGGCGGACGCCGCACGCCGGCCATCGCCCACGTGGGGAAATCGAGCTACGTCTTCGTGCTCGATCGCGTGACCGGCAGGCCGCTGATCCCCGTCGAGGAGCGGCCCGTGCCCAAGGGCGACGTGCCGACGGAGTGGTACTCGCCCACGCAGCCGTTTCCCGTTCGCCCTGGTCCACTGAGCCGCGTCAGCTTCAACAAGGACACCGACCTCGTCAGGCCCGAGGACACCAGCCCCGAGCACGTCGCGGCGTGCACGGCGATGATGGAAAGAGCCGGCGGCTACTACAACGCGGGGGCGTTCACGCCGTTCCTGTTCAAGGAAACCGGCGCGCCGCCCAAGTCCACGATTCAGTTTCCTGGCGGCACCGGCGGCGTGAACTGGGGCGGGATGGCGCTCGATCCGACAACCGGCGTGTTCTTCGTGAACGCGCAGAACACGTCGCTCGTCGGGTGGACCGAACGGAAACCGCCTGGCGTCACCTACAGCTTCGAGGCGCCGAACTCGAACCACGCGTTCGACCGGGCGAGCGTCAACGGCGTCGGACCGTTCTTCACGTTCTCGGCACCCCTCAGCGGCAAGTACAACGAAGGGCGCACGCAGGTGGTCAACGGGCAAACGGTGACCGGCCCGCCAACGCCCATCGGGCCGTCGCTGCCGTGCCAGCGTCCGCCGTGGTCGAAGCTCATCGCGGTGAACGCCAACACGGGGCAGATCGTGTGGGAGTCAGCCGTTGGGCCTCAACGAAAACCTGCCGGCAGGCAAGCAGCTGGTCGGGAACAGCGGCAGCGCCGGGCCGTCGGTGACCGCCGGGGGCCTGGTCTTTGTCGGGGCCACCAACGACGGGCGTTTCCGCGCGTTCGACGCGAAGACCGGCAAGGAGGCGTGGGTCGTGAAGCTGCCGCCCAACGCCACCGGCACCTCACCGAACGCGAACGCCAACCCGATGAGTTACCTGGGGAAGAGCGGGAAGCAGCACGTGGCCGTGGTAGCAGGGACGACGCTCGTGGCGTACGCGCTGCCATAAGGGCCACCTTCCTCCCCTTGACAATCTAGGGGTCGGATCGGTACTCTCCTGTAGCTAATCTAGGGGAGAACGATGAGCGACCAGACCGACCTGCTGCAGGGCACGCTCGACCTGCTGATCATGCGCACGATCGCCCTGGAGCCGACCCACGGCTGGGCGATTGCGCAGCGCATTCAACAGGTGTCCACCGAATTGCTGCGCGTCCAGCAGGGCTCGCTCTATCCCGCCTTGTACCGTCTCGAGCAGCAGGGGTGGATCCAGTCCGAGTGGGGCGCGTCGGAGAACAATCGCCGCGCAAAGTTCTACTCGCTGACGCGGGCGGGCCGGAAGCAGCTCGACACCGAAACCGACAAGTGGCGCCGGCTATCGGCCGGCGTCAACCTGGTCCTGGAAGGCAGCTAGCACCGTGAGGCGATTGCGTGCGCTCCTGATGCGGCTTCGTGCGCTCGTGCTCCGCGAGCGCAGCGAGCGGTCGATGGACGACGAGCTGCGGCTCCACGTCGAGCTCGAAACCGAACGCCTGCAGGCCCGTGGCTTGTCCGCGCAGGTGGCCCGCCGGCAGGCCCTGCGAGACTTCGGCGGGATCGAGCAGATCAAAGAGATCTCCCGCGATGTACGCGGGACGACCAGTGTTGATGCGGTGCTGCGCGACGTGCGGCAGGGTGCGCGCCGACTGATGCGCGACTGGCGGTTCACGGCGGCCGCGGTGCTGATCCTGGGCCTCGGCGTCGGTGCCACGACGGCGATCTTCAGCCTGGTGAACGCCGTCCTGTTCAGCCCGACGGCTGTCGCCGAGCCGGAGCGGCTGGTGGAGATCTATCAGAATGCCCGAGAGAGCCGGGCGCCCACGGCGAACTCGTATCCGGCGTATCTGGACATGGCGGCGTTCACCGACGTCTTTGCCAGTGCGACAGCAGTGACGCCCCCCGACGGCATCACGTTCCGGGATGGCTCGGCGGGCCTGCGGCGGGCCGTCATCGAGTACACCACGTCGACTTACCCGGCCACGCTGGGCCTCCGGCCCTCGCTTGGACGCTGGTTCGAGGCGTCGGAGGAGGTGAGCGGCGCGCCGATCGTGGCCGTGGTGGGCCATGCGGCCTGGCTGCAGAAGTTCGGCGCCGACGCGTCGATCGTCGGCCGCAGCATTCGCCTGGATGGCGTGCCCGCCACGATCGTCGGCGTCGGCCCCGTCGGGCACAACGGCACGCTGCCCGTCGGCGTGTTCACCGATTTCTGGGTGCCGACGTCGTCGATCGTGCCGCTGGGCCGCCCGGCGCGCATGCTCGAACGCGCCACCTACGAGGGGGCCTTCTTCGTGAAGGCCCGGCTCCGGCCGGGTGTCACCGTGGCGCAGGCACAAGCCGCCATGGACACGCTGGGGAAGCGTCTGGCGGCGGAGTATCCCAAGGAGGATCCGGGCAGCGGCATCACCGTGATGCCATCGACCGACGTGCGGATTCATCCGGGGCTCGACGGCATACTCGCGGCTCTGGCGGCGGTGCTGCTCGGCGCCGTGGGTCTGGTGCTGGCGATCGCTTGCAGCAATCTGGCCACGCTCCTGCTCGTCCGCGGCGCCGGCCGCGCCAAAGAAGTGTCCGTGAGGCTGGCCGTCGGCGCCTCTCGCGGCGAGCTGATCCGGCACCTCCTGACCGAAAGCCTGCTGCTGTCGGCGGCGGGCGGGGTGGTCGGGTGCGTGCTTGCGTGGTGGGCCGTCCGTGGGCTGGCGGGGATCAACCTGCCGGTTGGCGTGGCGGTGACCCTCGACGTTCGCGTGCTCGGCTTCGCGCTGGTCCTGTCGCTCGTGACGGGCGTGCTCTTCGGTTTGGCGCCGGCGCTCAAGTCCACGAAGGTGGATCTGCTATCGTCGCTGCGGGACGACGGCGAAGTTCGCTCACGAGAACATCGCTGGCTGACGCTGAAGAACGGGTTGGTGGTGGTGCAGGTGGCCGTGTCGGTGCTGCTCCTGGCGGGCACCAGCGTGGCGCTGCAGATGATGAGCGCGGCCCGCGCCCAGCAGACGGGCTTTGCCGTGGACGGTGTGGCGATACTCGAGACCGACGCCAGGTATGCGGGCTATGACGCTGCCGCTGGGCGCACGTTCGTCGAGCGTTTGCGGCAGCGCGTCGAGGCGATTCCGGGCGTGCAGTCGGCGACGCTCGTCTCGGGCGACCCGATGTCACCGGTCGGGCTTCCACTCATCATAGAGGGAGCGGGAACGGAGCCGGTTCAGGGGGGAAGCATCTGGGCGGCCCCAGGGTTTTTCGAGACGCTGCAGATTCCACTGCTGTACGGCCGGACCATCGACACTCGGGATCGCGCGGAGACGCCGCGCGTGGCGGTCGTGAACCAAAGCTTCGCGCGCCGATACTTCGGGACGGCGAACGCGCTCGGGCGCCGCTTCAGGCCGGAGCTCGACACCGACTTGTGGTACGAGGTCGTCGGGGTGGTGGGAGACACGAAGACGAGCGATCTCGGCGGCGATCTCGTCGATCCCACGCCCTACCTCTTCTTCCAATCGTTCGCGCAGGCCAATCGGTCGCCTACGTCTGTGATGGCGCGCACGTCGCTCGGCGCGGCCGGCCTGGTCGGCGCCATGCAGCGGGAACTGCGGGCGTTGGACCTGGCGGTCCCCGTCGTCTCGGCGAAGACGATGGCGCAGTTTCTGGAGGAGTCGTTGATGCTGGGCCGGATCGCGGCCGGATTCCTGGGCGCCCTCGGGGTGCTGGGCCTGAGCCTGGCCGGCATCGGACTCTACGCCGTGGTGGCATTCGCCGTGGCCCGGCGATCCCGGGAGATCGGCGTGCGCATGGCGCTCGGTGCGCGCAGCGGGCAGGTGGTCTGGTCGGTGGGCCGCGAGATGGCGGTGCTGGTCGGCGTCGGCACCGGCGTGGGCCTGGCGCTGTCGATCGTGGCGATTCTCGTTCTACGCGTGGTCTCGGTGCCGCCCTCGGGCGCCGCCAACATCACGCTCTATCGCCCTGATATCGATCCGGCGGCGCTCGCCTCGATCGCCCTGTTCATGGCGATGGTCGGAATGGCGGCAGCCTACGTCCCGGCGCGACGCGCAGCCCGGCTGGATCCGCTGCTGGCGCTGCGCCGCGACTGAGGCGACGGTCTGGCCCGAGTGGACGGAGCTTATCGCTCTCTCGTCTCTTCGCCGGTGTTCGCCGCGCCGCCGCGCCCACCGCGGCCGCCCGCAGGCGCCGCCGGCGCATCGCCGCACCCGGCCACCGGCGCCGCGCCGACGCCGGCACCGCATTCCTGCACCGCTCGCCGCTGACGATTGATGCCCTTCGCGAGGTCCTCGGCCAGCCGGCGGTCCTCCAGGCGCTCCGCCGACAGCGACATCGAAATCGCGGTGTTGCCGGGGTGGCAGTCGTACGGCAGCAGCTTGCCGCCGTCGAGCGGCGTCAGCGGGAACGACACCGTGAACGGCGCCTGGTAGGTGAGCGGATCGTCCCACGTGGCCTGGTACTGCACGATGTCGTTGGCGACCCGGCGGAAGCGCTCGGTGATCTTCATCGCCTTGCTGTGACGCGTGCCGTTGCCGTTCACGCCGAAGGCCGTGAGATCGGTGAGGTTGGTCGTTTCGACCACGAGCTCGTCGCCCTCCCAGCGTGCGCGGGAGTCGCCGAGGTACTGGCCGATGCTCTGGTTGATGCGCGGACGGCCGTCCGTGTAGAAGATGCGGGTGTCGGGCAGCATCTCGTACGAGAGCGCGACGATTCCGGGCGCCTGCACAATCCGGTTGCCGTTCCCATAGATGACCCGCAGGATTGACCCGCCGATGCCGCGGGTGATGCAGCGCTCGTAGAGCGAGAAGTCGAGCCACGAGTCGAGCGGGCCCTGGCCGTAGGTGCCCCGCGGCATGATCCGGTTCTGTACGTTGGGCCAGATAGCCGGCATACGGCCGTCGGCCGGGTCGACAAGGAGACGCGTCTGCGGAAACGCCCGGCGCGCGTAATCGAACCGGAACGAGCTTTCGGCTGACGTGTCGCGGCCGGTGGCGGCCTTTGCCACCTGCTCCTGCCGAGCCTTCATGGCCGCATCGTCCAAGTACAGCGGCGGAGGCCCGGCCTGCGTATTCTGCGGAGCACCGCCGCGGCCGCCGCGTCCGCCACCGCCGGCGATACCGACACCCTCCATGTCATCGCTCGACCACACGCCTTGCAGGTCGGGGTCACCCCAGGGCGTGCGCGGTGCCTGATAAGCGACCGGCTTTCCGCCGAAGGCGGTGATGGCTAGCGGTGGGGGTGTGCCGTACGGGCGCGGCAGCTGCTGTTGACCCGCAACTGGTCCCCCGCCGTACGTCGCCACTGCCACGAACACTCCCAAAACGCCGAGCCATCCGAGCTTCCGCATCTTGACTCCTTCCCCCGTCGACAATTCTAAGCCACCCCAGGGCCTCCCATGGATGAGGCTACTTCTTTGCCTTTCCGAACACCTCGACGATCGTCGCGGTGACCGTTCCGGTGTTGGTGAAGGTGTGCATCGCGCCGCCCTTGAGCGAGACCACCTGGCCCTGCGTCACGTCCTGGGGCATCTCCCCTTCGATCGTCAGCTTCAACTGACCCGTGACCAGTGTGAACACGTGATACGTCGCGTCCGCATGCTGGTGCATGCGCCGGGTGGCGCCGGGCTCGGCGTAATCGCGCAGCACGCGGAAGTCCGGGGCGTCCACGACGACCATCGTCGAAATGCCCGGATCGCCGGCGACCGGCCGCGCCTTTTCCACGCCGCCCACGGCTTGGGCGGAGAGTGAGTGCGTCCCCGCGAGCGTGACGAGCACGGCGAGCGATGCAGTGCCGGCCTTCAGTTTGTGAATTGTGAATTGTGAATTGTGCATTGGGTGTCTCGAGAAATTAGGCCCGACCCCAATTACATTATCGATACGCCGCGGCCTGGATTCCGTACAACTCCGCGTACTGGCCGCGTTTCGCCATCAATGCTTCGTGCGTCCCTGTCTCGACGACCCGCGCGCCGTCGAGCACCACGATCAGGTCGGCCATCCGCACGGTCGAGAAGCGATGCGACACGAGAATCGTGATGCGGCCCTCCGGCGAGCGTCCGCGCACGGCCTCGGAGTAGCGCTCGAAGAGTGCGTGCTCGGTCTCGGCATCGAGCGCGGCGGTCGGCTCGTCGAGTACCAGTACCAGCGGCCGGTCGCGCATGAAGCCGCGCGCCAGCGCCAGCTTCTGCCACTGTCCGAAGCTCACCTCGACGCCGCCCGGCCACGTTGGCCCCAGCTGCGTCTCGAGCCCTTCAGTCAGCTTTGCCACCACGTCGTCGGCGCCCGCGCGTGTCACGGCGGTCGTGACCGCCGGCGCGTCGTCGAGACGGGGCACGTCGCCCACGCCCACCGTGTGCCTGGCGCGGAACTCGAAGCGGAAGAAGTCCTGGAACGCACCGGCCAGCCGGCTCCGCCAATCAGCCGCAGCCACGCGCCGCAACTCGGTGCCACCGATCAGGATGCGGCCGCTCGTCGGCTCGTACATCTTGGCCAGCAGCTTCACCAGCGTGGACTTGCCGGCCCCGTTCTCGCCGACGATCGCCACCACCGTGCCGGGCGGCAGATCCAGGTTGACGTCGTCGAGTACCAGCCGGCTCGTGCCGGGGTAGGCGAATGACACGTGCTCGAAGCGGATGCCCTCGGCGCCCGCCAGTTGCGCCGGCACCGGCTGATCGACTGTGGCCGTCAGCGCGGCGGCGTAGTCCTCCACCCACGCGAGCCTTCGGGCCGCGTCCATCCAGACGCCGCGCAGGAACCCGATCTCGCCGACGGTCGCCGCCACGTAGCCCGACAGCCGCGCTCCCGCAGCGAGGGCCAGCAGCACGTCGCCGGGCGGGGCTTGCAGCACCGACGACACGAACACGATGGCGCCGACATACCCGGCCCCAAACACTGACCACGCCAGCGCGTGCCACGCGGCCGAGCCCCATCGCGCCGAGGCGATCGGACGGTTGCCAAACTCCCACGCCGCGCGGCGATCCCGCACCAGCTGCTCGCCGATGCCGGTGACGCGGACTTCTTTGCCGGGCGTCGCCGTGGTGGCGACGTCGAAGATGTGCCGCGCCAGGCGCGCCGACTGGGCGCCCCGCTCGGAGGCGGCACGCTCCACCGCCGGCCGCCATCCCGAGGTGGCCACGGTGGGCAGCGCCATTACCGCCAGCAGCGCCAGCGCCGGGTGGATGGACATCAGGAAGACGACCGTGACGCCGAGCCGCAGGATCCACGCGCACGTCGTGAACAGCGACATGTACATGTGGTCCAGCATGAACACCTGGTTGCGGAGCACCGACAGGCGATCGAGATATTCCGGCCGCTCCTGGTGGGCGATGGTGGCGATGGACGCGAGCAGTCGCGCCACGTGCGCCTCGAGCGCGATCGTGACCTTGTCGCGGAACGTGCGCTGCACGCGCGTGCTGACCGTCAGCAGCAGCCACGTCGCGGTGGCCGAGAGCGCCATCGCGATGGCCGCCATGCGGACGCGGGACCAGTCGCCCTGCAGCGCGCCCTCGCCGAGCCACTTGAGCCACAGCGCCAGCAGGGCGTCCGGCAGGGCGGCGAGGAGCGCCAATGAGAACGCCGCCAGCAGCAGCTTGGGCTCGTGGCGGTAGCCCAGCTTGCACAGCCGCCACATCGACGACACGCCCGGCGGCAAGGGCTCGATGGCCCCGCTCGCTAGGTTCAGGCGAGGACGTCATAGGTCTGGCCCTCTTCCTCCTCGCCGAAGCGCTGGGCCTGCAGGTCGAACATGGTGCGGTATCGCCCACCAAGCGCGATCAACTCGTCGTGCGTTCCCAGCTCCACCACACGTCCCTTCTCGAGCACGCAGATGCGGTCGGCGTGGCGCACGGTGGAGAAACGGTGGGAGATCAGAATCGTGGTGCAGTGCCGCGTGGTTGCGAGGATACGGTCGAAGATCTCGGCCTCGCCGCGCACGTCCAGCTGCGCCGTGGGCTCGTCGAGGAGCACCAGTCCGGCGCCCATCTTCACGGCGCACAGCGCGCGCGCCAGCGCCACCCGCTGCCATTGACCGCCGGAGAGATCCGTGCCGTCGTCGTAGCCTCGGGCGAGCACGGTGTCCAGCCGCGCCAGCGACTCGCCGCCGGCATCGCGCAGCGCAGCCCAAATCACGTCGTCGGGCGCGCCGTTGGGCGCAACGTTGTCGCGCAACGGCCGCTCGAAGCGGATGAAGTCCTGAAAGACGGCGGCCAGGCGCGTGCGCCAGGACGACAGCTCCAGCTGCCGGAGATCGACGCCGTCGATCTCGATCGCGCCCGCCTGCGGGTCGTAGAGGCGGCAGAGCAGCTTGGCCAACGTGGTCTTGCCGGCGCCGTTCTGGCCGACGATAGCCAGCGAGGAGCCCGCGGGAATCGTCAGGTCGAAATCCTTCAGCACCTCGGCGCCGCCCGGGTACGCGAAACTCACGCCGCGGAACCTCACCTCGCGCGCGGGCATCGCGGCGGCTTCGCGCGCACCCGAGTTCAGGCGTCCCGCGGCGCGCATCGCCGGCTCGAGCCGGCCCACGGCGGCCACCGGTGCCGAGGCCCCGTCGAGCGCCCAACTGAAGCCGCCAAACGCGATCGCGGACGTGCTGACTGCCAGCTGCGCATAGGTGACGAGCTGGCCGAGATCGATACGTCCCTCGGCCGCCGCGGCCGCCAGCGCCCACAGCACCAGCAGGTTCGCTGCCGTGACGATCAGCGCGCACCACGCCAGCGGGCGCTCGCGCAGCCGCGTCGCCTTGTACTGCAGGTCGTGCAGGTGGGTGCGCCGCGCGACGAAGCGGTCGATGGTCCATTGCACCAGGCCAAAAAGGCGCAGCTCCTTGCTGGCGGGCGGATCCACGGCGAGCCGGTAGGCGTAGTCGGCGTCGCGCTGAGCGCCCCGGACCTCGTCGGTCTGGCGGTCGTGCCACACGGCGCTCTCGCGCAGCAGCCAGTGCGTGGACAGCCAGGCACCGGCGAGCACGATCGGCGCCCACCAGGCGAAGCCGGCCAGGACCACCGCCGCCGTCAGGCCGGTCAACATCCCCACAAGCCCGCCGGCGATGAAGTCCATCGAATAGGAGAGGGGAGGGCCGGTCATGCCCAGGTCGAAGTCGCGCGCCGCCGTCATGTCAGCCGTCAGCGACGGATTCTCCAGGTGTCCCATCCCCGCCGGACGCACGCATGCGGCCGTCAGCCGGTCGTACAGGAACGCGGCCGTGCGGTCGCCAAGGTTCAAGCTGATTGCGGTTTGAATCGGCGTCAGCACCTGCAGGAGCACGAACGCCGCGCCTACGACGGTCAGCGACGGCATCAGGCTGTCGCCGCGCTGCACCGCGACCACCAGGGCACCCATCGCGACCGCGAAGACGGCCGGCAGCACGCCGCGCAGCACCACCGCGGTCCACCAGGCAATCGCGAGCCCGCCGCCGGCCCGCGGCAGCGCGGCGAAGAACATCCACTCCTTGCGGCCGGTCAGGCGCTCGATCATCCGCGCGGCCTCGGCGCGCGCGAGCCACGCACCTGTTGCGTCGCCGCGCCGGCGCCCAACACCGTGTTGACCAGGAAGCGCGAACCGTCGGCGGAGACGTCGAATGCGTGATACGCGCCGTACGGGAACGTCATCGTGAACAGCGGATCGACTTTCGTGACCGACATCGTGCCGTTGCGTTCGGTCACCGCGGCGGCCATCAGCCGCCGGTCGGGCGCGAGATAGAAGATCTCCGACGCGTCGCGGCGCCAGCGGGCCTGCGATCCGCCGTCGGCCGAGATCCGCCAAGACGGGCCCTTGTCCGGGAACCGCGTCACGAACACCTCCGGCACGTCCGAGGACGCCGTGGAACTGTAAGCCACCCAGCGGCCGTCGGGCGAGAAGGCGGCCCAGTTCTCGGACGCCGGGGTTTGCTGAAACGGATAGGGCTTGCCGCCGCCCAGAGGCAGCACCCAGATGTCGTTGCTGGTCTCGCGGCTGTTGGTTACATACAAGATGGACTTGCCGTCGGGCGACCAGCTCACGGGCCACACGCCGCCCCCGTCGGTCTGGAGCGTTTCGGTCAACGACGCCGCGCCGACCGGCGATTCCAGGAGACGCGATCGGCCGGGAACAAAGGAGTTGAGCGCCACGCGCCGGCCATCCGGAGACCAGATCATCCAGTTCTCTTCGGCGGCGTCGGTGGTGAATCGTGTCCGGGCGCCGCCCTTGGTGTCGTAGATCCACACGTCGCGTGTGCCGGCTTTCTGGTCTACGACGGCGACGGCTACCTTGGTGCCATCAGGCGAGAGCTCGAAATTGCCGTGATCGGCCACCGGACCGACCTTCTCGAGCGGCATGCCGGAGCGGCTGAACCAGGAGAGCTGCGACAGGACGAGCGCACGGGGCGGCTGCGCCGAGAGCCCGACCGCGGCGCTCAGCACGGCGACGGTCGCGACCACTCGGATCATGGGAGGGGATCATAGCCTGCTCCGCGCGTGCCAGTGACGCCCGTAGAATGCGCATCGACCATGAAAGAGGACGTCCGCCGGATCCTTGCCTGGCTCAAGCGCCGCGGGTCGGCCAGCAACCGCGACGGCATGGCGCGGTACGGCATCCGATCCGCCAAGGCATTCGGCGTGTCGATGGCCACGATGCGGCCGCTGGTCAAACGGCTGGGTCGCAACCACGACCTCGCCCTCGCGCTGTGGGACACCGGCTGGCTGGAGGCTCGCATCCTCGCGGGCTTCGTGGCCGATCCGGCGCGGGTTTCGCCGGCCCTGATGGACCGGTGGTGCCGCGACTTCGACAACTGGGCCGTGTGCGATTCAACCTGCATTCATCTGTTCAGCCGGACGGCGCACGCGTGGCGGAAGGTGCCGCTGTGGAGCCGCCGGCAGGACGAGTTCGTGAGACGCGCCGGGTTCGCGCTCCTGGCGGCGCTTGCAGTTCACGACAAGCGCGCGCCGGACGCGGCGTTTGCCCGTGGCCTGGTACACGTCGAAGCCGTTTCCGGTGACGACCGCAACTTCGTGAAGAAGGCCGTGAACTGGGCGCTGCGCCAGATCGGCAAGCGCAACCCCGCCCTGCATGCGAAAGCGGTGGCCCTCTCGCGCCGGCTGGCCGCACGGCCCGACGCGGCGCCGCGTTGGATTGGGAAGGATGCGCTCAGGGAGCTGACGAGCCCCGCCGTGGTCCGGCGGCTCGCCGCCCGCTCATGAGTGCTTCAAGCGGCGCGTGCCGATCCGGACGATCGGTTCCAGCGCGGCCAGCTGTTCGGCGAGAAACTCCCGGCCCGACGGGGTCAACCGATACGGCCGCCGGCGATCGTCGGAGGCCAGGGCCCGGATAAGCCCGCGCTCCTCCAGCCGGGTGATTGCGCCGTAGAGCGTACCGGGCCCCAGGTCCACGCCGGCAAACGCCTTGATGTCGGTCATCATCGCGTAGCCGTGCTTGTCGCCGTCGGCAAGGCTGGACAAGACGAGAAGGGTGGGATCGGTCATGCGGGCGATGCTACGTAGTACGTAATATCGCCGAGCGTAGCAGCCTTGTCAAGCCGCTAATCAAGCAGACACTGTTCAACAGGCACGGGTCAGCGCATCAGGAGCGCCGGCTGCTCGACGCCAAGCACTTTCAGATAGGCCGACAGCTGGCCCCGGTGATGGATTTCGTGCTCGATCATGTGCAGGAACATTTCCCACAGCGGTGAATGGATCGCCGCGATGGGATGATCCACCCCACGGGCCAGCGCCTCGTCGGCAACGGTCGCGAGCTCCGCCTCGGTTTCGGCCTCGATGGCGCGCCAGTGTTCGAGGCAGGCCGCGGCCGTCGTCCCAAGCTCGGTCGCGGCGGCGCCCTCGAAAATCGACTGGCGCGCGCTGCGAAGCCGTTCCTCACCGGTACCCGTCATCTGCCACGGGTCCCACGCGTCGCCCCGCCCGCCGGCGGCAAGCAACAGGCGGAACATCTGCTCGGCCTGCATCAGGTGACGCACGATATCGCCGCACGAAAACGCCGTGGGGTTGGGGCGCCAGTCGAAGTGCTCCGGCGGTATCGCCTGCACGAGCGCCCGTGTGCCCTCGCGCGTACGCCGCCATCGATCGATCAGGGCATGGGTGGTCAGCATCACAGCTGCCTTTCGATCATCCACTCGTCCACGTAGCGCCCGTCGATCCTGGCATGGCGGCGGGCCGTGCCGATGATGTCGAAGCCGTGGGCCTTGTAGGTGGCGATGGCCGCCGGGTTGTCGGCGCGCACGAACGTGAACAGCTTCTCGTAGCCTTTCGTCCGCGCGGCCTCGAACGTCGCGGCAAAGAGCGCCGTGGCGATGCCCTGGCGGCGCAGGGCCAGGTCCACGTAGGTACCGAGGCAGCCCACGTGATCGAGGGCTTTGGTGTAGCTGGCCAGCGGCTCGAGTACCTGAAAACCCACGACGCGAGTGCCGAGCACTGCTACCTTCCAGACCCCCCGGGGCGGAAACGCGCTGATGTAATCGCGCTCGGCGTCGATCGCAAACGGCGCGTCGAACACGGTGTAGAGGCGCGCCTCGATGATCGGGTTGATGACCGCGCACACGGCTTCGGCATCCGCGGGCTTCACGTCCCGTATCGACAGGTCCATGGCGCCGGCTACTTTATGGCGGCGCCGTTGAACTTCTGGTTCTCCAGGCACACGAACTCGATGAGGTCGGTGCCGTCCACCAGGAGCCGCTGGTTCACACGCACCGTCCACGGCCGCGTGTAGGCCTTGGGGTCGTCGATGGTGACGTCGATCTCCAGCCGGCCGAACGTGGGCCGGCGAAATCGTTCGATGAGCTTGCCGGTGGAGGTCAGCGGCGCGCCGTTCACGTCCAGCCAGCCCTCGTCGCGGAAGCTCGGTCGTCTCGACCACCAGCGTGTCGCCTTCCCACCAGCCGCGCGAGTAGCCGAACCACCACGGTTGAGGGTCGTTGGCGGGCGCCGCGCGGCCGTCCAGGAAGATCTGGCGCAGCCCGGCGTTGGCTTCGTAGATGATGACGATCAGATCCTGCGTCTGGACGATCTTGCGTGGCTGCGAGTGCGTGTGCAGCTGCATGTGGCCCATCGGCAGGCAGGCCGCGTCGGGGTTGTCCTTGCTGTTGGCGTCCATGCGCTTCTTGCGCAGCTCCGCCGCCCACGGCTGGAACGGCAGGCCCTCTTTGAAGCCGGCCTCGATGTTCCAGAACGTCGCTTCGACGGGCGTGCCCGGCGGCGAGGGCGGCGGGCCGCCACGAAAGCCCAGAACACCCGCGTAGTTCCAGAGTCCCGACAGATCGGGCTTGCCGCCGGTCGTGCGCGGCGCGGCGGCGGTGAGGTTGGGACTGCCGTCGGCGTTGCGCGGCACGCCAGGGGTCTGCTGTCGCGGCCACTGTGCGGTGATGGGCGGCGTGAGCAGGAGAACGGCGATGTAGACGAGGGAGGCTGCGACGGCGCGCTTCACGAGAGGGATTATAAAGCCCCCCTTCGCCCCGGCATGGCTCAGGGCTAGCGAGGCTGCGCCTCGATCGAAGAGCGATTAGGCTCCGCCTCGCTAGGGCAGTGTCTCTTTGGCCCCGCTTCGCGGGGGCTGTGGCGGGCTATCATGATTGCTTCTCCGATGCCGGTGCCCTTCCGGCGTGTCGAAGCAGCAGTAAGGGCGGTCACACAGCCATGATTCACGTTCAGGATCTCAGTAAGCACTTCGGCGACTTGAAGGCCGTGGACGGCGTGTCGTTCGACGTCCAGGCGGGAGAGATCTTCGCCTTTCTCGGCCCCAACGGAGCCGGCAAGACCACCACCATCCAGATGCTCACGACGCTGCTGCGGCCCACCGCCGGCAGCATCACGTTGGACGGGATGGACCCGGTCACGCACCCGATCGAGGTGCGCAAGCGCTTCGGCATTGTGTTCCAGGACCCCAGCCTCGACCACGAGCTGACGGCCTACGAGAACATGGAACTGCACGGCGTGCTCTACCACTTGCCGCGCCACGTGCGCGTCGAACGGATTCAGACGCTGCTCACGTTGTTCGAGTTGTGGGATCGGCGCGACGGGTTCGTGAAGACGTTCTCGGGAGGCATGAAGCGCCGGCTCGAGATCGCGCGCGGCTTCCTGCACACGCCGAAAATCCTGTTCCTCGACGAGCCCACACTGGGGCTGGATCCGCAGAGCCGCAACCAGCTGTGGAACCATGTGCGTCACCTGAACGAGACCGAGAAGGTCACGGTGTTCCTGACCACGCACTACATGGACGAGGCCGACCGTGTGGCGCACCGCGTGGCGGTGATCGACCACGGCCGGATCGTCGCGCAGGGCACAGCCGCGGAGCTGAAAGCGAAGACGGGATCCGATTCGCTGGAGGCAGCCTTCCTGGCGCTGACCGGGACGACGATCCGGGAAGAGTCCGCGGACAGCGCGGATCAGATGCGCCAGATGGTCCGTATGTGGAGGCGGTGACCGCGTGACGATCTATATCCTGTGGCTGCGCGAAGTGAAGCGCTATCTGCGTTCGAGGCCGCAGATCATCGCGTCCCTGGCGCAGCCGCTGCTCTATCTCCTTGTGCTGGGGTTCGGCCTGGGTCCGGTGTTCCAGCAGGCGGGGCAGGGCAGCTACCTCCAGTTCATGGCGCCGGGCGTCGTGGGCATGGGCATCCTGTTCACGTCGATTTTCTCGGGGATCGGCCTGTTGTGGGATCGACAGTTCGGCTTCCTGAAGGAGACGCTCGTGGCGCCGGTGCCCAGGCTGCACATCATGGCCGGCCGCACGTTGGGCGGCGCCACGATCGCGATGATCCAGGGCACGCTCGTGCTCGTGGTCTGTATCATCGCCGGCTTCCGCCCGCAGAACCTGATGGCGCTGCCGCTGGCGTTCGTGTTCATGGCGCTCGTGGCGATCGTGTTCGCCGCGATGGGGACCGTGATTGGGTCGAGCCTGAAGGACATGCAGGGCTTTCAGCTGATCATGAACTTCCTGGTGCTGCCGATCTTCTTCCTGTCGGGTGCACTGTTCCCGCTGACGAACCTGCCGGCGGCGCTGACCGTCGCCACGCGGCTCGATCCGCTGTCCTACGGCGTGGACGGCCTGCGGGGCGCCCTGGTCGGGCTGTCGCAGATCGGTCTCGTCACCGACTTCGTCGTGCTGTCGGTCGTGGCCGTGGCGTTCCTGGCGCTCGGCGCCCGCGCCTTCGCGCGCATCCAGGTTTAACCAGCTACCAACTACCAACTTCCACCGACAATGCGCACCAACCTCCATCGACAGTCCGCACCAACCTCCATCCCCTAAGTTAGTGCTCTCGATCGCCCTCCTGCTCTTCATCGTGCTCGACCCGTTCGGCAACATGGTCACGCTGAACACGCTGTTGAGCACCCACACGCCGGCCAAGCGGCGGCGCATCATGCTGCGCGAGAGCCTGATTGCCCTGGGGATCCTGCTGCTGTGCGTGGTGGGTGGCGCTGCGTTGCTGGGCGCGCTGGGGCTCGACAGCTACACCCTGGGCATTTCCGGCGGCATTGTGCTCTTCATGATTGCGCTGGGGATGGTGTTTCCCGCGCGCCGTGTGATGGAGAGCGAGGGGCTCGACGATCCGCTCGTCGTCCCGATCGCGATGCCGCTCATCGCCGGCCCCGGTGCGATCTCCATCGTGACCGTGCTGGCGGAGAAGAACCCGCTGCTGACCGTCGTGGGCGCGGTGACGCTGGCCGCGGGGGCCGCAGCGGTCATTCTGACCCTGTCGCCGACGCTCTTTACCGTCCTGGGCCGCCGCGGCGCCCTCGCCCTCGAGCGACTCATGGGGATCTTGCTGGTGATGTTGGCCGTCCAGATGGTACTGGACGGCCTCGGTGAGTATCTCGCCGCTCGTTGAGCCCGGGCGCCAGGCCCAGGTCGACTAACGACGAACGACGAACGACCAACGACTAACGATTGCTCGTGTTCTTCCCCGTGATGATCACGACCGGATGCAGCATCCAGTCACCGTTGCCCAGCTTGTTCAGCGACGCGTCGGCGTCGAAGTCGAGGGTCAGCGTCGTGGTGTGATCGTCGTCAATCGCGAAACCGCCGACGACCTTTATCTCCTGGCTCGGCACCCGCAGCGGCTTGCGCACGCCGTTTTCCACCAGATAGCTGCGGTCCTGATCGATGTTGATGTGGATGAACTCGTAGTCCCCTGGGTCAACGGCGCCGGTGGCGAAGCCGACCACCCGATCGTCCAGCGTCAGCAGATCGATAGGGTTGCTGGCCAGTTCCAGCTGCAGGCGCTCCACCGAGCCGCCGACAGGCTTCGCGTCCACACTGGTGAAGAAGATGTTCACCTGGTCCACGCCCGCTGGTGCGTCGGTCAGCATCAGGCGCAGATTCCCGCTGCCGCTCGGCGACGACGGGCTGTCAGAACACGCCGTGGCCAAAAGTCCAATCGCGGCTGCCAGGATCGCCGCTCGAATTGCGAGCTTGTAGTGCTTCATCGAGTTGTCCCCCTGGGTATCACTAGCAAGCGAGTTGCCACAGCGAAGCCCAACAGCAGGACCACCAACGATTCACGACCAACGACTAACGACTAACGAACCGATGACTCAGAATTGAACAGCGGCGGCGTCCGCCAGTATCAGGTCGCGATAGACAGGCAACGACCAACCCTGCTTCGTCAACTCATCCACCCGCCGCGCCACCTTCGACCTGTAAGTCTTGGCGTCCTTGTGTAGCGTTTTCAGTTGGGCCGGCGTCAGCGCCGCCTCGTATCCTGCGAGCCCGCACAGCTGATTCTGCGCCGCTTCGCCGCGCACGGCCACGAACGGGTGCGCGTTCGGGATCGGCGGCACGGCCCCCTCGTTGCGCACCGCGTACTTGCGCGCCGGTACGTCCACGTAGGGATTGCGGATCCCGCCGCGCGCGTTGCCCCATTCGTCGAGCGCCATCACCGAGCCGTCGTTGGCCACGTTGCGGTCCACCAGGATCCGTTCAGCCTTCGGCGGCACCGTGCCTGCGTCCACCCATTTCCACAGGTGATCCAACGCCACCGACATGTAGGCGGCCAGCGGAAAGCGGCTGATGGGCAGCTTGCATGGGTTGGGGTAATAGGCGGCGGCATCGCGCGAGTCGATGTGTGCCATCCCGGCGAACTCGTACACGCGGAACTTGTCGCCCGGGGCGTCGCCATCCTGCCGCGCCGTGGCGGTGCCGCTCATGACTTCGGTCATCGTCGGCACCTGAATCATCGGCACGTCGATCTGTCGAATCGTGGCGCCCGTGCTCGTCGGGAGGAAGCCGTCGTAGATCGGCGACATGTCGGCCAGCCGGTACACCATGTGTCCGTTCAAGTAGTTGACGACCACGGCGGCCGACGCCGACGTGCCGGCCAGGATCATGCGCCGCACGGGCAGACGGCCGAGCGGGTTGTCCGGCTGCTTCGACTTCATCAGCGCCCCGACCTGCGCCAGGATGTCAGTGGCCTGTCCGGGCAGCACCTGCAGGTCCTTGTAGCGTTCCGGATTCGACTCGGCGAACGGCACCGCGGTGCTCGTCAGGACGTCCAGTCCAACGTGTCCCGACGTCATCGTGTAGACGTGGGTGAAATGGAACATCCAGGCGTTGCCGCTCGGGTGCATCGACTCCGCCAGCACGAGGCCGCTGAACCGGGCCGGATTCGACGGCCGCCGCACGACGATCCGCGTCTTGTATGGCTGTCCGTTCGCGGTGCCCGAGACGAAGTACTCGTGCGCGGTGTAGCCGAAGTGCGCCATGTCGTCGCTGGGCTTCAGCTCCATCAGCGATTCGAACGGCTTGCCGGGCCCGGTAATCTCGCCCGAAATCGTCGGGAGCGCCACGGCCACGGGAGTCTCAGGCAGCGAGACCTGCGGCGCCCCGCCACGCCCTCCACCGCGGCCGCCTCCGGCGCCCTGGCCGCCCGCGTCCCTCGCGGGTGGGAATGGCGGTTTGCGCCGCCAGCAGGAGAGGGCAGGTGATGGCGCATGTGACGAGCAGGATTCGAACCGTCGATCTCAGGGTTCCCATCGCGTTTCCTTTCAAGCCAGCTTGGACAAATCTTCGGCCGTCAACCGGCACAACTGCCACTCGGTCATGCGGCGAGCGCCCAGACTCTCATAAAACTCGATCGCGGGCGTGTTCCAGTCGAGCACGGCCCATTCCATGCGGCCGCACCCGCGCTCGCGGGCCACGCGCGCCAGATGGAGCAGCAGCGCCTTGCCCAATCCCTGGCCACGAAACTCCGGCTTCACATACAGATCTTCCAGGTACAGGCCCGGCCGTGCGAGGAAGGTCGAGTAGTTGAAGAAGTAGAGCGCGAATCCCGCCGGTGCGCCATCCACTTCGCCGATCACGCAGAAGGCGTCCGGGGCACGGCCGCCGGGGGGAAAGAGCGTCGAGCGGACAGCTTCTTCGGTCGTCTCCAGCTGCTCGAGCATCTTCTCGTAGTCGGCGAGGCCTCGGATCAGCTCGACGATGAGCGTCGCATCGCCTGGCGCCGCTGGTCGGATGTGGTGGGCCATGCGGGATTATCGCCAGTCCCCTGGAACAGAGACATGTCACCAGATTCCCGGCCGTCCGCTTGACGCTGCGTCCTCATGCGGCGCAAACTTCTAATCTTGAGACTGATTCTCAGAATCATGACGTCCAGGGAGTCGGAATCCGGTCGGTCTTCGCCGCGTGGTCGCGGCGCTGGTCGCGTTCGGGTTGCTTGGCATCGCCGCTGAACTGGTGCTGATCGAGCACGTCGAGAACACAAGCCAGCTGGTGCCGGTGATCGTGCTGCCCCTTGCCGCGGTGCTGCTCGGGCAGATCGCGCTTGGCGCCGTGCCGTGGAACGTCGTGGCGCTGCGGGGCGCGCTGGCGGCCGTGGTGCTGGCTGGCCTCGCCGGCGTCGGTCTGCACGTGTACGAGAGCTGGCAGTTCCAGGTCGAGGTCGATCCGTCGCAGCGGGGGGTCGCGCGCGCCTGGGCGGCGTTGCGCGCCCAATCACCGCCGTCGCTTGCGCCCGGGCAGATCGCGCTGCTCGGCCTGTTGGGCCTGGCCGCCGCGTCAGGGCCGGCGGCAATCCATCCGTCCCCATCGAAGAAGGAGCCAACCACATGAGACCCATCGCCGCGTTTCTTCGCCTGTCCGCCGTCGCCTTTGTCTTGACGCTCCTGTCAGGCGTGCAGGCCCCCGCCCAGGTGGCCGCTGGACTGCGCGATCCCAACACGATGACCGAGGCAGAGCTCACGACGCTGCCGAACTACCCGGCCGCCGTCGCAAAGGCCACGGTCGCGGCGCGGCCGTTTCTGTCGATTGCCGACTTCGACAAGTTCCTTGGCGCACAGGGCCTCAATCCCGAGCAGCGCACGGCAGTCTACAACCGCGCCTTCGTGCACGTGAACCTGAACACCGCCTCCGAGGCGGAGATCATGCTGATCCCCAACGTCGGCAAGCGTATGGCGCACGAATTCGAGGAGTACCGGCCGTGGAAGGCGTGGGCGCAGTTCGACAAGGAGATCGGCAAGTACGTGGACGCCAAGGAAGTGGCCCGCCTGAAGCAGTACACCTTCATCCCGCTGCGGCTGAACACCGCCAGCGAGGCCGACTTCATGACCATCCCCGGCGTCGGCAAGCGCATGGCGCACGAGTTCGAGGAGTACCGCCCCTGGAAGACGCAGGCGCAGTTCCAGAAGGAGATCGGGAAGTACGTGAACGAGAAAGAAGTCGCGCGCCTGTGGCGCTATATGACGATTGACTGATAGGTCTGGGCTTGGTCGTGCCTGGGACTAGTTCAGCGTCCGCAGGTCGGCGAGGCTGCACCCGGGCGGGAGCTGATTCTGCTGGGGCCGCGAATCGCCAAGGTAGCAGCGCGGGATCACGTAGATCGGCTTCGGGGCCGAGGGCGGCGCGGCTGCTTGAGGCGGCGGCAGCGGCGGCGGAGCTGGCAGCCGGCGCGGCTCGAGATCTCGCCGGAACGTCATGGTGTCGTTGACGGGCACCCGCACGTCGAATTCCACCGGCTCGAAGCCGTCGGCTTCCACGCGCACTCCGTGGAGCCCGGCCGGCAGCGCGCGCTCTCCCGTGCCGCCAAAGTCGTCCACGGTGCCCGCGTACGCGCCGTTGATGAACACGCGGGCGTTGCGCGGCGCGATCAGCAGGCGCAGGAACCCTTCCGGTTCTTCACGAGCGCGCCGATTCCTGGAACGGGGCGGCCCCGGAAGAAGAGTAGTAGTACGGCGACGCGCCGATGTACACGGCACCCAGCGTTGGATACATCACACCGTCGGGCCGGCCGTGGCGGCGTTTACCGTCGCGATGTCCGTCGCGGCGCCCGTCTCGCCAGTCGTCACGCCCGGGAGCGTCCGGTGAGAACCGTGGCGCATAGGTATGCGGGCCCGCCCGGAAGGCATCCCTGCCGGGCCGCAACGGCGCCCCGCTATTGGTGCCGGGGATTGGCCCGTCGAAGGGGCCCGGAGGAGGCGGACCGCCGCCCCAGCGCGGGACGCTCGGCAGGATGACCCTGGGAGTGACGACGCCGCTCGATCCCCGAATGTGAGCGCCTTGAATATGGGCGCTGCCCGGCCACTGTGCGACCTGCGCCACGGCAGGGCTCCCCATGCTCAGGCACAGGCAGGCGAGCACGCCGCCGCGGGAGATCCTCATGGTCGTCTTCGTGTGCAAAGCCACTGCCACGGCGAATCGTGCCGCCGGCCGTGAACGGTGCGACAGATGGCCGCAAAGTCACTGTCCGGCGGGCAATTAGGCCCGACCCCACTGTCCACTACAAGCGACATCAATAGCGCCGTTTCAGCTGACGCAGGAGATCGAACCTGGCCGTGTCGGACACCGACATCACAGCCATCACGCCCGCCTGCACAGCGTCGGTCACCACCAGGTCGGCCACGTCGGGGACGCTGCCGGCCATGTTCAGCGAGATGACGCGCAGCCCGGCCGCCTGCACCTCGCGCACGGCTTCGGTGATGTCGCCGCCCATCAGCGAGCCGGCCAGCACGAGCATCTTGACGCGGGGCAGCCGAGCCGTGGCGCGCACGGCGGCCGCCAGCTCCTCCTCGCCGACAAGGGGAATGGTGTCCACCGAGATGCGCTCGCCGCGGATGTTGTGGCGATCGGCTTCCGAGATCGCGCCCGTGGCGACCAGACCCACCTGCGCCCCGCCGCCGATCACCACGATGCGCTTGCCGTAGATCTTGGCGAACGACGGCGTCTCGCGGACCTGCTGCACACCGGGCACTGCCGCCATGTCCGCCAGCAACGCGTCGATCCCTCCCCCGGGCATTGCAAACTCGAAGTAGATGTCCGATGCGGAGCCCGACGCGTGGATGTCCACGTAGGTGATGTTGGCCTGATGGTCCGCCAGCACCTTGCTGAGTGCTGAGAGCAGCCCCAGACGGTCGGCTACGCCGACCAGGATCGCGTAGGCGTTCATGTGTCTGGTGAATCTAGCATGGTGGGCGGCCTATAATCCGCACCACGATGTACGGATCCTCCATCACCGTGGACATGGCGAAGCAGCTCGCGGCGCCGGCGATTGCCGAAGCCCGGAAGAACCAGTGGACGATGGCCGTCGCCATCGTGGACATCTCGGGCGACCTGGTCTACTTCGAGAAGATGGACGACACGCAGGCCGGCAGCGTGGACGTCTCGATTGCGAAGGCGCGATCGGCCGCCCGCTTCAAGCGCGCGACGAAGGTGTTTCAGGACGGCGTGGCCGCGGGTGGCGAGGGCCTTCGCATCCTGGCGCTGGCGGGCGCGGTGCCGATCGAAGGCGGCGTGCCGCTGGTCGTCGGCGGCAAGATCGTGGGAGCCATCGGTGTGTCGGGCGGCACCAGCCAGCAGGACGGCGTCGTGGCGGCGGCGGCCGTGGCCACCCTGGTTTAGGATCCTGCGCCCGCGTCGAACGTGAGCGACGCCCAGTAGCTGACCCAGTCGGCCCGAGTGCCCGCGGGCGCCTGCACCATGTGCACCGCGCGCACCATCCACGTGCCGCCGGCTGGCAGGCGGAACCGGACGCGCCCATCGGAGTCCGACCGCGCGGTCAGCCGGTCCCACGGGTTGCGCTGATTGACGGCCACGACGCGAACACCGGTGAGCGCGCGGCCCAGATAGGTGAGCCTCACCGGCAGGTCGCGCCCATCCTGTAGCGCGGATGGATCGGCCTCGGCCACGAGCTCCAACGGCAGTCCCAGCGTGCGATCGGCCGGGTGCGTCCCCGCCTCTCCCACGCGTACCAGCGTCTTCGCACACCGGATGAACTGCTCCCGCACGTCGGCGTGTGTCTGGCCCTTCTGCTCGCGCAGCGCGACGATGCCGTCGAGCGCCTCTTCCTTCAAGTAGCTCGTGAACTTCGCCGCGCTGAGGGACAACGGATTCGGCCGGCTTTGGTACCCCACGATCATCGGACCCGGGGCAGTGACGCGGAGCAGGCCGGCCGGATCGGCGCCGGCGCGTCCTGCCACGTCGCGCTGCCCGTGCGCGTCAACCACTACGAAACGGTCGATCATCTCGTCGTTGCGCGGAATCGGCTCGCCGCGAAAGTCGTCTCCCACGCGCAGCTTCAAGCCGAGCACCCGGCCGAACTCGGGTGAAAAGCTCGTGGGCTCGAGCCACATGTCGTGCGCGAGGCCCGAAGCCTGCGCTCCCAGGATAAGAACGAGTGTCGCGAGAAGCGCCTTCATGACAGTCTCCAGTCTCCGGTCTCCAGTCTCCAGTCCTACCGGCGGCGCCCGAGAGGGCGCCGCCGAGAAGAACTACGAACCACGAACCACGAACCACGAACTACGAGCTAAGGGTGCGTCGGACCGCCCGACCCTGACAGTGGTGTCTGCAAGTAAGGGAACGAGGGGCGGAAGAGTGCAAACGCGGGGTCGGGCGTGATCGCGCCGTCCGTCGTATAGCCGATGGTCGCTGTGGAAAGCGCTCCGTCGTTCAGCCCCTCGATGGCCGCGGGGTGGCCGGGCAGCAGGATGCCTTCGACCGCGCGAAGCGCGATGTCCACGACGTCGTCGCCGGGACGCCGGCCGTTCGGGAACCCGGCCAGGTCGCCGCCCAGCACGCCCACGGGGCTCTGCGCCGCAGGCAGCGCGGGAGCGATCGCGGTGTTGAGGCGCAGCATCTCGGCCGGCCTGACGTTCATCGGCTGGTTGAGCCCGGGCACGCCCGTCAGGAACACCTGCACCAGGTCGTTGCGCGGCGTTGCGGGAGCAGGCACGCCGAAGAGCGCCTGGATCAGCACGGGCAGCGTGGGATTGGTCACGTAGGTGCCGAACTGGCTGTCGTCCTTCGGTTCACTGGCGTTGAAGTCGTCCTTGTCCGTGATGCCGATCACCAGCTCGTTCACGAGCGGCATCCCGAGGCGCGACACCTGCGTCAGCTTGCCGTGGCCGGCTTGCTGGAAGGACTGCTCCTGGTCGGGGCTCCACTTGAATTGCGACGTGGCGCTGCTGGCCGTGGTCCACGCGCCGATCACAGGGTCGCTCGCGCTTCTCAGGCACTTGAGGTGGACTTCGAGCGCCAGCGACGTGATGTTCTTGTCGGCGAGCACGTTCTCTTCGCCGTCCACCGGCCCGAGCGGGTTGAGGTTGATCAGATCGAACGCCTCGGCCAGGTTCACGACGAAGCCTTCGCGGCGCTGACCGACGAACACCCGCCCGTTGTACGGGCATCCCGGGATGTTGACGTCGTAGACGTGGTTGCCAGCGTAGGTGGCGTAGTCGGCGAGCGACTTGTCGCCGATCCGGTCCACCGGCTTGCGGAAGACCTCGCTGCCCGTGACGGCGTTGGTCACCGCCGACCGGGGCCCTGAGCCGCGGTCGCCCCTGATGAGATTGATCGAGTAGGACTCGATCACGTTCAGGTTGCCCGTGTCGTCGGCGTTGGGGCCGATGCCGCCCACGTTGATCAGCGGAACCTGCACCTGCACGCCACCCGCGGGCACGGTGATGCCCTTGTACGCGACGTGGAACCCGAACTGGAACGTCAGGTCCTCGCGCGCATCGCCGTTGTTGTCCACGTGGATCTCGTAGACGGCGCGGGGGTCCAGGGTGAAGAAGTTCGGGCCCCCGTAGGCGTCCTGCAGCGGCACGTAATTGGCGATGAGCGTGACGTAGTCCTGGCGTCCGGGCTCATAGCTCCGGAACATGTAGAAATCGGTTCCGTCCAGCTTGGGCCGGCCCGTGATGCCCGGGGCTTCGCGGTGGCTGGAGCCCTGGACCGTGATGCCGGCGGCGGCGAGCAGCAACGCCCCGGCAATCAACTTGCGTGTTCTGTTCATGAAAATCGTCCTCCTTCACGCCTTTACGGCGGGGGAGGACGATCGGATTGGGGGTGGGAATTCACAATGCACAATTCACAATTCACAAATAGGACACGGAGCTGCAGTTCCGGCCTTCCTTTGTGACTTGTGAATTGTGCATTGTGAATTGACGCCTTTATCGCTGAGGCATCCTCGCGATAACGTCATCCAACGCACTCGGCCGCGACTGCTTCGCGTGGTGTTCCAGGAAGTTCACGACGTGCCGTCGAGCGCTCTGATAGCGCGAGTCGGCCAGCACAGCCGTCCTCACCCGGGGGCGAGCGAAGGGTACCCTGAACACGTCGCCGACGGTGGCGGCCGGTCCGTCGGTCATCAGCAGAAGCCGGTCCGACAGATACAACGCCTCATCGATGTCGTGCGTCACCATCACCACCGTCATGCCCGACGACTCCCAGACCCGCAGCAGCATGTCCTGCAGCTCGAAGCGAGTGAGCGAGTCGAGCATCGAGAAGGGTTCGTCGAGCAGCAGGAACCGGGGCTCCACCGCGAGCGCCCGCGCAAACGACACGCACTGCTGGGTGCCGAGCGAGAGTTCGCCGGGATACTGCCCGGCCACGTCCCCCACTCCCACCAGATCCAGATAGTGCCGCGCGGCCTCGAGCGCTTCGCGGCCGCTGCGCCTGGTGACGCCTTGCGTGGCCGCCAGCGCCACGTTCTCGAGCGCGGTTTGCCACGGCAGCAGGCATGGCGCCTGAAACACCACGGCGCGCTCAGGGCCGGGATCGATGACCTCGGTGCCGTCCACCAGCACGCCGCCCAGCGTGGACCGGTCCAGTCCCGCCACCATGGCCAGCACCGTGGACTTGCCGCAGCCGGAATGCCCCAGCACGGCCACGAACTCGCCGGCCAGAATCTGCGCGTTCACGTCCTTCACGGCCACCAGCGGGCCCGTAGGTGTCGGGAAGATCCGGGTGAGCCCCGTCAGTTCGAGTGGAACCGGCACGTCAAGCCCCTCCGTCGGTGTGAATGAGCGGGACTGGAGGCCGGAGACTGGAGACTGAAGACTGCGACCGCCGCGCCGCGGCTCCCGGGCCTCGGAGGGCTTGTCCGGCGGTGAGCGCCGCAATGATCTCGGTCCGCGCGAGACTCGCGGCGTCGTCGGTGGCCAGAAGCGTCGCCGATCGGGGCCGCGGCAGGCCGACGTAGACCGCGGCGCCCAGGGTCGCCGGCGGCCCCGGCGCCACGGGCACGATTCGATCCGACAGGAGGATCGCCTCGTCGAGGTTGTTCGTGACCATCACCGTCGTCACCGGCTTCTCGCGTGAATCGCACAGGGTGGCCAGGTCCGACTGCAGGGTCTCGCGGGTCAGCGCGTCCAGCGCCCCGAACGGTTCGTCCAGGAAGAGCACCTTGGGCTCAGTGGCAAAAGCCCGCGCCAGGGCCACGCGCTGCCGCATGCCGCCACTCAGGTGGCGCGGCTTGCGGTCGAGCGCGGCGCCAAGTCCCACGCGCTCGAGCGCCGCGCCCGCACGCCGCCGATGTTCGGGCGGCGTCTCGGCGGGGAAGGCGGCCGCGACCGCCAGCCGCACGTTCTCGAGCGCGCTCAGCCAGGGCAGCAGCGAGTAGTTCTGGAAGACGAACGCCGCGCCCTCCAGCACGCCGGTCACTGGCTGGTTCGCCACCGTGACCGATCCCGCGTCGGACGTTGCCAGCCCCGCCATGATGCCCAGCAGCGTCGACTTCCCGCTGCCCATGGCTCCAACGATCGAGACGAACTCGCCTTCCTCCACCGCCAGTGAGACATCGCGCAGGACGTCGCGCGACTTGCCGTTGCGCATGAACGACTTCGCGACGCCCGTGACTTGGATAAACGCCGCCGGTTCGCGGCTCATACCGCGCGGAGCCGCGCCTCGGCCGCGCCCATCAGGCGATCGAGCGCGAAGCCCACGATGCCTATCGTGACGATGGCCAGCAGGATGTGCGCATAGACGAGCGAGTTGTATTCCTGCCACAGGAAGCCGCCGATGCCTGGCGTGCCGGTCAGCATCTCGCTGGCGACGATCACCAGCCAGGCTATCCCCAGGCTGAGCCGATACCCGGTGAACATGTAGGGCAGCGTGGCGGGAAGGATGATCTTGAGGAACGTGGTGGTCTTCGAGAGGCGCAGCGCCCTGGCCACGTTCCAGTAGTCCTGCGGGATGGCGCGGACGCCCGACATCGTGTTGATGACCGTCGGCCACATCGAGCAGACCGCGATGGCAAAGAGGGCGGCCGGCTCGGACTTCTGGAACAGCACGAGGCCGAGCGGCAGCCAGGCGAGTGGCGAAATCGGACGCAGGACCTGCATCAGCGGGTCGAACATCTTCGTCATGGTTTGCGAGGCGCCCAGCAGGAACCCGAGCGGGGTCGCCACGGCGATTCCCAGCAGGAACCCCTGAGCGACCCGCACCAGGCTGTAGGAGGCGAGGAGCAGGATGCCCTGATCGGTCTCGCCCCGCTTGGTCAGCGGCTCCATGATGTACAGCTTGCTCTCTTCCCACGTGCGCAGTGGAGACGGGAGATCGGGCACATACCGGCTGGCCATCCACCACGCGGCCAGCGCCAGCCCGATACCGCACAAGGGCAACGCCGCGTTCATGAAGCGTTTTTTCACGTCTTGTCCTCCTGATAGGCGCCGACGTGGGCGCTCAACTCGCCAGGCTGTTCACGGCGAACGACCTGGCGTACTTCTCCGGATCCTTGCCGTCCATCACGCCGTCGAAGAGCGTGATCGACGTCTGCTCCTGCACGTCCACCTTGACGCCCAGCTCCTTCATGGCCTCCAGGTAGATGTCGCTGCGCAGCACCTTCTTGGCCACGCCGTTGTAGTCGGGCGCGCTCCTTGGTCATGCCCCAGCGGCGGAACTGGCTCAGCCACCACTTGGCGTAAATCTGATGCGGGTAGTTGCAGTTGCGGTTCGAGAAGATCATGTAGTTCGGATCCTGCTCGACGCGGCCATCGCCGTACTCGGTACTTGCCCATCAGCCGCTCGGTGATGATCGCCGGCGGGCAGTTGATGTAGGCGGGCCGCGCGATCACTTCCGCGAACTTCGGCCGGTTCTCCATCTTGTCCAGCTCGATGCTGGCGAAATGCAGCGCCTTGAGGATCGCCTTGACGGTCTTGGGGTTCTTGTCGGCGAACTCTTCGGTGAAGGCGCACACTTTCTCGGGGTGGTCCTTCCACATCGCCTGCGTGGTGGTCACCGTGTAGCCGATGCCGTCGTCGATGGCGCGGTTGTTCCACGGCTCGCCCACGCAGAAGCCGTCCATCTTGTCCACCTTCATGTTCGCCACCATCTGCGGCGGCGGAATCGTGATGAGGGTGACGTCCTTGTCGGGGTTGATGCCGCCGGCCGCCAGCCAGTAGCGCATCCACATCGCGTGGGTGCCCGGCGGAAACGTCATCGCGAACGTGAGCGGCTCACCCTTGGCTTTGGCCGCCATGGCCAGCGGCTTGACGTCTGCCGGTTTCTTGACCCCGGCCTTCTTCAGCGTGTTGTTCAGCGTGATCGCCTGGCCGTTGCGATTGAGCAGCCACGGAATCACCATCGGCTTGACGGGCGATCCCGCCAGGCCCATCGTGGACGCCAGCGGCATCCCGATCAGCATGTGCGTCGCCTGGTTGTCGCCGATCGTCAGCTTGTCGCGGATGACGGCCCACGAGGCTTCCTTCGACACGATGGAGTCGATGCCGAACTTCTTGAAAAGTCCGAGCTCGTGCGCCATGACGATGGGCGCGCAGTCGGTCAGCGCGATGATGCCGAATCGGATCGTGGTGGTTTCGGGGCCGTCCGCCGCGTAGGCGCCCCCCACCCAGCCCGAAGGCATTCCGGAGATCAACACGCCCGCGGCCGAGGTGCCAGTCGCTTTCAGGAACGTTCGTCGTTGCATGCTCATCTCTCCGCCAGGAAGGTGTAGTTGATCATCACGAACGGCGCGCTGAGAGACGCGCCGGGCGTGGCTTGATCGAGGAACTTGCCGGGCATCAGGAACGCGTAGCCGGCTGTGAGCGCCAGCTGCGGCGTGAGGGCGCGGGTGATCTGGACGTCGATTTCCTGCCCGACGTGCGACGACGCGGCGCCACCGGCCACACGCGCCGCCAGCGCGCCCGACGCCGTGTAGAGACCGTCGGTTTTGTCGGCGAGCCACCAGGTGTGGTAGTTCACGCCGATCGGCGTGTTCTTGAAGGGTGAGAACTCCACCCCTTCTCGCAGGTGGTGGATGTTCCGCCAGCCCACCTGATCGCTCAACCCCAGCTTGTCGTGGCCCGTCGGATAGAGCTGATCGAAGGTGCCGCGGACGCCGTCGGCCGGGTTGCTGTCGCCGGACGCGAAGTTGTACTCGGAGGTGATCTTCACCACACCCTTCCCGGGCAGCGATTCGCGGATCTGCCAGTGGCCCGCCCAGGCGCTCACGTCGTCGTCGGCGAGGCTGCCGCGCTGCGCGGCCATCTCGACCCCGTAGTCCAGGCGCGCCGGCAGCTTGCCCGCGATGCGCACCCCGGTGGTCGCCTGCTGCAGCGTGCCACGTGGGCCCAGCTCGCTTGCCAGGTTCTCATCGCGGCGGAAGATCGCGTACGGCTCCACGGTGGCCTGGGGGAGCAGGGTCCCCGCGCTTGCGTACGCGCCGTACAGGCGATTGCCGAAACCGCTGCGATCCCACGCGTCGGGCAGGAAGCGCACCAGCGACGCGGCGAACACGTCCACCTGCACCGCCTTCGAGCGCAGTGTGCCTCGCGCCCCGTCCCACACGCGTCCGGTGTTGGCCCAGGCCAGGTGACCGAGCAGGCGCTGTTCGCCGAACGCCAGCTCCTGACGGCCCAGGCGCAGCGCTGCCGGCGACTTGCCGGTACCTACCTCGGCAAATGCCATGCGGACATCGAACGGCGCCCGGAAGGGCGCTGTGGTCGGGCCTACCTCCTTGTCGGCGACCCGCGCGTCGTGCAGGTTCGTCTGAAAATTGAGCCACGGCTTCGCCGTCACCGCGATGTTGAAGCGCGCGCGGGTGAGCGCGTAGGCGTCATCACGGTCCTCGACGTACCCGATGCTGCGAAAACCTTCGACACGTTCTCGAAACTCGGCCCGCAGGCGGAGCCACGAGGGCAGGTGTTCGTTGGCCCGGTTGAACACGGGCGCGCGCGGCGCGGGTGCGGCGGGCGCTTGTGCGGCCGGAGCGGCTAGCTGCGCAGGTGGAGCGGGAGCGGCGGAGGGCTGTGTGGATTGCGCGATCAGCGAAGAGCTGGTGACGAGTGCGCTGGCAAGGCACACGAAGGGCGTGAAGGACGTACGCGGGCGAACGTGCATGAATCGTCTCCCTCTCGATCGCGTGATCGAGGTGTAAGCCGCGTGGCTGTCAGGGAGGCGTCGGGGCCAGAACTCGAGCGGGCATCGCGGGCGCTCGGGTCCAAGTGTTGCAAGTGATGTTCCAGTGATGCACCGTGGCGAGGTTTCCACTGAGAAATTGCAAGTCCTTGCGCGAAACGGGGCCGCGCGCCGGCTGCCGGGCGCTCGAGAAATCAACAGTTGTGTGCATAGATCCGATGAATTCAACGGAAATGTAGGAGTCTCATCGTTGCGGTCTCGTTGGCGCGCTGCGGGATCGCATTGGCGCGGAGCTGGGCGGTTGCCGCGTCTCCTCACGCGCGTCGCGCGGTTGTCGCGTCGCGACAATCCTGTCGGATATGCGAGTTGTTCGTACGTGAGTGTTACCAGCGGTGGACTTGAAGTCCGCCGGCGACGTGTGTATCTTCGATCCCGTGCACTCGCTGCGACGCGAGTGACGCGTTGGTCAGCCGTCGCTGACCGAGTCCGGCGCCAACTCGCTCCTGGTTGCAGCGAGTGTTCGAACGGCGCCGTGCCGCCGGACCGTAGGCGGCGTCAACGTCAACGCTCCCTGTCGAGCCGAACGCAGTCCTGTGAGGGATTCTGCGTAAGGGGCTTGGTGCCCGGGGGAGCTCGATGGCGTTACCGTTGCTGACTCGCGTGGCCGACGACGACGTCGCGTTCGCGCTGACGCGTCGCACTGGCACGCCCGCCTCCCGCATCGGCACACAGACGGTCGATCTCTCGCGACTCCCCGCACGCCTGCCCGCGGAGGGCGAGCAGTACCGCTTCCACTTCGACATGCGCAAGTGCATCGGGTGCAAGTGCTGCGTGGTCGCGTGCAACGAGCAGAACGGCAACCCCGCGTCGATCAACTGGCGGCGCGTCAGCGAGATCGAGGGCGGCTGGTTCCCCAACGCCATGCGCTCGTATCTGTCGATGGGCTGCAATCACTGTCTCGAGCCCACGTGCCTCGCGGGCTGCCCGGTGGACGCCTACACCAAGGACGCCGCGACGGGGATCGTGACCCACAGCGCCGACGCGTGCATCGGCTGCCAGTACTGCACGTGGAACTGCTCGTACGGCGTGCCGCAATACAACGCCGAGCGCGGGGTGGTAGGCAAGTGCGACATGTGCCACGGCCGCCTGTCGACCGGTGCCGCTCCGGCATGCGTGAGCGCGTGCCCGGAAGGCGCCATCACGATCGAGATCGTGAACCTGGCGGATTGGCGCGCCGCCGTCGCTTCGCAGCGCGTGGCGGACGCCCCATCCGAGGACTTCAGCCTGTCCACGACCCGCGTCTCCGGCGTGGATCTCCCGCCCAATGCCCGCCCGCGCGACATCACCCACGTCCAGCCGGAGCACCCGCACTGGCCGCTCGTGGTGATGACGGTGCTCACGCAGTTGTCGGTGGGCGCGTTCGCCACCATCTGGCTGCTGCAGCTGCTGGGCGCGGGCGGCCGGTTGGGCGTGGCCGCGATCGCATCGCTTGTCGTCGGCGGGCTGGCGCTCACCGCCTCCACCTTGCATCTCGGCCGTCCCGTGTACGCCTATCGCGCGATTCGGATGTGGCGCCGATCGTGGCTGAGCCGCGAGGTGCTGCTCTTCGGCGCCTTCTCCGGGGTGGCCGCGGCCTACGCCGGCGCGCTGTGGTTCGGGCTCCCGGGGGGCGTGGTCGTGGGCGCGTTGACCGTGGCGCTGGGGCTCGCCGGTGTGTTCGCCAGCGGCTGCATCTATCGCGTCGGCTCGCGTCCGGCGTGGAACACCTGGTATACGCCGCTGCAATTCGGCTTGACCGCCGCCGTGCTGGGACCGCTTTTTTCCGGTGCGATCGGCGTCGGCGACGCCTGGTGGCTGGGCGCGATCGCGGCGGCGTTGGGCGTCGCGCAGCTGGTGCTCATCCTGATTCGCTTCCTGCGTCTCATCGCTGCCGACACCCTCGAGTTGCGGGGGACGGCACGGCTGCTGTCCACCGTGCTGCGGCGCGCATTCGTCACGCGAGGGGCATTGCTCGTCGCCGGCGCCATCGTGCTGCCGCTCGTGGCCGGTCCGGCCGGTGAGCAGGAGTGGCTGTTCGGCGGCCGCGCGGCCTTTGCCGCGGCGCTGGCGGTGACGGTCGCCGCCGAGATCGTCGGGCGATACCTGTTCTTCGTCAGCGTGGTGCCGATGCACATGACCGCGCCGTACGTGGCGGGTGGACGCGAGGCCGCATGAACCTGAAACGGCTCATCGGCCTCGACACCGGCGCGGACGAGTACCGCTACGTCGTGGATCCCGAGGCCGGCTACGTGTCGGCGAAGAAGGCCGCCGATCGGTGGGTGGCCACCACCTGCGGCTACTGCTCGGTGGGCTGCGGCATGCTGATCGGCGTCAAGGACGGCCGCGCCGTGAGCGTGCGGGGCAATCCGGATCATCCCGTGAATCGCGGCGTGCTGTGCCCGAAGGGTCTGTCCGAGCACCATACGCTCGACGCCGACAACCGCGCACGCTATCCGATGCTGCGGCGTGGCAAGCGCGCGGCGCGAACCAGGGTCTCCTGGGACGACGCGCTGTCCGAGATGGCGACGCGCTTCCGCTCGATTCAGGAACGTCATGGCCGCGACAGCATCGGCGTGATCAGTACCGGCCAGCTGGTCACCGAGGAGTTCTACACGCTTGGGCAAGCTGGTGCAGCTCGGTCTCGGCACACCGCAACTACGACGGCAACACCACGCTGTGCATGTCCACGGCCGTCGCCGGCTACAAGCGATCCTTCGGCAGCGACGGGCCTCCCGGCGCCTACGAGGACCTGGAGACCGCCGACGTCATCATCCTGATCGGCGCCAACATCGCCGAGAACCATCCGATTCTCTGCCGGCGCCTGCAGGCCAACCCCGGCACCACGCTCATCGTCGTCGATCCGCGCGTGACCAAGACGGCCATGATGGCCGACCTGCATCTGCCGCTGCAGCCGCGCTCCGATCTGGCGCTGCATCAACGGCCTCATCCACGTCGTCATCGAGCACGACCTGGTCGATCGCGACTACGTGGACGCCTACACCACCGGCTTCGACGAGCTGCGCGAGTCCGTGCGCGGCTACACGCCGGAGCGCGTCGCGGAGATCACCGGCCTCGCGCCCGAGCAGATCTACCGGACCGCGTGGATGTACGCCAACGCCAGGGCCGCGTTCATCGGCTGGACGATGGGCGTGAACCACAGCTCCAAGGGCACCGAGACCGTCAACGCCATCAACAACCTGGCGCTCATCACCGGCAACATCGGTCGCGCCGGCGCGGCGCCGTTCTCGATCACCGGACAGTGCAACGCCATGGGCACGCGCGAGACCGGCTTCGCCTCGAGCCTGCCCGGCTACCGCAAGTTCGAAAGCGAGCCGGATCGCAACGAACTGGCGGCGCTGTGGGGCATCGACGCCGATCGCATTCCGACGGCGCGAGGCCTGGCGTATCCCGGACATCATCGAGGCCGCGCTCGACAAGCGGATCCGCGCGCCTGTGGATCATCGCGACCAACCCCATCGTGTCGTTCCCCAATCTCGGCGCGCTGCGGCAGGCGCTCGAGGGGCTCGAGTTCCTGGTCGTGCAGGACGGCTATGCGCCGACGCCGACCAGCGAGTTCGCCGACCTGATGCTGCCGGCCGCGATCTGGGGCGAGAAGGAAGGCACCTACACGAACTCCGAGCGCCGCGTCAGCAAGGTGAACCGCGCCGTGCCGCCTCCGGCGAGGCGCGGGCGGACTTCGACATCTTCCTGGCGCTGGCCGGCACGCTCGGCGTGCGCGACGAGCTGTTTCCTGGCTGGCGACGCGCCGGCAGACGCGTTCGAGGAGTGGAAGCGCGTGTCGGCGGGCCGGCTGTGCGACTACTCCGGCATCACCTACGAGGCGATCTCGAGAAGCACGGCGGCGTGCAGTGGCCGTTTCCGGCCGGCGCCACGCGATCCGGAGGCGACGCGGCGCCTCTACGCATTCGGCGGATTCAAGACCGACGACGGCCGCGCGCGAGCTGATCCCCACGGAGTGGGTGCCCTTCCCGGAGCAGCCGACCCCCGACTACCCGCTGGTCCTCAACACCGGCCGCACCGTCGAGCACTGGCACACGCGCACCAAGACCGGCAAGGTGCCGATTCTCGAGCGGCTGTCGCCGAACGCGTGGCTGGAGATGAACCCGCGCGACGCGCGCGGACTGCACCTGACGCCGCAGGACCGCGTGGACGTGGTGTCGCGCCGCGGCCGCATCCGGGACGTGGAGCTGCGGCTGACCGAGACCGTGGCGCCCGGACAGGTGTTCGTGCCGTTCCACTACGCCGAGGCCAACGCCAACCAGGTGACGCAGAGCGAGTTCGATCCGTATTCCCGCGAGCCCAACTACAAGCAGTCGGCGGTGCGCGTGGAGCGGGCCGCGGCGGGAGGCGGACGATGAAACGGCTGGTGGTGGTGGGCAACGGCATGGCCGGCATGGACTGCCTCGAGCAGATGCTGAAGCACGCGCCGCAGTTCGCAGGTCACCGTCTTCGGCGACGAGACGCACGTCAACTACAACCGCATCATGCTGTCGTCGGTGCTGGCGGGCGAGAAGGCCGCCGACGACATCGTGATCAACCCGCTCGAGTGGTACACGCGCCACAGATCGACCTGCGCGTCGGCGTGCGCGATCGTCGACGTGGACTCCGAAGCCAGGACCGTCACCGGATGCCGACGGCCGCGTGACGCCCTACGACACGCTGCTGCTGGCCACCGGCAGCTCGGCGTTCCTGCCGCCGATCGACGGCCTGCACAAGGGCGGCGTGCTGCGTGTTCCGGACGCTCGACGATACCCGCGAGATCCTGCGGCGCGCGGGGCCCGGCGTGAAGGCCGTGGTGATCGGCGGCGGCCTCCTTGGTCTCGAAGCGGCCCGCGGCCTGCAGGTGCAGGGGTGCGACGTGACCGTGCTGCACCTGGCCTCCACGCTGATGGAGCGGCAGCTCGATCCCGACGGGGGGCAATACCTGCTCGGCAAGATCGAGGACCTCGGCGTGAAGGTGCTGCTCGGGCGCACCACGACCGCGATTCTCGGCAACGGACACGTCGAAGGTGTGGCGCTGTCGGACGACACCACCCTCGAGGCCGAACTCGTGGTCGTGGCCGCCGGCATCCGCCCGAACGTGGAGCTGGCCTACAAGGCGGGCCTGCACGTCAACCGCGGCATCGTGGTGAACGACTTCATGGAAACGTCCGACCCCGACATCTTCGCGGTCGGTGAGTGCGTGGAGCATCGCGGCGTGTGCTACGGCCTGGTGGCACCCCTCTTCGAGCAGGGCAAAGTGCTGGCGGCGACGATCACCGGGCACCGCGAACCCACCTACACCGGTACGGTGCCGGCCGCGAAGCTCAAGATCATGGGCGTCGACGTCTTCTCGGCCGGCGACTGGAGCGAGCAGAACGCCGAGCCGGTGCGCTTCGAGGACCGCGCCCTCGGTATCTACAAGAAGCTCACCGTCCGCGACGGCAGGCTGGTGGGTGCGATCCTCGTCGGCGACGTCTCGGACAGCCATCGGTACATGGACTGGCTGCGCACCGACGCCGACATCTCAGGTCAGCGCAGGTACCTGCTGTTCCCGCCGCCATCGGCCGACGCCGGCGGCGAAGTGGCCTCGATGGCCGACAGCGCGACGATCTGTGGCTGCATCGGCGTCACCAAGGGCTCCATCATCCAGGCGATCCACGAGAAGGGCGTCAACACGATGTCCCAGCTCAAGGAGTGCACACGCGCGAGCACGAGCTGCGGCAGCTGCACCAGCCTCTGTCAGGACCTGCTGCGCGCGGTCGCGCCGGAGTTCGAGGAAGAGTTCAAGAAGGTCATCTGCGCCTGCCTGCCGTTTGCCGAGGACAAGCTGCGCGACATCCTCCGCAGCCAGCGCCTCAAGTCGGTGCAGGAGGTGCTCGAGATCTACGGCAACGGCATCGGCTGCGAGGTCTGCAAACCGGCCCTCAGCTACATGCTCGACATGCTGTGGTGCGGCGATCACGACGAGGACCGCTCGGCGCGGTTCATCAACGACCGCGTGCACGCCAACATCCAGAAGGACGGCACCTTCTCGGTCATCCCCAGGATTCGCGGGGGCGTGACGAGCCCCGACGAGCTGCGCCGGATCGCGGACGTGGCGGACAAGTACCACGTGCCGATGGTGAAGATCACGGGCAGCCAGCGGATCGATTTGCTGGGCGTGAAGAAGGCCGATCTGCCGGCGGTGTGGGCCGATCTCGGCATGCCGTCCGGCCAGGCCTATACCAAGGGCGTGCGCATGGTGAAGACCTGCGTCGGCACCGAGTTCTGCCGCTACGGCGTGCAGGACTCGACCGCCGCCGGCATCGAGCTCGAGCGGCGCTTCGAGCAGCTGTTCACGCCGCACAAGGTGAAGATGGCCACCGTCGGCTGCCCGCGCAACTGCGCCGAGGCCACGGTCAAGGACATCGGCATGGTGGGCCAGGAGAACGGCTGGCAGGTGGTGGTCGGCGGTGCGGCGGGCAAGGGCGTACGGAAAGCCGACCTCCTGATTACGGTGGAAACCACCGGACAGGCGCTCGAGGCCTGCGAGCTCTTCTTCCAGTACTACCGCGAGAACGCCAACTACCTGGAGCGCACCTACGACTTCGTGGAGCGCCTGGGCATCGAAAAGGTGCGCAAGGAGACGGTCTACGCGCCCGAACCGGTGCGCCACGCGCTGCTCGACCGGCTGCAGAAGTCGAAGGCCCGGGCCACCGACGCGTGGCTGGAGGGACGCACGCCCAAGACGGCGACGCAGTTCACGCCGATTCGTGCGATGGAGACGGTGGACGCATGAGCGACGGACGATGGATTCGCGTCACGGCCTGCGACAACATCCCGCCACGGGAAGGGCGGGCGGTGCTGGTCGGGGATCGCGAGCTTGCGGTCTTCAATCTCGGTGACCGTTTTCTCGCCACCGATCCACAGTGCCCGCATCAAGGCGGGCCGCTGTGCGACGGCATCGTCACCGGCACGTCGGTCGTGTGCCCGTTGCACGCGTGGAAAGTCGACCTCGAAAGCGGCGCGGTGGTGCGCCCATCGCACGGCCGCGACCACTGTGTCGGGACGTATCAGACCCGGGTTGACGAAGGAGTCGTCTGCGTCCTCATTCCAAGTGCGACGCGCGAGGAGGCGGCGTGATGGCGGAGGGACGCAAGGGGTTCTTGTCGGCGGGACACACACCGACGCTCGTGGCGGCGTTGCTCTACTTCGACGTGAGCTTCATGGCCTGGGTGCTGCTGGGTCCGCTGGCGCCGTTTCTTCGCGAGGACCTGGGCCTGTCCGCCACGCAGCAGGGCCTCGTGACTGCCATCCCGTTGCTCGGCGGGTCGCTGTTTCGGCCGGTGCTCGGAACGGTGGGCGACCGCATCGGCGGCCGCCGGGCGGCGCTCATCGGCATGGTGCTCACGATCGTCGCGCTGGTCGTCGCGTGGCGCTTCGCCTCGACGGTCGAGCACCTGTATGCCGTGGGACTCTGTCTCGGGATCGCGGGCGCCAGCTTCGCCGTGGCGCTTCCGCTCGCCAGCCGCTGGTATCCGCCCGAGTATCAGGGCCTGGCCATGGGGATTGCCGGCGCCGGCAACTCGGGCACGCTGCTGGCGACGCTCTTTGCGCCGCGGCTCGCCGAGCGCGTGGGGTGGGCGGCGACGATGGGCCTGGCGGCGCTGCCCATCCTGGTGGTGTTCGGTGTCTTCGCCGTGATGGCCAAGGACAGCCCCACGCCGCGCTCGCGCACCTCGCTGGCCGATTACGGCGCGGCACTTCGCGACACGGACACCGTGTGGCTGTCGTTCCTCTACAGCCTGACGTTCGGCGGGTTCGTCGGCCTGGCCAGTTTCCTCACGACGTTCTTTCACGAGCAGTACAGCGTGTCGCGGGTGGTCGCGGGGGACTTCACGACGCTGGTCGTCGTCGCCGGCAGCTTCCTTCGTCCAGTGGGCGGGTGGTTGTCCGATCGGGTTGGCGGCTATCGCCTGCTCGTGGGCCTGCTGGCGGCAGCAGCCCTCTGTTTCGGAGTCGTGGCCACGCTGCCGTCGGCCGCCGTGGCCGTCGCGGTGTTGGGCGTCGGCATGGGGCTGCTGGGCATGGGCAACGGCGCCGTGTTCCAACTGGTGCCGCAGCGCTTCCCGCAACGAATCGGCCTCGTCACGGGTGTGGTGGGCGCGGCGGGCGGACTCGGTGGCTTCTTCCTGCCGACTCTGCTCGGATCGGTGAAGGATCTGACCGGTCAGTACACGTTGGGGCTCGTGGCCGTTGCGGCTGCCTTCGGCTTCGGCACCGTGGTGCTTTTGGAGCTGGGGGCCTATTGGTCCGCGCGGTGGGCTCCAACCGCCGTGCAACGGACCGGCGTGTACTCCTATCGCGCCGTTCTGCGCCCAGCAACGGACGAGTCGGCGGCATGAAGCCTGAACCTCGAGAATTGAGACGAGCGTGACCGAGAACTCGGCGATCGACGCCCTTCACGAGATTGGCTCCAGCATCGCGGCGGCCGACCCGCTGAACGCGGTGCTCGAGCGGGTGGTGCAGTTCGTCTCGACGGTGGTGGCGTGCGATTCGTGCTTCGTCTACGTGCTCGAAGGCGAGGATCTCGGTGCTCCGCGCGTCCATGACGCCGCATCTCGACGTCGTGGGTCGCCTGAAGCTGCGGATGGGCGAAGGCATCACCGGCTGGGTGGCCGAGCATCGCCAGCCCGTGGCGGTTGGCCGGCGCGCATGGGAGGACCCGCGGTTCCAGACCTTCAACGAGCTGCCCGAGGACCGCTACGAGGCGTTTCTGTCGGTGCCCGTGCTGTCGCGCGGCAAGCTGGTGGGCGTCATCAACGTCCAGCACCGGGAGCCGCACGAGCACGGCCGCAAGGAGATTCAGCTCATTTCCACGCTGGGCTTCATCGTGGGCGCCGAGATCGAGATGGCGCGCCTGGAGGTCGAGAACGTCGAGCTGACTGAGCAGCTCGAGACCCGCAAGGTCGTTGACCGTGCCAAGGGCATCCTGCAGCGCGATCTGGGTATGAGCGAGGAAGAGGCGCACCTGACCATCCAGCGGCAGAGCCGCCAGCGCCGGAAGTCCAAGAAGGAAATTGCCGAGGCCATCGTCCTGGGCGACGACCTGCGCAAGATGAAGGGCTGACGGTTCCAAACAAGGGCCAAAGAACCGCCAGGATTCGGCCCGGCGGCCCGGTTTGCCCCTTCCGGCGGCGGCCGACCTGGGCAAGGATAGTGGGCATTCTTGCCCGGCCGCCGTGCAACCTCCTGCCTCGTCCACTCGTAAAGGTAGTTACGTGAGCCAGAACTGGCTCGGTCGCCGCGCACTCCGTTGGGTGGCGGTGGTCGTGGCCGGGGCCATCGTGGCCGGATTTGGCCTGGTTTTCGGGGTGCCGCTGCTGGCTCAGGGGTTCGTCTGGGGGCTGCGGGCCTCGCTCGACGGTGTCCTGTGGCTGGCGGTCGCCATTACAACTGGCACCGACGCGTGGACGATTTTCGAGACGGCAGGGAAGGCCGTGGCCTCCAGCCTGGTAACGCCGCAGGCGATTGGGGGCACGGGCGGCCTGCTGGCACTGGGGGCTCTGGCAGTGGTGGGATTGAGACGCTTGTTCACGGCTACCGAGGCTCCGCCAGGAAGGGAAAAACATGAGGCTCCGCCTCGATAGCGCAGTGTCTTTTTGCCCCGCTTCGCGGGGCGGGGGTTGCAGGGAGGAGTCGACCAAATGACAGGGAGACCGCATCTGCTGGTTCGACTGCTCATCGTCGTGGTGGGGGCGATCGCCTTCCACGTGGGGCCGGGCGAGGCCGACGCCGCGGCCCAGACACCCACCGATATTGCCGCCCTCCGCACACAACTCGAGCGCCGATTCGACGTGCTGCCTTTGCAGGACGGCGTGATGCTGCGTCCGCGCTTCCGCATCGCCGACCTGCGGTCCGTTGAAGTGCACGAAGGTTCCATCGCCGTGGACGGTCAAGCGGTCACGGGCGCCGAGCTGCGGACCCGTCTGGGAGCCGATGCCGATCTCGTGACCCGCGTCTCCTTTCTCAGCCCCGCGCAGCTACGCACATTGACCGGCGCAGCCGAGGCCGAGTCTGCGCCCCTTCCCGAACCTCCCGTGGTGGCCCCACCGGTGGATCCCGACGACAACGCCCGGGATCGCCGCCGCCGTGGCCCGTTCGGCCGTCGTGGTGGCGGCAACTCCGGCGACCGTGTGCGGTTCGGCGGCACGGTCACGGTCAACGAGGGCGAAACGGTCGATGGCGACGTGGTGGTCATCGGCGGGTTCGCCCGCGTGATGGGACGCGTGAACGGCGAGGTGGTGGTGGTTGGCGGCAGCGCCGAGTTCGGGCCCAAGGCCGACGTCACGGGCGACGTCGTGGTCGTGGGTGGGGGGCTGAAGCGCGATCCTGGCGCGCGCATCGGCGGCGAAGTCGAGGAAGTGGGCGTGGGCCCGATCAACATCAACCCCAGATTCGAGTGGCCGCGCTGGGGCTGGGGCGGAGGCCCCTGGTTCGGCAACCCGTTCGGCGGGTTCTTCTCGCTGATTTCGACAGTGGTTCGTGTGGGGATTCTGTGCCTGCTGACCGCCATCGTGCTGCTGCTGGGCGGGGGCTACGTGGATCGCATCCGGACGTTGGCGGCCGCCGAGCCGCTCAAGGCCGGCGCCGTCGGGTTCCTCTCGCAGGTGCTGATGGTGCCGCTGCTCGTCATCCTGACCATCGTCCTCATCATCACGATCGTGGGGATTCCGTTCCTGCTGCTGTTGCCGTTCGCCGTCCTGGCGCTGGCAGTGCTGGCGCTGGTCGGGTTCACTGCCGTGGCGCGCGAGGTGGGCCAGAAGGTGCTGGGCCGCGTGTGGAGCGACAACACCGCCGGCGTCTTCGCGGCCACCATGGCCGGCGTGCTGCTCATCGTCTCGCCGGTGCTGCTCGGCCGGTTGGTCGGGATGGGTGGGGGCCCGCTGTGGCTCGTCTCCACGCCGCTCTCGATCGTCGGGTTCGTCGTGGAGTATCTGGCGTGGACGATCGGGTTCGGCGCGGTCCTCTTCATGCTGTTCGGACGCCGAACGGGATTCATGACACCAGCCGTGACGCCGCCGCCGTTGCCTTAGGCGGGTTGCACGAGGAGTCCGGCAACCCGAAGGCACAAGGCACAAAGCACAAGGCAAAAGGAAGAACAGAACTACAGCTCCGGCTCTCCTTTTGCCTTTTGCCCTTTGCCTTTTGCCTTGTCTTCAGTCCCCCTACCGCACCGCCGCCTGGAGATCTGCGGGGCGGCGGTTCCGCAGGAGGACCCTCTCGGCGTCCCCCAAGCTCCAGTCCTGCGGCCGATCGCGCGCCACCTCCCACACCGACCATACGGCGCGCATCAGCCCGTGCGGTGCGTGCGTGCCACGGCCGGTCAGCGCATGCACCAGTTCGTGAGCGATGGCGCGTCCGAGCAGCACCGCCGGATCGGCATGGCTGTCGCGCGCCAGCCGCTCGACGCGCTCGACATAGATGGTTGCCAGCGAAGCCTTTCGACGGCGCGTATCGAGCAGCGCCTCGCCGAGGGGCAGTGGCGCCGCGGGCCGCTGGATCGGCACATGGCCGCGCACCAGCCGCAGCGCCAGCTCGTCACCGCCGAGTGTCCGATCGCAGGCGCGCTCGGCGTTCGGCGCGGTGCAGTGCGTGAAGTGGATCTCGAGGTCCGCCGGCGCCAGCAGGGCGGCGGCGACCGCGAGGGCGCGCCGCTTGTCGTCGTCCGCAACCGGCGCAGCGTCGTAGACGCGCACGGCGACGTCGATCCAGGCCCGCTCGGCCGCGGCTGCGACGCCGGGGACACCTGCCAACACCATCAGGACGAGAACCAGTGAGCGCATGCGACCACTGTGGGCCGCCGGCTCGGGTGCCTCAATGGACCCAAGGTGACGCGAGGTGACTTCGAGGTGACAAGCGCGGATACTCTCTGTCGATGGCGCCAGCGCGGCATCGGCGTGCCTCGTCGGATCCCTTCGACAAGGTGAGATCGGCGGGCCTCGTGCTGCCCGAAGTGGAAGACGTCACCCGGGCGGGCAGGCCGCCCACGTTGAAGCGCCGCGGCTGCTTCATGGCCGCACTGGCCAGCCACCCCTCCGCCGAGCCCGACACGCTGGTCGTCCGCTACGACGAACAGGAGCGGGGCTGGCTGCTGGAGGACGCGCCCGAGACGTACTACCTGACCGACTACTACCGTCGCTGGCCGGTGATTCTGGCGCGGCTGTCGACGATCACGCCGGACGCCTTACGCGACCTTCTCGCCGTGTCGTGGCGCTTGACGGGAGAGAAGGCCCGCCCCGCTAAGCGGGGCCAGAAGACACTGCGCGAGCTAGGCGGAGCGTGAAGGGTCCACGCGGAGCCCAGCGAGCCGTTCACGGTGATAGGCCGCGAGCGTCTGGTTGGCCGAGACGATGGTGGCCAACGCCGCCACGACGCCGTCCAAGCCCGCGCCTCCGATGACCGAATAGAACTCGTCGTCGGCCACGTCCGTGTAGACCCGGTTGCCGATGCAACCCAGGCTGGAGGCGACACCGCCTGGCAGCGCCGCCGGTATCGCCATGCAGGTCGGCCGGCCGAGCAGCGGCGTGGTGGAGACGCCCGCCCGCGTGGCGGCCTCGTGCAGGAGCATCAGCTTGGAGGGTTTCCCCGACAGCACGACCACATCCGGCTTCACCGGCGCCTGCGCCAGCGGCGCGTAGACGATCACCTGTGGCGTCTGCGGCAGCCGCGGAATCGCCGGCACTTCCGTCATCGAGATGTAGCCGATGTCGGCCATCAGCGATAGCGTGCCGGTCAGCTCAGACTCTCGCCCCACAGGCAGGTCGATGTGATGCGTGTAGCTGCCGACAGGGCAGTTCAGGTGATCCGACGGCACCGTATAGAAGGTGCGGCCCTCTGCCGCGAGCCGCCAGAAGCTGCAGCCGGACGGCTGTGAGCCCTGCAGCTTGGGCGTACCCGCGGGCGCCGCATCGACAAATGAGATCGCAACCGGCCGCCGGCGAAGATCCAGCGCGTTCGTCAGTGTCTGTTCCAGGGCCTCAAGGGTCTGCACGTCGCCAGCTTATCAGTCCACGACGGAACCCTCACGCCCATTCGGCCTCGATCCATTCGCGCAGGCTGTTCACGAGCCACACGCGCGGTGCCGATGCGGCCTCCGCCTTGAGGATCGGGCGCTCCGCGATTCGCCCCGCCTCCAGGAGTTCTTCGCGAAACACGCCTTGCAGCAGCGGACGCGTGGACGGTGGGGTAAACAGCGCCCCATCCAATTCCACGACCACGTTGGCGATGGTGGACTCGGTCACCTCGCCGCCGCGCGTCCACAGCACCACGTCATCCAGATCCGGGCGCGCATGGCGCGCGTTGTCGTAGACCTGGCGCTGCGTCGTCTTGATGCGGAGGAACGGATCGGCGTCGTCCACCGGATCGGCGGCGAACGCGATCTTCCAGGGCCGCTCGCTCACCAGTGGAAACGCCGAGCACTCGACCGTGGGCTCGCCGGTGCTGGACAGCAACAGCCTGATGCGCCATCGCCCGGCCGGTCGCGTGGCGGCCGCCTCGTCCAGCGCCGCGTTCACGCGGCCTTCGTCCCACGGGAACCCGTTGGCGCGTGCGGTCGAAGCCACCCGCGACAAGTGGCCATGTCGCCGGACGACGTGCCCGTCCTGAAGCCGCATCGTCTCCAGCAGGGAGAAATCGTGTCGCGGCTCCCCGGGCTCCATCCGCCTTAGAATGCCATCGATGCGGGTACTGGTGGTCGAGGACGAGCAAAAGGTCGCCAACGCCTTGCGCGAGGGCCTCGAGGGCGAGCAGTTCCAGGTGGTCGTGGAAACCACCGGCGAGGGCGCCTACTTCCGGGTCACCACCGAGACGTTCGATGTGGTGTTGCTCGACCTGGGGCTGCCCGGCCGGAACGGCCTCGAGATCCTGTCGGCGCTGCGGCAGCGTGGTCTCAAGACGCCGGTTCTCGTGCTGACGGCGCGCGACACCGTGCAGGATCGCGTGGTCGGCCTCGATGCGGGCGCCGACGACTACCTGGTGAAACCCTTCGCATTCGCCGAGCTTGTGGCGCGCATCCGTGCGCTGGTGCGTCGCGGCCGATCCACCGAAGCGCCCAAGCTCACCGTTGGCGACCTGACGATGGATCTCGTGAGCCGCAAGGTGGCACGTGGCGCCCGCAGCGTCGATCTCACGGTGCGGGAATTCGAGCTCCTCGAGTACCTGCTTCGGCTGCAGGCGCAGGTCGTGTCACGCGAGGCGCTGGCCCGGGACGTCTGGAAGGAGACCGCCCGCTCGACGCCGCTCGACAACGTGATCGACGTGCACATCGCGCGTCTGCGGCGCAAGGTGGATACCGAGCAGGACACCAAACTGATTCACACGGTTCGCGGCGTGGGCTTCATGTTGAGCGAGACCGAGCCATGAACCCCTGGTGGCGCGCCCATTCGCTCCGGCGGCGCCTCACGCTGTGGTACGTCGCCGTGATGGTGGTCGTGCTGACCGTCTACGCCGTCGTGGTGCTGGGCTTTGTGCGGCAGTCCGCCTCCGACGCGCTGAATCAGCGGCTCCGTGGCGACTTTCAGTGGGCGGCCGCCATGGTGGACCAGACGCCGGAGGGCGGCATCTCCTGGTACGAAGACGACCTCCTGGCGGTCGAGGAGGAGCGCCCCTGGCTGCAGGTATGGGACCGCAGCGGTGAGCTGCTGTATCGCAGCGCTGAAGCGGAACGGCGGCCCGTGCCGGAGAGCCGCGCCCTGGCCGCACAGCCCGACGACAACCGGATCGTGTCGATGACCGTGCGGGGCGAAGACGCGCCCATGCGGATCCTGAACCGGCGCGGGCGCATCGCATCGAAGCCCGTGGTGATCCAGGTGGCCGCGTCGGAGGCCGCGCTGCAGGAGCAGGTGCGCGAGGCAATGCTGATCTTCCTGCTTGGACTGCCCGTCGCCGTGGCCGTCGCCGGACTTGGCGGCTACGCGCTGGCTCGTCGAGCGCTCGAGCCGGTGGAAACCATGACCGATCGGGCGCGGTCGATTACCGCCGACCGGTTGGCCGATCGGCTCCCGGTGGAGAACCCCGACGACGAGATGGGCCGGCTGGCCGCCGTGTTCAACCAGACGCTGGGCCGGCTGCAGCGCTCGTTCGAGCAGATGCGGCAGTTCACGTCCGACGTGTCGCACGAGCTGCGCACGCCGCTGACGTCGATCCGCAGCGTCGGCGAGGTGGGGCTGCGCGGACACCGCGACGAGGAGGGCTATCGCACCATCATCGGCAGCATGCTCGAGGAGGCCGATCGCCTGGCGGGTCTCGTGGACCGCCTGCTGACTCTGTCGCGCGCCGAAACCGGACAAGCGCCCCTCTCGAGAGAGGTCGTGGACCTTCAGGCGCTGGCCGACAACGTCGTGTCACACCTCAGCGTGCTGGCCGAAGAGAAGCGGCAGCAGATCGTCGTGGAACGGACGGCGGCGCCCTCGGCCCTCGCCGATCGACAGGTGCTGCGGCAGGCGCTCATCAACCTGGTGGACAACGCGATCAAGTTCACGCCGGTCGGCGGATCGGTGCGCGTGCGCGCTGTCGGAGACCGCGCGGGAAGCGGTGTGCGACGTGATGGACTCGGGCCCAGGCGTTCCGCCCGCGGCGCGCGAGCACATCTTCGACCGGTTCTACCGCTTCGGCGGCGAGTCGGCGCTCGGGGGCGCCGGGCTGGGCCTGTCGATCGCGCGCGGCGCCGTTGAAGCGAACGGCGGCCGGCTGACGCTGGTCGAATCGAGCGAATCGGGTTCGACGTTCCGGATCTCCATGCCGCGGGTCAGCACCGCCCGCGCCCGTACGGCCTAGCGAGGCGAGGCGACTATGGCAACGGAGTCGGCCTACGACACCACCGCGATTGTCGACACCATTCTCCATCCCTCCGACTTCTCGGAAGCGAGCGAGTTGGCCTTCGCCCACGCCCTGAAGATGGCCTTGGTCGCTCGGGCACGACTGACTCTGTTCCACGTCTCTTCGGGCACGGATGTGGCGTGGAGCGATTTCCCTCGGGTGCGGCAGACGCTCGAGCGCTGGCATCTCCTCCCGCACGGCAGTCCCCGTTCAGCCGTGCCCGATCTCGGTATCACGGTGGAAAAGGCCATCGCGCGCGATCGCGACCCGGTGTCGGCCGTGCTCCGCTATCTCGAGACCCATCCGGCCGATCTCCTCGTGCTTGCGCCGCATCGGCGCGACGATGGCCTGCACTGGCTTCGCCGTTCCGTCTCGGAGCCAATGGCGCGCCGCGCCGGGCAGGCCGCGCTCTTCGTGCCGAACGGCGTGCGCGGCTTCGTCTCGGGTGACGACGGCGCGGTGTCGCTGGCGAACATCTTGATCCCCGTGGCCGTGATACCGCCACCGCGCCCGGCGGTTGCTGCCGCGGCACGGCTGGTGAGCCGTCTGTCGCGTCCAACCGGCACATTCACGCTGCTCCATGTAGGTGCGGCCGGCGAGGGGCCGCTCGTACATCCGCCACTGGTCCCGGGCTGGCAGTGGGACAGGATGAACCGGGGCGGAGACGTGATCGACACAATCGTCGACACCGCGCACGGTACGAGAGCCGACCTCGTCGTGATGACTACCGACGGACGCCATGGGTTTCTCGATGCCCTGCGGGGCAGTCACAGCGAACGAGTTCTGCACCACGCTCCTTGCCCTGTGCTCGTGCTCCCAGACAGGGCCTCAGTCACCGAGGCCCTGCGGGCGGACTGACCAGATTGAAACCGGCGCCGCGCGGTCGATTGAAATCCCTGCGGGTGAGCGCCAGCGTCCGCGACTTCGTCCTCGATCAGCTGGCGGGTCTCGAAGGGCTGCGCGCACGGGCGATGTTCGGCGGCGTGGGTCTCTATGCCGGCGACGTGTTCTTCGGCATCGTCGCGGCCGATGTGCTGTATTTCAAGGTGGACGACTCGACGCGTGCGGCATACGAAGCCGCCGGGTCCACACCGTTCAAGCCGTACGCCGATCGCGCGATGACGATGCCGTACTACGCCGTGCCCGTGGAAGTGCTGGAATCAGCGCCCACGCTCGTCGAATGGGCCCGCCGCGCGGTGGGCGTTGCGAGCGCCCAGAGCCGAAAGCCCAAAGCCCGCCCAAAGCCTAGAGCCCAGAGCCCAAAGCCTATTTCAGCTCGTCGGCCAGCAAAGCGACGCTGAGCGCGTAGTAGTGCGCGCAGTTGTAGCCCAGGATGGCGTCGTAGTTCGGGTACACCAGGAAGAGCCGCTCGCCCACGTCCACGAGACCCGCGGGCACTTTGGACTTCGGCAGCGGGCCGCCGTCCTCGCGCGTGACGCCCATCTCGCGCCATTCGTCGAGCGGCAGCCGCTCCGTCATGTTGCGGCGCGCGTAGCACCCTTCCGTGCGCTTCGGCACCCGGTCGGCGATGCGCGCGCGCACGACCGGCGTCATCGACACTTCGCGCCCCCACGTGTAGGTGCCGTCCCAGCCGTACGCCTTGAGGTAGCTGGCAATCGACGCCAGCGCGTCGGGGGTCGACTTCCAGATGTCGCTCTTGCCGTCCTTGTCGAAGTCCACGGCGTGCTTCAGGTAGCTGGACGGCATGAACTGCGGTTGTCCCATCGCGCCCGCCCACGACCCGGTCATGCTCCGGGCCTCCAGGCGCCGCTGCGACACCATGGTCAGGGCGTCGAACAGCTCGCCGCGAAAATAGCTCGAGCGCCGGGGCTCCCACGCCAGTGTCGCCAGCGCCTGCAGCACCGGCGTGCGGCCGGTCAGCCGGCCGTAGCGCGTCTCGATGCCCCACACCGCCACCAGGACCTCTTGCGGGACGTCGAACTCCTTTTCCACGCGCGCCAGCGTGGTCCTGTATGCGCGCGCCTGGTCCTTGCCGCGGCGCACCACGGCCTTCGTGACGCGGGCGGACAGATAACGGTCGAATCCGGGGTTCAACTCGGCCTGCGATCGATCCGAGGCGATCACCCGCTCCAGCGGCTGCAGGTCGACGAGGTGCTGCACCACGCTCTCGGCGAAGCCGCGGTCCTTCGCCTCTTTGCGCAGATCGGCCAGCCATTCGTCGAAAGGTTGAGCTGGAGCAGCGAGCAACTCCCCAGTCGGCGCACCCGCGGGCCCGGCCTCCGCGACCGGCGGCGCCGATTGCGCCCGCCCGGCTGCCTGGCCGAAGTCCTGTTGCGCCAGTGCGCCCAAAACGCCGAAAAGGATGAGCAACGGCCGCATGGGGACTGCACCTCGATATTACGGGATACTACGTGCCCGTTTGCGCGGTTTGCTTGATTCGCGACCATTTCCGACATCTAATATGTCGGTCGATACTCCCGAACATCCTTCCTCGTCAGAGAGTTGCCAATATGCCCTACACATTGAACGTCAACGGCAAAGCCACCACGGTGGATGTGCCCGCCGACATGCCCCTTTTGTGGGCCCTGCGAGACGTCCTGAACCTGAAGGGAACCAAGTTCGGATGCGGAATCGGCCAGTGCGGCGCCTGCACCGTCAACCTGCGCGGACGCGCCACCCGGTCGTGCCAGGTCACAGTGGCCCAGGCGGCCAACGCGGCCATCACGACCATTGAGGGGCTGTCGGCGGACGGCAGTCATCCGCTGCAGCGCGCGTGGCAGGAAATCGACGTGCCGCAGTGCGGCTACTGCCAGGCGGGCCAGATCATGACGGCGGCCGCGCTGTTGGCCACAAACCCCCGGCCGAGCGACGCGGAGATCAACACCGCGATGAACGGCAACCTGTGCCGCTGCGGCACCTACCTGCGCATCAAGCAGGCGGTGCAGCGCGCGGTGCAAATCGCGGGCTCGCGGCCAACGCAAACGGCCGGCGCCGGTGCGGAATAGGAGGGCGGCCATGTTGAACCCCACCGTGACCCGCCGCACATTCCTTCGCGCCACCGCCGTTGCCGGCGGCGGCGCCGTGTTCGCGCTGCATTTCGATGCGCTGGAACTCTTCGCCCAGGGGCCGCCCCAGGGCCCGCCGCCGACGTTCGTGGCGCCGGCGTTCGTGAAGATCGCGCCCGATGGGGCGGTGACCATCATCTCCAAGAACCCGGAGATCGGTCAGGGCATCAAGAACATGCTGCCGATGATCATCGCCGACGAACTGGACGTGGAATGGAGCCGCGTCACCGTCGAGCAGGCCAGCGTGGACCAGTCCAAGTACGGTGCGCAGGTGGCTGGCGGCAGCACCGCGACGCCCGTGAACTGGGATCCGTGCCGGCAGGTCGGCGCGGCGATCCGCCAGATGGTCGTCACCGCAGCCGCGCAGCAGATGGGTGTGCCGGTGGCCGAGTGCACGACGTCGGCCGGCCGCGTGATGCACCGTGCCAGCAACAAGTCGGTGGGCTACGGCGTCGTGGCGGAAGCCGCCGCGAAGCTGCCGGTGCCGATGCTGTCGATGGTGCCGCTGAAGGACCCGAAGGACTACACGATCATCGGCAAGCCGATGAAGGGTGTGGACACGCTGAACGTCGTCACCGGCAAGCCGGTGTTCAGCATCGACCTCACGATGCCCGGCATGCTGTGGGCGGTGTACGAGAAGTCGCCGGTGTTCGGTGCGGCCGTGGCCAACGCGAACCTCGACGAGATCAAGGCGTTGCCCGGCGTCAAGCACGCCTTCGTGCTCGAAGGCGGCACCAACCTGACGGCGCTGGTGCCAGGTGTGGCGATCGTCGCTGACAGCTGGTGGCAGGCCCAGTCGGCTCGCACCAAGCTGAAGGTCACCTGGGCGTCGCACCCGACGTCGTCGCAGACCAGCGAAGGCTTCCAGGCGCGCGCCGACGAGCTGGGCAAGACAGCCGCCCAGCAGATCCTGCGCAAGGACGGCGACGTGGACAAGGCCCTGGCCGGCGCGGCCAAGACCGTCGAAGCCGCCTACATGTACCCGTTCATCACCCATACGCCGCTCGAGCCCAACAACTGCGTGGCGCACTGGAAGAACGGCAAGATCGAGATCTGGGCGCCAAGCCAGACGCCCGCCGCGGGCCTGGCGGTCGTAGCGCAGACGCTCGGGATCCAGCAGTCCGACATCACGATGCACCTGGTGAAATCGGGCGGTGGATTTGGCCGGCGGCTGACCAACGACTACGTGGCCGAAGTGGCGGCAATCGCCAAGCAGGTCGGCAATGTGCCGGTGAAGCTGCTGTGGACGCGCGAGGACGACACCCGCCACGACATGTACCGCCCGGCGGGCTACCACTACCTGAAGGGCGGCGTGGACGCCAGCGGCAAGCTGGTGGCGTGGCGCAACCACTTCGTGACCTTCGGCGAAGGAGAGCGCTACTCGCAGTCGGCGGCGATCCGGGCGATTGAGTTCCCGGCGCTGTTCGCGCCGAATTACGAGTTCGGCGACTCGAAGATCCCGTTGGGCGTGCCGACGGGCGCGCTGCGCGCGCCGGGCAGCCACGCCTACTCGTTCGTGTTCCAGTCGTTCCTCGACGAGCTGGCGCACGCGGCGGGGAAGGATCCGATTCAGTTCCGGCTCGAACTGCTGGCCAATCAGGCGTACCCGGCCCCGGAGCGCGGCGGCGACGGCTTCAACGCCTCACGGATGATCGGCGTGCTGAAGCTGGTGGCCGAGAAGAGCAACTGGAGCACGCCTCGGCCGAAGGGTACGGCTGTCGGCGTGGGATTCCAGTACAGCCACCGCGGCTACTTCGCGGAAGTGGCCGAAGTGACGGTGAGCGCCGACAAGCGCATCAAGATCAACAAGGTCTGGGTGGCGGGCGACATCGGCAGCCAGATCATCAACCCGCTGCACGCCGAGAACCTGGTGCAGGGCGGCGTGGTCGAGGGCATCAGCCACTTGATGCAGGAGATCACGGTGAAGAACGGCCAGGTGGTGCAGACCAACCTGCATCAGGTGCCGCTGCTGCGGGCTGCCCAGGCGCCGCCCGTGATCGAGGCCCATTGGCTGAAGTCCAACAACCCGCCGACCGGGCTGGGCGAGCCCTCGCTGCCGCCCATCCTGCCTGCGGTTACCAACGCGATCTTCGCCGCCAGCGGCACGCGCGTGCGCTCGCTGCCGCTGTCGAAGCACGGCTTCCGCTGGGCGTAGCCCAGCGGAAGCGGCTCCGGGCTCCCGGCTTCAGGCTCCGGGCCTGGAGGTGCGGAACTGAGGCGGGCTTGGGTTTCCGAGCCCGCCTTTTTCTTGGGGCCGGAAGCCGGGAGCCGGAAGCCGGGAGCCCAGAGCCCCCCATCCAAGCCACCGGATCCGAGGCCCAGCGGGTTGGATTCAGGCTTCACTGGATCCCCGCAACTAGTTGATTCTAATTACCAGAATCATTTCGTTCCCGGGCAGGTAATTTGCTCTTTCGTGCTCGGGGCCGTCCCGTCATACCGAATCGGCTCGCGCGCATGCCGAGTTCGCATGACAGCCGAGGTTCGATCCTGTGTAGCTTATGTGCGATTCGTAGGTAGTTGGTTCAGGTTATGCGCAGGATGTCGGTACGGCGCGTCGGTCTGCAGTCATCCGGAGGGTTAAGAGCATGAGAAGTGGTTGGAGGTTGCCCCTGCTTCTGGCGGCCGTCGTTCTGTTTCCAGCAATCGCGCAGGCACAAACCATTGCCGGCGTCGTGCGCGACGCATCCGGGGCCGTGCTGCCCGGCGTGACGGTCGAGGCGTCCAGCCCGGCCCTGATCGAAAAGGTTCGCAGCGCCGTGACCGACGGGTCCGGCCAGTTCCGCCTGGACAGCCTGGTGGCGGGCGCGTATTCGGTCACCTACACGCTTGCCCGGCTTCTCGACGGTCAAGCGGGACGGCGTGCAGGTGCAGACCGGCGTGACGGTGACCCTCAACGCCGACCTGCGCGTGGGCGGCATCCAGGAAACGATCACCGTCTCGGGCGAGACGCCGGTCGTGGACGTGCAGAACAGCACGCGCGTCCAGACGGTGCTGAGCGACGAAGTGCTGGCGGCGCTGCCGGCGTCCCGCGGCTACGGCAACCTGCTGACGGTGTCTCCTGGCATTCAGGCCAACGGCACGCAGAGCGGTGGCACCAACCCGGGGATGATCTTCTTCACGTCGCGCGGCGGCCGCAGCAACGAGGGCACCGTGCAGATCGACGGCATGAACGTCGGCTCGGCGTTCAACGGCGGCGGCGTGGCCGGCTTCGGCTACGACACCGTCAACGCGCAGGAAGTGCAGCTCACCGTGGCGGGCGGGCTCGGCGAGGCCGACCGCGGCGGGCCGCAGTTCAACATCGTGCCCAAGACCGGCGGCAACACCTTCGCCGGCACCTTCTTCTCCAACCTGGCCGGCATCCTGGTCGCAGAGCAACAACGTGGACGACGAGCTGCGGTCGTTCGGCATCCCCAGCCCCACCAAGATCATCCGGAACTGGGATACCAGCGTCTCGGTTGGCGGGCCCATCAAGCGGGACCGGGTGTGGTTCTACGGTACGACGCGCACGTTCGGCGAGTACACCGACATCGCCGGCCGCTTCGGGAACCTGAACGCGGGCAACGCGGCGCGGTGGGACTACATCGCCGACCAGAGCATCACGTCGCGCACGTCCAACAGCCGCAAGAGCTTCGCCGGGCGCGTCACGGCTCAGCTCTCGGAGCGGAACAAGGTCAGCGCCTCCTACGACAAGCAGATGGTCTGCGCCGGCAGCACCTACGCGCACCGACGGCGAGGGGTGCCGCGTGCGCGGCGACGACTGGGTGGCGGTGTACGGGTTCGGCACGTGGTCGCCGGAGTCCACGATGAGTCAGGACGGCCGAGACCACGTCATGCAGTTCTCGTACACGGCGCCGATGACCAACAAGCTGCTGCTGGAAGCGGCCTTCTCGCAGTTCCTGAGCAACTGGAACCCGACCGCGCCAGCCGGGGCGCTCGACCAGGAGCCGTTCATCCCGGTGCAGGAGCAGAGCCTCGCCGGCGGCGTGCCCGTGCCGAACATGGTCTACCACGGCTACGCCGGGCTGGCCAACAACTACCAGACGCACAACGTGTGGCGGGCGTCGGCCACCTACGTCACCGGCGCGCACAGCATGAAGGGCGGCTATCAGGCGGCCTACGAAGTGACCGACATCTTCGGCGACTTCGCCGACGCACGGGCTGCAGTACCGCTTCCTGGGCGGCGTGCCCAACCAGATCACGCAGCGCATCGACGCCGTGGCGGCAGGCCAACCGCACGCGCTGGGACGCCTTCTACGTGCAGGATCAGTGGACGCGCAACCGGCTGACGCTGCAGGGCGCGCTGCGCTACGAGAAAGCGTGGAGCTTCTTCCCCGAGGGGTTGAACGGGCTGCAGGGCGACAGCCGGTTCGGCGGGCCCAAGCGGACGCTGGAGAGCGCCGAGGGCGTCACGGGCTACCACGACATCGCGCCGCGCATGGGGCTGGCCTACGACGTGTTCGGCAACGGCAAGACGGCCATCAAGGCGAACCTGTCGAAGTACTGGCAGTATGCCGCCAACGACGGCGTGTATATCGGGACCAACCCGGCGGCGACCTTCGCGCAGACGGCCAACCGGTCGTGGAACGACGCCAACCGCGACTTCGTGCCCCAGTGCGACCTGAACGTCGCCGCCGGCAGGCGGCGAGTGCGGCGGCCTGAGCAACCAGAACTTCTTCGGGTTCCGGGACAGCGGATCGGTGCGCAGCACGGCCACCGTCGTCAGCCCCGACCTGCTGAGCGGCTGGAACGTGCGGCCCTATGACTGGCAGTTCGCCGCGTCGGTGCAGCAGCAGGTGCTGCCGCGGGTGTCGGTGGAGTTCGGCTACAGCCGCCGGTCGTGGGGCAACTTCACCTTCACCGACAACCGGGCGGTCGGGACCGGCGGACTTCGATCAGTACCGGTTCACCGTGCCGAGTCACCCCGACCTGCCGACCAGCGGCGAGCAGTTGAACTACTACATGCTGAAGCCGGCGGCGTTCGGCCGGGTGGACAACTACCTGGCCCTGGCCACCGACTACGGCGACGACCCGACGTTCTACTGGCAGGGCCTCGAGATGACGGTGAACGCGCGGACGAGCAACGGCCTTACGCTGCAGGGCGGCTTCACCACCGGCGGCGGTGTGCGCGACCTGTGCGAGGTCGCGGCGCAGCTGCCCGAGCTGCACTCGCAGTTCGGCTCGGTGCTCCAGAACCGGGACGTGGCTGCGTGCCGCATCGAGGAGCCGTGGCTGTGGGCGTGGCGCGGGCTGGCCAACTACGTCGTGCCGAAGATCGACGTCCAGGTCAGCGGCATCATGCGGTCGCAGCCGAACGTGCTGGCCACCAACGACCCCGGGTCGAACGGCCTGTCGCAGAGCGCCAACTACTTCGAGCCGGCGGCGAACGTCGTCGCGCAGCTCGGGCGCCCCGTCGCGGGCAACGCGCCCCAGGTCACGCTCGATCTGGCGCGGCTCGGCGACGTCTACCCCGCGCGCCTCAACACCGTTGACATGCGGGTATCGAAGATCATGCGCATCGGCGGTCGCATCCGCGCCAACGTGGGCTTCGACCTCTACAACCTGTTCAACGCCAACACCGGCACCGCGTTCAACCAGAACTTCGGGACCAACGGCGCCGCCTGGCTGCGGCCGAACGCGATTCTGAACCCGCGGTACGCGCGGTTTAACGCGACTGTCGACTTCTAAGGGGCTCCAGGCTCCGGGCTTCAGGCTCCAGGCCTGAAGGACGGAACTGAGGCGGGTCCCAGGCGACTGGGACCCGCCTTTTCTTTTGGCGAGCGCCTAGAGCCGAGAGCCGAGAGCCAGAGCCGAGAGCCTGAGCGCGCCCGCGCGCTAGAATCGACTGGTTGCCCACGACGCGACTCCGCTTCCTGTCGTCCTGCTCCTGGGCGCCGCATCGCGGTTCTGTTGGTTGCGGCGCGCCGTCGGGACCCGCTGATGCTGGCGGCGCGAACGCGCCGGCCAGTCGAATGGTTCAGTCGAACGGGCGCGCGACACCGGCCTCGACTTCGTCCACTTCAACGGCATGACGGGGGAACGCTACTACCCGGAGATCATGGCTCCCGGGGTGGCGGTCTTCGACTACGACAACGACGGCGATCTGGACGTCTACCTGGTGCAGGGGCAGCTCCTGGGCTCCGGCAAGACGATGGCGAACGCCGTGTTCAAGCCGGAGAGTCCGCTGTCGGACCGGCTCTTTCGCAACGACCTCACCGTGGATGCCGGGGGCGCGCGCACGATGCGGTTCACCGACGTCACCGACGCCAGCGGCATCGACATTCGCACCTACGGCATGGGCGTGGCGGCGGCCGACGTGGACAACGACGGCTTCGTGGATCTGTACCGGACCAGCCTGAGCGGCGCGGTGCTGCTCCACAACAACGGCAACGGCACCTTCACCGACCTGACCGCCAAGGCCGGCGTCGGCAATCCGGATGGCTGGGGCGTGTCTGCATCCTTCGTGGACTTCGACCGCGACGGCTGGCTGGACCTCTTCGTCGGCAATTACCTCCTGTACCGCCTCGAGGCGGACATCGACTGCCTGGCGGTGACGGGACAGCACGACTACTGCCCGCCCAACAGCTACCGTGCCCAGCCCAGCCGCCTGTACCGCAACCGCGGCAACGGCACGTTCACGGACGTGACACGTGCGGCGTTCGTCGGCGGCGCTTATGGCCCGGCGCTGGGCGTCTCCACCGCGGACTTCGACGGCGACGGCTGGCTGGACATCTACGTGGGCAACGACGGCGTGGCCAACCAGCTATGGATGAACCAGAAGAACGGTACGTTCCAGGACAACGCCTTCCTGGCCGGCGCCGCCGTGAATGGCAGCGGCAACGCCGAGGCCAGCATGGGGATTGACGCCGGCGACTTCGACAACGATGCCGACGAGGACATCTTCGTCACCAACTGGATGGCCCAGATGAACATCCTGTACGTGAACACGGGCGGCGGCGTGTTCGAGGATCGCAAGGGTCCCTCCGGTCTGGGTCCTCCCAGCCTGGCGAAGACGGGATTCGGCACCGCCTGGTTCGACTACGACAACGACTCCTGGCTGGATCTGCTGGCCGTGAACGGCAGCGTGTCCATCATCGAGGCGCAGGCACGCGCCAACGAGTCCTTTCCCCTGAAGATGCGCGATCAGCTGTACCGCAACCTGCGGAACGGCCGCTTCGAAGACGTGTCCGCGCAGGCCGGCGCCGTCTTCGAGCGCGAGGACGTGGGGCGCGGGGCGGCGTTTGGCGACATCGACAACGACGGCGACACGGACGTGGTCGTGGGCGTGGCCGCCGGCCGGACCAAGCTGCTCGTGAACAACGTCGGCAACCGCAATCATTGGCTGGGGCTCCGCCTGATGGGCAAGGCCACGCCTCGCGACATGCTTGGTGCGCGGGTCGGCGTGGTACTGCCGAACGGCTCCACGCTGTGGCGGCGCGTCCGGTCCGACGGCAGCTACGCGTCGGCCAACGACCCGCGCGTGCTGGTGGGGCTGGGCTCCGAGGCGCCCCCCGCACTACGTGTGCGTGTGCAGTGGCCTGATGGAACAAGCGCCGAGTGGCCTTCCGTGGCCACGGATCGGTGGACCACGCTCACACAGGGCCAGCCTTCGTCCACTGGCACAGGAGCCTCGAGGTGAAAACGCCGGGCCGGCACCTGGCGGCGGCCCTGTCGATTGCCCTCGCCTCAGGGGCCTGCGGTGGCCCGACGCCTTCCCCCGCAGGCTCGGGCGGGGCCTCAGCCGCGCCGGCGTCTGGCGCGCTTCGACCCGTGAACCTGCCCGATCTGTCGCGCATCGATTCGTCCGTGCGGCAACAGCTGAGCGATCGCCACGCCATGCTCCAGGCGACGCTGGCACGTCCGGGCGCGACCAACGTCGAGAAGGCCGATGCGTTCGGCGGCGTGGCGGTGCTGCTCCATGCCGCCGAGTACCTACGAGGCTGCCGAGCCGGCGTACTCGAACGCGCAAGACCTGGCTCCTCGCGAGCCGAGATGGCCGCATCTGCTGCATTACCTGCACAAGAGCCGCGGCGCCCCGGACAAGGCCATGGCCGATCTGACGCGGGTCCTGGAGCTCTCGCCCAACGACGTACCCGCGTTGATTCTTGTTGGGCCGCCTGTTCCTGGACCAGGGTCAGCCCGAGAAGGCCGAGCCCCTCTTCGAGCGCGCCCGGCAGCAGGCCCCGCAGACGGTGGCCGTGCTGTTGGGCCTGGGCCAGTCGGCGCTTGCGCGCAAGGACTACGGGGGCGCCGTGGCCGTACTCGAGGAAGCGCTGAAGGCCGACCCATCGGCCACCAGCATCCACTCGCCGCTGGCGATGGCGTACCGCGGCCTCGGCGACACTGCCCGCGCCACCGAGCACCTGCGCCAGTGGAGAAACACCGAAGTGCTGGTGGCGGATCCCGTCCGCTTGGAGCTCGACCTCTCCCTGCAGAGCGGCCTGTCGTTCGAGCTGCGCGGCGTGCGCGCGCTGGAAGCGCGGGATTTCAAGGCGGCAGAGGATTACTTCCGTCAGGGCGTGAAGCTGACCGACGGCAGGACGATGCTGGGCCGATCGCTGCGCCACAAGCTGGGCACCGCGCTCTTTCTGAGCGGAGACCTGCCCGGGGCCGTCACACAGTTCCGCGAGACTGTGAGGCTCGCGCCGTCCGGCGGGCACGACGAAACCGCGGCCAAGGCGCACTACAGCCTCGGCGTGCTGATGGCGTCGGCCGGCATGGGCTCGCAGGCCATCGAGCATCTGCAGTCGGCTGCGTCTTACAACCCCAACTACGTGGAGGCGCTGGTCGCCCTTGGCGACGCGCTGCGGCGGGCGGGCCGGGTCGGCGATTCGCTGCTGCGGTATCAGGAGGCGCTGCAGGTCAACCCCCGCTCGACGGAGGCACGTCTTGGCTATGGCATCGGCCTGGTGCGGCTGCAAAGGTATCGTGAGGCGCGGGCCTGGTTGGAGGAAGCGGCCGCGAGTCGGCCCGACGCTCTCGACATCAAGCACGCGCTCGCGCGGATTCTGGTTGCGGCGCCCGATGATCAGGTCCGCGACGGCATGCGCGGCCTGAGCCTTACCCAGCAGATCTTGAGTAGCGCCCCCGAGCGCACGACCGCGCTGGGCGAGACCTTCGCGATGGGACTCGCCGAAACCGGCGACTTCACCCAGGCGGCCGCCGTGCAGCGCGACGTGATAGGAGCGGCGAGCCGGGCCGGCTTGAGCGACGACGTTCGCCGAATGACCCGAAACCTTCGGTTGTACGAGCAGCGCCGGGCGTGCCGCGAGCCGTGGGCCGCCGACGACCCGATCCACGCGCCCGGCCCGCCGGTGGATCCCGCCTTGCGCGCAGCGCTGCGCGGGATGTCGAGCTGAAATCGGCTTGTAGATCGCGCCGTCGACGTCGATCGCAACATTCCTGGCGACAGCCTGAGCATCTCCTACAAGAATGTTGACAGCTCAGCTGGCTCGAACCGGGAGCCCTACGGCGTGCCGCCGAGTGCATTCTGGATCGTACAGCGTTGTCACCTGCACCCATCTCGTTTGACACAAACGTCGTTTTCTGCAAGGCTACCGCGCGAAAAGGCCAATGAATCTGGCCCCTTCCGTGTGACGGCGTGGCACCTGCCTTGCTCTACCAGTGCCGCGCGGGGGTCGCGCTGCAGCGTTCTCGCGAATCTCGAGGTGAGGAATGAATCAGGCCGATACCGCATGGATGTTGATTGCCACAGCCCTGGTGCTGCTGATGACGCCGGCGCTCGCGTTCTTCTACGGGGGTCTGGTGCGTTCCAAGAACGCGCTGAACACGATGATGATGAGCTTCATCTCACTCGGGTTCGTCGCCGTTTTGTGGGCGCTGATCGGGTATTCGCTGGCCTTCACCACCGGCAACGACTGGCTCGGCGACACCTCGAACGCGATGCTGGCCGGTGTCGGCCTCGAGGCGAAGGGCTCGATTCCGCACGCGCTGTTCATGGCGTATCAGGGCACGTTCTGCATCATCACCGCCGCACTGATCTCCGGCGCCATCGTCGAGCGCATGCGGTTCTCCGCCTACATCGTGTTCATCTCGCTCTGGGCACTGGCCGTCTATAGCCCCATCGCGCACTGGGTGTGGGGCGGCGGCTGGCTGGCGAAGCTTGGCGCGCTCGACTTCGCGGGCGGCACCGTGGTGCACGTGAACGCCGGTGTGGCGGCGCTCGTGGCGGCGATCGTGCTCGGCAAACGCAAGGACTACCCGTCGTCGTCCCTGATTCCGCACAACGTGCCGTTCGTCCTCCTGGGTGCCGCCCTCCTCTGGTTCGGTTGGTTCGGCTTCAATGCCGGCAGCGCCCTGGCCGCAAGCCCCATCGCCGGCTTGGCTTTTGTGACCACGATGCTCGCGCCTGCCGCCACACTGACCGTGTGGACGCTTCTCGACTTGATCCGGCTGGGCAAGGCGACGGCGGTCGGCGCTGCGACGGCGATCGTGGTTGGCCTGGTGGCCGTCACGCCGGCCGCCGGCTTCATCAGCCCGATGAACGCGCTGCTGCTCGGCGGGATCGCGGCGATCCCCAGCTATTTCGCCCTCATCATCCGGGTCAAGACGTCGCTCGACGACTCGCTGGACGTGGTGGCCGCTCACGGCGTGGGTGGCACGGTCGGCGCGCTGCTGACCGGCATCTTCGCCGAAAAGGCGCTGAACGGGCTGGCCGACGGCGTGTTGTATGGGAATCCCGGGCAGCTGATGATCCAGGCGACGGCCGTGGGCGCCGCCATCGTGTACAGCGGCGTCGTCACGTTCATCCTGCTCAAGGTGATCGGGCTCGTGATACCGCTGCGCGCGACCGACAACGAAGAGAGCACGGGCCTCGACATCACGATGCACGGCGAGGAAGCCTATCTGCAGGCCGAAGGCGCGACGCGCGGATAAAGGGCGACTGTTCGTCGCTGGTCCGTTTGGGGCCGGGGGTCGCAGCAGCGAGCCCCGGCCTTTGTTTTTTGCGGGTACACTTTCCCTCCGATGACGACGCCGAGCTTCGGCGGCCTCCGCGTGCTGGCGCTCGAGAGCCGCCGGGAGAAGGAGATGGCCGCCCTGATCACGGCCCACGGAGGCGAGCCACGCGTCGCGGCGTCGATGCGTGAAGTGCCGCTCGAGTCCAATGCGGCCGCCGTGGCGTTCGCCGACGCCCTCCTGCGCGGCGAGTTCGACGTCGTGATCCTGCTGACCGGCGTCGGGACGCGCGTGCTGCTCGACGTCGTGGAGCGCGTTCACGGCAGCAAGGAACCCTTTGTCGCGGCGCTCGGACGCGCGCGCATCGCCGTTCGCGGTCCCAAGCCCCTCGCCGTGCTGCGCGAGCTGGGACTGACCCCCTGGGTGGTCGCCGGGGAGCCCAATACGTCCAAGGAGGTCCTGGCGGCGATCGACGCTGCGGAGGCCGACGCGCCCTTGAGCGGCCGCCGCGTGGCCGTGCAGGAGTACGGCACCTCGAACGCCGAGCTTCTGGCCGGGCTGGAGGCGCGCGGGGCTCGCGTGACCGCCGTGCCCGTATACCAGTGGGCGCTCCCCGAAGACATCGCGCCGCTCGAAGACGCCTGCCGGGCCCTGGCGACCGGCCAGGTGGACGTGGCCCTGTTCACCACGGCCACGCAGGTCGTGCACCTGCTGCAAGTAGCCGAACGGATGGGCGCCTTCGACTCCGTGCGCGGTGCGTTGGGACGCGTCGTGATCGCCTCGATCGGCCCCACCACGTCCGAAGAGCTGCGCGGTCACGGCATCGACGTGGACATGGAGCCATCGCATCCGAAAATGGGCCTGCTAGTGAGGGAAGCGGCCCTCAACGCGGTCGCATTGCGGACCGCGAAGCAAGCCGATCGGTCGTAGCGGGGCTCCCGGCTCCCGGCTCCAGGCTTCCAGGCTTTCCTCACGAACTAACGAACCACGAACCAACGGACTACCAACTTGTGTAGAGTACCAAGATGCCCACTTCCGAAGAACTGCTCGAGCTGGCGGAGCGCTGCGCGGAGCGCCTGGGGCTCGAGGGCGTCGTTCGCCATGTGCCGTCCTTCTCAGACGCCGAGGAGCAATGCGAGGAGGAGTACGAGGCGCTGCTGAACGTCGTCCACGAAGATGAGGTGTTCGCGCCGGTGGACCTGCAGCGGCAGGAGGAGCTCGTCGAGCAGATCGCCGCCGCGCTGCCAGAGCCGGCGCGGATGCTGATCGTGGAACTGGCCGACAATCACGCGCGCCACGTGTGGATGCAGCAGGAAGGCGCGTATCACCTGGGGCTGGCCGTGGGCCGCCGCTTGCCAAGACGTCCCTCATGACCCATCCCTACCTCCACTGGGACGTGTTTACCGGCGAACCGCTTTACGGCAACCAGCTGGCTGTGTTCCCCGACGGCCGTGGCATCGACGCCGGCACCATGCAGCGGATGGCGCGCGAGATGAACTTCTCGGAAAGCACGTTCATCCTGCCGGCCGAATCCGCGGGCACCGATCTGCGCATGCGCATCTTCACGCCGATCCAGGAGGTGCCCATGGCGGGCCATCCTACGGTCGGGAGCACCTTCGCATTGGCGCATACAGGGTTTCTGGAGCCGGGCCGGGCGCGCGTCGTGTTCGGTCTGAACGTGGGACCGACGCCCGTGGATCTCGAGTGGGATCGCGACCGGCTGCGGTTTGCGTGGATGACGCAAGGGCTGCCGGAGTTCGGTCCCGCGATCGATGGACGTTCGCAGGTCGCCAGCGCGCTGGGCTTGACGCTCGCCGATCTGGCGCCCGAGCTGCCGATCCAGATCGTGTCGTGCGGGTTGCGGCTGGTCTTCGTCCCGCTGCGCGATCGCGACGCGGTGGACCGCGCCATCAGCGACTCGGCCGCGTTCCGCCGCCTGATGGCGGACCTGAACGAGAACGTGCCGATTTTTCTCTTCGCCGTGCTGCCGCCGGGCAGCGAGGCCACCGTGTACAGCCGGATGTTCGCGCCGGACTTCGGCATCATCGAGGACCCCGCGACCGGAGGCGCCACCGGACCGCTCGGCTGTTACCTGGTGGAACACGGACTGGTCTCCCCGGAAGGCGCGCAGTCCATGCTGAGCCTGCAGGGCGTGGCCATGGGCCGGCGCAGCCGGCTCCACATCTCCGTGGACGGCGGTCCGGGGGCCATCACCGGTGTTCGCGTGGGCGGGGAAGCCGTGCTGGTCGGCCGCGGCGAGTTGTACGTGTGATCGCCTTCTCGCGCGTCGGCAAGCAGTACGGCCGCCAGGTCCTCTTCGTCGACGCCTCTTTCCAGCTGAATCCCGGTGAGAAGGTCGGTCTCGTCGGCCCCAACGGGGCCGGCAAGACCACGATTTTCCGGATGATCGTCGGGGAAGAAGGCCCCGACGACGGCGAGGTCACCGTCCCCAAGCGGGCGACCATCGGCTACTTCCGCCAGGACGTCGAGGAAATGACCGGACGGCCGGTCCTCGATGAAGCCATCGCCGGAAGCGGCCGCGTCGGAACGCTGCATCACGAGCTGGACCAGCTGCAGCGCGCGATGGCGGACCCCGCCCAGGCGGATCGGATGGATCGCCTGCTGGAACGGTTTGGCCACGTCCAGGAGGAGTACGACCATCTCGGCGGCTACGGCCTGGAGGCGCAGGCGCGCGAGGTGCTGCACGGCCTGGGCTTCGACGACGACCGCATCGACGGCGACGTGGGCGCGTTATCGGGCGGGTGGAAGATGCGCGTCGCCATGGCACGCGTGCTGCTGGGTCGTCCCGACGTGCTGCTGATGGACGAGCCCACCAACCACCTCGACATCGAATCGATCATCTGGCTCGAGAGCTTCCTCGGGTCCTACGCGGGCGCCCTGCTGATGACGTCGCACGACCGGTCGTTCATGAACCGGGTGGTGACGCGGATCGCCGAGATCGACGGCGGGGAGATCACGAGCTACTCGGGCGACTACGATTTCTACGAGCGCGAGCGGGCCATCCGCGAGGCCAACCGGGAGGCGGCCTACGCGCGGCAGCAGGCGATGCTGGCCAAGGAGCAGCGGTTCATCGAGCGCTTCGCCGCCCACGCCGCCAAGGCCGCGCAGGTCCAGAGCCGGGTCAAGGCACTCGAAAAGATCGAGAAGATCGAGCTGCCGAAGCGGCGCCGCGTTGTGGCCTTCGACTTCCGGCAGCCGCCACGGTCCGGCGATCAGGTGGCGCAGATCGAGACGGTCAGCAAGGCCTACGGGTCACGGGTGGTCTACGACCGGATGTCGATGACGATCCGCCGCGGCGAGCGCTGGTGCGTCATGGGCAAGAACGGCGCGGGGAAGTCCACGCTTCTCAAGATGGTGTCGGGGGCCGCCACGCCCGACAGCGGGCAGGTGACCATCGGCGCCAGCGTGAAGATGGGCTACTTCGCCCAGCAGGCGCTCGATGTGCTGGACCCCGACCTGACCATCGAGGAACAGCTGCAGCACGATTTCCCTCACGAGTCGATCGGCGTGCTGCGGAGCCTGGCCGGTGCGTTTCAATTTCCCGGCGAGGACGTGGACAAGAAGGTGCGGGCGCTCTCGGGCGGCGAGAAGACGCGGCTGGCCATGGCGCGGCTGCTCCTCGACCCGCCCAATTTCCTCGTGCTCGACGAACCCACCAACCACCTGGACCTGTTCACCAAGGAGATGCTGATCGAGGCCCTGCGCGTGTTCGAGGGCACGATGCTGTTCGTGTCGCACGACCGGGCGTTCTTGCGTGCCCTCGGTACGCGCGTCCTTGAGGTCGGCGGCGAGAGCGGAGTAGATCGGGAGCCATTGCTCTATCCGGGCACGGTACAGTCGAATATGTGCGAGCGCTTCGGCCACGAAGCTCCGCGCGAGTCCACTCACGCTAGTGCCCGGCGTCAGTCCGTCGACCAACCTCCACGTAAGATATCCGCCATGCGCACTCTGCTCCTGACCTGCACGGCCGCGTGGGCGCTGGCGTCGATTCCGCTCGCACAAACGCCGGTGCCGTCGTCCGCGTCCTTCGACGAGGCGTGGAGTCGTCTCAAGACGGGCCGGACCTATCGTGCCGAACCTACCGGGCGGATCGACTTACCCTCGGCCGATCGCAGCACCCGTCTCGACAACGTGCTGGAGGTGCCCGCCGAGTACGTGCCGACCCGCGCCTGGCCGCTGCGCGTCACGCTCCACGGCGGCGTGGGGCGTCCGGCGCCACGTGCGGGCGACGAACCGGCCCGGCCGCTGACGAACCGCATTCCGGGGGCTCCCGAGCTGGTGTTGCATCCACGCGCGTGGGGGCAGTCCGAGTGGTGGACGTGGGGCCAGGTGCAGAACATCCTGACGCTGGTGGATACGGTCAAGCGCCGCTACAACGTGGACGAATCCCGTGTGTATCTGACCGGCATCTCCGACGGCGGCACAGGCGTCTACTTCTTCGCCATGCGCGAGGCGACACCCTGGGCCGCGTGCCTTCCCCTCAACGGTCATCCGAGCGTCCTGGCCAACCCCGACGTGGGCGCCGACGGGCAGCTGTATCCCGCCAACATGGCCGGCTGTCCGTTGCGCGTCGTCAACGGCGGCCGCGACCGGTTGTATCCGGCGGCGTCGGTCGTTCCGCTCGTCGAGATGTTCAAGCGCGGCGGCATCCCCCTGGACTTTCAGGTCTACGAGGAGGCGGGACACGACACCAGCTGGTGGCCGGAGGAGCGGCCCAAGTTCGAGGCGTTTCTGGCCGGCCACGCGCGGCAGCCCCACCCGGCTCGCGTGTCGTGGGAAACGGAGCGTGTGGACCGGTACAACCGCTTTCGCTGGGTGATCATCGACCGGTTGGCCGCACGCCCTTCGGATGTCGCGCTCGACGACGTGAACCGGTTCTCGCCGGCGCGGGGCGCGAACGTCCCGCTGTACGACCGGTCGAAGCCGTCCGGGCGCGTGGACGCCGTCCGGACCGGCAATGCCGTGGACCTGAAGACGCGCGGTGTGCGCGAGCTGACGCTGCTGCTGTCGCCAGACGCCATGGACCTGTCCAAGCCCGTCGTGGTGACCGTGAACGGCCGCCCCGTGCATGAGGGGGTGGTCGCGAGAGACGTGGGCGTGCTCCTGAAGTGGGCGGCGCGCGACAACGACCGCACCATGTTGTACGCAGCTGAACTGCGCATCACGGTTCCGTAACCCAGCTCTCGATCCCTCGATCAAATTTGGTAGGGACGATACGAGATTTGTAACGGCGACAGGCCGTTACGGCTCGACTGTTGTGCACCCATCCGCATTGGCACGCGATCATCGGGTTGGCAAGAAGGTCGATCCAGCCAGTTCTGACAATCGCAGATTTCTCGTACCGAGCTCACGCGCGAGCTGCGCCCGCACTGCGGCTCTTTCGCACGCAACGCCCCGGAACCACTGATCGCATGGCAGAAGTGCGCCGCTTCGTGCGATCGCCTTGTCGCACTTCGGATCACCGCGCGCCGATTTAGAACACGTCCGACGACCGCGCAAATTCTTCGAGAAACGCGGCGGTCGCGACCGAATCCGCGCGGCATTTCATGCGGATGCCCGTGCTCCGAATCGGAACACGCTACCCACGGTTTTCGTGATCTCCTCCGCCCGGCGGCAGCGCCAAGCGCCGCCGGTTCAACCACTTGACGACTTCCGCCTCAGCTGGCCTCGCAGTTGCTCCCGGATGGGTCGGGCGCATCGTGCGCAGTCTCGTGTGACGGGAGGACCGTGGTGACAAGGGAAGCGTTCGGAAACCAGGACAAGGTGAGCGTGAGGCGCAAGGCCTCGCGTTGGCTGCGTCCGTTGATGGTGGCAGCCCTGCTGCTCCGAGGTCTGGAGGCGTTCGCCGCGGACGGACCCGGGCACGGAGGCAAGGCCCGGAAGCTGGACGGATACCTCCAGCGCCAGGCCGATGCCGGCGGCGACGCTGACGAAAAGGTGATCGTCACGTTGAAGCCCGGTGCGAAGGCCAATGCGATCCGCAAGCTGCAGCGAGCAGGGCTTTCAGTGCGGCGGCGACCTGTCGGCCGGCGCCGTGTCGGGCCGGCTGTCGCGCAAGCTGCTCCGCAAGCTGGCGGAGGAAAGCGACGTGGTCGAACGTCTCGGCACGACAGCCAGGTGAAGGCCAACGGCCTGGTCGTCCAACCTCGTGGGCACGGCACTGAACTCCACCTATCACGCCTGCGCCGCACGCTGGGCATCGACAAGGCGACCTACACCAGCCCCCTCGAAGGCGCCGGCGTCACGGTGGCGGTCATCGACTCGGGCATCTATCCAGTCGGCGGACTTCGGCACCGCATCACGGGCTTCGTGGACTTCACGGGCGGCACGAGCTGGCCAGCGTGGATCCCTATGGTCACGGCACCCACATCGCCGGCACCATCGGTGGCGGCGCATCGGAGGTGCCGGGCATCGCGAAGGAGGTCAAGCTGATCAGCCTGCGCGTGCTGGACGAGAACGGCGAGGGCAGCACGAGCAACGTGATCAAGGCGCTCCAGTGGGCCATCGCGAACCGGGTTTCGAAGTCGATCGACATCATCAATCTGTCGCTCGGCCACCCCATTTACGAGCCGGCCGCCACGGATCCGCTGGTGCAGGCGGTTGAAGCCGCCGTGCGTGCCGGCATCGTCGTCGTGGTCTCGGCCGGCAACGTCGGCCGGAATCCGGTGACCGGCGAGGCGGGCTACGGCGGCATCGCGTCGCCCGGCAACGCGCCGTCGGCGATCACCGTCGGCGCCGTGCGCACGCAGAACACCACCGGCGCACCGACGACCTGGTGGCGGAGTATTCCTCGCGCGGGCCGTCGTGGTACGACGCGTTCGCCAAGCCCGACATGCTGGCGCCCGGTCACCGTATCCTGGCGGCCGCGGACACCTCGCAGAAGCTCTACCAGCGAGTATCCGACGCTGCAGGGTCCGAACTACCACCGCGGCTACAAGCAGTACCTCTACCTGAGCGGCACCAGCATGGCGGCCGCCGTCACGTCCGGCACGGTGGCGCTGCTGATGGAGTCCAGCCAGCAGAAGTTCGGCGTGAAGCCGTCACCGAATACCGTCAAGGCGATGCTGATGCAGTCGGCCTTCACGATGGCCGACGCCAACGGCGCGCAGTACGACATCCTGACGCAGGGCGCGGGCGCGCTGAACGGCGGCGGGTTGCTGGCGCTCGGCGGGGCCATCGACCCGCGGCGGCCGGTCGAGGCTCGTGGCTGGTGGCCGGCGTGAACGAGTTCACGCTCGTCGACGGCCAGGCGCTGGCCTGGGCCCGCAACATCGTCTGGGGCGACAACATCGTGTGGGGCGACGCGCTCTACACACACTACGCGATGTGGGGCGACAACATCGTGTGGGGCGACAACGACAACATCGTGTGGAGCGACAGCCTTCACGCGCTGACCCAGGCGACCAACATCGTCTGGAGCGACTCGCTCAACTGGCTCGACAACATCGTGTGGGGCGACAACATCGTCTGGAGCGACAACGACAACATCGTGTGGAGCGACAACGACAACATCGTCTGGAGCGACAACGCGGCCTGGCGCAGTCTCAGAGACGTGTTGTTCGGCGACAACATCGTCTGGAGCGACAGCGACAACATCGTGTGGAGCGACGACGACAACATCGTGTGGAGCGACAGCGACAACATCGTCTGGAGCGACAGCATTCTGGGCCTCGACGGCCTCGAGTAGAAAGGGGGGCGAAGACATCATGGCTATCCGCATGCATGCCACGCACCCCTCTGAACGGGTGCCTCTCGAATGAAGAACACGGCGAGCCGGTCGTCGATGCAGTCGTCGGCCGTCGCCTCCAACTGGCAGGAGCAGCTGCCGGTGCTGGCCAGCCAGGGCGTGGTGCTCCGCCAGCTGAAGCAATCGGACGCGGCGGCGCTTTTCATGCTGCTGACGACCGAAGAGGTGGCGCGTTTCATCACGCCGCCCCCGACGACCCTGGCCGGCTTCGAGCAGTTCATCAGCTGGGCGGTCGATCGCCAGCGGCAGGGCAAGGTGGCGTTCTTCGCCGTCACCCTGCGCGGCAGCGACGCTGCGGTGGGGCTGTTTCAGTTGCGCGGGCTCGACGCCACGTTCACGACCGCGGAATGGGGCTTTGCGCTGGGCTCGCCCTACTGGGGCACCGGGCTCTTTCCGCAGGGCGCGGCGCTGACCCTGGACTTCGCCTTCGAGACGGTAGGCGTCGAACGGCTGGAGGCGCGCTCGATGGTGGCCAACGCCCGAGGCAACGCCGCGCTCCGCAAGGCGGGCGCGACGCCCGAGGGCATGCTGCGCCAGTCGTTCGAAAAGAACGGCCGCCGGCACGACCAGTACCTCTGGTCGATTCTCGCGCAGGAATGGCGGGAGTCGCGTGGTGTGCTGGTGCCGAATCGCGCTACCGGCGCGGTCTCGGAGCTGGCCACCGACGCCAGGACCGACGCGCCTGGCGCCGCGTTGTGGGCCGACGCCCGGACGACGATCCTGGTCCGGGTCCATTAAGGCTCTGGGCTCTAGGCTCTGGGCTCTAGGAGACGTCCCCGGCAGGCAGCCGTAACTCGAACGTGCTGCCGCCGGGGGTACTCGCCACCGCCACGGCTCCTCCGTGGCGGTCCATGACCGCCTTCACGATCGACAGCCCCAACCCACTCCCGATATCGCCGGTTCCCCGCGACGCCTCGACCTTGTAGAACCGGTCGAACAGGTGGGGCAGGTGCTGCGGGTCGATGCCGGCGCCGGTATCGCGGACAGCGATGACCGCGGTCGCGCCCTCCAGACGGCACTCGATCGAGACTTCGCCTCCGGTGGGCGTATGGCGCAGCGCATTGGCCACCAGGTTCTGGAGGGCTTGTTCGAGGCGCCGGGCGTCGCCGCGGACGATCTCCGCCCCGGGCTCGATGGAGGAGCGCAGCCGAACGCCCCGCGCGGCGGCGTCGAGTTCGTGACGGGCCAACACGGCACCGACCAGGCCCTCGACCGACACGTCCTGGACGTCGAGTGGTGCGCCCCACGCCTCGAGCCGCGCCAGATCCAGCAGGTCGCCGACGATGTGCTCGAGGCGCCGCGTCTCGTCGCCCACGATCCGGAGATACCGCTCCCGCGTTTCCGGGTCGCGTGCCAGAGACGGCATCGCCAGGGTTTCCAGGTACCCCCGCATCGACGTGAGCGGCGTCATCAGCTCGTGCGACACGTCGGCCAAGAGCAGCCGGCGTGCGCGGTCCGCTTCGGCGACCTGGGTGGCCCGGGCGGCCAGGTCGGACGCCATCACATTGAAAGAGCGCGCCAGGTCGGCTACCTCGTCGCCGCCATCCTCGCGCGCGCGGGCCTCCAGCCGGCCCTGGCCGATGGCCTCGGCAGTCCGTTCGATGTCCGCCAGCCGGCGCCGCACCGGCCCGAAGATGAGCGCCGCCATCAACGCCGTGCCCAGCAGCACGGCCGCGCCGCCCGTGGCGAGCAGCACCGGCCCGACACGCCTCAGAAGCGTTTGGGGCATCACGAATACGACGCCGACGGGCCGGCCGTCCACACGGATCACGGCCGAGGCCGGCATGCCGGGCCGCAGGCCGTCGCGTCCGAAGCCGCGGCCGCGCCGGTCGCCGCGCCGATCGCCGCGCTCGCGAGGCGGGGCCTCGAGATTTCGTTCGAGCAGTAGCCTCGCCAGATCCCGCAGCTCCTCCGGCACGGTGGCGCCATCGTGAGACACCACGCGGCCGTCGCGCAGGACGACCGCGAAGGGGAAGAGACGCTGTTGGTATCCTCTCGAAGGAAGCGCTCGAGGTCGAGCCCGGGAGAGGCCGCCAGCTCGCGCGCGAGGTCCTGCGCCACCAGCCTCGCGAAGCCCGGAGGCGGCGGTCCGGGCGCGGGGCCGTCCCGGCCGATGAGCCATAGGACGACGAGCCCCTGCACGGCGATGATTGCGGCGATGGTGCACACCAGACCCACCGCGATGCGCCAGTAGAGGCTGCGGTACCAGCGACGTCCCGCCGGCGCGACGCGAGCCTGGCTATCCATCGGTGAACTTGTAGCCGTCGCCCCAGACGGTTTGCAGCAGGCGTGGTTCCGCCGGGTCCACTTCGATTTTCCGGCGCACGCGCTTGACCAGCGTGTCCACGCTGCGTTCGGTCACGAATGCCTGGTCCTGCCAGACGCGCGCGAGGAGCCGCTCACGCGAGAACACGATGCCAGGGCTCGACGCCAGTACGGTACAGCAGCCCGAATTCCTGCCGCGTCATTTCTACGGGGACGCCGCGCACCGTGACGGCGCGGCGCGCCGGGTCCAGTTCCAGCCCGTGAATCGCCACCGGACGGTCGTCGGCGCCGTCGCGGGCATCGTGGGCGCGGCGCGACAGGGCGTTGACCCGCGCAACCAGCTCGCGCACGCCGAAAGGCTTGGTCAGGTAGTCGTCGGCGCCGCTCTCCAGGCCCAGCACGGTGTCGGACTCTTCCCGCCGCGCGGTCAGCATCAGCACCGGCGTGCGCCGGTTCGGCCCCTGCCGCCGCATCGCCCGGCAGATGGCGATGCCGTCCAGGCCTGGCAGCATCAGGTCGAGCACCACCAGGTCGAAGCTCCGGTCGTTCAAGCGCTTCAGCCCGTCGGTGCCCGTCGCAACGGCCTCGCACCGGTATCCCTCGAGCTCCAGGTGCAGGCACACCAGCTCGCTGATGTGGGCGTCGTCCTCCACCACGAGCACCACGCGTGCGGCGCCGGACATGTCCGGATTATCGCCCCCGATCGGGCCGGGTTCGGGGCTGCCATCGTTTTTTCACGACTGTGTACGCGGCGTGTCACGGGTTGGATCGTCCAATCAGGCAGGACGAACGATTTCCGATGGAGGACGTCAATGCTGACTCGAGAACAACGCGTGCAGCTGATAGCGGGCACGGTAGGTGTGATCGTCGTGGGGGCGCTGCTGCTCGCCACGGCCGTAGACGCGGCCGCGCAGGGCCCGCGATTCGGGCGGGGGAATGGTGGACCCCGAGGCTTCATCGGTGATGCCAGCGGACGAGGCGGCGGGATCGCCGGGCTCATGCGTCTGAGCGGCATGACCGACGCCCAACGCCAGCAGATCCGGACGTTGACGTCACAACGCCGGGAAGAGCTGGCCACGCTGGGACGACAGGTGGCAGAGGCTCGCCGAGGGCTCATGGCATCGGCGGAATCGGGCCAGATCGACGAGAGCAAGGCCACCGAGGTGGGCAACGCCGCGAGCGCACTCGCCCTGGCGCGAGCTCGCCTGCAGGCCGACGTGTACGCCGTGCTGACAGCCGAACAGAAGAGCGAGCTGGCGAAGCGGCGGGAACAGATGCGGGCCTGGCGTGAGGCGCGCCCCGGCGGTCAGGACGCGCGTCCCGGCCGCGGCAGACGCGGTGCGCAGGCGCTGTAGCGGAGGCTCTAGGCTCTGGGGCTCTGGGGCTCTGGGCTCTGGGAGGCCTGGGGCCCGGAGCCTGGAGCCTGGGGCCTTCTCTATCCAACCGGGACGTGCGGGTCGCGCGCGGCTCGCAGGGCGGCGAGCAGCCGTTCGCGGTTCTCGATGAGGTCCGAGAGCTCGCGGTGCATGTCGGCGTTGATGGCCGCCGCATAAGGCAGGACGAACTGCCGGGTCTCGGCCACGAACCGGACGACGAAGGCGATGTCGTGCACGAAGCCCAGCGCCGTCATGTTGCTGATCCGGTCGGCCAGCTTGAGCAGCTTGGCGCGCGGTGTCCCGTGCAGCATCAGGCGCGTCAGGTACTCCGCCTTGGATTCCCGCATGCCGTCCACCTGCCGCATGGTGACTTCCATCACCAGTTCGTACACGGCGGGGCCGTCGGCGTCGATGCGGGTAATCTCATCCTCGCTGACGCCGGGGAGGGAGGACGCATCCTCGAACAGGTCGTGGATGACGGCCGCCTTGAGCAGGACGGCGTCCACCATCTTGTAGTCCAGCAGGATGCCCATGGTGCTGATCTGGTGGCGGAACATGTTGCTGCCGCCCTTGCGCTTGACGCCGATGAGCGCCATCGCCTTCACGATGTATGGGGCCATCGTGATGTTTGCCAGCGTGTGTTCCAAGTCGTGCATAGGCCTGACTGCCAGTACCCTTCCTATCGGGCGCACCCCTTGCATGGCCCAGTCGGACTCATAAAGATCTTAACGTATGGGGCGAGCGGGACCTGGCCCGCCCGGTTGACCCCTTGATCGGGGCACGGCTACTCTCGGCCCGACCGGAGGGACACACACGATGAGATGCACCAGGGTTCAGGCTGTCACCGCTGTGGTGATTGGAGGCGCGCTCCTGGCGGCCTGCGCCGGTGGGAACGCCCCGGCAGGTGGCTCCGCCACGCCGGCACGGGCGGCCGGCAGCATCCCCGAGCGCACCAAGCCGCAACTGGCCGAGCTGGGCCGCCAGCACAAGACCGCGCAGGCGCTCTATGAGGCCTTGAAGGCCGAGGCCAAGGGCGGCCAGCCGCTGGCCTGGGCGGCGATGCCGGACTGGAGCGGGGTGTACTCGCGCCCGGCGGACAAGGGCTTCACCTTCGACCCGGATCTGCCGGCCGGCGTCCTGACCACGGCGAAGCTGACGCCGGAGTACCAGGCGAAGCTGGCGAAGCGCGTGGCCGACGTGGAGAAGGGCATCGAGTGGGATCCCATCTCCACGTGCGCCCCGCCCGGGCACCCGCGGTGGCTCACCGAGCCGTTCCTCCGCGAGTTCATCGTGACCCCGAACCAGACGTGGCTCGTCAACGAGATGGTGAACGACGTCCGGCGCGTCTACACCGACGGGCGCGGCCACGTGCCCGAGGAGGAGCGGTATCCGCTGTACAACGGCGACTCGATCGGCTTCTGGGATGGCGACAAGCTGGTAGTGCACACCAATCAGCTGATGGCCGGGATGTACCAGCGCAGAAACCCCGATTATTCCGAGCAGGTCGAGACCGTGGAGATCTGGCGCAAAGCCGACGACAAGACGCTGACCGCCGACGTATGGGTGTTCGACCCGCCGGCGCTCACCGAACCGTGGTACGTCAAGCAGGTCTACGCGAAGCTGAGCGATCCGGACCTGCGGATCCGCTACTGGAACTGCGCCGAGAACCAGAACAACGCCGTGTTCCAGACCGGCGACGGAACCACGCAGTTCAACAACTTCACCTTCACGGCGCAGGACGATGCGCAGCGAGGCAAGCGATGAGACACGTGGTGAGGGAGGTGGTGGCCGGCGTCCTCGTCGGCGCCGGCATGCTGATGTGTGCCTCGGAACGCGGCTGGGCCCACCATTCCGCGGCCATGTTCGACGAGAAGAAAACAGTGACCGTCGAGGGCGTGGTGAAGGAGTTCCAGCTGACCAACCCGCATTCGTGGCTGCTGGTGGACGTCACCGACAAGAGCGGCAAGGTCGTGACGTGGGGATTCGAGGCGGAAGGCCCCAGCACGCTGCGCCGCGCCGGCATCAAGCCCAGCGACCTGCGGCCTGGGACGAAGCTGACCATCACCGGCAACCCGATGAAGGACGGGCGTCCGGCGGCCATCTGGGTGAACGCCGTCCGCGCCGATGGCATGAAGATGAACCCGCGCGCCGGGTTTGCAACGAAGTAGCGACTCGTCGAAGTAGCGCGAATCTGCGCAGCCTGTAAAGGGACACCGGTTTCGGGCCGAATCCCAACCAGGGGCCTGCGCACAGGGGCCGCTCGTTGGCGCGCTCTGTGCACTGGCAGGAAGGTGGGAGGACGCATGGGTCCACTTCGGGAGCTGCTGGCGGTCGACGAACGGCGCGCGCTCGAATTCTTCGTCACCGGCCTCAAGGACGTGTGCGAGGCCGACGTGAACGTGGACGAGCTCCTGTACAACGCCAGCGTGCTGGCGCACTACGCGCTCGTGTCCACTGAGTGCACGACTGACTGGCCCGCCCCCACCTCGCTCGGCACCGTCTTCGATCAGTTCGTCAACGAGCCGGATGTGTTTGCGACCGGGTCGTTGATGGAGGAGGCGGGCGCGCAGTGCCTGCTGATGAGCGGCTTCTTCGAGAACCAGATGCGCGGCCGGCACAACGTGCGGTGGTACTCGGAGCTGGGCACGTCGTTCTTCCTGCGGGCGGCCGCGCGGTCGCACTCGCTGCGCCGCGCGCAGTTCCTGGGCTCGCTGGCCAATCACTTCGAGCCGTGGCGACGCCGTCACGCGCGCCTGAGCCGCGAGCTGCGCCAGACGCCGTTCCTGCTGACGCTCCCGAATCCAGACACGCTTATGTAATTGGGGTCGGGCGTCCAGAAAAGTGGAATTGGGGTCGGGCCTAATTGCTCGACGATGGTTCCAATTAGGCCCGACCCCAATTCCACTTTTCTGGACGCCCGACCCCGTTAAAGCTTCTCGCGATAGGTCTCGCGGAGCCCGAACGCGCACAGCCACGAGATGAGCGACATCGCCGTGATGTAGTAGGTGATGTAGCGCGACGTTCCCGTCATCCCGAAGAGCGCCGTGGCCACGGAGGGGGCGATGGCTCCGCCCAGCAGCGTCCCCAGCGTGAGGCTGAGTGAGGCGCCGCTATACCGCACTTCCGTCGGAAAGAGCTCCGAGAAGATCGCCGGCTGCGGCCCGATGTAGGCCCCCTGCAGGAACAGCATCCCAGAGAGCGAGAGCGCGATGAGCCCTACGCTCCTCGTGTCGGCGAGCGGGAAGAACACGAGCGACCACACCACCAGGCCTCCCAGCCCCCAGATCATCACGCGCCGCCGCCCCAGCCGGTCCGAGTAGTGGGCGAAAGCCACGCTCGAGGCCGCGAACACCACGGCCGACGCCATCACGAGCGCCAGCGTGGTCGGGAGCGGCAGCTTCAGCTGCCGTGTGGCGTAGGTCACGAAGTACACCAGCACGATGTAGCCGAGCGTGCTGATACCGAGGTACGTGCCGGCCGCGGCAAGCACCGTGGACCCGTGCGACTTCAGCACGTCCACCACCGGCATCCGGCGCGCCGCGTGCGCCCGCATCGCGTTCGCGAACACCGGACTCTCGGCAATGCCCACCCGCACCCAGAGCCCCACGGCCACCAGCAGGAAGCTGGCGACAAACGGCACCCGCCACGCCCACGCCGTGAACTCCTCTGGCGCCACGGCGGTCGAGGCGATGAGGAACACCAGGTTGGACGTGATGATCCCGATGGGGAGCCCCAGCGCCACGAAGCTCCCGAACAGCCCTCGCTTGCCCTGCGGCGCGTGCTCCACCGACATCAGCACGGCGCCACCCCATTCGCCACCCAGCGCAAAGCCCTGGATGAACCGCAGCATGACCAGCAGGGCCGGCGCCCACGCCCCGATGGCCGCGTAGGTGGGGAGCAGGCCGATGCCGAGCGTGGCCAGCCCCATCAGCAGCAGGGACCAGACCAGCATGAACTTGCGGCCAAGTCGGTCGCCGTAGTGGCCCATCACCACGCCGCCGAGCGGACGGGCAATGAAACCGATGCCGAACGTGGCAAACGCCGCCAGCGTGCCGGCCAGCTCCGACACCTGGGGGAAGAACTGCGGCCCGAATACGGTGGCCGCGGCCGTGCCGTAGATGAAGAAGTCGTACCACTCGATCGTGGTGCCGATGGCGCTCGCAAAGGCCACGCGGCGAGAGTCAACGCCTGACGGTTGCGACATCGGCGGGGAGCCTATCACAGCCTCCCGTGCCCTCTTGCGGGGTGTATGCTTCGAGCTAGAAGTACGGAGGGCGTGATGAAGAACCGACTGCTCGCCGCATGCGCCGTTTCGATCAGCGCGGCGCTGATCATTGCGCTGAGCGCATCACTCGCCGCACAGGGCTCCGCGCCGCCGCGACTGCCGTGGGGCGACCCCGATCTGCAGGGCACGTGGACCAACGCCACATTGACGCCACTGCAGCGCGCCCCCGAACTCGGCTCGAAGGCCTTCTTCACGCCCGAAGAGGATGCGGCCTTCGCCAAGCAACGCATTGCGGCCACCAACGCCGATCGGCCGCTGCGGCCCGGCGAAGTCGGGGCCTACAACGACGCGTTCTTCGAGCGCGGCAAAGGCGGCGTGAAGAGCCGGCGCACCTCGCTCATCATCGATCCGCCGGACGGCCGTCTGCCGGCGCTGACGCCCCAGTGGCAGCAGCGTGTGGCGACGCGTCTCAAAGCCGCCGAGGCCAGCCCCGCCGACAGTTGGGAAGACCGGTGGCTGACCGAGCGCTGCATCCTGTTCGGGGCCACCGTGCCGATGCTGCCGGAGCCCTACAACAACAACTACCGGATCGAGCAGAGCCCGGGCTACGTGACCATCCTGGTCGAGATGAACCACGACACACGCATCATCCCCGTGGATGGGCGGCCGAGTCTGTCGCCGAAGATCTCGCAGTGGGTCGGCGACTCCCGAGGGCACTGGGAAGGCGACACGCTGGTGGTCGAGACGCGGAACCTGAAGTTCAACCACCAGAGCCGCTTCGGCGTGGGGTACCTGAACGGCGCGAGCGACGAGAACCTGCGCGTGGTGGAGCGCTTCACCCGCACCGACGCCAACACGCTGACGTATCGCGCGACCGTGGAGGACCCGACGGTCTTCACCAATCCCTGGACGGTCGAAATCCCGATGGATCGTGCCAGCGGCGCCATCTATGAGGTGGCCTGCCACGAAGGGAACTACGGGATGTTCAACATCCTGTCCGGACACCGCGCCGAGGAACGCGCCGCCAAGAGCGGGCGCTAAGCCATGTCGAAGCCACTGCTGGCCTGCACGGCGGCCCTCCTCGCCGGAATCGCACTGACCGCACAGCAGCCGGCTGCGCCCGCGCAGCCGACGGTGTTCGACACGTTCACGCCGGGTCCGTGCTCCCCGAACGGCGGCCTGCACGGCGGCTGCAACCCCGGCGAGCGCATCCGCGTCCGGCTGGCCACGATTGCCACCGGCCTCGCCCGCCCATGGGCGATCGCGTTCGTGCCCGATTCCCGCGCGACGATGCTGGTCACGGAGATGGCCGGGCGCCTCCGCGTCATTCGCGATGGCAAGCTCGAGCCCCAGCCCGTGCCCGGCTGGAACGGCGCGGCCCTGCAGGCGATCTCACTCTTCTCGGTGGCGGTCCATCCCCAGTTCGCGCAGAACCAGTTCGTGTATCTCTCCTATACCAAGGGCACCGCCGAGCGGAGCACGATGGCGCTGGCCCGGGCGAAGTTCGACGGCACGAAGCTGTCGGAGGTCAAAGAGATCTTCGTCGCCGATGCGTGGGGCACCGGCGCCGCGGCCGGCCGCGCGAAGTTCGGGCCCGACGGGATGCTGTACCTGACCGTCGGCGACCGCGACAACCAGGTGTTCACCGAGAACAACGCGGCCCGCCTGCACGCGCAGGACCTGGCGTCCCACGTCGGCAAGGTGCTGCGGCTCCGCGACGACGGCACCGCCGCGCCCGACAACCCGTTCGCGAAGAAGCCCGGCGCCAAGCCGGAGATCTACACCTACGGCCACCGCAACGTGCACGGGCTGGCGTGGCACCCCGACACGCGCGAGCTGTGGGCGGTGGAGATCGGCCCGATGGGCGGCGACGAGATGAACGTCCTGAAGCCGGGCGGGAACTACGGCTGGCCGCACGTCTCGCTTGGCAAGATCTACACCGGTAGCAGCGTTTCCACCGAATCGTGGTTCCGCGCCGGCATGGAGATGCCGACCATGTTCTGGGTGCCAGGCATCAGCCCATCGAGCCTTGCGTTCTACACCGGCGACCGCATCCCGCAGTGGAAGGGCCACATCTTCATCGGCGGCCTGAGCGGCCAGCAGGTGCAGCGCGTGGCGTTCAACCAGCCGCTGCCGCAGCAGGAGCGCCGTGAGTCGATGTTCGTGTCGATGGACACGCGCTTCCGCGACGTGGTGATGGGCCCCGACGGCTACCTGTACCTGGCCACCGAGAAGACGGGCCAGAATGGCCCCGGCAGCGCCAGGAACGACTCCATGGACGGCACCGTCCTGCGCATCGAGCCCGTTTCGTAGGCGAGCCTTCTCCCGAGGAGAGAGTAGTGGCGACGACCTTTCGCGCGACTGTCGAGCACGTCAACCACACGACATCCAAGGTCACCGTGCGCTCGCACACGATATTGGTAGACCGCGGCGTCGCCAAGGGCGGCTTCGACCTTGGACCGGCCGGTGGCGAATACATGCTCGTGGCGCTCGGTGGCTGCTTCACCAGCCACTTGCTGGCCGCGATTCGCGCGCGCGAAGCGGATGTGACCGGCGTCCGCATCGACGTCACGGGCACGCTCGATGGCACCCCCGAGCGCTTCACGTCCTTCACGATGGACGTGTCGGCTCAGTGCCCGGACGCCGAACTCGCGCGCAAGCTCGTGACCATCGCCGCCCGCGCCTGCCAGGTGGTGAACACGCTGCGCAACACCTCCGAGGTGACCATTCGGTGCAACGGCTCGCTCGTAGATCTCGAAGCGGCCGCCGCTGCCTGATCGCTGCGCCGTTACGCGGGTGACGGCGGCGCCGGCAGGCCGGGGGTGGCGAACATCATCTCGGTGATCGCCTTGATGCTCCGGTTGCCGTAACGAAAGGGAACCACGAGCCGCAACGGCGCGCCGTGCCTCGGCGGAATCGGCGCGTCGTTCATCAGCCACGCCAGCATCACCTGCGGGTGCCGCAGGGTGTCCATCGACTCGTCGGTGTACATGCGGTCTGAGGCGACGAAACGCGCGTAGTGCACACCCGGCACGAGTCCCAGCATGTCGGCGAAGTCGGTGAAGCGCACGCCGGTCCACTTCACGATGCCACGGGGATTGGCCGCGCCGCACTGAAGCAAATACGTCTTTGACACTCTGGGCAGCTTCTCGAGATCCGAGAACCGCAGCGTGCCGGTCAGCTTCCCCAGGCCGCGCGTGTCCACCTTGATCGCCATCTTCCGGTAGTCGAACTCGATCTCCGGGGCCTGGCGGTTGGATGTCCGCCACATCAGCGGGTCGGTGATCGGCCCCGCGGCGGTGTCGGGATGCTCTGGCGCCGAGCCGTCGGGGTTGAGCGGAAGCGGTGCCGGGAACCCTGCCCGCAGCGGCCTCTCCACGAGTGAATCCGGCCATGGGGCTGGCTGTTGTACAGCCTGCGCCTGGAGACTCTCGCTCGTGAGCTTCGCGAGCGAAAGACCGGCCAACGTCGAGCCGGAGATGCCGATTGCCTTACGACGCGACATGCTCATGGCTGTAACCTCACCGCTTCAAGCCTACCGCATCGAACACGGCTTCGGCGACGACATTCGAGGCCGCACGCACCGGCCGGCCTTGGTTCACGGCACCCCCGGTGTTGTAGGTGAAGTAGTTCTTGGCGAAGCCGATGCCGAGACGCCTGGCTGGATCGGCGTAACCAAAGGAGCCGCCGCCACCGACGTGCCCGAACGCGTCAGGAGACGCCAGAGGCCCGGTGTCGCTGCCTCGCCGATAGCCGAGGGATCGCCGCACGCGCACGCGGTAGACCTCATCCCACTCGAAACTCTGCAGCTCGATGCCCGCGCGAACCCGAGCCTCTGGCAACACGCGGACGCCATCCAGTTCCCCCCAGTTGGCCAGCATCGCGTAGTGACGAGCCAAGCCTCGCGCGCTCATGACGCCACCAGACCCAGGGATGGCGGCCTTCTGAACGTCGGGGCGGTTGAACACCTTCGCAACGTAGGAGCCCGCCGGCTCGCCGACCATGCGGGCGTCGTAGTCCGCCGGTGCCGGAGGCCCGTCGGTGAGCACCGCGATGCGGCGCAATTCGGGCTCGGGTACGCCCAGATACACGCCGTCGATGCGTAGCGGCTTGCAGATCTCGTCCTGTAGAAACCGGCCGATGGCGCGACCGTCGACACGGCGCAGGATCTCGCCGTTGATGTAGCCATAGTTCAGCGAGTGGTACGCCGTCCGCTCGCCAATCGGGTACATCGGCTTCAGATCGGCGATGCCACGGCACATCCGGTCCCAATCGGCCAGCCAGTCTGGCGTGTAGCCGACAGGTGTCTGGGGCACGCCAGTCCGGTGCGCGAGAGCATGACGCAACGTCGCGGACTCTTTGCCGTGGGCGCCGAACTCCGGCCACACCTTGACGATCGGCATGTCGTAGTCGAGCTTGTGCCGTTCCACCAGGACGTGCATGCAGGTCGCGGTCACGCCCTTGGTGGTCGAGGACAGCATGAAGATCGTGTCGCCGTCGACGGGCCGCCTGGTGGCCTCGTCCGCCATGCCTGCCCAGGCATCGACCACCAGCTTGCCGTCGAGGTATGCGGCCACCTGCAAGCCGATCTCGGGCGTGTCGCGCACCAGTGCCTCGAGCACGGCCTTGACCTTCGCGCTTGCGGCGCTCTCGACGCTGAGCGCCTGGGCCGCGTGGGTCGAGCGTCCGAGCGACGCCGCGGTTGCCGACAGCGCCAAGCCGCGGATGACGTCGCGCCTGGTCATGTGTGCGCTCATCGACTCAACGGCGGCAGCAGGGCCTTCCGTTCCGGCGGAAGGTGCTGATCGACGGCGTTCATCATGAAGCCCACCCTGAAGTAGTCGCCCATGATCATCATGAGCTGCACGGTGTGCTGCCGTCCGAAGTGTCCGATCATCTTCTGCCACAGCTCGCTGCTCACCCGGTGCTCGCGATAGAGCGTCCGTCCAAAGGTGATGAGCGTGGCGTCCTTGTCGGACAGGCCCGTCACCGGCCTGTTGAACTTGACGACGTCGATGACCGGCTGCTCGAGCCCCTGTCTCAGTCCCGCGGGTTCATGGGCAGACCACTCGGTACTGCTGGTCGATCTCCCTCGCGATGATGAGCACCGCGAGCTGAAAGAACCGCGGGCCAACAGGGCTGTCGACACCCGATGGAATACCCAGGGTGCGCTCCCTGGGGCTGTAGCTCGTGACGTGCGTGGGTCCAGGCCCCGGCTTGGCCGCCGGCCTCGAGGCCAACAGCTTTTTCCCTTCCTCGTCCAGATCTTCCGGCGTGACCCATGGCAGGCGCGACAGAGTCACCGGATTGATGTCGGCCGGCAACGCGGTTTGTGTCTGCGCGATCGCAGGCAGCGACGCCAGCACTAGCAGGAATAGTCGAACGCGCATGAAGTCACCCTCCCATCGTCGTTTGTTGTCGTTCCTTCAGCTCGGAGGCAGCGGCGGCTCACCGAAGTGTCGTCCGATCCACCGCGCAAAAAATCCCGGCGGCCGCCGCTGGAGGAGCACTTCGTGCTCCTGTCCGCGCTGACCCTTGCGGCGCATCGTGATGCTCGTGGCGCGAGTGAATCCCACCCATCGTTCCTCACGCTTGTAGAAACGCCCCTCGTCGTCCACCACGTACACGACGTCGTGAAAGAGTAGCGTGCTGTACAGGTACAGGAAATAGAAGAGTGGAACGACGGCTGCGATCCACAGGAGTTCCTCCAGAGGAACGCGGTGTCCAGTGAACCAGCCGAACACCGGCACCGGTAGCTTGAAGAGGTGCCGGCCTTCTGGAAAATCCCACACGAAGAAGATGTCGGCCATCCATTCGAAGAAGAAGCCGAGCACCAGCAGCACGATCACCGTGAGGGTCAGATAGAAGCGTCGCACCGCGAAACGGCGCGTGGAGCGGAAGTACCACAGCAGGTAAACGAGCAGCAGGCCGTACAGGGAAACGCAGAACATGTACGACCAGCGTCCCAGGACATCAATCGTGAAAGGCATGCGTGCCGACGCGATTATCGCCGCAAGTCCGGCCTCATGTAGACTTCGTCCACGTCCGGGAGGGCTGGGATGAAGCTGTCCGTCGGCGCCGTCGCGGTGTGGCTCGTAGTGGGGCTTGGCCCCCTGGCAACACACGCGCAGCACACGCCTGCCGCCAAATTCGACCTGACGAAGCCGCTGACGCTGACGGGCACGGTCACCCAGATCGACTGGGGGAACCCCTACGTCCACGTGCTGATAAAGGTGCCTGGCCAGCCGCTTCCGGCGCTCTGGGCTGTCGAGCTGGAAGGCCCGATCGTCCTCACCAACAACGGATGGAGCGAGTCCTCGCTGGCGCCTGGCGAGACGATTCGCGTCGAGGGGTTCGCGGCCCGCGACGGCAGCAAGCAGGTGTCCGGGAAGTCTCTGGTCGTGACCCGCACCGGCCTCAGGGTCTACGTGGGGACCAACGGCACGCCACGTCCGCGTCCCACCGCCTCTGGACCCACGCCCCGGTGGCCGGACGGCCGCCCGCGGCTCGGTCCGCCGCCCGGGCAGACCGGGTATTGGGGTTATCCGAGCCGCACGAGCCTGGTGGAGGATGGCGTCAGCGTCCCGATGGACGCCTACGGGCTCCTGAACAACGTGGCCGATGCGCCGCGCGTGGCGCCGTTGCAGCCGTGGGCGCTGGCGCTCTATCAGCTCCGGCAGCGCACGTTCCTGCAGCGCGACCCGATGTTCCTCGCCTGCAAGCCGCCCGGCGGCCCACGCCAGTTCCAGCAGGTCCACGGATTCCAGTTCGTCGAGCAGCCCGACTTCAAGCGCGTGTTCGTGCTGCTGGGCGGCGGGAACCGCAACCGCCGCACCATCTACACCGACGGCCGCAAGCACCTCGGGCAGCTTCAGGGCAACGACGACAACCCCCTCTTCTACGGCCTCGGCGTCGGCCGCTGGGAGGGCGACGCCTTCGTGGTGGACATGCGCCAGTTCAACGAGGAGTTCTGGTTCGACAACGGCGGCCTGCCGCACACCGAGCAGTTGCAGATGATCGAGCGGTTCACGCGTGTGGACATGGCGCACGATGCGCTACGAGGTGACGATCGACGATCCGGGCGCGTATACGCGTCCCTGGAAGAGCAGTTGGACGTTGAGCTGGGTACCCGGCGAAGAGACGCCGTATTTCTTGTGTCAGGACAACCGGCCATGATGATGATCGCTCGCTGCATTGCGCTCCTTCTGACTGTTGGGCTCGTCAACGTTTCCGCACAGGCCCCGCAGGCGCCTGCCGGAAGGGGCCGCGGTGCGGGTCCCGCCGCGCCTGCCCCGCCGACGCCGCGATGGCCCGACGGCAAGCCCATTCTGGGTTCCGTGCCCGGCCAGCCGGTCGGAGGGTGGGGCGCGGGCGTGACCAGCCTGCCTCGCGGGAAGCTCCAGGAGATTCCGTTCCAGCCGTGGGCCCGCGCGGTCTACGACATGCGGCAGATCGATCAGTTCGAGCCGCACACACGGTGCAAGGCCTCGGGCGTGTCGCGGCAGTTCTCCACGCCGTACGGCACGGAGTTCGTCGAAGTGCCCGAGCTGCAGCGGATGTACATCATGGACAACGGCGGGCCGAACTCGTATCGGATCATCTATCTGGACGGCCGTTCGTTTCCCGAGACCATCGCCCCGACCAACTACGGCTATTCGATCGGCCGATGGGAGGGCGATACGCTGGTGGTCGAGACCCGTGGCCTGAACGAGAAGTTCTGGATGGACCGAGACGGCACACCCCACACGGCGCAGCTGAAGGTCGTCGAGCGCCTCACGCGGCTCGACTTCAACACGCTCCGCTATCAGGCGACCATCGACGATCCGGGAGCCTACACCCGGCCGTGGACGACCAACGACTTCATGCTTCGGTGGAGGCCCGGCGACGAGCTGTTCGAGTACATCTGCCAGCAGTTCAACCAGGGCCCCGAGCTGATGCTCGGGAGCCAGGAAGACGTGGACAACACGCGCTTCTTCGTGCCGTAAGCATGCGTCGCGCTGCGCTCTTGTCGATCGTCTTCCTGACACTGGGCATCGCGCCGGCCGCCCAGGAGGGGCATCCTCTTGCTGGCACCTGGTACGGGGACTACGGGACCGGCCGTCAGAGGACCGACCTGACCATCGTCATGAAATGGGACGGGCGCGCGGTCTCCGGCACGATCAACCCCGGCCCCAATGCCGTCCCGCTCGCTGCCGCCGTGATGGACATCACTCCGGGCAAGCCAGCGCCGGAGGGGCAGGACTCCACTACCGGCATTCCGCCCAAGTTCCACGTGCGTCTCGAGGTAGACCTGCCAGACGGCACCAGCGGCAAGAGCCGCATCGTCTTCGAGGGCGACATCAAAAACCCGGTGGCCGGCAACCGCCGGATCGAAGGCACCTGGCGGCGCGGCGCCGAGAAGGGCACCTTCCAGATCCGCCGGCTCTAGCAAGAGCCCGGAGGCCAGTTGTGTTGAGCCTGCGTCCGCGGATGCTGCGGCCGGGAAAGCAGTCTCTCCTCCTGCACTGCCGTTGACCGCGCGTGTCGTCCGTACCTCGGGGCTACATCCTCCAGGCGGCTCAAAGCGACAGCCTACCTAGCGGCAACCAGAACGCACTGGGGGAACACGCGCGGATTCGTCGGTTCGCCTGCTTTCCTGCGGGGTCGATGTCGGCCTGGCATACGCGTCCGCCGGCTCAACACAACCGGCCTCCGGGCTGCACACCGGCCATGATGTCGATCACGGGTTTTGCCGCGAGGCCGGGTATCGCAGGACTGCCGATATGCTCAATTGGCCCGATAAGCCATGTCGCCAACGCTTGACGGAGGGCGTCCGCCTCCTTGTGGAACAGCATTGGCCACGACGCGTCGTATGGAACGATCTCAATCGGCGCTTCGAGCGACGTCATGCTGACGGTGCCTGAACAACTCTCACTCTTGTCGGCGGACCATCTCGGCGATCCAGGTGGGCGCAAATGGCGACGTACAGCCCTTCGACACCGGATAGTCCCGATAGAGACCCATTGACTCACCGAGTGCGATGGCGCGGTGTCGATATGTCGGATGGTGAATGCCGATGCTGGCGAGACACGCGTTCATCGTCCACTGCACCTCCGGGGCGGCGCCGGGCATCTCGGATGCAATGCGCTCGAGCAGCGCCGCCAGATCGAGCCCCTCTGGACTCTTGGAGACCCGTGAGGAGGTCAGGCTCCACCCGGCTCGAGCCGCCCAAGAGTCGTCGGTCTTCATCCACTTCGTGCGCAGGATCTCCTTGTCGGGATGCTCCTTCACGACGTAGGAGTTCAACCAGTCTGCGACTTGGGGGACTCGGGCGGACCGCACCATTCGATCGAGCTCATCGGCTGAGAGTTGCTTGGGGCTCAGCACCAGGATCGCCAGCAGTCGCGCGTCCAGATTGCCGGACTTCCACAGCGCAAGGCCCAACTCGTGGTCGGACTTGACCTTGGCGGCGACTTTCCGGATGTCTCCGAGCTGCACGCCGAACTGGTTGTCATCGGCGCCATTCTTCTTGTTCCGCACCCGCACCTTCTCGTTGCCAAGTGCTTCCAGCTGCGAGAGAGCATCTTTGGGCGTCATCGCTTCTCGGTCCGTTGCAACCGACTGTTATCCGCCTGGCACGATATAAGGCAAAGTTCTCTGGCTGGATCCGCCACTCCCGTGATGTATTCATGCACAGAGCGCAGTCCGTCCTTCAAGCCCCGATAGTGGACTCGCTCGAGGCACGTCTCAAAGGGTAGCCACTCATACTCGAGTGCTCTGACGGCTCGAGACGAACGTCACCGTTATCGACTTCGGCCGCGTAGACACCAATGGCCTGCATTTCAGCAAAGCGTCTGTTGTAGATGAGGTACGCGTGTTCGCCCGCCCAGATGCATTTTGGACGAAGCCCGTGTCGACCGAGCACACGGCAAATCGCGTCTGTGATGACTCGCCTTTGTCACGGCATCGCTGGGGATCCGCCAGAACCGGCTCCGTCGAAGAAGCGTGTCGCCTTCTCCACAGATGTGTGTAGCAAGAGGAACACGATGCCACGGGTCGCCGTTGAACACCCACAGTCGAAAATGTTCGCGGTCAGATTCATGGTTCTAGCAGGCGTTGGCGGAAACCGGCTGTTATCCAGCTCGGTGCGGCTCTCTCGATATCAAGGTCTTCTTAAGAAAGTACAGGGTTGACCCGGTTGGATAGTTCGCCAGTTCTCCGAAGCACGTGTAACCCAGACGCTCATAAAACCCGCGCGCCTGGAATTCGAAGGTGTCAAGCCACGCACTGTGACAGCCCCTCGTGATTGCTTCGCGTTCGGCGCGCGATAAGAGGTCCTTGCCGACGCCACGGCCACGAAGTGATTCAGGAACAAACAGGAGTTCGACAAACAGCCAATCGTATGCTGTGCGTCCACACAGTCCTCCAACCACCTGCGCGTCGGAATCCTCGATCGTCAGAACGAGCGGCCGGTGGTCGTCGCGACCGATTCTGTCGCGATTGTAGGCAACCAGCGGATCGAGAATTGCGCGCCGCGCTGCCTCCTCTGGCTCGTCGGTCAGACGAATCTCGTAGTTCATCGTTCTGTGGCTCGGCGTCGCCTTGGAGCCTGGCAGTCTTTAGGTTGCGCCGGGCATCTGTTTGCAATGGTGGCGAGTGTGCAGCGCGTTAAACCTCACCAAGTCTTCGACCGACACCGTACCGAAACCGGTGCTCACGAGGTGTTGGCCACTGGCGGCCCGTCTACGACATTCCTGGTCGAACCTGGCGAGCGCCCCTTCCAGGCGGACGCGCGCCTCAGCCGGCGTGGCCGGTCCGCTCGTAGGGTTAGCGCCTTGTGGGCCTTAAACCCCTTCGGAAATACGCCCTTCTTCAAGATCCGGTTGAAGAACAGTCTGAGCCAGCGGGCGCAGGAAAGCGGGGGGCATCGGGATCGACGGAGCCCCAGAAAAGACGTTCGCCGCTTCGTCCAAGCCACCCGCCACATGCTCCACGACCTGGCTCGGCGACCATTTCCCCGGCGCGCGCGGAGTCGTCCAAGTCGCCGCTGATCTCTCCGCAGCCGCGACAAGGTCGAGGACGGCGGCGCGATTGGCCGCAAGCGCTTCATTGACATCAGCCATGGGACCTCCAGTGCGTGAATCCTGGCAGATTATCCCTCACGGTCCGCCGCAACCGGTTGTCATGCGGTTGGCACAACATCGGGTCGTGAGGTGGAAACAGAGCACCACAACCAGGGCAGGGCGATAGCTCGCTATGCCGCATAACGACCCGCCGATCAGCCGCGAGCGACGGGCACGTTCATTCGAAGGACTCTACGGCATCCGCCGCGTCGGCTGCAGCGGCTGGTTAGGCAGCTACGCCGAATCGCCGAGGAAGTGAATCTTCGCCGCTTCATCGAGTCGGCCTGAGCGTAGCATCTCGATCAGCTTTCGCATTTCGGCATCCTGCATTTCGCGATAGCTCACATCGTGCTTTCTGATATCGGCGTCGACGAGATAGTGTTCTGA
>CAWEBF010000017.1:0-320708 GCA_963807235.1 uncultured Acidobacteriota bacterium
TTACGCTCGGACTGCTGTCGCCTGGGGGTCGGATCGACGTCCGCGTGAAAGTGATCGATAGCAACCCGCAGATCGTTGACGGTCTCGTCCGCCATCGACTCAGGCTGCTGATGCTCGACACCGCGCAGTGACGAGCCGGAACGCGAAACATGGCGATGATCAACGTGAAAGCACGGCTGTCGAGCCAGGCGATGCTCGGCATTCTGACTCGAGACATCTGGCGTGCGGCTACTCGAGATCAGCCGGGGCGGTTGCCTCCTGGAGAGCAGTTGCAGCGTCCCGGCCGGCACCCTCGGCGCGCTGTCGGTCGAGGTCGACGGAATGGTCTACGTGGATCAGGTTCGTGTCGTTCGCTGCCAGTTGCTTGCCGACTGGCGCAGGAAACGCGCATCGAGTTGGCGCGGAGTTCCTGTCGCTGCATCTGCCGGCGGAAGACTCTGCTTCGCCGCTACGCCGCCGGTTTGACGGCTGGCGCGGGGCTTGGCGATTCGTTGTTGGCGGCTTCGTCCGAAGTTGGCGGACTGAAGCTCGGAACGTGCCGCCGCTGAGGCGGCGGCATCATAGTGGGGCTGAGGCGCAGCTGCCCTGCGACGCGGTCGGACTGCGCAAGGACTCACGCCGGTCCAGGCCAATTACCACATTTGGTGAAGACACGTGTCGTAAGCACGTCCATCACCTGTAGGCGCGCGTGACGTTCCGAACCCTGCGGGGGGGGCTCCCCTAGCGACTGCACAGTCTACGGAGGTAGAGATGAAGAACCTGTTGCTCGTTTCGTTCGTGAGGAGGAAGGCCAGGACCTGATCGAGTATTCGCTGCTGGCGGCGCTGATTCGGTCGTCTGCTTCGGATGCTCCAGACCCTCGGCACGGCGGTCAACGCGCTGTTTAGCGATATCGCACCGCCATACGGGCACTCCCGTAGGTCGACCCAGCACGCTGGGCAGTCCCGGCGTGCTCACCTTTAGACACTTGGTGGACAAAGTCATGCTCCGAAGATTTTGCGTCGAGGACGCGGCCAGGACTCATCGAATACGCCCTGCTGGCAGCACTCGTCGGGGTCACCGCGATCGCGACATGGCAATTGGTGGACGACCACGTTCGCATCGTCTACGGCGCCAGAACTGCGCCGCCGCCGATGCGGACTATTCCGGCTGCACGCCGGATCCCGGCGGCGGCGGCTGTTAGACAACTAGGGATCACCGTTATAGATTGAGCCCATGACTGTTGCCCAGATTGCTTCCATCGTTCTCGTGCTCGCGGCCTGCGTGCCCGACGTGCGCACCCGGCGCATCCCAACGCGCTGACGTTCGGCGCGGCGCTCACGGCCCTGCTGTTTCACGGCGCCACCGGCGGGGGTCCGGGCTGGGTTCGAGCCTGGCAGGATGGTCGTCGGCGCGGCACTGTTCTTCCCGTTTTCGCGCTCCGCGGGATGGGCGCCGGTGACGTCAAGTTGCTGGCCGCGGTAGGCGCCTGGCTCGGCCCCGGACGGTGTTCCGGGTTGCGCTCGCCACCTCGATTGGCCGGCGGCGTCCTCGGGCTGGCTGGTGGCTGCATGCACGGCTATCACGGGACCGCAGTAATCGAACTCTCGGCCCTGGTCGGATTACTGGCGAGTCGTGCGGCCGCGGCCGCTGCCTGAGCGTCACGCTCGAAGGGCCGGCGGGCCGAGGCTCGCTTACGCGATTCCGATCGCGATCGGCACGATGGTGACGCTATGGCTCAAATGAAACTGTCGCGCACTGTTGAGGTCGGAAGACAGGGTGCGGAGCTCATCGAGTACGCGCTCGTGTCTCCCGATGCTGCTGTTCGTCGTCCTCGGTATCGCCGAGTTCGGCTTCATCTTCCATGCGCTACGAGGTCGTGACAAACGCGGCGCGGGAGGGAGCGCGGATGGCGGTGCTCCCCGGATATCACGACGGCGGACATCCGACGCCCGGGTCGTCGCCTACGCGAATGCCGGCCGGCTCGCCCGGTCTGACGGCGCCGAACGTCGATCGTCGAAGACATGACCGTCCCGCTCGGCGCCGGGATCGGCCGTGCAGTGCAAGAGGGTCACCGTGACCTACACCTACAACTACAGGTTCCTGGCCGGTGATCGGGGACATGTTCGGCGGCGACTTACACGGTGCTCCCGTTGCGCGCGGTTTCGGGGATGCGCGTCGAAGATCCCGAGCAGACTAGCAGCCCGAAGGAGTTCGCAGATGAATCGCAACAAACGAACTGCCATCGTCTCGGCGTGCGGTACTGATGGCCGCCATCGCCAGCATGGGCGTTTACCGCATCGTGACGGCCATGCCGCAAGCAGGCCGAAGTCACGACGGTAACGCGGTCGTCGCTGCGCACCGCTCGAGCCTCGGGACGCGCCTGACAACCGACCACGTCAAGGTCGTCCAGTGGCCGGCCGCAAGCCCGGTTCCCGGGCGCGTTCACGAAGGTCGAGGACGTGGTCAACCGCGGCCTGATCGCGACGGTCGCCGAGAACGAGCCGCTGACCGAAGGCAAGCTGGCGCCGCTCGAGGCGGGCGCCGGCCTGCCACCGTCGATCCCACCGGGCATGCGCGCGATCTCGGTGAAGGTGAACGAGGTCGTCGGCGTCGCCGGCTTCGTGGTCCCCGGCACCCGCGTCGACGTAATGGTCACTCTGGCGGATCGCCAGAAGGAACAGAAGAGCCTGACGCGGACCGTCGTCAGCAACGTCCAGGTCCTGACCGCGGGCACGCGATACGACCAGGAAAAGGCCAAGGAAGGGGCGCCGATTCCGTCGACGGTCGTGACATTGCTCGTGACACCGGACGACGGCGAGCGTATCGCGCTGGCAGCGTCCGAAGGACAAATCATGCTGGCCTTTCGCGACCCGCTCGACACCGACCTGGACGCGACCACGGTGTCAGGACCGGCGGCCTGTTCGGTCAGGCGCCGCCGGCCCCGAAACCCGTGATGTCGAGACAGAAGGCGAACCGCCTCAAAGCGGAACCCGCGCCGGGTCTGGCCCCGCCCCAAGCCCTACATGGTCGAGGCGATCCGAGGGCAAAGCGCTCGGAGGAAATGGTTAAATGACTATCAACCCGTTACTGACTGGGCCGGCCTGGTCGCCGTGCTCGCGGCGCTGCCCGGAGCGGTGATGGCGCGGAGCCGGCGCCGCCGCCCGCCTCCGACGGCCGCACCCGCCGAAAGCGCCGCAGCGCCCGACATTCGACCGGGTGCGGCCTCACAGCGGGCCGTTCGACGGTCGTGGCCGACGGATTTCGACATCACCCGGATCGCGGTCACCGATCCGAGCGTCGCCGATGCCGTCGTCGTCCAGCCGCGCGAAATCCTGATCGACGGCAAGAAGCCGGGGACGGTCAGCCTGATCGTCTGGTCGTCGACCAGACGCAAGCAGTACGACATCGTCGTCGAGCCCGCGATCACGACGCTCGAGCAGCACTGCACGCGCTGTTCCCCGGCGAGAACATCGCGATCAGCGTCAGCGAAGAAGCGGTCATCTGTCCGGGCAGGTGTTGAGCACGGCCGTGATGCTGCGCGCAGGTGAGATCGCCCTTGCCTCGCGTCCGAAGGCCAGGGTCATCAACTTGCTTCAGGTGCCCGGCGGCAGCGAAAGCCAGCAGGTGATGTTGCAGGTCAGGTTCGCCGAGGTGAACCGCCGCACGCTCACCGAGCTCGGCCTGGTCGCTCTTCGCCCTTCGCGAGCGGTTCGCAGGCGCGGTCGACGACTGCAACAGTTCAGCGGCCCGGACTTCGACGCCGACGATGGTGGACTGGTGTTCAGCGACTACCTGAACCTGTTCTTCTTCGACTTCCAGCGGAAGGCATCGGCGGGGTCCTGCGCGCGCTCGAACAGAAGGGCGGTTTCCAGAGCCTGGCGGAACCGAACCTGATTGCCCGAAATCGGAATTGACCCCATAATCCGCCCGCACGGCGACATACGGGCCGGCGCCGACGTAGATCCCCTGAAAGCTGCGGTCGTCCTCGTGCAGCATGAACGTGTAGCCCCAGTTCGGCGCGATCAGCCCTTCCACGAAATCCAAGCGAGCCGTTTCGAATCCACTGTAGGCATTCGGGTCGCTGTTGAGCCGGGCGTCGCGGATGTCGTCGACCAACTGGTTAAAACCGGGATGGTTTTCGACTGGCCCTATGACCTGGTGAAACGGCCTGGTAGCGAACTCCACGGCGCTAGAGAAATCGAAGTCCCTCAGATTCGGGTAGAAGACGCTGACATTCTTCAATACCCTCACCAATCCCAATGGGATCACGATCGTTTTGTACCGCCGCTGCCGTTCGACCAGCTTCGATGCCACGTTGGGGGTCCCTCCGGCGCCCCCCAACGCGATGCGTCTGGCGTCGAAGCTGTAATTCTGGGCGAACGCCGATGAGGCGGTTGACGTGAGCATGAGCAGCGCGACGCATGCGCCTCGCCATCCCTGCGCAGGCCTGGTTTGTTCCCGCTTGCGATGGTGCGTGTCTGACGCTGTCACGGCAACTCCTCTGTGAACCACCCGCGCCCTCTGTGATCACGCCCAGGATGCCGAGCGAGGCTCTCGAGGAGCACTTCGGATCAGCGTCGAGACAATCAACTATTGTGCCGCACAACCCAACCCAGGGGCACGGCCCTACATGAATCTTGCTGACCTCGAACTGCTGAAGACCAGAATCGATCAAACGATCCGGATTCGCTGTCATCAGCGAAGGCCGATGATGGAGAGGGACGGAATACCGACCTTCGGTTTCAGGAGCAAATCTGGAAATGGTGGTGCGCCCTGCACGACTCGAACGTGCGACCTCCTGGTTCGTAGCCAGACGCTCTATCCAGCTGAGCTAAGGGCGCGAGGGGTGTGTATTGTGTTGTGCGCCCACTCCTGGCCGGGCCGCGGCGCGGGCAAAATCTCACTATATCACAGCGTTTTCAGGGCATTCCGGTCGACGGGACAAGCACGGCACGCTACCATCGCAGTCCATGAGCGACAGAGAAACGCGCGAAGTCCCCCTGAAGCCGGAAATGATCCTGTTCCTCGACGAGGTGACCAAGGCCTACAAGCTGGACGACCCCGGCAAGGCGATCCGCTGCCTGGTGAACTACGCCCGAGAGAACCCCGACAAGCGGGACGAGATCTTCGGCGAGATGCGCTGCCTGGACTGCTAGCGAAGCTGCACTCTGGGTGGTGACGCCGAACCGGGACTACGACGTCGCCGTGATCGGTGCCGGGATCGCCGGCCTGTCGGCGTGCGTGCTTCTGCGAAAGCAGGGACTGAGCGTCGTCTGCCTGGATGCCCGCCCCTACCCGAACCGCAAGGTCGGCGAGTCGCTGGACTGGTCCAGCCCAGGCCTGCTGGGACGCGTGGGCATCAGCGCCGACAGCCTCATCGCCGACCACATCGCGACCTACAAGAAGAAGATCGTCGTGTGCGGGATCGGCAGGCCGGAATGGTCGGCCGCACCTCCCGTGCAGATTCGACGGCGTCCGCTGCGCTTCGAGACCGTCACGCTTCACGTGGACCGCGCGGCGCTGGACAACCGCCTGTTCGAGCACGCGCGCGACCTGGGCACGAACTTCGTCTGGGAGCGCGTGGCGAGCGTCGACGCAACGGGCGATCACGTCGGAGGCTGCACCACGGCCTCGGGCGAGCGGGTGAACGCACGCTGGTATCTCGACGCCAGTGGCACAGCGCGGGTATTCGCGCGCGCGATGAACATCCCGGTCACGTTCTACGGACGCACCAAGGTCTGCCTGTGGACCTACTTCGATACGCCGCCCCTGCACGACGGCACGGTGTTCTTCGTGGACAACAGCCATGACTACCTGTCGTGGGTGTGGGACATCCCCATCTCCCCCACCCAGACGAGCATCGGCTTTGTGCTGCCAGCCGACACCGTGCGAGACCAGCGTCGTGCGGGGACCACCGTCGAGGGGATTCTTCGTGAGGAGCTGGCGCGGCACACCCGGTTCGACCGGCTGCTGGGCGCGTCCCAACGGTTGAGCGTCGAGACCACTTCATTTCACCCGTTCGTGACGGCGAAAGTGTGCGGGGCCAACTGGCTGATGGTTGGGGAATCGGCGTCGATGCCGGACCCGCTGACCGGCAACGGCGTGACGTCCGGGATCCGCCATGCGCGTCACGCGGTCGATGCGATCCTGGACGCAGGCACGCGTCAGGAGCTCTCACCCGGGCGCCGCAGGACCTACAGCCGTCATGTCTTCCGGCTGGGCCACTCGTTCAACGCGCACATCGAACGGGCGGTTTATCGTCCGGAGCTCCGGCGGGGGCTGGGCCTTCAGGCGGCGACCTACGTCTACACGCTTTTCGCGTTCTTCATGAACGCCTTGCACGCGCGCTTCGATCCGCGCGGCAGGATGGGCATGGCCGCGTTCGCGTTGTTGTTCGCCGGCGCCCGCAGTTGGATCGCTTGTTGGGTGCTGGTCGCTCGAGCCGCGCTGTGGGTGCGGCCCGTCTCGCCGAAGCTCGCGGGGGCGAGCGCAGGGGGACTAGACGGCGAACGCTGAAAACAGCGGCACGCACTCGACCGCGGCGCGCTCGGCCTGCAGCACGTGGCGGTGCTGGTGCCTGGCCACGAGCGTGAACGCCGAGTAGAGGTTGTATTGCACGCAGTCGTGGAACGGTGACGCCACGGTCACGCGATCGATTGCCAGGCCATCGGCGGCACGAACGCAGGCCACGAGCGCATCCTGCAAGCGATCGAATTCGGCGAGCGCCATCTCGGGCGACTGCTCGGCGGTTGGCACGAACGCGGCCGCGCTGCGCATCTTCAAGGGGCTCCACGGCGCGATCGCCTTCGAGATCAGCCAGCCGAGCGGATCCCGCCGATACGCCGGCGCCATAGCCGGCACGTGCGCGCCGGCCTGGGCGACGGCCGCGCAAAGCAACGGCAGTATGGCTTCCGATGCGAGATTGAGATGGGCGACGCAGTCTCCCGCCGACCAGCGCTCGACGCCCGGTCGGGCGTGCCAGCCGTCGCGGGAAACCGTCGACCACAACGTGTGCAGGCGCTGGCGCGCCGATTCCAGGTCCGCGATGACCGCCTGCAGTTGAGCGTCCACGGGGACGGATTCTAGCGAGCCGCCCGGCCCACGTCTCTAGTCACGTCCGTATTAGGAGGCCCTGAGGATCGAACGGGGGCACCTATAATCCGGAAGTGAGCCACTGGGAGCACCGGGGCCTGGCCCCGAACTCGGTCGCCTGCTTCGTCCTCACCGTCAGCGACACGCGCACCGAGAAGACCGACACAAGCGGCCGGGCGATCCGCGCGATGCTCGAGGAAGCGGGTCACACCGTCGCGGGGCACGCCATCGTCGCGGACGATCCGTCGGCGGTCACGGCCACGATCCGCGCCCAGCTCGCGCAGGCATCCACGGGCGCCATCATCACGACCGGCGGCACGGGCATCACCTCGCGAGACGGGACGTTCGAGGCGGTGGATCAGCTGTTCGACAAGCGGCTTGACGGCTTCGGCGAGCTGTTCCGCATGCTCAGCTTCGAGGACATCGGCCCCGCCGCCATGCTCAGCCGGGCCACGGCTGGCACGGTCGGGCGCGCCGTGGTCTTCATCCTGCCAGGGTCGGAGGCCGCGGTGCGGCTGGCCATGTCGCGCCTCATCATCCCGGAGCTGGGCCACATCGCGCAGCAGCTCGCCAAATGACGATGCGGCCGTTCCAATCCACGATCTCGATCGACGACGCGCGTCGCATCATCCACGACGCGGTGCGGCCGATCGAGCGCACGGAGCGCGTCCCGCTCGTCGAGGGCCGCGGCCGCGTGCTGGCTGCAGCCGTCCGGGCGACGGCCGACGTGCCACCGTTCTCGAGGGCGGCGATGGACGGTTACGCGGTGATCGCGCGAGACCTGGAGCACGCGTCGCCGTCCTCGCCCGCATCGCTGACGCGCATCGAGCGCATCTTCACCGGACAGGTCCCCACGCGCACCGTCACACCCGGAACCTGCGCCGAGGTGGCAACCGGCGCGCCCATGCCGCCGGGCGCCGACGCCGTGGTGATGGTCGAGGAGACGAAGCCGGGAGCCGGCGACGCGATCGAGTTTCTCGCCACTGCCGAGGGCGGGACAGAACATCGGCCGCCAGGGCCAGGACATCCGCGCGGGTCAAACTGTGCTGGAGGCGGGTACCGATCTCACGCCCAGCAGGATCGGCGCCGTGGCGGCGCTGGGCCTGACGAGCGTTGACGTGTATGCGCGCCCGCGGGTCGCCATCCTCGCCACCGGCAACGAAATCGCGCCACCCGGCGCCGCGCTGGGGCCCGGCCAGCTGTACGACATCAACAGCTTCACGCTGTCCGCCGTCGTCGCCGAACACGGCTGCGAGCCGCTCGTCGTACGCACGGCAGCCGACACGATCGACGATCTGACGCGCGCGATCGACGAATGTCCCCCGCACGACGTGCTGGTGCTCTCCGGCGGAAGCTCCGTGGGCACGCGCGATCTGGTGCTCGACGTGCTGCGCGCCAAGGGAGACGTGCTCTTTCACGGCATCGCCGTGAAGCCGGGCAAGCCCACGGCGTTCGGCCGGATCGGCACGGCGCTGGTCTTCGGCATGCCCGGATACCCGACCTCGTGCCTGTCCAACGCCTACATCCTGCTGGCCCCCGCGCTGCGCCAGCTGGCCAGGCTGCCGGCGCCTGCCCGCCCTGCCGTGCGGCTGCCCTTGGCCGAGCGCGTGGTGTCGGCCAGCGGGCGGCACCAGTTCTACACCGTGCGGATCAGCAACGGCGCGGCCATGCCGGCGTTCAAGGCGTCGGGCGACATCACCAGCATGTCGCAGGCCGACGGCTACATCGAGATCGACGCCGCCACCGAGGCGGTCGAGGCCGGCACGCTCGTGGACGTGAAGTTCTTCTGACCATGCCCACACCAGACTGAACGAGCACGCGGCGGCGATCACCAAGAGCCTCGACGATGCCGCGGAGCTGCTGGCCTGGCTGCGCGAGAACCGCGACGTGCAGGAGCAGATCACGTTGCTTCGGCCAGCACCTCGCCGATTGCCTGGAGCGCGGCAACCGCATCCTGACCTGCGGCAACGGCGGCTCGATGTGCGACGCGATGCACCTGGCGCAGGAGCTGTCGGGCCACTTTCGCGGCGAGCGGCGCGCGCTCGCCGCCCAGTCGATCAGCGACCCGTCGCACCTGACCTGCGTCGCCAACGACGAGGGCTTCGACCGCGTCTTCGCGCGGGGCGTGGAGGCCTGGGGCACGAAGGGCGACGCGCTGGTGGCGTTCTCCACGTCGGGCAACAGTCGCCAACGTGGTCGCGGCCGTGGATGCCGCGCGCGACGAAGGGGCTGTTCACGATCGGCCTCCTGGGGCGCGACGGCGGCGCGCTGGCCACGCGCTGCGACGCGTCGATCGTGGTGCCGGGCACCACCTCGGACCGCATCCAGGAGATCCACATCAAGATCGTGCACCTGCTGATTGAACAGATCGAATCTCGCCTGTTCAATCAGCCATAGGCTGCAGTCGGTCAGCGTTCCTGCCGCTGACCTGTGACTTGCGAGTTACAGTAGCCCCCTGGAGACTATCATGCGCGCAACAACGGTCTGGCAGGCGTGGTTGCGTTGGGTCTGGGCGTAGGCGCGGCGTCCGCGCAAGGCGTGGTGATGCAGCGCAACCTGTCGCTGGCCATGGCGAAGACGATCGCCGAGGCCACGATCGCCGAGTGCGCGGCCAAGGGCTTCAACACGTCGGCGGCGGTGGTGGACCGATCCGGTCAGCTGATGGTGGCGCTGCGGAGCGAGCAGGCCTCGATCCAGACCGTGGAGATGGCCCGCCGCAAGGCCTACACGGCGCGGATGTTCCGCACATCGACGAGCGAGTTCCAGAAGCGGACGGCCGCGGATCCGACGCTGCTGCCCCAGCGCGACGTGGCCGACATCCTGGCGCTCGGCGGCGGCATGCCGATCCAGATCGGCAACGACTTCATCGGCGGCGTGGGCAGCTCGGGCTCGAGCCAGGAGCAGGACGAGGCTTGCGCGAAGGCAGGCATCGCCAAGGTGGCCGCACCTACTCAAGTAGCGGAGGGGTCACCAGCTCGGCGGGAATCACCGTGGCGGTGCCGCGCTTGCCCACCACCACCGCCGCGGCGCGGTTGGCCAGCCACACGGCGTCGGCCGGCGGGCACCCGCCCGCCAGCGCGAGCGCGAAGGCCGCCACCACCGTGTCGCCCGCGCCGCTGACGTCGAACACCTCGCGCGCTTCCGCGGCGGCCTCGATGGGCGCTGAACCGTCCTTGGCGAAGAACACCATGCCCCGCGCGCCCAGCGTCAGCAGCACGCCGGCCTGGAAGCGATCCCGCAGCTGTCCGCCGATGCTGTCGAACCGCGTCGGGCGTCGGATCGGCATCGGCCTCGCCGAGCAGCGCCAGCGCCTCTTTCCAGTTCGGCGTCAGGTAGTCGCTGCCGGCGTAGAACGCCGCGTGCCGCGGCCGGGGATCGACCACGACGTCGCGGTCCGCGGCGGCCGCCAGCGCGCGAATCCCGTCCAGCGCCTGCCTGGTCAGCAGGCCCTTGGCGTAGTCGGACACCACCACGATGTCGGTGTCGGCCACGCGCGTGCCGACCAGATCGAGCAGCCGCTTGCAGCAGGCGGCGTCGATCTCCGCGCCGGTCTCGTAGTCGATCCGCAGCAGCTGCTGCTGCCGGCTGACGACGCGCACCTTGCGCGTCGTCTCGCGTCCATCGGACAGCGCCTCCAGCTGCACGCGTGCGTCCACGCACAGCCGGCGCACGGCGGCACCGCCGTCGTCGTCTCCGACCATGCCAATCAGCGTGGCGCGGCCGCCGAGGCTGGTCACGTTGGCCGCGGTGTTGGCGGCGCCGCCCAGCACGGCGTTCTGCCCGGTGAACCGCAGCACCGGCACCGGCGCTTCGGGGGAGATGCGAGACGCGTCGCCGTCGAGGTACTCGTCCAGCATGACGTCGCCGACGACCAGCACCCGGCGGCCGGCGATGAGCTCGAGCAGCGCCGGCAAGTGTGAAGTCATCGGCGGCCCGCGTCGCGTGACGAGACCAGCTACCGGAACCGCTGCTGCAGCGTCTGCAGCTCGGCGTCGCCCGGGCACAGCTGCTCGAACGGCAGGTCCACGAGCGGGCGCCTCCACCGTGCCGGCCTGCTCGTGCATGTCGGCGGAATCGGGCGAAATGTGCAGCAGTCCCGTCACCACTTCGCCCTTGCCCTGCGCCTCGCGGATGAACTGGTAGGAGCGGTCGCGATCGGTAGGGTCGTAGTCCTCGGCGATCTTGCGGAGCGTGACCCAGCTGCCGTCGTGCATCATCACCTTGCGCAGCGTGCCCGACTCGTAGTCGGCCGTGATGGCGGACGTGGGCGGCACGAAATCGGCGGCCACGATCTCCACGTTGTGCTCGCGCGTGTACGCGTAGCTCTTCGTGGACCCCTCGTGGTCGTTGAAGGTGACGCACGGCGAGATCACGTCCACGAAGGCGAAGCCCCTGTGCGTCAGGCCGGCCTTCAGGATCGGCACGAGCTGCGCCTTGTCGCCGGAGAACGTGCGCGCGACGAACGTGGCGCCGAGCGTCAGCGCCAGCAGCGCGCCGTCGATCGGCTCCATCGAGTTGGCCTCGCCCTTCTTGCTCGTGGATCCCTTGTCGGCCGCGGCCGAGAACTGCCCCTTCGTGAGGCCGTACACGCCGTTGTTCTCGAGGATGTACAGCAGGTTCACGTTCCGGCGGATGGCGTGCGACATCTGGCCCAGGCCGATCGACAGCGAGTCGCCGTCGCCGGAGATGCCGATGTAAATCAGGTCGCCGTTGGCCGCGTTGGCGCCCGTGGCCAGGGCCGGCATGCGGCCGTGGACGCCGTTGAAGCCGTGGGCGTCGCGCAGGAAATAGGCCGGCGTCTTCGACGAGCAGCCGATGCCGGATAGCTTCGCCACGCGGTGCGGCGGAATCGACAGCTCCCAGAACGCCTGAATGATGGCCGCGGTGACCGAGTCGTGTCCGCACCCGGCGCAGAGCGTCGTCATCGAGCCTTCGTAGTCGCGCCGCGTCAACCCGACGGCGTTCTTCTGCAGCGCCGGGTGGTGAACCTTGGGTTTGGGGATATACGTCATGCCGCCTTCTCCAGCCTGGCCTTCACGCCGGTGATGACGTGGTGGGCGCTCATCGGGAAGCCGCCGTAGTAGCGCACCGACTCCAGTTTGGCCATGTGCACGCCGGTTTCGAGCACGATGAGGCTCCGCAGCTGCGCGTCCCGGTTCTGCTCCACGACGAACGTGACGTCGTGCGACTCGACGAACGCCCTCACATCCTCACCGAACGGGAAGCCGCGCACCCGCATGAAGTCGATCGCGACACCTTCCTTGGCGAGGATGTCGAGCGCCTCGATGCAGGCCGCATGACAGCCACCGACGGTGATGAGTCCCATCTTGGCGCCCGCGGCCTTGCGGACCACGGGGGCGGGCACGGCCTTGGCCGCGCGCTGGATCTTGCGATCGATGCGGTCCAGCACCTCGGTGTACTCGACGTCGTCCTCGGTGTAGGCGGCGTATTTGTTGTGGCCCGATCCGCGGGTGAAGAAGGCGCCCTTCGGGTGCACGCCAGGCAGCGATCGGTACGGGATGCCGTCGCCGTCCACGTCCAGGTAGCGGTAGAAGTCCTTCGCCTTCTCCAGCTCCTCGGCCGACAACACCTTGCCGCGATCGGGGCGGTAGGCGTCGTCCCACGTCAGCTTCGGCACAATCCAGTCGTTCATGCCGATGTCCAGGTCACTCAGCACGAAGACCGGCGTCTGGAAGCGCTCGGCCAGGTCGAACGAGGCGACCGCCATCTCGAAGGCTTCCTTCGGGTCGGCCGGGTACAGACAGATGTGGCGGGTGTCGCCGTGCGACGCGTAGGCGCACATCATCAGGTCGCCCTGCTGCGTCCGCGTGGGCATGCCGGTGGAAGGCCCGGTGCGCTGCACGTCGAAGATGACGGCGGGAACCTCGGCGAAGTAGGCCAGCCCGATGAACTCGTTCATCAACGAGATGCCGGGGCCGGCGGTCGGCGTGAAGGCCCGGGCTCCGGCCCAGCCTGCGCCGATCACGACGCCCACGGCGGCCAGCTCGTCTTCCGCCTGCACCACGGCGAAGCGGTTCTTCTTCGTCTCCGGGTCCACGCGGTACTTCTGGCAGAAGCCGCGGAAGGCCTCCATCAGCGAGGTGGCCGGCGTGATGGGATACCAGGCGCCGACCGTCGCGCCCGCGTACACGCACCCGAGCCCGGCGGCGGTGTTGCCGTCGATGAGAATGCAGTCCGTGGTGGCGTCCGAGCGCTCGAGCCGAATGGGCAAGGGGCAGGGGAAGTTGGCCTTGGCGTAGTCGTAGCCCAGGGCCACCGCCTTCTGATTGGAGTCCATCAGCGCGGGCTTGCGGCCGAACTTTTCCTTGAGCAGCTCGCGGACGATGTCCCCGTCCATGTCGAGCAGCGCCGACAGCGCGCCGGCATACGCGATGTTCTTCATCAGGATGCGCTCGCGCACGCCCTTGAAGGCAGCGTTGCACATCTCGGCCAGCGGCACGCCCAGGTAGGTGACATCCGGGCGCCGCAGCTTCTCGTCGAGCGGCCACGACGAGTCGTACAGCAGCCAGCCGCCCGACCGCACCTCGGCGACGTCTTTCGAGTAGGTGGCGGCGTTCAGCGCCACCATCAGATCGAATTCCGGCGTGCGCGCGGAGTAGCCGTTCTTGTTGACCCGAATCTCGTACCACGTGGGCAGCCCCTGGATGTTCGAGGGGAAGACGTTCTTGCCCGTCACGGGCACGCCCATGCGGAAGATGGCCTGCATGATCAGGCCGTTGGCCGAGGCCGACCCGGTGCCGTTGGCCGTGGCGATCTTGAAGGCGAAATCGTTGACGCGGTTCGTGGAGACGGGCGTCATGCTACACACCCACCAGCGTCGGCGCGCCCGCATACGGGATCTCGATCACGAACTTGCGCATGTCCCAGGCGTATGTCGGGCACCGCTCGGCGCACAGGCCGCAGTGCACGCACACGTTCTCGTCCTTGACCATCACGCGGCTCGTCTGCTTCAACGGCCCGGAGACGAAGAGCGGCTGGTCCAGATCCTGCGCCGGCGCCGCGAGGCGTCCCCGCAGATCGGCCTCGTCGCCGTTGGGGACGATGGTCAAACAGTCGACCGGGCAGACATCGAGGCACGCGTCGCACTCGATGCAGAGCGAGTCGGTGAAGTGCGTCTGGATGTCGCAGTTCAGGCAGCGTTGCACTTCGGCCGCGGTCTGTTCCGCCGTGAACCCGATCTCCACTTCGGTGTTGAGGCTCTTGAAGCGGGCCACCAGGTCCACGTGGACCATCTTCTGACGCTTCGCTGCCGTCGTAGTCGTTGTCGTAGGCCCACTCGTGCAGGCCCATCTTGGTGCTGGTCAGCGTCATGCCTTCGGCCGGCCGCTCGCCCACCGGAACGCTTTGGCAGTAGTTGTGGATGGAGATGGCCGCCTGGTGTCCATGCTCCACGGCCCAGATGATGTTGGCCGGACCGAAGGCCGCGTCTCCGCCGAAGAACACGCCGGGTCTCGTGGACATGAAGGTTTTCTTGTCCACCACGGGCATGTCCCACTTGCCGAAGTCCAACCCGATGTCCCGCTCGATCCACGGGAACGAGTTGTCCTGGCCGATCGCCAGCACCACAGTGTCGCACGGGATGATCTCGCGGCCGATCACCTCCTGCTTCAACTGGCCGTTGACCTCGGTGGAACGGAACTTGTCGAACTCCATCCCGGTCAGCACGCCGTTCTCGATCACGAAGCGGATCGGCTGCAGGTTCTCCAGAATCTCGACCTGCTCCTCCTCCGCGTCCTCGAGCTCCCAGGCGGACGCCTTGAAGTACTTGCGCGTCTTGCGCGCGATCACCTTCACGTCGGTGGCGCCCAGCCGCTTGGCCGACCGGCAGCAGTCCATCGCCGTGTTGCCGACCCCGATGATCAGGACGCGCTTGCCCACCGAGTCCACGTGGCCGAAGTGGATCGACTCCAGCCACTCGATGCCGATGAACACCTGGTCGCTGTCGTGCCGGCCGGGGATCTCCAGCTCCTTCCCCTTGGGCGCGCCGCTGCCCACGAAGACGGCGTCGTAGCCGCCGTTGTCGAGCAACGTCTTGAGGCTCCCGACGGGCGTGTTGTAGCGGACGTCCACGCCCATGTCCACGATGTAGCCGATCTCTTCGTCGAGGACCTGTTCGGGCAGGCGGAACGACGGGATGTTGATGCGCATCAGGCCGCCGGCGCGCGGGGCCTTCTCGAACACCGTGACCTCGTAGCCCAGTGGCATCAGGTCGTTGGCGACGGTGAGCGAGGCCGGGCCGGCGCCGACGAGCGCCACCTTCTTGCCGTTCTTCTGTTTGGGCGCCGTGGGCAGCAGGTGCTTCACCTCGCCGCGATGGTCGGCCGCCACGCGCTTCAGGCGGCAGATGGCAACCGGCTTGTCCTCCACGCGGCCGCGTCGGCAGGCCGGCTCGCAGGGACGGTCGCAGGTGCGGCCCAGGATGCCCGGAAACACATTGGATTCGCGGTTCACCATGTAGGCATCGGTGAACCGGCCCTGCGCGATGAGGCGGATATATTCGGGAACGTTGGTGTGGGCCGGGCAGGCCCACTGGCAGTCAACGACTTTGTGAAAGTAGCTGGGGTTCCCGACGTTGGTTGGCTGCATCAACCCTTAATTATAAGGCCGCGATGGGTCGGCGGTCCGACGCGGCCCGGGCTTCGGGCTTTACGGCTCTGGGCTCTAGCTTGAGCCCTGGGCTAAAGCGACTTGTTCACTTCTGCCCAATTCACCACATTCCACCACGCGCCAATGTAGTCGGGCCGCTTGTTCTGGTACTTCAAGTAGTAGGCGTGCTCCCACACGTCCAGGCCGAGGATGGCCTTCTTGCCTTCCATCAGCGGGTTGTCCTGGTTGGGCGTGCTGGTGATTGACAGCTTCGATCCGTCCAGGAGCAGCCACACCCAGCCGCTGCCGAAGCGGCCGGTGCCGGCCTTGGCCCACTGTTCCTTGAAGGCGTCGAACCCGCCGAACGACCCGTTGATCGCGTCGGCCATCTTGCCCGTCGGCGCGCCGCCGGCGTTGGCCGCCATCCACTTCCAGAACATGCTGTGGTTCCAGTGGCCGCCGCCGTTGTTTCGCACCGCCGTGCGGATGTCCTCGGGCACCGAGCTGATCTCGCGGCACAGATCGTCGATCGACTTCGACTGCAGCGCGGGGTGCTTGTCCAGTGCGGCGTTCAGGTTCGTCACGTAGGCCTGATGGTGCTTGCCGTGGTGGATCTGCATGGTCTGCGCGTCGATGTGCGGCTCGAGCGCGGCGAAGTCGTAGGGCAGCTTGGGCAGTTCGTGAGCCATGGGGCCTCCAGGAGGAATCTTAGATCGGCTCTCGGGCTCCAGGCTCCGGGCTCTTGGCTGAGACCAGACTGAAGACCGGAACTGCTTTAGTGGATCGAAAGCATGCGGTCTAGAGCAACTCTATTCCAATGCTTCTGCTCAGCCGGAACTGAGACGCGGTTGTGGAACGCGGCCGTCGATCAGCTCCTCGAGAATCCACAAGAGGTGGTTCGGCGACACGCGGAACATGGTCGAGCACAGGCAGCCGAACTTGTCGAGCGACAGCACGGTGCGGTCGGGCGCCAGCTGATTGGCCAGCCGGTTCACCAGGTGCACCTCGGTGCCTACCGCCCAGGTGGAACCAACGGGGCTGTTGGTGACCGTCTTGATGATGTATTCGGTGCTGCCGCTGTCGTCGGCAGCCTGCACGACGTCCCATGGCACCTCCGGGTGCACGATCACGCGAACGCCGGGATGCTGGGTACGGATGGCCTTGATCTGGGCCACGGAGAAGCGCTCGTGCACCGAGCAGTGGCCCTTCCACAGCAGCATCTTCGCGCCGTGGACGCCTGCGCGCGCGTCAGGCCACCGAACGGCTCGTGCGGATCCCACACCTGCATCTGGTCCAGCGGGATCGCCCATCTTGTACGCCGTGTTCCGCCCGAGGTGCTGATCGGGCAGGAACAGCACGCGCTCGCCGCGCTCGAATGCCCACCGCAGCGTGGCGGCGGCGTTGGACGACGTGCACACCGTGCCGCCGCGCTCGCCGACGAACGCTTTGATCGAGGCCGCCGAATTGATGTAGGTCACGGGCACCACGCCCGTCACGCCCAGCCGCATCAGCTCGTCCCAGCAGGTCTCCAACTGATCCGGCGCGGCCATGTCGGCCATCGAACAGCCCGCCGCCAGGTCGGGCAGGATCACCTGCTGATGTGGGGCACACAACACGTCGGCGCTCTCGGCCATGAAGTGCACGCCGCAGAACACGATGAAATCCGCGTCCGGCCGATTGGCGATCTGCCGTGCCAGGCGGAAGGAGTCGCCGGTGTAGTCCGCGAACTTGATCACCTCGTCGCGCTGGTAGTGGTGCCCCAGGATGACGAGCTTCGACCCGAGGCGCGCCTTCGCGCCCGCGATGCGTGCGTCCATCTCCTCGTCCGACAGTGCCAGGTACCGTTCCGGCAGCGGCTGTCGCTCGGTGATGTGCTGCTTTTCGTGCTCGGTCAGCAGCGGAATGATGGTCGGCATCGTTGCACTCACGTTTTTCCGGTCAGGCTTGACAGGTTGACCTTGTGAAACATTTCGCAAAGTCCGGAAAATCAAAAGGCCCAACACTCCCTGCGGGCTCTTGCCCTGGGACGATTGGACCCTGAAGCGATTATAAAGGAGAACGCGCCTGCACACGAATACATGAGCCGGCGTTCGGGAGGCAATGTCACACGGGCGCCATCGTGAGCAGGAGGACCGGGGGCGACGCGTTCGCGCGCGCGCCTGGGCGCTCGTCACGGTTGCGGCCGGTGTGCTCTATCTGATCTGGGTCTTCCGGGCGCTGAACCCGGCGCATCCGGTGCTCGGCGCCGCCTTCGTCGTCGCCGAATTGTGCTGCCTGGGCCTCTTCATCGTCACGACCATCGGCGTGTGGAAGCTGCGATTCAAGCGCGAAGAAGGCGAGCCCCTCGACCGAATCCGCAGTGTGGACGTGTTCGTGCCGGTGTGCGGCGAGCCGGTGGGGATGGTGACGCGCACGCTGCAGGCGCTGGACGGCGTCCGCTGGCTGGGGGAAAAGCGCGTCTATGTGCTCGACGACGGCCCCACCCCCGGCGTGCGCGAGATTGCGGACGGCCTGGGCTTCACCTATCTCTCCCGGAACGACACGGGCGACGCGCGCGCGTATGCGAAGGCCGGCAACCTGAATTTCGGCCTGGCACACAGCTCCGGCGAGCTGATCCTGGTGATGGATGCCGATCAGGTGGCGGCCCCGCACATCCTGGAAACGCTGGCGGGCTACATGCGCTTCCCCGCCGTCGCGTTCGTGCAGTCGCAGCAGTCGTTTCTCGTCCCCGAGGGCGATCCGTTCTTCAACAACGATCACGTGTTCTACGAGGCGGTGCAACTGGGCCTCGACGGCGGCGACCGCGTGGTGTCGTGCGGCTCCGGCGTGCTGTACCGGCGCGAGGCGCTCGACCACGTGGGCGGCTTCGCCACGTGGAACCTGGTCGAGGACCTGACGACGTCGTACAACATGCACGCCGCGGGGTGGAAGTCGCTGTACTACCAGTACCCCCTCTCGGTGGGCCTCTCACCGATGAACGTGTGGGGCGTGTATCGCCAACGCGGCCAGTGGGCGCTCGACACGTTGCGCTTGTTCGTCTGGGACAACCCGGTGTTCAAGCGAGGGCTCGACGCGTTCGGCCGCACCAGCTACCTGATCATCGCGCTGGCCTACTTGTGCGCGGCGTTCGTCTTCCCTTTCTTCTTCGTCGTGCCGATCTGGAGCTATCTGACCGGCGGCAGCGTGGTCTACCGCCACGAGCTCGAGTTCGCCGCCTATCGCGGCCTGTACTTCGTGTGCATGGCGCTGGCGATGCATTACCTGTTCAGGGGTAGGCAGGCGGGCAAACAGTTTCAAGTGCTGACGGGGCTTTTTCCCGTTTACGCCCGCGCGGCGGTGCTGGCGCTGCTCTACCCCTCCCGGCGCCAGCCGTCTTACCGGCCCAATAACGAGAGCGGGCCGCGCCGGGTGCCGCCGGCCTGGCTGGCCGTGCTGCCGCAGCTCGTCTTGCTGGTGGCAAACGCCGTGCTGCCCTTCTACGCGATCGTGGTCGGCCGTGCGCCGGCCCGTCTGATCGCGGCCAACATCGCGATCTCGGCGCTGGCCATCTGGAGTCTGCTGCCTGTGGTGCTCGGCGCGCTGCACGGCCCGCCCGCACCAGCTCCCGAGGCGCCACGAGAAGTGGTGGACGGTCTTGCCTAGCCGTCTCTTCTCGCGTGAAGTGCTGGTCGTCGCGTGGCTCATCGTCGCGTTCGGGTTCCTGTGGGCCAGGCTGCCGGGGTTCTGGCGATCGCCGTATCAACGCTACGAGGAAGCGCAGCGTCTCCAGTCCGCCGGACGCCCGGAGGATGCGTCCGCGGAAATGGCGATGGCGATCGTCGAGGACCAGGGCAATGCAGGCTATCTGGTCTACCAGGGCTACCTGCAGCTGCAACTCGGCCTTGCACCCGAGGCGGAGCGGTCTTTCCGAGAGGCATTGAGGCAGGGCGCGCAGGCCGAGGCGTCGCTGGGTCTGGCGCGCGCGCTGCAGGCCCGCCCGGCCGAAGCGAAGCAAGTGCTCGAGGAACTGCCGCCAGACGCGCTCAACCCGGAGCAGCGCTATCGACGACTGTCGCTCTACGCGGCGATGGGAGATTTTCCCGCGGCCGTCTCGGGTCTCGATGCGATCGAAGAGGAGCTGTCTCCCGAGCAGCGCCGGCAGGCATTGCAGTGGTCGATGGCGACCAACGATTGGCCTCGAGCCGCGCGCCTGGCCGAGCAGGTGGAACAAGCGTCCGCCGACCGGCAGGTCAAGACGGAGGCGCGCCTTGACCGTGCGGTAGCGTTGCGCGCCCTGGGACAGCTGGACACGGCACTCAGCCTCTTCGAGCTGACCGCCGGGCCCGCCACGCTGGTGCCGCGAGCGCAGCTGACCCTGCAGCTCCAGCTGTACGATCGCGCCGCGGACCTGTATCGCCAGGTGGTGGCCGAATCGCCCGACGACGTCGAAGCGCGGATGGCCCTGGCATACGCGCTCGAGAAGTCGGGGCGGCTGGACGAGTCGGCGGATGTCTACGCGGAGGCGCTCGCACGGGGTGGCGCCTCGGCGCGGCTCAAGCTGGCTTCGCTGCTCAACGTCCTCGAGCGCCACGAGGATGCCTGGCGGACGCTCGAACCGCTGCCCCGGCCCTCACCCGATCCCGCGACACGTCGGCTGCAGGCGCGCACCGCGCTCTGGGCGGGGCACCTGACGGAGGCCATGTCGCTATTCGCGGCGCTGAACGGGAACCGGACCAGCGACGACGATGTGGCCGAAGCCGATCTGGCCGGCGCGCTCGCCGCGTCGGGACGCGCCGAGGATGCCGGCGGCGTCTACGACCGCCTGATCGCGCGGGGCCGGCTGGCCCGCGAGGCACGGGTGGCCTATGCGGACTCGCTGACGGAGCGCGAGCGGTTCGACGACGCGTGGCGTGTGCTGGAGACCGTCACGCCGGTGGACGACGAGATCATCGGACGGCGCGCGCGCGTGGCGTTCTGGAGTGGGCGCTACGCACTCGCCCGCCCGCTGCTCGAAAGCTGGCTGGCGCGCCACCCGCGCGACGCCGAACGCTGGCGGGACCTGGCCGAGTCGTCGCGCCAGCTGCAGGACGCGGCGGCGGAGTCCGAGGCGTTGCGTGCCTATCTGGCGCTGCGGCCCGACGACCAGGGCGCGGCCGTCCGCCACGCCGGGCTGCTCGAAAGCGCGGGGCAGGTGGATCAGGCGCTCGAGGTCTACCGGGGGGCGATCGAACGCGAGCCCGCTCGCACGGACCTGATTCGCATCGTGGCGTATCTGCTGGAGCGGCGCGGCGATCGTACCGAGGCGATTCGCTACTACACGCGCGCGTGGGAGCTCAGCGAGCCCCGCGATGCCGATCTGGCTCTGACCATCGCCCGCCTGCATCGGCCCCAGGCGCCCGGTGACGCGTTGATCTGGTACACCCGGGCCGGAACCGCCAAGGTCGGCGCCGACGAGCGCAGGCAGCTCCAGCTCGAGCTGGCACAGAGCGAGGTTGCGGCGGGGCGACTGGACCAGGCCGCGGCGCGCCTCGACGATGTCCTGCGCGAGCACGAGTCGAACCCCGACGTGCGCGTGGCCGCCGCCAACGTCGAGGCCGCCCGTGGGAACGCCGCGGCGGCGGCGCGCCATCTGCGGCGGCTGTCCGAGCTGCGCGCACTGACGCTCGATGAGCGGCGCTGGCTGGCCGGCCAGTTGCGGATCGCGGGCGATGCCGCCGGTGCGCGCGCGGAGTACGACCGCATCGTCGCAGCGCCAGGCGCCACCGCAGTTGACTTCGAGACCACGGCAAACCTGCGCGCGGAATCCGGCAACGTCACTGGCGCACTCGAGGCGTTTGCCGCTGCGAGGCGCCTGGGCGGGGCGCCGTCCGCGGAGCTGGCCCTGGCACGACTGCTCGCCAAGACCGGCCAGTTCGCCAACGCCGTCGACGCCTATGCGCGATACCTCAAGAGCGGCGACCCCACGGGCAAGCGGGTGGAGCTGGCCCGGGCGCACCTGGCCGCGGGTGAGTTCCAGCAGGCCGAGCGATGGGTGCGCGAGGCCGCGCAGAGCGAGGAGCGCGGGCCCGAGGCGGATCTGATCCTGGCGCAGGTGCTGTATCTCACCGATCGCCGGCGTGAAAGCGATGACATCGTCGCACGGCTGCCGGCCGACTTGCCGCGGTCGGCGAGCATTTTCGAACAGGCGGGCCAGCTGGCGGCGGTCAGAGACCAGCACCTGCGTGGGATTCGCTGGTTCGAACAGGCATTGACCCTCTCGCCGCGCAACGCCGGTGAGCTGTATTACTGGCAGGGCGTATCGGCGCTGCAGCGCGGCGACTACGCGCGCGCGCTCGAGCGGCTGGAGCGTGCGCGAGCGGCGGGCGCGCTGCCGGAGCTGTCGCGCCTGGCACGGTTGGAGGCGCAGCGACAAAGCGCCCCGACGGTGTGGCTGCCGGTACGCGTCTCGGGCGACTCCAACGATCTGTCGACGCGTCAGGCTGGCATCGGCTTCACGGCGTGGCCGGGCCGGCGGTTCCCGTTGTCGCTCGAAGCAGTATCGGGTGCCTTGAGGCAGAACGACCTGTCGTTCGACCGCGCGCGCATCGTCGCCACCATGGGCCGGGCGCTCGTCCAATCGCAGTTTGGCGTCAATGGCTACGTGGGCACCGAGCGCTACGACGGCCGCGACGGACGCCTGGTGGGCGGCGGAGGCGCCACCTACTACTTCGAGGATCGATCGGCGCTGCGAGTGGACTTCCGGCGTGACTCGATCTGGACCGAGCGCGATCGGCGCGACCCGCGCCAGTTCACGCGCGCCGTGGACCTCGCGCGCGTTGGGCCCGACTTCATGATCCGCGGCACAGAGCTGACGCTCGACAAGGTGCTGGGAACGGGCCGCGAAGCGCGGGTGCAGGTCGGCGTCAACGATTTCCAGGACGGCAACCTCCAGGGATTCCTCCACGGCCACTATCAGTTCGTTCTCAACGATCGGCCGGGGCGCTGGACCGCGCTGCGGCCCAACGTGTACTGGGAGACATTCGACCGCCGCACGCCGGCGTACCTCAGCCCCGACGGGTTCTACGCCGTGGGCGGCATGTGGCACAACATCCTGTCGTCGCCACTGTGGCGATTCGAGGCCGAGCTGAACCCACGGTTGACGTGGCTGGACGGACGCACCAGCTACGACCTGCAAGGCGTGATCGCCCTCAGCCGGGCGTTCGGACCGGTGTCGGCCGGGATCGGTGGATTCACCTTCTACGATCGCCGCTCCGACTACTGGGCGTGGCGCGTCGCGGCCCAGCTCGGCGTGCGCCTGGGCCCGTGACGCTGGCCCGACGGGCGGCGCTGCTCCTGGTCTTCGCCGCCCCGGCGTGCCTGCCGCTGTCGTCACCGCCCGTGGCGGATGGCGCCGGATTCCTCCAGACCAGCTGGGACGCCTACAAGGATCGGTATCTCCACACCACCGGGTACGTGCTGGACCGCACGCGCGGCGACGGGGAGGTCACGTCCGAAGGCCAGTCCTACGCGCTGCTCCGCGCGGCGTGGCTGGACGACCGGGCGGCCTTCGCGCGCGTGTTCGACCGGACCGAGCGCATGCTGGCGCGGCCCGACGGTTTGTACTCCTGGCGCTGGTCTCCACGGGACGGCGGCCGCGTGCTGGATGCCAACACGGCCACGGACGCCGACGAAGACATCGCCTTCGCCCTGATCATCGCCGGGGCTCGCTTCGACGAGCCGCGCTATCTCGCGCGCGCGGCACGCATCGTCCGGGCAATCCGCAGCGTGACCCGCATCGAGGTCGCCGGCGGCTGGTTTCCGTCCGCGGGCAATTGGGCCGTGGGCGAGCGCATCGTCAACCTGTCGTACTTCACGCCGTACGCGTACCCGCACTTCGATCGCCTGGATCCAGGCGGGGGCTGGCTGGACGTGGTGGATGTCGGGTATCGGCTGCTGGATCGCGCGACCGCCGGTGGATCGCGGGTGCTTCCGCCGGACTTCATGACCGTAGACGCGGCCGGCGAGATCGGCGCGCTGCCGGACTCGAGCACGCTGAGCCGCCGATTCTCGTTCGACGCAGCGCGCATCCCCTGGAGGGTCGAGTTGGATTGCCGCCTGCACCAGAGGCGGCAGGCGTGCGCGTCCACGGGCGGGATCCCGTTCCTGGTGAACCTGCTGGCAGGCCCCGAACGCTCGTGTGGTGAACGCCTACGACATCGACGGGACCCCGCGCAGCCAGGAAGAGTCGCCCAGCTTCTACGCGGCACTCCTCCCGGCGCTCGAACGGCAGCGCCCCCGGATCGCGGCATCCATCCGTCGCGCACACCTCGCGGAGGCCGACCTGGCACGCCTTGCGCAGCGTGACGACCGCTACTACGACGCGAACTGGGTGTGGTTCGGCGTGGCGCTCGCCGACGGGTGGATCGTTCCGCGCACTCCGGCGTCAGATCGACTGGAGCCTGGAGCCTGGGGCCTAATTAGCCGCTAACGGCGAAGCCTCGGCAGCCGGGCTATTGACGATGTTGTAGAACGTGTCGCGCTCGTACGGTTCGCGGCCCGTGGCACGCACCAGGCGCGTGAGCGCCGACATGGTCATGCCTTCGGGCGTGGGCGAACCGGCCATGTGGTAGATCTTCTCTTCCTGGACGGTCCCGTCCAGGTCGTCCACTCCGAACCACAGCGACTGCTGCGCCAGCTCGAGCCCGGTCGCGATCCAGAACGCCTTGATGTGCGGGATGTTGTCGAGCATCAGCCGCGACACCGCGTGCACCTTCAGCGTGTCGGTGCCGGTGGGCGCCGGCAGCTTGCGCATCTGGTTGTTGTCGGGATGGAACGCCAGCGGAATGAACGCCTGGAATCCGCCCGATTGGTCCTGCTGCGCGCGCGACCGCAGCATGTGATCGACACGCTCTTCCATCGTCTCGATGTGGCCATAGAGCATCGTGACGTTGGTCCGCATGCCCAGCCGATGGGCGCTGCCGTGGATCGCCAGATACCGATCGGCGTCGGCCTTGTCGGGGCTGATCTTCTTGCGCACGCGGGGCGCGAAGATCTCGGCGCCGCCACCGGGCAGCGAGTCGAGCCCGGCCGCCATCAGTTCGACCAGCACCTGCTCGTCGGTCATCGTGTAGAGATCGGCGAAGTAGGCGATTTCGACCGCGGTGAAGCACTTCAGGTGAATCGCCGGCCGGATGCGCTTGAACCCGCGCAGAAGGTCCGTGTAATAGCTGAACGGCAGGTGCGGGTTGAGGCCGTTGACGACGTGCACTTCGGTCAGCGGCTGGTTGCCGCGCTGCCGCAGCTTGTCCCACGCCTGCTCGAGCGACATCGTGTAGGCCTCGGGCATCCCCTGCTCGAGCCGCGAGAACGAGCAGAAGAGGCACGTGGCCTCGCAGACGTTGGTCGTCTCGAGCCGCAGGTTGTAGTTGAAGTAGGTGCGGGCGCCGTGCAGCCGCTCGCGCTCGCGGTTGGCCAGATAGCCCACGGCCAGCAGATCCTGGCAGTCGAACAAGCGCACGCCGTCTTCCAGGCTCAGGCGTTCCTGCGCCCGCAGTTTGTCGTCGATCTCGGCCAATCCGGCCGCGTGAAGGCGCGCTCGCACGGGGTTCTCCGCGATTTTAGCGTGCTATACTCCGCGTCACAACGACACCGCCGAACGAACAGGGAAGTGGGTGCAAAGCCCACGCGGTCCCGCCACTGTAAGCGGAAGAAAGTCGGCCAACATCGTCACTGCGCTCCGGGCGCGGGAAGACAGGCCGACGCGCGCGCAAGCGCGCGGCACTCAATCCGCGAGCCAGGAGACCTCTCCTTCGGTGCCTGTTCCTTGCTCCAGCGCGAAGGACGCTGGGAGGAGACATGTCACTCGCCACCCATCACCTCTCGTATCATCTATCGGCCCCGCCGCGCCCTGCCCGTGGTGGCCGTGGATGACGTCAGCATCACGATCGCGACCGGCACACTGACGGGCCTTCTGGGACCCAATGGGTGCGGCAAGACGACGCTGCTGCGCCTGCTTGTCGGGCGTGGAGCGTGCGGTCGCCGGGACCGTCGCGCTCGACGGGCGCGAGCTGTCGTCGTACGGACGCCGCCGCGCTCGCCCGGCGCATCGCCGTCGTGCCGCAGGAAACACATCCCGCCTTCGACTATTCGGTGCTCGACATGGTGCTGATGGGCCGCCATCCGCACCTGGGCACCTTCGAGCTGGAGGGGCCTCACGATCACCAGGTGGCCAGGGAGGCGCTCGAGGCCACGAACACGTCGCACCTGTCGGATCGCCTGTTCTCGTCGCTCAGCGGCGGCGAAAAGCAGCGCGTCGTCATCGCCGGCGCGCTGGCGCAGCAGGCCGACATCCTGCTGCTCGACGAGCCCACCGCATCGCTGGACCTCGGCGCACAACTGGACGTGGCGGCACTGCTGCTCAGGCTGCACCGCGAGCGGTCGGTGACGATAGTGATCGCGACGCACGACCTGAACTTCGCCGCGACGGTATGCGAGCAGCTGGTGTTGATGAAAGGCGGGCGCGTGCTGGCCCAAGGTTCCACCGTGAACCTGATGACGGCCGATCACGTTCGGGACCTCTACGGCGTGGATGTTGACGTGGTCTTCGACGACCGGTCGAAGCACCTTATGGTCGTCGGGACGAGGCGGGCGTCGTGAGTGAGCCCAGGACGGCCGCGCTCGCCTCACACCCCGGCCTGCAGCCGCGCTCGGTGCGCGCGCGTTTCCTGCTGACGTTACTCGGGTTCGGCGCGTTGACGGCGCTCGTGTGCCTGACGGCGCCACTGGTCGGCACGACCTCGATCGACCTCGCACGCGCCTTCGACCGCTCGATTCCCTTCCAGGACAACGTGGACGCCCAGATCTTCTTCGTGGCGCGCCTGCCGCGCGTGGTCGCGGGCGCCGTGGTGGGCGCGGCGCTGGCGGTCGCGGGAGTGGTGTTTCAGGCGCTGCTGCGCAATCCCCTCGCCACGCCGTTCACGCTGGGCGTGTCGGCCGGCGCCTCGCTGGGCGCGATGATGGTGATCATCTTCGGCGGGTTCACCAGCGTCGGCTTGTGGTCGCCGATTCCGATCGCGAGCCTGGCCGGCGCGGGTGCCGCCTCTGCCCTCGTGTATTTCCTGGCCACGCGGCCGGGGCGGCCCATGTCCGCCACTGTGCTCCTGCTGGCCGGCGTCACGTTGAACGCGTTCCTGTCGGCGTTGATTCTGTTCGCGCAGTACCTGGCCGACTTCGCCGAGGTTTACCGCGCGGCGCGCTGGCTGATGGGCGACCTGGACGTCGGCGGCTTCGATCCGATCCTGGCTGCCCTGCCGCTGCTGCTGGCGGCGGCGGTGGGCTTCGCCACGCTGCCTTCCTCGCTGAACCTCCTGAGCGTCGGCACCGACCTGGCCGCCTCACGCGGAGTGGACGTTTCGCGCGTGCAGCGGCGCGCGTTCTTCAGCGCTTCCCTGGCGACGAGCGCCGCGGTCACCGTGGCCGGTCCAATCGGGTTCGTCGGCATCGTCGTGCCGCACCTCGTGCGCCTGCTGGTGGGCGCCGACCATCGAGTGCTGCTGCCCGCCTCGGCGCTGTTCGGGGCGTCGTTCCTGGTGCTCTGCGACCTGGGCGCGAAGACGCTGATGGCGCCGGTCGAGATCCCGGTCGGCGTGATGACGGCTCTGATTGGAGGGCCCTTTTTCTTATGGCTGCTCGTTCGCCACGCGTGATCGTGGCCGTGCGCCTGCTGACCGCCTTGCTGCTGGCGGCAGCGGCCGGGGCGGGCGACGCGTCCCCGACCGCGGCCGGGGTCGGCAACTCGTCCCCGGCCGGTGCGCAATCTGCACCCGGCGCCACGCGGATCGTGTCGATCGTGCCGGCCGTCACCGAGATGCTCTTTGCGGTCGGTGCCGGTGCACAGGTCGTCGCCGTCAGCAGCTTCGATCGATATCCTCCTGCGGTCGACAGCCTGCCTCGCGTCGGCGCGCTGCTGGATCCGGACACGGAGCGGATTCTTTCCTTGAAGCCCGACCTGGTGGTGGTCTACGGCTCGCAGACCGACCTGCTGGCGCAATTCAAGCGGGCCGGCATCCGTGCGTTTGCCTACCGTCATGGCGGGCTGTCCGAGACGTTCAATACCATGACCGCCATCGGCTCCGAAACCGGCCACAGCGCCGAGGCCGCCAAGGTCGTGGGCGACTTGCGAGCGCGGCTCGAGGGGATTCGCCGGCGCGTGGCGGGACGCCCAAGGCCGCGGACGCTGCTCCTCATCTCGCGTGAGCCGGGAACGCTGCGAGGTCTCTACGCCAGCGGCGGCGTCGGTTTTCTCCACGACCTGCTGGAGCTTGCCGGTGGTTCGAACGTCTTTGCCGACGTTCGGCAGGAATCGGTGCAACCCTCGCAGGAGACGCTGCTCCGGATCAGGCCGGAGGTCATCGTGGAACTGCATCCGACCATGAACGACGTGGACCAGCAGGCGATTCGCCGTCTGTGGACGCCCCTGAGCTCCATACCTGCGGTGCAAAATCAGCGCATCCACGCGCTGCCTGGCGCAGCGATGGTGATCGCCGGCCCGAGGCTGGGAGACGCCGCGGAGATGCTGTCGAGAGCAATCGCTCGCGGCATCTGATTCGGCTCAGTGTAGACGCCCCCCGGCGACGAAAGGTTCCCCGAGCGCCGACTTCGGCGTTCGAGCGGCGACCGGATTCGTCGCCAGACCAACCCGCGGATTCTTTCTTCGTCAGATCCCTGCACGGCCTCCGGCCGGTCGTCCGCAGAGGGGTCCCAAATTGCAGCTCATCCAGTCGGGTTTGTCGCGCCTCACTTCCAGGGCGGGGCTGAGTCACAGGAAATCTTGTAGGAGGCAGAATGAAGAAAGCACTGTTCGCGGCACTGGCCGCCCTGGCAATCGCTGGGCCCGCCACGGCTGCACCAATCGTCTACGAGGGCACCTTGCACAACGTCACACCGGTCGCCGGTGTGAACATGCAGGTCGCCGGGAGCCAGAACAACCCGGTCGGTGCGGACTACTGGCAGTTCCAGGCTAGCGCCGGCAGCGCCGTGACCGTGTTCGGCGACCGCCAGGCCGGACACTACGACATGTCGTTCTGGATCTTCTCGGGCCTGTTCGCCGACACGAACGACTTTGGTGGGTCGTTCGACGGCGGCGACGCAGCGTTCAGCGCGTTCGGCGACGATCAGGACGCGCCGAATATCGCCGGGCCCTTCGGCGACCCGCGCGTGGCCTTCATCGCACCGGTCACCGGTTGGTACACGGTCGCGGTGACCAACTTCCTCAGCAACAACCAGCCGCCCAACCCGTACACGCTGGAAGCCCGCGGCGTTCCGGAGCCGATGACGCTGAGTCTGCTTGGTCTGGGTCTCGCGGCCGCCGGCGTGCGCCGCCGTCGCGCCTAGCTGAATACTTCACGTCTCCAACCCTCCGGCCGCGCGAGCGGTCGGAGGGTCCAACTAGGCTTCCCGGAATCTTCCTCCGCCGACAAAAGGCGCTGCCACGGAAGACTTTGTCCTGACGATGTGTGCCCAAACATGTCGTCGTCACGCCAACAAAGGGTTCCAGCGCAATACCTTGCACGTTCGTCCCTCCAAGCGCAACCGTGCGGACCCAGAATTGCATCGGCCGAGCCAGTTATTCGTGCCTGACATCCAGGGCAGGCTGAACTCACGGTCAACATGCGGGAGGTTACATGAAGAAATCACTACTAGCGGCGATCGCCGCCCTGGCAGTCGCTGGCTCGGCCAACGCTGCGCCAATCACGTATCTGGGCACCCTTCAGCCGGCCACGCCCGTCCTCGAGGTCAACACGCAGGGCGCGGGCAATCAGAATGATCCGGTCGGCGCCGACTACTGGGGCTTCTACGCCGACGCCGGCGATGCCATCACCGTCTTTGGCGACCGTATGGATGCGGACGGTCACTACGACATGTCGTTCTGGATTCTGTTCGGTCAGTTCGCTGACACGAACGACTTTGGTGGCTCGTTCGACGCCGGCGATTCCTCGTTCGCCGCTTTCGGCGACGATCAGGATGCGCCAAACTTCCCCGGTCCCTTCGGCGACCCGCGCGTGGTGTTCATCGCGCCGTCCAGCGGGTTCTACACGATCGCGGTGACCAACTTCCTCAGCAGCGCCGGCCCGCCCAACTCCGTACCGGCTACAGGCCAATGGCGTCAACGTGCCGGAGCCGCTGACGCTCAGCCTGCTCGGCCTCGGTCTCGCGGCAGCCGCCGTGCGCCGTCGTCGCAGCTAACAGCTGAAGGTATCAAGTCTCTCCCGCCCCTGGCCGCGCAAGCGGTCAGGGGCTTTTTGCGTACGGGCTACCGGATGCGGCCGGTCGGGGGAGCGGTCAACCCGCGAGGCGTCAGGAACCGGAGCATGTCCTGGTGTGTGGGTGCGGTGGAGGGCACCAGCCCGGTGTCGAGCTTGTCCTCTTTCGTCAGGAGGATGATCGGCGGAGCCGGCGCGTAGACGTCGATGAAATACCTGAGGTTCAGGCCGTCGCGCGTCTCACGCTCGGCCGATGCGCGCAGACGCCGCTGGATGCGTCCCAGATTCACGGGCAGCTGGTTGACATCCACCGCCACCGGCTGAGCCGCTGGAGCTGGAGCCACCCGGCTCGCGGGCTCCTGGGCTGCCGCCAGCGCGGTGAAGCCGAGCACGATCGCCGTCGAAACCGTGATCGAGGTGCTCTGCATGAGTTTCCCCTTCAGACGCTTGGGGGAGCTGCCTGGCCGCGCGAAGCGCTGGCCCAAAAAGATACTGCGCAGCGAGGCGCAGCCTCGCTGCCTACTTATTGTCGTTCCATTCTTCGTACCAAGCCATCTGGATAGCCTCGAGCTTGGGCTCATTGGATGACTTGGGATCGTCGTCGAAACCGTCCAGCTGCATCACCTTCTCGCGGAGATCGGTGAACCGCACCGTCAACGGATCGACGGCCGGAAACTGCTCGAAAAGTGCGATGCCGATGTCCTCGGAGTCGGTCCATTTCATGGTCGAGCCTCCGTCTTCTCGTCCTTGGCGTCCGACTTCCCGAGCTGGATGGCTCCGCCTTCCTGAACGTAGTTGCGCGTGTACATCGGGAATTCCACCACCACATCACCCTTGATGATGGCCTGACAGCCCAGCCGCGACGAGGTGGTCAGGTCCCACGCCGTATCGAGCCGGTCCGCCTCGTTGTCCTCCATGTCGCTGAGGTTGGCCATCCCTTCCTTGACGATGAGGTGGCACGTGGTGCACGCGCAGCTGCCGCCGCATGCGTGCTCGAGCGGCACGTTGCAGTTCATCGCCAGGTCGAGGAACGACTCGGGCAGCCCGTGGTGCTGGTATTCCAGCTTGCCGTGCTCGAACTCGACCGTGGTCTTCTGACCGTCCTTGATGAAAGTGACCTTGGGCATCAGCCTCTCGTTTTTGTCGTCCCTTAAACGCTGTCCACGCTCTTGCCCGTCAAGGCCTGCTTGAGGCTGCGGTTCATCATCACCTCGGCCAGGTGCCGGGTGACGTCGTTGAGCGTGTGGGTCAGGCGGCCAATGGCGTCGCGATCGGTGCCGGCCATCGCCTGCTTCAGCTCCGCCAGCGCCCTGTCGATCGCCGCGCGTTCCGCGGCAGACACCTCGGCGCCGACCAGGGTCTCGAAGTCCGTCCGGCGCAGCGACTTCTCCGTGGCCTGGACCACGGACTCGGCCTCGTTCCTGGCGTCGATCAGCAGCCGCGCGTCGAAGTCGGCCTCGGCATGCTCGAACGACTCGATCAGCATGCGCTCCACTTCCTCGTCGGTCAGACCGTAGGACGGCGTGACGTCGATCGCCTGCTCGACTCCCGTCCGCAGCTCGCGCGCGGCCACGCTCAAGATGCCGTTGGCGTCGATCTGGAACCGCACCTCGATGCGCGGCAGCCCGGCCGGCATCGGGGGAATGCCCCTGAGCCGGAACCGCGCCAGAGACCGGCAATCGGCCGCCAGCTCGCGTTCGCCCTGGAGGACGTGGACGTCCACGGCCGTCTGGTTGTCCACGCCGGTCGTGAACATCTCGCGGCCGCTCGCGGGAATGGTGGAGTTGCGCAGGATGATCTTCGACGTCACCCCTCCCAGCGTCTCAATGCCGAGCGACAGCGGCGTGACGTCGAGGAGCAGCATCTCGCGACGGCCGCTGATGAGAATGTCGGCCTGCACGGCGGCGCCCACTGCCACGACTTCGTCGGGGTTGACGTCGCTGTGCGGCTTGCGCCCGAAGAGCTCCTCGACGCGGCGTCTGACCAGCGGCACCCGCGTGGACCCGCCCACCAGCACCACCTCGTCAATCTGCCGTGGTGACAAGCTGGCGTCGGCGAGCGCCTGCTGCGCGGTGGTCACCGTGCGATCGACGAGCGGCGCGATCAGCCGCTCGAACTCCGCACGCGCGACGCGCCGCCTGTAGCCCGCCGGCAGGCCGTCCGCCGGCTCCACAAGGATATCGGCGGCATCGCCGTCCGAGAGATCCCACTTGGCTTGAATCACGGCCTTGCGAATCGCCTGGATGGTGCCGATCGGCAGAGAGGACGACAGGCCCGCGGTGCGCAGCTCGGTCAACACCAGCCCCAGCAGCGACAGGTCGATGTCGTCGCCGCCGAGGTGCGTATCACCACCGGTGGCAAGCACCTGGAACACGCCGTCCTCGACCCGCAGGATCGAAATGTCGAAAGTGCCGCCGCCCAGGTCGTACACGGCGATGATGCCGTGGTTGCGCGCGTCGAGACCATAGGCCAGCGACGCCGCGGTGGGCTCGTTGACGATGCGGAGCACCTCGAGGCCGGCCAGGCGCCCCGCATCGCGCGTGGCGGTGCGCTGCGCGTCGTTGAAGTACGCGGGCACGGTGATCACCGCGCGGTCCACCTCGAAGTCGAACTCGCCTTCCTCGCGAAAATGCTCCTCGGCGCGCCGCTTCAGCTCCTTGAGCACGAAGGCCGAAATCTCCGGCGGCGTCAGGTCGCGCTCGCCGACGCCGATGCGCACGACGCCGCCCGGATCGCCGCTGACACGGAACGGCAGCAGCTGGCTCTCACCGCGCACGTCGTCGATGCCCCGCCCCATGAAGCGCTTCACGGAGTAGACCGTGCGGCCGGGATCGGTCAGCAGGCGCCGTTGCGCCTCGCGGCCGACGAACACCGTGCCATCGGCGGCGTACGAGACGACGGACGGTACCAGCGCGTCGCCGGAGCTGTCGCGAATGACGACGGGGGTGCCGTCCTTCACGTACGCCACCAGGCTGTTGGTGGTGCCGAGGTCGATGCCCACCACCTTACCCATGGGCGGCAGCCTCCCGCTCGATGGTGGCCATCAGGTTGGTGATGTAGTTCCGCTCGAGCACGCACTCTCGCAGCGCGTCCAGGGTGGCGCGGCGTTCCTCGGCGGGGGCATCCGAGGCCAGGCTGTCCCAGCGCTCCGACAACTCGGCCACGCGCCGCTCGTGCTCGTCGCGCCGGGCCTGGATCGGACGCGTGGCGGCATCGAGCCGCCCGCGCAGCTGCTCGGCGTCGGTCCCGCTCTCGCGCAGCTCGCGGATCTCGTCCAGCTGCTCGTTCAGCTCGAACACCTCTTCGAGCAGGCTGGGAGGCACGGTGGAATGAGCGCCATCGGCCGTGGCGGGAGACAGGCCTTCGATCGCCAGCAGATGCTCGATGCGTGAGACCGGGTTGCGCAGCGTCCGGAACGCGTCGTTGAGATACGACGACCGCTCCAGGCTGGCCAGACGCTCCGCCGGCGCCGCGTTGTAGAAGTAGTCGGGGTGAAACTTCCGGCTCAGCTCACGGAATCGGCGCTCGAGGTCCTGCGGGTCGAGGTTCAGCCGGCGAGGCACCCCCAGGAACGCGAAAAAGTCGCCGTGACGCCCGAGCGACAGAATCCGGCTGCACGACGGGCAGAAGTGCTCGTCCACCGGGGCGCCGGCGCCGCAGGTACGGCATTCGGCGGCGACCGATTCGGTCGGATTCGTTTCCGCGCGTACGACGATGGGCCGGGAGGTCATGATCGTGCGCCTGTGTTGGGGGAGGGCCTTCAGGCCCCGAACGAACTACCGCACCCGCAGGACTGCTTGGCGTTCGGGTTGCTGAAGACGAACCCCTGCGACAGCAGCTCGGTGTCGTAGTCGAGCGTCGTGCCCTTCAGGAACAGGTAGCTCTTCTTGTCCACGAAAATCTTGGCGCCGTGGCCCTCGAAGACCTCGTCGCCCAGACGCGGCTCGCGCTCCCACGCGAAGGTGTAGCTGAGCCCCGAACATCCACCCCCCTTCACGCCGACGCGGAGCCCCCCATCCGTGATGCCCTGCTTGGCCATCAGCGAGTGGATCTTCCGCGCGGCCGTGTCGGTGATCTGGATCATCGAAGCATCAGGCGGAGGGCTGCGCGGTGGCCGGCACCGACGCGTCCTTCGAGTCTCCCTGCTTCTTCTTGTAGTCGGCGATCGCCGCCTTGATTGCGTCCTCGGCGAGCACCGAGCAGTGAATCTTGACAGGGGGCAGCGACAGCTCGGCCACGATGTCGGTGTTCTTGATGGCCAGCGCCTGGTCCACCGTCTTGCCCTTGAGCCACTCGGTCGCCAGGCTCGAGCTGGCAATGGCCGACCCGCAGCCGAAGGTCTTGAACTTGGCGTCGTCGATGACGCCGGTGTCGGGGTTGACCTTCACCTGCAGCTTCATCACGTCGCCGCACTCGGGGGCTCCCACGAGCCCCGTGCCCACGTTGGCGTCGTCCTTGGGGAGCGAGCCCACGTTGCGGGGATTCTCGTAGTGATCGATCACCTTGTTCGAATAAGCCATATCAGTCTCCGGTCTTGTCGGAACAGCAGTTCCGGCCCGCTTTCTGAATTCTGAATTCTGAATTCTGAATTGGCCGTCCCCTCATTCCTAATGCGTTACCCATTGCATCGTGGACAGATCCACGCCTTCTTTCACCATCTCGTAGAGCGGCGACATCTCGCGCAGCCGCCTGACCACGCTGGTCAGCTTCTCCACGACGTAATTCACTTCTTCCTCGGTGCTCCACCGGCCCAACCCGAAGCGAATCGACGAGTGCGCCAGGTCGTCGCCTGCGCCCAGCGCCTTCAGCACGTAGGACGGCTCCAGGCTGGCCGAGGTGCATGCCGAGCCCGACGACACCGCGACGTCGTTGATGCCCATCAGGAGGGACTCGCCCTCGACATACGCGAAGCTGATGTTCAGGTTGTGCGGCAGACGGTGCTCCATCGAGCCGTTGATGAAGATCTCGTCCAGGTTCGCGTGCAGCGCGGCGTTCAGCTTGTCTCGCAGGCCGCGCAGCCGCTCGGATTCCGTGGGCATCTCGGCCTTGGCGATCGCCGCCGCCTTGCCGAACCCGACGATCCCGGTGACGTTGAGCGTGCCCGATCGCATGCCCCGCTCGTGGCCGCCGCCGCTGATCTGCTCGGCCAGGAGCACCCGCGGATTGCGCCGGCGCACGTACAGCGCGCCCACGCCCTTCGGGCCGTACATCTTGTGCGCGCTGATCGACACCAGGTCCGCCTTGGTCTGGTTCACGTCGAAGGGCACCTTGCCGGCGACCTGCACCGCATCGGTGTGGAACAGCACGCCCTTTTCCTTGGCGATCGCGCCGATCTCGGCCACGGGCTGCAGCACGCCGATCTCGTTGTTGGCCGCCATGATCGTGATGAGCACCGTCTTGTCGGTGATCGCGTCACGCAGCTCGTCGAGGTCGATGCGCCCGTCCTTCTGCACCGGCAGGTAAGTCACGCGCCCGCCCAGCTTTTCGAGCTTCTTGCACGTATCGATGACCGCCTTGTGCTCGGTCACGCAGGTGATGACGTGGTTGCCCTTCTCGCGGTACATCTCGGCCACGCCCTTGATCGCGAGGTTGTTCGCCTCGGTGGCGCCGCTCGTGAAGATGACCTCCTTGGCGCTGGCGCCAATCAGATCCGCGACGTGCTTGCGGGCCGCGTCCACCGCCTCTTCCGCCTCCCACCCGAACGCGTGGTTGCGGCTGGCCGGGTTGCCGAAGTGCTGCGTGAAGAACGGCACCATCGCTTCCACGACGCGTGGGTCCGCGGGCGTGGTGGCGTGGTAGTCCATGTAAATCGGCAACTTCAATGTCATAAGGACGCCCTTCGCACGACGGCCACTGGCGCCGTCACCACTTCCCGTTCCCTATCCGCGTCGCTGGCCAGTTCCGCCACGCTCACCGTTCCGAGGGCCTGCAGAATGCGCTCGCGGAGCCGCCACAGCGGATCGCGGATGCTGCACTTCTGAAACTGCTCGCAGTCGTGGTCCTCGGTGGAACAAGCGGTGACGGTGAACGGTCCGTCGATCGCCTGGATCACATCCGCCACACTGATCGAACTGGACTCGCGCCGCAGCGTGTAGCCGCCGCGCGTGCCTTGCGTGGACACCAGCAGGCCGCTCCGCACCAGCCGCTGCAGCACCTTGGCCATCAACTCCAGCGGGATGTCGTACTGCTCGGCGATCTCGCGCGCACTGGTGGAGGCCCCGTCGCCGGGGAGCCGCGACAGGTGTTTCATCGCGATCAGTGCGTAATCAGCCTTTTTCGACAGCCTCAGCATGGTTCACCAAATCCGACCGTATGAGTCGTAATTCTATGCCTGTCTGTGAAAGCCGTCAAGATTGGTCGGATTTCGGGGCCGTCCCCGCATTGAAAGGTTGCAGGGGGGGCAGCACGAGCGTAACATCCGCCCACCGTCAGAGCTCGGTCGGCCTACCCACAGGAGGCAGAAGATGAAGCGTGCCCTTGCCTGGATGTGTTTGTGTCTGGCGCTCGTGCCAGCCACCGCATACGCCCAGGCGTCTATTACCGGCGTCGTCCGAGACACATCGGGAGCCGTGCTTCCCGGGGTTACTGTCGAGGCCTCCAGCCCCGCCCTTATCGAGAAAGTTCGAACGACCGTCACCGATGCGTCGGGGGCGTATCAGATCATCCAACTCCTCCCTGGCACATACACGGCGACGTTCACGCTGCCGGGGTTCAGCACCACCAAGCGCGACGGCATCGAGCTCGGCGGTTCGTTCGTCGCCACGATCAACGTCGAACTGCGCGTCGGCGAGCTGGCGGAGACCATCACCGTGACCGGTCAGACGGCGCTCGTCGATGTCAGGAGCGCGAACGTCCAGAAAGTCGTCACCAAAGAAGTCGTGGACGCGGTCCCGACCGGACGGCTCGGCATCAACCTGGCGGCGCTCCAGCCCGGCATCATCCTTGGCGCCGGCGGCGGAGTGGGCCAGGCCAATACGAACGCCCTGACGTCGCAGGACGTGGGCGGCACGGCGGGCGACACCTTCACGGATCTGGCGATTCACGGCGGCAAGCCCGCCGAGCAGCGCCAGACGATCGGCGGCGCTGTCGGCGGCGACCACGATCCGCTTCGGCGAGTCGCTGAGCAGCTCGCCCAGCTTTACGGCCATGCAGGAGATGTCGGTGAACACCTCCGGCGCGGACGCGTCGATGGCGGGCGGGGGCGTGCAGATCAACTACGTGCCCCGAGACGGCGGCAACAACTTCAAGGGCCTGCTGTTCTTCTCGGGCGCCAACGGCGCCATGCAGGGTACCAACTACTCCACCGGCACGAGAACCGCGACCGGCTGTACGCCGGCCGAGAGCCTGTTCTGCCGCGGCCTCATAACGCAGCCCGGCGCGTTGAGCAAGGTCTTCGACATCAACCCCGGCTTCGGCGGTCCGATTCTCAAGGACAAGCTGTGGTTCTTTGGAACGGCGCGCTGGACGCAGGCTGAGAACTTCGTGCCGAACAACTACCCGAACGCGAACTTCGTGCCGGGCCAGACCAGCCCGACGCTCCTGAACACGACCACGCTGGCCTACGCTCCGAATACCAGCCAGGAGCTCGGCACGACAGTGGGCGGCGGCGGCAAATTCTGGGAGCAGACGATTCGTCTCAGCTACCAGATGGATTCGAAGAACAAGTTCGGCATCTACTACAACAACAAGAAGCGGACGAACCTCAACAACACCACCACCCAGGCGCAAGAGTCGCGCAACGAAGGGTACTTCTTTCCCTTCTCCGACCAACTGGTCCAGTGGTCGGCGCCGCAGACCAACCGTCTCCTGCTCGAGGCCGGCTTCTGGCGTCACCAGGAAACCTGGGGCGGCAAACGGGCCCAGAGCGACATCACCGACCCGCTGGCCGTGGGCATTACGGACAACAACCCGCAGTCGCTGGTCCCAGGCTACGTGCAGTTCATCCAGAACTACCACGGACGCGTAGGCGCCACCGATACTCCCAGCCACAACCCGAACTGGCGCGGCAACTTCAACGTGTCGTACGTCACGGGCGCGCACTCCTTCAAGACCGGCTTCGACTTGAACGGTGCAACCCGGTGGGCGAACTCGGAATCGGTGATCCCGTACAGCTACGTGGTCAGCACGCTGGCCAACAACGGCGTCGGCCTGGGTATCCCCTCGCCTACCACCCTGACGCTGCGGTCGGACGGCTGCACCGATCCGCTTCGCCGCCAGGTCAACGGCACGATCGTCGGTGGACACACGACGATTCAAGGGGGCTGCCCCACCAACGCCAAGAACAAGGTCACCAGCGAAGGCGGCGCCTTCGTGCAGGACCGCTGGAACATCGACCGGTTGACGGTCAGCGCCGGCCTGCGCCTCGACTGGTTCTACTCGGAGAACCCGGAGTTCCAACTCGCGGGGTCGCTGCTGACGCCGAACAGGAACTACACCGTGCCGAAGTTCTCGACCACGCAGTACAAGGACTGGACGCCCAAGGTCGCCGCGGCGTACGACCTGTTCGGCGACGGCCGGACGGCGCTGAAGGTCAACTACGGCAAGTACGTTCTCGGCCAGGCGCTGGTCGTGGGCGGGCTCGCCGCCCAGCCCGGCTACAACGTGCAGCTGACGTCAAGCCGGGGCTGGGTTGACAACAACCGCAACTTCATCCCGGACTGCGACCTGGCCAACCCCTTGGCGCAGGGCCCGACGCTGACGGGCGCCCAGAACCAGATCGACACCTGTAACGCGCCGGCCGGCGTGAACGCGAACTTCTACGACAACGTGCTGCGGCCCAACCTCGCCGTGCAGGACGATGCCCGCTACGGGTGGGGCAAGCGGCCGTACAGCTGGGAGTTCGCGGTCGCGGCGCAGCACGAGCTGAACCAGGGGCTGTCGGTCACCGCCGGCGTGTTCTGGCGGTGGTTCGGCAACTTCCTGGTGACCGACAACACGTCCGGGACCGTGGCCGACTACGCGCAGTTCTCCGTGACACCGAGCCTCATCCCGCCGGCGCCGCCGTCAGCCGGCGGCGAAAGCCTGCCCAGCGAGATCAACACCGGCAAGTACTTCGCCATCAATCCTGGTGTGGTGGCGAACAACGTCACTGGGCTGTCCAAGACGATGTTCCCCGACAGCAAAGTCTACGACCACTGGTTCGGCTACGACCTGACCGCGAACATGCGGCTCGGCGGGCGGGCTAACGCTTGCAGGGCGGCCTGGCCACAGGCCACCAGACCACGGACTTCTGCGACGTGCAGGATCCGGCCAAGGCCGGCAACAACGCGTTGGTGGAGATGCTGGCGGTGGCTGGCACGTTGAACTCGCTCGACACCTGTCACATGGAGCAGAACTGGCTGCCGCAGGTCAAGTTCCTCGGCTCCTACACCATCCCGAAGATCGACGTGCAGCTGGGCGCCTCGTTCCAGAGCATCCCCGGCGTCGAATATGCGGCGCAGTACGCGGCGCCGAATAGCGACGTGTCGCGGCCGGTGTCGCAGGGCGGCCTTGGCCGTCTGCCGGCGGGCGGCGTGGCGACGGGCACGACGACGGTCAACCTGGTCCAGCCGGGCTCGTTCTACGGCCCGCGCTTCAACCAGATCGACGCGCGTCTGGGCAAGGTCCTACGGTTCGGCAACCGCCGCGCCGTGGCCAGCCTGGACCTCTTCAACATCCTCAACTCGGACACGATCAGCAATGCAAGCGCCGTCTACGCCACGTGGCTGGCGCCTGTGAACGTCGTGGCGCCCCGCCTGATGAAGGTGTCGTTGACCTTCGACTTCTAGACCGCGGCCGGCCGCGGGAATACAACGCCCCGTCTCTTCGGAGGCGGGGCGTTTTTGTTTAGTAACATCGGCCGCGCAGTGCCAGCAGTCAGGTCCAGGTCTACGGTCTACAGTCCCGCAGGGACCGTCAGTTTCCTCACTGCATTACCTGCTGTTGCTCACTCTCGCCGCGTGTGGAACAACGACGAACGACGAACACACGAACCACGAACAAGTCGAGCCCCACCGCTGAGCCGTGGTTCGTCGATCGCGCGGCGGAGAGCGGGCTCACGCTGCGGCATGTGAACGGGATGTCCGGTAAGTTCCACTACGCGGAGGTGATTCCGCCGGGCGCGGCGCTCTTCGACTACGACAACGACGGGGATCTCGACGTCTATCTGGTGCAGGGCCGGGCGCTCGACGGGCCGGACGCCAGCGCCTCCCGGGAGCCCATCGGCCGCATCTTCCGCAACGACCTCGCCGTCAACGCCGACGGCACGCGCACGCTGCGGTTCACCGACGTCACGGAAGCCAGCGGCATCGACGCGCGCGGCTACGGTATGGGGGCGGCCACCGGTGACTTCGACAACAACGGCTGCGTGGACCTGTACTTGACCAGCCAGGGACCCAACGCCCTCTTTCGCAACAACTGCGACGGCACGTTCACCGACGTCTCGAAGGCCAGCGGCACGGCGGATCCGTCGTGGACGGTGTCGGCGGCGTTCGTGGACTACGACCGCGACGGTTGGCTGGACCTCTTCGCCGGCAACTATCTGAGCTGGCGCGCCGAAACCAGCGCGCCGTGCCCCACGCCGTCCGGCCGCCCCGACTATTGTTCGCCCAACACCTTTCAGCCACAGCAAAGCCGGCTCTATCGCAACAACCGCAACGGCACGTTCACCGACGCCAGCCTGGCGGCGGGCATCGCGCACGATTTCGGCCCGGCGCTCGGCGTCTCCACCGCCGACTTCAACGGCGACGGCTGGATGGACGTCTACGTGGCCAACGACGGCCAGCCCAACCTGCTGTGGATGAACCAGCGAAACGGGACATTCAAGAACCTGGGCCTGCTGTCGGGCACGGCGTTGAGCGCGCACGGCAAGGCCAAGGCCGGCATGGGCGTGGACGCGGGCGACTTCGACAACGACGGCGACGAGGATCTCTTCGTCACCAACCTCACGGGCGAGGGCAACGATCTGTACGTGAACGACGGGAACGGCCTCTTCGAGGAGCAGAGCGCGCGCTCGGGTCTCGGGCCGGCAAGCCGCGGCGTTCACGGGCTTCGGCACCGCGTGGTTCGACGCCGATAACGACGGCTGGCTGGATGCGATCACCGTGAACGGCGCCGTCCAGACCATCGAGGCCCTGCGCCGGGTAAACGATCCATTTCCGCTACATCAGCGCAAGGTGCTGTTCCGCAACCTGGGCAACGGACGGTTCGAGGACGCCTCGGCGCGCGGCGGGCCGGCGTTCGAGCTGTCGGACGTCGGACGCGGCGCGGCGTTCGGCGACATCGACAACGACGGCGACGTGGACGTGCTGGTTGCCAACAACAACGGCGCGCCCCGCCTGCTCGTCAACGCGATCGGCAGCCGCAATCACTGGGTGGGCCTGCGCCTGGTCGGCTTGAAACGGGACATGCTGGGCGCGCGCGCGGGTGTGGTGCGCGCGGACGGCACGACGCTGTGGCGTCGGGCTCGATCGGACGGCAGCTACGCTTCGGCCAACGACCCGCGCGTGCTGGTGGGGCTTGGCCAGGCCACCAGTGTGGCGAGGGTCCGCGTGATCTGGCCGGGCGGCACGACCGAGGAATTCGACGCCCCCGCGATCGATCGCTACACCACGTTGCGCGAGGGCGAGGGGCGGTGAGGCGTCTGGCGTGCGCGGCCGCGGGGGATCGTGGCTTGCCTGGCCGCCGCGTGTGGTTCGACGCCGCGGGATGACGCTTCAGCGCCGCGAGTCGACGTCGCCAGCCTGCCCGCGCCCTCGCTTCCCGATCTCTCGAACATGGACCCGGCAGTGCAGGCCCAGCTGCGCCAGCAATCGGAGGCGCTGGCGTACGGCGAGGTGGGCAGGCTGCTGATGGCCGCGGAGTACTTCGAGGCGGCAGAACCCTATCTGCTCCACGCGCAGGCGCAGGCGCCGGAGGACGTGCGCTGGCCGTACTACCTGGGGCACGTTCTCATGGCCAACGCCGAGCCGGGCCGCGCGGTTGCCGCGTTTCAACGCGCGCTCCAGCTGCAGCCGAACGACCCGGCCACCCTGGTCTGGCTGGGCAACCTGCACCTGGAACAGGGCGAGCCGGAGCGGGCCGAGCCGCTCTTCAATCGCGCGATCGCCGCGCAGCCCAGGCTGGTCGCGGCGCTCTTCGGCCTCGGCCGGGCGGCGCTGGCTCGCCGCGACTTCGCGCGCGCCGCCGACTATTTCGAACAGGTCCTGGCGGCCGATCCACGGGCCTCGGTGGCGCACTACCCGCTCGCGCTGGCGTATCGCGCCCTGGGCGACACGGCGAAGGCGGAGGCGCACCTGCGCCAACGCGGCGGCGTGGAGGTGGGCCCGCCCGATCCGCTGATGGTGGAACTGCGGGGTCTCCTGGCGGGGCCGGTCGCGGACGAAGCTCGCGGGGTGCGGGCGCTCAACGCCGGCGACTTCCGCACCGCGGCCAGCTACTTTCGCGCGGCGGTCGGGCAGGCACCCGACAACGCCGCCCTTCGACACAAGCTCGGAACGGCGTTGTCGCTCGCGGGCGACACCGGCGGCGCGATGCAGGAATTCGAGGAAGTGTTGAAGCGCTCGCCGGGGTTCGCCCAGGCCCACTACAGCCTGGGCGTGCTGCTGGCCTCGAGGGGCCGCTCGCCCCAGGCGCTCGAGCACCTGGCGGCCGCCGTGAAATCGCAGCCTGATTATGTGGACGCCAGGCTTCGCCTGGCCGAGGTGCTGCGGCAGACCGGTGGGATGGAGCAGTCCCTGACGCAGTACCAGGCCGTGCTCGCAATCGACCCGCGCGTCTCGGACGCCCGCTTCGGCTATGCAGCCACCCTGGCCGCACTCGGCCGCCTGCGCGAGGCTCGCGACGCCCTCGGCGAAGGGGCACGCCTGCACCCTGGCGAAACACGGTTCGCCGAGGCGGCAGCCCGTGTGGAATCAGCGCTCGCAGGCCGCTGACCCATCGATCGGATCGTTCAGGAGAGGTATAGTCGCCGCGATTCGTGTCTACCTTCGTCCACCCGATCAGCGTCCGCATCTGTCACTGGATCAACCTGATCGCCAGCACCTATCTGGTCTGGAGCGGAGTCCACATCTTCCTCGACTTCCCCGAGCTGTATTGGGGCCACACCGGCTATCAGGGCTATCCGGCCGCGTTCCGGCTCGAGGACTGGGGCCTCTCCTGGGACGAGGCCGGCGCGCTTGGCGACCGGCGATGGGGACGTAACTATCACTTCACCTTCGTCTGGGTGTTCCTGATCAACGGTTTCGTCTACGTCGGCCTGAATCTCTATTCGAAGTATTTTCGCGACCGAATGCTGCCGGCTCGCGGCGAGCTGACGATCGCGCGCGTGCTGACGGACCTCCGCCGACATTTCCGCTGGCCGCGCCGGCACGAATCAGGTGGCTACGGCACGCTGCAGAAAGTGTCGTACCTCTTGCTGATCTTCGTGTACGTGCCGCTCATGATCGCGACCGGCGTCGCGCAGTCCCCCGGCCTGACCGCAGCCATGCCCTGGCTGCTGGACCTGTTCGGCGGCCGTCAGACGGCGCGGACGCTCCATACCATCGGCACTCTGGCGCTTGTACTGTTCGTAATCGTCCACATCGCCGAGGTGGCGGCAGCGGGATTCGTCCGCCAAGTCCGTGCGATGATCACCGGGAAGTAGGCGCATGGTTATCTCACGTCGCACCTGGCTGTCGAGCGTGCCCGCGCTGGGCGGTCTGCTGTTGACCGGATGCTCGCGCGAGACCTTCGTTCCACCCGTCGTCCGCGGCGGGTTGATCGGCGCCGCCGACGTCTTGACGATGGGCACGAATCGGCTGCTGCAGCAGCACCAGCCGCTCGCGCGGGAGTACTCTCGCGCCGACATCGCCGACCCGTTCCCGACCTGGAACCAGACCAACCCACGCAACGCCGAGTATCAATCGCACCTGGCCGACGGGTTTCGGAACTGGCGATTGCCGATCGACGGGCTGGTGGCGCGTCCGCTGTCGCTCTCGCTGGACGAGATCAGGAGCCTGCCGGCGCGCACGCAAATCACGGCGCACGTCTGCGAACAGGGCTGGTCGGCGATCGGCGAGTGGACGGGGGCGCCCCTGCAGCGGGTGCTCGAGACGGCGGGAGGGGTCTTGCCGGGCGCGCGCTACGTCGTCATCGAGACATGGGACAGGTGGTACGAGTCATACGACCTGTTCGAAGTCGAACATCCACAGACGATCCTTGCCTACGGGCTCAACGGGCGTGACCTCCCGCGCGGCAACGGCGCGCCGCTGCGCCTGCGGGTCGAACGGCAGTGCGGATACAAGAACCTCAAGTTCCTGCGTTCAATTCACGTCGTTGACTCGGTGGCCGGCTTCGGCAAGGGTACCGGCGGAATCAACTCGGATTTCGGATTCCACTGGTTCGCCGGCGTATAGCGGTTTACCGCGCCTCGATCACTCGCAGCGTCGAGTTCGTGCTCAGCCCTGCCGTCACGACCTGCTTGCGCCCAGACGGCCAGTCCACTTCGACGCGGTCGATCGTCGTCAGATCGCCGAGCCCGAAATAGAGCGGCAGAACGCTCTGCGACAGGTAGCCGGACTTGCCGTCGTTCCACTGCGTGAACACGCGGCCTCCCGCCACCACACGTACAGTCGCGCCAAGCCCGTTGCGATTCGAGATCGTGCCGGCCAGCGCGACTTTCAGCCAGTTGATCGGCCGCTTCTGCGGAAGATCGCTAATGAGAACCTGCGGCGCCGAGTTGAACTCGTTCGTCACGATGTCGAGCGCGCCGTCCTGGTTGAGATCGAAGATGACCGACGATCGAGTGCCCAGCGGCGCCATGATCGTGAACTTGCCGGTACTGGCCCTTGCACATGTCCTGAGCGGCGTTGGGCCAGCGCATCAGCAACTGGGCGTCGTTGGTCGAGCAGTTGAGGTCGAACCAGAACGTGTGCGTTTGCCCACCCTTGCGCGGCTCGATCCCGAGCAGGAACTCGCTGTCGAGAAACTTCTCGCCACGATTGTTCAGCAGCAGCGAGTTGATGCCGTACCGGTACGGAAAATTCATGGATGACGCGATGAAGACGTCCTGCCAGCCGTCCGCGTTCAGATCTCCGACGCTCGGTCCCCAGGGCCAGTAGTTCTCCGCGCCCACACGATCCGAAATTTCATCGAACTTTCCGTTGCCACGATTCGCGTAGAAAGCGTTGCCGAAGATGAACCGGTTCTGCTTTGCTCCGAGCATGCTCTCCTCCATCAGCTCGCGCGCCTTGAGCTTCTCGCGCTCGATGGGAGAGTCCTCGCTCATGTCGGAGTGCATGTCGGTGATCAGGAGGTCTGGACGCCGGTCGTTGTCGTAATCGAAGAACTTGATCCCCATGCTGCCCCAGGGGGTCTTCGGAAAGTACTTCGCGGTGCTGTCCACGAACTTCTTGCCGCCGACCGACTCGAAGAAATGGCCGGCGCCCTGCATGTTCAGCGCGTAGAGATCCGAAAAGCCGTCGCCGTTCAGGTCGGCAACGCTTGCGTCGCCGCTCCAGCCGGCATCGCCCAGGCCGACCTCCTTGGTGACATCGCGGAAACGGTTGCCGCCCATGTTCCTGTAGAGGATGGCGCTCTCCGAACGGTCTGGATGCAGGTGGCCAAGAAACGCGTCCTGACGCCCCTCGTATGCGCCGCCCCTGCCCTTCGAGTCGATCGTGTAGCGGCCGACGTTGCAGACATACAGATCCAGCAGGCCGTCGTTGTCGTAATCAAAGAACACGGCGCCAGACGAGTGGCCGACATAGTCGACGCCAGCGGCCTTCGAAATGTCCTTGAAACGTCCCCGGCCATCGTTCTCGAACAGGACGTTGCCGCCGCGGACCGTTGTGACGAAGAGATCCTGGTCGCCGTCGTTGTCGGTGTCGGCGAACGACGCCGTGACGCCTACTCGATCGGCAAGTGCGACACCGGCCACCGAGTTCAGGTTTCTGAATCGGCCGCCGCCGAGATTCTTCCAGAGCTGGCTGCCGGTGAGCTGGTTGACGAAGTAGAGGTCCTCGAGCCCGTCGCCGTCCACGTCGGCCGCGGCGATCCCGGTGCCGTGGTCGTAGTGAACGGGTTTGTGGAACCGTGCGGCATCGTCGACGACGTAGTTGAAAAAGGTGATGCCGCTCTCCGTCACGCTGTCGCGGAACTGGAACTGGTGGAAGACCTTGAACTGACTTGCCGTGCCGCGCTGCGCTGTCGCGCGCGCCCCAAGTGACGAAACGCCGATGTCCGGCGTGGGGTAGCGGACCGTCGTGGAGCGGCCGGCGGGCGGGAGCCCCTGTTGGGCAGGTCCCTGGAGCGCGACAATCGTGACTGCCGCAGTGCTCGCGACAATGGCCGCCAAGCAAACGGCGAGTTCTGTTCCGCGCCTCACGTCGTCACCTCAGCGCGGAATCTTAGCTGAAATAGGTCGGTCCGAGCCGTCCGGTCAGCTCCCGGTGATCGGCTCGCCCCGCAATACGGCCAGATGCAGCCGCTCGAGAGAGGGAGACGGGCTGGCGCCCAGGTCGTCACGCAACCGTTCTCTGCAATCCGCGAAGGCGCGCAGCGCTCTGGCGCCGTTCCCCATGGTGACGTGCAGACGCATCAGGCGTTCGTAGGCCGACTCGCGGAGCGGATCGAGTGCCACCACCTGCTCGGCGTGGTGCAAGGCTGCCGTCAGCTCGCCCGTGCCCGCACTGACCGCCGACAGACATTCGAGGGCGCGAATCAGCGCGGCTGACAAACGTTGTCTCAGCGCCTCGGTCCACGGGGCTTCCTCCCCAGCCAAGAACCCCCGCCCCGCGATCGCCGCGGCCACGTTGGCGTGGCTCCAGGCGGCACGCGTGTCGCCGCGACGCGCAGCGCCTTCGGCCTCATCCACAGCGTTAACCGCCGCCTCGAGGTCCAGCCAGACGGGCGACCCGAACCGAAGCCCAAGCGAGCCATGTTCCACGTGGATGTCCGCACCGAGCGGCGGTTTCCGCAGCAGCGACCGCAGGCGGCTGAGCAAAGCGCTCAGCGCGGCTTGCGCGCCAGCCGGCTGCGAATCGCCCCACAATATGTCCTCCAGTTCGGCGCGGGGAACAGGGAAGTGGAGCCGCGTGGCCAGATACACGAACAGGACGCGGCCCTGGCGTCCGGGAAGCGCCGACTCGTCGAAGGCCAGAACGCCGTCGTGCTCGACCGCGACGCGACCCGTCAGGTAGATGCGAATCATCTGGCCGCAAGGTTCCTGCAAGGTGCCCGCAAGGAACGCTGGCTATAGTAGCGGACCAAGGAGGCACGCATGGAAAAGGTGATCAACTGTCCTTGTGGCTACGTCCTGAAAGGCGCGAACGACGACGAGGTGGTGAAGAAGGCGCAGGAACACGCCAAGAGCGTCCATGGCATGGAGCTGACGCGCGAGCAGGCGCTCGAAATGGCCAGACCGGCGTGAACACACGGTACCGGGAATGCTCGGGGCGCGGCGTCAGCGAGACGCCGTGCCGCTTCGGATCGTGGACCGTGGCCTGGTGGTGGAGCGTCTCGGGTCCCACCCGCGTCAGCCGCTCCACCAGCTTCTTCTAGGCTTTTGGCTCCAGGCGCTCTCAGTTCCGCACCTTCAGGCCTGGAGCCCGGAGCCCGGAGCCTGTCAGTACTTCGGCTGACTCGGATCTACCTTGTCAACCCAATCGAGAATCCCGCCCTTCAGGTTCTTGACGTTGGTGAACCCGACGGTCTTCAGGAAATCCATCGCCTTGGCGCTGCGGCTGCCCATCTTGCACTGCGAGATGATCTCGCGATCCTTGGGCAGTTCCTGATACCGCCGCGGGAGCTCGCCCAGCGGGATCAGCACCGAGCCCGGGATGCGGTTGATTTGATACTCGTTGGGCTCGCGCACGTCGAGGATGAGCGGCGTCTCGCCCGCATCCAGCTTCTTCTTCAACTCGAGGGCGGTGATCTCCCAATCGCTCACGGCAGTGGCTCCTGTGGCTGACGCGGCGGCCGGTTCAGGGCGCATGCCGCAGAACTGTTCGTAGTCGATCAGCTTGGTCACGGTGGGATTGGTACCGCACACCGGGCACTCCGGATCCTTGCGTAGACGCAGCTCACGGAACTTCATGTTCAGCGCGTCGTAAATGAGGAACCGGCCGATGAGGGGCTCGCCGATGCCCAGCATCACCTTGATCGCCTCGGTGGCCTGGATGACGCCGATGATGCCGGGCAGCACGCCGAGCACGCCGCCCTCGGCGCAGCTCGGCACAAGGCCCGGAGGAGGCGGCTCGGGATAGAGGCAGCGGTAGCACGGGCCGTCCTTGGTGGCGAAGACCGACGCCTGCCCCTCGAAGCGGAAGATGCTGCCGTAAGCGTTCGGCTTGCCGCTCAGGACGCACGCGTCGTTCACCAGGTACCGCGTGGGAAAGTTGTCGGTGCCGTCCAGGATGACGTCGTAAGGCGCGAAGAGATCCAGCGCGTTCTCCGACGACAGCGCCACCTCGTAGGTGTCCACCTGGACGTGCGGGTTGAGCGCGTTGATCTTGTCCTTTGCCGAGGCCAGCTTCGAGCGTCCCACGTCGGACGTGCCGTGCAGCAGCTGCCGCTGCAGGTTGCTGTAGTCCACGACGTCGAAGTCCACGATGCCGATGCGCCCGATGCCGGCCGCGGCCAGATACATCGCCGCGGGCGATCCGAGGCCGCCGGCGCCGATGCAGAGCACGCTCGACTGCTTCAGCTTGAGCTGCCCGTCCATGCCCACCTCGGGCAGTATCAGGTGCCGGCTGTAGCGCTTCACCTCTTCAGCTGACAGTGCCGGCGCGGCGGCCACAGCGGGCTTGCCCACCGAAGCCTCGGCGGAGGTGGGCACACCGCCGGCCACCGAGGGCACGATGCTCAACGTGTCGCCCGGCTTCACCGGCGTCTGCTCCTTCTGCAGATAGCGGATGTCTTCGTCGTTCAGATAGACGTTGACGAAATTCCTGAGCCGCCCTTCGTCCGTGTACAGGTGCTTCCGCAGGCCGCTGTGTCGGGTCGTCAGGTCGGTCAGCAGCTCGCCGACAGTGGCGCCGCTGACCTGCACGGCCTCTTGCTTGTCGGTGAACGGGCGGAGCGGAGTCGGAATGTGAATCGTGTTAGGCATGTGTCAGGTCTTCCTCGTCGAACGCGGACCGATCCTCCTGCAGGCGCCACGACGTCATGGCTTCGGGGACGCCGCTCTGCACGGAGACGATGATGTACGAAAAGAACGGCCACGCGTGGTCGAGGTCGTACTGCGACGGCCGCGCGGGATGGTCGGGATGGGAGTGGTAGAACCCGAGCAGCTCGGCCCCGAGCGCGCTCGCCCGCGCCTCGGCCTCGCGGTAGTCCTGCGGGCGCACGAGAAACCGCCGCCGCGGCCCTTCCTCGGTGGTGTTCGGCAAGGCGAACGTCGCCGACACCACGCCGTCGCGGCCATACAGGGCGCCGCAGCACTCGTCAGGGTAGGTTTCGACGCCGTGCTGGCGGATCGATTCGCTGACGCCGGCGTCGAGGTGCAGCGCCATCACCGGCCTTCTTCCGCGGTTTCGTCCCAGAAGCGCTCGGACAGGTACTTCTCGGCCCCGTCGGGGAAGACCACCACGACCACAGCATCCGAGGCCCGCCGCGCCACGTGCAGGGCGCCCGCCAGGTTCGCCCCGCTGGAGATGCCCACGAACAGCCCTTGCCGGGCCAGCTCGCGCGTCAGGCGGAACGCCTCCTCCGTGCTGATGCCCAGGTCTTCGTCGGCCAGCGCGGGATCGTAAATGCCCGGCACGATCGCCGTCGCCATGTGCTTCAGGCCCTCGAGGCCGTGGAGGGGCGAATCGGGCTGCACCGACACCAGCCTGACGCCGGGCTTCGTCTCGCGGAGGCGCCGGCCGGTGCCAATGAAGGTGCCGCTCGTGCCCAGGCCGCACACGAAGTGCGTGATGCGCCCGTTGGTCTGCTCGAGAAGCTCGGGTGCGGTGGTGTCGTAGTGCGCGTGCCAGTTCGCCGGGTTGTTGTACTGGTCCGGATAGAAGTAGATGTCCGGATTCTCCGCGTACAACGCCTTGGTCCGGAGAATCGCGCCGTCGGAACCCTGCATCGGGTCGGTGAAGATCACTTCGGCCCCGAACGCCTTCAGGATGCGCTTGCGCTCGGGCGTGACGTTGCCGGGCACGCACAGCCGGACCCGAAAGCCCCGGGCGGCGCCCAGCATGGCGTAGGCGATGCCGGTGTTGCCCGACGTGGCGTCGAGCAGGATCTTGTCGCGGGTCAGCGCGCCCGACTTCTCGCCCTCCAGCACCATCCGGGCGGCGCCACGGTCCTTGACGGACCCGCCGGGATTGCGCCATTCCGCCTTCGCCCATAGCTCCACATTGCGCAACCCGGCCTCGAAACCGCGGAGGCGGATCAACGGGGTGTTGCCGATCAGGTCGACGATGGAAGGGACGGTCCGAGCCAGCCCGGGGGTCACGACGGCCATATCCGACTATTCCAGTCCGAGATTATCACGCCCCGCGAAGCGGGGCAAAAAGACGCTGCGCGAGCGAGGTGGAGCCTTGACGGCAAGTGGCGGAGGCTCGCTCGCATCAGTCGCGCTGGCCGGGCGGGCTCCCCAGGCTGGCCCACAGATACCAGCACGCCACCGATCGGTAGGGGCGCCAGGCCTCGCCGATCTTCACGAGTCGGTCCGCGGATGGCGTCTTGCGGAGGCGGTACTGCTTCTGGATCGCTTTCACGATGCCCAGGTCGCCGACGGGCAGCACGTCCGGCCGGTGGAGCCGGAACATCAGGAACATCTCGGCGGTCCAGCGTCCGATGCCCTTCACCTGTGTCAGCGCTTCGATCACGGCGTCGTCGGACAGCGAGTCCAGCTGGCCGAGGGCCACCTCGCCGCTCTGGACCTTGGCGCACAGGTCGCGCATGTACCCGATCTTCTGGGGACTGAGCCCGACCGACCGCAGCTGCGGGTCGGGCGTGGCGGCAATCGCGACGGCCGTCATGCCGCCGTCGTACAAGCCACGCATCCGCTGGCCGATCGTTCGCGCCGCGGCGGTCGAGAGCTGCTGCGAGATGATGGCCTGCACCAGCGCGTGAAAGGGATCGGCGTGCTGGGCGCGCGCGAGGCCGCACGTGCCATGCGTGCGTATCAGGGCGGCAATGACCGGGTCGCGCCGGGCGAGCAGTCGAGACGCGCGCGCGTAGTCGGCTGGCAGCATCCGGCGCGTGATCTTATTTCAAAAGCGTCGTGACAGTCGCCACCGCCCGAATCTCGATTTGCCCGGCCGCAATCGGCACAGCCTCGGCGCCGCCTGCCTGGGCCGCCTGCGCGCGGAACATCGGCATCGGAGGCGACGGCGGTCCGCCCCCCTCCTCCACCTTGATCACCCGATCGATGGCGCGCCCCGCGCCGGCCGCCGCGGCCTCGGCCTTGGTCCGCGCAGCGGCGACGGCCTGTCGAAGCGCCTCACGCTCGAGGCGCGCGCGATCCTTCAAGTCGAAGCGCAGGCCGTGGACCGTGGTGGCGCCCTGCCCGACCGACAGCTCCAGCAGCTCGCCCAGGCGCGACACGTCGTCCACGCGGACCTCGATGGAATTGCGCGCGACGTAGCCCCGCGACACGCGCCTGTTGTTCACGAAATCGAACTCCTGCTGCAGGTCGTAGCCAACAGTGCGAATGACCTCGGCTGAGAGGCCCGCCTTTCGCAGGGCGTCCTGCACGGGGCGCATGGCCTCGGTGTTGCGCTGCTGCGCCTCTTTCGCGCTTGGCCCGCGCGTCTCGGCGGCGATCGTGATCCAGGCCCGGTCGGGCGCTACTTGGATCAAGCCCTCTCCCGACGTGACGACCACGTCCTGTTGAGGCGTCTGTTGCGCGGCGGCCAACGGCACCGGCAATAGCAAGATCGCGAGGAGAACAGGTGGTGGTCGCATGGTCGCTCCAGAATGGCTCTGGGCTTTGGACTCTGGGCTTCTGGCGCGCGCCAAGAGCCAAGAGCCTAGAGCCAAGAGCCGAATCGTCGCCGTCACGGACATTATGAAGCGAAGGCGAACCACAGCCGTGAAAGACTAGGAGCCGTGGAAACAGGAGACGTCAGCCGGCGATTGCAGATCGCCATGGAATCGGCACGCGCCCAGGCAGCTGAGCGGCGGACGCGGGATGCGCGGACGACGGCCGCCTACGACGCATTCCTGGAGAACGTCGCATGGCCGGTGGCCAAGCAGTTGGCCAATACCCTGAAGGTCGAGGGATTGGCGTTCACGCTGTTCACCCCGGCGGGCGGACTCCGGCTGTCGTCGGACCGGAACCGCGACGATTTCATCGAGCTGGCGCTCGAGCGGGGCGCCGCGGACCTGCAGGTCGTCGGCCACATCCGCCATGCACGCGGGTCGCGGACCGTGGCCGAAACCGTTCCGCTCAGGGAGGGTGACGGGCCCGGAGTCGCTGACCGACGAGGACGTGCTGTCGTTCCTGCTGGCCGCGCTGCGCCCCTGGCTGGAACGCTGAATCGCAGATCTGATACGCTCCCCCGGCCAACGTCCGCGCGAGAGCCGCGCCCGGAGGAGACATGCCGACCAGCCAACCCCCAAGCCCCGGTCCCGATCCGCGAGATCTGATTTCCACGTCGTCGATGAGCCGTCTGCAGGTGGTGGTGGTCGCGATCACCGTGGCCTTGAACGCGCTGGACGGGTTCGACGTCCTGTCGATCAGCTTCGCGTCGCCGGGCATCGCCACTGAATGGGGCATCGACCGCGCGGCGCTCGGCGTCGTGCTGTCGATGGAGCTCATTGGCATGGCCATCGGCTCGATCCTGCTGGGCGGCGTGGCCGACACCATCGGCCGCAAGCCCACGGTCATTGCCTGCCTGGTGATCATGGCCAGCGGCATGCTGATGGCCACGACCGCCAACAGCATCGTCACGCTGTCGGCCTGGCGCATCGTCACCGGCCTGGGGATCGGCGGCATGCTGGCCGCGATCAACGCGGTGGCCGCGGAATTCTCGAACGCGCGCCGCCGCCACCTCAGCGTCGCCCTCATGTCGATCGGCTATCCCATCGGCGCCGTGCTGGGCGGCCTCGGGGCTGCGGAGCTCCTGAAGACCAACGACTGGCGGGCGGTTTTCTACCTCGGCGCCGGGGTCACGGCGGCGCTCATCCCGGTGGTCTTGTTCGTGGTACCCGAATCGGTGCACTGGCTGGCGCGCAAGCAGCCGGCGGGAGCGCTGGAGAAGATCAACGCCTCGCTGGTCCGGATGGGTCACTCGGTCGTCGCCGCGCTTCCGTCAATTGGCCAGAACGATCGCAAGTCGTCGGCGGCCGACATCTTCGCGCCCGCCATGCTCGCAACGACGATGATCGTGACGCTCGCCTACTTCTTCCACATCACGACCTTCTATTTCATCCTCAAGTGGATCCCGAAGATCGTCGTGGACATGGGCTTCGCCCCGTCGTCCGCCGCGGGCGTGCTGGTGTGGACCAACGTGGGCGGCGCCACCGGCGGCGCGATCTTCGGTCTGCTGACGCAGCGCTACCGGGTGGTGCCGCTGACGATTGGCATCCTGCTGCTGACGTCGGCGGCGGTCACCATGTTCGGCCGGTCGCCGGCCGACCTGCAGCAGCTGTCGTTCTATTCGTTCCTCGGCGGCTTTACCGCCAATGCCGGCATTGTGGGCCTGTACGCCATCATCGCGCAGGCGTTCCCGACCCACGTGCGCGCGTCGGGCACGGGATTCGCCATCGGCGTCGGGCGCGGAGGATCGGTCATCGCGCCAATCCTGGCCGGCGTGCTCTTCACCGCGGGCTACTCCCTGGCGACGACCGCGATGGTGCTGGCGGTGGGGTCGCTCCTGGGGGCGGGCATGCTGTTGATGCTGAAGCTGGAAGGCGACCGGATCGCTGAAGTGCCGCGTCCGCAGAGGCCGTCAGCTGTAGGGCGTGCGTGAGACAGAGCAAGGCAAAAGGCAAAAGGCTAAGGGCAAAAGGAAGAACGAAGAACGCTCACTGAGCCCGGAGGAGCAACACCGGAATCCGCACCATGTGGCGCACCTTGCTCACGGTGGTCCCGCGGATCAGGTCGTTCAGGAAGCGGTGGCCGTGCGTGGACATCGCGATCAGATCCACCTCGCGTTCCTGACAGAGGCGGATCAGTTCGTTCGCCGGATCGCCCATCGCCAGCTCCGTCGTCACCTTGAGGTCGGGCAGTGACTCTGCAAGCTGCGCCAGGTACGCGCGGTCGGCGCGCATCTCCTCGGACTCGCGCAGCTTCAGCTGGTCGAAGTGACGGGCGGCCCAGCCGTCGGCCACGTGCACCAGCAGCAGCTCGGCCCCGGTGAGCGCGGCCAGCTGGCGCACATGCCCCAGGATGGCCTTGTCGGCCGGCGAGTTCTCAACTGCAACAAGAATCCGTCTGTACATCGAAGCGTACCGTCAGGCCGCGCCGCGAAGCGGCGCAAGAAGAAACAGACAGACGTTCGCCTGGAGTTTCACGAGGCGAACGTCTGGTACAGCAGCCAGACGTTCAGCGAGGCGATGATAACCGCGACCGTCCAGGCCAGGACCTGCATCCACATGGGCGCCACGAACGCGCCCATTTTTTGGCGGCTGCTGGTGAAGCTGACCAGCGGGAACACCGCAAACGGCAGCTGCAGGCTCAGCACCACCTGGCTGAGGATGAGCAGCGCGCCGGTGCCGCGCTCCCCGTACAACGCGATCACGATGACGGCCGGGATAATCGCCACGAGGCGCGTGATCAGCCGGCGCAGCCACGGCCGGAGCCGGATGTTGACGAAGCCTTCCATCACGATCTGGCCGGCCAGCGTTCCGGTCAACGTGGCGTTCTGCCCCGAGCACAGGAGCGCGACCGCGAAGAGGGTGCTGGCCGCCGCCGAACCCAGCATCGGCGACAGCAGCTGGTAGGCATCGCCGATGTCGGCCACGGCGGAGTGCTCCGTTCCGTGGAAGACAGCCGCCGACACGATGAGGATCGCGGCGTTGATGAAGAGCGCCGACATCAGCGCGATCGTCGAGTCCAGCGACGCAAAGCGGATGGCCTCGACCTTACTGGCGTAGGAATCCACGTAGCGGCGCGTCTGCACGATCGACGAGTGCAGATACAGGTTGTGGGGCATCACGGTGGCGCCCAGGATTCCCAGCGCGATGTACAGCATGTCGGGGTTGGTGAGCACCTCCGTGCGCGGGATGAAGCCCGCGGCCACGGCGGCGGCGTCTGGCTTCGACAGCCAGATCTCGATCGCGAAGCAGGCGGCGATGGCAACGATGAGCGCTACGACGAGCGCCTCGACGAGGCGGAACCCCTTGTTCTGCAGGAACAGGATGATCATCACGTCGAGCGCCGTGAGACACACGCCCCACATCAGCGGGAGGCCGAAGAGCAGATTGAGGGCGATGGCGGCGCCGATCACCTCGGCCAGGTCGCAGGCCGCGATCGCTATCTCGCACAGGATCCACAAGCCGATGGTGACGGGCTTCGAATAGCTGTCGCGACAGGCCTGCGCGAGATCGCGCCCGCTGCCGATGCCGAGCCGCACGGCCAGCGCCTGCAGCAGGATGGCCATGAGGTTCGACAGGAGGATCACGCTGAGCAGCGTGTAGCCGTAGCGGGCGCCGCCCGCCAGATCCGTGGCCCAGTTGCCGGGGTCCATGTACCCGACGGCCACCAGATACCCGGGTCCGGCAAAGGCGAAGAGCTTGCGCCAGAAGCCGGCGTCTATGGGGACGGCTATCGACCTGTGGACCTCGCGGAGGCTGGGCGCCTCGGGCTGGCTACGCCAGCCGCCTGAGGAACCGGGGTCGAGCGGCGGATTCATCGGCTGCAAGGAGTATCGGCGCTTTTCGGGAATGCTATATCAATATTTTGATTAATCAAAATTTCCTGGCTCTGCCGCGCCGCCTGGGTACGCTACCCTGACCTCAACCTCATGCTGCCCTCGAGCACCATGGAGAACTACCTGAAGGCCATTTATCAGGGCACCGCGGCCCTGGCGGCCCCGCAAACCCTCCTGCCCATGGGTCAGCTGGCCACGGCGCTCTCCGTCGCGCCTGGCACGGCCACGACGATGGTCAAGGCGCTCGCCGAGTCGGGCCTCGTGCACTACGAGCCCTACACGGGCGTGGCGCTGACGAAGGCCGGCGAGCGGCTCGCCGGGCTGGTGATCCGGCGCCACCGTCTCATCGAGCTGTTCCTGGTGCGGGTGATGGGCTACTCCTGGGACGAGGTTCACGATGAAGCCGAACACCTGGAGCACGTGGTCTCCGATCGTCTGGTGGACCGCATGGACCAGATGCTCGGCCGGCCGGAAGTGGACCCGCACGGCGACCCCATCCCCGACGCCGACGGCCTGGTGAAGCCGCAGGACGCGGAGAGCCTGCTCACGTGCCAGCTGAAGACGCCGATGACGGTCACGCGCGTCATGGATCAGGACAAGGCGTTCCTGCGGTTCATCGAGCAGCACAGCCTCAAGCCGGGTGAGCTGATCGAGGTGGAAGCGCGGGACACGGCGGCCGACAGCGTGCAGATTCTTGCGTCGCGCGAGCGGCGGATCACGATTGGTACGCGGGCGGCATCCAAATTGTTGGTGCAGGCCGCCCGGTAACAAGGCAAAGGGCAAAAGGCACAAAGGCTAAAGGCTAAAGGAAGAAACGCTCGATGAACTTTGCGAGCGTTGCCGAGTCATGCGCCAGCCACTGGTCCGCCGGCAGCGTGCCTGCTGGAATCCGCGAGAAGCCGAATCCCCACGCGACGAGGCAGCATTGGGTGCCTGCGTTCCGCGCCGTCTCGAAGTCCACCACCGAGTCCCCCACCATCAGCGTGGTCGCCCCGGTGGCGCCGGCGGCTGCCATCAACGCACGCAGGCCATCGGGAGACGGTTTCCGGGGATGCGGGCCGTCGCCGCCCATCACGTCGTCGAACAGCTGCCGGATGCCCAGACCGTCCAGCAGCCGTTCGGTGTGACGCAGCGGCTTGTTCGTCAGCACCGAAACCCGCGCCACGCGTCGAGCCGCTTCCACGACGTCGCGGACGCCAGGATACACAACGGTCGTTTGCAAGAGACGCTCGTCGTAGATCTCGAGGAAGCGGCCCAGGGCGTTGGGACTCTCGGGCAGGTCGGCCGCGGCCAGCGCCCGGCGAACGAGGACGGCGGCGCCCTCGCCCACCATCCCCACAATGGTTTCCTGCGGAAGCGGCCGGCCGCCCAGCTCGAGGACCAACTGGTTGGCCGATTCGGCCAGGTCGCGCCGGGAGTCGACCAACGTGCCGTCGAGATCGAAGACGACCAGTCGCCCGGCCCGCGAAGCTGGGCCCAAAAAGATACTGTCACTGGCGACGTGTAGCGTCGACATCGCGTTGCGAAACGTCGCCAGCGTAGGTCGCCCACGACGTGGGCGTTTCCCACACGGTCACGCGCGCCACCGGGAGCCCTTGCTGGCTGGCGACGTCGAAGATCAGGCGGGCGATGCGCTCGGCGGTGGGGTTGCTGTCCACGGTGAACACCGGCTCGCCCATTCCCTGCAGCACGGCCACGAGGGGATCGTCTCCCCGCAGGATCATCTTGTGATCCAGTTCACGGTCCACCCAGGTCTTGATCGCGCGCTTGATGTCGGAGAAGTCCATCACCATGTTCCGCGCGTCCAGGGTGTCGGATCGGATCTCCAGCTCCGCCACCGCGTTGTGGCCGTGCGGGTGCGCGCACACGCCGTTGTAATCGAGCAGCCGGTGGCCGTAGCAGAACTCGATGCGCTTGGCGACGGAGTACATGGCCCGTAATGTTACCCTCGGGGCCATGCGCGGGAACGGAGCGACGGCGGTGCTGCTGTCGGCGGGGCTCGACAGCGCGGTGCTTGCCGCCGCCGAGGCGCAGCGCGGCCTCGTGCATCCGCTCTACGTCAGCGTGGGCCTGGCGTGGGAAGCCGGCGAGTTGGCGGCGCTGTCACGACTGCTGACAACGCCGCTCTACGCGTCGATGGCGCCGCTGGCTCGTCTGAGCTTTCCAGCGGGGGATCTCTATCCCGCCACCCACTGGGCCATCACCGGCACGCCACCGGGGTTCGACACGCCGGATGAGGACGTGTTTCTCACCGGACGGAACGTCATGCTCCTGAGCAAGGCGGGCATCCACTGCGCTCAGCACCGCATCGACCGGATCGCCATCGGCCCGCTCGCCGGGAATCCGTTCCCGGATGCCACCGAGGAGTTCTTCTCCTCGATGAGCCGGACGCTCTCGCTCGGCCTGGCCCACGCGATCGGCATCGCCGCGCCGTTTGCGGAGATGCACAAGAGCGACGTGGTGCGGCTGGGCCTGGAGCTCGGCGTGCCGCTGGAGCTCACGCTCTCGTGCATGAACCCCGAGCGCGGGCTGCATTGCGGGCAGTGCAGCAAGTGCCGCGAGCGGCGCGACGCGTTCATCGAAGCCGGCGCGCCCGACCCCACCGAGTACGCGACGAAGCCGCTGCGCTGACAACGGGAAAGGGGTCGGGCGTCCGGAAAAGTGGAATTGGGGTCGGGCCTAATTGGCACCGTCGAGGAGCAATTAGGCCCGACCCCAATTCCACTTTTCCGGACGCCCGACCCCACGTTACGGTTTTGAGTACACGATCTGGCCGCCGACGAGCGTGTGCCGGACATCGAAGGACGGTCCGAGCACCACCAGATCCGCCACTGCCCCTTCGACGATGACACCGTGGCCCACGAGGCCCAGCTGCCGCGCCGGGGTCAGCGCGCACATGGCCGCCGCATCCACGACCGATGCGCCACACCGGTTGACCAGCGTCGCGAAGACGCGATCCATCGCAGCGGTGCTGCCGGCCAGCGTGCCGTCCTCCAGTTCCGCCGCGTGGCGGCGCGCGAAGATCCGCCGGCCGCCGAGCGACGCCGTGGCGCCCACCGGCAGACCAGCGGCGGCGGTGCCGTCGCTGATCGCCATCACGCGACCAGTGCCCTTGGCGGCGATCGCCATGCGGCAGATCGCAGGGTGCACGTGCACGCCGTCGGCAATGAGCTCCACGGCCACCTCCGGCGCCTCCAGCATCGCGCCGGCCAGGCCCGGCGCGCGGTGCGACACAGGCGGCATGCGGTTGAAGAGGTGCGTCGCGTGCCTCGCCCCGGCGTGCACCGCCTCCATGGCCGTGTCGTAGTTGGCGCCGGAGTGGCCGAGCGACACCCCGTGCCCGGCGGCGACAAGCGCATGCACCAGTTCGATGCCTCCCGGCAGCTCCGGCGCCATGGTCACCACGGCAATGTCCTGCCGGTGGGCGGCCATCACGGCCAGGATGTCGGTGGCGGAGAAACCGGGCGCGTCCCCTGCCACGCGTGACGGCGTGGCTGCATCAGCGGACGGCAGGCGCAAACACTCCAGCGGCTGCGCGCCCGCGAAGTCAGGGTTGATGAAGTTGCTCTCGAGATGCGCTGCCAGAACCCGCGCGCCAGGCGTTCCCGCCGCCCGCAGATGGCTCACCTGTCTCAGAAACGCGGACAGCACCTGGGGCGTGCAGGCGACGCTCGTCGGGCAGAATGCGGTGACGCCGAAGGCGGGCAGCAGAGCCGCGAGCCTGGCCACTGGCGCGCCGTCGTCCAGCACGTCGTGCCCCTGGCAGCCGTGCACGTGGACGTCGATGAACCCGGGCACCACGTAGCATCCGCGTGCGTCGATCAACCTGGCGCCGGCCGGGCCCTCCGAGAACCGGCGCTCGACCGCGACCACGCGGTCGGCATCGACCAGCACGGTGCCCTCGCTGATCACGCGATCGGCGACGACCACGTCGCCCCCGGCAATCGCGATCACGCGTCAGTGCCCACGCCGGCCCAGTCCACGTGCAAGTGCAGCTTGCGGCCCTCGAGGGGCAGCGTGGCGTGGTCGGCGTCGGTGCCCGCGCGGAGCAGCTCGCGATCGACGCGGCGCAGGATGCGCAGGAGCCCATCTTCCCGGGGCGCCGAGAGCACCACGACGCCGCCGGATTCGGCGGAGGGAAACCTGGTGTCGTCCAGGTAGTCGCGGTCCAGCGTGACCAGGGTGCGGCGCAGTTGGCGAGCCAGGCGAAAGTGTTCGCCGTCGGGGGCACGCCGCAGCTCGTCGTGCTCCATCACGTACAACACATCCCACTTCAACCGCCCCCGCATGGCGTGTACGAGGCGCAGCGGAACGTTGGCGTCCACGTAGACGCGCGGCTCGAGAGCCGCACGATCGACGTGAGGGCTGAGCTCTGAGGCCAGTGTGCCCATAGGCGGTTATGACGGTGTTTCGGAACGTACCTGCTGCGCCTCCGTGCGAAGCGCGGCCACCAGCTGGTCGCGCTTGTGCATCAGCTCCTTCCGCGGACGCCGGTTGTGCGTGCTGCCGACGGTGTACTCGCAGAAGAGCGGAAACGCGATCGTCGAATCCACGTAGGCCACCACCGTATCGGGCAGCACGCCGGGGTTCACCTTGCCCCAGCTGACGGCCTCTGCCGGGGTCGCCCCAGACAAGCCGCCCCAGACCACCGAATCGGTCGTGATCTGGATGAAGTAGTCGTTGCCGCCCTTCGGGATGCCGTACACCTCCCAAAGAGTCGGTTGGCCCTGGAGGTAGAAGTTCTTCGGGGAGCCGCCGCCCAGAATGACGCACCCGTTCTTCTTCCCCGCCAGGATGAACGCGCACACCTCGTTGACGTCCTTGTTGGGATCCACCATCAGCCGGCTGCCGTTCATCAGCTCGTGATACGCCACGTTCATGCCGATGGAGCTGTCGCCCGGGGATGAGGTGTAAATCGGCACGCCGGCCATCGCCGCAGCCGCAAGCACTGAGTGCTCCTGGCAGCCGGGCTGCCGCTCCAAAAGGTCCTGGCCCAGCGCGTAGTGCAGCTCCGCCGTGGACACCGGCTCGTTGCGTCCCCAACGCGTCAGGAAGTCACGCACGTACGCGTCGGTTTCGAGCAGCACGGTGGCCGGAAACAGCACGTCGTAGATCCGGATGATCCCCTCTTCGTACAGCTCCACGTCGTTGACGAAGGGCGACCCCCGGTGCAGCGTGAAATTCAGCGCGTAGTGGAGGTCGTGGTACAGGTTGGCGCCCGTGCTCACCACGAAGTCCACGAGGCCACGCTCCATCAGCTCCACGACGCAGCCGCCCAACCCGGCGGGCGTCATGGCGCCCGCAATCGTCAGCGCAATCGTGGTGTCGTTTTCGGGCAGCAGCATCTTGTCGGTGAAGATGCGGCATGCCTCGCCCAGGCGGGCGGCGTTGAAGGCCTGAAACCCCTCGTCGATGAGATGCCGCACCTCGGCGCTGCCGCGCGGCCGGTAATAGCGGATCGGCCGCCCCGACAGGGCCTTCGACCGCGGTTTGTCTGGGGCCCCGGGCGAACGATACGGCATTGCCGGTAGCTTAGCACCGCTGCGCAGCCTGTAAGTGACTGTCGCGGCTGTCGTTGTCTACATTTTGAGCCGATACGCAGGCGGGTGCAACCACTCACGTGAACGAGATCGCATTCGCGGCGCAACGCGCGGCCAGCGGCCGCCAGGATCCTTCGACCGACCAGACCGAGTCGCGATTCCGCGGCCTCGTGCAATCGCCGTTGCGGGCGGGACTCGTCCGCTTCCTGAACGCGCGGCCCGGCGAGTCCTTCGACGTCGAGTCGCTGATGGCCACCTTCGGCCGCATGCGTCTGGACGTCGAGAACTGCTTGAAGGAGCTGGTGGAGTTCGGACTGGCGCGCCGGCTGCCCGACTCACCCAACCGGTACAGCGCCAACCGGCCCGAGCGCCCCGCGGTCGCGCAGCTGCTCGACGCGTTCCTGGAACGCCGGGCCGCCATCAGCACCGAAGACCAGTCGCCGTCGGTGCAGCGCTTCCGCGAGATGATCGGCCGCGACGAGAAGATGCTGATCGTGTTCGAGTGGATCCGCACGGCGGCCAAGTCGGACATCTCGGTCCTCATCCTCGGCCCCACGGGCTCCGGCAAGGAGGTGGTGTCGCGGATGATTCACGAGCTGAGCTCGCGCGGCACCGAGAACTTCCAGGCCGTCAACTGCGCGGCTCTGCCCGACACCTTGTTCGAGTCGGAAATCTTCGGCTACGAGAAGGGCGCCTTCACGGGCGCCAACGACCGGAAGCCGGGACGCGTGGAGCTGGCCGACCGCGGCACGCTGTTCCTGGACGAGATTGGGGACCTGTCGCTCATGGCGCAGGCCAAGCTGCTGCGGGTGCTCGAAGACCGTCGGTTCGAGCGCCTGGGCGGCCAGAAGTCCATCGAGGTCAATTTCCGCCTGATCTCGGCGACCAACCGTCCCCTGGACGAATTCGTCCGCGACAGCCGGTTTCGCGAGGACCTGTACTACCGCGTCAACGCGTTCGCCATCCGGCTGCCGTCGCTGCGCGAGCGTCCCGTGGATATCCCGGTGCTGGCGAACCGCTTCGTAGCGCGCTTTTGCGCCGCCAACGGGCTTCCGCTCGACGGGAAAGTCTTCGCGGAAGAGGCCGTCACCAAGCTGCTGAGCTATCCGTGGCCCGGCAACATCCGGGAACTGGAAAGCACCGTTTCACGGGCGGCGCTATCGGCGCCCGGACGCGTCATCCGCGAAGGCGACATCGAGTTCCTGCACGCGCACGTGATGACCACGGCGACATCGGGAGCGGCCAAGCCCGCCCTCCCGTCGCTCCGGGACGCGGAGCGCGCGCACATCCAGAAGGTGCTCGAGGCCGTGTCCTGGAACAAGAAGGAAGCCGCCCGGGTGCTGGAGATCAGCCGCGGGACGTTGTACCGCAAGATCGAGGAATATCAGCTCGACGACGCCCGCATGTCTCGAGACGGTGCATCGGTCTAGCAATTACGCGTTTTTCCGCCTGAAAACGCGCCTCACGGCGATCTCAAAACGGCACACACGCTTCGACACGGCTCCGCACGAGGTTGCACAAAATGCAGCGCAGCCTCGGACTTTGGTGTGCGGATGTCGCACATCGCACGGTCGAAGACGGTTTCGCGCGTGGTGTGTGTTCAGCGGCTAATGTCAAACGCGACAAGGGGTTGCACGGTAACTGGCAAGACATGGCGCCTCACGGCACCCGCCTTGCGATTGTCACGGGGCATGACCCCTTTTCCCCGCCTCCGTTTCGCGGCCCGCTCCCCCGGCCGCGGATCGGAGGGCCAGCGTTTTCGAGTGAAGATTATCTGGATCCCGTAGTCCCTTTAGCCTTTCGCCTTTAGCCTTTGGCCTTGATCCGCCTATAGGCCGACGGCGTGATATCCGGCGTCAACCATCAGCACTTCGCCGGTTACTCCACGCGCTGCATCACTCAATAGAAAAGCGGCGGCTTCGGCCACTTCGCCGGTGTCCACATTTCGGCGCAGGGGCGCCCGCTCGGGATAGACGTGCAGGATGCTCGAAAACCCCTTGATCCCGGCGGCTGCCAGCGTCTTGATCGGTCCTGCTGAAACCGCGTTGACGCGCACGTTCTTCGAGCCCACGTCCGCCGCCAGGTAGCGCACGGTGGATTCCAGGGCCGCCTTGGCCACACCCATCACGTTGTAGTTGGGAAACACGCGGTCGCTGCCCAGGAAGCTGAGCGTCACCACGCTGCCGCCGCCCCGCTTCTCCATCAAGGGCAACGCCCCGCGCGTCAGCGCCACGAGGGAGTAGGCGGAAATGTCGAGCGTGATGCGGAAGTCGTCGCGCGACGTCTCGCTGAATGGGCTCTCCAGGGCGGCCCGGGGTGCAAACGCGGCTCCGTGGACCACGAAGTCGAGGCCCCCGAACTCGGCATCGATGCGCTCGAAGACGGCTTTGATTTCCTCGTCGGATCCGACATCGCAGGGCAGGACCAGCGGCGGCTGTGCGAGGCCTTGTCCCAGCTCCCCCACGTGCTCCTCGAACCGGCTCTGGTACGTGATCGCCAGCCGTGCGCCGCGCGCTGACACGGCCTGCGCGATCGCCCAGGCAATCGAACGTTTATTGGCAACGCCGACCACGAGGCCGCACTTGCCCGCGAAATCCGTCATCGGTTGGAGAGACTAAGACTAGCGGCCGCCCTTGCGCCCGGCGCCGCCGCCGGGGCGCGGCCCGCGGTTCTGGCCGCCACCGCCAGGCCGGTTGTCGCCGCGCGCACCCGGCCCGCGGCCCCCACGCTGAGGGTCGGAGCCGAAACCACCGCCATGCGGGCGCGCCCCGAAGTTCCCGAAGCCACCCTGCTGGCCGTGGCGCTGGTTGCGCCCACTGGTGCTCCGGTAGCCGGCGCGGTTGCCGTCAACTTCGCCGCGGCCGCGGCCACCAGGCTGGCGGATGGTGAACTCGGGCTCGCGCCGCTCCGGTACCTGGCCCTCGGGGCGTGGGAACGTGGCGCGGATCAGCCGGCGGTGCACGGGGCCGTCGTCCTCACGCGGGTCGGGCCCGTCGCCGACTTCTTCCGGCTCGGATTCGGAGGCGCTGTCGAGCGCAATCGGGGTTTCGGCGAGCGGAGCCGGCAGGGGTGAAACAACGGTGGAAGCAACCGGCACATCAGGTACGTCAGGAACATCCTGTGGGTCGGACGGCGGTTCCGCTTCAACCACGGGCCGGGGCGGCGCCAGCACTGGCTTGCCGCCTTCTCCGGCGTCGTTCGCCAAGGCCGCCTGCGACTTGGAACGGCGCGGCGTCGGCGTTTTGGCCTGACGGTATTCGTGCTCCGCCTCGCACGTCGCGCACCGCGTCTGCTTCACGTCGTCGTCCACGATCGCCACGACCGCGTGATTGGTCACGCGGCGCTCACGCGGACAGTAGTCATCCAGAACGTCACCGAGCCGAGGCCGGCGTTGCTGCATCAAGTTCCCCCGGAGCATGCCCTTTCTGGTGGGGTTGGTGAAAGGGACGCGGGCGTCAGAAAGTCTAACAGAAAGTCACAATTCACACGCCACAATTCACGATTCACGGATTTACAGGGCGGAGGCGACCCAGCTTTGACATTCCGCCAGAGCGGCCGCTACGGCAGCCGGACTGGTGGACTGCGGCGTCCGCTTCGCGCCCACCGATGCACGCGCTGTCGCAGCCTCCGGGGCGTCGGCGCCGAACAGGTCGCTGGCCTCGAGCCATTCGGCCGGCGTCAGATCGGTGAAATCGCGGCCCTCAGCAAGCAGGCGCCGCACCATCGCCCCCACCACCTCGTGCGCGCGCCTGAAGGGCATGCCCCGCAGCGTCAGGTAGTCGGCCACGTCGGTGGCCAGCAGCAGCCCCGATGCCGCACGGCCCGACCGCTCGGCATTGATACCGAGCCGCGACACCACGGCGTGTGCCGCGCGCAAGGAGGCGGACAGCGTCGCCTCGGCGTCGAACACCGCCTCCTTGTCCTCCTGCAGATCCTTGTTGTAGCCGGTCGGCAGGCCTTTCATCGTCACCAGCCAGCCGGTCAGGCGGCCAACGGCTCGGCCCGTCTTGCCGCGCACCAGCTCCAACGGATCGGGATTCTTCTTCTGCGGCATCATGCTGCTGCCGGTCGCGGAGGCGTCCGACAGCTCGAAGAAGCCGTGCTCCTCGCCCGTGAAGATGATCAGATCCTCCGACACGCGGCTCAGGTGCACCATGGCCATCGACACGGCGTACAGGAAGGAGGCCACGAAGTCGCGGTCGCTCGACGCGTCGATGCTGTTGGCCACGACGCGTGAGAACCCGAGGCGCGCGGCCAGCGCGTTCGTGTCCACTGCGTAGCTCGTCCCCGCTACCGCGCCGCTTCCAAGCGTGAGCGCGTCGGCTTCGTCCTCGGCGGCGGCCAGCCGCACGTGATCGCGCCGGAGCGCCGCCGCGTGCGACAGGAAGAAATGGGCGACGAGGACGGGCTGGGCGCGGCGCAGGTGCGTGTACGCCGGCATCAACGCGTCGCCGGCGGCTTCGGCCCGGTCCGCACAGGCGGCGACGAGCGCGGCCACCTGCCGGCGCAGCAGCGGGATCCGGCGCTTGAGATACAGGCGCAGGTCCAGCGACACCTGCTCGTTGCGGGACCGGCCGGTGTGGAGCCGCCGGCCGGCGTCGCCGATGCGCTCCACGAGCTGGCGTTCCACGAAGCTGTGCACGTCTTCGTCGGGGCCGGCCACGAAGACAGGGTCGCGCCGTGCCTGCTCGAGGATCGCTCTGAGTGCGCCGTCGATCGCGGCGACGTCCTCTCGGGACAGCACGCCGGCATTGCCGAGCGCCTCGGCCCACGCCAGGCTGCCGGTCACGTCGTCTTCGAAGAGCGCACGGTCGACGCCGAACGAGATGCCGAAGTCGAAGGCGGCGGGATCGGGAGCCGTCTCGAAACGGCCAGACCACAAGGTCACGGGCGGTTCACCATCGGTGTCGAATCCTCGGTCGGCCGCTTGTGCGCGCGGCGTCACTTAGTGGGTCAGCCGGTCCAGCCGCTTGACGAGATTGCGAGCCCGGCGGGCATCGCGGGCGATCACCAAGATGGTATCGTCGCCGGCCACGGTTCCGACCACTTCGGGCCATTCGGCGCCATCGATCGCCACGGCGAGGATCTGGGCCTGGCCGGGACCCGTGCGCAGGAGCACCATCTGCTGCACCTGCTCGATCCGGCCCAGGTACTCGGCCACCGTTTTGTGCAACTTGGCTGTGGCCCCATGCCCGTTCGCCGTGGCCTGGCCGGGGGCCTGATAGGCCCCGTCGGGTCCCCCCTTCACCAGGGCCAGCTCGCGGATGTCGCGCGACAGCGTGGCCTGCGTGACGTCGAAGCCGGCGCCGCGGATCGCGCGCCGCAGCTGCTCCTGGCTGCGGATCGGCTGGCGCCTGACGGCATCGACGATGGCGGACTGTCGCCTGGCTTTCTTCATGGCCGGGGCTTGCCTCCCAAGGATACACGAGATCTTGACTGATTATGCATTGCGATGTATAAAAATACCTTTCCCCAGGGCACCTTTTTCCAGAGCCATGGCATCGAAGACATACCGCATCGTGCTCAAACTCGGAGGGGAGCTCCTCGAGAGTGCCGACGGCCTGGCGCGGATGGCGAAGGGAATCGCCGCCCTGGCCGGCGCCGTCCAGCTGACCGTCGTGCACGGCGGGGGGCGGGAGATCGATGCGGCGCTGGCCGCCTCCGGGATCCCGAAGCGGCAGGTGGACGGCCTGCGCGTGACCGACGCGGCCACGTTGAACGTCGTGATCGGCGTGCTGGCTGGTAGCATCAACACGCGGCTGGTGGCAGGTGTGCGGCGGGCGGGCGGACGGCCGGTAGGCCTGACGGCGGTCGACGCGCAGGTGGCGGTGATGAAGCGCGCGGCGCCGATCGTCAGCACGGTGGGCGACACGGTGGACCTCGGCCTGGTCGGCACTCCGGTCGGACGGGCCAGGCCGGCGCTGCTGGCCGACCTGATGGGACGCGGCTACGTGCCGATTGTGGCGTGCGTCGGCGCCACGGCTCGCGGCGATTTGTTGAACGTGAACGCCGACACGTTGGCGTCGCACCTGGCGGTCGGCTTGCGGGCCTCCAGGCTCGTGATCGCCGGCGGGACGGCGGGCGTGCTGGACGCGGAGGGGCGTACGATCGCGCGCGTCACGCTGGCCGAGACGGCCCGGCTCGTGCGTCAGGGCACCGCCAGCAAGGGGATGGTGGCCAAGCTGCAAGCGTGCCGCGACGCGGTGCGTGGCGGCGTCGGCGACGTGGTGATCGGCAACGGACACGATCTGAATTTCAAGCAGCTGGGCAACACCAGGGCGGTGCAGCGCAACTGCACACAGGTAGTGCGATGAACACGAACCTCGACGAGATCAGGGCCCGCGAGCAACAGTACGTTCTGCAGACCTACCGCCGTCAGCCGGTGGCGTTCGTCAGGGGCGAGGGCGCCCGGCTCTTCGACGCGAACGGGCGTGCGTATCTCGATCTGGTGTCGGGGATCGGCGTCACCTCGCTGGGCCATGCGCATCCCGGTCTCGTGGCGTGCATCACGGATCAGGCGTCGAAGCTGCTGCACACCTCCAACCTCTACTTCCACCCGTATCAGGCCGAGGCCGCCGCGAGGCTGTCGGCGCTGTCGGGGCTCGAACGTACCTTCTTCTGCAACAGCGGCACCGAGGCCAACGAAGCGTGCCTCAAGTTCGCGCGCCGGTACTGGCACACGCTGGGGTCCAAGGAGCGTGTCGGCTACGTAGCACTCGAAAACGGCTTCGCGGGCCGCACGATGGGCGCGCTGTCGGTCACGTGGGACGACCACTATCGCGGTCCGTTCCAGCCGCTGGTCGGTCCGGTCACGTTCGTCGATCCGGAGAAGCCGGAGGCGCTCGCCGCCGCGGTGGGCGACAAGACGGCGGCCATCATCGCGGAGCCGATTCGCGGCGAGGGCGGCATCCGCCCACTGCCCGACACGTTCGTCCGCGCCGTGAAAGACGTCTGCGCGCGCACGGGCACGCTGCTCATCGCCGACGAGGTGCAATCGGGCCTTGGCCGCACGGGGCATCCCTTCTACTTCCAGGCGCTCGGCTGGACGCCGGATCTGGTGTCGGTCGGAAAAGCACTCGGCTCCGGCGTACCGGTGGCCGCCGCACTCGTTTCGGAACGCGTGTCGAAGGCCATCTCCGCCGGGGATCACGGCAGCACCTACGGCGGAAACCTGCTGGCGTGCCGCGCGGCGACGTTCTTTCTGGAACAGCTGATGGACAAGGGACTGCTGGAGCACGTGCGCGAAGTGGGTGCCCACTTCGAACGCCGCTTGCGCACGCTGGCCCTTCGTCATCCGGTCATCGTGGAGGCGCGCGGTGCCGGCCTGATGCGCGGCCTCGAGCTGCGGATCGACGCGACCATCGTCGTGGACCAGGCGCGCGAGCACGGCCTGCTGGTCAATCGCACGGCCGAGCGCGTAGTGCGCCTGTTGCCGCCGCTGACGATCGAGGCCGCGGAGCTCGACGACGCCGTGGAGATCCTCGACGGCGTGCTGGCGGGCGTACCGGCCGAGGTCGGCGCATGAGTTTCGTCATCGAACCGGCCACCGGCGGCGTCACGGCGCCGTACGGGTTCCGGTCCGCGTCGCTGCACTGCGGCATCAAGGCGAAGTCTGGGGCGCTCGATCTGGCCGTCCTGGCAGCCGACCACGTCGGCACGGCCGCGGGTCTCTTCACCACGAATCTCGCGAAGGCCGCTCCCGTCCTCGTGTCGCAACGCCATCTCGAGAAGAGCGGAGGACGTGCCCGGGCCGTCGTGGTCAACAGCGGCTGCGCCAATGCCTGCACGGGCGAGGACGGCATGGCCAACGCCCTCCGAATGGCGACCGAAACCGCGCAGGCCCTTGGCTGCGCGCCCGAGGAGGTGCTTGTCGCATCCACCGGCGTCATCGGCGTTGGCTTGAAGATGGACCGGGTGGTGCCTGGCATCACGGGGGCGGCGGCGGGCCTGGCGCGGGACAAGGGCGACGAGATGGCGCGGGCCATCATGACCACCGACCCGTTTCCCAAGGATCACGCCGTGGCCGTCCGCACCGCGCGCGGCACGTTTCGCGTGGGCGGAACGGCGAAGGGCTCGGGGATGATCGAGCCGAACATGGCCACGATGCTCGGCTTCCTGACCACCGACGCGGCGGTGCCGCGAGCGCTGCTGCAGCGCGCGCTCCAGGAGTCGGCGCGCCGCACGTTCAACGCGATCACGGTGGACGGCGAGTGCTCGACAAACGACTGCGTGTTCGCCCTGGCGTCGGGCGCCAACGGCGTGACCGTGGACGACGACCTCTACCCCGCGCTCGAAGCGGCCTTCTACGAGGTGTCGAAGGCGCTGGCGATTGGCATCGTGCGCGGCGGCGAGGGCGCCACCAAGCTGATCACGATCTCCGTGACGCGTGCCCGCACGCCCGCGGACGCCATGCAGGTGGCCAAGACCATCGCCAACTCTCCACTGGTCAAGACGGCGGTCCACGGCGCCGACCCCAACTGGGGACGCATCGTGGCCGCGGCCGGACGCTCGGGAGTGCTGTTCGACGTGGATCGCGCCACCGTCCACGTGGGCGGCATCCTGCTGTTCGAGGAAGGGCTGCCGCACGACGACGCTGCACCCGAAGCCGCCACGCACCTCAAGAACTCGGACGTCCGCATCGACGTGAACCTGGGCACGAGCGGCGAGGAGACAGCCACGGTGTGGACCTGCGACCTCAGCGCCGAGTACGTCCGCATCAACGGCGAGTACCGAACGTAACACCGTGTCAGACTCCTTTTCACAGCGCGCCTGGGGCCTGGCGCCTGGGGCCAGAAAGAGAGACTTCCTCTCCATCCTCGACTTCGACCACGCCGACCTGGACGGCCTGCTGTCCCTGGCTGCGCGGATGAAGGCCGAGCGGGCGCTTGGCGCCAAGGCGCCGACGGCGACATCGCTCAGCAGCCTGCACGTCGCGCTGCTCTTCGAGAAGCCGTCGCTGCGAACGCGCTCGACGTTCGAGGTGGCCATCCGCGAGCTGGGCGCGGACACGCTCCACTTGCCGGCGCACTTCGCCGAGGGCGTCCGCGAGCCGCTCGAAGACGTGGCGCGCAATCTCGAGCGATGGGTGCGGGCGCTGGTCATCCGGACGTACGGGCAGGAGAAGGCCCAGCGTCTTGCCACCGCCGGCAAGCACCTGACCGTGGTGAACGCGCTCACCGACGACCAGCATCCCTGCCAGGCGCTGGCCGACGTGATGACGATGCGCGAACGCTGGGGCAATACCGAGGGCCGGACAGTGGCGTACATGGGCGACAGCAACAACGTCGCGACGTCGCTGATGCAGGCGGCCGTGATGATGGGGGTGCACGTGCGGCTGGCATCCCCGGCCGGCTATACCCTGTCCGACGAGGTCGTGCGGCAGGCGGCGGGAAGGGCCCGCGCCGGCGCCCGCATCGATCGGTTCACCGACCCGCTTGCGGCAGCCCGAGGCGCCGACGCCGTCTACACCGACGTGTGGGCATCGATGGGCGAGGAGCACGAGGCGGATCACCGCCGGCAAGTGTTCGCGCCGTATCAGGTGAACGGGGCGCTGATGGCGGCCGCGTCTCCACAGGCCATCTTCATGCACTGCCTGCCCGCGCACCGGGGGGAAGAGGTGACCGCGGAGGTCATCGAGTCGCCCGCCTCGATCGTCTTCGACCAGGCCGAAAACCGCCTTCACACGCAGAAGGCGCTGCTCCACCTGCTGCTCGCGAGCTGAGCGTTCCGGCCTGGAGCCTGGGCGTCTGGACCTGGAGCCATGGCAGCGCGAGGCCCTACAATGCGCCTCGTGAAGCCCTGGCTCGCGCACTACGACTCCGACGTCCGGCCCTCGCTGGCGCCCTACCCCGACAAGACGCTCGTCGACTACCTGACGGAGCTCGGGCGTGACCACGGGCAGAAGCCGGCGCTGCTCTTCAAGGGAACGTCGGTGTCCTACGGGCAACTGGATGCGGAAAGCGACGCCTTTGCGGCGGCGCTGGCCGCCGACGGCGTGCGGCCGGGCGACCGCGTGGCGCTGGTCCTGCCCAACTGCCCGCAGTTCTTCGTCGCGCAGTTCGGCGTGTGGAAGGCGGGGGGCATCACCGTGCCGCTGAACCCCACCTACAGCGAGCGCGAGTTCCAGCAGGCGCTGGACTCCACGCGGGCCGAAGTGGTGGTCACGCTGACGCCGTTCTACAACCGCCTCAAACAGGCCCAGGGCCGAACCGCGGTGCGGCGGGTGGTCGCGACGTCCATCAAGGAGTACTTGCCGGGCGTGCTTCGCGTCCTCTTCACGCTCTTCAAGGAAAAGAAGGACGGCCACCGCATCGCGCTCCAATCGGGTGACGCCTGGCTGCAGGACCTCCTGCGCCGTCATCGCGGCAGCCCGCGACCGGCTGTCGTCGTGCGCCCCGACGATCGGGCGGTGATCCTGTCGAGCGGGGGCACGACGGGGACGCCCAAGGGGGTGGTCGGGCTGCACCGGCACTATGTGGCGGCCGGCCTGCAGCTTTTCGACTGGACCAAGTCGGCCAAGAAGCCGTGGACCGACGTGATCATGCTGCCGCTGCCGCTCTTCCACGTCTACGGCAACGTGGGCGTGCAGCCGCTGGCGTTCGTGAGCCCGAACCCGCTCTCGCTCGTGCCGAATCCGAGAGACCTCGACGACCTGCTGGCGACGATCAAGCAGGTGAAGCCCGCGTTCTTCAGCGGCGTCCCGACGCTCTACAACGCCATCCTGAACCACCCCACCGTTCGAAGCGGCCAGGTGGACTTCAGTTCGATCAAGCTGTGTGTCTCGGGCGCGTCGGCGCTGATGGCCGAAACGAAGAAGCAGTTCGAGGAGAAGACCGGCGCGCGCATCGTCGAAGGGTATTCGCTGACCGAAGGCATGATGGCGTGCTGCCTCAACCCGGTACAGGGGACGAAGAAGCTGGGCTCGATCGGCCTGCCGCTGCCCGACGTCGAAGTGCGCATCGTGGACGCCGAGGACGGCGAGCGGCTGCTTCCGCCCAAGGAAGTGGGCGAGATGATCATGCGCGCGCCGCAGTACATGGCGGAGTATTGGAACAACCCGCTAGAAACCGCCGAGACGCTGCGCAGTCATTCGAACGGGGAGCGCTGGCTGTACACGGGTGACCTAGCCTACATGGACGAGGACGGCTACATCTTCCTGGTGGACCGCAAGAAGGATCTGATCAAGACCAGCGGATTCCAGGTATGGCCGCGCGAGATCGAAGAGGTGATCTCCGCGCACCCGGCCGTGATGGAGGTGGGCGTGGCCAGCGTCCCCGACGCCGCCAAGGGTGAAGTGGCCAAGGCGTACGTGGTGCTGAAGAAGGGTGAGACCGCCACCGAGGAAGGGATTCGCGCCTACTGCCGCGAGCGCCTGGCGCCCTACAAGGTGCCGGCGGCCGTCGAGTTCAGGTCCGAGCTGCCGAAGACGATGGTCGGCAAGATCCTGCGGCGTGCCCTCGCGGGGACAGAAGCCAAGGCGTCCTAGTCAACGCGCGAGCGCTCGGACCGAGATGCCGGCGGCGCTCAGGTGTGCCCGTAAGCGGCTGGCCAGTTGGGCCGCCCCGGGCGTGTCGCCGTGCACGCACACGGTATCCACTGACAGCGGCACGCGGCGTGCCGTCCACGGCCTCGACGGCCTGATCGAGGACCATCCCGGTGGCGCGCCGCAGCACGACGTCCACGTCGGCCACCACTCCGCCTGGCGCCGACCGTGGCGCCAGCTCGCCGTTGGCCAGGTAGCCGCGATCGGCGAACGCCTCGGATGCGACCGTCAGGCCCGCGGCGCTCCCGGCCCGCACGAGCTCCGAGTTCGACAGCCCGAAGAGGACGAGGGACGGGTCCACGGCCCTGACGGCGCGCGCGACTGCGTCGGCGAGCGTCCGCTCGCGTGCCGCCATGTTGTACAGCGCGCCGTGCGGCTTGACGTGCGCCAGCGCCACCCCTTGCGCCGCTGCGACGCCTGCCAGCGCACCAACCTGATAGGCGACGAGGTTCTCGACCTCATCGGGCGAGACGTGCAGCTCGCGACGCCCGAAGCCTTCGAGATCCTGCAGGCCCGGGTGGGCGCCAACCGCCACGCCGTGCGCGAGCGCCAACGCCACCGTGGCGCGCATCACGCCGGGATCGCCCGCATGGAAGCCGCAGGCGATGTTGGCCGAGGTGATGTGCGGCATCACGCCTTCGTCGTCGCCGTAGCGGCGGCCGCCGGTGGACTCGCCCACGTCCGCGTTCAGGTCAACCGTCGGGTTCATGCCTCATCCGAGAACACGCTTGTAATTCTTGCCACAGGGCTGGCCAAGGCTGAACTGCAAGAAGCCCCCAAAACCCCGGAAACCGGCCCGGCATGGCAGTTGCCTATGGATCGGTGTCGGTCTGTGGTTTACGGCAGGGGCCGTAAACGCTGGGGGGAGCCAGGCCGGCACTCACGATGGGGTGTGTTCGCACGCCCCATCGTGAATTTTTTTTGCACATCGCCAGCCTATTGCTGAGTCTAGGCTGCCCCTTCTGGGTACTCGAAGGCCAGCTTGAGTTCGCGGGACAGGGTATCCACGGTCGTCCCCGTTCTCTTCCAGGCCCCCTCGCTCTCGAACCGCTGGTCGCCTATCCGCCGTCCCCACGGCGCAATCACCCGGCCGATGGCGCGGAAGTCCGCGCGATCCGCGTGCAGCTGGTCGAGCCGCCGAACGATGTCTGGCGCCACGCGAATGAATGCCCGGAGCGCGGTGGCGCTTCGCACGCTGTACTTGCGGCCAACCCACGCCGCGCCAAATACCACCGACACCTGCTTGAAGTAGTTGACGAAGAAGCGCTTGGAGTCATCCAGGAACGCCGCGGACTTGCGGGGGCCGCCGAACGCGTCGCTGGCAAAGAGCCTCTTCAGCTCCTGGGCCAGCGGGGCCTGCGCGACACGGCCGCGGCCGACGCCAAGCAGCTTGATCTCGCCGTGCAGCGGCGAATCCTCACGATCGTTGAGCGCCCGGACGACATCGTGCGCGGCGGCCAGCGCCTCGTCACGGTAGAGCTGTCGTCCCGAAAGCGTCACAAGGTGCGAGGCGTTGAGGCGCGTGTGCTTCGCGTTGATGGTGACGAACATCTGCACGACGTGGTCTTCGGGCAGCCGGTCGAAGATGATGGCCGGCACGCTGAAATCGTCGTCGGCGATGTTGTCGATGTCGGCGTGCAGCGCCAGCAGCCGGTGCTGCCCGTCGATCGCCCGCAGGATGCCTTCGCGCTCAGGTACCTTGAGCCGCCCCACAGAGGAACCGGCCTCCACAGCCTCGAACGTCAGCTTCTCATCGCAGGAGATGATCACGGCGCCGGCAATCGACGGCAGATCGCGAGCCTGGCGACACTGCTCGTAGTACTGCACCAGCTCCTCGATCTTCTTGCGGATGATCTGACGCTGGTACGCCTTCTCACTCGACGCGATCCGCCGCTCCAGCAGATCCCAGTTGACCTTCGACGGCGCCTTCTTCTTGCCGCCGCGGACGGGGGGGCCCGACTCGCCGTAGTTGAGCACCTCGAAACGCACCAGCTTGTCGATGTCCCCAGCAGACAGCGAGGCCTGGTAGAACTGCACGCCGAACTGCTTCATTCGGATGGCGGCGACGTTGATCATGGGTCGGTCTCGAGGGGCCCGGCCGCGCCTGCCCGCGTAGCTCCGGTCTACACATATGGCGGCACCGGCCGGCCAAGAGGCCGAATTGTATCAGGCGTTGCAAGAGGGCCCCTTCCGGCAGTCCTCGCGGCGCCCTAAGGGGCTTTAGGCTCTGGGCTTTAGGCTTTGGGCGCGCCTAGAGCCTAGAGCCAGAGCGCCCTTTAGGCGGCCAGGCTGAGGTGACGGCAGCTTTCAGACGCACCAGCCCGTAGAGCCCCACCATCAACACCAGAGTCGCTGCGGCTGCCTCGCCGAAGCTCAAGCCGCGGTGAATCGACTGGGACGGGCGTCCGTAGGCCATCTCCACGTGAATCCAGTAGACAAAGAGCGACGCCACGCCGAATTCCCGCAGCGGCGACCATGAGAGGGTGCGGCGCTCGTGCCACGCGCGGGCGATCGGCACGGCCAGCATCACCAGGCCCAGGCGCACACAGAAGAAGCTGGGCGAAATCGTCATCGGGGTCGGCTGGCCGGCAAACGGCGGCAGCTGTGTCGCCAGCCCCCCGACGGCCGCCAGCAGCAACCCGAACAGCCCCAGACGCCGGTTGATCCGAGACTCCGCGTCCGCGTCCGGCGTGGCCAGCCAGGAACCAACCACCACGCCAACGAAGAGATATGCCGGCCACGGGAACAGGGAGAAGCTGGTTCGGCCGGGAATGGCCCGGAGGTACATCTCCAGCCACTCGGGCAGGGACCCGAGCGACGCGCTGCCAAACGTGACCGGCGTCATCAGCGCGAACACCAGCCGACGCGGCGATCAGGGACGCGGCTCGTGTGCGCCGGTCGGGCACGAACGCCCAGAACGCGCCCGCCATCACCATCGCGAGCCCCATCACGTTGAGGATGTCCACCTTCAAGAGCGACTGGGGGAAGCGGCCGCCGCTGATGAGGAAGGCCTGCAGCCGAAACAGGAACGCCAGGCCGAAGATCTGCCAGCCTCGACGCCGCGCCATCGCGGCCACGTCGCGCAGGGTGGCGCCGCGCCGCTCGCGTGACGCCGCGGCCAGAGCAAGCGCCACGCCGGCCAGGAACAGGAACGCGGGCGCCGCGAAACCTCCCAGGATGATCGCGACGCGATACGGCCAGCCGTCGCGGTCCGACGGCAGCGTCCACGCGTCCATGGTGTGGGCCTCGATCATCAGCAGCACGGCGGCGCCGCGCAGCCAATCCAGGTAGCCCCGGCGGCTCATGGCTGGATGTCGATGGTGGTGGTCAGCGTGATGTCTTCGCGCAGCGAGTGCCACACCGAGCAGTACTTGTCGCGCGACAGCTCCAGCGCCCGGGTGACCGCGGCTTCAGGCACCGAGCCGCCAATCCGGCAATGCAGGTGGAAGCTGAGGAATCGCCGCGGCGGCGTCGAGGCGCGCTGGCCCGTCACCGTCGAGGAAAACGTCCGTCAGTGGGTGGCGTCCTTTGCGCAGGATGTCCACGACGTCGATGGACATGCACCCGGCCAGCCCGATGGCCAGGAGCTGCGTCGGCGATGGGCCGGCCACGGTGTGGCTGTCCACGACAAACGAGATGGGTCCGCTGGTCGCATCGAACCGGAGATCCCCGCTCCAGACGAGATCGGCGACGAGCGGCGGCGCAGGGTCCGCCACGGGCCGCTACCGTGTCGTGGCGGCCTGCTGGATGCGTGGCGTGGCGGAGCGCTTGGGCCCGAGGAACGCCGACAGCAGCCAGCCAGGCGACGGGCAAGGCCACCAGCAGGTAGCTCAGGTACTGGCCGTAGATGCCATCAGGCCCATAGGGCTCCGTGGCCCAGTGCAGCGGCTCGCTGTAAGGAAACAGGTTCGCCTCGGTGAGCTCGTGGAAACCGTAGATCAGCAGCTGCACGACGAAGACAGCCAGGAAGACGGCCGTGACCTGGAAGAAGAGCGCCAGGTTCACGCGGTGCCCATAGCGCGACCAGAGCCACGCCACGCCCGCGGCGCACAACGTGCCGGCCGCGGCGCCGCCGATGATGCTCGTCGCGCCCACCTGCGAGAAGAGCGTCCCCATCAGGAGCGCCGTCTCCATGCCCTCGCGCGTGATCATGAGCAGCGTGAAGAGGAACACGCCGAGCATCGCCTTGAACCCGACCTTGGCGGCCGAGGTGGCCAGACGACCCTCGATCTCGGCCTTCAGCCGTTTGGCGTGCCGCCACATGTGCACGATGAGCGATCGCCACCAGCACGGCCGCCGTCAGCGCCAGCACGCCTTCCCACAACGCCTGGTTCGACGCGCGCTGAAAGAGCACCGCCGCGGCCACGCTCACGACGAGCGACAGCGCGATGCCCCAGTGGACCGCCGGCACCAGTTGCTGCTGGCCGCTCTTGCGCAGATAGGCCAGGCTGATGGCGACGATGAGGAAGGCCTCGAGCCCTTCCCGCAGCGTGATGACGAAGGCAGCAAGCATGGAAATCCTCGAAACTGAGATTCAGTCTCAAGGATTCTACACCGAGGACCCCGGTTGATAAGGCGATCGGCCGCCTACTCCAACCTTGGTCCCCTACTGCTGGATCGGAATCGTCCAGAAGTAGACGGTCCGGCCGTCCACGTTCAGCGTCTCCTGCGGCTTGGCCGTGCCCATGTCGAAGGCGTGCGACACCACGCGGGTGCCGGGCTTCAACTCCCGGTTCAGCTTGGGCAGGAGCTTCAGGTTGAGCGAGGGCAGCAGATACAGCGTGACGACCGTGGCCTCGCTGATGTCGGTCGTGAAGAGGTCCTGGTTCAGGAACTTCACGCGGTCGCCGACCGCCGGCGGTCTTCAGGTTCTCGGTGGCCTCCCGAATCCGCTGCGGATCGATGTCGATGCCGACGCCGCGCGCGCCGTACGTCTTGGCGGCCGTAATGGGGATGCGCCCGTCGCCCGAGCCCAGGTCGTAGATCACGTCGTTCTTGGTGACCTTGGCCAGCTTGAGCATGGCGTCCACCACCGCTTGCGGTGTCGGAACGAAGATGACGTCCGGCGTCCGCAACTGGGCGGGGGCCTGCGCGACGGCAGGCGCGGCCCAGGCGGCCAGGATGACGAACAGGCAAATGGCGCGGCGAGCAGTCATGGGCCTCCTTGGGAAGGAAGGAGGCATTATGTCGGCAAACCGCCCCCGGCGCAATCTGCCGCCGAAGGCGGCAAGACAGACACTGCCCGAGCGAGGCGAAGCCTCCCTCAGGAATGGCGCGGGCTGACCACGCGGGCCAACAGGGTTTTGGTGAGATGCGCCACGGCGTCGGTGGCGATGCGAACCTGTTCGCGGGCGCTCGCGGCCACGGAATCGGTGTCGCCGTCCGGCGTGCCGGCAGTGCCGGCTCGCCTATCGGGGGCGGGATACTCGTCGCGATAAGTCGACGCCGCGGCGACGATGGACGCCATCTCCTCCATCGTCGGCTGCGCGCGCCGATCGCCGTTCGGAAAGAGACGGCAGAACTCGTTCACGGTGTCGATGGGGTCGAGGCCCACCGCGCTGGCATACGCCCGGATCCATGCGCGCGCGTAGAGGCCCTTCGGCCAGGTGGCCAGATTGTTCTGCTCGAAGGCGTCGAGGTGCTCGCGCCTGACGTGCGTCTCGGCGGCGATCTCGTCGAGGGAGATCCCGGTTCGCTGGCGGTACCGGCGCAAGCGGGTCACGAATGCGGCCTGTGGCGACAGCGGCTCCACGGAACGCACTGAAAAGCAAGGACCGGGCCCGGTATGTGCGAGACGCCCGGGCGCACTAGGTCAATGCGCGCTGGTACTTAGCGAGTGTGCAGTCGTGTGAAGGCCGCGCGGCGTCCCAAATCGGGAACCACGATTACGAAATCGGTGGCGCGCGAAGCTGCGCCCAAACAGATACTGCACCAGACAGGAGACGCCGGCGACTGCCCGGCGCGCGAAGCTGCGCCCAAACAGACACTGCACCAGACCGGAGCGTCAGCGACGGTCTGGCTCTACACGAGGGGCGGCACGCGGCCGGCCAGGTAGTCGCGCAGGTGTGCGGGCGCGAACTGCACGCCGGTGTAGAAGGGTCCGAACTCCGCGAACTTGGCGCTGGCCTCGTCGAAGCGCATCTCGTAGATCAGCTTCTTGAACACGACGGGGTCGGCGGCGAAGAGATCCACGCCCCATTCCCAGTCGTCGTAGCCAATCGACCCCGAGATGACCTGTGTGACCTGCCCCGCGTAATGCCGGCCGATCATGCCGTGCTCGCGCATCATCGACGCGCGGCGCTCGAACGGCTCGGCGTACCAGTTCGCCAGTTCGCCGCGGCGCTTGTTCATCGGGTAGAAGCACACGTAGCGCGCCTGCGGGCACGTCCATGAACAGCCGGTTGGACACGCGCTCCTTCTGCGACGCCATCTCGCGATCGAAGGCCTGCTCGTACTCCGAGCTCCCCGGCTTCATCGTCGCACCCAGCTGGCCGTGGATCTTGGCCGTCATCTCATACATGCCCAGCTCGACCATGGACACGTAGGAGGTGGTGGGCTCGAGGTGCGCCGCCAGACCGCAGCGGGAGAACCCCAGTTCTGCCTCGGCCAGCTCCTCGAAGCCTTGCCGGAACAGGATCACCATCAGATCGGCCTTGTGCCCGAGCACCTGCACCAGCGTCGTCGCGCCGGCGCCGGTCGGGGCCAGCGCCACAACGGCCTCGTCGGCCAATCGGCAGCGGTCGGATTCGGGGAGGGCGTTCAGCCGGTCCCACCGCACGCGGTACATCAGGTGAAGCAGGCTCCAGCCCTCTAGCGTCTCGGGAACGAGCGGGTTGTGCATTGGGGGTCCTGGGGCGGTCAGCGTGGCTCGGCGGCAGGCACGTGGTGTTCCAGCGGTGGCATGGAGCGCGGCGCGCGTGCTGATCTTCGCGATCAGCCAGTCACGCGAGTCGGCCAGCACTTCGTACACGGTCGGGATGACCAGCAGCGTCAGCAGCGTGGAGGTGATCACGCCGCCAATCACCGTGATCCCGAGGGGCGAGCGGAAGTCGCCGCCCTCGCCGGCCCCGAGCGCCACCGGAATCATGCCGGCCACGAGCGCGAACGTGGTCATCAGGATCGGCCGCAGCCGCACGCGCCCGGCGTGGATCAGCGCCTCGCGCCGGTCGAGACCCTTTTCCTCCGACCATTTCGCGAAGTCGATCAGCAGGATGGCGTTCTTGGCCACGATGCCCACGAGCAGGATCACGCCGATCATGCTCATGATCTCGAGCGGCTTCCCCGTGATGAGCAGCGCCAGCATCACGCCGATGAGCGACAGCGGCAGCGACAGCATGATCGCCAGCGGCTCGAGGAACGACCCGAACTGCACCACCAGCACGAAATACATCAGCATCACGGCGACGCCGAGGGCAATGAACATCTGCGAGAAGATCTCCGCCTGTTCCTCGGCTTCGCCGCCCTGGCTCAGGGCATAGCCAGGAGGGAACGTCACATTCTGCGCGATCCGGGCCGTGGCGTCGTTCATCACCGCCGAGAGCGGCCGATCCTGAGTGTTGCCTTCCACGTTGACCACGCGGTCGCGGTTCAGGTGGTCGATGCGCGCCGGGCCAATCGACGGGGTGATGCGCGCCACCTGTCCCAGGGGCACGCTGGTCACGCCCTGCGGCCCGTTGATGACGATCGGCAGCGATTCGAGGTCCGCCACGACGGTTCGTGACTTGGGAGAGATGCGCACCGTGACGTCGCGTGTCTCGCCGGACGGGTCGATCCAGTCGCCGACGTCGATGCCGGCAAACGCCGGTCGCAGCGCCTGCGCCACCTGGCCCACGGTCACGCCCAGCGAGCCCGCCAGGCCGCGGTCCACCTGCACGTCCAGCTCGGGTTTCTGACCCTTGGTCGACAAGGCCACGTCCACCGCCCCGGGGACCTGCCTGAACTCCACGGCCACGGCCTCAGCCACCCGCGTCAGCTCTCGCGCATCCTGCCCGCGCACCTGCAGCTGAATCTGCTTCTCGCCGGGGTTGAAGCCGACGCTGATCGACGCGATGATGCCCGTCAGCGTCTGCAGCTCCCGCCGGATGTCGCTGACCACCTGAGCCTGCGTGCGCGACCGGCTGGCCTTGGGCGTCAGCCTCACGAACAGCGTACCTTCGTCCACCGCGTCGCCCTGGGCCGACACGCTCGTGTAGGTGAAAACTACTTCGGGTTGCTTCCTGGCGATGCGCGCGGCCTCCTGCGCCTTGGCCCGGGTGTAAGCGAGGTTCGATCCCGGCGGCGTCTCGAAATCGATGACGAACATCGAGGTGTCCATCTCGGGAACCAGCGCGCTCCCCACCAGGCCGGTCGCGGGCAGCGCCAGTGCCCCGACGAACGACACCATGGCCAGCGCCAGCATCGACACCCGGTGGTCGAGCGCCCAGGCGATGACGTGCTCGTAGCTTTCGGCGCGCCGGTCGAACCAGTGGTTGAAGCGGCCCAGGATGCGCGAGAAGAGCGGGCGCCGTTCGAGCGGCAGGTGCGGATCCGGCCAGTAGGCCGAGAGCATCGGGTCGAGTGAGAACGACACGAACAGCGACACCAGCACCGAGCAGGCGATGGTCAGGCCAAACGGCTTGAACCATTGCCCGGCCTCGGCGCCCAGAAACGCGATCGGAATGAAGACGACGACGATCGAGAGCGTGGTCGCGGTCACGGCCAGGCCGATTTCGTCGGTGCCCTCGAAAGCGGCCTGGAGATGGCTCTTCCCCATCCCCACGTGCCGCACGATGTTCTCCCGCACCACGATGGCGTCGTCGATCAGGATGCCGATGGCGAGCGACAGCCCCAGCAGCGACATCGTATTCAGCGTGAAACCGAACGCCCACACGGCGACAAACGACGCCAGCACCGACACCGGCAGCGCCAGGCCGGTGATCACGGTGGAGCGCCAGGAGTTGAGGAACAGGAACACCACGGCGACGGTGAGGGCCGCGCCCTCGATGAGGGAGCTCTGGACACCCGCCACCGAATCGGCCACGCGCTCGCCGCTGTCCTGCACGATACGCAAGGTCACGCCGGCCGGCAGCGCGGCCTGGATCTCGGCCACGCGCTCGCGTACTTCCTCGGCTACGGCGGTGGTGCTGAACCCCGTGGACTTCAGGATGTCGATGCCCACCGCCTCGTCGTCGTTGAAGAGGGCGAAGGATCGTGGTTCTTCGGTACCGTCTTTGACATCGGCCACGTCGCCCAGCCGCACGATGCGTCCGCCGGTCTGCGTAACGATGATGTCCTTGAACTCGGTGGCGGAGTCCAACCGTCCCTTCAGGCGGATCGTTCGTTCATCCAGCTCGCCTTCGAGCCGCCCCACCGGTACGGCCAGGTTCTGCGACTGCAGCGCCTGCACCACCTGACCCACACCGACGCCGCTGGCCTCGAGGTCGCGCGGCCGAAGCTCCACCACCAGCTCGCGCTCGACCGCACCGGCCAGGTTCACCGAGGCGACGCCGTTGATGCCGCGCAGTCGCCGCGTGATGCCTGGATCGGCGAGCCGGGTCAGCTCCGCGCCGCCAAGCCCAGGCGACGACAACGTCAACGACACAATCGGGCGATCGGCCGGGTCGAACTGCGTCAGCACCGGCTCTTCCATCTCGCTCGGCAGCTCGTTCCGGATGCCGGAGATCTTGTCGCGGATCTCCTGCGAGGCGACGCGGGGATCCTTCGAGTAATCGAACTCCACCAGGAGGCTGGCGAAGCTGTCGAGCGAGCTGGAGCGCATGCGGTCCACGCCGCTGATGCCGGCAATGGCCTCCTCGATCTGGTCCACCACCTCGCGCTCGACGACGTCGGGCGACGCGCCCGGGTAGATGATCGACACGGCGACGACCGGCGCATCGATCTCGGGGTACTCGTCGGTGTCGAGCTGGAACAGCGCCACCAGACCGAACACGACGAACATCAGCATCGCGACGATGGTCAGGACGGGGCGCTTGATGGCGGTGTCGGAGATATACATAGGCTCCAGGCTCCAGGCTCCGGGCTCCAGGCCCTGAGTCTGCTACGGCGCTACGGGTTCGCGGTCACCTGCACTGTGGTGCCGGGAGGGATGCCCTGGGAAGCCCCTCGCAGCAGCGTATCGCGTTCGTTCAATCCTGACACCACGTGCACCCGCTCCGTTCGAGGATCGCGCAGCCCAAGCTTCACCGCCACGCGTTCGGTCTTGCCGCCGGTGACCCGCAGCGCCCATGGGTCGGCGCCCGTCGAGTTGATCGCGGCGGCAGGCACCACCAGTCCGGACGCAGAGCCGCTGACCACTCGCCCCTCGCCATAGAGGCCTGCAACCAGGCGTCCACCCACGTTGGGGATCGCCACGTAAATCGGCACCTGACGGGTCGCCGCGTCGGCCTGGGGGGCGATGCGCTCGATGGTGCCCGTAAACGTCTGATCGTAGCCGCGAACGGTGAATTCCACCTTGGCCCCGACCCGAAGGACCGAAAGGTCGTCGGATGGAACCGAGGCCTCGAGCCGCATCGACGACGGGTCGATGATCGTGAAAAGCACCGTTCCCGGGCTGACTACGTCCCCCCGGTTGACTTCGCGATTCGAAACGATGCCGGTCAGCGGCGCCCGGATCACGGCGTCACCGAGCTGCCGTTCGGCGGCGGCCAACCGCGACTTCGCATCGGCCACTTGCGCCTCCGCCGTGCTGATGGTTGCTCGTGCCAGGTCCAGGTCCCGTGCCGCCAGCGCACCGGCCTTGACCAGCTGCTCGGTGCGAGCGACCTCTCGTTGCGCGAGGGCCAGCTGGCTCTCCGCTGAGCGCACGCTCGAGCTGGCCGACTGCCGCACGTCGTCGAGGGTGCGCGTCTCGATGCGGCCGATGACGGTTCCTTGCTTGGTGAACTGCCCTTCTTCGACCAGCACGGCGGTCATCGCGCCACCGAGCTCCGCGCGGACCGTCGCCTCGCGCGCCGGGCGCAGTTCACCGGAGATGATCGGGACCGGTCACGATGCGGCCGGTCTCCACGGTCACGACATTCTCACGACCGATCTGCACGGGAGCGGGAGCCGATGCGGCCGCTGGCGGCCTCCGGCTGTCCGCCGCATCCGGCCACCACGCCGGCGGCCACGACAACGATTCCGATCACCGAACCCAGGTTACGCACGTTATCGAGCTCCCGTTGGTGCGGCCGGTTGTGCCGCCACGTTCTGAAACTGTCGTTGTTGCTGCTGCGGGGAAGGCACCGGCTGTGGCGCCGGCGTCGTGCCGCGGGCTGCGGCTGCCGCTCCACCGATGCTCCCAACTGGCAGGTTGGGCAGCAGCGCCGCCCGCGCCCGTGCCACCTGCAGGTCGCGCGCCGCCAGCGCCCGATTCGCCTCGGCCTGCTGTGACAGCAACCGGGCGTCGGTCAACTCGAGCTGCGTGGAGAGGCCGGCCTGGAATCGCACTTGTGCAATCTCGAGCGCGCGCGCGGCCTGCTGCACCGTACCCGATGTGGCCGCCCAAGCGGCCCGAGCCGCCACCAGCTCGGCCCACGTCGATCGCGTGTCGAGATCCGACAGCTCCTCCATCAGCCGCAGCTGGATGGCGGGCCTGCTCTATGTCGGCGCGGGCCACCATCTCGTCGCCCTTCTGGCGCCCGCCGGTCAAGAGAGGCATGGTGACCGACGCGCCGACCGACCAGTTGCTGCGATTGAAGGCCGGCAGCAACACTTCGACGGATACGCGATGCGGCTGTAGTTGGACGTCAGGCTGACGCTGGGCCGGCGCTCGGCCTGGACCGCAACGAGCTGGGCTTCACGCGCCTGGACGGCCGTCTCGGCCTCGGCCACGGCATTGCGTTCGGGCAGCGCCGCGGTGGATTGCAGCGTGAATGTCGTGGCGTTGCCCGACGGCAGGCTGGTCTCGATTGCCGCCACGGCTTCCGCGAACGGCTGCGGCGGAGCCAGCCGTTCGTCGTCCAGCGCCTCCGCCAGCTGCAGGTCGGCATCCGGCGGCAGGTTCATCCACTGCTTCAAGCGCAGCAGAGCCACGTCGCGATTGACCCGCTGGCGTATGACCAGTGGCTGCTGGTTGTCGCGGTTGACCCTCGCGCGCAGCACCTCGAACTCCGGCTGCGTGCCCGCGTCGAAGCCAGCTTGTACCTGCCGCAGGGTGGCGTCGGCCTGATCGAAGGTGGCCTCGGCGATGGCCACCAGCCTGCCGCTCAGCGCGGCGTCGAAGTAGGCCTGGGTCACGTCGAAGAGCACCTGGGCCCTGGCGGCGGTCAGCGCCTGTTCACCGCTTCTACGCCCGACAGCGACAAGAGCTTCCTGGGCCGAGACCCGGCCCCCCGAATAGAGGCTCTGCGAGAAGGAGAGCGTGGCCCGCCAGGTGTTCGCCCGCCCGAACGGCAGGTCGTCGAACGAGGCGTCTGAGCCGTCGCCGCCGCCACCGCCGAAATCGATCTCGTCGAAGACGCCCTGGAACTCGTTGGCCAGGGAACGCTCGTAGGTCGCGGTCGCCGACAGCTGCGGGCGGCGCGCGCTCTTGGCCCGGACGAGGTCCCCTTCGTTCCTGACCAGCGCCGTTCGCGCCAGGGCAATGGACTCGCTTCTCCCTTCGGCGATCTCGAGAGCCGCGGCAAGGGTCAACGGCGCGCGGGCCTCCGGCGCCTGGGCGGTGGCGGGATAGGGCATTGCGCACGCGACGAGCAGCATGGCGAGGGCCACCGACGCGTGGCCTCCGGTGGGTTCCGGCGATTGCACCTGACGATCGATACGCGGGGACATCACGAGTGGTTCCTCGATGCCGGCGCTCGTCGCGCCGGCGACCCGACACGGCGGGCTCGTGGTTGTGACGACAGCGGCGCGGAGTGCACCGGCACGTGCGTCATGGGTTGGCGGCACCGGTGGCGCGACAACGCGGGCTGCGTCTGCAGCCACGCCACGTGATCCGACATGGCATCCAGCGATTCGGTGAAATACCGCAGGATGGTGGCCAGTTGCTGGTCGCTGAATGCGGCCTGCACCCTCTCCATGCCGGTGATGATGGGACGGTAGAACGGAAGGATCAGTTTCGCGCCGGCTTCCACCACTTCCACCAGCACGACGCGACGGTCGGTCGAGTCACGGCGGCGTGTCACGAACCCCGCGTGCTCCAGGCGATCGATCGCCGCCGTGGTGGCGCCAGAGGTCAGTCCCGTGTGCGCCGCCAGGCGGCCAGCCGTGGTGGCGCCGGCCAGGTACAACAGATCCAGACACTCGAGGTCGGTCGAGTTGAGTCCGACACGAGTGGCCACCAGGTCGCTGACCAGCACGGTCTGCGCGCCCAGGCGGCGTGCGGCCTCGTCCAGGGCCTTGAGCAGCTGCTGTCGCGTGCGAGATCGGGATGGGGAACGGGCGGCCACGAAATACCTTTACTGATGAGTATCTTGACGGTCGAGACATCGTGGCACGGGGCCGGTGGGGACGTCAAACACAGGGCTCCAGGCTCCGGGCTCCAGGCTTCGGGCGTGAACGTTTTGAGGCCTGGGGTCTGGCGCCTGTAGCCTGGGGCCTATTCGAACGGGCGTATGAACACCGCCCGCGTGTAGATCACCCCGAGGCCGAACCGCTCGAAGGTGCGCTGCGACTGACTCCCTGGCTCCACGGTGGCGATAGCCAGGTCGGCGCGCCCCGCAGCATCGGCCAGCATGCGCGCGACGACGGCGTGCTGCACACCCCGGCCCCGATGCGACGGTAGTGTGGCCGTGCCGGTGAGGCCCACGACGCCATCGATGAACCAGGCGGCGCCGCCACCGATCGGCCGGCCATCCTTCCACACCAGGTAGCGCACCTGGTCTTCGTGCTGGAACGCGCGCATCACGTCGTGCAGATTGCCTTGCGCAAGCAGCACGACGTCATGGGCAGCCATCTCAACGGCGGCGACAAACCCCTGCGCAACCACGTCTATCCACTGCGCCTCGTGATCCGCCGTCACCGCAGGGGCGACTGTCAGCGCGTCGATCGACGGCGGTAGGGTCGGCTGCCCGCGATCGGTGCCGTCGAGCACGCGGGCCAGCTGGTTCTCGAATCCTTGCAGCGTGTAGCCGCGCCCCGCCAACCGGGGCGCGAGCCCTTGCGTGGCCAGCGGACACAGCTCGATCTGCGAGGCCACGCCGCGCTCGTCGTAGAACTCGTCGATGGCGTCGAGATCGGCGTCGGAGACTGTGGCGCCGAGCCCGAGGCCCAGCACCTTGTTGAAAGGCGACCCTGGCGCGCCGCACAACGCCATGCCGCCGCCCACCTCGAGCGCGCTGGCGCCTCCGGCCTGGCCCACGCGGGCGGCCAGTGCGCAGAACCGGATCTCGCCGAGGTCTACGCGGCGAGCCAGATCCACTGAAGCGTGAATGGGAACCATCGCGACATCGCAGCATACGATAAGAGCCCCGAGCCATGAAGATCGCGACGTGGAACGTGAACGGCATCCGGGCCCGTCAGGGCGAGCTGCAGGATCTGCTCGATCGCGAGCAGCCCGACGTGCTGTGCGTGCAGGAGATCAAGGCGTCCCCGGACCAGTTGCCCGTGTGGCTCATCGACATCGAGGGCTACTACAGCTACTGGCATGGGGCCAAGGGCTACTCCGGCGTGGCGATGCTGGTGCGCAAGGCGCGATGGCCCGACCAATACCCGTTTCTCCACCCCACCTTCGACTTCGAGCACCGCATCGTCACGGCGGACCTGCCCGGCCTGACGGTGGCGTCGATCTACGTGCCCAACGGCGGCAAGGATTTCGACGCCAAGATGCGCTTCCTGGAAGCCTTGGACCAGTTCGCGGTCGCGGGCGTCGCGGGGTCGTCCGCGATCGTCCTGTGCGGCGACCTGAACGTCGCGCGCACCGACATCGACGTGCACCCGAAGGAGCGCAAGCCGCGCGCCATCGGCCAGCTGCCGGAGGAACGCGCGCTGATCGAGCGCATCCTGTCGCGGGGCTTGATGGATATCCAGCGGCACTTGCACCCGGACGACGCGGATCTCTTCACGTGGTGGGCGCCGTGGCGCAACATGAAGCAGCGCAACATCGGCTGGCGGCTGGACTACGTGCTTGCCAGCATGCCGCTGTCGTCACGGGTCGTCTCGTGCCGCGTGCTGCGGGAGTTCGGGACGAGCGATCATGGGCCGGTCATTGCCGACTTCGCAGACTAGTCGGTTGGTTCGTAGTTCGTAGTTCGTAGTTCGTGGTCAGGACCGGAACTGCAGCCGTGGCCTGACCACGAACCACGAACCACGAACTACGAACTAGCCTCCGCCTGGGACCATGCTAAAGCAAGGTCCTCTCCCACGGCCAAGTGGTTCAGGATGAAATCAGCCTGACGGAAGGCTGCGAGCAGCAGCTCGCGGTCGAGCGGCCGCCCCGCGTCGCGGCACGCCCGCGCCGCTTCCACACGCACGAGGGCCAGCGCCACCTCGAGACCCCGCACGATGCTCATCAGCCCACGACCCTGATACGCCGTCCACGATGCGAACGCCTTGGCGGCCAGGTACTGTCGCAGCGGCCTGGACCACGAGCGCCATGCCGGCGCGACGAACCGTTCGAACGCGCTCTCGAGGCCGCGTTCGTCCGGCGCGGGCCGCAAGTCGTCCGGCACGGCGGCCATCGTTTGCACGAAGGCCGCGAGGCTCTGCGGTGAGGCTGGCCACCATGGGGGCCTCGACCATCGCCGCCGGCAGCGCGTCCACGAGATCCCGCATCGCGGGGCCATCCGGCGTCCAGGCCCGCACGCGCATGGCGTCGCGGTCCAGCGTCGCCAGCGCCGATTCCGGCGTCGCGGCCTCCGCGCACCGGCGCACCATGTGCGCTTCCCAGCTGGTGTAGGCCTCCAGGTCCATCACGACGCCAGGCCGCAGCAGCGGCGGCAAATCGTCCGGGGTCACCGACAGCCCCTCGTAATCGGCCTGGGGGAACGCCTCCGGCGCCGCGACAATCGTCAGGCTCACGTCGTCGCGGAAGAGCATTTCCGCCGCCGTCGGGCAATAGTGCGACAAGCCCACGAACGTGCCACGGACATCACGGACGGCTAATCGCGGAAAGTGGCGGCAGGTCGCGGGCAGCGCGTCGTGGCCCAGGTCGCGATGCACCACGCAGAGCCTCGATTCCCGCTCGAAGAACACGCACTCGCCCTGCTCGTTGCGTTCCAGCATCGCTGCGGCGTCGTCGGGGAGATCTGGCTCGACGACGAAGGGATCGAGAGCGCTGGACTGGGGGGCCACGTGCAGCCGGCCCGATTTGTGTGCATCGTCGAGCGAGCGATAGACGGGCAGCTCCACGGGCACGTCCCAGTCGGCGTTGCAGCAGGCGCCCGAGTGCCGGCAGCGGTAGTCGGCGTGGATGCTCAACGATCTCACCGGCTGTAACGCCACGTCGTCCAAGAACTTCTCCCCCCTTACAGAAGTATTACAGTGATTCTTCCGCCGCCCTGCTATCGTCCCCAGGCGAAGTTACGACAACTTCTAGGGGAGATACCGCTCGCAAATGGCCACAGCAAACCTCATGTACGGACGCAAGAACCAACGAGGCGTCAACGTCATCACTACCGTTGCCATGTCGGCGTTTCACGTGGGTGCGCTGGCGGCGTTCTTCTTCATCGACTACGGCGCCATGCTGGCGGCGTTCCTGCTGTATATCGTGGCCGGCAGCCTGGGCATCGGCATGGCATATCACCGCCTGCTAACCCACCGCAGCTACAAGACGCATAAATGGATCGAATATTTCCTGACCCTCTGCGGCACGCTGGCGCTCGAGGGCGGGCCGATCTTCTGGGTCGCCACGCACCGCATCCACCATCAGCGCTCCGACCGGGACGGCGACCCTCACACGCCGCGTGAAGGGGGCTGGTGGGCCCACATGGGGTGGATCATCAGGGGCGAGGGCCTGCACCACGACGCATCCGTCCTGGCGCGCTACGTGCCGGACCTCGCGCGTGATCCTTTTCACGTGGGACTGTCCAACTGGCACTGGGTCACCAACGTCGTGGTGGGTTTCGCGCTGCTGGCGTTCGGCGGCTGGTCGTACGTGCTCTGGGGCACCTTCTTCCGCACGACCTTCGGCCTGCACTGCACGTGGCTGGTGAACTCGGCCACGCACATGTGGGGCGCTCGCCGCTTCAACACGAAGGACGACTCCACCAACAACTGGTGGGTGGCGGCGCTGTCGTTCGGCGAGGGCTGGCACAACAACCACCACGCCCACCCCACCAGCGCGCGCCATGGCCTGGCGTGGTACGAGTTCGACTTCAACTGGATTGGCATCAGCACCCTGAAGGCGCTGGGCCTGGCGTGGGACGTGCGCGTCGCGAAGATCAAGCAACCGGTCCCCTACGAGGAGAACGACTCGCTGATCGTCGACGAGCCGGTGACGGAGCTGGCGTAGCTTCCAGTCTCCAGTCTCGCGTAGTCTCCAGTCTCCGGTCTCCGGTCTCCAGTTCTTCCCAGAGCCCAGAGCCTAGAGCCTAAAGCCCGGGGCCACGGAATAGAATGGCCCCGATGACCCGGCGTCAGAAGGCCATCGGCTTCTTCGTCGCCCTCTGCATCCTGCTGGTGGCGGCCGCGGTCTCGCTGAACATCACGTGGATCATGAGCGAGCGCCGCGTGGTGGCGCTCGTCTTCGGGATGGTGCTCTTCGCGTTCATCATCGCGGGCTTCATCATCTACACCGTGTTCCTGGTCATGGAGATCCAGCGGAACGAGGAGCACGACAGCTTCATCAACGCCGTCACTCACGAGCTGAAGACGCCGATCGCCTCCATCCGCCTGTACCTCCAGACGCTGCAGGCGCGCGAGGTCAGCGACGAGAAACGACGGGAGTTCTACGACATCATGCTGGCGGACGCGACCCGGCTGCACGACACGGTGGACCAGGTGCTCAAGGCGGGTGTCGCGCGCGAACGGGCCAAGGGCCAGGCGCGCGCGGTCGTGGACGTGGCCGCCCTGACCCGCGAGTGCGTGGACCTGGCGGCGGTCCGGCACCACTTGCCGGATGGGGCGATCGATCTGCAAAGCCACGACGCCGTTGGCCTCACGGTCCGCGGCGACCCCGAGCAGCTGCGCACGGTGCTGGCCAACCTGATCGACAACGCCGTCAAGTACTCCGGGACCACCGTCCGCGTCACGGTGGCGGTGGCCTCGCCCGCGCCGCACACGGTCTGGGTGCGCGTGCAGGACCGCGGCATCGGCATTCCCAAGCGGCAGCTGAAGCGCATCTTCAACCGCTTCTACCGCGTGCCCTCGCTGCGGCTGAAATCGGTGAAGGGGACGGGCCTTGGGCTCTACATCGTGCGGTCGATTGCGCGCGCCCACGGTGGCCGCGTCTTCGCGCATAGCGAGGGCGAAGGGCGCGGCTCCACGTTCACGTTGGAGCTGCCGCGGTTCGCGGGCCAGCCCGACGCGCTGGACGCCGCATGAGCCGCATCCTCATCGTCGACGACGAGCAGCACATCGCCGACGGCCTCCGGTTCAACCTGCAGGCCGAGGGCCACGAGACCGCCGTGGCCGGCGACGGGGAGCGCGCGCTGCAGTTGCTGCTCGCCGATGGATCGGCCTTCGACGTCGTGATTCTGGATGTGATGCTGCCCGGCAAGGACGGGTTCGAGACGGCCGCGGAGCTCCGCGCAGCCGGCCAGTACGTCCCCATTCTCATGCTCACGGCGCGCGGACGCCCGGACGATGTGCTGCGCGGCTTCGAGGCCGGGGCCGACGACTACCTGCCGAAGCCGTTCGAGCTGCCTATCCTGATCGCCCGCGTCGAGGGCCTGCTGCGGCGCCGCCGCTGGAACGAGCAGCGGGCCGGAGCCGAAACCGAGCCGTCCGAGGACGTCTACACGTTCGCCGGCCGCACCATCGACTTCCGGGCGATGGAAGTGCGGGCCGGGGACCGGGCGTTCCAGCTGACGCAGATGGAGAGCGACCTGCTCCGGTACCTGATCAAGAATGCCGGACAGGCCGTGTCGCGGGGCGCAATCCTCGAGGACGTGTGGGACCTGCACGAAAGCACGGACACGCGTGCCATCGACAACTTCGTGGTGCGGCTGCGGCGCTACATCGAGGACCGGCCGGCCGCGCCCAAGTATCTGCTGACGATCCGCGGCGTCGGCTACAAGTTCGTCCCCGACGCGGAGACGGCTTCGAGCGACTAGAACCGGTCGGGCCCGGAATCCGTGTATGACCTTCCCAAAATCCATGAGCGCGCCGTTGTCGTTTTATAAGGCAACGTAACCGCGCGCGCGCGCGCCGCCCACTGGTCGAGGGGGGCCTAAATGAGCGACGACAGCTTTTTGCAAGCAAAAGCCCGGGAAGCGATGCAGGGCGGATTCCTACCGATGCGCTCCCCGAACGAGTTGTGGGGAGGCCCTGCGACCGGGTCTCCTTGTGCTGTTTGCGGTGCCTCGACGGCGTCTGGTCAGGTCGAGCTGGAGCTGGAATTCACCAGTGATTCCCATGCCGACCGGACAACCTATCGTGTCCACCCCCGCTGTTTCTCGATCTTCAAACTCGAACTCGACGCTTCTACGCAAGACCAGACTCAAAAGCCTGCGTCCACGGACAAAAGCGTCGCGCGCCGCGACAGCGCTTCATAGCTTCATGGATGTCCTCTCGGATGAGTCAGGACGGGAAGCTGATGTATAAGATCCCCCGTCTATGGGCGGGGCTCACGACGACGTTCGGGACGGTCAAGGTTCCCCAGGCACGCTCGGCGAGGTCCTGTATGCCGACCCGTCGAAGGCGCTGGTCTCAGAAGCGGAATGGGTGGCCCTCGTCCAATCCGTGGCCGCCGGGGATCAGGGGGCGCTGCATGCGCTTTTCGAACGGGCCAATCGCGTCGTCTTCACACTGATCGTGCGAATCACCGCCAATCGGGAGACCGCCGAGGAAGTGACAGTGGACGTGTTCCACGACGTCTGGCGTCGCGCATCCCGCTACCAGGAGGAGGACGGCACCGTCCTCGGGTGGATCATGAACCAGGCGCGCTCCCGGGCCATCGACCGGCTGCGCTTCGAGCAGCGGAAGAAGCGCGTACCGCCTGAAACCGGGGATCAGGTGCCGGCGACCGATACGGCCAGTCCAGACGATCTCATCGCGTTCAAGCAGCAGAGCGAGGCGCTCCGCAACGCTCTGGCCGTCCTCACACCCGACGAGCGAAAAGCGATCGAGGTGGCGTTCTTCTCGGAGTCAACGCATGCCGAAGTGGCGGCGCGGTTGAACGAGCCTCTTGGAACGATCAAGACGCGAATCCGCTCCGGATTGCACAAGCTTCGTCAGGCGCTGACCGAGGGAGGCCACCGGCCATGAGCTCGACCCTCGACAGCAGCCCCTGCAGCCAGTCGGCGCAGGTGTCCGCGTACGTGATTCGGGCGCTTCCTCCTGGCGAAGCAGCCGCGCTTGAGGCCCACATCGCGTCATGCTCGCAGTGCCAGCAGGAACTACAGGAACTGCGGCCCGTCGCCGCCAGTTTCGCATTCTGGCCGACGGACGTGCTGCGGCCGCCGGTAGCGCTGCAAGAACGCCTCGCGCGCCGTATCGCGACTAACGGAAACCCGGTGCTGCCGTCGGCCGGGCAGTGGGACGAGCCGGAATGGGACGAAGTTGCCCCCGGCATCTTCTGCAAGCTGATGGCGACCGATACCGCGAGGCATCGAGTGAGCATGCTGGTGCGACTCCTGCCTGGCGTGGAATATCCCGCGCACACCCATGCCGGGCTGGAGGAGCTGTTCCTGCTCGACGGCGAACTGTGGATCGACGATCGGAAGCTCTACCCGGGAGACTACAACCGGGCGGAGGCAGGCTCCGGCGACAAGCGCGTGTGGAGCGAAACCGGCTGCACCTGCGTGCTCATCACCAGCACTCAGGACATTCTCGAATCCTGAATCGGCCGGCCGAGACAGCCCCACCCGGCCGGCGCCTCCCGTTGGCGGGTGGCGTCTTCCACTTTGCCGTCTTTCACGTCGCGCTTGCGCGTGCTGACCTGCCAGTTGCTGCCGAACTTGATGCCGTAGGGCGGGTCCAGATATCAGAGTGATCCATCGTCGTGTGTCGCTCGGTCGATCAGATGACGTGCGTCGACCCCGCGACCGCCCGGATGGCTCGATGGGACGAGAGACTTCAGGTGTGCGGAATGGGAGGCGCCGGCGGGTACGACTGCCTCGGCCCACGTTGCTTCGCCTTGGGGTCGGGGAGTCAGTTGGAGAACTGTCAACTGCCCTGGACGCGAACCTGGCCGCTCCGGCTGGTGATTCGCACCGGCGGCCCGCCGCGTCCGATAGTCCCGCTGGCGCGGCCCTTTGCGGCCGTCCCCTCGAAGAAGGCGTGCTCCACGCGGACGTTGGTCGAGCCGCTGCTAGCCTCGAGCCGGGCGCCTGCGCCCGGGTGGAACGTCACCTCGACATTGCTCGAGCCAGTCTTCAAGGTCCAGTCCCGGCTCGGGCTACCGTCGATGGTGATCCGGCCGCTTTGCGACGACGCCGTCGCACCACCCCGGACGCGGATCAGCCGAATGGCGCTCGAACCCGTCTCGACATCGACATCGCCCGTGCCCACGAACGCTGCGTCGACCGCACCGCTCTGGGTGCGCAGCCGCAGCGACGAGCCGATGCGCCTGGCGGTGATGCTGCTGCTCGACGTTTCGACTGTCAGGGCTCCGTCCACGCCGTCGATGCGCACCGCTCCGGAGCCGGTCATCACGCTCGCGGTCCCGCCGAGCGACGATAGATCGATGGCGGCCGAGTGCGTCCTCACGGTGACCGGACCGGAAACTCCGCTCACTGAGGTTGCCCCCGAGTCGCTGGCCGTGTTCACGGTGGTCGCCGGCGGCACCCGTACCTGATACGCCACGATGACCGCCCGCTGCTCCGCGGCCTCGCGAGGGTCGCGCAGTCGAACTACCGAGCCGTCCTGCTCGATCGGTGGCGCGCCGGCGATTCGCTTCGCGATCTCGAGCGCGTCGGCCGGCAGCATCAAGCCGACGCGAACCGTGACGGTGCCGGTGACGACCACGCGGCCGTCCCCGCCCGCCAGCACCTCGATCTTTCCGCGATTCGTAGAGACGTCGAGGGTCACCGGGCCCGACACGTCGAAGGTGCGCTCGAACGGCAGCCGCTGCGCCAGGGCGGGGGAGGCGCCCGCGAAGCCGCACGCCAAGACCGCATACGACACGAAGGCGTTCTTCATGTTGCCAGTCTCTGTCAGCGGGTCAGGTGAAACGACCGGCGGAACAGGGAGTCGATCTCCCGCCGCGCGTTGTCGCGCATGGTGCGAGTCCCCGTGCCGGTGAAGTGCGGGTGGCTGATCACGGGCACGGTTGTCGCGTCCAGCACGTCCCACGCGTCGCCGTTCCAGTTGAACCACGCGTCCTTGTCCTGATCGAAGACCGACAGCGGCTTGTTGCACAGCTTGGCGAACTCGGCGCCCCAGCCGGTGCCGCCCTTCACGGTGCCGTCTTCGAGAATCGAGCCGATGACGTAGATCTCCTGGCCGTTGTTGACCTGGTACCACAGGGACTGCAGCACCTTCCGGATGGTCGGGCCCTCGGTGTACCGCCGGTGCATCAGCCTCGAGACGTACTCGAGGCTCACGTCACCAGCCAGCAGCTCCTCGTGGTTCAGGACGCGCACGCCGCGATGCCGGCCGATCTTGTGGCCCTCGAATGTGAAGTTCACTTCCTCTATGCCGTAGTGCTCGGCGCAGGCGCCAAAGGCCGCCTCGGCGCCGGGCGCGCCGCCACTGAACAGGATGCAGTCGGATGCGTTCATGCCTCGGATGATATCCCTGGCGGGGTCGAGCCCGAGTCTGGGGCCCGAAGCCTGGAGCCTGGAGCCCTCGTACAATGTCCGAATGGCTGCCAGTGAAACCGTCGAAGCCGAAGGGCACCTGATCGACTCGGGGATGCTCTCCGGCATCATGGACAAGATCATCGAGGTCCGGGGAACCTACGAGATCCTGAATTTCGATATCGGGCGCACCAACGACGACCGGTCGCGCATCAAGATTCGCGTCACCGCGCCCGACGCATCGGCTCTGGCCGACCTGCTCCAGCAGCTCACCTTCTTCGGCTGCCACGCGGTCAAAGAGAAGGACGCGGTCGTGAAGCCGGCCGAAAAGGACCGCTGTGTCCCCGACGACTTCTACTCCACCACGAACCACCGCACGCACGTCCGCGTGGGCAGCTCGTGGGTCGAGGTGGAGCGGCAGCGCATGGATGCCGTCATCGTCGTGGCCGACGGCCGCGCCCAGTGCCGGAAGCTCCGGGACGTGAAGGCCGGGGAATCGATCGTGTGCGGCCATCGCGGCATCCGCGTGACGCCCGAGTTCCGGGAACGGGACCGCTTCGGGTTCGCGTTCATGAGCAACGACGTCTCGTCGGAGCGCCGCGTGGAGGGCAGCGTGGCGCGCATCGCCGAGATGATGCGGGACGTGAAGAAGAACGGCGGGCGCATCGCCGTGGTGGCCGGGCCCGTCGTGGTCCACACCGGCGGCGTGGAGCACTTCGGCGAGATCATCCGGCGCGGCTTCGTGGACGTGGTGCTGGCGGGCAACGCCCTGGCCGTGCACGACGTGGAGTTCGCGCTGTCGGGGACGTCCCTGGGCATCGACCTGCAGGCCGGGGCGCCCGTCGAACAGGGACACCGCAACCACATGGCCGCCATCAACACGATCAACCGGGCCGGCGGCATCAAGCAGGCCGTCCAGGCCGGGGTGTTGAAGACAGGCGTCATGTTCGAGTGCGTGACGCACAACGTCGACTACGTGCTGGCGGGCAGCATCCGTGACGACGGTCCGCTCCCCGAGACGGTGATGGATCTCATCGAAGCGCAGGAGCGGTATGCGGCGGCGCTGATGAACGTCAACCTGGTCTTGATGCTGTCGTCGATGCTCCACAGCATCGGCGTGGGCAACATGCTGCCGTCGTGGGTCCGGGTTGTATGCGTGGATATCAACCCGGCCGTGGTGACCAAGCTGAGCGACCGGGGATCGTCGCAAACCGTTGGTGTCGTGACAGATGTCGGCCTGTTCCTGCACCGCCTGGCGGAGGCGCTGAGGGCATAGCCGGTCCGCCGGTGCTATTCTCAAAACATCATGGGAAAACGGATCGTCCTGTTCCTCCTCACCAACCTCCTGGTCGTCATCACGCTTTCGGTCGTCCTGAGCGTGCTGGGCGTCGGCAACTACGTCGGACCGGACGGGCTCAATCTCGGAGCGCTTGCCACCTTCTGCCTGGTGTGGGGCATGGGCGGCGCGTTCATCTCGCTCCAGATGTCGCGCTGGATGGCCAAGCGCGCCACCGGCATGCAGCTCGTGGACGCCCAGTCGGCGCGGGGCGAGGCGGCATGGCTCTATCAGACCGTGGAGCGCCTGACGCGTCAGGCCAACCTGCCGATGCCGGAGGTGGGCATCTACGAGTCGCCGGAGGTGAATGCCTTCGCCACCGGACCGAGCAAGAGCCGCAGCCTGGTCGCCGTCTCGAGCGGTCTTCTACGCGGCATGCGCCAGAACGAGGTGGAAGGCGTGCTGGCGCACGAAGTGGCGCACATCGCCAACGGCGACATGGTCACCATGACGCTGATCCAGGGCGTCATGAACGCGTTCGTGATGTTCTTCGCCCGCCTGGTCGCGTTCTGGGTGCGGCAGTCCAGCGACTCGCGCAACAGCTACATGCTCAGCTGGGTCGTGATGATCGTGCTGGAGATCGGCTTGGGCATCCTGGGTTCGATGGTCACGGCATGGTTCTCGCGGCAGCGGGAGTTCCGCGCCGATTACGGCGGCGCCACGCTGGCGGGTCGCGGCAACATGCTGGCTGCGCTGCAGCGCCTCGCCGCCAATCAGCAACTGATCGACCCGAGACACCAGTCGCTGGCAACGATGAAGATCAGCGGCGCGCCGAAGAACTACATGATGCTGTTCTCGACGCACCCGCCGCTCGAGCAGCGGATCGCGGCGCTGCAGCAGGCGACGCCGCAGTAGGGCGAGGCTTCGCTTCGCGCGGGGGTATCCTAGGGGGATGCCCCACACCACAATCGTCTCCACCGAGGTTCTGGGCGCGCACCTGAACGGCGACTGGGTCGTCGTCGACTGCCGGTTCGATCTCACGAATGAGAATTGGGGCCGGCAGCAGTACGCCGGGAGCCACATTCCTGGCGCCGTCTATGCCAACCTGAACACCGACCTGGCCGGTCCGCGAACGGGAGTCAACGGCCGTCATCCCTTGCCGTCGGTGGACATGCTCGCGGCAACGTTCGGCCGGCTCGGCATCGGCAACGGAATGCAAGTGGTGGTGTACGACCAGGACGCCGGGCTGTACGCCAGCCGGATGTGGTGGTCGTTGAAGTATCTGGGGCACGCGGAAGTGGCGCTGCTCGACGGCGGATGGGCGAAGTGGGTGGCCGAAGGGCGCCCCACCGCCGCCGGGCACGAATCGCGGCCGGCGACAACGTTCGGAGCGGCCGTGCGACCCGAGATGGCCGTCACCATCGAGGAAGTACAGCGGCGCATCGGCGGGGCGCGGACACTGCTCGTGGACGCGCGCGGCCCCGAGCGCTTCGAGGGGAAGTCGGAGACCATCGACAAGGTGGCGGGCCATATTCCGGGAGCGCGGAACCACTTCTACAAGTGGAACCTGGGCGACGACGGCACCATGCGGCCGCCGGCCGATCTGCGGGCCCGCTATGACGCGCTGCTCGAGGGTCGCGCGCCGGGGGACGTCGTGATGTATTGCGGCTCCGGCGTGAGTGCGTGCCACAACCTGCTGGCAATGGAGCACGCAGGCCTACCGGCACACCGCTCTACGCCGGGTCATGGTCGGAATGGTCGGCGGATCCGAACCGCCCCACGGAAACCGGGCCGGCGGGCAAGTCAAATTCACAATTCTACAAGTCACAATTCACAATTCACAAATCGGAACGATCCGTGTCTGTTTCAGTTCAATCACCGCCGGACCAATCGGCCTGGTCCACGCTCAAGGAAGCCGTTCGCGGATCGCACCTCGACTACACCGAGGCGCCGATAGGCCGCGCGGTGGTCCTGCTGGCCGTGCCGATGGTCCTCGAGATGTTGATGGAGTCGGTGTTCGCCGTGGTGGACATCTTCTTCGTCGGGCGTCTGGGCGCCGACGCGGTGGCCACGGTGGGGCTGACCGAGTCGCTGATGTTCATCGTGTACGCGCTGGCCATCGGCATCTCGATTGGCGGCGCGGCCACCGTGGCGCGGCGGATCGGCGAGAAGGATCCAGAACGCGCGGCCGTCGCCGCGGTGCAGACGGTCGTCCTCGGCGGAGCCGTGGCCGTGATCCTGGGGGCCATCGGCGCCATGTTCGGGCCGCAGCTCATAGCGATGATGGGCGCGAGCGACGCGGTGCTGGCGACGGGGTCCACGTTCTCGCGCGTGATGCTGGGCGGGTGCGGCACCGTCACGCTGCTGTTCCTGATCAACTCCGTGTTCCGCGGCGCGGGCGACGCGGCCATCGCGATGCGTGTGCTGTGGTTCGCCAACACGATCAACATTCTGCTGGGCCCGTGCCTCATCTTCGGCCTCGGCCCCTTCCCCGAGATGGGCGTCACGGGCGCGGCCACGGCCACCACCATCGGGCGCGGCTGCGGCGTGTTGTATCAGCTGTACCACCTGACACGGCCCGGCGGGAGGCTGCAGGTGACGCGCGCGCATTTGCGAATCGACGGCGACACCATGCGGTCGATCCTCCGCATCTCGGGCACGGCCACGTTCCAGAACTTCGTGAACACCGCGTCCTGGATGGGCATCATCCGCATCCTGTCGGGTTTCGGCAGCGCGGCCCTGGCCGGCAACACCATCGGCATCCGGATCGTCCTGTTCGCGCTGCTGCCGTCCTTCGGCGTCAGCAACGCCGCCGCGACGCTGGTCGGCCAGAACCTGGGCGCGGGACGTCCCGACCGCGCCGAAGCGGCCGCATGGAAGGCGGGCCTCTACAACACGATGTGTCTGGGAGTCGTGGGCGTGATCTTCCTGGTCTTCGCGCCGTTTCTCATCGGCATCTTCACGTCGGACCCCGAGGTCGTGCCCTATGGCGTGCGCTGCCTGCGGATCATCGCCGCCGGGTTCTTCTTCTACGGCTACGGCATGGTGCTGACGCAGGCGTTCAACGGCGCGGGCGACACGCGCACGCCGACGTGGATCAACCTGGGCTGCCTGTGGCTGTGGGAGATTCCGCTGGCCTGGGTGCTCGCGTATCCCGCCGGCCTTGGCCCGACCGGCGTCTTCATCGCCGTGAGCGTCGCGTTCTCGACGCTGGCGCTCGTGAGCGCGTGGATCTTTTCGAAAGGCAACTGGAAGACCAAGCAGGTATAAGGCCCAAGGCCTGGCCTTTCGCCTTTGGCCTTGTTCTTCCTACGTTCCCGCCTCGAACGCCTTCTTCAGCTCCTGGATATCGATCTTCTTCATCTTCAGCATCGCCTGCATCACGCGGCTGGCGCGCCGCGGATCGGGATCCCGAAGCATCTCGCCGAGGATCGTCGGGTTGACTTGCCACCACACGCCGAAGCGGTCCTTCAGCCAGCCGCAGGGTCCCTCTTCGCCGCCGTCTGAGAGCCTCGCCCAGGTACTCGTCCACCTCGGCCTGGCTCTCGCAGTCCACCGACAACGAGATGCCGTCCGTGAACTTGAAGTGCGCCCCGCCGTTCAGGGCGGTGAACGGCTGGTCGTTCAGCTCGAAGTCGATCGTCATCACGCTGCCCTTGGCGCCCGGACCAGCCTCGCCGTAGTAGGAGGTGTGGACGATGCGCGAGTTCTTGAAGATCGAGACGTACTGCTCCACGGCCTCCTGCGCGCGACTCTCGTAGGCGAGAAACGTGGTGATCCTGGGCATGCGACCATCCTAGCCGCTGCAGAAACCGCGAGCTCAGGCGTGCGCGAGCAGCGGCGCGACCGTCACCGAGAAGCCGTGCTGGTTCGGCGCCGCATAGCCCTTGTGCTTGCGGATGCGCGAATAGGGGATCTCGACCAGCGTGTCCTGACCTGGCTCCGGCTGCGGCTGTACCTGCAGCGAGATGTCCTCGGTGGACGTCGTCAACTGCCTGGCTGATTCCGCCGACGTGAACCCCACGACGGTTACTTCGCCGTTGGCCAGCTTGTGGGCCTCGTAGCTCCGGAACGAGCGCTTGACGAAGAGAGGCGCCTCGTCGATCCCCGGAGAGTAGGTGAAGCCATAGACACTCGGCGGGAGCCGGTTCAAACCGGTGCCTTCCTCCGCGTCCGTCACGATGCGTACCCGATGGGCTTCCCGCAGCCCGGCTTGTTCGGGCGTGTCTTCGGTGTTGGTGTAGGTGACGCGACTCATCAGTCCGAAATTATAGTGCTTACGCCTCTACGCCCACCTGGCAGGTCACGCCGGTGCCGCCGATCCCACAATAGCCGTGCGGGTTCTTCGCCAGATACTGCTGGTGATAGTCCTCGGCATAGTAGAAGGGCGGCGCGTCGGCGATTTCGGTCGTGATCCGCCCGTAGCCGGCCGCGGTGAGCCGATCCTGGTACGCGTCGCGCGAGGCACGCGCGGCCCGGAGCTGCTCCGGCGAATAGCAGTAGACGGCCGAGCGATACTGCGTGCCCGCGTCGTTGCCCTGCCGCATGCCCTGCGTGGGATCGTGGTTCTCCCAGAACAGCCTCAGCACGGCGTCATACGACGTCACCGCCGGATCGAACACCACGAGCACGACTTCGGTGTGCCCCGTCATGCCGGAGCACACTTCCTTGTACGTGGCGTTGGGCGTATAGCCGCCGGCATAACCGACGGCCGTCGTGTAGACGCCGGCGGCTTGCCAGAACTTGCGCTCGGCGCCCCAGAAACACCCCATCCCGAAGACTGCCTGCTCGAGCCCCACGGGAAACGGCGGCACAAGGGAGTGTCCGTTGACGTAGTGCGCTTCCGGCACGGGCATCGCGGTCTCCCGGCCGGGCAAGGCCTGATCCGGACGCGGCAGGCGAAGCGCCGTGGCAGAGAAGATGCTCATAGAATCCAGTGTATCGGATGTCCGAGCCCGACAATCGGATTCACTTCACGGCGGATCGCGGCGACGCGAAACTGCGCCTCGACCAGGCGCTCGTGCGCCGGGTCGGAGGCGACGTGAAGCTGTCGCGCACGCTGGCCCAGCAGTGGATCGTAGCCGGACGCGTCGAGCTGGGCGGCCGGACGGCGCGGCGCGCATCTCAGCCGCTCGCCGAGGGCACCGACGTCGTGGTCACGCTTCCGGAGGGGGCAGTGCGGCGCGCTCCACCAGAAGCCGAGGCGCTGGATCTCGACGTGTTGCACGAAGACGAACACCTGCTGGCGATCAACAAGCCGCCAGGTCTCGTGGTGCACCCGACCTACAGGCACGCGTCGAAGACGCTGCTCAACGGTGTGCTGTGGCGGCTGCGCGGGCGGGCTGAGGCCCGGCCGGGCGTGCTCACACGGCTGGACAAGGACACCTCGGGTCTGGTGCTGGTGGCGCTGTCGCCAACGGTGCATGCGACCGTCCAGGCCGACGCGCGCGCGGGCCGCGTGCGCAAACAGTATCTGGCCGTGGTGTCGGGCGTCCCCTGGCCGTCGGCCGGATCGATCCAGTTGCCGCTGGGGCGCGACCCCGCAGATCGGCGCCGGGTCGTGGTGCGTACGGACGGCGCCGCCAGCGAAACGCGCTACGACGTGCTGTCGAGTGGCGGCGGGCGCGCGCTCGTCTCCTGCGAGCTCGTCACGGGGCGCACGCACCAGATCCGCGTGCACCTGGCGTCGTCGGGCTGGCCCATCGTCGGCGACGAGCGCTACGGGGCGCCCGACGGTGACATAGCACGACAGGCGCTGCACGCGTGGCGCGTCGAGCTCCCCCACCCGATCACCAGGGTGCGCCTGCGCATCGAAGCGCCGCCACCGCCAGATCTTCGAGCGATCCTTTCCCAGAGCCTAGAGCCCAGAGCCTAGAGCCTGTCACCTGTGGGCCGTGTGCCTGGATCCCCCACACGGCTAAGCTACGATTGATCCGATGCTCCAGGGAGTTTCCAGACGCAGGTTCATTCAAGGCGCGGCGGCTGCCGTCGCGTGGCCGCGGCTTGCCGGCGCGCGCCAGGCCGAGCCCGCGTCGCGGCTGTTTCGTCACGGTGTCGCCAGCGGCGATCCGTTGGCTGACCGCGTCGTCATCTGGACTCGCGTCACCTCGCCGGCAGACGCCTCGAAGGTCCGCTGGCGCGTCGGCACCGACGAGAAGCTGAGCAACGTGGTCGCGACGGCGACCGTCGAGACCTCGCCGCTGCGAGACCACACCGTCAAGGTAGACGTCCCGGGCCTGGCGCCGGGGCGGACCTACTACTACGCGTTCGATGCCGACGGCGATACCTCCGCGATCGGCCGTACGAAGACCCTGCCTGCAGACTCGGCCGACCGCGTGCGGCTCGCCACGGTGTCCTGTTCGAACTACCCCGCCGGTTACTTCAACGTGTATCGCTGCGTGGCGAATCGGTCCGATCTCGACGCCGTGCTGCACCTGGGCGACTACATCTACGAGTTCGCCAACGGCGTGTACGGCGACGGATCCGATTCCGGGCGGATTCCGCTGCCGGCCGGCGAGGCCACGACGCTCGTGGATTACCGCTCGCGCTACGCCACCTATCGCACCGACATCGACCTGCAGGCCGCTCACGCGGCCCACCCCTTCATCGCCGTCTGGGACGACCATGAGATCGTGAACGACGCGTGGCGCGGCGGCGCTCCCACGCACAAGGGCAGCGACGCCGACTGGCGCGTCCGCCAGGGTGCCGCGTACCAGGCGTACCTCGAGTGGATGCCCGTTCGCGAGACCACGGCTCCAGGCATCCGGCTGTACCGGGACTTCCGCTTCGGCGGTCTGGTGGACCTGCTGATGCTGGACACCCGCGGGCTGCGCGATCGGCAGGCGCGTTCGCGCGATTCGATCGGCGCCAATGCTCCGGGCCGGACGCTGCTTGGCGCGGACCAGGAAACATGGCTCTTCAATACCCTGCGGCGTTCGCAGCAGGCTGGAACCACCTGGCGCATGCTCGGGCAGCAGATCCTGTTTGCCCCAATCGCGCCCGCCGGTACGGCGCCGCAGAACGTGGACGTGTGGGACGGTTACCCGGTGGCGCGGGCGCGCGTGTTCGACTTCCTGGAGCGCGAGAAGATCTCCGACCTGGCCGTCCTGACCGGCGACATCCACAGCTCGTGGGCGATGGACGTCCCACGCAATCCGTTCCGCGGCTACATGCCGCAATCGGGGGCCGGCTCGTTGGCCGTGGAGTTCGTGACGCCGGCCATCAGCTCACCCCCCTTCTTCGCCGGAGCCGGCATGCGGGAGTCCAGCGCGCTGCTCCGGCTGGCGACGCCTCACTTGAAGTTCCTGGAAGGCGACAGCCGCGGATACGTCGTGTTGGACGTAGACCGCAAGCAGATTCAGGCCGACTGGTACTTCGTCCCGACTGTGGAGAAGCGGAGCGACGCCGAGACGCGCGCCATGCGCTTCGTGTGCGAACGCGGATCGTCGCGGCTTTCGAGCGCCTAGAACAACAGTTACAGACCGATGACGGCCCTCAGCTGCAGCAGCGCGTCGCGCGCAAGCTGCAACCCGGCCGGCACCAGCATCGCGGCGCCGGCCACCACCACCGCGTCCACGCTGGCGCGCACACGGGGCAGGTGGTGCCAGCGCGCCACGACCACGAGGAGTGGAATCGCCGCGAGCGCCGGCGTCACGAGCGCCAGCCACCCGACGAACGCGCCGGGCCAGCCGGCGGCCATATAGCCGACCGACACCACGTAGGTGCCCACCGGCCCGGGCGTGGAACGGCTGACGAGCACGGCCTGACTCAATTGGTCGTCCGCCAGCACACGATGTGTCACCACCAGATCCTCGCGAATCTGGGGCAGCGAGCCCATGCCGCTGAACGAGGTCACGGTGGCCTTGAGCAGCAGCCCATAGAGCAGCCACAGGCTCATGCCGCCTCCCTGGGCGCAGGCGAGACCGCCCCGAAGACCGCCGCGACGAGGAGGACCCGAACCGGGGAGATGCCGGCGGCAAACAACATCACGGCCCCCACGGTGATGGCCATTGCCCAGACACGCCGGGCGCCCAGGACGTACGGGCGCACCAGGGCCCACGCGCTCGCAAGAATCAGCGCAGCAGCCGCGAGCGTGGCCACGGCCAGCGCCGCGCGAACGCTGGGCGATTCAACGAGCCGGGAGATGGCGGCGCTCAACAGCGTCACCGCCACCGAGCCGGGGACCGATGCCGCCGCAAGAGCCACGGCCGCTCCACCCATGCCACCGATACGCCACCCGAACGCCGCGCAGTAGGCCAGCACGTTCGTCCCCGGCGTGAAGCGCGATACCGCGACCAGCAGCCCGTGCCCCGTGTCGTCCAGCCAGCCTCGCCGCGTAAACGATCGACGCATCAGTTCGATCGCCGGCATGCCGCCGCCAAGCGTGCGATTGGCATCCTTCACCATCTGCCAGCCCAGCGACGAAAGGCTCGGCCGGCCGGTCACAGCCCGCACCTCGAGTTGACGAGCTCGGGATGCGCGCGCGCGAAACGGGCCAGGGGTTCCCGCGGCAACGGACCGTAATGGTCGGTGCCACTGAAGCTCCACGGCCACGCGCCCGCGTAGCCCTGGGCCACCGCGAACTCCAGGTAGTCGTCGAGCGTCGTGGGCGGAGGCGTCGCCCCGGGCGGGTGACGTTCGGGGCCGTTGCCAGGAAACTCTCCGAGGAGCAGCGGACGCGCGCCGGCGTGCGACGCGGCAGGCGTGCCGAAGATGTCGGTATCCCGCAATGGGTGCCGGAGGTCCGGATAGGAGTGCACCTGCAGCAGGTCGAGGCCGAGCGCGGGATCGTCCCACGCCCACAGGTTGCGAAGCCGGGCGCCGCCGAGCGTGGTCAGCGCATCGCTTTCCGCGTGGACCAGCCCGCTGAAGCGCGCGATCAACTCCGCCACGATCGCAAATGGCACCGGCCGCGGCACGTGCCGGCTGCGATCGGCGTCCCACTCGTCGATCACGAAGTCGGGCTCGTTCATGAACTCGTAGGCGGCGACGCCCGCGGTGAGGTCAGCACGCGTCCCCGAGGGGCCGTACCTGCGTACGATCGGGCCCAGCACGCGATCGAACAGGCGATCGCGCCCCTCGGCGGAATGCAACACGCCGGCGCGTCCCTCGGGCAGCGTGATCCGGAGGCTCTCGCCCGTCACCGGGTCCACGACGGCTCCGGTCAACCCTTCGTAGAACCATCGGTGGTCCAGCATGACGAACACCACCCGGACGCCGCTGTCCACCGCAATCGCCAGCGCGGTGTCGAGGTCGTGCAAGACGTGGGGATCGAGGCCCTCGGGCAGCCCGCGATCGTCGAAGACGATGCCGCTCCGGCCGTCGCAGAACAGGAACCAGCGTGTGACCGTGAAGCCCAGGCTCGCCATCTCCGCGAAGTCGCGCGCGACCGCATCGCGCCGCGTCGAAACGCCCAGGTGCGACCCCCAGACGTTGGCGCCGAAGTCGAGCCCGTAGAACGCGGTGGTGCCGTCGAACGACCACGGGTAGTTGCACCCGTGCCAGTAGGGACGAACGGTCACCGCGCTTGCATCGTCTGGAGATACTTCTCGAGGAGCGCCCGGTCGGGCCCCTTATAGGCCACCACGTACTTCTTGAGCTTCGCCTCGTCGGCGGTCGAGAGCAGCTGCCCCGACCGCACGAGCTCGTAGTGCGCGACGACAGTCGCCAGGAGCGCTTCCTGATCGGTGGGCCGACGCGTCACGGTGGCGTCGAGGACGGGAATCGCCTCCGCGTAGTTCTGGACGAGCATGTACGCCATGGCCAGGCGGCGCGACAGGTCCTCGTTCTTCGGGTCTCTCTCGTAGGCCGGCTTCAGGATGTCGACCGCCGCCTGCGCCTGGCCGTCGCGCAGGCGTGCGTCGGCCACCATCGCGTAGACCACGGCCGGGCGGGCCTCGGTGCCCAGGGCGATCTGCCACACGCCCGCGGCCTCCCGATCGCGGCCCAGCGCGGCAAACGTGGCGCCCAGGTAGAAGGCCGCGGGGAAAAACTCGCGGCGATCGCCTGCCGCGATCTGCAGCTGCGTGGACGCCTGGGCCCATTGGCCCTTCGAGAACAGATCGAGGCCGCGCAGGAACGCGGCCACGGTCTGATCCCCGGCGTCCAGCGCCTCGAGGGCGCCGGCGCCGTACCGGCCTTCACGCGCTTCGGCGATGGCGTCCTTCAGCGTCGCCGACCGCTTTTCCGCGATGTCCAGGAGGCCCGCCACGAAATCGCGTCCGAGCACGGCCTGCCGATCGAAGGCGGGGAGCGTGGCCGCGAACGCCTTGGCCGCTTCCATGCGAGTCGCGGCCGACAACACCGTGCCGCCTTCAGCCCGCTCGATGACGAACGGGCGCGCCATCACGCCGATGGCCTTGCCGGAGCGAGTGACGCGGGCACGAGCCACGTAGCGGCCCGGGGGCAGGAGCGAGAGCGGCATGATCCCGGAGGCCACTCGCGTTGTGGGGCGCGAGCCAGGCCTGATGGTGATGTCGAGCGTCGTCAGGGCGCGTGAGTCCGCGTCGTCGGCGATGTCCATGGTCACGACCGTGGACTCGAACGTGGCCGGCGTATCCGAGTACAGCTCGAGATACGCGCCCAGCCTGTCGCCGTTCAGGTGTGGTTCCACCGCCGCGTGCAGCGAGGATCCCGTGGCGGCTGACCCGACGATCAGGTCGCCGAACGCGAGCGCCTCTCCCGACATCTTCCAGGCCGAGACCTCGCGGACGACGCTGCCGCGCCGCCCCTCCGGGTCCACGACGCCGATCCGCAGCGTGTAGATGCCCGGGTCCACGAGCGTCGTGCCCTCGAACGCCAGCGGTTCGTTCGGACTGGAGCCGAGCGGCGCCAGCGTGACGCGGCTGCCCCAGCTCCCCGCGATGCGGTTGTCATCGGCGATCAGGAGGTATCCGAGCGTGAACTCCCCCTTCGCCGCACCGGGCTGCCCGACCTGGGCGGCGATGGTGAGCCGCACCTTCTCGCTTGCGGCATCCTGGTGCGCGAAGGTCGTGACGCGCAGCGGAAGCCCGGGGACGGCGAAGGGCGACGTCAGCGTGTCGCGCAGGCTTTCGGTGGGCGACTTGCGCGTCGGCGCACCCGACGACAGCACGAACGCCTGCCGCGAGCGGATCGTCACGCCGCGCCGGCGCACCTCTATGTCCACGCGGTGCCGGTCACCCTGCCGATCGCTGGGCCGCTCTTCGACGCCCAACAGGTAATACGCGGAAATCTCCGACGAAAGGCGCTCGAAGATCGGCTCGCCGGTGCCGGCGATATAGAACAGCGAGCCCAGCGACATCGTGGCCAGGCCTTCGAGCCCCTGCATCTGGAGACGGCGGTCGGCCTGCTCGGTCGGCGGTTGCTCGCTGATGGTCACGTCGCCGCGCCGCAGGTCGAGGACGAGCACGTTGATCGAGGTGCGGGCCTGCCCGGCGAGCTGGGCCATCGACGCCAGCTCGTTCTGATCCTCGACCGCCAGCCCCTCGGTCAGGAGAATCAGGGACTTGTGCCCCTCCACCGTGGTCAGCTCGCGCAGCAGTTGCCGGAGACCCGACACGGACGCGTCGGCGTCCTCGCGAAGCCGCCGGGCGATCTCGGCGGACTGCGTGATGATGTCGCGCTCGCACTGCGCGCGCTCCATCACGTTCAAGCCGCGGCATTCACGCGCGACCACGTCGGCGAGCACGATCTGATCGCGCCGGTTGTAGATGGCCAGCGCTTCGGTGACGCCGATGTTCTGCTGCCCGGCGGGCACGCGCTGCGACTGGCCGATGAGCGCCTGCATCGCCAGCCGCAGCTTCAGCTTGTCCGAGGTGAAGTTGACGCGCGGGCCCGGCTCCGGATACGCGATGAACGCCACCTTGTCCAGCGGGCTCAACCGGTCCAGGAATCGCTGCGCGGCCGCCATGATCGGCTGCAGCGCCCCGTGCGAGATGTTGATCTGATCGACGGCGATGACGATGTGCCGCCCGTTGTCGGGCGTCAGGTTGCTGGTGTAGAAGGTCTCGGTCTTGTCGGCCGTCTGGCGCCGCGCCGCCGCCACGTCCACCTTGACCAGTTCGGCCGAGACCACCCGGCGCACCTGGCCGTCGATCTTCACCTCGAAGTCGGGGGCGCGCAGATCCTCCACCGGGTTCCCGCGCGAGTCCACCACCGCCACGTCCACGGAGACGAGATCGACGCCGGTTCGGAACGTGGGTTGCTGGGAGTCGGGTGACGGCGCCGCCGGCTGTTGCGAACCCGCAGCCGGCGGTGCCTGCTGCTGTGGCGCCGCGGACGCCGCCGGCGCCGGCCGGCTGTTGTGAACGGACGGCCGGCGGGGCCAGAAGCGCGGTCACGAATGCGAGAGCCAGCCAGACCCGGAATCGCATGGCGCGATCCTAGCCGAAGCCGGCCCTCGTTGGGACCCGCTATTCTTCGGCCGGCGCGGCCGGGCCGGTTCGGCACGGGCACCTGTACAGCGCGCCTCGCGCGCTTGATGCCGTTCTTCAAGTCCTCGGCGATCGCCTTGTCTTCGGCACGTTCGGCGCTCATCGCGTTCGGGAGGCCGTAGTTGCCCTCGTGGCACTCGTAGGGCAGCAGCACACCACCGTCGAGCGGCGTCAGCGGCATCGACATGGTGAACGGGCGAGCGTAGGTCACCGGGTCGTCCACCGTGAACTGGTACTGGATGACGTCGGCGGCCACGCGCTTGAACCGCTCGGTGATCACCATCTTGTCGCTGTGGCGGAGGCCGTTGCCGTTGCCGCCGATGCTGGTCTTGTCGGTCAGGTTCCTCGTGACGACCACCAGCTCGTCGCCGTCCCACCGCGCGCGGGAGTCGCCGAGGTACTGCTTGATGGCGTTGTTCACGTGCGGGCGGCCGTCGGTGTAGATGATGCGCGTGTCGTGGATCATCTCGTAGCTGAAGGCCACCATGCCCGGGGCCTGCACGATGCGGTTGCCGTTGCCGTACACGACGCGCAGCACGGAGCCCACAATCCCGCGCGTGATGCAGCGGTCGTAGAGCGTGAAGTCCTCGGTGGTCTCGAACGGGCCGTCACCGAACGTGCCGCGGTCGCGCGAGGCACGGCGCTTCTGCGCCTCGGGGGTGACCGCCGGCATGGTGCCGTCCGGGGGATCGACGATGAGCGACGTCTGGCGGAACGCCCGGCGCGCGAAGTCGTTGCGGAAGGAGCCGATGTCGGTCTCGCCGCGCTTCACGCCGCTTTCCACGGCCTTCACGCGCTTCGCAAACTCCGCGTCGGATTGGTACAACGCGGTGCCGAGCTCCTTCGGCCGCTCGCGCGGGATGCCGCTGGTGTCGTCGCTGCTCCAGACACCCTGGAGATCGGGATCGCCCCACGGCGTCTTCGGCACCGTATAAGGGATGGCGGGGCCACCGTTGTAGGCCGTGATGACCAGGGCCGGCGCCGTGTGCCCTTGGCCCGAGAGTGACATCGTGCCTACGCCCAGGACAGCCACAGCCGCCACACCGATCAATGCGCGCCCTCGATTGGTCATGAGAGATACCTCGCGGGGATTATAAGGGGCTCCAGGCTTCGGGCTCCAGGCTCCCGGTTTCCGGCGCAGTCAGAGGCGCTCGTTGCCTGGCTCATGCGGTGAGGACTAGACTCGGCCCGGCGATGGTCGGCACCACTGTTTCGCATTACCAGGTCGTCGGGACACTCGGAACGGGCGGAATGGGCGTCGTCTATCTGGCGCTCGACGAACGTCTGAATCGGAAGGTGGCCCTGAAGTTCCTGTCCTCGGCCATCGCACAGGATCCGCAAGCCCGTGCTCGCCTGACGCGTGAAGCGCAAGCCATGAGCGCGGTGGATCATCCCAACTTCGCAAGCGTCTACGACATCGGCGAATGGAACGGACAGCTGTATATCGCCATGCCGTACTACGAAGGGGAGACGCTGCGGCAGCGCATCGAACGGGCCCCGATGACGATCGTCGAGGTGATTCGCATTGCCGAGCAGGTCGCGTCCGGCCTGGAGGCGGCCCACCGGGCAGACATCGTTCATCGTGATGTCAAACCGGGAAACATCATGCTCACGAGCGGTGGCCAGGTGAAGCTTCTCGACTTCGGCCTGGCGATGAGCATTGCCGAGACCAATCAGACGATGACTCGAATGACGCAGCCGGGACTGGCTGTCGGCACGATCGCGTACATGTCGCCCGAGCAGACCACCGGTCAGGTCGTCGATGCTCGCTCCGATGTCTGGGCGCTGGGCGTCACGCTCTACGAGATGCTAACCGGCCGGCTCCCGTTCCAGGGCGCGACGTTAACCGCCCTGGCCCTGGCGATCGCGACGCATCGTCCGACGCCGCTTCGGACTCTACGTCCGGAAGTACCCGAGATGCTCGCCGATCTCATCGATCGCGCGCTCGAACGTGACGTGAGTCGGCGAACGATCACGGCTGGAGATATCAAGACCAGTCTGGCGCAGTGGCTGGCGGCGCAGTCAGCCCAGTCGATAGGCGTCACAGGGCAGCTGAGAACGGTACGACGCAGGTGGGCCGTCGTGGCTGCGCTCGCCATCGTGGCGGTTGCGCTGGCGGGAACGTGGCTGATTCGCCAGAACCGGCTCGCGCGCTGGGCACGCGAACAGGCGCTGCCGCAGATCGAGCAGCTCTCCGAGCGCGAGGACTACGTGGGTGCGTTCCTCGTCGCCAATGAAGCCCGGCGAATCATTCCCAACGATCCGGTCTGGGCGCGAATCGATCCGATCGTGTCTCGAGCTGTCACCGTTCGGGTGACGCCGGAAGGCGCCACGGTGTTATACCGTCCAGTGGGCTCTGGTAAGCCGTGGACGCAGCTCGGCGTGTCGCCGGTGATCGATGCCGTGGTCCCGAACGGTTACCTCGAGTGGCAATTCGAGAAGACTGGATACGTGACGGCCAACGACACGACGACGTTTGGCCCCGCCGGTCCGACGACGTTGCTGACAACTTTGCACACCCCCGATCAGACGCCGCCTGGCATGGTCCACGTTACCTCTGGAGAGCAGCCTCGCGTCGCGCTGATAACCGGCCTCGATCACCTGCCGCCGCGGCGCCTGAATGACTTCTGGATCGATCGCCACGAAGTGACCAACCGCGAGTTCAAGCGGTTCGTGGACGCGGGCGGCTATCGTGATCCACGCTACTGGCCGCCGTTTGTCGACGGTGCCGAGGCGCTCAGCTTCTCGCGGGCGATGGCACGCTTCGTCGATTCAACTGGCCGGCCGGGTCCGTCGACCTGGGAGTCAGGAAGTTTCCTCGAAGGGCAGGACGACCTGCCGGTGACTGGCGTGAGCTGGTACGAAGCGTCAGCCTATCTGGCGTTCGTTGGCAAGAGACTGCCATCGATCTTCCACTGGAGCCGCGTCGCCGAACAGCGGATGAGCGGAGTGGTGGCGCCGCGAAGCAACTTTCAAGGGGGCGGCCCGATCAAGGTGGGCGCCAGCGGTGGCGCAAACCGGTTTGGCGTGTTCGATCTCGCCGGCAACGTCAAGGAGTGGTGTTGGAACCGTTCAGATGCGACGCGACGCTACATCCTGGGCGGCGCGTTCGATGAACCCGCCTATATGTTCTACGATCCGGATGCCCGCTCGCCGTTCGAGCGGGCGGCAAATTTCGGGTTCCGCGGCGTCAAGTATTCCGATGACGATCCGGTCGCGACCTCTGGTGAACTTGTGCCGTTCGCGGCACGGGATTTTCGAAAAGAGAAGCCAGTCTCGAACGATCTGTTTGCGGCGTATCGCACGCTCTACGACTACGATCCGGCCGATCTCGAAAGCCGCGTCGAGAGCACCGACGAGTCGCATCCGGACTGGGTCGTCGAGAGGGTATCGTTCAACGCCGCCTACGGCAAGGAACGGGTCCCAGCGCTCGTGTATCTCCCGAAACGGAGCAAGCCGCCCTATCAGACGGTGGTGTACTTTCCGGGCTCATCAGCATTGACGACGCGCTCGAGCGCACAAATCAATACCAGGTTCTTCGACTGGGTGGTGAAGAGCGGCCGGGCGTTCGTCCACCCGATCTACAAGAGCACATTCGAGCGCGGCGATGAGGTGGTGATCGATTATCCGAACCTGACGAACGTGTATCGCGAACACGTCATTGCATGGGCCAAGGACGTCAAGCGAACCGTCGACTACCTGCAGACGCGATCCGACGTCGATCACGATAGGCTGGCCTACCTCGGTTTCAGCTGGGGAGCGGGAATGGCGCCGATCAATCTGGCCGTCGAGCCGCGGTTCAAGACCGCCATCCTTCTCCTCGGCGGGTTCTATACACAGCCATCGAGGCCCGAAGTCGAAGCGATCAATTTCGCTCCGCACGTCACGCTCCCGCTTCTCATGCTCAACGGTCACTTCGATTTCTTCTATCCGGAGGACACGACGCAAACTCCGATGTTCGGGCTCTTCGGCACACCCGATGCGAACAAGCGCCGAGTCGCCTTCGACACCGGGCACAGCATTCCGCGACCGGATTTGATTCGGGAGTCTCTGGATTGGTTGGACAAGCACCTCGGTTTGTCACAATGACGCGGCGCCCGTTCGACGGCCTTTAGCCTTTCGCCTTGCCCTCCAACAGCCCTCGCTCGAATGCCGTGAGAACCGCTCTCGTCCGATCCCTCACGCCGAGCTTCGACAAAATGCTCGATGCGTGGTTCTTGACCGTCCCCTCGGCGGTTCCCAGCGCCTCGGCGATCTCGCGGTTGCTGTAGCCGCCGGCCATCAGCCGCAGCACCTCCACCTCACGGGCGGTCAGCGGATCGGCCGGGCTCATCGTGTCGTAGTCGCGCCTCACGTGCTCCAGGCCCTTGAGCACGCGCTCGGTCATCGCGGGGCGGATCATCGTCCCGCCGCCGGCCACCGCATCGATGGCGCCGGTCAGCACTTCGAGCGACACGTCCTTGAGCAGGTAGCCCTTGGCTCCCGCGCGCACGGCGTCGAGCAGCAGCTCGTCGTCGTCGAATGTGGTCAGCACGATTGTCGGCGGCAGTGCGTTCGCGGCGCGCAGCTCCCGCAGGACGTCCAGGCCGTTCTTGCGCGGCATCCGGATGTCGAGCAGCACGACGTCGGGGCGCTCCCGCGCGATGACGGCCAGACCTTCTTCCCCGTCGGCCGCCTCGCCGACCACTTCTATCTGTGGCGCGAGCGACAAGAGCGCCCGGATACCCTGCCGCACCAATGTCTGGTCGTCCACCAGCACTACGCGTGTCATGGTCAGTGGCCGGCCGATCGGGGCATCACGCCGTGCACCTCGAATCCGCCACCCGCGCTCGTTTCCACGTCTACGCGCCCGGCCAGCGCCTCGAACCGCTCGCGCATGCCTCGAAGCCCATTGCCCCAGGTGAACGCGCCCGCGCCGCGGCCGTCGTCACGTGCGTGCACCCGGACGCCGTCCGCGCCGTCTGCGACGGTGATCCACAGGTTGCGGGCGCCGGCGTGTCGCACGGCGTTGGTCATCACCTCCTGCACACAGCGGACGATCGCCTGCGCGCGCGCCTGCTCCAGCGCTCCAAGCGACTGCGGCAGGTCGAAGTGGACGTTCAACTCGCCCCCCTGCGGCGCCAGGCGCCGAATCGCGTCGGCCACGTCGACCGCGCCAGAGTCCCGCAGCTGACTCACCACGTCGCGCACGTCGGCCAGCAGCAGCCGGGCGATCGCGTGGGCCTGCTGGACATGTTCGGCCGCGCGGCCGTCGGCAAGCCGGGAGGCCACGTCGAGCTGCAGGCTGAGCGCGGTCAGGTGGTGGCCCATCGTGTCGTGGAGGTCGCGCGAGATCCGAACCCGCTCGGAGGCGCGGCTGCTTTCGGCGACCAGCGCGCGCGTGGCGCGCAGCTCCTGGTTCGCCAGCGACAGCTCCTTGCGCGCCGTTCGCTCGCGCTCGGCCAGCAGCATCGTGGCCAGCGCGAAGATCTGGAACCCGCCGAACGCCGCCGACACAGCCAGCGCCGGCCCCAGCTCATACCAGCGCCCGAGCACGAGCGCCAGCAACCCCGTCTGCGCGGCGGTCCACGCCGCGGCGCCAGAAGGCGGGAAGTACACAGGGGTTTGGCTGGCCACGACGACGAGCATCGCGGTGCACAGCGTGTCCCGGGCCAGTGCCACCATGGCGAGGGCCGACGCCGCCTGCACCGCCAGCAGGGCGATCGCCATCACGCCGGTTCTCCACGGCCCCCAGCAGATCAGGCAGAAGGCCGCGCCAAACGCCCCGAACGCCACGAGCCAGGGAACCGCCACGTCCCACGCCAGGCGTCCCGCCGCGATGTCGCCCAGCGTGAGCGACGACGACACGACCCACGTGCCCAGCCCTGCCACCGGGAGCCACGACTCCGGCTTCATGCGGTCATTCTAGTGGCCACCCCCGGTCGTTCGACCGTGCCGGAAGTCATGGTGCCGGCCAGTGACCTCTGGCACATGCGCGCGGATGCGGCCGCGCCGCACAATCCACCCATGCTCAAGACACTTCTTGCCATTCACGTCGCCGGCGGCTCTGTGGCGCTGGCGGCCATGCTGATTCCGATCTTCACGAAAAAGGGCGGCTCGATTCACCGCAAGGCCGGCTGGGTGTTCGTCGGGGGCATGACGATCGTGTCTCTCACGGCGTTCGTCCTCGCCGGCGCGCGTGCCATGACCGACCCGAGCCCGTTGGGACGGCGGGCCGGCCTGTTCCTGTTCTTCGTGGCGCTGCTCACCGGCGCCGGCGTGTCGGCGGGCATCCGCGTGCTGCGGGCCAAATCGAGGACGACTGTCCATCGCAACTGGTGGGACATCGGCATCGCGCTGGCGCTCACCGCCACCAGCGTGCTCGCGCTCGGCTATGGCCTCGCAACCGGCCAGCCGCTCTTCTCGGCGTTTTCGCTCATCGGGTTCGGGACCGGGGGCAGTCAGCTGAGATACTGGCTGCGCCCGCCCACGCACCCCATGCACTGGTGGTTCGAGCACATGGGCGCGATGCTCGGATCGTGCATCGCGGCGACCACGGCCTTCCTGGTGGTCAACGCCGGCCGGCTGGGCGCCGACACCTTCTCGCTCGCGATCTGGCTCGCGCCGACGGTCATAGGCGCGCCGACAATCGTGCTGTGGACGCGGTACTACCGTCAGAAGTTTGGAGCCGACCGGCAGCCGCGCGCGGTTTCAAGTCTGGCCTGACGATTACGAAAGCGTCAGTAGCCCCTGGTCGGGGCCGGGCCTAATCACCGCAGCGGTGCGCCGGCGCGTGCAGCCACGGCCGGCGGCCGGGGGCACGCCGCCTGCACCGCTGAGCTCGACAGCCATCCGTGGCACGGCTCCCCTCACCCACCGTTCCCCGCGGCGAATCCGTTCGAACCGCCCGCCGAGGCCTGGCCCCCGTACGTCCTGCCGCATCCGACCTCCGGGACCCGGCGCTGTATCTCAACCGTGAATTGAGCTGGCTCGAATTCAACGATCGCGTGCTGGCGCAGGCGTGCGACGTGGCGCACCCGCTGCTCGAGCGCGTGAAGTTCCTGGCCATCGCGGCGGCCAACCTCGACGAGTTCTTCATGATCCGCGTGCCCGTGGCGCTGCGGCGGCCGTCGTCGGAGGGCCCGCAGCTCACCGGGGACGACGGGCGCGGCAATCTGCGGGACCTGCTGCGCCGCGCGCAGCGCGCCCTCGAGGATCAGGCACACGTCTGGTACGACCTCAGAACGGCACTCATCGACGAGAACATTCAGGTGCTCGAGCGGAGCGAGTGGACGCCTGGCCAGCGCGAATACCTGGCCGGCTACTTCGACCGGGAGGTGGCGCCCGCGCTGACGCCCCTCGCGTGCGACCCAGGCCATGAAGGCCCCTCAATTCCCAGCCGCGCGCTGAACCTGCTGCTGACGCTACGCACCGGCTTCCGCCTCCGGTACGTGCGCGTCCAGGTGCCCGCCACCGTGGCCCGATTAGTCCCGATGCGGCCGGAACCGCCCGCGCCCGTCAGGGCCGTGGCGTTCGCGACTCTCGAGGACGTAATCCGCGAGCACGTCGCCTCACTGTTCCCGGGATCGGTGCTTGAAGGCGCGCACGTCTTTCGGGTGCTCCGCGACACGGATCTGCGGATCGATCACGCGGAGTCCCGCAGCCTCATCGACGCGGTTGAAGGCGGCCTCGGCCGGTTGGGGCGAGGCCTGATCGGATTGGTGCAGATGGGTCGCGACACGCCACCCGACGTGCGGAGGGCCCTCGTCAGGCACCTCGGGATCGACGATCACCTGGTGTTGACGGCCTCAAGGGTGGGACTGAGCGATTGGACCCAGCTGACGTCACTCGCGCGTCCCGATCTGAAGGATCCGCCGCTGGCGCCTGGTACGGCATGGCGGCGCGACGCTTCGCCCGCCGAGATCTTCGACGACATCGGCAGACGCGACGTGCTGGTGCACCATCCGTTCCAATCCTTCGCCTCGGTTGAAGCGTTCCTCAGGGCCGCCGCTCATGATCCGGGCGTCGTGGCGATCAAGATGACGCTCTATCGCATCGGCGAGCGATCGAAGCTGCCGCACCTGTTGCTCGACGCCGCCGCAAGGGGCAAACAGGTCACGGCGCTGGTGGAGCTGAAGGCGCGTTTGGACGAGCGTACCAACGTGGAGTGGGCGCGACGTCTCGAGGCCGGCGGCGTGCAGGTGGTGCACGGCTTCTCGACCGTGAAGACGCACGCGAAGGTCTGTCTCGTCGTCCGGCAGGAGCCGGACGGGCTGCGGCACTACGCGCACGCGGGGTCGGGCAACTACAACCCCGAGAGCAGCGCCGTCTACACGGACCTGGGTCTCTTCACCGCGGATCGCCGATTCACCGCCGACCTGGCGGCGCTCTTCAACGGCCTCACCGGGGGGGCGATTCCGCGGACGTGCTCGTGTCTGGTCGTGGCGCCGACGGCGCTGCGCGCCGCCCTGTGGGGCCGCGTGCTGCGCGAAATCGAACACGCTCGCGCCGGGCGGTTCGCGCACCTGATCGTCAAGGTCAACGCCCTGACCGACGATCGCATGATCCGGCTGCTGTACAAGGCGTCTCACGCCGGCGTCCAGGTGGACCTGATCGTCCGGGGAATGTGCCGGCTGCGGCCGGGGGTGCCCGGTGTCAGCGAGAACATTCGCGTGCGGTCGATCGTCGGCCGTTTCCTGGAACACTCGCGCCTGTACTGGTTTGCCAACGGCGGCAACGAGGAGCTCTTCATCGGCAGCGCCGACCTCATGGAGCGCAATCTGGGCCGCCGGGTCGAAGTGCTGGCGCCGGTGAACGACCCGGCGATCAGCGCGCACCTGCGCCACGTGGTCCTCGACGCCTACCTGCGCGACACGGATCGCGCCATGGAACTGGACGCCCAGGGCCTATACCTGCGGCCGGCGGCCGCCGATGGCGAGCGTTTCAGCGCCCAGCAGTTCTTGATCGACCATTACGCGCGCGGGTAGCCCATCCCCGTACAGAAGAAGGGCTGCGCTGCCAGGGCCGAAAAACCCGGCAGAACGCAGCCCGGAAGACGCGCCGAAGGGGCCTTAGCGCCGCGATCTGCGCCGCAAGGCGCGGGCGCCGACACCCGCGAGCGCCGTGCCGAAGAGCAGCAGCGAGGCCGGCTCAGGCACGGACACGAGCGTCAGGTTCACGAACGTGTTCGCGGTGAATGGGAGACCCGCCCAGTTGATCCGGAGCAGGTTATCAGCGATCGTGAAGTCGCCGAGATCGAGTCCGACCATGTTGGTGTTGAGGATGACGCTCCCCAGGCCGGTGAAGCCGGTAATCTCGATTCCGTTGAACGACGAGGCAGTCCAGGTGCTGGCGCTCTGGAAGTCGATCGCAATCGAATCGTTGCCGAAGTCGATGTTCGTCCGCGGATCACCTACCGGATACCCGATCAGCTCCACGCCGGCGCCGATCAGCACGTTCTGCGGCGCGTTGAAGTACGTGCCGAGATTCGGAAATACGTAGCCGATCGAGATGGTGTCGCCGATGGCAATCACGGCAGCCTTGGCAGGGGCGGCGACCGTCAGAAACGCGAGTGCAGCAAGTGCCACGACCGCTTTGGTAAATCTCATGGTGGATTCCTCAGTCGCCTCAGCGTGTTAAATGCAAAACTCGTTGACAGGAACTACGCGCTAGTTCGCAAGGCTAGTGCCACCACAGCAGTGGATTGGGGTAATCCCGTCTAATTCATAGAACATCAGTCACTTACGACTCTTGATGCGGCTGCGTCGCCATCCACGTCCGGGCACATAGTTACGCTGTCGGCTGACTTCAGTCGCCTTGCCACCGGCCATCGCGGTCTCAACGCCCTCCGGGTCAAAGCCAAAGCCAGGCGGTTACGACGGCCGCAAACGCCAGCACGCCGAACAGCGGAAACACCAGCATCGCGGCAACAAGCAAGATGGAGATGATGACCGCGAAGGCCGCGACGCCAAGCGGCCACGAGAGAGCGATCACCAGTCGGGCGAGGGGGCGCGCGTCGGTCAACAGCAGGCCGGCGAAGACGCCGACGGCGTAGATCGCCAGCGCGAAACCCACGCGCACATCGTATCCCCGGTCGGCAGCTTCAAGCTCGAACCGCTGGGTGCGCTACCATCCCGGGCTGACGCTGGCGGGAGTGTTCCGCGCCGCGCCCAAGGGAGGGCAAGGCATGAAGGCGATCGTGGTCAGGCAGTTCGGAGGCCCGGAGGTGATGGCACTGGAGGACCCGCCGGAGCCGTCCCCAGGTTCGGGCCAGGTCACGATTCGCGTGCGCGCCGTGGGCGTCAACCCGGTGGACACCTACATCCGCTCGGGCACCTACGCGCGCAAGCCCACCCTTCCGTACACGCCGGGGACCGACGTCGCGGGCACGATCGACGCCGTAGGCGCCGGCGTCACCCGCGTCCGGCCCGGCGAACGCGTCTACGCGCATGGGGCTGTGGGCGGGTACGCCGAGGTGGCGCTCTGCGAGGAGTGGCAGGTTCATCGCCTGCCCGATCGCGTGTCGTTCTCCCAGGGCGCGGCGATGGGCGTGCCCTATGCCACGGCCTGGCGCGCGCTCTTCATCCGCGCGCACGCACGCGCCGGCGACATCGTGCTGATCCACGGCGGCAGCGGCGGCGTGGGCACGGCCGCGGTGCAGATCGCCCGGTCACACGGCATGCAGGTGATTGCGACGGCCGGCACCGCCGAGGGCCAGGCCCTCGTCAAGGCGCAGGGCGCGCACCACGTTCTCAACCACCGCGATGCGGACTACATGCTGCAGATTCCGGCGCTGACCGGTGGCCACGGCGTGGACGTGGTGCTGGAGATGCTGGCCAACGTGAACCTGGACCGCGACCTCGACGTGGTGGCGCCCGGCGGCCGCGTGGTGGTCATCGGCAACCGGGGCCGCGTGGAGATCGATCCCCGCAAAGCGATGGGCAAGGACGCCGCCATCCTGGGCATGACGCTCTTCAACGCCACGCGCGCCGAGTTCCACGAGATCCACGCCGGATTGACAGCCGGCCTGGAGGCTGGCACCCTGACGCCCGTCGTCGCGCGCGAGCTGCCGCTGGCCGATGCGGTGAAGTCGCACATCGCCGTGATGGAACCTGGAGCGCTGGGGAAGATCGTTCTCGTGCCGTGACAATGCACAATTCACAATTCACAATTCACAAACTGCGGGCCTGGGGCCGAGCCGGAGCCTGGAGCCTGGAGCCCAACATGACGTTCACTGCGTCTCGTATTCGTCCTCGTGTTCTCGGCCGTTATTGCCGGTGCGGCGCTTCCCACGTCAAAGCCCGAGGACGTCGGCTTCTCCTCCAAGCGGCTGGAGCAGATCACGCCGCTGGTCAAGCGGCACGTGGACGCGGGGGACCTGTCGGGCGCCGTGACGCTCGTGGCCCGCAAGGGCAAGGTGGTGCACCTCGAGGCGCACGGCCAGATGGACCTGGAAGCGAAGAAGCCGATGCAGACGGGCACGCTCTTCCGCATGGCGTCGATGACCAAGCCGATCACCGCCGTCGCCATCCTGATGCTCATGGAGCAGGGACAGCTGATCCTCGGTGACCCGGTCTCGAAGTTCATCCCGGAGTTCGCCAACGGCAAGGTGGCCGAGTGGAACCAGCCCACCGACCCGCGCGGCGCGGGCCTGCGGCTCGTGCCCGTGCACCGGGAGATGACGCTGCAGGATCTGCTGACGCACACCGCGGGGATGACGGTGGCCGCGGAAGGACCCGCCGGGGAACACTTCGCGCGCCTGAAGATCGCTCCCGGCGCCTCGCTGGCCGAGCGCGTGAAGGCGTGGGGCACCGTGCCGCTCAACTTCCAGCCGGGAACCGAATGGCAGTACACCGGCGGCCCCGGCTTCGACACGCTGGGACGCGTGGTGGAGATCGTGAGCGGGATGACGCTCGAGGAATTCTTCGAGCGCCGCATCTTCCAGCCGCTGGGCATGCGCGACACGTTCTTCCGCGTGCCCGCAGGGCGAGCGGCCGAAGTCGCCGCCAGCTACGACCGTGTAAAGGGCGTGCTGACGCGCGGGGCCGCCGGGCCCGCGGAGCCGGCGTATTTCAGCGGCGGCGGCGGTCTGGTGGGCAACGCCTCCGACTACTTCACCTTCAGCCAGATGCTCCTCAACGGCGGGCAGCTGAACGGCGTGCGCATCCTGAGCCGGAAGAGCGTGGAGCTGATGACCGACAACGCCATCGGCGATCTGGACCTGCGCAACTACATCAGCCAGGAGCACGACCTGAAGGGATACGGCTTCGGGCTCGGCGTCCGCGTGCGCAAGAGCTCGGGCCGCACGGGCTGGCTGGGCAGCAAGGGCGACTTCGGCTGGGCAGGGGCGAGAGGGACCTACTTCTGGGTGGATCCGGTCGAGCAGGTGATCGGGATCATCATGATGCAGACGCGCGTGCTGCGCCTGCGCACCGAGTTCCCGAACGTGGTGTACACCGCGCTCGAGTAGGCCGGAACGGCCGGGGCGCCAGGGTCAGTTTCCCCATCGCAGTACTTCGAGGCGAACCCTGGTGCGGCCCTGCCGGATAAAGCCGAGGTTCTCGGCCGCCCCGGAAGACACGTCGATCACCACTCCCTGGGCGCGGGGACCCTTGGCCGGACCGCGATCCACTACCCGCAGCTCGACCCGTCGATTATTGGCAAGATTCGTAACCCGAACGACGGTTCCGAACGGATACGTGGGGTGGGCGGCGACCATCGCCGTCTCGTCGAAGGGGATGCCGCTCGCGGTCCGCTTGCCCTCGAATCCTGACCCGTAATACGACGCAAGACCCTGTCGAACCTCGAGAACGCGCGGTGCCGTAGCCGGGGGCGCGGGCGGCGTCGATCGAGCCGCGCACGCCGACAGGAGCAGCGCAAGCGGCAGCACGAGCCCGACGAAGGCGCTTCGCATCTGATGCGACTGTGCACAGGGGATACCATGGGCGAGACTCGACTGGCGATGGCCAAGAAGAAGACAACGACGCGGCGAAAGAAAGCCGCGCCGAAATCGGTCGGCCTCACGGCGGACGCGTTGCGCACGGCCGGTGACACACGCGAGGTCCGCGAGCTGGCTGCCCGCGTGGAGGAGGACGGAGGCGCAGTGCTCGGGACCTATGGCGATCCCTTCGGAGGTACGCCGGTCCTCCTGGTCGCGCTGCCGATCGATGCCGTCGAGCCGACGCCGTATCAACGCGATCCATCGGAGCCGCACGTCAAGCGGCTGATGACGGTGATCGAGAAGGTCGGCCGTTTTCTCGATCCGCTCGTCATCGTGCGCAATGACCAAGGCTATTGGACGCCGAACGGGAACCACCGGCTGCAGGCGATGCGGAAGCTGGGCGCGAAGACGATCACCGGCCTGCTCGTGCCGGAATCGGACGTGGCTTTCAAGATTCTTGCACTGAACACCGAGAAGGCGCACAACGTAAAAGAGAAGTCGCTCGAGACGATCCGGATGTTGCGCGCGCTGGCCGGGCGGGGCGTGGGTCGTGAGAGCGACTATGCGTTCGAGTTCGAACAGGCGTCGTATCTCACGCTCGGCGCTGCATACGAGCAGCGTCGAAGCCTCAGCGGCGGCGCGTACAGTTCGCTGCTTCGCCGGATAGAGGACTTCCTCGACCAGTCCCTCCCCAAAGCGGTGCGCGAGCGCGAGCGCCGAGCCGCGAAGCTGCTCGAGCTCGACGATGCCGTGTCGAGCGTAGTGGCGGCGCTGAAGGAACGCGGGCTGACCAGTCCCTATCTGAAGCCATTCGTCATCGCACGCGTCAATCCGATCCGATTCTCAAAGGCGACCGAGTTCGACTTCAACGAGGTCATGGACAAGACGATCGCCGCGGCCACTCGCTTCAAGGTGGACCGTGTGCGCCAGGAAGACGTCGCCCGGATCGGAGGCGGTCCGCCAGAAGAGGATTGAAGGCGGCTCGAGGCCTATTTCTTCAGTACGTGGCGCTCGAGCATCTGGCGCCGCACCACGGCGCCGTAGACGTTGCCCTGCGCGTCCACGCCCAGGCCCTCGGCACCCGAATGATCGGCCACCGTGGACTCCATGTCCTCGATGAACGCCGTCACGCTGCCGTCGCGAGCGCTGCCGATGCGGATGCCCTTCTTGATGCCCGGCAGTTCCTTCGCGCCCGTGTCGGGGCCGGACTCCGAGTCGGTGACGTAGATACGGTCGTCGGCGGTAATCGTGATTCCACTGGGCCGCCCGAACTGGCGCCACTCGTCGATGAACGTGCCGTCCTGGTCGAAGATCTGGATGCGGTTGTTCTCGCGGTCGCCCACGAACACGCGGCCGCGTGAGTCGAGAGCGATCGTGTGCGGCTCGCTGATTTCGCCGCGGCCGGAGCCCTTCTTCCCCCACTCCTTGATGTAGCGGCCGTCCCTGGTGAACCGGACCACGCGGTTGTTCTTGCCGTTGCGGTGGCTGTCGGTCACGAAGATGTCGCCGCTCGGAGCCACCACGACGTCGGTCGGCTGATCGAAGAGGTCCTGGCTCGAGCCGCTCACGCCCGCCTTGCCCAGCGTCATCAGCACGCGGCCGTCGGGGTTGAACTTGAACACCTGGTGGCCCTTGCCATCGGCCCCGCGGGCATCGGTGACCCACAGGTTGCCGTCGCGGTCCACGGTGGCGCCGTGGGGGAACACGAACATGCCCTCGCCCCAGGTCTTGAGCAGCGTCCCCTTCGCGTCGTACTTGAGGATCGGCGGCTCCATGCGCCCGGCGCACGAATTGGCGAAGCAGCGATGGATGACGTAGATCACGCCGCCGGGCCCGGGCTCGACTGCCGTCACCGCGGCCCACTTCATGCCGGCCGGCAGCTGCCCCCAGTCGCGTGTGGTCGTGTACGGCTGAGGCAGATCATTCCGAGGAGCACTTGATTGAGCGGATGCGACCGCGACCAACGCGATCGACATGGCCGCGAGAGTCAGGGACTTCATGTGCGCTCCTCCTGCATTCAAATTCACAATGCTCAATTCACAAGTCACAAACTGCAGTTCCGGCCTTCTTTGTGAATTGTGAATTGTGAATTGTGACTTGACGCTCTACCTCCCGCGACTCAACTCCTCATCGATCGCCGCGACGAACACCTCGTACGGCTGCGCGCCGGACAACCGCCGGCCGTTGATGAAGACGGTCGGCGTGGAGTTCACGCCCAGGGCGGTGCCCTGCGACACGCCGTCGCGCACGCGCTCGCCGTACTTGGACGAATCGAGACACGCTGTCGAACTTCGCGGCGTCGAGGCCCAGATCGCTGGCGTGCTTCTTCAGGTCCGCGGGCTGGAGCGACTGCTGGTTCGCGAACAGCCGGTCGTGATACTCCCAGTACTTGCCCTGTTCGCCGGCGCAGTGCCCGGCCTCGCCCGCCTTGAACGCCTGCGGGTGGATCTGCGTCAGCGGAAAGTCCTTCCACACGATCCGCAGCTTGTCGCCATAGGTGTCGCGCAGCCGCTTGAGCGTCGGCTCGACGCGCTGGCAGAACGGGCACTGGAAGTCGGAGAACTCCACGAGCGTGACGGGCGCCGACGCGGGGCCGAGCGCCGGATCGGTGGCCGCCAAGGCAACGGTCATCCGCGGCGCGTCGAGCGACACGCGAATCGCCGGCCCGGCCTTCTTCAGCTCCGCGATCAGCGCCTGACGCGCCGTCTCGCGCTGCTGGTCGGCAAGATACCGGTTGATCGCCGGCGTCATCTGCTCCAGCGACCGTCCCTGCATCTGGTTGATGTTCGACTGGTAGAACGTCACCACTTCGGCGTCGGTGACCGGCTTGATGCGCTTGCCGATCTCCGACTCCACGTAGGCGTCGGGGCTCATGCCCTTCTTCTTCGCCTCCTCCGCCAGCAGCATGTCGGCAATCATGTTCTCGAGCGCGGTGCGGCGGCCGTCGTAGAGCGCCTGCAGCGCCTCGGCGTGCTGGGCCGCGTCGGTGGCGCGCCACTTCTCGTCCAGCTCGCGAACGGTGATCGACCGGTCGCCAATCCGGGCGGCCACGTCGCCGGCGCCGGCAATCGCCGCGGGCTGCTGGGCCGGTGTCGTCGAACACGCCAGGAGGAGCGCCGCCGGCGTCAGGAACAGGGCTGTCTTCATGGATGAAATCATACTAGCGAGGCTTCGCCTGACCGCCCAGAAACGGACGAGTCCGCCTCGTAGGGCAGCGTCTTTGGCCCGCACTTCGTGCGGGCGGAGAACTTGACCATACGGCCAGAATCCTACCAATCAGTTTCTAGGCATGGACTCGGTGGTGGACCTGGAACCGGCGGAACTTCGAATACGTGGCCAGCCCGTGCACCTCGTTGGGGTCGCGGGCCCGCCGGTAACGCTCTTCCATACGGACCGGCACGAACATCCCGGCGCCGGCGTCGTGCTGCGAAGTGGACGGTGATGTGGGCCTCGACGCCCGTGTCCACGGCGTGCAGCTCGGTGCGCAGGATGGTGCCGGTGCCGGCGTCCACCCAGAACCGGCCATAGACCGGCAGGTCGCGGCCGCCGGTCGTGGCCATGTAGGTGGGACGCGACGTTTCCTTGAACTCCACGATCGTGCCCGATGTCGTCCACCTCGTCGCAGCTCGAACCGCATCCGCGCTCGATGCACCGGCGTGAGGAGCGTCAGCACCAGCGTGGGGATGTTGATGTTCCGGCTCACGTTGCCGATGTTGTAGCGCGCGCTCTCGTCCATGATCTCCCTGGCCCGCTCGAAGTTGGGCGCGACGCCGTCTCGGAGAGGAACAGCTTGGCCAGCCGTTCTTCGCGATCGCGCACCTTCTTGCCGTCGCGCTCGAACACGTCGCGGAACGGCAGCCAGCCCTCGCCGGGCACCTGCACGAGCAGGAAGTCCGAGACCAGGACGGTGAACGACGGACCGCCGGAGCGATTGGTTCGCCCGTTCGAGGACATGGACTGCCGGACGGTCTGCTCGTAGCGTTCCTCGGACACCATCGACCCGAAGTTCTTCTGGAACGCCTCCACATAGGCGCTGGCCTTGAGGACAAGCGGAAACGCGTCGTCGGTCGGGCTTGATCTGAGCGACCGCGTTCACGGCAAGCGCCAGCACGACGGCGCATGTGCCCGCCCGGAAGATGGGGTCCGGAGTCACTTTCGGAGGCGACCCCGTCTTTCGCGTCAGCGTCCCGACCAGCGCACCCGGATGCCGCCGTTCACGAGCCGCGGCGAGCCGGTGGTCGTGGGCAGGAGCTGGACGATGTACTCCTGGTCGAGCGCGTTCTGCACGCCGAAGAACACGTCGATGTTGCGACCGATCGACGCGCAGCGCCGAGAACTCCAACGTCGCGTAGGCCGGCAGGCCCGGCTCCGTCTCGCCCGGGCACGACGCCGTTGTTCAGATCCTCGTTGAACTGGCGGCCGAAGCCGAGCACGCTGAACGACAGCGTGGCGATTCGCGCGTTCGAGTAGGCGACGCTGACCGAGCCGCGGTTCTTCGGCACCTGCGGCAGGTACTTCCCGACGAGCGCCGGGTTCGCCGCGAACTCCTTCACCTTGGCCTGGTTGAACAGATAGCCCGCGCCGACGCGCGCCAGTACTGGCCGAACCGGTACTCCGCGTCCGTCTGCAGGCCCCAGATGCGCGTCCGGCCCAGGTTCTGCCGCTGCTGGGTGTTGGTGGCGATGGTGACGTTGGACACCGGGTTCTTCATCCGGTTGTCGAACCAGGTCGTGCGAAGCGTGAAGTTCTCCACCGGGCGCGATGTTGAGCCCCAGCTCGCCGCCCACGAGGCGCTCGGGGCCAAGGTCGTGGTTGGCCAGCGTCAGGATGGCGCCGACGCGGAACTGGCGGTAGAGCTCGTTGAGCGTGGGGGCCCTGAAGCCGGACCCGAGGCTGCCCCAGGCCGACACCTTGTTGCTCACGCGATAGAGCACCGCCGCACGCGGGCTGAACACGGTGTCCTCGCGATCGGGAAGCGTCCGGCTGGCCGCGGTCGGGGTGCCGGCTGGGACGTTGGTTTCGAGATTGCGGCCGTTGTAATTGCGCCAGTGGTCCACGCGGCCGCTCAGCGTAATCGAGAGCTGTTCGGTCGGCGACACCTGGCCTTGCACGAACCCGCCGCTGACGTTCTGCGTGCCGCCCGCATCGCGGAGCAGCGTCACGGTGGTGCCGGTCAGCGCATCGAGACCCTGTTCGAGGCTGGCGCCGTCCACGTGCCGCCAGTCGGCGCCGGCCGACACGAGGTGTCTCGAGAAGATCGCCTTGGACCATTGCGCCATCATCCCGACACCATCAGTCGGCACCTCCTGCAACAGCGTCATCCGCCCGACGAACCGCGGCGTGGATGTGGGAGGCGGCCCAGCGGCCACCGCCATGAAGTTGCTGCGGAAGGTCTCGTTGTCGACGAAGATGCGCGCCTGCAAGTCGCTGGTATCCGGCAGCGTGGCCCGGACGCCGCCGTTCACCGACGTCCACTTCGTGTCGTTGGCCTCCGGCGTCGGCGTGCCGATCGTGGTGATCTTGGCGTTGTCGCGTTCCTCGCGTGAAGTAGCCCGTCCGGCCGAACACGCTCACGCGCGGGGTCGGGCTGTAGTCCACCTTCAGGGCGAAGTTGCGGTAGTCCACTGTGGCCAGCGTGTCCACCCGGCCCCGCTCGTTGGCGATCACCTGCGGGTACCCGTCGGTCGTGAAGGCGCTGCCCTCGACCGACACACCCACCTTGCCCCACACGTCGCTGGCGACGAAGTCGGCCTTCGGGCTGTTCTTGTTGCCGTACTGCGTCCGCAACTCGACCGTGCGCGGCCGCGGCCTGGCGCTCATGAAGTTGATCACGCCGCCCATCGCGTAATTCCCGTAGACGCTGGAGCTCGTCCCGTCCACGAGCTCGATGCGGTCCACGTTTTCCAACGGCACGCGCGTCCAATAGACCCAGCCACCGAATGGGTCGTTGAAGGGCACGCCGTCGATCAGCACGAGCGACCGGCTGACGCCGCTCGGGCCGATGCCCCGCAGCGACACGCCCTGTGCCGTGGGATGAGCCTGCAGGCTGCTCGTCCGCCGGAACAAGCTGAACGTGGGGACCAGGCGCAGGACGTCGTCGGCCCCCGTGGCCGGCGACTGGCGAATCTGCTCCTTGTTTATGACGCTCACGCTGGCGGGCACGTCGCCGAGACGCTGCTCGGTGCGGGTGGGCGTGACCGTGACTGATTCGAAAAGCCCGGCCGGGACGAGCACGATGTCCAGGGGGCCATTGGGCGCCAGCGGCTGGCTGCGTTCCGCGAAGCCGCCTGCCCGGACGACCAGGGTCGCTCCACTGGCCGTTCCAGGGTCCAGGCTGAAGCTGCCGTCGGGACCGGTGACCGTCTGGCCTTGCACGCCCCCTGCGCCAATCACCAGGACCGACGCACCCGAAACCACCGCTCCGGACTCGTCGCGCACCACGCCCGACACACGCGACTGGCCGGCGGCTGATACGGTGACAGACAGGAGCAAAAGCAGGGCAACTGCGATGCGCATGACCCGAAAGTTTAGCGCTAATCGGGCTCAAGGCTCCGGGGCCCCAGGGCTCGAGGCAGCCGGCGGCTTCCCGCATCGCTGTTGCTCGGCGGCATACCCGTTGCTAAGCTCCCTGGTATGCGCCTCCTGGTGACCTCTGCATTGGTCATGCTGGCTGCCGCCGCCGGGGTGGCCCAGCAAGCGACCTTCCGTTCCAGCACGCGAATCGTGCCTGTTTTGACGACGGTCACCGACGCGCAGGGGCGGCTGGTGCCCAGCCTGGAGCGCGACCAGTTCACGATTCTGGACAACGGCAAGCCGCAGGAAATCTCCTTCTTCCTGAACGAAGTTCAACCCTTTACGGCCGTTGTGATGCTGGACTTCAGCGCCAGCATGACGGCCAACCTCGATCGCCTGAAGAATGCCACCGAGCAGTTCCTGATTCGGATGCTGCCCGAGGACAAGGCGCAGGTGGGCGCGTTCAGCGACAAGATCCAGTTCAGCGGCACCTTCACGAGCGATCGCGACGACCTCATCGGCGCCCTGGGCGACCTGCAGTTCGGCAACCCCACACGGCTCTACGACGCGATCGACCAGAGCATCGCGGAGTTGGAGAAGGCGAAAGGCCGCAAGGTGGTCGTGGCCTTCACCGATGGCGACGACACGGCGAGCCGCCGGGGCATGGGGGACGTCCTCGAACGTTCGCGCGACACGGAGACGATGATCTACGCGGTGGGCCTCGAGTCGGAGTTCTTCATCGCGCCCGGCCGCATGCAGCGGACGCGGCCCGACCGCGGCTTGCGCAAGCTGGCCGAAGAGACCGGTGGCGGCTACTTCGAGCTGAAGAAGACGGACGAGCTGGGGCCCACCTTCACGCGCGTCGCCCAGGAGCTGCATGCGCTGTACACCCTCGGGTTCACGCCCGACGGTGATGGACAACAAGGAGCACAAGCTCGAGGTCCGGATCAAGCAGCCGGGGATGACGGCGCGGGCGCGCAAGACCTACATCGCGTCGGACGACCGGCTCTCGGCCACTCCATGACCGAGCAGGAGTTCCGGCTGCGCGCCGACGAGACCCTGGAAGATCTGCAACAACAGCTCCTGCCACTGGCCGACGAAGCCGACCTGGAGATCGACCTCCGCAACGGCGTGCTGCAGCTCGTCTTCGAGGAACCGACGCCGGCCAAGTTCGTGGTCAGCCCCAACGCGCCGGTGCAGCAGATTTGGGTGTCGGCGCTCTCCCGCAGCTACAAGCTGGCGTGGTCGGACGACGCGGCGACCTTCGAGCTGAATGGTGAGCATTTGGGAACGCTCGTGGAGCGGCTCGCTCGACAGCACCTCGCCTCATAGCACGCGTTCCCGGGCTCCGGGCTCCAGGCTCCGGGCTCCAGGCCTCGATCCCGCTACTCACCGAGAGCGTCTCTTGCCGTCGAAGGCCGACGGCTCGTTGGTCCACCCCACTCGCTTGCGCGCGTCCTGGATCTGCACCCACCAGGTGGTGACTGAGGCGTTCGACGATCTTTCCGACGCAGCGGTCGGGAGCACATCGCACGCCCGTTGACGATGTCGGCTGCGTCCAGGTCGTCGTAGAGACGGCCGTTGAACCACGCCTTGGTCAATCCCTCGCCCTTGTAAGTGAGCAGATACAGGGTCTCGCCCGGCTGGATTCGCAAGCGGCCCCGACTCGGTCGATAGCTCCACGGGCTTTGGAAACTCGACGCGTCCGGCCTTCGTGCGTCACGACCACGCCGGTCATCGCCTGGACGGCGGCCCCCTTGGTGAGCCTGAACGCGACAGGCGCGCCCGCGCGGCGTTCGGTCCGAATCCCTACGGTTCGGTTCGCAACCCACGTGCGCTGGTAGACGCACCCTTCGAACGGGCAGGCGCCGACGTCCTCATACGGCAGTCGGAGGGCCGGGGCTGGCCGCGGGCTGTTGGGCGGCAAGCGCTCAATCCGGCACACAGAAGCAGATCCCAAGAGCTTCATAGAGCTGCTCTCAAAGAGTATCGGACTGGGCCTCAAGGCATGTTGGGCCAGGGCTGCTGGGCGACAACTGGAGGCCTGGAGCCCGGAGCCTGTAGCCTGTTCCCAATGAGACTCGATCGTCTTCAACGCCACTGGGACGAGTTCGGCCGGCGCGATCCGTACTGGGCCATCCTCACCGACCCGGCGAAGAAGGGGAACAAGTGGGATCTCGACGAGTTCTTCAAGACCGGTGACCACGAGGTGGACGACGTGCTGGCGTGGGTCGAGTCGCTGGGCGTGAACCATTCGACGTGGCCGCGCGCTCGACTTCGGCTGCGGCGCCGGCCGGATCAGCCAGGCGCTCGGGCGTCATTTCGAGCACGTGATCGGCGTGGACATCGCCCCTTCCATGATTGCGCTCGCCAACAAGCACAATCGACATGGCGGGCGGTGCCGCTACGTGCTGAACGAGCACGCGGACCTGCGGCAGTTCCAGGACTCGAGCGTCGACTTCATCTACAGCCGGCTCGTGCTCCAGCATCTTCGTCCCAAAGTCATCAAGGCCTACGTCGCCGAGTTCGTGCGGTTGCTCGACACGGGTGGCGTCGCGGTGTTCAACGTGCCCGCGTCTCCCCTGGACGCGCCGGTCGTTGGCGGTTCCCTGAAGAGCGTTCGCGCCGATGTTCGTCGTCAGGTTGTACCGCAGGCTCCGCCTGACGCTCGATGACCGCCGGAGATTCCCCAACATGGAGGTGAACGGGGTCCCGCCAGGTGAACTCGTTCCGCTGCTCGAGGGATCGGGCGCAACCGTGGTGCGCATGCAGCCGGATCAGACTCACGGCGACGCCGGGCCGGGGTTCCTGTACTGCATTACTGTGGCAAAAGGCTGAAGCAGGGATTACGCGAAGCTTGGCGCATAGGCGCACCATGCTAAGCTCCGAATCCCCATGCCTTCCGTCAAGACATGGATCCGCCGCCGCCTCGCAGCGGCGACTGGCCAGTCGGAAGTTGTCGCCGCGTTGGACCGCCTGACCGCGCGCGTCGAGGCTGCGGCGTCGGCTGGCCGTGAAGCCGGACATCGTTCCAAGACGGCGACAGAGGTAACCAAGGACCGCGTGCTGGCGCTTCAGCGTCAGGCGGACGAGGACCGCCGCGCCGTGCTCGACGCCATCAACGGCCTGCGCGACGAGCAGCGGGCGCTGCGCGCCGATCTGACCGCTCTGAGCGGCCTGGCACAGCTGACCTACAGCGGACTGATCGATACCACGGGGCTCGACGACGGTCACGTCGATCGCCCAGCGCTTGCCGCTCACCTCCAGCAGCGGATCGCGGGCGCCGCGATGAGCGCGGATCCGTTTCCCCACCTGGTCGTATCGAACCTGCTGCCGGAGGACTTCTACCGCCGGCTCCTTCGGGCGATCCCGGCGCCGACGTTCTGGCGCCGCGCCGGCTATCAGCGCGACAACTGGCACGTGGACGAGGACCGGGCCTCGCGGCTGAGCGAAACGACATGGCGGGTGATGCACCGGGAGATTGCCGCCCACGTGCTGATGCCCCTGCTGCTGGATCGGTTCGCGGACGCGATTGCCGAATACTGGCGTGCGGCGTTCGATCTCGACGCGTCGGCGCTCTCGGAACACTATGTGTGCGATGAAGGGCGTCTGCTGCTCCGCCGCGCGGGCTACGAGCTGCAGCCCCACCTCGACCCGCCCAACGCCATCCTGACCGTCCTGCTGTACCTGGCCCCTCTTGGTGCCCCCGACGCGCAGGGCACCGATCTCTACAGGTCCGGGCCACTGCCCGCCAATCGAGTCGGCATCATGTATCCGGCGCAGCAGGGCATCAGCCTGGAGCTTGCGGCCACTGTGCCGTTTCGACCGAACACGCTGCTGGCATTCGTCACGCCCACCAGCGTCCACGGCGCCAAGCTGCCCGAGACCGTTGACGAACGCTTCGAGCGCATCAGCTACCAGTTCCTCGTCTGCCTGGACGACCACGCGCGGCGGATCGTGCGGAAGGCGGGCAAGCAGCGGACCCTCTCGACCTCCGGCGCCTGACCGTAGGAGAGCTGCGTCCCTGCAGGATCACGCCGCGGGATTCGGCTCACGAGCCGTTGTGCTCGCCGCGATGCCGAGTCCGGGTAGGCGTGAGCCGGGGTGCTCCGCCCACGTCAGGATCCCTCCGCGCCCGAACATCAGCGGCGGGTCGCAGACGTCTTCCGTCAGGAGGTGCGTGCCGAATGCACCCTCCTGACCGGCCAGGAGGTCTCCGGCCGCGGTGGCGACGGTGAGCGCCGCGCGCGTCAGAAGACTCGTTTCGCCGACCTGCGCGCCGACGATGATTCGGATCCCGCGCCGGCGGGCGGCGGCAACCGCGTCGAGGCTTCGGAGCAGCCCGCCCATCTTGGAAACGCGAACGTTGACGATCCAGTCCGACGCCGGATCGGGAAGCGAATCCAGATCCGCGGCGCGCGTCACGCTTTCATCGAGGATGATCGGCGTGCCGGTCTCCTGAGCGATGCGGGACAGCGCCGGCCATTGGCCAGCGCCGATCGGCTCCTCGATGCCGGCCAGCGATCCGCCGATCGCCTGAAGCGCCGCAATGGCTTCGACGGGGCTGGTCCACAGGTTGTTGGCGTCCACACGCACGCTGGAGGGAGGCGGGTCGAGCGCCGCCAGTATCTGGAGCTTGGCCGCGTCGCGTTGAGGGTCCCCCGACACCTTCACCTTGAAATCGCGGAAGCCCTGCGCCGCGTAGGCGTGCGCCATGGCCGAGAACGCCCTGCCGTCGGCGTCGCCCAACACGGCGGTGTAGCGATAAGCGGGAGCCAACGCCGGCAGTCCGAGCATCGCGTCAACGGAACGGGAGCCCGCCCGAGCCAGCGCGTCGAGGAGCGCCAGTTCGAGGGCGCAGCAGGCGGCAGGGTTGGCGTCGATCGCGGCACGGTGGTCGGCCAGCCAGCCGCGAAGAGTGGCCACGTCCACGATCGTTCGGCTGGCCTCGACGGCGTGCCTATCCAGGAAGGCCATCGCCGACTTCACCGTTTCGCCGGTCACGTAGGGCCGCGGGCAGCCCTCGCCGAACCCGGCGGCGCCCTGCGGGTGGCGAGCCTCGACCCACACCGTCGATGTCTCCCGGCGTTCGGCCGACGCATGTTTGAAGCCCACCACGAACGGAATGTGGAGCGGGCGATAAAAGAGCATCATCACGACGTTCGGTCCCCGGCCAGGGTGTGGGCGTCGAGGTCCAGCGCGAGTTGCCGTGCGTAGGCGAGCGCGGGCGGTTTCAGTTGGCCGTCGCGCTGGCCGGCTCGGACGCATGCGTCGCGATAGGCGTCGGCCGTGCCCGGGGCCAGCCCGAGGCACTGGAGCGGCGCCAGGCGTCCGCTCTTCCGCTTCGAGGCGTACTCGATGTTGAGGGCCGCCAGGCGATCGTCGATGGCCGGGCCGAGCGAGTCGGGCACGAACCCGCTCGAGGCCGGCTCGACGTACGCACGGTAGCCGGCGGCGCGCTCGTCCGCCGCCACCACGTAGAAACGCGGCACCAGGCCCGACTGGGCGCAGGCCGCGTCTACGGCGGCGATGACCTGGCCCTCGTACAACTTCTCTCCAGTGATGTTGGTAACGCCACGCCCTTTTTGCACGAACCGCAGAAGCGGGGTCCGGTGCAGCCAGCCCGTCACCTCCACAAGGTCGTTCATGAAGTACCGGTACAACCCAGCGGCAGTGGTGACGATCACGTAGGTACTGGCGTCCCTCGGACAGCTCACCCAGGGTGACGGTGTCCGTGCGGCCAAGGTCCCAGCCGTCGCGATCCGCGAACTCGAAGTAGTGGTGGTGCAGGGGCGGGAGGCCTCCCGGTGAACCGGGTTCGAGCGGCAGGGTCCCGCGAAACTCGGTGGACTGGTAGCCCAGCTCCATGATCTGCGTTGCGGCAGGCAGCCGCGCGCGCAGGGCACCCAGCGGGATGCCGCAGCTGCCGCCGGTCCAGGTCGTGACGAGCGCGAGATCGGGCCACAGGTCCGCATATCCGATGGCGGGCAGGCTGGCCAGATGGGCGGCCCGGGCGGCGTGCGGCGCCAACCGCCTGGTCACCGCGTCGCGAGTCCGCGCCGGCAGATCGGACAGGAGCGATTCGGCGCGCCCGCTGGCCAGCCAGTCGAGCAGTATTTCCTTTCGCGCGGCCAGCCGATCCAGGAGCCGCACGAAAGTGGACGGGTTGGGCGATCCCATGTAGGTGACGCCAGGCGAGGCAAGCGCGAGCAGGAGCATCACATCGTAGCGGCGCTCGTAGTCCTCGATCTCGGCCACTTCTGGCGGCACGACGAGCCGTCGCCGCAGCAGTGCGGGAAGCGCGGCGTAGAGCTGCCCCGACACGGAGCCCACGGTGTGTCCCGAGTCGAGCCGCCCCTCTGTAGCGGCGCCCATGACGCCGAAGGCGGCGCCGTCGAAGGCGGCCGGGCACGCGCGGTATTGCAGATAGGAGAACGTCGCCTGCTCGTCGCGGTACAGTCCCAGCATCGTGCGCGTGACGGGCACGTACTTGGGCGAGCCCGTGGTGCCGCTCGTCTGCGCGTAGAAGAGCGGCGGCTCCGCCGTCAACGCAGGCGTCCCGGTCCGCCGTTGGGCATCGACGTACCGTTCAAGGTCGTCGTAGCGTTGCACCGGCACGCGGCTCTGATAGTCGCGCGGGGACCAGCCGTTCGCGAATCCGTGCGCGCGCCCGAACGTCGTGTCTCGATTCGTCTGCAGCAGGCGCCGCAGCACCGTGGCCTGTGCTGAACCGGGATCGTGGGCCAGCCGCTCCAGCGGGCGCCACTTCGTGAGCCCGAGCCACGCCATCGCCGCGCGTGTCGCTGCGGACGCCACGGGTCAGCGAGGCTCCATGGGGGTGGTCAAGTTTTCAGACGTCCGAACGGCGCGCGGAGCTGGCCCCAGAACGACCGCGGGAACGTGCGGTCGTGAAGGCCAAGGGCCCCCACCTGCCGGGTTTCAGGCAGCCAGAACGTACCGAACAAGAGGTCCCACACGATGGTCGTGCTGCCGTAGTTCGAGTTCGCCTCCCGCGGCTCGCGCGAGTGATGCCAGCGATGCGCTTCGGCGCTGCTGACCACGTAGTTCAGGGCGCCGTACCGCATGTCGATGTTGCTGTGCTGGAAGAACCCGTTGGTGGAGTAGGCCAGGTAGTAGAGCGACAGCACCTCCGGCCGCACGCCCAGCAGCAGGAACGGCAAGCTGTCGAGGCACATCTGCAGCGCCTTCTCGAGCGGATGGAAGCGGGCGGTGTTCAACCAGTAGAGACGATCCACCGAATGGTGCACCGCGTGCAGGCGCCACAAGACATCGGTCTGATGCGCCAGGCGGTGCAGCCAGTAGCGCATGAAATCCACGGCCCCGATCATGAGCACGGTCTGCACGGCGATCGGCCATTGGTGTGGCCACAGGCGCGTCAACGGCAAGTCCAGCGCGCGCGCCGGCGACACGAGCAGCGTCGCGAACATCACGCCGGCAAGCGGCGGCAGGGCGAGTTGGACGACCAGGAGGAACGAGAAGTCGGTGCGCAGGTCGGCGGCTTCCGGCTGCCAGTCGGCCCGGCTGGGATGGAGATGTTCGAGCAGCGCCACGGCAAGAGCGGCGGTGACGATCGACGAGTAGGTGCTGAGGCCGAGCGAAAAGCCGGCCCAACGCAAGAAGGCAAACTGCCCGAAGGCCAGCGCCACCACCGACGGATAGTGGAACGACGGCACGTAGTTGGCCCAGGCGAACAGGGAGCCTCCCACGGGAATCATACCCGGGGTATCGGGCGGAGGACCGTCAGGTCTTACGGTACGAGCGGCCCAAGCGGCGGCCGACGGCGTTCACGATCCAGCCGGGCACGTAGCGCACGGCGAGCGCGATGCCGCGGTTCAGGCGCCCGGTGACGTAGACGGGCGTGCCTGCTTCCACCGCCTCGTATCCCCGGCGCGCGACCAGATCGGCGTCCAGCCAGAACCAGGACGGCAGCGCGTTCATCTGCTCGCGCGTGCCGGTGACGTCGTGGAACTCGCTGCGCGTGAAGCCGGGGCAAATCGCCGTGACGTGCACGCCGTGCGGACGCCCTTCCTGCGCCAGGGCCTCCGAGAACTTGACGAGGAACGCCTTCGTGGCGCCGTAAAGCGTGTGCCCCGCGGGCGCGGGAACCAACGCCGCCAGCGACGCGACGTTGATCACGCGGCCGTAGCCGCGCTGCAGCATGCCCGGCCAGAGCCGGCGGGTCAGCTCCGCGACACCGACGACCATCGCCTGCAGCATGGGTTGCTGGGTGGCCCAGGGCACGTTGACGTAGAGGCCGGGCACCCCGTAGCCGGCGTTGTTGACCAGCGCGTCCACGGTGATGCCGCGCGCGTCGAGCTCGTTGCACAGACGCTCCGCGGCTCCAGACTCGCTGTGGTCCAGCACCATCACGTCCACGCGACGCCCGTGCCGCTCTCGCAGGCCGGCCGCCACGGCGTTCAGCTTGTCCGCGCGCCGTGCGGTCAAGACGAGGTCGAAGCCCTTCGACGCGAACACCTCCGCGAACGCCGCGCCGATGCCGGCGGATGCGCCAGTGATGAGCGCCGTGCGCTGAGCCATCGCTGTTTACTGTGTCACGAGCAACCGATGCGGTGATAATCCCGGCGTGCGCGTTGTCGTGGGCGTCGCAACGGTCCTGGGCCTGCTGCCCCTGCTGGCGGCTCAGGGACGCCCCTCGCAAACATCGCCGGCGCCGTTCTCGATCGTGGAGGCGGCCATCCCGGACATGCGCGACGCGATGGCGCAGGGGCGCGTCACGTCGCGGCAGATCGTCCAGCAGTCGCTCGACCGCATCGCGCGCTTCGAAGGACGGCTCAACGCGGTAATCACGGTGAATCCGCGGGCGCTGGCCGAGGCCGATGCGCTCGATCGCGAGCGCCGCAGCGGACGCCTTCGCGGGCCCTTGCACGGCGTCCCCATCGCGCTCAAGGACAACATCCACACCACCGACATGCCGACAACTGGTGGGGCCTTGGCGTTCGCGGGACTGGTCCCGCCGTACCGAGGCCACGCTCACGACCCGCCTGAAACAAGCCGGCGCCGTGATCATCGCCAAGACGGTCCTGACGGAGCTGGCCAACTGGGTGGCGGTCGGGATGCCCACCAACTACAGCTCGCTGGCGGGCTTCGGCTTCAACCCCTACGATCCGCGGCCCGACCCGCGCGCGGGGCTTGCCGACGGCAGGCCCGTGCTGGCGACCGGCGGGTCGAGCTCGGGCATCGGCACCGCAGCCAGCTTCTGGGCGGGCAACGTCGGCACCGAGACGTCGGGGTCAATCCTGAATCCGGCCAGCCAGACGATGCTCGTCGGCATCAAGCCCACGGTGGGCCGCGTGAGCCGGTACGGCGTCATCCCTATCGCCGCCGACCAGGACACGCCGGGGCCGATGGCGAGGTCCGTTGCCGACGCGGCACTGCTGCTCGGCGTGCTGGAAGGGGCGGCGCCCGACCCCAACGACCCCGCGACGCGCGCCTGCCAGCCGCCGCCGCGCAACGACTACACGCCGTTCCTGCGACGCGACGCGCTGAAGGGCGCGCGCATCGGCATCCCGCGTGCCTTCTTCTACGACGCCGCGCAGGCCCCCGGGGCTCGTGGCAGCTCTGGCGGCTTGAACGATCGGCAGCGCGCGGTCATGACCGATGCGGTGGAAGCCTTGCGGCGGGAGGGCGCCGTCGTCGTGGACCCGGCCGACATTCCTTCGGTTGTGACGGCGGACCCCGCCGAGAACCTGCTGTCCTGGGGCATCTGCAGCGGTCCAGGCGACGCCAAGGGACGTGACGAGGACTGCTCCGTGGTCTTCAAGTACGGCATGAAGCGCGACTTCAACGCGTGGCTGCGGTCGCTCGGCACGCGCGCACCGGTCAAGACGCTGACGGACCTGCGCGCGTGGAATCGTGCAGGCGAATCGAAAGGCACGCTCAAGTACGGCCAGGCGCAGCTCGACAACTCCGATGAGATGGACTTGATCGCCGACAAGGCGCGCTACGAGGCGGATCGCGCCAAGGACGTGCGCTTGACGGGTCCCAACGGGATCGACGCCGCGATGAAGCAGCACACCCTCGACGCGCTGCTCTTCCCCGGGCCGCTGGGCGCGGCCCTGGCGGCGCGGCCCGGCTATCCCTCGATCATCGTGCCGTTCGGGCTGGTGCCCGTGCCCGAGGCGGGCTTCCCCGCCGGCTTCGCGCCGAAGCCGACGCCGTTCGGGGTCACCTTCACTGGAACGGCGTGCAGCGAGCCGCGCCTCATCGAGCTCGCCTACGCGTTCGAGCAGGCGACGAAGCGGCGCGTGCCGCCGGCGCTCGAGCCGTAGACTTCGACGGCTTCGTCCGAAGCCTGCGCGTCAGATATGCGATGTCTTCCGAGTCGCCCGGCATCGAGCGACTCTTGGCGGCAGCGCTCTTGAGCTGCAGAAGATCTTCAGCAGACGCCACCTGAAATACGTGCGAACGGATCTTGGTTCGTTTCGCTCGCGCGGCAAGTTCTGACGCAGGAACAGGAAAGTCGAACAGGAGATCGACACGCAGTCCGGTCGTCGGGTGCTGGAAGAACGCGCTCGATGGCTCGTCGATCTTCAAGCGGGCGTGAGCCACGCGGCGGTTGTCGATGGTTGCAGTGACGTCGCCTTCTTCATTGACCCTCGCCGCCAACTCGAGGCCGCGATCGTAGAAGACGTCGAGCAGCATCAGCAGGCGCTCCTGGGGCCGGGCGATGACGAAATCGAAGTCCCGAGTGACGCGCCTGGAGCCAAGAACGACGAGTGCCATGCCCCCGACGAGGACCGGTCGCAGGCCAAGGCCGGCCAACGCTGTGACGATGCCGCCGACCTCTTCGATCAGGTCTTGGGGATCTGTCATTTCGGGTCCGCGCCAATGCGGGGCAAACGACCAGCTGAAGGCCGCCAGCCGGGCCACAGGCGGCCCGCCGGCGCAGGGTCTCGACGGCCGAAGCGTAGCGCAGCGTCGCCGCGATACGACCAGCGAGCTTCAAAGCCTCTCCCCGGGCCTTTCCTCCCTGCGCCGCGATGCGTCTTCTCTCCTCGGTCGAGAGACGGGCTGCGCGAGCCCGGCCTCCGCGGCTCCCGAGCAGCTTCGCGATGTCCTGGGATCTCATGAAAAAGATTCTAGCTTAGCGCTAAGCAAATGTCCCGGCGTTCGGCAGACATGAGGACCCGACCCTGTATCAGTCAGTGGCTGAACGGGGCGATGCCGACAAGGAGCACGAGCCGCTCCGTGCCGCGGTTGGTGACGCCGTGCGGGACGCCCGCTGGCGCCCAGACTACGCCTCCTGCGGCACGCGGCGCGGCGCTCGTCGCCGACCACGAAGTCGCCCGTTCCCTCGACAATGAAATAGAACTTGTCCTGGCCGGCGTGGTCGTGGAGCTTCTGCTCCTGGCCTGGGGCCAGGCAGTTCAGCCCCAGCATCAGCCGGTCGCTGCGCCACAACGTGGACTTGAAGGGCTTGTCGGCGCTCGTGCCGACGTGGTTGCTGTAGTGAGAAAAGTCGTCACGCAACCGGCCTCCTAGCGTAGGCGCTGGGGCGAAGTAGCATCTGTGCGTGGCGACACGACGCACGGGCGATATTCGCCGACGCGCTACGCCGCGATCCCCAGGAGCGGTACGATTTCATCGACCAGGCCTGCGCCGGTCAGCCGGCGCTGCGCGCCGACGTGGCGGCGCTGCTCGAGGCGCACATCGCCGGCGGCCAGCCGACCGAAGACGTCGCCCGTGCCGACCACCCGGGGGTTCGGCACGGGGTCCGCCACGCGGCGAAGACGCCGGTAGATCCGGGCGGCAAGGTCATCGGCCCCTACGTGATTCGCGAAGAACTGGGTCGCGGCGGCATGGGGGTCGTCTACCTCGCGGACGACACACGGCTGCTGCGGCAGGTGGCCCTCAAGGCGCTGTCCCCGGAGCTTGGACGCGAGCAGAGCGGACGTGAGCGGCTGCGACGCGAGGCCCGTGCGGCGGCCGGTCTGTCGCACCCGGGGATCGCCACTGTCTTTGCGCTGGAGGAAATCGACGAAGAGCTGTACCTGGTGTGCGAGTACGTGGCGGGACAGTCGCTGCGCAAGCTCCTGGGATCCGGCCCGCTGCCGATGCACCAGGTGCTCGACATCGGGTCGCAGATTGCCAGGACGCTCGCGGTCGCGCACGCGGCCGGCGTGGTGCACCGGGATCTGAAACCGGAGAACATCATCCGGACGCCCGCCGGCGTGGTGAAAGTGCTGGATTTCGGTCTGGCCCGCGTGCAGGGACAAACGCTCACCACGCTCACCCACACCGGCGTCATCCTGGGAACGCCAGCCTACATGGCGCCGGAACAGGCGCTCGGCCAGCCGGTGGATTTCAGGACCGACCTGTTCGCCCTGGGCCTGCTCCTGTACGAGATGGCGACGGGGACCAATCCGTTCGTCGCCCGCACCGTCACCGCGACGTTGATGCGGATTGTCGAGACCGAGGCGCCGGCGCTCTCGCTGGCGCGCGCCGGGAGTCCGCTTGAACTCGATCGCATCGTGGCCATGTGCCTGCGGAAGGACCCGCTCGATCGCTACGGCAGCACGCAGACCCTGGCCGACGATCTCGACCGCCTGAGCGCGGAGGCGCCGCCCGGCCGGCGCACGCCGGCCGACACAGGCGCCGCGGAGGCCTCGCTTTCAACCAGCGGAGGCCGCTGGACGCCGCTTGGATGGTGGAAATTCCACCAGGCCACCGTGGCCACGACCTATGTCCTGATGCTCTATCCCGTATGGCGGGCGCGGGTCTGGCTGTCCGAGCCGTGGAACATGATCTTCTTGCTGTGGACGCTGGCGTGCACGGCCGCCGCCGTCAGCCTGCGGATGCACCTCCTGTTCATGGCGCGCTTCTACATCGACGATCTGGCCGAGCAGCACGCCCATACTCACGGGTGGATACGCCTGAGCGATGCAGGTTTTTCGGCCGGCCTGCTCTTGGCGGCGATCGCGATCGGCGGCGCCCATCCCGAGTTCGCGATGCTCCTCGTGGGAGTAGCCACGGCGGCCATTGTAGGGACGCTCGTGATCGAACCGGCGACGACCAGGGCGGCGGCGTTCCGCCGCAGCGGCATCGTGCCGGTGGCGCCGTGGAAAAAGGCGTGACGTCGTTACAAGCCCCTACTCCACGCGCCGCAGGATGAAACACTTCAGGTAGTAGGTCTCCGGCACACCCATCAGCACCGGGTGATCGCGGCCCTGCTGTCGCTTCTCCACGACGGTCACCGGCGTCCGGCTGTCGGCCGACGCCGCGTGGAGGATGTCCCCGAACATCGCCTCGTCGATGTTGTAGGAACAGCTGCACGTGACCAGGTGACCGCCCGGGTTCAGCAGGTGCATCGCGCGCAGGTTGATCTCCTTGTAGCCGGAGACGGCGCCCGGCACCGACGCCTTGTTCTTCGCGAACGCCGGCGGGTCCAGCACGATCGTGTCGTAGCGTTCGCCGGCCCGTTCCAGCCGCCGCAGCTCGTCGAACACGTTGGCCTCGCGCACGTCCAGCGTCGTGACGCCGTTGCGCGCGGCGTTGGCGCGAATCCGCGCCACGGCATCCGACGAGATGTCCACGGCCTCGGCCGAGGCGCACTGCGGCGCCAGCCGCAGCGCGAAACCGCCGTGGTAGCTGAAGCAGTCCAGCAGCCGTCCGCGGGCGTAGCGCGCGGCCGCCTCGCGGTTCTCGCGCTGGTCGAGGAAGAGTCCCGTTTTCTGTCCCGACCACACGTCCACGTCGTACTCGACCGCCCCTTCGCGCACGGCGATGCTGCGTGGCACCGATCCGGCCAGCTCTTTCACGTGCTGATCCAACCCTTCGAGCAGCCGTACCTTGGGATCATGGCGAGCGAGGATGCCGGCTGGCGCCAGCGTCTCCTGCAGCGCTGCCGTCACCTCCGGCACCAGCGCGTCCATGCCCTGCGACAGCGCCTGCACGACGAGATAGTCCCCGTAGCGATCGACCACCAGCGACGGCAGCAGGTCGGCTTCGCCATGCACGATCCTGTAGGCCGTGGCGTCGAGCGACAGCTGGAGCCGGTAATCGACCGCGCGCGCGATGCGCGCCTTCAGCAGCGCCACGTCGGCGAGAGCCTCGCCCACGGTCAGCATCCGCAGCGTGATCTGCGAACGGTCGCTGAAAAGCGCCGACCCCAAGGTCCGCTTGCCCGGACCCACGACACGCACGATGGCGCCAGGGGCCGCGTCGGCGCCCCGGATGTCGGACTGGTAAATCCACGGATGTCCGTGCCTAATGCGCTCTTCGCCCCGAGCCGACACGACGACGGACGCACCGACATCTCTGAATTAGCAACAAGGTAATCTCGCGAGCCATCGCGGAGGTCCCAGCCGATGCCGTTCAAGTCCGCGCTTTTTCTCGGCCTGGTCGGCGCAGTCGTGGGGGCGGCCGTGGACCTGGACGGCGCGGTGGCCGGCTTTGCCATCGGGGCGGGCTGGGTGCTTTTCCGGGCCCAGAACTCACGCATCGGCGACCTGGAGAGCCGGCTCGAGGAGCTGGCGGCCAGGCCCTGGGTGAAGGCTCCGCCCGCCGAGCCGGTGGCGAAACCCGAGCCGGCGAGCACTCCTCCCCCGCCCAGGCCGGCGCCGGTAGGTCCCACGCCCGTTCCCGTCCAGCAGACGCCGGTGGCACCACCGCCCCTGCCGAGACCCGTGCCGGTCGCGTCGGACGCCCCGTCCCGTGTGTTTGTCCCTGACTCGGTGCCGGCAGACCCCGGTTCCGGGGTACCCGACTTCTTCGCCACCATCGTCGAGTTTTTCACCACGGGCAACCTGGTCGCGAAGGTCGGCGTCGTCATCCTGTTTTTCGGCGTCGCCTTCCTGCTGCGGTTCGCGGCCGAGCGCGGCCTGCTGCCGATCGAGTTCAGGCTGATGGGAACGGCGGCCGCCGCCATGGCGATGCTCGGCGCCGGGTGGTGGCTGCGGCAGTCGCATGCCGATTATGCGAAGGCAGTGCAGGGCGGCGCGGTGGGCATCCTGTACCTCACCATCTTTGCAGCGTATCGCCTGTACACGCTGATCGATGCGCTGCCGGCGCTGGCGCTGATGCTCGCGGTGGTGGTGCTGAGCGGCGCGCTCGCGGTGCTGCAGTCGTCGCCCGCGCTGGCGGCGCTGGGCACGACGGGCGGCTTTCTGGCCCCGATCCTGGCGTCGTCCGGCAGCGGCAGCCACGTGTCGCTCTTCTCCTACTATCTGATTCTCAACGCCGGCGTGGTGGGGCTGGCGTGGTTCCGCGCCTGGCGCGTGCTGAACTGGCTCGGGTTCGTGTTCACGTTCGGCGTGGGGCTGTTCTGGGGCAGCCAGTACTACGAGCCGGCACTGTTTTCCACCACCGAGCCGTTCCTGATCGCGTTCTTCCTGCTCTACCTCGCCGTGGTGGTGCTCTTCGCGCTGCGGCAGCCGCCCAATCTGCGCGGGTACATCGACGGCTCGCTGACCTTTGGCATGCCGGCGGTTGCGTTCGCGATGCAGAGCCGGCTGGTGGGCGACATCCCGCTGGGCCGCGCCTATTCCGCGGTGGCCGTGAGCGCGGTGTACCTCCTTCTGGCGCGCGTGTTGTGGAAGCGCACGCCCGAACTGCGCGCGCTGGCGGAAGCGTTCCTGGCGCTCAGCGTCGTCTTCCTGACGTTGGCGATCCCGCTGGCCTTCGACGGCTACGTGGTGGCCGCCGGCTGGGCGCTCGAAGGTGCGGCGCTCGTCTGGGTGGGGTTCAGGCAGGAACGATTGCTGGCGCGAACAGTGGGCGCGATGTTGCTGTTCGGCGCCGGCATCGCGTTCGGCTATCTGGCGGCGCCACCGGCGGGCGGCTTGCCGGTCTTGAACAGCCGGTTCCTGGGCAGCGCGGCGATCGCAATCGCCAGCGTGGTCGCGGCCTATCAGTACTTCCGCTTCGCGGATCGCCGGCGCCGCGAGGAAGCGCCGCTCGAGTGGATCACCCTCGGCTGGGGACTGCTGTGGTGGGGCGCCGCGGTCCTGACAGAAGTGGATGCGGCGACGACCGGCGCCCGGATGGTGCCCGCCTTGTCGGCGGCGTTCGCCGCGACCGGCGTCGTGCTGGCGGCCTTTGCCAGATGGCGGACCTGGCCCGCCCTCGCCTGCTTCTGCCTGCCGCTTCTACCAATCCTCGCCGTCCTTGCACTCGGCAGCTACCTGTTCGACGGGCAGCCGGGTCCCTGGAGCAATGGTGGGGCCGCGGCGTGGCCCGCGGCGATGGCGGGCAGCTTCCTGCTGCTGTGGCTGCTCGACCCGCTCCTGTGGCCGCGTGTCGCCCGCGGCTGGCACGCGTGCACGACATGGCTGCTCATCTTCCTGTTGACGTGGACCGCCGCGTCGGGCGCCGGGCTGGCGGTGCCCGAATCACCGACCTGGAGTCTGGTAACGTGGGCGCTCGTGCCGGCGATCATCGGGCTGGCACTCGCGATTTTGGCACCCCCCTTCGCCGCGATGGCACGCGAGCCAGGCGAAGGGCGGCTACCGTGGCCTGTGCGGGCGCATCCCGAGTTTTACGCGAACGTGGTTCCGGCGGCCCCGCTCGGCGGCGCACTCGTGTGGACGGTGTGGGCGATGACACAGGACGGCGATCCCGCGCCCCTTTCCTATCTGCCGCTCGTGAATCCGCTCGAGATCGCGCAGGCCGCAAGCCTGATCGCGGCATATCTCTGGGCCGGGCGGGCTGCGAAAAGCGACGCGGGATTCGCGGCGATGCACGACAGCTGGCGCTTGGGACTGTTGATTGCCGGGTTCGCGGCCGCCAACGCCGTGGTGGGGCGCATCGTGCATTTCTACGCGGGCGTACCCTTCGACTTCGATAGCCTGACCGACTCAGCGGCATTCCAGTCCGGCATCTCGATGTTGTGGGGCGTGACCGCGTTGAGCGTGATGACGCTGGCGACGACTCGCGCGAACCGTCAGTCCTGGCTGGCGGGGGCGGTGCTGCTGGGCCTGCTGGTCGGCAAGCTGTTCCTGGTGGACCTGAGCGACGTGGACGGCCTGTATCGCATCGTGTCGTTCCTGGTCACTGGCCTGCTGATTCTGGCGATCGGATACTTCTCCCCAGTGCCTCCGAAGGAGCCTGCGGCATGAGACAGACTCGTACCGCCCTCCTCGCACTCGCCGCGCTGAGTGGCCTGGTCGGTGGCGGCTCCCCCGCGAGCGCCCAGCCGGCGATGGCCGAGTTCGCCCGAGGCGCGCAGATTCAGCTGTCGGGCCGCGGGCCGGTGGTGCGGCTGCTGCTGCCCGAGGCGGTCTACACCACGGTGGCGCGGCCCGACCTGGCCGACATCCGGGTCTTCAACCGAACCGGCGACGCCGTGCCACACGCGCTGCGACATGCGCCCGCCCCCGAAGCCGCCGTGGCAACCTTCATCGGCGTGCCCTTCTTTCCGCTGCGGCGCGAGGCGCCGGAGGAAAGCCTGCTGACCCAGGTCTCGGTCGGCGCCAGCGGCGCGATCGTGGAAGTGCGCGGGGGCACACCGGCGCGCGATGAGATCGTGGGCTATCTGCTGGACGCCACCAGCGTGAAGGTGCCCGTCGATCGGCTGTCGCTCGAGTGGGAAGCGCCGGAGGGCACCACGTTCCTGGCGCGCGTCAGCGTGGATACGTCGGACGACCTGACGCTCTGGCGCCGGGTGGCATCGGGGGTGGCGATCGCCCGATTGCAGCACGGGGATCGCCAACTGACGCAGTCCGACATCGATCTGTCTGGTGCGGCTCGTTACCTGCGGATCTCATGGCCCGGCGAGCTGGCGGCCATTGGCCTGACCTCCACCCGCCTGCGACCGCGGAGCGCGACGCCGGCACCCGAGGTCACATGGACGACGCGCGCCGGCCAGGTGCGCGATGGCCTGGCGGAGTACCGACGCGGGCGGCCGGCTGCCGATCGAGTACGTGGACATCGAGTTCGCCGACGACACCGACGTGGCTTCCGTGGTCGTGCGCTCGCGGCCCGATCCGGACGCCGGGTGGCGGCAGGTCTACGACGGCGCGTTCTTCTCGGCCATGCGCGACGGCACGCGCGTCCGCAACCCGCCGGCGACCGTGCGGCTGACGACCGACCGATTCTGGCAGGTCGAAGTGACGCGCCCGGGAGGTTGGGCGGGGCGCGCACCCAGGCTGCGACTCGGCTGGCACGCGCACGAACTTCTGTTCGTACCCAAGGGCGAGCCGCCGTTCACGCTGGCCTTCGGCAGCGTGCGGGCCGACAACGCGGCGGCGCCGATAGGCGCGCTGCTCGCCGGTCTCGGGACGCCTGACGCGCTGGCGAGGCCCGAGCCGGCGACGCTCGCAGAGATTCGAGACCTCGCCGGCACCTCTGTGCTCGCCCCCGCTCCCCCGATTCGGCGGATCGTGCTGTGGTCCGTGCTGGTGGCAGCGGTGCTGGCGCTCGCCGCGCTGGTGGCGCGCGCGGCGCGCGACATGAAAGACGTTCAGAGAGAGAAGAGTCGGGCTACGGTCTACGGTCTACGGTCTACCGTCCAGCAGTGCGGACTTGTAGCCGAACCCAGCGGAACTCCAGTTCCGCAACTCCAGGACCGTGGACCGTAGACCGTAGACTGTAGCCGTACAATCAACGGCTATGACCCTTGCCGTACCTCCGTCCCTCCTGCGCCCGCTGGCTGCGGTCGATCCCGAGATCGCGGAGGCGATCGCCAACGAGGAAGCGCGTCAGGCCGACGGGCTGGAGCTCATCGCGTCGGAGAATTTCGTCAGCCGCGCCATCCTGGAAGCCCAGGGCTCGGTCCTGACCAACAAGTACGCGGAGGGCTATCCGGGCAGGCGCTACTACGGCGGCTGCGAGTTCGTGGACGTCGCCGAGTCGCTGGCCATCGCCCGCGCCAAGGCCCTTTTCGGCGCCGACCACGCGAACGTCCAGCCGCACTCGGGCGCCCAGGCCAACCTGGCCGTGTATTTCGCCGCCGTGAAGCCCGGCGACACCGTGCTGGGCATGAACCTGGCTCACGGCGGACATCTGACGCACGGCCACCCGCTGAACTACTCCGGCCAGCTCTACACGATCGTGCCCTACGGCGTGCGCCCCGATGACGAGCGCATCGACTACGAGGAGCTCGAGCGGCTGGCGCACGCGCACAAGCCCAAGATGATCGTCGTTGGCGCCAGCGCCTACCCGCGGATCATCGACTTCGCCCGCATCCACACGGTCGCACGGGCCGTGGGCTCCATCGTGATGGTGGATATGGCCCACATCGCGGGACTCGTGGCCACCGGGCTCCACCCCAGTCCCGTGCCCTATGCGGACTTCGTGACCTCCACCACCCACAAAACGCTGCGCGGGCCGCGCGCCGGACTGATTCTCTGCCGCGAGGCGCACGCGAAGGACCTGGATCGCGCGGTGTTCCCAGGCGTGCAGGGCGGGCCGCTGATGCACGTCGTGGCCGCCAAGGCCGTCTGCTTCAAGCAGGCGATGGAGCCCTCGTTCGCCGAATACCAGAAGCGAATCCTCGCGAACGCGTCGCGCCTGGCGGCGTCACTCATGAGCCATGGATTCCGCCTGGTCAGCGGCGGCACCGACAACCACCTGATGCTCGTGGACACGTTCTCGAAAGGGGTCACGGGCAAGGCGGCCGAGGTCGCGCTCGGCAAGGCGGGCATCACCGTCAACAAGAACGCCATCCCGTTCGACAAGAATCCGCCGATGGTGGCGAGCGGCATCCGCGTGGGCACGCCCGCCACCACCACCCGAGGCATGGGCACCGCGGAGATGGACGCAATCGGGGATCTCATCGCCCGCGTGCTGGCCGCGCCCGACGACGATCACGTGGCGGCCGTGGTGAAGGCGGAAGTCGAGGCGCTGTGCAAGCGCTTTCCTCTGTATGCAAACGGAGGCTGAACGCAGGTGACGATAGCGGTCGGCCTGCGCTCCGCGGTGGCGGCCATCTTTTCGCCCGAGGGTGCGCTGGCGCCGACCTTGCCCGGCTTCGAACCCCGCGAGGGCCAGCGTCTGATGGCGCAGGCGGTCGCCGATATGCTGGAGACCGGCGGCACAATCCTGGCCGAGGCGGGAACCGGAACCGGGAAGACCCTCGCCTATCTGATTCCCACGATCCTCAGCGGTCAGCGCGCGCTCGTTTCCACAGGCACGAAGAACCTGCAGGAGCAGATCTATTTCAAGGACCTTCCCGCAATCGCCTCGGCGATGGGCGTCAGCTTCACCGCCACGCTGATGAAAGGCCGCTCGAACTACCTGTGCCTGCACCGGCTGCAGCTCGTGGCCGAAGCCCAGGACGCCCCGGCGTTGTTCGATCGCGGCGGCCGCGACGACGCCGAGCGCGCGGTGTTCCTGCCGGTGATCTCCGAGTGGGCCGCCACGACCGCTACCGGGGATCGCGCGGAACTGAGCGATCTGCCTGAGGATCTGCCGTTGTGGGGCCAGATCTCGGCCGATGCCGAGACCTGCCTGGGCGCGGAATGCCCGCGCTACAACGACTGTTTCGTCACGCAGATGCGGCAGCGGGCGGCCGAGTCCGACGTGGTGATCGTGAACCATCACCTGCTGTGCGCGGATGCGGCGGTGCGGCACGGCTCCTTCGGCGAGGTGATCCCGAGCTGCCCCACACTGGTCGTGGACGAAGCGCACCAGCTCGAGGACGTGGCGACGAACTATTTCGGTGTCACCTTCAGCAACTATCGGGTGGACGAGCTGGTGCGCGACGGCGAACGGGTGCTGTCGAACGCGCACGCCGCCAGGCGCCGCAACGACGACGGCCAGTGGTCGCTGCGGCAGATCGAGGACATCGCGCGGGCGCTGGCGCGGGTGACCGAGCACTCGAAGCGGTTTTTCGACGAGATCGGCGTGGCCCGCTCGTTGAACGGCCAGACGGCGGAGACACGGATCCGCTACACCGCGGCATCGATGGAAGGTGCGCTCGAATCTGGGCTCGCCCTCGCCGGGGCGCTCGAAGGCGTGGAGGCCGCGCTGGCCTTGGCGCAGCAGGCCGCGCAGACGCCCGACCCCGATCTCTCGGCGCAGGCCGAGACGCTCGGACGGCGGGCGGGCGAGCTGCACAAGGACCTGCGCGTGGTGGTGCGCGGCGACGATCCCGATTTGGTGTACGCGTTCGAAACGCGCGGCCGCGGACTGTTTCTGCGTGCGTCGCCGGTGGACGTGTCGCGCCTGGTGCGCGAGGCCGTGTTCGACCGCTTCCGGACGGTGGTGCTGACCTCGGCCACGCTGGCCGTGGACGGGCGCTTCGACTACGTGAAGGGACGGCTCGGCGTCCGTGCGTCCGACGAACTGCGAGTGCCGTCGGAGTTCGACTACGGGCGGCAGGCGCTGATTTATCTGCCGCGGCGGATGCCCGCGCCGAAGTCGCCGGACTTCAGCCAGGCCGTGGCGCGCGAGGCCATCGAGATCGTGAGACGGTCGAAGGGCCGTGCCTTCGTGCTCTTCACCAGTTACGCGATGCTGCGTGCCGTGCAGCCGGCCATCGAGGATGCCCTGGAGTTTCCCGTGCTCGTGCAGGGACAGGCGCCCCGGTCCACGCTCATCGAACGGTTTCGGGTCACGCCCCACGCGGTGCTCCTGGCCACATCCAGCTTCTGGCAGGGCGTGGACGTGGTGGGCGAGGCGCTCAGCTGCGTGGTGATCGACAAGCTGCCGTTCGCGGTGCCCAGCGATCCCGTGATCGCGGCCCGCATAGACGCCATCAACGCGCGTGGCGGCGACGCGTTCGCCGAGTACCAGGTGCCGCTGGCGATCCTGGCTCTACAGCAGGGCCTGGGCCGGCTGATTCGGCACCGGCAGGATCGCGGGGTGCTGGCGGTGCTCGACCCGCGGGTTCGGACAACGGGCTACGGACGGCGGTTTTTGGCCGCATTTCCGCCGGCTCCTGTCACCCAGGATCTCGATGCAGTGGCTCGTTTCTTCGGTTAAGCTACTTCTGGAGGCAAGAAAATCGATGCGGACCCATTTGTACCGGGGCGCGCTGGCGTTGGCCGCGCTGCTTTTCCTCTCCTCGTCTGCGTTCGCCCAGAGCGTGGTCAGAGGCAAGGTGACCGACGCGCAGGGCAAGCCCATTGAAGGCGCAACCGTCACGTTCGCGGCCGAGGGCGTCAACCGGCAGACGCAGACCAAGACCGACAAGAACGGCGACTTCCTGCAGGTAGGTCTGCAGTCGGGCGCCTACAAGGTCACTGCGTCCAAAGAAGGCGTCGGGTCGCAGACGCTTCCGAGCACGGTTCGCCAGGGTCCGAACAACGCGCTGAACTTCGCCCTCTCGCCAGCCAGCGGCTTGTCGGCCGCCGACAAGGAAGCCGCGGTCGCCACGCAGGCCGCCGCCGGCGCCGCGCTGGAGGCCATGAAGGCGGGCAACCACGCGGAGGCGATCACCAAGTTCAACGAGGTGATCGCCAAGGTGCCCAACTGCGCCGAGTGCTACTACAACATCGGCGTGGCGCACACCCGTCTCTCGAAGCCCGCAGAGGCGGAGGCGGCGTTCAAGAAGGCAATCGAGATCAAGCCCGACTCTGCCGACGCGTATACCGGTCTGGCCAATCTCTACAACGCGCAGAAGAAGTTCGACCTGGCCGCCGAAGCCAGCGCCAATGCCTCGAAATACTCGACCGCCGGTGGTGGCGGTGGAGCCGAGGCCAGTTACAACCAGGGCGTGATCCTCTTCAACGCGGGCAAGTTCGCGGAAGCGAAGACGCAGTTCGAAACCGCCGTGAAGGCCGACCCGAACATGGGCATGGCGCAGTACCAGCTGGGCATGACGGCGCTGAACCTGGGACAGTTCGCCGACGCGGTGACGGCGCTCGAGGCCTACCTGAAGGTCGATCCGAACGGCGCCAAAGCCGCCGAGGTAAAGGCCTCGCTGCCGGCCCTGCAAGCGATGGTGAAAAAGTAAGCAGCGAGGGGCGTGTCATCGATCGCCGACCGGCTCCAGCAGGTCCGCCAACGTCTTGAACGGGCGGCGGTTGGAGCCGGGCGCGATCCCTCCTCGGTCCAGCTCGTCGCCGTCTCCAAGACCTTTCCTGCCTCAGCCGTTCGCGAAGCGTACGCCGCCGGACAGCGCAATTTCGGCGAGAACCGCGTCCAGGAAGCCCTACAGAAGATCGGCGAAACCGCCGACCTACCCATCAGGTGGCATCTGCTCGGCCACTTGCAGGCCAACAAAGCCCGCAAGGCTGGACAGGCATTCGCCGTCGTGCAATCGGTCGATGGCGTCGAGCTGTTACAGAAGCTGGATGCGGCGGCCGTGGAAGCCGGACGCACCCTCGACCTTCTGATCCAGGTGGACCTGGCGAAGGAGGCCACCAAGTTCGGCGTGCCGCCCGAGGCGGCGTTGCCGCTCTTCGAGGCGGGTGTCTCCTGCCGGGCCGCCCGAATCGTGGGGCTGATGACGCTGCCGCCGGTGCCCGACGAGCCGGAAGACGCGCGGCCCTGGTTCATGCGCCTCCGCGAAGCCCGCGACGCGTGGGCGGCGTCGGGTGTGCCGGCGCACATGCTCCGCGAGCTGTCGATGGGCATGAGCGGAGATTTCGAGGTGGCCGTCGAGGAGGGCGCCACCATCGTGCGCGTTGGAACAGCGATATTCGGAGCGCGCTGAGGAAACCGAGATGACGAAAATCGATCAGGCTGCCACTGACGCGCCCGGCTCGGTGCAGTTCATCACCCCACTCGACGTCCGCCAGTCGTCGTTTCCCACCGCCTGGCGCGGCTACGCGCAGGACGCGGTCCGGACGTTCCTCCTCGAGACCTCGGAACACTTCGAGCAGGCGCTCCGCGAGAACGAGCGGCTGCGGCAGGAGATCGGACGACTGGAAGGCATGATCCGCCAGCACAAGGAGCTCGAGTCCACGCTGCAGCAGACGCTGGTCCACGCGCAGAAGGTCTCCGATGACATGCGGATCGGCGCGCAGGCGGAGGCGGAGCGGATCGTGCGCGAGGCCAAGGGCCGCGCGGAGCTGCTGATGGCCGCGGCGGACAACAGGCTGGAAGATGCCCAGCGGGAAATGGACGGCCTGAAACTGCGGCGCCGCGAAGCCGAGTGCACGGTCGAGTCGATCATCGCGTCGCTGCACAGCACGCTCGAGTTCATTCGCGAGCAGCAGCAGCGCGATCCGAAAGTGTTCCCGCACCGGCCACGCATGGACGTGGCGAGCTAGGGGTTATCAGGCTCCGGCTCCCGGCTCCCGGCTCCTGAGTTCACGGCACAGGGGCCAGGCGCTTCAGCTCCTCGAAGAAGTTCTGGACGACCACAAGCTGAGTGGGCCGCCGTTCAGCCCGAGGGGCATCCTGTTTGATCATCAGGAAGCGGCGGCCGTCCGGCGCAACGTCGTAGGTTCGGCCGTTCAGAACCGTGAAGTAGGGGCCTCGAAAGAGCGACTTGGGAACACCAGCCGCCAGGCTTCCACCACCAATCTCAACCGGCACACCGATCAGCGTGCCGTCCGCCTTCAGATAGAAAATCTCTCGACCGCTTCGCGCCCAGGCCGGGCGCGTGCCACCGCCCGTCGAAATCTGCGAACGACCGTCGCCCACGTTCGGGAACGGGCGCACGTAGACCTCGTCGGCCCCGGACTCGTTGGACTGATACGCCATCCACCGTCCGTCCGGAGACACTTCCGCGTTGTGCTCGTCGTGCGCCGCATTGAGGAGGGGCGTCGCCTTCCGTTCCGCACCGAGCTCCAGCTGGTACAGATCGTACGGCGGCTGGCCGGGCTCGCCGAACAGAATGCGCGCGCCGTCCGGCGTCACGGAGTAAGGGACCTGCGGCCTGCCCACCTGCCCCTTAGTCAACCGCTCGGGCGCGCCCGACCCGTCGGCTGCCTGCCAGAAAAGGGACTCCGGTCCGTCTCGCTCGGCGGAGAACACGAGCCTCTTCCCGTCGGGCGTCCATTCGGGCCCCCTATTGAGTCCTTGATTGAAGGTCAGCCGCGTCATCGATTGGCGGGCGATGTCCCACAACCAGATATCGTTTTCCTGGTCACGGATGTCGAGGGCGACGCGCGTGCCGTCGGGCGATATCCGGGGGTACGCATAGAGTCTCTTCGGAGCCGGGATTGCCTCCTCGCGGCCCTGACGGTCCACCCACACCAAGCCACGCTCGCTGGCGGCGACGCTCTCCCCGGATGCGTAAACCAACGACCCGTCCGAGGACATCGCGAAGTTGGCGGCCCCAGAGACCTTGGTCACTACCCGCTCGACTACCGGCACAGCGTTCCCGCGAACTTCTAACGTGTCGAGATTGAAGAGCACGGCGCGCAGCGCCCCGGAGAACCCGAACACCAGATGCCCCGACGCGGTGTACCTTCCGTGGCTGACGCCCGGGACGAGCACCTTCTGGACGCGGGACTCGAGATTGAAAACCGCGATCTGGGCGGTGGTAATCGGCTGCGCCCTGGCCACGATTGTGAAGAGCACTGCTCGACCACCGGGAAGCACCTCCGGGAAGTGGTGATCCTGGTTTGCCTGGGGCTTGGTCAGGGCAGTGGGCTCTCCCCCTGTCGCCGGCACACGCAGCAATCCGGTGACGTCGTTCGTGGCGAAGATGATTGTGTCGTCCACGGCCCAACTGCCGCCTCGAGGCACACCCGTCGTCCTCGCGACGGTAACCGCCGGACCACCGCTCGACGACACTCGCTTGAGCAGGGCGCCGTCGAAGAACCCGATCGACTGTCCATCGGGGGAAAAGAAAGGAGACCTCGGTGCCCCCGCGTTGCCGATCCGGACTGAGTCCAGCTGGCCGAGGGAACTGTACGTAGAGTGCCAGACTGTCCTGCTCTACGGTGATGTACGCGATACGGGCGCCGTCGGGGGACACGGCGACATCCGACTCACCACCGGTCGGGACAACCACCTGGGGCGTCGCGGTCAGACGCACGATCGACGGTGGCGGGCCCGGAAAGAGGATCCGCGCGTTCCTAGCCCCAAGCACTGCCGCAGCAGCGGCGAGCGCGAGCGCGCCCACGGCAACGAGCCCCCACGGCGCCTTGCGCCCAGCCATCGGAGGTGGCGCGGCCGCCGATCCAACCGGGACATCGAACGCGCCTTCGAGCGCCAGGCGCATGTCGGCGATGTCGTGCACGCGCTGAGCCGGGTCGCGCATCAGGCAGCGCCGCAGGTACGCCAGCACTGTCTGGGATACCTGTGGGGGGATTGCCGACCAATCGGGCTCCCCGCGCAGCACGGCGGCCAGAGTGTCCGAGACATCCTCGCCCTGATAGGCCCGCCGGCCTGTCAGCATCTCGTACAGCACGCAGCCGAACGCCCACACGTCGGCGCGCTTGTCCACCGCCTGGCCCTTGGCCTGCTCGGGGCTCATGTACGCCGCGGTCCCCAGGATCATCCCCGCCTGCGTCATGGCGGGCGTGGTGATGGTGGGCGACATGCGAGTTGCTGCTCGCCGACCGCGCTCGCTGCGCCGGGTCCGAGCGCTTTGGCGAGGCCGAAGTCCAGCACCTTCACGGTGCCGTCAGGCCGTACCTTGACGTTGGCGGGCTTGAGATCGCGGTGGATGATTCCCCGCTCGTGCGCCGCTTCGAGCGCCTGGGCGATCTGCTTCGCGATCGCGATCGCCTCATCAACGGGAATCGCGCCCTCTGCAATGCGGTCGGCAAGGGTCGGTCCTTCCACCAGCTCCATCACGAGCGCGATGGTGCCGTCCGACTTCTCCAGGCCGTGGATCTGGGCGATGTTGGGATGGTTGAGCGCGGCGAGCACTTCCGCCTCGCGTTGGAACCGGGCCATCCGCTCCGCATCGGCGGCCACCGACGCCGGCAGCACCTTGATGGCGACCTGGCGCTTCAGGTTCGTGTCCGTCGCCCGATACACCTCGCCCATGCCACCCGCGCCGATCTGGGCGGTCACTTCGTAGGGGCCGAGGCGCGTGCCGGGATCGAGGGTCAACGCGTGGGAGATTACTCGATCCTCGCGTCGCGGATCGATCGCGAGACTTGCCGCGCCGAGTGAGCGTCGGCTTCAACTGCCTGACGTTTCGGCCAAAGGACACCCGGCACGGAACTCGCATTATACGGTCAGCGCCGGAGCGACCCCGGCTTCCGGAGCGCCGAGAGCCCAAAGCCTAGAGCCAAGAGCCAAGAGCCTGCTTCGCGCGCTAGGGGTTATCGGCTCCGGGCTCCGGGCTCCGGGCTTCAGGCTCCAGGAAGTTACGCGCGGCGCGCGCGTAAGAAGGCGCCGATGGCGCCGGTGACGAACGTGCTGCCGCCGGCGATCGCGATGTTGCTCAGGGGCACGTCCCCGAGAGCCGTTGACACCAGGCTCCCGAGCACGCCAGCCACTCCCCCAGCCAACCCGCCCGTCAGCGCCGTCGCACCTGCGGAGCTCCTGGTTCCCCCAGCCCCGGCAAGCCAGCCGGTCACGAACCCGATGAGCGTACCTCCGATCGGAAAGAGTCCGGCCTCGGCCAACGCGGGGGCGTAGTGGCCCACGACCACCATCAGCGTCTGGAGCAGCGTACCGATCGCAGTCGCCTTCACCATGAGTCCTCCGCTCTCCTGGGGCCTGGAGCCTGTGGCCTGAGGCCTGCTCTACCCCTCCGCTGCCAGCCGCGACTCGACGAACGGCGCCTCGTTGACGCCGAGACCCTTGCGCCGGCTGGCCACCAGCACCCACTCGCGCATCGAGGCCAGGATCACCACGCACACGACCGTCATGAAGAAGAGCGCCAGCGCGGCGTCCAGGCGATCGTTGAAGATCATCCGCGCCGCGTTGGGATCGGTCGAGTTCGCCAGCGACTGGGCGTGCGACAGGAAGCCCAGCTTCGGATCGGGCGAGAACACCTTCTGCCACCCGGCTGTCAGCGTCGCGGCCGCCAGCCACACGAGCGGCAGGATGGTCACCCACGTGTAGCGCAGCTTGCCCATCTTCACCAGGACGGTCGTGGCCACGCAGAAGGCAACGGCCGCCAGCAACTGGTTGGCGATGCCGAAGAGCGGCCACAGCGAGTTGATGCCGCCCAGCGGGTCGATCACCCCTTGATACAGGAAGTACCCCCACCCCGCCACGACGAGCACTGAGGTCAGCAGGACGCTGGGATACCAGGAGGTGCGGCCCAACGAGGGCGACACCTGACCCAGCAGCTCCTGCAGCATGAACCGCCCGATGCGCGTGCCGGCGTCGATCGTGGTCAGGATGAACACCGCCTCGAACATGATGGCGAAGTGGTACCAGATGGCGAGGCCGGCCCCCGTGAACACGCCGCCCAGGATCGACGCCATGCCGACTGCCAGGCTCGGCGCGCCGCCCGTGCGCGAGAGCAGCGTGGACTCGCCCATCTGCTTCGCCAGCTCGTTCAGCTGATCGGGCGACACGGTGAAGCCCCAGCCCGCGATGGTCGTCGCAGCCGCCGCCGCGTTTGGCGCCCAGCGTGCCCGCGCCGACGTTCATCGCGAAGTAGACCCCGGGGTCCAGCGTCGCGGCCGCGATCATCGCCATCACGCCGACGAGCGACTCCGCGAGCATGCTGCCGTAGCCCACCAGGCGCGCATCGGGCTCGCAGCGAATCAGCTTGGGTGAGGTGCCGCTCGAGACCAGCGCGTGGAAGCCCGATACGGCGCCGCACGCGATCGTGATGAAGGCGAACGGGAAGAGCTTGCCGGCGAACACGGGGCCGGTGCCGTCTATGAACTGCGTGACGGCCGGCATCTTGAGCGGCGGCAGCACGACCATGATCGCGATGCCCAGAAACACGATCGTCCCGATCTTCATGAACGCCGACAGGTAATCGCGAGGCGCGAGCAGCAGCCAGACCGGCAGCACCGATGCCACGAACCCGTAGATCATCACCGCCCAGGCGATGTTGGTGCCGGACCACGTGAACGCCGGGCCCCACGTGGGGCTCTGCGACACCCACTGACCGCCCAGAAGCGCCAGGAACAGCAGGAAGAGCCCGATGCCGGTGGCTTCGCCGACGTGGCCGGGCCGCAGCATACGCATCCACCATCCCATCAGGAGCGCGATCGGAATCGTGCACGAGATCGTAAAGAGGCCCCACGGGCTGTCTCGCAGCGCGTTCACGACCACCAGGGCCAGCACCGCGAGCAGGATGATCATGATCGCGAAGATGGCCACCATACCGGCCACGCCCGCCACCTTGTTCACCTCCTCTTTCGCGATCTGGCCCAGCGACTTGCCGTCGCGCCGCATCGACGCGCACAGGATCACGAAGTCCTGCACGGCGCCGCCGAGCACGACGCCCACGATCAACCAGAGCGTGCCCGGAAGGAACCCGAACTGCGCGGCCAGGGTGGGCCCGACCAGCGGGCCCGCGCCGGAGATGGCCGAGAAGTGGTGTCCGAAGAGCACCCACTTGGACGTGGGCACGAAGTCGCGGCCGTTGTTGAGCCGCTCGGCCGGCGTGGCGCGCCGCGGGTCCAGCCCGAACACCGTCTGGGCGATGAACCGCGAGTAGAAACGGTAGGCGACCGAGTAGGTGCAGACGGCCGCCACCACCAGCCACGCCGCGTTGATCGTCTCGCCGCGCGCCAGCGCCATCACGCCGAACGCCGCTGCGCCGGCCACCGCCACGGCGACCCAGATGAGCACGGATACGAAGGTTGGCATGTAGTGACCCTACTGGAAGGTGAGGTAGGCGATGCGATTCGCGCCGGCCTGCGTGAACCAGAGCCGGTTCGAGAGGCGTGCGGGCGGTTGACGGTCGCTGCCCGCCGTCAGGCCGGTGACGCCCGCGTTCGCGCCCGGCAGCGTGATTTCCGTCACGATGCCGTCCGGCGTCACGTGCCCCAGACTGGCGCCCCTGGTGAACCAGACGTGGCGGTCCGGGCCCACGGCAATGTTGATCGGCGAGGCGCCCGGCGCCGGTATCGGAAACTCGGTGACGCGGCCATCCATGGTGATGCGGCCGATGCGATGCCCATCGGGACGGCGGCCGTCCATCTGCCCCGACAGCTCCACGAACCACATGTTGCCGTCGTCCCCGGCTGTGATGTCACCCGGTCCGGAGTTGGGCCTCGGCAGCGGAAACTCGGTGATGGCACCCTGCGGCGTGATCCGGCCGATCTTGCTGGCGTGGAACTCGGAGAACCAGATGTTGCCGTCGGGCCCGGCCGCCAGGGCGCGCGGGCCGCTGTCGGGCGTCGGAATCGTGAACTCGGTGATCACGCCCTGTGGCGTGATGCGGCCAATCTTGCCGGCGCCGAACTCCCCGAACCAGATATTGCCGTCGGCTCCCAGCGCGATGGCCCGGGGAAAACTGTCGGGCGTCGGAATCGTGAACTCGGTGATGACGCCCTGCGGGGTGATCCGGCCCATCCGGTTGCCGGTGTGCTCCGAGAACCACATGTTGCCGTCGGACCCCAAGGCGATGATCCGCGGCGAACTGTTGGGGTTTGGCAGGGGAAACTCCGTCAGCCCGGTGCCGTCCTGGTTGACGCGGCCGATGCGGTTGCCGCTGCTTTCGGTGAACCAGACAGTGCCGTCGGCGGCCAGCGCGAGCGTAGTGGGGCCACTGCCGGGGTTCGGCAGCGCGATCTCGGTGGCCACGCCGTGGCGGCCAAGGCTCTCACCGGGAACCAGCCAGCGGTGCTGCCCGGCTAGAGGGGCGGAAAAGGTGAGTATCCCTAGCACCCACAGCCACTTGCGCGTCATAATAGAGGTTCGATTCAGCCTCGGCCCGACCGGGCCAAAGGATACTGCACTAGCGAGGCGGAGTGGTGGCCTCGCTGGCGCCGGTCGGCGCTCCGGGCGAGGAATTAATGTCCGTGCTGTTCAACCCGCGCGCGGTCGGTATTGGTGCGTTCGGCGCGCTGCTGGCTTTTGCTGCCTGGTCGGGCAACGTCGTCGCCGAACAGGGAGGCCCGGGAGCATCCGCGGCGGGTCGACCTGCGCCGCAGGTCCCGTCACCTGCATCGCGACCCGTGGCCGCCGCGCCGAGTGCCGCGCCCGATGCGGCGCTGATTCAGAAGTACTGCATCACCTGTCACAACGCGAGGGCAAAGACCGGCGGGCTCTCGCTCGAGGGGATGTCGCCCGCCGACGCCGCCGCCCACGCGGAAGTGTGGGAGAAGGTGGCGCGGAAGATCAGGGGCGGGATGATGCCGCCCCAGGGCATGCCTCGCCCGGACGAGTCGGTGCTCGATGCGTTCACTGTTGCGCTCGAGCAGACGCTCGACGCCGGCGCGCGGCAGCGCCCGGATCCCGGCTTCAAGGCCGTGCACCGGCTCAATCGGACGGAGTACGGCAACGCCGTCCGCGATCTGCTGGACCTCGAGCTCAACGTCGCGGAGCTCCTGCCCGCCGACGACGAGAGCAACGGCTTCGACAACCAGGCGGGCGTGCTGCGCGTGTCCCCGTCGCTGCTCGAGCAGTATCTGGCGGCGGCCCGCAAGATCAGCAGCCTCGCGGTCGGCACCGACACCGAGCTGGTACGCCTGGCGTTCCGCGTCCCGCCCGACGACTCGCAGACGGAGCAGGTGGACGGGCTGCCGCTCGGTACGCGGGGGGGCTTGCTGTTGCGCCACATGTTCCCGCAGGACGGCACCTACGAGTTCGGTGTGTTCCTGACCCGGAACATCGTGGGCTACATGACGGGGCTCGAATTCGCCCACACGCTGGAGATCAGCCTCGACGGCGAGCGCGTGTTCACCGCCGAGGTCGGTGGGGAGAAAGACAACCTGGCGTCGGACACGAACATGTCCGAGGCGGCCAATGCCATCGATCGCCGGTTGAAGACGCGCGTGGCCGTCAAGGCCGGGCCGCACGACGTGGGCGTCACGTTCGTGCAGCGCAATCGCGCCGAGTCGGACGAGCCGCTCCAGCTGCACGAGCGCCACCACGATCTGCAGGACATGAACGGCCTGCCGCTCATCGACTGGGTGAGCCTGACGGGTCCCTTCGACGCGACGGGCCCCGGCACGACTCCGAGCCGCGAGCGCATCTTCACCTGCAAGCCCACACGTGCTAGCGAAGAGAGTGCGTGCGCCCGCACCATCCTGACCGCGATGGCCCGCCGGGCCTATCGCCGGCCTGTCGGGGCCGACGACCTCGCGCCGATTCTCGAGCAGTACACCGCGGGCCGGGTCAAGGGCTCCTTCGACCGTGGCATCGAGCACGGCCTGCGCCTGATCCTGGCGAATCCGAAGTTCCTCTTCAGGACCGAAGCGCCGCTGCCCGCCAGTCAGGCGACGGGTCCGGTGTCGGATCTCGAGCTTGCGTCGCGTCTCTCGTTCTTCCTGTGGAGCTCGGTGCCGGACGATCGGCTGCTCGGCGCGGCCGCGCGCGGCCAGCTGCGCAATCCCGTGGTGCTCGAGCGCGAAGTCCGGCGGATGCTGAAAGACCCGCGATCGCGGGCGCTCGTGGAGAACTTCGCCGGTCAGTGGCTGATGCTGCGGAACCTGCGCGGCCACATCCCCACACCTGGCGACTTCCCGAACTTCGACAACGAGCTGCGCCTCGGCTTCCGGCGCGAGACCGAGCTTTTCGTGGAGAGCATCTTCCGCGAGGATCGCAGCGTGATGGAGATGCTGACCGCCGACTACTCGTTCATCAACGAGCGGCTGGCGCGCCACTACGGGATCCCGAACGTGTATGGCAGCCACTTCCGGCGCGTCTCGCTGCCGGGACAGACGCGCCGCGGGCTGCTGGGCCATGGCAGCGTCCTGACCGTTACGTCCTACCCGAACCGGACGTCACCGGTGCTCCGGGGCAAATGGATCCTCGAGAACATCCTGGGGACGCCGCCTCCCGCGCCGCCGGCGGACGTGCCCGCTCTCGACGAGAACAAGGCCGGCGAGGAGGCCAAGTCGCAGCGGGAGCGCCTGGAGGTGCACCGTCGTTCGGCGGCGTGCGCCAGCTGCCATCGGGTGATGGATCCCCTGGGCTTCGCGCTGGAGAACTTCGACGGCATCGGGGAATGGCGCGCCAAGGAAGAGGGCGGCCGCATCGATCCCACCGGACAGCTGGCCGACGGCAGCGCCGTGGACGGCCCCGTGGCGCTCCGCAGGGCGCTGGCCCGGAAGCCCGCGATGTTCGTGCGCACGTTCACGGAGAAGCTGATGACCTACGGCCTGGGCCGGGGGATGGAATACGCCGACATGCCCACCATTCGCGCGATCGCGCGCGACGCGGCCCGTCAGGAGTATCGTTTCTCCTCCATCGTCGTCGGCATCGTGAAGAGCGCTGCGTTTCAGATGAAGCGAGCCCCACGAGTAGAGGGCACGTTGGCGTCGGCCGGGACTGTAGACCGTAGACCGTAGACCGGAGCCCTGATCATGTTTCTCACAAGAAAACACCTCGACCGGCGCACGTTCCTGCAGGGGCTCGGCGTGGGCCTCGCGCTGCCGCTCCTCGACGCGATGGTGCCGGCGCGCACGCTGCTGGCGCAGACGGCCGCGGCGGGCCGGGCGCGCCTGGGCTTCGTGTACGTGCCCCACGGCGCGGTCATGGACAAGTGGACGCCCGCCGCCGTTGGCAGCGGGTTCGAGTTCACGCCGATCCTCAAGCCGCTCGAAGCCTTTCGCGATCGGATGAACGTCGTGACCGGCCTCGGCCATCAGGCCGCCGACACGACCGCCGTGCACTCGTTGAGCCCGACCACGTGGCTGAGCGGCGTGCGCCCGAAGGCGACGCAGGGAGTGGACGCCTACGCTGGCATCACGGCCGACCAGGTCGCCGCGCAGGCGATCGGGCAGGACTCGTCGCTGCCCTCGATGGAGCTGGCCACTGAGGATCATTCGGGCCTCATCGGATCGTGCGATCGCGACTACGGCTGCATCTACATGAACACGCTGTCGTGGCGCACGCCGACCACGCCGCTGCCCATGGAGATCAACCCGCGCAAGGTGTTCGAACGGATGTTCGGCCAGGGCGGGAGCGCCTCGGATCGCGTGGCGCGCATCCGGGAGGACCGCAGCATCCTGGACGCGATTGCCAAGGAAGCTGCCGGCCTGCAGGTGCAGCTCGGGCCCGCCGACCGGCAGACGATGACCCAGTATCTCGACAACGTCCGCGAGATCGAGCGCCGCATCCAGCGCGCCGAGAAGGTGCAGGGCGACGAGGCGCTGCAGTTGCCCGCGCGGCCGGCCGGCGTGCCATTCGATTTCGAGGAGCACGTGCGGCTGATGTACGACCTGATGGTGCTGGCCTATCAGGCCAACATCTCGCGGGTCATCACGTTCATGGTGTCGCGCGAGGTGAGCAACCGCACCTACACGCAGGTGGGCGTGACCGACGGCCACCACGCCATCTCGCACCACCAGAACCGCGCCGACAAGATGGAGAAGAACGTCCGCATCCAGACGTTCAACGTCGGCATGTTCGCCGAGTTCGTGGAGAAGCTCCAGAAGACACCGGACGGCGACCGCACGCTGCTCGACAACACCGTGCTGCTCTACGGCAGCAACATGAGCAACAGCAACGCCCACGATCATTTCCCGCTGCCCAACCTGGTGGTGGGCGGCGCCAGCGGCCGGATGAAGGGCGGACGCCACCTGCGCTACGCGGACCACACGCCGATGACGAATCTGCTCGTCTCGGTCCTCGATAAAGCCGGTGTCCGCCAGGAAAAGCTTGGCGACAGTACGGGAGCCCTGGCGGACCTCTAGTTCGTGGTTCGTAGTTCGTGGTTCGTAGTGGAGCCGAACTTGCCGCATAGAATCCTCGCTGCCTTCGCTGTGCTCGCCTTCACCGCAAGCGCCGCCAGCGCACAAGCGCCGGACCGGCGGCTCGTCCGAGCGGTGAAGGCCAACGAGACGGTGGCCGCCAACGCGCTGCTGCGGGCCAAGGTCAACCCCAACGTGGCGGACGTGGACGGCACGACGCCGCTCCAATGGGCCGTGCGCAACCACAACGCCCAACTGGCGGACCGCCTGCTGGCTGCGGGCGCCGACGCCAAGGCGCAGAACCGCTACGGCGTGACGGCCATTCAGCTCGCGTGCGAGGCCGGCAGCGCGCAGCTCGTGACGCGGCTGCTCGACGCCGGCGTGGCCGCCACCGCCACGGGGCCGCTCGGTGAAACGGCGCTGCACACCTGCGCGCGCAGCGGCGACGTGGCCGCCGCGAAAGTCCTCGTCGCCCGCGGGGCGCCGCTCGAGGCGGGCGAAAGCTGGCGCGGACAGACGCCGCTGATGTGGGCCGCCGGGCAGGGACACGCGGCGATGATCTCGATGCTGATCGAGGCCGGCGCGAACCCGAACACACGGTCCACGGTCGTGGAGTGGGCGCGGCAGCGGACGCAGGAACCGCGGGACAAATGGCTGCCGCCCGGCGGGCTCACCGCGCTGCTGTTGGCCGCCCGCGAGGGTTGCGTGGCGTGCATCCCCGCGCTCGTGGACGGCAAGGCGAACGTCAACGACGTGGACCCGGACAGGCAGAGCGCGCTGGTGCTGGCGCTGATGAACGGCCACTTCGACGTCGCGGGCGCGCTCATCGATCGCGGCATCGACGTCAATCTGAAGGACAAGGTGGGACGCACGGCGCTGTGGGCGGCCGTGGACGCCCATACGATGCCGGCGTCGAATCGTCCCGCCCCGCGTGAGACCGACGACGAGCTGTCCAGTCTCGACATCATCAACAAGCTGCTGGCGCGCGGCGCCGAGGTGGATGCGGCGCTCTCTCAACAGATTCCGTACCGCACCAAGCTCGACCGCGGTGGCGACGGCGTGCTCGGCGCAGGCACCACGCCGCTCCTGCGGGCGGCCAAGGCGGGTGACGTGCCGGTGGTGAAACTGCTGCTCGAGAAGGGCGCAAACGCCAAGGCCGCGACGCGGAACGGCGTCAACGGCCTCATGATGGCCGCCAACGTGGCCGCGCGGGAAGAAGACATGACGGGCCGAAGCAAGACGCAGCGCGAAGCCATCGAGACGATCCAGATGCTGCTGGCGGCCGGCGTGGACATCAACGCCGCCGACACGCAGGGCCGCACCGCCGCTCACGGCGCGGCGCTGTGGGGCTTCACCGACGTGATCGGGTTCCTCCACAAGAACGGCGCCCAGTTCGACGTCAAGGACAAGCGCGGTTTCACCCCGCTCGACACCGCGCTGGGCCAGGCCGGCGGCTTCGGCTTCGGCGGCACATCGGGCGTCGTGCAGAACGAGACCGCAAAGGTGATCCAGGACCTGACGGGGCTCAAGCCCAGTCCGCCCCGTGCCGCTGCGCCAGCTCGTGGCAGCCGCAATCAAGACGACGACAACCAGTAACGGCGGACTGTCGGTGGAGTTGGTACGGACTGTCGGTGGAGGTTGGTACCGACTGTCGGTGGAGGTTGGTGGTTGAACCGTCGTGAATTCTTGGTCGCGGCGGGTGCGGGTGCCCTGTTGGCCGCCGCACGCTCGTCCGCTCAAGCGCCGGCGCGTCGCGTCGACATCCACCAGCACTTCGTCTCGCCCAGCTTCCTCGCCACGCTGAACGCCAAGAACGCCACGACACCCATCCCGGGCCTGGCGGCGTGGAAGGACTTCTCTCCCGCTCGCGCGGTGGAGACGCTGGACCGCGTGGGAGTTCAGACGGCGATGCTGTCGATCACCGCGCCCGGCGTGTGGTTCGGCGACGTGCAGGAGGCGCGCCGGCTGGCGCGCGAGATGAACGATTACGCGGCCGCCCGGATGGTATCGGATCACAAGGGCCGCTTCGGTCTCTTCGCTGTGCTGCCATTGCCCGACGTGGAAGGCAGCCTCCGCGAGATCGAGTACGCCTTCGACACGTTGAAGGCAGATGGCGTGGGCGTGCTGACCAGCTACGGCAGCGCGTGGCTGGGCGATCCGTCCTTCGCGCCGGTGATGGCGGAGCTGAACAAGCGGAAGGCCGTGGTCTACACGCACCCCACCGACGCCGCATGCTGCCAGGGGCTGGTTCCGCGCGTGGCCAACCAGATGCTGGAATACCCGACCGACACCACGCGCACGATCGCCAGCCTGGTCGTCAGTGAAACGGCTGCCAAGAACCCGGACGTCCGCTTCATCTTCTCCCACGCCGGCGGCACGCTGACGTCGGTGGCTGGCCGGCTGCTCGGCCCCGAAATGACGGCGGACAACCTGGCGAAGCCGGCCGCCCCCAATACGCGTCTCTTCCAGCTGCGCCGCTTCTTCTACGACACGGCCGGATCGGCCAACCCGGTCAACATGCAGGCGCTCAGGGCGCTCGTGCCCACGTCGCAGATCGTCTTCGGCACGGACGCGCCGTTCTTCGATGGCGCACCCCAGGTCCAGGGTTTGCAGCGCGCGGGCTTCACGCCGGAGGAGTTGCGCGGCGTCGAGCGCGACAACGCGCTGCGGCTCATCCCCCGCTTGAGCGTCTAAGCTCTCAAGCGCGCCAGAAGCTTTCTGAGGTCGGCGGGCAGCGGCGCTTCGAAGCGCAGCACCCGATCATCCGCCGGATGGCGGAACGACAGCCGGAAGGCGTGCAACGCCTGCCTGGCAAACGCCACGCCGTGGCGGCGCAGGTCTTCATCCACATAACGCTGCTCACCGACCAGCGGGTGCCCGTGCAGCTGTGCCTGAATGCGAATCTGGTTCTGCTTGCCCGTCTCGAGGCGCACCTCCACCAGCGTCGCCGCATCGAACGTCTCCAGCACACGGTAGGTGCAGACGGCGTCGAGCGCCTCCAGATCGGCGGGACGCGCCTTGCGCTGGATCAACGCTTTCTGGTTCCACACGAGCCGGTCGCGCCACTCCCCGGCCTCGGGGCGCAGCCGTCCGTGCAGCACGGCCCAATACAGGCGCTCGGGCTCCCGGCGCAGGAACTGGTGCTTCAAGTGCTGATGGGCTCGCGGGTTGGCGGCGAAGATTACGAGGCCGGAGGTATCCCGGTCGATCCGGTGGACGACGAGCGGCAGCCGTTTGCCCCGCGATCGCCAGTGAAGAGCCAGCAGGTCGACGACGGACGAGGCGCCGGCGCGGCGATCGAGAGGCACGGTCAGGAGGCCCGGAGGCTTGTCGACGACGACGAGGTCGTCGTCCTCGTGCACGACGCGCAGGTCGCCGGCCTCGAAGGCGCCGCGGTGGGGCCGGGCGCTGCCTGGCCGGTCCATCCACACGCGCAGCACGTCGCCGCGGACCAATCGGCGCGCGGCGTCTTTGGTGGTGGCCTCCGCGTCGTTGAGGAAGATCTTGCCTCGGGAAAGCGCCGCCGCCACACGCGCGCGCGAGCCGAGCCGTCGAGCATCGGCGAGGAACTTGTCGAGCCGCAGTCCCTCGTCGGGAGCCTCAACCGTCCAGGACTCACCCACGCGGGAGGGCGCCGGTCGGCTTCATCTGCCTAGGCCGACCGGCGCCTTACTTCTGCGTCGCGGCGGCCTGAATCTGCTCCACCGCGGCGGCCACCTTGAAGTCCACGAACATCCGGCCCATCTCCGCCGTCGCGGGCGTGGGGTCCACGAGCACGCCGGCCGCCGGTTCAGGGCCCGCGGCGCTCGCGGCGTACTTGTCGCGCCGAATCTGCTTCTTCGCCTCGTCGAAGTAGATCACCTGTGCCGTTTCAGCGACGCCCGCGTGGCCGCCGGGCACGATGTTCCGCTCTTTCATGTACGCGTTCATCTGCTGCGACGGCTTGGTCTGCGTGTCGATGAAGCGCACGCGCGCACCCCGGCCGCGCCAGTCGGCGTCGAGGCCCTCCGCGGCGACCCGCAGTTCGGCCGTTCCCCCGCCATGGTCCCCCATCAAATAGACCTGCGTGAAGCCGGCCGAGAGCGCGCTGAGCGCCACCTGCCGGACCACGCCGAGATACACCTCCGACGACAGGCTGATCGTGCCGGGGAACCGCATATGGCCGGTCTTGGCCACCGGGTCGCCGGCGGGAGAGAACGGGATGATCGGGTACACGAGCGCGTTGCCCAGCTTCTCGGCGATGCGCCCCGCCAGGTTGCGCGCGATCAGGTTGTGCTTCAGCAGAGCCATATGCGGACCGTTCTGCTCGATCCCACCGGCGTAGACGATCGCGGTTCTCTTGCCGGCCGCGATGGCGTCTCTAATTTCCGGCCATGTCAGGTCCTCCATGAACACCGACTGTGCCTGGGCACCGGCGGCCGCCGCCATGAACGCCGCCGCGAGAATCAGGGTTCGCATCGCTTCCTCCTTCACCGCATTCAGAGCCACGACGTGCGTCTTGCGACGCCGACACAGCATATGCCAGCACGACGCGGCTCCAAACAAAGCGCAATCTCGCAGGGAAATGACCTAGGATCGGGTTTGATGCGGTTGCGACACTGGTTGACCCCGGAGGGCGCGTGTGCCGTCCTGTCGCCGCGGCAGTACAGGGCGGTCACTGTGGTGTTGCTGCTATCGGTGGCGGCGTTCGACGTGGTCAGCGAACTCCCGTTTGGCTTTCTCTATTTGGTCCCGATCGTCTTCACGTTTTGGGGTCACGATCGATGGCTGCCAGCGGCAACGGCTGGCGTCGCGAGCGTGCTCATGTTGCTCGGGATGTTCACCGCGCCGAAGGAGGGGATCGATTTCAAACTCACCATGCGGCTGGGCGGGGCTACGATTTTTCTCGGGGCAGGCTGGGTGATCACGAATCTGCGCCGGCTGCTGGCGGAAGCCAGGGAGCGCGAGGGCGTGCTGCGCACGATCTTCGACTCCGAGCCGGCGTGCGTGAAAGTCCTTGGCCGCGGCTACGTCCTGCTCGACATGAACAACGCGGGACTGGCCATGATCGAGGCCGAGGGTATCGAACCGCTGCGCGGGCACTGCGTCCTGCCGCTGGTCGTGGAAAAACAGCGCCACGACTTCGAGAAGATGTGCGAGCGGGCCTTCGACGGTGAGCCAGGCATGTTGCAGTTCGAGATGGTGGGCCTCAAGGGACGCCGGCTTTGGGTCGAGACCCGCATGGCACCGCTACGCAACGCCGCGGGCCACGTGACGGCGATCCTCGCCGTCACCGCCGACGTCACCGAGCGCCGCCGTGCCGACGAACAGCTGCGGGACAGCGAGCAGCGCCTCACCCAGGCGGCGACTATCGCGGGCCTGGGCTTCTTCGAGCACGACCACGCCACCAACGCCATCTTCTGGTCGCCGGGCGCCCGGGCCATCCTCGCGATGGATCCCTATCAGACCATCACCCATGATCTCGTGGTCTCGATGACACACCCTGACGATCGCGATCGGGCCCTGCGGACCGTCGCCCGGGCGCACGACCCTCGCGGCGACGGATCGATGACGCTCGAGTCCCGCATCATCCGCCCCGACGGAGACGTGCGCCACGTCAGCACGAAGTCGCAGACGCGGTTCGACGAGGCGGGACGGCCGCTGAAGACCGTCGGCACCGTACTCGACGTCACCGAGCGGGTGCGCGCCGAGGCCCAGCGCGATCGTCTGGCGCTGCGCGTGCTGGAGATCCAGGAGGACGAGCGCCGGGCCGTCGCAAGGGACCTCCACGACGAGATCGGCCAGGCGCTGTCGGCGCTGAAGCTGAACCTGTTGTGCCTCATGCGCGACGGAACGGCCAACGACCGGGTGGTCGGCGACAGCCTCCACATCGCCGACGAGGTGTTGCAGCAGGTGCGCGACATCGCGCTCTCGCTTCGTCCGTCCGTGCTGGACGACCTGGGCCTTGGGGCCGCCGTCCAGTGGTACGTGGAGCAGTCCGGTGCGCGCGGAGGCATCCGTGTCACGTGCAAGGTGGCGCCCGATCTCGCGCCGGCGCCTCCGACGACCGAGATCGCGTGCTTTCGCGTCCTGCAGGAGGCACTGACCAACGTGCACCGCCACGCCGACGCCACGAGCGCGGAAGTGTGGCTGCGCGACGACGGGCACAACCTGGAGCTCGTGGTCCGCGACAACGGCCGCGGCTTTCAGGTGGACCGGGTCATCGCCGGGTCGGAGCGCGGATTCGAACATGGGGCTGCTGAGCATTCGGGAGCGCGCGGCACTGCTGGGCGGCGTCGCCACGCTGACGTCCGCGCCAGGAGAAGGCTCCGAGGTGCGCGTCCGGTTCCCGCTCGTGGGTGCGGTCGAGAGACTCCAGGTCGGCGTCGAGGCTTGACGTGGCCGACATCCGTTTGCTGCTGGCTGAGGATCACACGCTCATGCGGGCGGGCATCCGTGCCCTGCTCGAGAGCCTGCCGGGCATCGAAGTGGTTGGCGAGGCCAGCACCGGGCTCGAAGCCCTGGCCCTGGCCGAGCAGCTGCAGCCGGACCTGATCCTCCTGGACATCTCGATGCCTGAGCTGAACGGTCTCGAGGTGGCCGCGCGGCTCGTCAAGAGCGATCCGCGCCGGCGCGTCGTGTTCCTGTCCATGCACACCGACGCCGTCTACGTACGGAGGGCGTTTCAGACCGGCGCCGCCGGCTACCTGGTGAAAGGGGCCGACGTGCCGGAGCTGGCCCTCGCTATTCGCGCCGTGATGCGGGGCGAGTCGTATGTGAGCCCGGCCGTCTCCAAGGACGTCATCGGCGAATATCGCCGTGTGGACGCCAAGGATCTCACCCCCCTGGAGACCCTGACGCCCCGGCAACGGGAGATCCTGCAGCTCGTCAGTGAAGGCAACAGCACGAAGGACATCGCGCGACGGCTCGATTTGAGCGTCAAAACGGTGGAATCCCACCGCTCCGAACTGATGGAACGGCTTGATATCCACGATGTGACAGGCCTCGTCCGCTTCGCCATCCGCCACGGCCTGATTTCGCCCGACGCCTGACCCCCCGGCTACATCCCTGCCTGCACCGGAAATTTTCCGCCCAAGGTGAGGGTTATCCCTAGATGTCCTGGGCCCCGATTCCGGTCATCCTGTGTGTGCTGGCCTGCGCTGACGAAGCGAGGGCTGGTTTCTGGTCCTCGTGGTCTGTCGGAGCGAACAGCAGTGCACGGAGGGCTAATCGTGCGTGAAAGTCAGGGCAAGGATCCTGCACAAAGAAAAAAGAGCGTGCAACACGGGTGAGAAATACGGCCGAGGTGTCGAGCAGTTAAGTAGGATGTGGGCGGATCACAAGGGTTGCCGTGACCGGGTTAGACAACCGCACTAGTGACGCGTCCATCGTCAACGAGTCTGGGGCGTGGCTGGAGTTCGTGGGTGAGTGTCATGCCGCGATCGAGCGCTTGGAGCAAGGCGCGCTCGAACCGCGCGTGACGTCCACGCTGCTCGCGGCCGCCACCCGACTGCAGACTCGAACGGCTCGAGTGCTTGCGCTCAGCATGATCTCCCGCGTCGCAGGCTGCATATCAACAGCAACCCCTATGAGTACCCAGCTAGCAGTGAGTCCATCCAACGAACGGCAACCGGAGCCCGCGCTCAATTCGCGCGTGGCGACCGTCCTCGAGTACGTCGAAGAGAACCACTCCCGCTCGTCGTGCCGCTTGGAAGAAGTGGCGCGCACGCTGAGAGTGTCGCGATCCTATCTGAGCAGGCTCGTCCTTCGCGAAACGGGCCTGACCTTCAACCGTCACCTGCAGCTCGCTCGCATGAACACCGCCGCGCGCCTTCTGCAAGCCAGCTCCCTGAGCGTGAAGGAAATTTCGGCGGCGACGGGCTACGAGCACGTGCCCAGCTTCGATCGCCAGTTCCGAAAGCACTTCCGGATGACGCCTGGGGAGTTCAGACGCGGGATTCGCATCTGAGTCTGGCGAGGCTGCGCCTCAAACCACCCGAAAGGAACCGGACGGCTTCACCACGCTAGAGCAGCGTCCCTGGCCCGCACTTCGTTCGGGCGGTGGCCGTTCGGGACTCGCGCGGGCCGGGATTCCCGTAACGGGTTGGTCCTTGCCGGTGATTGCGCGGTTCGACCAGGCTCCTCGTGTACACAAGGCGCTAGCAAAAGGCATGAATCGCTAGTGCGTCTCCACTTGTGTGAGGGCCCGACCTAGTCGAGGTGCTCTACTCTCCGGTTACGCCGACGACTACGACGTGATCCGGGAGGGTTGCCGATTCCGGGCGCCCGTTCCTGCTGAAACCGTTCACGCAGGCCGACCTCATCACCAAGATCGGCGAGATCCTGCATCACACGCCCGCGCAGCCCCACGCGTAGGGGACGCGGCTCGCGCAGCTAGCGTGCGGACCGGCTCGCGCCGGCGAACGCAAACCGGCTGCCGAGAGCGGGGCCAATCTTCTCGAACGCCAAGCCACCGGGTACCGGGCGTGACGCGCCACCGGTCTGCAAGACGTCGGCGTGGCGGGCCAGATTGCGGGCGTAGGGGGCGCCGTCCGTGCTGAGGGCCATCAGCCGTTCCCATCGAGATGCGAGCTCCTGCATGGCGCAGTCGGAGGGCTGGGCCGCCGAGATCTGCTCGACATCGGCGATGAGGGTCAGCCACTCCTGCTTGAGCTCGTCCCAACCCCTTACCTGCCGTGCGGCGGCGGGCGGCGAGGCCTCCTCGCTGTCGCCGGTCCGAAGGGCGTCCATCAAAGGCTTGAGAACGGCCGGATCGGCCTCCTGGTCGGTCCCCAGCACCGCCTCGAGGTTGCGCACCGCAAAAATCACCCTATCGAGCACTGGCTGCTTCCGCTCGAGCGCCCGGCGTTGCGCGCCGAGTGTCTCCATCAGGGCGGATGGCCCGGTAGTCCTCAGGATGCCGATCTTCTTCAACGGAACCCCGACCGACTTCAGCGCCACGATCTGGACCAGGGATTGGAGATCGGCCGCCGAATACACGCGGGAGCCCGCCTGGCTGCGGGGCGGCGTCAGCAGGCCCATCCGGTCGTAGTGCTGGAGTGTTCGAACGGTCACGCCGGCCAGCCTTGCGAATTCCCGGATCCGATAGCTTCGACCCCTGGCCTGAGACATGGCTGGACTCCCTACGGGTATTAACGAAATCGCGCACTCGGGCGAACACGCGGCTAACGTGCTGCCTTAGCCGTAGGTGACATTGACTAGCGGGTGATGACCCCATGGGGCCAATTGCGGGCAAGCGGCCGATAGAACGTGCAGACATGCGACAGAGCGGTCAGAACGCTCCCGCCTCCAACCTCATGTCCACCGGCCGTCGCAGCCTGTGGCAGCGGTATGGCATGGCCCTGGTGTCGAGCGCCATATGGTTCGGTGCGGCGCTGACCGCCCAGCTCGCGGTCAACGACAACGGCTTGTTGATGGCGCTGGCGGTGGTGACGGTCTGCGCGTGGTACGGCGGCGTCGGACCGGGCTTGCTGCAACCGACGTGCTGGTGACCGACCGCGTGCTGCCAGATGCGGTCACGTTCGTGCAGAAACCGGTGTCGGCCCGCCAGTTGCTCGAGGCCGTCCGGCTGGTCCTGACGCACGCCGACGCGCCCACCTTGCGCGCCGTCAGCTGACCTATGCCCCGCCGGAGGCGGGGCAATTAGACACTGCCCTAGCGAGGCGGAGCCTCGCTAGCTATTGGCCTTCGATGCGGCGCGCGTCGACCTTGAAGCTCCAGGTCATCGGATACACGTATCGGGGGAAGACCTCGATCTCGTCGACGTAGGTCGTCTCCGCCGTCGTCAGCATCCCCTGTCGCTCGACGACCACATCGCTGGCGGCGAGAGGCACCCCTTGTTCCTCGGCCTCCTCGACGATCTGTTCCTGGAGTTGCGCCGTGGTCTGCGAGTTGCCAAAGAGAAGCATCTCCTGGACCGAGTCGCGGAACTGGTACTGCTGCCACGCGGAGAGCCCCAGGCGTGCCGTTGCGTTCAGGATCACCGCGGCGACGAGCAGCTTGATGATGGTTTTCATGAGGGCTAGTGAATCTGATGGAGGAGCCGACTCCACCGGACGCTGTTCAAGAGGCCGCTGCTCGCGTCGCCGAACGAGAAGTAGACGAACAACGCCTTGCCTTTCACGTAGCTCCGCGGCATGAACCCCCAGTATCGGCTGTCCTGCGAGTTGTCGCGGTTGTCGCCCATCATGAAGTAGTGGTCGCCGGGCACGGTGACCGGCCCATACTTCCGGCGTACGTCGAGGTCGGTGTAGTCGGCGCTGCCGGGCACGGCATCGGGAAACAGGAAGTGCACGTACGGCTCGTCCAGAGGCTTGCCGTTGACGTACAGCGTCTTGTTCTTCAGCTCCAGCGTGTCGCCCGGGAGGCCGATCACGCGCTTGATGTAGTCGCGTTCGGGCTCGACCGGATACTTGAACACGATGATGTCGCCGCGCTCGATCGGATCGTTTGGCAGAATCGCCCGCTCGAAACGCGTCAACGTCGGGGCGAACACCATCTTGTTCACGAGCAGGTGATCGCCGATCAGCAGGTTGTTCTCCATCGAGCCGGTGGGAATCTTGAACGCCTGCACGACGAACGTCCGGACGAAGAGCGCCAGGATCACGGCCACGCACAGCGACTCGAAGTACTCGCGCAGCGTGGACTTCTTGTACGGCGCCGGTTGCGGCGCCGCCGCGGTCTTCGCCTTTCCGTTGGCCATCTGTCGTTGCCCCAGTCTAATCTTCGCCGAGCTTGAGCGCCGCCAGGAACGCCTCCTGCGGAATCTCCACGCGCCCCACCCGTTTCATCCGCTTCTTGCCCTCTTTCTGTTTCTCGAGCAGCTTGCGCTTGCGGCAGATGTCTCCACCATAGCACTTGGCCAGCACGTTCTTGCGGAGCGCTTTCACGCTTTCCCGCGCAATCACACGGTTGCCGATCGAGGCCTGGATGGCCACCTCGAACATCTGCCGGGGAATCAGCTGCCGCATCTTGGACGCCAGCGCCCGGCCGCGCTCGTAGGCGGCGTCGCGGTGGACGATGATCGACAGGGCGTCCACGGGCTCGCCGTTCACCAGGATGTCCATCTTCACGAGCGGCGATTCCCAGAAGCCGGTGACGTGGTAGTCCAGCGAGCCGTAGCCCTTGGACAGCGTCTTCAGCTTGTCGTAGAAGTCCAGCACGACTTCGTTGAACGGCAGCTCGTAGGTGATGAGGACACGGTCCGACTTCAGGTACTCCAGCTTCTTCTGGATGCCCCGCTTGTCCTGACAGAGCTGCAGGATGCCGCCCACGTGCTCGGCGGGCGTCAGGATGGTGGCGGTGATGACCGGCTCTTCCAGCTTGGCGATCCGGCCGGCATCGGGGAGCTTTGCCGGGCTGTCGATCTCCTGCACCTCGCCGTCGGTCGTGGTCACGCGGTACAGCACGCCCGGCGCGGTGGTCACCAGGTCCATGTCGTACTCGCGCTCCAGCCGCTCCTGCACGATCTCCATGTGCAGGAGGCCCAGGAAGCCGCACCGGAAGCCGAACCCGAGCGCGGTGGACGACTCGGGCTCGTAGAAGAAGGAGGCGTCGTTCAGCCGCAGCTTCTCCAGCGCCTCTCGAAGCTCGGGATACTCGTGCCCCTCCACGGGGTAGAGCCCCGCGAAGACCATCGGCTTCAGCTCCTTGAAGCCGGGGAAGGGCTCGGTGGTGGGACGCGCCACCTCGGTGATGGTGTCGCCGAGCTTCGCGTCGGACACCCGCTTGATGTTGGCCACCACGAAGCCCACCTCGCCGACGCCGAGCTCGGTGACCGGGATGGCCTTGGGCGAAAACACGCCGAGGTTGTCCACCTCGTGGTCCAGTCCCGCGGCCATCAGGCGGATTTTCATTTTCGGCCGGATCACGCCGTCGATCACCCGGACGACGATCACCACTCCACGGTACGGGTCGTACCACGTATCGAAGATCAGCGCCTTCAGCGGCGCGTCGGGATCTCCGGTCGGCGGATGGAAGCGGGTGACGATGGCCTCGAGGATGTCGCGGGTGCCGGTGCCCTCCTTCGCGCTCGCCAGGATGGCGGTGCTGCTGTCCAGCCCGATGATGTCCTCGATCTGCCGCTTGCACTCGTCGGGCTGGGCGCTGGGCAGGTCGATCTTGTTGATGACGGGGATGATCTCCAGGCTGTTGTCCACGGCCAGGTAGGCGTTGGCGAGCGTCTGGGCCTCGACGCCCTGCGACGCATCCACCAGGAGCAGGGCCCCTTCGCACGCCGCCAGGGACCGCGTGACCTCGTAGCTGAAGTCCACGTGTCCGGGTGTGTCGATCAGGTTCAGGACGTACTGCTCGCCGGCGAGGGTCGTGTAGTTGAGCCGGACCGGGTGCGCCTTGATGGTGATGCCGCGCTCGCGCTCGAGATCCATCGCGTCGAGCACCTGGGCTTCCATCTCACGGGCCTGCAGGGCGCCGGTGATCTCCAGGAAGCGATCGGCCAGCGTGGACTTCCCGTGGTCGATGTGCGCGATGATCGAAAAGTTGCGAACGTAGCGTGGGTCCATCAGGATAGGGACGGTAACAGTCTACAGTCTACGGTCTACGGTCTACTGTCCAGCAGTGCGGACCTGTAGCCCAAACGCGTAATTGCAGTTCCGCAATGCCAGGACTGTGGACCGTAGACTGTAGACCGTGACTCCAGCTGGCGTGCTATCGAGCGGGCACGAACCGCTGCGGATACTCCGGTCCCGTATAGTCGGCGCGGGGGCGGATCAGCCGGTTGTTCGCGTACTGCTCGAGGATGTGGGCCGTCCATCCCGACATGCGGCTGACCGCAAAGATCGGCGTGTAGAGGTCGATGGGGATCCCCAGCGTGTAGTACGTCGAGGCCGAGTAGAAGTCCACGTTCGCGTTCAGCTTCTTCTCGCCTTTGACGATCGCCTCGATGCGCTGCGACATGTCGTACCACGCGGTGCTGCCGGCGCGCTTTCCCAGCTCCATGGACATCCGGCGCAGGTGCGTCGCACGCGGGTCTTCCGTCTTGTAGACGCGGTGGCCGAAGCCCGGGATCTTCTCCTTGCGAGCCAGCTTGCCCCGAACGAACTCGTCGATGCGTTCGCCGCTCGCGGTCTGGCCCAGCTCCAGCAGCATGCGCATCACGTCGGCGTTGGCGCCGCCGTGCAGCGGGCCTTTCAGCGCCCCGATGGCGCCGACGACGGCCGAGTAGATGTCGGTGAGCGTGGCCGCGGACACGCGGCCCGCGAACGTCGAGGCGTTCAGCTCGTGATCGGCGTGCAGCGTCAGGGCGATGTCGAACGCGCGCGTGGCCGTGGGGTTGGGCCGCTCGCCCGTCAGCATGTACAGGAAGTTGGCCGCATGGCTCAAGGCCGGATCGGGTGCGATCGGCCCACCGCCCGCGTGGAGCCGCCCCCACGTAGCCACGATCGATCCGGTCTGCGCCGTCAGCCGGACGGCCTTGCGGTATTGCGCCTGCGGCGACGCGTCCGCAACCTCGGCATCGTAATGCGCCAGCGCGGACGTCAGCGTGCGCAGCGCGTCCATGGCGTCCACCGGCGGCAGGCTGCGCATCAGGCGCACGATGGGTTCCGGCAGCGCACGCGCGGCCGCGAGCTGCGATTGCAGGTCACCCAGTTCCGCGCGGGTCGGCAGCCGCCGGTGCCACAGGAGATAGCAGACCTCTTCGAAGGTCGCCGACTGGGCCAGGTCGTGGATGTCGTATCCGCAGTACGCCAGCACCCCGCGCTCGCCGTCCAGGTAACAAATTGCGGACGTCGTCGCGACGATGTCCTCGAGCCCGCCCTTGGGTTTGTCCACTGCCATCAGTTTGTCGGCTGCCATAAGCGGATCATATGGGATCGCCGACGCATAAGCCGGCCATGTGCGTTCGATATCGCAGCCGCATCGTATGCTTGTGTTTCTTTCCAATGATGAACAGATTGACCTTAAGCAGCCGCACGCCTCGCTGGGTGTGGCTGCTGGCGTTCGCCAGCGTGGCGCCGCTCGTCGCCCAGCAGCGGATCTTCACCAACCCCAAGCCGGAGGAGCACTTCAAGACGGTCATGCCGGCCGCCTCGGCGTTCTCGCGGTTTGGGGGAACGCCGCTCCACTGGAAGGCGTATGCCGCCGATCCGTCCACCAACCGTGCCGCCGAGCCTGTGGGCTACATCTTCTGGACGACCGACCTGGCACCCGACGAGTTCGCGTATCACGGTCCGATTCACATTCTGGTCGGGCTCGACACCAAAGGCGTCATCACCGGGGCCGTGGTCGATTACCACTCCGAGCCGTACGGCTATTTCTCCGTCGAGCCGGCGGAGTTCGCGGCGCAGTTCAAGGGCAAGAGCGTGTTCGACCGCTTCGTGGTGGGATCGGACATCGATGCCATCTCCCGCGCGTCGATCAGCGTCAAGAGCGGCACGCGCGCCGTGCGCGACAGCGTGCGGGCGGCGGCCCGCGCATTCCTGAACCCCGAACTGGTCAAGCGGCCCGCGAATTGAGCGGCCTTCCGCCCGCGGTCGAGGACCATCGCGACCACCACTGGCGCCGGGACGTCACGCGAATCGTCCAGACCGTGAGCGAGGCGGAACGTTTCATCGAGCAGGTGGGTTTCGCGGCGTCGATGACCGACTCCCGGCGCCCGGGGCCGTCGCTCTACGTGGCCGTGTGCGGGCGACGGGACGCGGTGATGCCGCGCAATGTCCAGACCGATCCCGAGGCCTCGCTGACCTGGACGCTCAAGGACCAGATCGTGCGGCGGAGCAAGGTCTACTACGCCAAGTTCTCGCGCGGAAAGACACTCTTCCTCGCGCCGCGGATGATTCCGTTCTTCCACGCCGTGTGGGGCATGCAGCGGGCCGAGGAGCCGAAGCGCCTCAGCGGGCCGGCTCAGGCCGTGCTGCGCGTCCTGCGCCGCGAGTGGGAGATGGGCACGGCCGACCTTCGCAACGAGTCGGGCGTCACGGATCGCACGACGTTCTCCAAGGCGATGGACGAACTGCAGGCGGCGATGATCGTCGTGCCGAGCGAGGTGATCTACCAGCCGAAGTTCACCTACATCTGGACGCTTGCCGTCGGGCGGTTTCCCGAGGGGCTGCGGCGGCGCCTGTCGCGCGAGGTGGCGTTCACCGAGATCGCCCGCTGCTTCCTGACGGGCGCCGGCATGACCATTCCAGGAGAGCTGGCGCGCGTCACCGGGCTGTCGCGGCCCGAGGCCGGACTCGGCAACCGCGCGCTCGTGGCAGAAGGCTGCGCACGCATGCCTTCGGCCGGCACGTATCATCTGAGTACTCTCATAATTGGGACCGGAGACTGAGACCATGAGACACGACGTCCTGACACGTTCTGCCCGCCTCACGGCGATGGCCCTGGTGGTTGGCCTCGCAGGCCTGGCAGTTTCCGCGCAGGAAGCGGCGACGCCGCCGTTGCCACAGGCAACGGGGCTGCCCCAGGCGGCATGCGCTGCACTGCAGGGCGTCTCGATACCCGCCTCGGCCATCGGTCTTCCTACGCAGGGCGCAGTGGTCCAGTCGGCCGCTCTGGTGGCAGCGACGGCTGAGGGCAACGCCAACGGCGCCTATTGCAAGGTCACGGGCATCGTGAAGCCCCGGAACCCCACGTCGCCGAACCTCGAGTTCGAGGTGAATCTGCCCGTGGCGTGGAATCGCCGCGCGCTCCAGATGGGCGGTGGCGGCTACGACGGCACGCTTGTGACCGGCTTGACCGGGTTCACGCTCCAGCCCGCGAGTGTCGACAACCCGCTGAAGCAGGGCTTCGTCACGCTGGGCAGCGACGGCGGCCACAAGTCCGCCGCCGGCTTCGACGGCTCGTTCGCGATGGATGACGAGGCGCTGCTCAACTTCGGCCAGCAGTCGGTCAAGAAGACGCACGACGCCGCCATGGCCGTCATCAAGCAGGCATACGGCCGCGCGCCCGAGCGGTTCTATTTCATCGGCGGCTCACAGGGCGGCCACGAGGCGCTGGATGCCGCCGCGCGCTACCCGGCCGACTACGACGGCGTGGTGGCGCACTATCCGGCCTACAACGTGACGATGCTGCACCTGGGCTCCCTCAATGCAGGCAGGGCGATGTATGCCGGCGGCGGCGCGGCCTGGATGAATCCGGCGAAGGTGAAGCTGGTCACCGACGCGGTCTACGCCGGGTGCGACGATCTGGACGGCGCCAAGGACGGCATCGTCGGCAACGTCAAGGCCTGCAACGCGGCCTTCGACGTGAAGCGCCTGCGCTGCGCCAGCGGCAAGGACGAGGGCGACACCTGTCTCTCCGACGCGCAGCTTGCGGCGGTGGTCCGCATCTCGTCGGAATACAAGCCGGGCTTCACCGTCGGCGGCATGGACACCTTCCCGAAGTGGGCGCTGCTCGAAGGCGCGCAGTTTCGGGATCGGTCCAACTTCGGCCAGCTGCCGCAGCCGTCGAATCCACTCTCCGGCAAGGAAGCCCTCCTCTACACCGCCGGCGATCAGACGGCCAAGTTCATCATCACGCGCAACCCGAAGCTCGACACCATGCAGTTCGACCCCGCACAGTGGAAGGAGCGGATCGCGGCCGCCGCATCAATCATGGACGTGACCGAGGTGAGCCTGGAGAAGTTCAGGGCCAAGGGCGGGAAGATCATCCTGACGCACGGGACGGCGGACGACTTCATCACGCCTCACAACACCGAGCTGTACTACGAGCGCCAGGTGAAGCAGCTTGGCGCGCCGGCCGTGCGCAGCTTCATCCGGTTCTACATGATTCCGGGCTTCGGCCACGGCTTCGGCCCGTTCAACGCCAAGATCGACAGTCTGACGGCGCTGCGGAACTGGGTGGAAAAGGGTCAGGCGCCGGCCGCGCTGACCGCCATCGACGGCAACCCGAACGCGAACCGGTCGCGGCCGCTGTGCGAGTGGCCCACCTGGCCGAAGTTCACGGGCGCCGCCGGCAGCGAGAACAGCGCCGCCAGCTTCAGCTGCGCGGCACCCTGACTTTTGGCCCCGCTTCGTGCGGGCGGGATCTAGACGCGCATGGCGCGTTCGTGCAGCGACCCGAGCGCCTTCCAGGCCGCGGCCACCGCGCCCTCCAGCCAATCCGGCGTCGAGTAGGGAGCGGTGACGGCCGAGCCGATGAGAATGCGATTGTCCATGCGGGTGAGCGCCGCCCGCAGTTGCGGCGAGACCCCCGACGCGTAGCCGCCCTGGCTGTACTTCACCTTCCGCCACCAGACCGCGTAGGCGCTTTCGAATTCTTTCCTGACCTGCGGGTGCACCTTGCTGGCGTGGAACAGCACGTGCTCGACGCGCGCCGCCACCGGCCGGTCGATCAGGTCTCCCACCGGCCCGTTCGCGTAGAGCCCGAGCAGCACACCTTTCTTTGAAAAGTAGCCGTTCGACGGATACGAGAACTCGCCGAGCGGCAGGTCCGAGTAGAGATGGCCGCCGAAGATCTGGTCGTCCTCTTCCCAGAAGCGGCGCCTCATGGCCAGTCCCACCTTGGCGCTGTTGCTGTAGGTGGCGGCCTTCGCAGCGGTCATCAGATCCGACGAGAGGTTGATGTCGACACCGGCCATGACCGACAACGGCATGCATACGACGACGTAGTCGGCCCGCACCTCTGTCTTGCGTCCGCTTCGTGTGTCCAGGTACACGACGTTCACGCCGGTCTCGGTCTGGCGCACCGACTGCACCTCGGCGTTGAGCGAGAGGCGTCCCTTCTCGATCGCGCGCTCAAGGCCTTTCGTGATCTGGTCCATGCCTCCGACCGGCTGGAACATCGTGCCCGTCGTGGTCCCTGACTGCGGGGGAATCGATCGCAGGCGGTTGGTAAAGGCACCTTGCAGCAGCGCGCTCAACGCATGCGGGTTCCCTTCCCCCCGTGCGGTGAAGGCGCGGTAGGTCCGGCTCCCGCCATCCAGATAACCCTGGGCCACCAGGTAGCGGACGAAGCGCTCCTTGTCCTCGGCCGTGAGCGGCAGGTCGAGCTGCTTCTGATCGATCGCCTTGACGATGAGCTCGTTCGTGTGGCCGATCATGTCGGCCTTGACCTCGCGCAGCCGCACGCGCGTGTTGGCGAGGGCCCCGGCCGCGCTGCCCTCGTAGAAGAAGTACGCGCCCTCGGCTTCGTTGACGAACAGCTCGACCGGAACGTTCAGCTCCCGGCAGTAGTCCAGCACGCCGGTGTGCGAGAACGGGATGCGCCACGCGCCCACGTTCACGTAGAGACCGTCGTCGAACGTGCAGAGCTGACGCTCGCCGCCAATCTCGGTGTGCTCAGTGCCGCGACGGACCGTCCAGGCCAGGCCGCCAACGCGGTCGCGCGCCTCGAGGATGCGGTAGTCGTAGCCCAGCTTGCCCAGCTCGTAACCGAGCACGAGACCGGACATCCCGGCGCCGAGAATCAACACCTTGTTCCTCTCGGGCCGACCCGAGAGCGCCGGACGCGGCCCGGCCTGCCCGGCCATCAGGTCGAGCGACGTCATGGCGGTCATGACGAGCGACGAGCCCCCCACGAGGCCCAGCCGTTCGAGGAAAATGCGGCGGGTGACCATCACTTTCGCCGGGGGCCCCGCTCGTCGCCCTCGGCGTAATGGATCTGCATGTTCATGTTGCCCTCGGCCCCGGCCAGGAACTCGACGATCGCTCCGGACCAGGAAAACCGTGTCGGGGTCAGTGCCAGCAACTCCTCCTTGCCCTTGCCGTCGTAGTCGAACCACAGCGTCGAGCCCGACAGGGTGACGGTCACGACGTACTTGGAGTCGCCGACGACGTCGTAGACGCCGACGTAGCGCGACAGGGTCGCCGCCGGCACCGTGACGGCTTGCTCCGCCTTGGTGGTCGCGATGCGTTCGCGGCTCTTGCCGTGGTTCTCGCATACCGCTTCGAGCATTTCGGTATCGGTCTGCACCGTCATCGGCATCGTGAACGAGATGGGCTTCAGGTAGGCCTTGGGATCGACCATCGTCACCTGGACGTCGATGCGACCGAACGAGGGGCGCGAATAGCGCTCGGTGATGCGCAGCTGCTCGGTGTGCGGATGGCCGTCGAAGTCGAGCCACGAGCGATCGGTGTAGCCGTTGCTCTCGACCACCAGCGTGTCGCCGTCCCATCGGCCCACGGAATACCCCATCCACGTCGGATTGGGATCCGCTTCCAGGCTGCGGCCGTCCATCCAGATCTCGCGGTGCATCCCATCCTCGTACAGAAACGCCACCAGTGTCGGCGTCTGGACGATACGGTTCTGCCGGTATCGCGTGGTCAGATACGCCGGACCCATCGGGAGGCACAGCGTCTCCATGCTCTCCTTGCCGAACTCGAGCCGCCGCTTCCGGTAGATGGCGTCGGCCCAGGGAGCGACCTCGCCGGGCTGCAGATCTACTGTGATGTTGTTGTAGAGGCGGTCGCCGCCGGCGTTCTGCCAGAGGCCTGAGAAGTCGGGCTTGCCGTCGGCCGTCCGGGGCGCGGGAGCCGTCAGGTTCGGCTTGCCGTCAGGAAGACGCGGGATACCCGGCGTCGGCAGCTTCAGCCATTGGCCCGCGACACCGGTGCCTGCGGCCACGACGAATGCTGCGCACGCCAGAACCCTGAGCTGATGCATGGACGGCCTCCGAGTGCCGCCCATTATAGGAGCGTGGCTTGGGTCTATCTGCGTGAGATCTGCAAGGCCGCCGAATCGGTGAACCAGATGACGCCCGTGGCGTGCTCGACCCTGATGCGGGCCGAGTCTTCGCGCACGGTCTGGACGACGGCGTCGCCAACCACGTGACGCTCGCCGAAGGACCGACGGAAGAGTGTGACCCGCTGTCCCGGTCGCACGCCGTCGCTCTGGCCCTTGTCGATCACCATGAGGCGGCCCGGTGCGCCCATCATATGGTCGGCCTCACCGAACAGAATCCTGGCCGGGTCCCGGAAGGACGGCACGCCCGGCGGGTCGGCCGACGGCATCGGCTCGGGCACGAACGGCATCAGCAGATCGCCTCCGCGCATCTCGCCGCAGGCGTGGATCACGACAGCGGTGATCTTCGGGCCGCTGATCGACGAGACCTGCACGACGCCGGCCGTATGTTCGCCCCTCGCGCTGCGGCCCGACAAGCTCAGGACGTCGAAGTAGCGGCGCGCCACCAGGTTTTGCCCGACGGCAAGCGGGTACGGCGTTTCCGGATCGATCGTCAGCTCGTCTCCCAACCGGTACAGCACGCGCTCGGCATCGCGAATGTGCCCGCCAAGCCTCCCGGCAACCGCGGGCCACGGTTTGGGCTTGGCTGGCCCGCACACAGTCTCGAGATCCGGCAGCGGCACGGGCATCGGCTCGTAGGGCGGCGGCGGAGGTGGTGGTGGAGGCGGGGGCGGGGGCGGAGCCGGCGCGGTCACCAGGACGGTCTCGGAAAGCGACCCGACGCGGAGCAGGCCCGACACCCACGTCTCGAGGCCGGGCTGGACCACGAGATCCAGGGTGGACGTTTCGAAGCCGTCGAGCGTCATCTTGAGCGTGACAGGACCTGGTGGGACCGCAGGAAGCTGGAACTGCCCTTTCTCGTCGGTCACGGTCGTGGCCACGACCCGGGCTGACACGACGGCCTCCACGGTCACGCCCGGCACGACGGCGTCCGATCCGTCGAGCACCTGGCCGCGGACCCTGCCTGTCGCGACCTGCGCGACGCTGGCGCTCACGGCGCCCAGCAGCAGAAGCGTGGCCGTTGCCAGCCACAATCGCGGTCGAAATCGCATCGAGCCTCCCGATCGGAATTCGGGTTCGTCAGCGCAGGACTTTACGCAGAACGGGCGGTGTGCACAAGGCTGCGCACCCTCACCGTCGCGGCGGCTATTCCTCTTCGGTGACGGGATCCAGCGCCACGCTTTCGCCGGCGTACTGCTGGATGATCGACAGCAGGCCCGTATACAGGAACCCCACCTGGAAGAGCACGAGGAACGGGACGGTGCCGTAGATGCCGTTGGCCAGCGCATAGAACACGGTGGCCGTGAAATACAAGCCGAGGGCCAGCTCGATGATCGGCTGCACCACGAAGTTCTGGCGGTACTTCTTGCCGATCCACTCATCGCCCTGCCCTTCGATGCGGTACTTGGGCGTGCGGGCGAACTCGCTTTCACGGTTGAAGAGGGCCTCGAGCACCGCCTTGGTGTTGTTGACCGCCAGGCCGATGCCGATCGACATCAGGAACGGCAGATACTTGAGGCGCGTCATCCAGTCCTTGTGCAGCTCGCGCTGACACACCATGTAAAAATTAGCCACCGACGCCGTGGCCGCGAAGAACAGCGGCACGTCGATGAGCAGCATCTCGTACCAGCCCATGTTGTAGCGGATGACCATCGAGGGCGCCATCAGCACCGACAACACGCACATCAGCGGGTAGTTGAAGTTTGCCGTCAGGTGGAAGAAGGCCTCGGCCTTGATGCTCGTGGGCAGGTTCGACCGCAGGATGGCGGGCAGCACCTTCCGGCACGTCTGGATGGACCCCTTGGCCCAGCGGTGCTGCTGCGACTTGAACGAATTCATCTCGACGGGCAGCTCCGCCGGCGACACCAGATCCGACAGGAACACGAACTTCCAGCCGCGCGACTGCGCGCGGTAGCTGAGGTCGAGGTCCTCGGTCAGCGTGTCGTGCTGCCAGCCGCCGGCGTCGATGATGGCGGTCCGCCGCCAGATGCCCGCGGTACCGTTGAAGTTGAAGAACAGGCCCGAGCGGTTGCGCCCGCCGTGCTCGAGCACGAAGTGCGCGTCGAGCAGGATCGACTGGATCTTGGTCAGCAGCGAATAGTCCGCATTGATGTGGCCCCAGCGCGCCTGCACCATCGCGATCTTGGGGTCCACGAAAAACGGAACGGTGCGCTGCAGGAAATCGGCGGTCGGGATGAAGTCGGCGTCGAAGATCGCGATGTACTCGCCCTTGGCCACCTGCATGCCCGCCTCGAGCGCGCCGGCCTTGTAGCCCGTGCGATCGGTGCGATGCAGGTAGATGACGTCGATGCCCCTGGCGGCGTTGCGACGGACGGCCTGCTCGGCCACGGAGCGCGTTTCGTCCGTGGAGTCGTCGAGTACCTGGATCTCCAGCAGCTCGCGCGGGTAGTCCATCTGGCACACGGCGTCGATCAGCCGGTCCGCGACGTACATCTCGTTGTAGATGGGCAGCTGCACCGTGACCGTCGGCAGCGTGTGCATCGGCCCGGCCGGCACCGGGTGCCGATCCTTGTTCTTCATGTACAGGTAGACCAGGTAATACCGGTGCCAACCGTACACGGCCAGAATGACCAGCACGAAGAAATACGTGGCGAGCGTGAGCGTTTCAGATGGCGTCATGTCCGCGCACGGGGGCAGTCAACACGATCAATGATTATATGGGCGTGATCGCCAAAGTCAACGAGGACGGGCCATTTACGGCCGGAAATCCACACGTCGCGCACGCATGACACGTCACGATCTGGAACGTCTCCTGGAAGAGGTGCGCGCCGGCCGCACGCCCGTAGGCGATGCGTTGGACCGCGTGCATCGCTCGATGCGCGAGGCGCCGTTCGAGGACCTGGGCTTCGCGCGTCTCGACACACATCGTGCCGTGCGGCAGGGCTTTCCTGAAGTCGTGCTCGGCACTGGGAAGACGCCGGCACAGATTGCGGCCATCGCGGATCGCATTGTCGCGCGAGGCCAGACGCTGCTCGTCACGCGCGCCACGCCAGCGGCCGAGGCGGCTGTCCGGGAAAGAGTTCCGGCGGCGGTCTACAACGAGATCGCGCGAACGGTGAGCCTGCGGCAACAGGACATCGAGCCCGGCACGGGGACCGTGCTGGTGGTGTGCGCGGGCACGTCGGACCTGCCTGTCGCCGAAGAGGCGGCGGTGACGGCGGATCTCATGGGCAACGTGGTCGATCGGCTGAACGACGTCGGCGTCGCGGGTCTCTACCGGCTCTTGCACGAGCAAGCCCGGCTGGATGCCGCGCGCGTGATCATCGTGGTGGCCGGCATGGAGGGCGCCCTGCCCAGCGTCGTGGCGGGCCTGGTGCGCGCACCCGTCGTGGCCGTGCCGACGAGCGTCGGCTACGGGGCCAGCTTTGGCGGCGTGGCGGCGCTGCTCGGCATGCTGAACAGCTGCGCGAACGGCGTGTCGGTGGTGAACATCGACAACGGCTTCGGCGCGGCCTGTGTCGCGTCGGCGATTACGCACGGGTAGCAGCGAGGCTTCGACTTGGACCGAAGAGCGCAAAGTCTCCGCCTCGCTGTGACAGTGTCTGATTGCCCCGCCTCCGGCGGGGGGTAAGCAAAAATCATGCACGCCGGGACACTGCGCGCGCTCGAGTTCGATCGCATCGTGGCGATCGTGGCCGAGCTGGCCGTCACGCCGATGGGCCTCGCCGAGATTGAGGCACTGGTTCCACTGACCAGCACCACCGGCGTGTCGGCGGCGTTGGGCGCGACGTCCGAAGGCGTGCGCTTCCTCCTCGTCCATCCGGGGTTCCCGCTGCGCGCGCCGGCCGAACTGGAGGCCGCGCTCGAAGGGCTGGGCACCGAGGGACGGGCGCTGGAGCCACTGCGACTGCTGGGGCTTGCCGATTTCCTCGAGTCGATCGAGCAGTCGCGCAAGTCGGTCTCCCAGACGGGCACCACGCTCCCCTATTTGATGCGGCTGGTGGAGGGCGTGGCGTCGTTCCGCAACGAGATCGCCGACGTGCGGCGCAAGATCGAGCCGACGGGCGACGTGGCCGACGACGCCAGCGCGGCCCTTGCCAGCATCCGCGAGCGGCTCCGCAAGCAGCGGGGCCGGCTGCGGTCCACGCTGGAGTCGTTCCTGCGCGAGCGCGAGACATCGAAGTATCTGCAGGAGCAGGTGGTCACCGACCGCAACGGCCGGTACGTGCTGATGGTGCGATCGGAGCACCGCGGCGCCATCCCCGGCGTGGTGCACGGCGCGTCGGCCAGCGGCGCGAGCCTCTTTCTCGAGCCGCTGGGCACCGTGGACATCAACAACGAGATCGTGGAGCTGGAAGAGCGCGAGGCGGAGGAGGTGCGCCGCATCCTGCTGGCGCTGACCGATGCCTTCCGCGCGCGGCCCGACGATCTTGAGCGCACCATTGGCGTCGCCACGGAGCTGGACGTCGTGCAGGCCAAGGCGCGCTTCTCGCAAATGACGGCGGGTGTCGAGCCGGGTCTCAGCAGCGACGGCGCGCTGGAGCTGGTCGGCGCCCGGCACCCGCTGCTGCTGCTCCGAGAACGAGATGCGGCGCGCGAGACGGGCGAGGATTACGCCCGACCCCAAAGGGGACCCGGTTTCGAATCTGTAATACCGGTGGACGTGATGCTGACGCCGCCGACGCGGGTGCTCATCATCGCGGGCCCGAACACGGGCGGCAAAACGGTGGCGCTCAAGACCGCCGGGCTCTTCGCCGCGATGGCCCAGGCCGGCCTCCACGTTCCGGCGGAAAAGGGGTCGAAGCTCCCGGTCTTCCGGACGATCTTCGCCGACATCGGCGACGAACAATCGATTGCCGCCAGCCTGTCCACCTTCTCCGGGCACATCACGAACCTCGTGGCGATGGATCGCAACCTCGATCTGCCCGCGCTGGTCCTGCTGGACGAAGTGGGGGCGGGCACCGATCCGATGGAGGGCGGCGCGCTCGGCACGGCCGTCATCGATCACTTCCGCAAGCGGGGGGCGCACGTGGTGGCCACCACGCACTACGACGCGCTGAAGACCTACGCTGCCACGACCGAGGGCGTGGAAAGCGCCGCGTTCGGCTTCGACCCCGCGACGTTCGCGCCCACCTATGCGCTGACCTACGGATCGCCTGGACGGAGCCTGGCGATCGAGATCGCGGCGCGCCTCGGCATGTCGCCGGGCATCATCGCGGCCGCGCGCGGGAACGTGTCGGACCGCGAGGCACAGCTGGCGGCGCATCTGGAGCGCATGGATTCGGAGCTGCGTGCACTCGAAGAGGAGCGGCGCGGCATCGGGCGGCTGCGGCTGGAGCTGGCGGAGGGCGAGCGGCGTCTGCGCGGCCAGCAAGCGTCGCTGCGCGAGAAGGAAGACGCCTTCAAGCGACGCGTCGCGGCGAAGGTGGACGACCAGCTCCGCGACGCGCGGCGCGAAATCGACGCGGTCATCGACGGCCTCAAGGCCCGCGCCACGGTTCTGCGGGAGAAGGGCGAACGCCGCGGCGCGGCCCCGATCAGTACCGGCGAACTGGGAATGGCGCGCGCCGACGCCACCACGGCGCTGGAGGCGTTGGGCTCGCGGCTCAAGACACGCGGCGAACCGCCCCGTGGGCCGGGGCCCGGGACGACGTCCGAGCCGCTGCCCGATCTCGAGCCCGGTGTCCGGGTGTCGGTGGCCCCGCTGGGCGTCGAGGGCACGGTGCTCGAGATCCACGGCAAACACGCCGAAGTGGACGTCAGGGGCAAGCGCCTGCGGGCCGCCGTCACCGATCTGCGCGTCATCGGCAAGGCCACAGTGGCGCGCGCCAGCGTCAGCATCGACTTGCAGCCGCGCACCGGGTCGCTGACGGAACTGAACGTCGTGGGTTGTACAGTAGAAGAGGCCTTGTCGCGAACCGGCCGGTTCCTGGACGAGACCATGCTGACCGACATGCGGGAAGTGCGCGTCATCCACGGCCACGGGACGGGCCAGCTTCGCCGCGCGCTGGCGGCCTTCTTCAAGGATCATCCGTTGGTCGCCCGGTTCGAGCATCCCAACCTCGAACAGGGCGGGGGCGGCGTGACGGTCGTCGAACTCAAGGATTAGACGGCGTTAATTTGGCTCTCTTCCCGCAACGCTTCGTCGAAGACCTGAAGCAGCACGCCGACATCGTGACCGTGATCCAGGACTACGTGTCGCTCCGAAAGACCGGCGCGACCTACAAGGGGCTGTGTCCGTTTCACGGCGAGAAGACGCCGTCCTTTCACGTCAACCGCGACAAAGGGTTCTTCCACTGCTTCGGCTGCGGAGTCGGCGGCGACGTGTTCAAGTTTCTCGAGCTGCACGAGAAGATCGGCTTCCCCGAGGCGGTGAAACAGCTGGCCCAGCGGTTCGGCGTGGCGCTGCCCGAGTTGGAGGAGGGCGAGGAACAGCGCGCCGGCGCGGTGGAACGCGAAACGCTCCTGAAGATCCACGAGGTCGCCGCCGCATGGTTCACGACACAGCTGGCGTCGCCCGCCGCGGCACGTGTGCGAGCGGTTGTGGCCAACCGCGGTGTATCGGACGAGACCAGCGCGGCGCTGGGCCTGGGCTGGGCGCCGCCGCAGCGCGAGGGTCTCAAGGCGGCGCTCCTGGGCCAGGGATTCTCGATGCCCATGCTGCTGCGAGCGGGACTCCTGGTCCAGCGCGATGACGGATCCGTAATCGACCGGTTCCGCAACCGCCTGATCGTCCCCATCTGCCGCGACACTGGAGCCGTCATTGCCTTCGGCGGCCGGGCACTCGAGGCCGATCAGCAACCGAAGTACCTGAATTCGCCGGAAACCCCGATCTACTCGAAGGGCCGCACGTTGTACGGGCTGAACCTGTCGAAGGCCGCCATCCGCCAGGGGGGCTTCGCCGTTCTGGTCGAGGGGTATTTCGATTTCGCGCAGGTGTTCCAGTCGGGTGTGCAGCCGGTGGTCGCCTCGTGCGGCACGGCCTTGACGCCGCAGCAAGCTCAACAGTTGCGCAGGTTTACGGGGAAAGTGGTACTCAGCTTCGACCCGGACGCCGCCGGCCAGGCGGCGGCCACCAAGTCCTGCGAAATGCTGGTCGCCGAAGGGTTTGAGGTCAACGTGGCCACGCTGCCAGGGGGCGACGACCCCGACACCTTCGTCCGCAAGCATGGCCGCGACGCCTACGGTGAACGATTACGACGGTCGCAGCCGTATTTAGAGTACATGCTCGACCGAACGGCTGCCGGTTTCAACCTGAGGACGAGCGAAGGGCGCGCGGGCTTCGTGGACGCCGCCCTGCCCATCCTGGATCGCATTCCCGACCGGACCCGGCAGGAATTGTTCGTAAAGGAAGTCTCCGCCCGGGCCGGTGTATCGGAAGACGCCATCTGGCCGCGGGCGAAGAAGGCGATCACGGCGCACGGCTCCAGTCCCAGCAGCAGCCAGCTGGCCAGCCTGAGCCAGGTGACAAAGGCCGAAAAGGGCCTTATTTGGCTGCTGATTCACGAGCCAGGTCAGGCGCTCGACGCCCTGGGCACCCTGGAAACGGCCGACCTCGAGGGCCTGGCGTCAAGCTCGGTACTGGATCTGGCGCGCAAACTGAATGATGATAGGAAGTTCTCACCGTCAGTGCTGCTCGAGCGTCTCTCGATGGCTGATGCCCAGGTCCTGACTGGCATCGCCAGCGAAAGCGAAGCTCATGCGCATGATGCCGCCGAATGCGCGCGGATCATCAAGCGCCGCCGGTGGGAACGTGAGCGGTCGGCCGTTCAACGAGACATCGATCGGCTGCAGCAGCAGCCCAATGGGAGCGCATCGCCGGAGATCGAAGCACTCCTGAAGCGGAAGATGGACCTCATTCGCACGATTGAGGCCCTGAACTGAACGGCCGGGACGCCGGAGGGAAACACCTTGTCGATTGAAGAACGCTACGACGAAGTACGCCAGCTGATCCAGGTCGGCAAGGAGAAGGGGTATCTCCTGTACGACGAAGTGAACGAGATGCTCCCCTCCGAGATCACTTCATCGGAGGATCTCGACGATCTCTTCAACGCGTTCGGCAGCGCCGGCATCGAGGTCGTGGATTCCGACAAGGCCTACCGCGGGGACAAGGACTTCGACCGCGATGGCTCGGAGGACGGACCCGAGCTCGACCTCACGCCGGGCGCGCTCGACAAAACCAACGATCCCGTGCGCATGTACCTGCGCGAGATGGGCACGGTGCCGCTGCTGACCCGCGAGGGCGAGGTGGCCATCGCCAAGCGCATCGAGCGTGGCAAGCTGGCCGTGATCAAGTCGATCTCGCGCACCCCGACCATCGCCAAGCGCATCCTCACCACCGGCGATCAGCTGCGCGCCGGCGAGCGGACGATCCGCGAGCTCGTGACCTTCAGCGACGAGGAGATCACCGACGAGGTGATCCAGGAGCGCGTCGAGGAGGTGCTCGAGCAGATCGAGGCCGTGCGCAAGGCGCGCGGCAACTACACCAAGCTGGCCGAGAAGCTGACCGAGGTCCCGAAGAAGGACAAGAAGAAATATCGCCGGGCGCGCGTGCGCTCCCTGCGGGCGCGCATCGACGTGTCGCGCCGGATCCGGGCGATCGAGTTCACCGAGACGATCAAGCGCCGGCTGATCGAAGAGGTCAAGGACGCGGTGGACGCGGTCTCGCGGGTCCAGCGCGAGCTGGACGCGATCGACCGGGTGCTGAACCCGAAGGTCAAGGCCAAGGGCCCGCGCCTCAAGGAGGAAGAGAAGAAGAACCTCCTCAAGAAGCAGAAGGACGTCCGGTCGAACGTCAAGCAGATGATCGACGACCTCGAGGAGACGCCCGAGCGGCTGCGGCGCACGATCGAGGTGATCCAGCGCGGCGAAGCGCAGGCCGAGCAGGCCAAGAAGGAGCTGGTCGAGGCCAACCTCCGCCTGGTGGTGTCGATCGCGAAGAAGTACACGAATCGCGGGCTGCAGTTCCTCGACCTGATTCAGGAAGGCAACATCGGCCTGATGAAGGCGGTGGACAAGTTCGAGTACCGCCGGGGCTACAAGTTCTCGACCTACGCGACGTGGTGGATCCGCCAGGCCATCACCCGCGCGATCGCGGACCAGGCGCGCACCATCCGCATTCCGGTGCACATGATCGAGACGATCAACAAGCTGATCCGCACGTCGCGCGCGCTGGTGCAGGAGCTCGGCCGCGAGCCGACCTCGGAAGAGATCGCCAAGCGCATGGACATCCCGGTGGCCAAGGTCCGCAAGGTCCTGAAGATCGCGCAGGAGCCGATCTCCCTCGAAACGCCGATCGGCGAAGAGGAAGATTCGCATCTCGGCGACTTCATCGAGGACCGCAACATCGTGTCGCCGGCCGAGGCGGTCATCAACCTGAACCTGAAGGAGCAGACCGAGGCGGTGCTGCGCACGCTCACGCCGCGTGAGGAAAAGGTCATCAAGATGCGGTTCGGCGTCGGCGACGGCAGCGAGCACACGCTGGAAGAAGTGGGACAGAACTTCGCTGTCACGCGCGAGCGCATCCGGCAGATAGAGGCCAAGGCCCTGCGCAAGCTGCGCCATCCATCGCGCAGCAGGAAGCTGAAGGCGTTCCTTGAAGGACGCACGTAACGCAAGGCCTGGGCCCGTAGCTCAGCGGTTAGAGCGGCCGGCTCATAATCGGTTGGTCCCAGGTTCGAATCCTGGCGGGCCCACCATCCCAGGCCGCAGGGCATAGACGGAAACGATGTCGCCAGAGCTCAAAGGACTGATTCAGCTTCAGCAGCTCGAGGGCGCCATCGCCGAGGCCCGAGGGACGATCGCCGCCCATCCGCAACGCATCGCCGAGGCCGACGCTCGCCTGGAAGAAGCCGAGCGAGTGGTGGCCGAGGCCACCGAACACCTGAAGGCCAGCCAGGAGCATCGCCGGGCGGTCGAAAAGGACGCCGCCGTCTTCCAGGGCCGGCTGACCAAGTTCAAGGATCAGCTGTCGGCGGTCAAGACCAACCGCGAATACCAGGCCATGCAGCACGAGATCGAGACCGCGCAGAAGGACCTGGGCGTGGCCGAGGAGAAGGTGCTGGAGCGGATGCTCGAGGCCGACGAGCTGGCCGAGCGGGTCAAGAAGGCGGAGACCCAGCGTGCGGCCACGAAGAAGGCCATCGAGGCCGAGAAAGCCCAGATCGCGGAGGAATTGACGGCCGTGGAACGGGCGTTGGCGGAGGCCACCGCGGCCCGGGGCGCGCTCGTCGCCACGATGGCGGCACCCACGCTGACCCTGTTCGAGCAGGTCTCCCGGGTGCGCAAGGGCGTGGCCATCTGCCAGGCGACACGCGACGGCATGTGCTCGCAGTGCCAGGTCAGGCTGCGCCCGATGGTGTTCCAGCAGGTGCGTGCCAACGACACCATCGTGCAGTGCGACAGCTGCCGGCGGATTCTGTACTACGTGCCTCCCCCGCCGCTCGCGACACCTCCCGTCACTCACGCACCTTGAGTCAGCGCTCGCTCTTCGATGACGCGTCGGCCACGGCCCGCGCGGTCGCCAACGTGGACGGAGGCTCGCGCGGCAATCCCGGACCCGCCGGCTACGGCGCGCGCATCGTGCTCGACGACGGGACCGTCGTCGATCTGAAGGAGACGATCGGCATCGCCACCAACAACGTCGCCGAGTACAACGGTCTGCTGGCGGCGCTTCGGTGGGCGGTGGGCAACGGCGTCGGCCACCTGCACGTCCGGGCCGACTCGGAGCTCCTGATCAAGCAGATGAAGGGCGTCTATCGCGTGAAGAACGCCGGGCTTCAGCCGCTCTTCCAGGAGGCGCAGTCGCTGGTGGCACGGCTGCCGCGTGTGACCTTCGAGCACGTGCGACGCGAGCTGAACAAGGACGCGGACCGGCTGGCAAACGAAGCTATGGACGCGGCGGAGTAAGGAGACGGTCAGAGCCCACCGCGCGGGTGGGCCCTGCCTTGATGAGAGGCCTGCTATTAGTTGGTCCGGTTGCTCGAGAGTGTGCCGATCTCGATCAGCCCGATCTTGTTCACGCCGCTGTTGGCGGTAACGATGTTGCCCTGCGCCGTCGCCTCGTAGTGACGCAGCACGCCGCCGCCCGATGGAATCGCCCAGGTCTGGAACTTCTCCGTCTTCGGGTCGAACCGCACCATGGTGTTGGGACGCACTCCCGATTCGCTGTACCAGATCACGTTGCCGATCTGGGTGATCGCGTAGGGCTCCGAGTCCTTGCCGCCGGGTGAAGGCCATTCCTTGACCTGGCCAGTCTTGGGATCGAAGCGCCCAAGCGTGCCGCGCGGAAAGTCGGTGTACCAGATCATGTCGTCCGACGTGATGGTCAGGCGGCGCGGGCGTGCGTCGGCGTTCGGCAGCGGGTACTCCTTGATCTCCATCGTCTTCGGATCGACGCTGCCGATTCGGTTGCCGCGGAAGTCCACGTACCACGGCACGCCCTGGGAGTTGATGCGGATGCCGTAGGGATAGGTGTTGTCGCTTGGCGTCTTCTTGATCAACATGTCGCCGCTGGCGGTGTTGATCCGGCCGACGTGCCCCGACTGCAGCGTGAAGAACAGCTCGCCGCTGCGCTTGTCCAGAATCGGCGTGTGCGGCCCGCGGGCGCCCGGCTCTTTAATCGGATACTCGTCCACGCGCCCTGTGCGTGGGTCGAGCTTCCCGATGACGCCCTTCTGGATACCGGTGTACCAGATGTTGCCCTGCGCATCCTCGGCAAGCCCGTGGGGCTGGCTCTTGGCAGGCAGGTCGAACTCGCGGATCTGACCCGTCCGCGGGTCGAGACGTCCCAGCTTGTCGGCCCACTGGCCCGTCCACCAGATCGAGCCGTCCGCCGCGGCGTGCGAGTCGTGGGGGCGCGAGCCGAGCGTGGGCGCCATCCACTCCTTGATGTTGACGGTGGCCGGACCAGAAAGCAGCACCGCGCCGGGCGCGTCCTTGATCGGATAGTGCGCTGCCAGGTACGTCGAGATGGCTTCGAGCTCCGCCGGCGGCAGCTTCACCATGGTGGCGATGCGGTCCTGCCAGCCGTCCTTGGTATAGCCCCACGAGTTGGCGATCAGGTTGAGGCCGTGGCAGCGCGCGCAGGCGCCCTGCACCTGCTCGCGGCCGGGGCCTTCGGGTAGCTGTACCGGCGGAGGACCGCCCTGGCGGCCACCCGGAGCGCCACCCTGCCGGCCCGCGGGCGCCTGCCCCGTCGGAGCTGACGAGAACGCTGAGGCAATCAACACCGCCAACGCCAGACCGAAAGACGCTCGCCTTTTCATACCGCCTCCAAGTGGATTCGCGTGTACGCAGATATTACGCCTACCGACTGCCTGCCGTTGCCAGGATGACTCCGGCCTGCCGTCCTGCTTGGGCGCCCTCGGCACGGTAGGACGTCAGCACCGCCGGATGCATCGCCGTGCACAGCCCGCACGTATAAATGCGCGTCTCATCCACTCCAGCCAGGATCAGCTGGTCGCGATTGGCGCCGGCCAGGTCCAGCCGGAGCCCGGGGCGCTGGCGGGACCCCCGGGACGGCGCCGGGGCCAGGAACCAGCGATCGATGAGGTAGCGCTCGTGGCCGGCGGCTGCGAACGCGTCCACCAGCTCCGTGCCGACCTCGTAGCAGCAACTGCCGATGCAAGGCCCAATCGCGACTACCAGGTCCTCGGGGCGGGTGCCGTGCTCATGAGCCATCGCGTCCACCGCGGCCACTGCCGCGCCCGCGCTGGTGCCGCGCCAGCCGGCGTGCACCGCCGCCACCGCGCCCGTGACCGGATCCGCCATCAGCAGCGGGACGCAGTCGGCCGCGCGCACCGCCACCGCGGTGGCCGGATTGCGCGACACCAGCACGTCGGCCTCCGGCCAGGGCCGGGGCCACGCATCGCCGCGGCGACCCGCGGCCTCGCCCCGGTGCACGGCGGCGACGGCCCGGCCGTGCACCTGAGACACCTGCGCGACAGCAGTCGCGCCGACTGTCGCGGCGAGCTCCGCCGCGCCCTCGGTGGGCGACAACCGCAGGTGACGACTGGTAAAGGCGTGTGGCGCCACCGCGGAGAGCGGCCGGCACCGCAACACGGGCCCCCATGGTTCATCAGTCCAGGAGAAGGTGTCGGGAACGGCCGGAAGGGTCATATGGCTGCTAGGATCGACAACGCCAATGGACATTATAGGAAGCGGCCTCGACGCCATCGAGATCGGGCGCGTGGCCGACGCTATCGCGCGCTACGGCGAGCGGTTCGTCCGTCGTCTCTTCACCGAGGGCGAACAGGCCTACTGCCGGGCCAAGCGCGATGCGGCATCGTCGTTTGCCGCGCGGTTTGCGGCCAAGGAAGCGGCGATGAAGGCGCTTGGCACCGGCTACTCGCGCGGCGTGCACTGGGTCGGCATCGAGGTGGTGCGGCACCATGGGCCACCGCAGCTCCAGTTCCACGACGGTGCGGCGCGTCGCTTCTCGGCCATGGGCGCCACGCGATCGCTCCTGACCCTCACCCACTCGCGCGATCTGGCGATCGCGCACGTGCTGCTGTTCCGGGATTGAGGGCTGGCGGCCGACACCGCGCGTTGTCGTCCGATCGCCGCCCCCGCGGCCCGTACTGACCACGCCGTCGCAACAGGCCGGCCTACAGCGCTTTGCGCGAACGGCGCCACGCCGTCCGGTTGGCTGCCTCCTTGCGATCCCCTTGGGCGACAGCCAGGAGGAGACGCGCATGATTGTCAGCATCGTTCCACACGACGGTGGCGGACCGCAGGGCAAGCTGGCGGACGCTGAACTGCACTTCACCGAGGGACCCCTGGAGGGGCTGAAACTGATCGGGTTCACGGTGTGGGAAGGCCGGGGTCCGTCGAAATTCAACGTCACGTTCCCGGCGCGCCAGTACTCGGTGAACGGTGAGCGGCGCAGCTTCTCGCTGCTGCGCGCGCTGTCGGAGCCGGCGGCCATCGAGCGGCTGCGGCAGGTGATCCTCGAGGCCTACTCCGAGCACCAGCGGATGGCCGTGGCGAGCTGAAGGGGAACGGTTCGTGGTTCGTCGTTCGTGGTTCGTCGGCTCGTGGGCTTAGGCGTCTGGCAGGCCTGGAGCCTGGAGCCTGCGGGCCCTACTGCAACACCGTCAGCAACCGTGCGTTGTCCTTGTGGCGCTTCGGCGGCAGCGTGGACTCCTCCCGCTGCCCCTTCTCGAATTCGGCGCGGAAGAAGGAGTCCTTCATGCCGCCGTCGATGATGTCCCAGGGCAGCACGGTGTCGTTGGAGCGGTCGCGAAACACGAAGAAGTCGGCGTCGACGCCCGCTTCGGCGACCGCGGCGCGCCAGTTGCCGCCGTTGCGCTCGGCCGCCTCGATCGCCGGCGCCACGCGCCGGTCGCCCAGCGACAGGAGTGCCTGGTAGAAGGAGTGGCGTTCCGACTTGATGTTGAAATAGACGTTGTCCACGTCGGCCACCAGGGTTCGCATGCGCTTGATCTTCTTTTCGATCACCGCGTCCTGCTCCATCGGCAGCCACTGGTAGGCGGTGCCGGGCTTCGGCACCAGCGGGTTCACGCTGCCGACGATGCGGCCAATGCGACCCTTGTCGCGGCCGTGACCCAGCATGATGTCGCGCAGCGCGAGCGTCTGATCGCGGATCGCCACCAGGTCTTCGTCCACTTCCGTCGGCAGCCCGATCATGTAGTACAGCTTCAGGTTCTCGAAGCCGGCCGCGAAGATCATGTCGGCGGCGGTCAGGATCTCGTCGTTGGTCACGGTCTTGTTGATCACGCGGCGCAGGCGGTCGGATCCGGTTTCCGGCGCGATCGTGATGCTGCGCTCGCCGCTCCGCCGCAGCAGCCGCAGCAGCGTGGGCGTCAAGTCGTCGAGCCGTAGAGACGCTGGGCTGATGCCGTAGCCCATTGCGACCAGCCGCTCGAGGATTTCCTCGATATCGGGGTGGTCGCACAGCGCGATCGACACCAGGCCGACCCGATCCGAATGCGGCCTCGCGGCCTCGGCCAGCTGCAGGATCCGCTCCTTGGGAAAGGCGCGCACCGGCAGGTAGTTGTAGCCGGCCCAGCAGAAGCGGCACAAATTCGCGCAGCCGCGGACGACCTCCACCAGGAACCGCGAGCCGAACTCGGTGTCCGGTGTGAAGATGGCCGTGGCGGGCGGATCGGCCGCCTCGGTGGTCTTGAGCGCCGCCTTCTTCACCACCGGCGGAGCACCGGTACCCGGCTTCGGCGCAAACGCGTCGATCGTGCCGTCGGCGCGATAGTGCACGTCGTAGAACGACGGCACATAGTAGCCGCGCTCCTTGGCCAGCAGGCGCAGCAGCTCATCGCGGCCATCGGCGGCCTCGAACGCGCGCACCAGCGGCGGGACCAGTGCCTCGCCCTCGCCGGCGGCGATCACGTCGGCAAACAACGCCAATGGCTCCGGATTCACGAACGTCACGGCGCCGCCGATCATCACCAGCGGATCGTGAAGCGTGCGCGCCGCCGCCCGCTGCGGCACGCCGGCCAGCGTCATCATCGTGAGCACGTTCGTGTAGTCCCACTCGAACGACACGCTGAACGCCAGCACGTCGAAGTCGCGCACCAACGTCTGGGACTCGAGCGTGACGATCGGCGTGCCCGCGGCGCGCAGCGCCGCGATCTCACTCTTGGGCGGCAGGAACACCCGCTCGCACACGATGCCGGGCTGGGCGTTGAGCAGCGTGTAGATGGTCTGGAATCCGAGGTTGGACATCCCCACGAAGTAGGTGTTGGGGAACGCCAGCGCCACGCGCAGCCGCCCGCCGTGGGGCTTCGTGACGTAGCCCACTTCTTTCGCGAGAATCCCTCGCGCCTGTTCCTTGAGCTTCCACTGATCCAACCCGATCAGTGTACTGCCTGGAGCCTGGAGCCCGGACGCCTGGAGCCCTTAGTTCGGCCGCCTCATAAACGCAGGTATATCAAAGGCCGACGGCGCCCCCGACTCGCTGGCTCCGCTGCCGTTGGTCGAAGGGTCGGCCGCACGGGCGGCGGCGAGATCAATCGATGGCCGGCGCGAGAGCACCACCGGGGCGCCGCCACCGCCGCCGGAGGCGGCCACGGGCTCGCGCACGGCGTTGACCGTGTAGTTCGACATGTCGGTTGGCGTCTGCGTGGCGCCGCGCCTCCCGGCGGCCTGCGACTCGAAGCCCGTCGCGATCACGGTGATCTTGGTGCGGCCGGCCAGCGACGGATCCACCACGGCGCCGAAGATGATGTTGGCGTCCTCGTGCGCGGCTTCCTGGATGATCGACGACGCCTCGTTCACCTCCATCAGCGTCAGATCGGGACCGCCGGTGATGTTGATGATCACGCCGCGGGCGCCGTTCACGGAGCCGTCCTCGAGGAGCGGGCTCGACACGGCCTTTCGCGCGGCCTCGACCGCGCGGTTGTCGCCCTCGGCGATGCCCGTGCCCATCATCGCGACGCCCATCCCGGACATGATGGTTTTCACGTCCGCGAAGTCGAGGTTGATGAGGCCGGGCACGAGGATCAGGTCGGAGATGCCCTGGATGGCCTGACGCAGCACGTCGTCAGCCAGGGTGAAGGCGTCGGTGAGCGTCGTGCGCTTGTCGATCACGGTGATCAGGCGCTCGTTGGGGATCGTGATCACCGTGTCCACGCATTCGCGCAGCGCCTCGATGCCGGCTTCGGCCTGCATGGCCCGCTTCCGCCCCTCGAACTTGAAGGGTTTCGTGACCACGGCGATCGTCAGCGCGCCCAGTTCGCTGGCCAGGCTGGCGATCACCGGCGCGGCGCCTGTTCCGGTGCCGCCGCCGAGCCCCGTCGTCACGAAGATCATGTCGGCGCCCGAAAGCGTCTGGATGATCGTGTCGGTGTCTTCGAGCGCCGCCTGCCGCCCGATGTTCGGGTCGGCGCCCGCGCCGAGACCTTTGGTCAGCTTGTGGCCGATCTGCATCTTCACGTCGGCCCGGTTGTGGTCGAGGGCCTGCTCGTCGGTGTTGGCGGCGATGAACTCCACGCCCGCCAGGCCCACCTCGACCATCCGGTTCACGGCGTTCCCGCCGCCGCCGCCGACGCCGACCACCTTGATCCGGGCGCCCCGCCGCGTGTGTGGCGCAAGGGTCATCCGCAGAGGCGCCGCCACCGGTTCGATCGAATTCCTTCATCCCACGGGCCTCCAGACACTAGAAAGAACTCTTTGAAGATTCCGCGAAACCGCTCGACCACCTGGCTGAGCGCGCTGCCGACTCGCGGCGAGTCGGTGGGCCGGTTGCGATGGGCGTAGAGCGTCAGCCCGACCGGCGTCGCGAACACCGGGCTGGCCACGTGATCCGACAGGCCCCCCACGCCCGTCGGGACGCCCCGCCGGATGGGCAGATCGAAGATCTGCTCGGCGATCTCCGGCAGCCCTTCGAGGATCGACGCGCCGCCGGTGAGCACGATTCCCGAGTTGAGGGACCGTTCGTAACCGGCTCGCCTGATGTCGTCCCACACCAGGTGGAAGATCTCCTCCGCGCGGGGCTGCAGGATCTCCGAAAGGATGCGCCGCGACATCAGGCGCGACTTGCGGCCGCCGACGCTGGCCACGTCGATCGTGTCGCGTTCGTCGACCATCGACGACAGCGCGCAGCCGCTCTTGCGCTTCAGCTTCTCGGCGTCGGGCACCGGCGTGCGCAGCCCCACGGCGATGTCGTTGGTGAAGTGATCGCCGCCGAGCGCCACGACCCCGGTGTGCCACAGGCTCCCGCGCTCGAAGATCGCGATGTCGGCCGTGCCGCCGCCGATGTCCACGAGCGCGACGCCCAGTTCCTTCTCGTCGGTGGTCAGGACGGCGTCGGCCGCGGCCAGCTGCTCGATCACCATGTCCACCACGTTGACCCCGGCGCGGTTGACGCACGACACGATGTTCTGCGTGGACGAGGCCGCGCCGGTGACCACGTGGACGTTCACCTCGAGCCGCGCGCCCGCCATCCCGATCGGCGCCCCGATGCCGTCCTGGTCGTCCACCACGAAGTCCTGGGGCAGCACGTGGAGGATCTCGCGGCCCGTGGGCAGCGACACGGCCTTGGCGGCGTCGATCGCGCGCTTGACGTCCTCGCGCGTGATCTCACGGTTCTTGCCCGCCACGGCGATGACGCCGCGGCTGTTGAAGCCCTTGATGTGGGGGCCGGAAAGCGACAGGTGGACGGTGTCGATCTCGACGCCCGCCATCAGCTCGGCTTCTTCGACGGCCTTCTTGATCGACTCGACCGCCGCCTCGAGGTTGACCACCACGCCGCGCTTGATGCCGCGCGACTCCGCCACGCCGATCCCCACGACGTCCAGCCGGCCGTCCTCCAGCGCCTCGCTGACGACGCAGCACACCGTGGACGTTCCGACGTCGAGGCCGACCAGATACCGTTCTCTTCGGGCCACGTTAATCTCCAGCGGGCCTCGCCCGGCGCGGCGCCGGACGGCCCTCGGTCAAGGTGGTACCGCGCGCCGCCCGCCCGGGGCCGCACGTAAACGCGGTGGCCGAACCTCAGGTCCACGTAGTCGATGTCGCTGACGCTGTCGCGAAGCGCCTCAGCAACGTCCACATAGGACTGCAGCCGTTCGGCGAAAAGCTCGTGTCCCAGCCGCACCACCGCCGCGTCGCCGTCGAGAATCACGGCCGCATCGCGCGGATCGGCGACATCGATCTGTGAGATGCGCTTGACCAGATGGGGGCTGCGTTCGAGCGAGCGCAGCAACCGGCCGGCCAGCGCGGCTCGTATGGGGTCAACGAGCGTCGTGCCGCCACGCGTCCCGGCGGACAAGCCGTCGATGACCGGCAAGTTCAGCGCGGCGTAGACAGGGCCGAACTCGTCGATGATCGTCCCGGTGCGATCGACCAGGAACAGCTGGTCCCCCAGCCTGCCGATGCCGATCGGCTCGCGCTCCTCCACCACCACGCGAATCGTCGACGGGAAGATGCGCCGCACGCGTGCATCCGCGATCCACGGCGAGCGCCGCAGGCGCTGCCGCCAGGCCTCCAGATCGACCGTCAGGATGCTCGCGCCGTCGAGCCCCTCGAGCACGGCGGCGATCTCGCCGCGCGACATGCGCGTGTTGCCGTCGATGCTGATGTGGCGGATCGACAAGGCGCCAGTGGTCAGCACGAGACCGGCCACCTGATAGAGACCTGCCACGACGGCAATCACGACCAGGACCAGCCGCAGCGCCGCCATCCGCGAGGCACGGGTCCCTCTGCGGGCCGGGGCCACGTGCGCACGGCGGAAGCGCTTGTCCGACGCGACCGATACGCTCATGCCGCCTCCTCGAGCGCGCGGAGCAGGCGCCTGCCCACCGTGCCAATCGAGCCCGCCCCCAGAGTCAGCACCGCGTCACCGGGCCTCGCGTGGGCTGCCAGCATCGTCACCAGCTCGTCCAGGGTGCGCACCACCGACACGGGCCGCAGCGTGCGCCTCCGGATCGCCTCGGCCAGCGCGTCGGCCGTGACACCGGGGATGGGGTCTTCGCTGGCCGCGTAGATCTCGGTCAGCACCACTTCGTCGGCCTCCGAGAACGCGTCGCCGAACGATTCCATCAAGCGGGCCGTCCGGGAGTAGCGGTGCGGCTGGAACACCACCACGAGGCGCCGGTTGAGCGCCAGGCGCGCGGCGGCCAGCACCGCGGCAATCTCGGTCGGGTGGTGGCCGTAGTCGTCGATGACCAGCACCCCGCGTGCTTCGCCCAGGCGTTCAAACCGCCGCTCCGCGCCCTGAAAGCTCTCGAGCGCGGCGGCCACCTGGGCGAAGTCCACGTCCAGGCATTCGGCCACGGCCACTGCCGCCAGCGCGTTCAGGAGGTTGTGCCGGCCCGGCACGGCCACCTGGATCGGCCCGAGCGGGTGCTCCGCGCCGTCGCGGCGCACGACCACGGTGCAGCGGCCGCCGAACGCTCCCAGCTCGACGTCCTTCCCCGCGATGGTGGCTCCTGCGTCCAGACCGTAGGTGACTACCCGCCTCGTCACGCGCGGCAGGATGTCCGCGGTCCGCGGATCGTCCGCGCAGGCCACCACGCTGCCGTAGAACGGCACCTTGTTCGCAAAGTCCACGAAGGCCTGCTGCAGGTCCTCGAACCGGCCGTACGCATCCAGGTGCTCGTCGTCGATGTTGGTGATGACCGCAATCGACGGCCACAGCACCAGGAACGAGCGGTCGCTCTCGTCGGCCTCCGCCACCATGTACGTGCCACGGCCAAGGCGCGCGTTGCTCCCGAATGCGCTGAGACGGCCGCCGATGACGGCCGTGGGATCGAGCCCTGCGCGCTCCAGCACCAGCGCGATCATCGAGGTGGTCGTGGTCTTGCCGTGCGAGCCCGCCACGGCAATCGCGAACTTGAGGCGCATCAGCTCCGCCAGCATCTCGGCGCGGGGGATCACGGGGACACCCCGGCGGCGCGCCTCCACAAGCTCCACGTTGTCGGGGCGCACGGCGGAGGAATAGACGACCACGTCGGCGTCGCCCACGTGCGCCGCGTCGTGACCCACGTGAACGCGGACGCCGCACGCGCTCTCGAGCCGCGCCGTGACGTCCGATCGCTTCGCGTCGGATCCGCTGACCTCGTAGCCCAGGTTGGCAAGCAGCTCGGCGATGCCGCTCATGCCGATGCCCCCGACACCCACGAAGTGCACGCGCTTCGTTCGGCCCAGCATCAGGCGCGCACCCCCGCCAGTTCCAGGATGCGTGTGGCGATCTCGGCGGCGGCGTTCGGCCGCGCCAGCCTGGCCGCCGCGCGTCCCATGCGTGCGCGCGCAGCGGGGTCTCCGGCCAGCGCGGTAATCTCACGCGCCAGGCGCGCGCCGTCGGCGTCGCGCTGGTCCAGAAGAACCGCGGCACCCTGGACGGCCATCGCGGCGGCGTTGACGCGCTGGTGATCGTCGGTGGCCGTGGGCAGCGGCACCAGGATCGCGGGCTTGCCGGCCGCCGCCAGCTCGGCGAGCGTGGTGGCGCCCGCGCGGCACACCACGACGTCGGCGGCGTGCATCTCCTGGTGCATCTCGTAGAGGAACGGCTCGACCCTGGCGTCGATGCCGGCGCGCTGATACGCGTCTCGCACCATCTCCACGTCGTGCGGTCCCGTCTGGTGCGTCACGCGCAGCCGCGGCGCCAGGCGCGCCAGCTCGCCGGCCGCGGCCGCCATCGCCACGTTGATCGCGTGCGCACCCTGCGAACCGCCGAAGACGAGGACCCGGCGGCTCCCCGGTGGACCGAGTCGTGGGAGCCTTGAAGAACTCGGGCCGGACCGGGTTGCCGGACACGAAGGCCTTGGCACCGAAGCGCGCCACGCTGGCCTCGAAGGTCACGGCCGCCGCGCGCACCACGCGAGCCAGGAGCCGGTTGGTCAGGCCGGGAGCCGCGTTCTGCTCCATCACCAGCGTCGGGATTCCCCGCAGCGCCGCCAGGGCCACGACCGGCCCCGAGCTGTATCCCCCCACGCCAACGACCACGTGGGGCCGCCTGCTGGTGATGACCTGCCAGGCATCCCAGGCGCTCACGGGCAAGAGCGCCAGTCCCCGCGCGATCGCCGCCAGCGACTTGCCCTTCAGGCCCGCGCTGCGAATCACGTCCAGGGGGAAGCGTTCACGCGGGACCACCGTGGATTCGATGCCGGCAGCGGTGCCGACAAACGCGACGTGCACGTCCGCGGCCAGGCTGGTCAGCGCCCTCGCCACGGCAATGCCGGGGTAGAGGTGCCCGCCCGTGCCGCCGCCTGCGATCAACACGGTCATCCGTCCACGGCCTCGTGTTGAGAGATGTTGAGCAGAATTCCCATGCCCAACAGGTTCACGAGCAGCGACGAGCCACCGTTGCTGATGAGCGGCAGCGGAAGCCCCTTGGTCGGCAGCAGCCCCAGCACGACGCTCATGTTGATGAGCGCCTGCGCGGCAATCATCGTGGTCAGCCCGACCGCGAGAAACGCGCCGAAGGGATCCTGCGCCTTGTCCGCGATGCGAAGCCCCCGCCACGCGATGAGGCCGAAGCAGAGCAGCACGGCCAGCGTTCCGACAAGCCCGAGCTCTTCAGCCGATCACGGCGTAGATGAAGTCGGTGTGGGGCTCGGGCACGTAGAACAGCTTCTGGACGCCCGCCATCAGCCCCTTGCCGAATACACCGCCAGCCCCCACCGCGATCAGCGATTGAATCAGCTGAAAGCCGTGTCCCAACGGATCGGCCCAGGGATCCAGGAACGACATCACGCGTTCCCAACGGTACGGCTCGACCCAGATCAGGAAGAGGACCGACGGAAACACGATCACGGAGCCGACCGTGATGTAGGTGTAGGACAACCCTGCCGAGAACACCATCACGCCGACGATGAAGGTCAGCGACAGCGCGGTGCCCAGATCCGGCTGGAACAGGATGAGGCCCGCGACGAGGCCGCACACGAGCACGATGCCCAGGAGCGAGTAGGAGACCTCGTTGATGCGGTGCATCCGCCGTTCGAGCATCCCCGCCGTGAAGAGCACGCAGGCCACCTTGGCAAGCTCGGACGGTTGGACTCCCAGCCCACCAAGGCCGAACCAGCGCCGTGAGCCGTTCACCGGAGGGCTGAAGAGCACCGCGACCAGCAGGAGACCGACGAAGGCCAGCAGCCCGATGATCACGACGTCGCTGCGATAGGTGCGGTAGTCGATGCGCATCACGATGGCCATCACCGACAAGCCCAGCACCGCCCACAGCGCCTGCTTGATCAGGAAGAGGTTGGCCTGGTCGTAGCGCTCCAGCGCCACGAGCGCGGACGCGCTGAACACCATCACCACGCTCACGCAGACCAGCAGAAAGGTCGCCGTGAAGAGCACCCGATCCGACTTGAGCTTCCGTGCCACGATCCGCCCCCTATCGCCCGTACCGTCACCAACCGACAACGCCCTCAGACGCCCGCCCGGAGGGCGGGCAATCAAACACTGCTAGCGAGGCCCGTCTCGACATTCGGGCTGGGCCTCGCTAGATCCCGATCCCTCGCGACGGCGAGGAGCCGTCAGCGGTCATCAGTCGGCTCGTGGAGTAGGCCACCGACCTCGCAGACTGGGGTTAGTCTGCGTTCCCAGCGGCCAGCGCCCACCCGCATCAAGCCGACTGACGACTGCTCACGGTTCGTCAGCCGAATCAACCCTCTCCTCCTACAGCCGCTCCACCTCCTGCTTGAACACGCGCCCGCGCTCGGCGTAGTCCGCGAACCAGTCGAAGCTGGCGCACGCCGGCGCCAGCAGCACCACGCCCTCGGGCCTGGCGGCCTGATACGCCAGCGACACCGCTTCACGCATCGAGCCGGCGGTCACCACCGGCACCACGCCCGCCAATGCGTCCGCCACGAGCGGGGCGGCTTCGCCGATGGCCACCACCGCTCGTCCGCGCGCGGCCAGAGGGTCGCGCAACGCACGCAGGTCGCCGCCCTTGAAGCGCCCGCCGACGATGGCGACGACGCCCGCCTCGAAGCTTTCGATCGATCGGCGCGCGGCTTCGACGTTGGTCGCTTTCGAGTCGTTGACGAACCGGACGCCGCCAATGACGGCCACCGGCTCCATGACGTGCTCCAGACCTCGAAAGCCCTTCAGTGCGCGCGTCATCGCATCGCCGCTCGCGCCGGCTGTCGCCGCGACCGCCACCGCCGCCACCACGTTGCCGAGCATGTGCGCTCCAGCCAGTTCCACCGCGGCCACCGGTACCAGCGGGTCCGATGTCGTGCCCGTGCGCCGCACGATCCACCCGCTGTCCACGGCGTAGCCGTCGATCGCGCGCGCCGACGGCGAGAAGGCCAGGGTCCGGGCCGCGATGTCGCGGCTCCACCGCACGACCGCCGCGTCGTCCGCGTTGATCACGGCCCAATCGCCCTCGGTCTGATTCGCGAAGATGCGGGCCTTGGCGGCGCCGTACTCCTCGAGATCGGCGTGACGATCCAGGTGGTCGTCGGCCAGGTTGAGCCACAGGGCGATCCACGGGCGGAAGGTGGTGGTCGTCTCCAGCTGGAAGCTGCTGACCTCCACGACGTGCTGCGTCTCGGGCGTGGACGCGTCCACCTGGGCCGACAGCGGCACGCCGATGTTGCCGCCGACGAGCACGTGCCGGCCCTCGGCCTCGAGCATCCGGCCGATGACGGTGGTGGTGGTGGACTTCCCTTTCGTCCCCGTGACGGCGATCATGCGGCCGCTGAGCCATCGGGACGCGAGCTCGATCTCACCGATCGTCTCCACGCCGCGCGCGGCCGCCAGATCGAAGGCCGGCTGCCGGAGCGGCACGCCGGGGCTCACCACGATCAGATCGGCGCCGCCAAGCGTCTGCGGGTTGTGCCCGCCGAGCTCCAAGGCGACCCCGAGCGCGCGCAGCGGCTCCGCGGCCTCGCACGTGGCGCGCATGTCGGTGAGCGTCACGCGCGCACCCCGCCGCACCAGCAGCTCCGCCGCCGCGACTCCGCTGCGGGCCGCGCCCACGACCACCACGCGTTTTCCGGCGACCGAGAAGGCAGAGGAGTCCACCACATCACCGCAGCTTCAACGTGGTCAGGCTGAACAACGCAAACAGGATCGCGACGATGATGAAGCGCGCGATCACCTTGGGCTCGCTCCATCCCAACAGCTCGAAGTGGTGGTGGAGCGGGGACATGCGGAACACGCGGCGGCCGGTCGTCTTGAACCAGGCGACCTGGATGATGACCGACAGCGCTTCGAGCACCCAGATGCCGCCGACCACTACGAGCAGCAGCTCCTGCTTGATCAGCACGGCCACGGTGCCAATCGCGCCGCCGAGGCCGAGTGACCCGACGTCGCCCATGAAGATCTCGGCGGGATACGAGTTGTACCAGAGGAAGCCCAGGCTGGCGCCCACCAGCGCGCCGCAGAAGACGGTCAGTTCGCCGGCGACCGCGAAATGCGGCAGCAGCAGGTATCCCGCCAGCACGGCGTGGCTCGTCACGTAGGTCAACGCGGTGAAGGCGGCCGCCGCAACGCCGAACGTGCTGATGGCCAGGCCGTCGAGACCATCGGTCAGGTTGACCGCGTTGGTGGCGCACACCAGCACGATGACGACGAACAGCACGTACCACGCGCCCAGGTCCGGCGTGAGGTTCTTGAAGAACGGGAAGATGAGCTGTGTGTTGTAGACAGGCGGACGCTGGCCTGAGCGCGCCAGCCACACGACGGCGACTCCGACCGCGATCGCCACGAGGATCAGGGCCACCATCTTGTAGCGCGGCATGAGGCCGTGATGGGAACGGCGGGTCAGCTTCAAGTAGTCGTCCGCGAAGCCCACGGCGCCGCACCCGAATGTGGCGCTCACGGCAATCCACACGAAAGGGTTCGAGAGGTCGGCCCAGAAGAGCGTGGGGATGATGGCGGCCGACAGGATCAGGATGCCGCCCATCGTGGGCGTACCGGCCTTGGCACGATGGGACTGCGGGCCCTCCTGACGGATGATCTGGCCTACCTGGAAGTCGCGCACTTTCCGGATGAACCAGGGTCCGACGATCAGGCTGAACAGCAGCGCCGACAGGCTGGCTGCGGCCGTGCGGAACGTGATGTAGCGCGCGACGTTCAGGAAGCCGAGAAAGGGCACGACGTCGGAGAGCGGCGGGAGCAGGTAGTACAGCATCAGCCACGCTCCCGCACCAGCCGATCGACCACCACGTCGCAGCGAATGCCTCGTGAGCCCTTGACCAGGATGACGTCCCGAGGCTGGACCGCCGTCACGACCTCCTGTGCGGCTGCTTCACTGTCGGGCACATACCGCACCGATGCCTCGGGCATTCCGGCCTCAACCGCGGCCCGCGCCAGATGCTCCGCCGCGCCGCCGCCAACGGCGAACAGCATCCGCAGGCCGGAGACGGCTGCCTTGCGGCCGCACTCCTCGTGCAGGGATACGGCGTGCTCGCCCAGTTCGAGCATCTCGCCGAGCACGGCCACGCGGCCGCGGGCGCGGCGCTCCTGCGCCAAGGTCCTCAGCGCCAGCATCAGCGCCGCCGGACTGGAGTTGTAGGAGTCGTCGACCACCACCACGCCGCCGCGCAGGCGGTGCACCACGCCGCGGCGATCGGCCGGACCGATCCGCGCCACGCGGTCGCGCACCACGTCCAGCGGCACCCCGCACGCAGTGGCCACGGCTGTTGCCGCCAGCACGTTGGCCAGGTTGCCGCGACCAACGAGCGGCGTTTCGAACACCGCCTGACGCTCGCCGATCACTACGGTCGCGCGGGTGCCGTCGAGCCCGCGGCCCTGCACCTCGGTGGCCCGCACGTCGGATTCGGCCGACTCGCCAAAGGTCACGGTGCGACCGGGGAACGCGCCGCGGCGGCTCGTGATGCGCGAGTCGTCGGACGGGCACACGAGCAGCGTGGACGCATCGGCGCCCTCGAGGATTTCGGCCTTCGCGTCGGCAATCGCGTCGCTCGATTCGAAGAAGCCCAGGTGGGCATCGCCCACGTTGGTCCAGACCCGGACTTCCGGCTCGGCAATCCCGACGAGCGTGCGAATCTCGCCCGCGTGATTCATGCCCAGCTCGAACACGGCCACCTCGGGCGCGTGACGCAGCTGAATCATCGAGAGCGGCAGGCCGATGTGGTTGTTCAGGTTCCCTTTGTTCTTCACGACGGTGAAGGTGGGCTCGAGAGCCCCGGCCGTCAGCTCCTTGGTGGTCGTCTTGCCGGCGCTGCCGGTGATCGCCACCACCCGTGTCGTCACGGCCCGCCGGATGGCGCGTGCCAGCGCCTGCAACGCGCGGAGCGGCTCGTCCACGACGATCACGCTCCCGCGCGCGGCCACGTCGGCGTGGCCCTCCGCCCATTCCCGCGAGACCACGGCGCCCGCGGCGCCACGATCGAAGGCGGCCTCCACGAAGTCATGGCCGTCGAATCTCGGGCCGGCCAGCGCCACGAACGCGTCCCCCGACCCGATGGCGCGGGTGTCGGTGACGACGTCGGCCACCGGCCGGTCGGCGGGGCCGCGAAGGTCCCCTCCAACCGCTTGCGCGATCCACGGCAAGGTCAACGCGACGCCGCTCAAGAGACCCTCGTCCGCGGAACGCGCCGTTCGTTCAGCGCCTCGCGCGCCAGTGTCACGTCGTCGAACGGGTGGCTGACCCCGTTGATCTCCTGGTATTTCTCGTGTCCTTTTCCCGCCAGGAGGACCAGATCACCGGCGGCTGCCTCCCGCACCGCCATGCGGATGGCCTCCGCCCGGTCCACCACGGTGAGTGCGCGGGCCTGGCTCTGCCGAATCTCGGGCTCGGCGCCCCGCATCACTTCTTCGATGATCCGCGCCGGATCCTCGCTGCGCGGGTTGTCCGACGTGATCACCACCACGTCGCTCAGCCGCGCGGCCACGAGCCCCATCAGCGGGCGTTTCGTGCGATCCCGGTCGCCGCCCGCGCCGAACACGGTCACGAGGCGCTGCGCCATGGGCCGCGCCGTCTCGAGCAGATTGCGCAGCGCGTCGTCGGTGTGGGCGTAGTCCACGACGACGGTGATGTCGTCGGTCGGCGACGACACCACCTCGAATCGTCCGGGCACCCCGGACAGGTTCTGAAGCCCCTGCTCGATCGCGTCGATCGGCACACCCATCGCGGCGGTCACGCCCACGGCCGCGAGGATGTTGTAGACGTTCGGCTTGCCCACGAGGCGCGACCGCACGCGCACGGTGCCCTGGGGGCAGCGGACGTCGAACGCCAGGCCGTCGAGCGAAAAGTGCAGTGGTCCCGGCGAGACGTCGGCGGGCCGCGCCAGGCCGTAGCTCACGGCACGGCCTACGGTCTCGAGCAGCGTGGCGCCGCGCGGATCGTCCACGTTGACGAGCGCGGGGGCGTCCGGGCCGGCCAGCTCGAACAGACGCCGCTTCGCCGCGAAGTAGTCCTCCATGCTGACGTGGAAGTCCAGGTGATCGCGCGTCAGGTTGGTGAAGACGGCGCCCGCGAACCTGATGGCGTCGGCACGGCGCAGCGCGAGCGCATGCGACGACACTTCCATCGCGCACGCGTCGCATCCTTCCTTGCGCATCCGCCTCAGCAGCCCCTGCAGTTCGGGCGCCTCCGGCGTGGTGCGCGTCGCCGGAATCGCGGGAATCTTCGTCGGGCCGACGCGGTACTCGACGGTGCCGATCATCCCGCAGCGCGTCCCGGCCGCTTCGAAGATCGCGGCCACCAGATACGCGGTGGTGGTCTTGCCGTTGGTGCCCGTGATGCCCACCACGCGCAGATCGCGGCTGGGGTGCTCGAAGTACGCCGCGGCCAGATGCGCCAGGGCCAGGCGCGCGTCCGGCACGACAATCCAGGGAATCGCAGAGGCCGGACCTGCCGGCTCCTCGGCCACCACCGCAGACGCGCCCGCGGCGGCCGCCTGCGCGGCGTAGGCGGCGCCGTCGGCCTGACGTCCCTTGAGCGCCACGAAAATCTGGCCAGGCGCGACGGTGCGCGAATCGTACGCAACGCCCGGGCACAGTTCCGTCAGCCGCGCCGCCTGTTCGAGATCGCCTGCAGATGCCAGCCCGGCGAGAGCCTGCTGCAAGACCTCGCCAACGGTCATGGCGTGCCGGGGCCCGCCGGGGCCGCACGCGGTCGGCGGCCAAGCCACAGCACGGCGATGGGGTCGTTGGGAAGCGGCGTTCCCGCCATAGGGTCCTGCGCCACCACGAAGCCCGCGCCGTGGACGCGGGGCGTAAGACCCACCTCGGCCAGCGTGCGCAGCGCCTCGCGGGCGCTCAGGCCGGCGACGTCGGGCACGACGCCGAGGCTGATGGCGGGCGTGATGCCGCCGGATTGCAGCGCCTGCGTCTGATGCGCGGCCGGGACCGGCTCCGGCTCTTCTTCCCCGCGCACCACGACAATAGGCGGAACCGGGTTGATGGTCCGGGGCACTCCCTCGTACCGCAGCACGGCCTCGCTGATGCGCTTGAAGATCGGCGCCGCCACGACGCCGCCGTACGGCGACACGCGGTGGGGCGAATCCACCACGACCACGATGGTGAAGCGTGGGGCGCGGGAGGGAACGAAGCCGACAAACGACGCGTTGTAATCCGAGTGGCCCCGGTAGCTGCCGTTCACGAGCTTCTTCGCCGTGCCGGTCTTGCCCGCTACCGTGAACCCGTCCATCTGCGCGACCTTCGCGGTGCCCTTGGCGACCACCGCCTCGAGCATCGGCAGCATCTGGGCCGCGGTGCGCTGGCTGATGGCGCGTCGAATCACTTTCTTCTCGACCTCGGTTCGCACCCCATCGCGCGTCACGGCACGAACGACGCGCGGCTGCAGCACCTCGCCGCCGTTGGCGACGGCGCTCACGGCCGTGGCCATCTGCAGAGGAGTGACGCCGACCTGGTATCCGATCAGCGTCGAGGCCAGTGCGCTGTCGGTCAGCGCGGCCGCGTCCCAGACGATGCCGGGGTTCTCGCCGCGGAAGTCGGGCGATAGCTGTCCGCCGAATCCAAAGGCCCGCACGTAACGGGTGAACCGCTCGGGGCCGAGGCGCAGCCCGGTCTTGATCGCGCCGACGTTGCTCGAGTACGCCACGACGTCCTCGAAGGTCAGCACGCCGTAGCGATGGTCGTCGCGGATCGTGCGGGCGCCGAACTTGATGGAGCCGGAGCTCACGTCGATGAGGTCGTGGGGGCGCACCACCTGCTCTTCCAACGCCGCACTGGCCGTGATGATCTTGAAGGTGGAGCCCGGCTCGTACAGATCCTGGATGGCGCGGTTGCGGCGCCCGGCATCGGTGGACTGCCGGAAGGCGTTCGGGTTGAACGTCGGGTAGCTGGCCAACGCCAGCAGCTCACCCGTGAAGGGATCCATGACGATGGCGGATGCACCGGCTGCGCCACTCCACTGCACGCCCTGCCGCAGTTCCCGTTCGACGATGTGCTGCACCTGCTCGTCGATGGTCAGCTCGAGCGTGGCCCCGGTCGTCGGCTTCCGCTCGGTGCGGCTGAAGGCCCGACGCTTCGCGTCCACATGGATGAGGACGGTGCCGGGCCGGCCCTTGATGGTGGAGTCGTAGGCGGCTTCGATGCCACCCAGCCCGACATTGTCGATGCCCACGTGACCCAGTACGTGAGCCGCCAGGCTCTTGTTGGGGTAGAAGCGCCGGTGCTCCTTCAGGAAGCCGACGCCGCCCAGCTGCAGCTCAGCCACCCGGCGCGCCTGCTCGAGCGACACCTGGCGGCGCACGTAGACGAACGCCTTGCCCTTGCGGATCCGATCGGCCAGCGCGTCGCGATCCCGCGCCGTGCAATCGCCGAGCGCGCGGCACAGGGACGCGGACGCCGGGAGCGGGTCGCCAATCTCGCTCGGAACCGCGTAGATCGTGTCCGCTTCGACGCTGTAGGCCAGCAACTGCCCGTTGCGGTCCACGATGTCGGCGCGCTTGGGCGGCGCCTCGACCGTCCGCTGCTGCTGCCGCTCAGCGCGCTTCGCGAGGTCCTCGTGCTGCAGGACCTGCAGGTACACGAGCCGCCCGAAGATCGCCACCGACCACAGCGCCACGACGATCGCGCAGACGTAGAGCCGCTTGGAAATGGCGGTGCGCCACATGTCGCTGGCCGGCAGGGTCATGTCGTCTACCGCCTGGCGATCACCGAGCTGGGCGGCTCGGCCACCTGCACGACGCGCTCGACGACAAAGGCATCGTCGGTGCCCGGCGCGACCATGCCGAGCTGAGTCGTGGCCTTCTGCTCGATCAGGGCCGGCGCGCTCAGCGTTTCGATCTCGAGGCGCAGATGCCGGTTCACCTCTTCCTCGATCGCGCGTTCCTGCTGCATCTGCTCAACGCGGTAGCCGTGACGCAGGAGCTCGAACTGCTGCCACGCCCAGAACAGCAACACCACGACCAGCAGCACGCCGGTGCCAAGCGAGCGGAACATGTCCCGGTGACGCTCGCGATCGACCTCACGGACGATCGGGTTGTTGCGAACGTCCTTCCGAACCGCGTATTCGAACGACTCAGTCGTCATGACGACTCCTCATGCCGCCTCTGCGCCCCGCAGCTTCGCGCTGCGTGCCCGCGGGTTGCGCGCAATCTCGGCCTCGGTGGGGACCACCGGCCGCTTGGTCAGCACGCGCACCAGCGGCGGCACCTCGGCCTGCAGCGCGCGAAACGTGTGCTTGACGATGCGGTCCTCCAGCGAATGGAACGACAACACCGCGATACGCCCTCCCGAGACCAGCCGCTGGGCGGCCTCGCGCAGGAACACGTCCAAACCGTCGAGCTCGCGGTTGACCCAGATGCGGAGGGCCTGAAACGTCCGCGTCGCGGGATCGATTCGCATGTACCCGCGGCGGGGCACCGCGCGGCGCGTGATCTCCGCCAGCCGCCCGGTGGTCTCGATGGGCGCCGTGGCGCGCGCCGTCACGATGGCCGCGCGCGATCCGGCGGGCATACCGTTCTTCACCGAACTCATAAATCACGTCGGCCAGCGTCCGCTCGTCGGCGTCGGCCAGCATCTCGGCGGCCGTGGGTCCGGCGGACGTGTCCATGCGCATATCCAGGACCTCGTCGCGCTGAAAGCTGAACCCCCTGCCCGCCGCGTCGAGTTGCATCGACGACACCCCCAAGTCCACCAGCACACCCTCGACCGCCTGCACCTGCCGCGCGTCGAGCACCTCACCCAACCGCCGATAGTCGGCGTGCACCACTTCGGTGCGATCTCCAAAGGCCTCCAGCGATGTGCGCGCCCGCCGCACGGCCTCGGGATCGCGATCCAACCCGATCACCCTGGTGGCCCCCGCCTCCAGCACGGCGCGGGCGTGCCCGCCCAAGCCCACCGTGCAGTCCACGATCGTCCCGCCCCGCCCCGGCATCAGCAGGGCCAACACTTCCGACACCATCACGGGCTCGTGGGCCGCTTCCACCGTTACCCAGCCGCGCCGTCAAAACCCGTGTTTCGACAGCTTCAGCCCATCGCGATCGCCCCACGGCTCGCGAAGCAGCTTGGCGTTGAACCGTTCCGCGTTCCAGACTTCCAGGTGATTGATGCGCCCAATCACCGAGACGTCGCCTACAATGGCAGCGTGCTCGCGCAGCAACGGGGAAATCACCACGCGGCCCTGCCCGTCGAGCTCGCCTTCCTGCCCGTAGAAGTTCACGCGGTCCAGGAACTTGAGTCGCGACGGGTGGTTGCTGGGCATCTCCAGCACCTTCTGTTCGACCGTCAACCACACCTGCATCGGGTAGACCCGCACACACTCCCCCGTCAGGCTGGTCACGAACACGTCGGCGCTCCCTTGCTCGCGCACGATCGATCGAAACTGGGTGGGGATCTTCAGCCGACCCTTGTCGTCGATACGGGCTGAGGCGCTCCCTCGGAGCCCTTTCTTGTCCATTTCAGGCCACAAAAGTCCAAACGGATATTAGGGGTCGTGGATTCGCTTGTCAATCGCAAACCGCTGATCTGTTACAACTTAGGTGCTGTCCATTCGATTAATCTTCGCTTCTATGTCGAAGGACCTAAACTCCACTTGTGGCCCTCCTGAGAACGACCACGACCTGATGTGACAGTGCAGCGCGTCCTCGTCCTGGAAAGCCAGACGCCGTTCGTCCGCGGCGGCGCCGAGATCCTGGCGCGCGAGCTGGTGGGGGCCTTGCGAGCGCATGGCCTGGAAGCGGATCTGGTGTCGATTCCGTTTCGCGACAGCCCGAGAGAGGAACTGCTGGCCCACGCGACCGCCTGGCGGCTCATCGACGTGAGCCGGGCGCTCGAACGCCCCGTGGATGCCGTGATCGCCACGAAGTTTCCAACCTACTTCGTGCGCCACCCGGCGAAGGTGACATGGCTGGTGCACCAGCACCGTGCCGCCTACGAGCTGTGCGGCACGCCATTCAGCGACTTCGAGCACACGGAACGCGACGTGGCGCTGCGCAAGCGACTCATCGAGCTGGACACCGAGATGCTGGCCGAATGCGTGGGGCGCTTCAGCATCGCGCAAACGGTGTCCGCGCGCGTTCAGCAGTACAACGGCCTGACGGCCGAGCCCGTGTATCACCCGCCACGGCTTGCCGCATCGATGCGGGCGGGCGGTTACGGCGACTACATGCTGGCCGTCTCGCGCCTCGAGAAGGTCAAGCGGCTCGACCTCGCCATCGACGCGTTCGCGCACGTGCCGGCGCCCATGCGGCTGGTGATTGCGGGCGAAGGCAGCGTGCGCGGCGAGCTGGAGGCGCGCATCGAGCGGCATGGCCTCGGCAGCCGCGTGCGGCTGGCCGGACACGTGGACGACGCCCAGATGATCGAGCTGATGGCCGGGGCCAGGGGCGTCTTGTTCGCACCGTTCCAAGAGGACTACGGATACGTCACGCTGGAAGCGTTCCTGTCGAGGAAGCCCGTGGTCACCGCGTCCGATGCCGGCGGTCCGCTGGAGTTCGTGCAGGACGGCGTCAACGGTTTCGTTCGCGATCCGGCGCCTGAGGCACTTGCCGAGGCCGTCCGCGCACTGGCCGCCGACGAGGGGCTGGCGCGCCGCCTCGGCGACAGCGGCTACGAGCGGGCGCGGCTCATCACCTGGGACGGCGTCGTGGCGCGCCTGCTCTCACCGGTCGCCGGCACATCGGGTCCGGCGCGGTCCTGACTCGTGGACGCGGCCATACGCCCCGTGGTCATCGTGCCGACCTACAACGAGCGCGCGAACATCGCGGTCCTGGTACCGGGGCTGCTGGCGATCGAGGGACTGCGCGTGCTGGTCGTGGACGACAACTCGCCCGACGGGACGGGCGCGGAGGCCGATGATCTTGCCCGCGCGAGCGGCGGGCGCGTGAGCGTGATTCATCGCACCGGCCGGCGCGGCTACGGCCGTTCGCACCTCGCGGGGATGCGCGCGAGCCTGCAGACCGACGCCACGCACATCTGCCAGATGGACGCGGACCTGTCGCACGACCCGGCGGATCTGCGCCGCATGCTCGATGCCGCCACAAAGGCGGATCTGATCGTGGGGTCCCGCTACGTGGACGGCGGCCGGGTGATCAACTGGCCGCGGCGGCGCCGCGTGCTGAGTGCGTTTGCGAACTGGTACGTGGGCGCCATCACCGGGGTGGGCGTCTCGGATTGCACCAGCGGCTTCCGGTGCTGGAACCGGCACCTTCTGGAGAATCTCGATTTGCGCAGCGTGCGCTCCGACGGCTACGCCTTCCTGGTGGAGCTGGCGTGGAAGGCGCGGCAGGCCGGCGGCCGCATCCGCGAGGTGCCCATCACGTTCGTCGAGCGCCGTGAAGGCGCCTCGAAGCTGTCGTGGGCCGTGATCGGCGAGTCGATAATTCTGCCGTGGAGGCTCGTGTTGAAGAAGACATGAGGGGATTTTGGGCTCTCGGCTCTCGGCTCTAGGCTTTAGGCTCTAGGCTCTAGGCTCTAGGCTCTCGGCTCTAGGCTTTGGGCGCTCGCTTCGGCATTGCTCTTGCCCCCGTGCGGTCATGGGCCGCGATCACAGGAAGCTCGTCGTGTTCACGCTCGCCGACCGTCTCGTCGACGACGCCTATGCCGTTTCTCGCGACTTTCCGGCCTCGGAGCGTTTCGGCCTTCAGGCGCAGCTCAGAAGAGCGGCCATCTCCGTAGCTATCAACATCGTTGAAGGATCCGCACGTCGAACGACTCGGGAGTATCTCAGCTTTCTCAACATCGCCGCGGGGTCGGCGGCGGAAGCAGCGTACGTAACGGAGCTCTCAGTGCGACTAGGGTTTCTCGAACCCGTTCAGGGCAGGCAACTCGCAGCCGCATTCGGTGAACTGGTGGCCCGATTGCAAGCGCTGGTCCGGTCGCTCTCGAAGAGCGCCTAGAGCCCAGAGCCGAGAGCCCATAGCCTCTTGAGCGCCCAAAGCCTAGAGCCCAGAGCCTAAAGCCCGAGTGATAATCTCCCCGTCTCGTGACCGCGCCACGCCCTTCCATCTCCGCGTTCTTCCCCTGCTACAACGACGAGCGCACCATCGGTCCGCTGGTGCGACGGGCCGCCGAACAGCTGGCGCTCGTCACGGACGACTTCGAGATTCTGGTCGTCAACGACGGGTCGCAGGATGGCAGCGCGGCGGTCCTCGACAGCCTGTCGCGGGAGCTGCCGTGCCTGAAAGTGATCACGCACCCGGCCAATCGCGGCTACGGCGGCGCGCTGCGGAGCGGCTTCTCGAGCGCGACGAAGGACCTGATCTTCTACACCGACGGCGACGGGCAGTACGACGTCCGCGAGCTGCCGCTCCTGCTGATGCTGCTGACGAGCGACACCGACTTCGTGAACGGGATGAAGATGACCAGGCAGGATCCCGGCTACCGCGTGTTCGCGGGAAACCTGCACCGGTTCCTGACACGGTGGTCGTTCTGGCTGCCGATCACCGACGTGGACTGCGACTTCCGGCTGGTTCGCCGTTCGATCATCGAGCGCGTGCGCCTCACGCAGAACAGCGGGTCGATCTGTGTCGAGCTGGTGAAGCTGGCGCAGCGAGCCGGGGCCCAGTTTCGCGAGGTGTCGGTGCACCACTACGCGCGCGAGTTCGGCCAGTCGCAGTTCTTCCGGCCGGGCCGTATCGCCAAGACGTACCTCGACCTGGCGCGGCTCTGGGTGGAGCTGATGCTCGTGGCGCCGATTCGCGGCTGATACAATTTCGGCCCGCATGAGCCCGCCGGACGACAGTGGCGCCGAGGCCTATCGCGCCTTCTACCGGGGCCGCCGCGTGATGGTGACCGGCGGGATGGGCTTCGTGGGCAGCAACCTCGCGCACCAGCTCGTCGAGCTGGGCGCGCACGTCCTGATCGTGGATTCGATGATCCCGGACTACGGGGGCAACCCGTTCAACGTCTCGGGGCTCGAGGACAAGCTTCGCATCAACATCGCTGACGTGCGGCAGCGCAGCACCATGAACCACCTGGTCCAGCAGGTCGAGGTGATCTTCAACCTCGCCGGACAGGTGAGCCACATCGACAGCATGCAGGACCCCGACACGGATCTCGACATCAACTGCCGGGCGCAGCTCTCGCTGCTGGAGGCCTGCCGGCGGCACAACCCCGGCGTGAAGGTCGTGTTTGCCGGCACGCGCCAGGTGTATGGCCGGCCCGACAGCCTGCCCGTCACAGAGCAGCACCTGGTCCGTCCCACCGACGTCAACGGCATCAACAAGGCCGCCGGCGAGAACTATCACGTGGTCTACAACAACGTGTTCGGCGTCCGCGGCTGCTCGCTGCGCCTGACGAACGTGTACGGGCCGCGGCAGCTGCTGAAGCACAACCGGCAGGGCTTCATCGGGTGGTTCATCCGGCTCGCCATCGAAGGACGCGAGATCCCGATCTACGGGGACGGTTCGCAGATGCGTGACTTCGTGTTCGTGGACGACGCGGCCGACGCGTTCCTGCGCGCCGGCGCCAGCGATCGGTGCAACGGGCACGTGTTCAACGTGGGCGGGGCCGAGCCGATCGCGCACAAGGCGCTCGTCGAGCTGCTCCTCGGCATCGCCGGCTCCGGCACGTACAAGATGGTCGAGTGGCCCGCCGAGAAGAAGGCCATCGACATCGGGGACTTCTACGCCGACTCATCGCGCTTCCTGCAAACCGTCGGGTGGCGGCCCACGACGACGCTCGTGCAGGGACTGACCCGGACCATCGCGTTCTACCGAGCGCACTTCGAGCACTACGTGCCGGCGGCGTCCCAGGTGGGCGCCCGGTGACCGACGCCACTCGAATCCCTTTCGCCGAGCTGCGGCCCGGACGCGATCGGACCGACATCGCCCAGGCCATCGACCGCGTGCTGGCGCGCGGGTGGTTCGTGCTGGGCCCGGAGGTGGAGGCCTTCGAGGCGGAGTTCGCAGCTGCCTGCGGCGCGGCGCATGCGGTCGGCGTCGCCAACGGCACCGATGCCATCGCGCTGGTGCTTCGCGCGCTCGACGTCGGGCCGGGGGACGAGGTGATCGTGCCGGCGATGACGGCCGCGTTCACCGGCCTGGCGGTTGCCTCGCTGGGCGCGCGGCCCGTGATCGTGGACGTGGACGCCCGCACCCTGACCATGGACGTCGCCGCGTGCGCGTCGGCGATCTCGCCCCGCACGCGCGCCGTGATCCCGGTGCACCTCTACGGGCAGCCTGCGGAGAACGCGGCCATCAAGGCGCTCGCCGATCGACACGGGGTGCCGGTGGTGGAGGACTGTTGCCAGGCGCACCTGGCCACCGAGGCCGGAGTGCCCGTCGGAACGGCGTGCGCGGCGGGCGCGTTCAGCTTCTACCCCACGAAGAACCTCGGGGCGCTGGGCGACGGCGGCGCCGTCGTCACCAACGATGCGGCCGTGGCCGCTCGCATCCGCCGTCTTCGCAACGGCGGCCAGGCCAGCCGCTACGACCATGTGGAACCGGGCATCAACAGCCGGCTCGACGAGCTGCAGGCGGCCGTCCTTCGCGTGCGGCTGCGTGGGCTCGCCGCCGTCACCGCCATTCGCCGCGACCTGGCGCGCACCTACCGGCAGCATCTCGGCGGGGGCGTCACGCCGATAGCCGAGCGCGAGACCGGCCACGTCTACCACCTGTTTCCCGTGCGCCTGCCCGAACGCGATAGGCTGATGGCGTTGCTGGCCGAGCGCGGGATCGAAACGCTGGTGCACTATCCGGTGGCGCTCTCGGCGCAGCAGGCGTTCGCGCGCTACGATCCCCACGCGTGTCCGGTGGCCAGCCTGGCGGCCACGGAGCTGTTGTCGCTACCGCTCAACCCCAGGATGTCCAGTGAGGATGTGATTCGAGTGGCCGACACGGTGAACGAGTTCTCGGAAAGACGCGGTAACGCGTGAAGGCGCTCATTACCGGAGGAGCGGGGTTCATCGGATCGCATCTGGCCGACGAACTCCTGGCGCAAGGTCACGAGGCGATGGTCCTCGACGACCTGTCCACGGGATCCATCGAAAACATCGCGCACCTGAAGGGCCGCGCCGGGTTCGCGTACACGATCGAGTCGGTCACCAACGAATCGCTGCTGGCCGAGCTGATCGACCAGAACGACGTGGTCTTCCACCTGGCCGCGGCCGTCGGCGTGAAGCTCATCGTCGAACAGCCGGTCCACACCATCGAGACCAACGTGCACGGCACGGAAGTGGTCCTGAAGCACGCGAACAAGAAGAAGAAGCTCGTGGTGGTGGCTTCAACTTCGGAGGTCTACGGCAAGAGCACGGACGTTCCCTTCCGCGAGGGAGCGGACCTGGTGTTGGGCGCCACTGTCCGCCACCGGTGGGCGTACGCGTGCAGCAAGCTCCTGGACGAGTTCCTGGCCCTGGCGTACTGGAAGGAGAAGAAGCTGCCGGTGGTGATCGTGCGGCTCTTCAACACGGTGGGCCCACGGCAGACAGGGCAGTACGGGATGGTGCTGCCGACATTCGTGCGCCAGGCGCTGGCGCACCAGCCGATCACCGTGTTCGGCGACGGCACGCAGTCGCGCAGCTTCACATACGTGGCGGATGTGGTGGACGCGTTGTTGAAGCTGGCGCAGGAGCCGCGCGCAGTGGGCGAAGTGTTCAACGTCGGCAATACCGAGGAAGTGTCGATCGGGGCGCTGGCCCAGCGCGTCAAGACGCTGTCGGACAGCCGGTCCCCCATCCATTTCATCCCGTACGACGAAGCCTACGAGGCGGGATTCGAGGACATGCCACGCCGCGTTCCCGACATTTCCAAGGTGCACGGCCTCGTGGGCTACCAGCCCCGCTTGGGGCTCGACGACATCATCCGCACGGTCATCGAGCACATCCGGCAGCGGTAACGGCAGAGCCTGCACGTGATGACACGCCGCGTGGCGGAGGCTCGTCCGCGGCGTCGCCGACCCGCCGATAAACGTCATGGAGAGGTCGTATACTGACCCTTGTCAGGGAGTGCAACGCATGACACGTCGAATGGTCCTCGCGGCGGTAATGTTGGCGGTGGCCTCTCAGGCCGCGCAGGCCCAGGCAGTGAAAGTGGAATTCCTGATGGGCAAGGTGAACCTTGTCGCGAAGGACGCCACCCTGCGCGCCATCCTGAACGAATGGGCCCGAGTCGGCGGCACCCGGCTGGTCAACCCCGAGCGGCTGACGGGCGGACCGCTCACGCTCGAACTTATTGGCGTTCCGGAACGCCAGGCTCTCGACATCCTGCTTCGCGACGTTGGCGGCTACATTCTGGGACCGCGCCAGACGCTCGTGATGGGCGTGTCCGCGGTGGACCGGCTGGTGGTTGTCACGGCCGTCGCGGGACGGCCGGTAGCGCAGGGACCAAGTTTCCCGGCGCCGCGCCCCACGCAGCAGATCGGCCGCGCCGTCCAACCGCCGCCCATCGACGACGACTCTCTCGACGAGGCTCTGGACGCGGACGGGCCGGACCGCGACGAGCCGCCGGTGCGCGGACGGCAAGGCGGCCCGGTGCTGAACCCCGGACTGCCGCCGCTCCCACGTGCCCTCGAGCCGCCGACGCCAGAGGCGCGGCCCACCACCCCGCCTGGCAACCCGTTCGGCGCCGTGCAAGGGTCGTCTCGTCCCGGTGCGATCGCTCCTGCGCCGCAGGCGCCTCCCGTGCAGCAGGGCTCTCCGTCCGAGACACAGCAGCAGAACTAGAGTCCCGCGGATTCTCTTTAGTCCTCCGTGGACCAAGGACCAAGCACGGACCAAGGACCAAGGACGGACCAAGAACCAAGCACCAAGGACCAAGGACTACAATGACGTCTGCGGTCCCCCCACTCCACTCCGCGCGTTCATGCCAGAGATCGATCGGTTCAGAATCGAGGACAGGCGCGGCATCGACACGCTGTATCGACGACGGCATGGCGCCGACGCCGCCGAAGCGCATCGTCTCCGGTGGGAGTGGCAGCATCGCCGCAATCCGTTCAATCGCGGCGGTGAACCGCGCATCTGGGTCGCGCGCGAAGGCCCAACGGTCGTCGGGCAGTATCCGACGCTCCCTGTACGCGTGTCGATCAAGGGCATCGAGGTGGACGGAGCGATGGGCACCGACGCCATGGTGGCGCCCGAGCGCGAGCAGCAGGGGCTGGCGGAAGCCCTGCTGCGTGCGTGGGATCGCAACAACGGCGCGTCGCTGGCGTTGAGCCCGTCGGAGGGCGCGCGTGAAGTCCTGGATCGCCTGCACTTCCCCGAGTCGCGTGTCGTCTCGTGCCTGGTCAAGCCCCTCACGAGGCGCGCCGTGCGGCTGCCGCACTGGCCGACGCCGGTCAACACGGTGCTGTCGGCGCTCGTCTATCCGGTGGTGCAGGTGCTGGCCCGGTCGCGGCCGCTGCGCGCGGAGTGCGAGCCGATTCGCCGGTTCGACGCCTCCTTCACCGCACTCTGGGAACGTCTGGCCCAGCGCTTCGATCTGGCCGTCCGGCGCGACGCCCCGTATCTGAACTGGCGCTACATCGACCCGCCGCACGTCCGCTATTCGGCGGTGGCGCTGAAACGGCACGGCGAAGTGCATGGGTACGTCGTGTACCGGCACATCCAGGAACCGCTCGGACGCGTGACGCTCATCGTGGACTTCCTGACGCACCCCGACGACATCTCCGGGCTGAAGACGCTGCTCCGGTGGGTGGACCGGGCGGCGCGGGCTGAGGACACGGACAAGATACGCTGCTATACGCTGAACGACTCGTTCCGCCGGATCCTCCGCCGCCAGGGCTACTTCGGCGTCAAGTCCCCGGTGGAGGTGGCGGTCAAGGTGAACGCCGTGCAGGTGCCGCGCGGCTTCTACGAGGAGACGGAGAACTGGCACGTCACCTACGGCGACTCCGAGCCGTGAACGGCGGAAGGGGCTGAGCGATGGCGAGCGCGCTGAACGAGCAGGTGAACGCGGGCATCACGGCGGCGATGAAGACCAAGGACCAGGTGCGCCTGTCGGCCCTGCGCATGCTGAAGGCGGCCATCATGAACAAGGGCGTCGAGAAGGGCCGCGACCTCGACGACGCGGAGGTCATGCAGGTGATCGGGTCGCTGGTGAAACAGCGGCGCGACTCGATCGACCAGTTCACGGCGGCCGGCCGCACCGACCTCGTCGCGAAGGAATCGGCAGAGATGGCCGTGCTGGATGCGTTCCTGCCACCCGCGGCCTCGGCCGAAGACATCGACGCCGCGGTGGCGGCGGCGATCGCCGAGACCGGCGCGGCGTCGGTCAAGGACATGGGCAAAGTGATGAAAGCCGTGATGCCGAAGCTCGCCGGCAAGAACGCTGACGGTCGCACCGTGAACGAGGCCGTGCGCCGCTCGCTTGGCGCCTGACACTCCCCCGCCCTCCGCGGTGACGCAGTCGGACGACCGGCCTCCGGAAGTCGCGCGGTCGGCCGCGTCGGCCGGCGCCGCCACGATGACGAGCCGCGTGCTCGGCGTGGTGCGCGAGCAGGTGCTCGCGTCGATCTTTGGCGCCAGCGACGCGATGGACGCCTACAACGTGGCGTTCCGCGTGCCGAACCTCCTCCGCGATCTCTTCGCGGAAGGCGCGATGAGCGCCGCCTTCGTGCCCACCTTCTCGCGGGAGCTGGTGGCCAGGGGCAAGCCGGCCGCCTTCAGGCTGGGCGCTCAAATCGTCACGGCGCTCCTGGTCGTCACAGGCGTCTTCATCGCGGCGGGGTGGGTCTTCGCCGAGCCGCTGGTCTCGCTCTTCGCGGAAGGCTACGGCGACGTCCCGGGCAAGCTGGATCTCACGGTGCAGCTGACGCGGGTGATGCTGCCGTTCCTCACGTTCGTGGCGCTGGCCGCCGTCTTCATGGGGATGCTGAACTCGCTGCACCACTTCTTCGTGCCGGCGGTCTCGCCCGCGATGTTCAACGTGGTCACGATCCTGAGCGCGGTGCTGCTCGTGCCGCTGATGCCTGGGCTTGGCCTGCCGGCAATCATGGCCATCGCCATCGGCACGGTGCTGGGCGGCCTGGCGCAGTGGGCGGTCCAGTGGCCGCTCCTGCGGCGCGAGGGGTTCCGCTTTACGCCGCAACTGGACTGGAGCGATCCGGCGCTGCGGCGCGTCCTGCTCCTCATGGGGCCGGGCACCGTGGGGCTGGCCGCTACACAGATCAACGTGTTCGTGAACACGCTGCTCGCCACCGGTGAGGGCACGGGCGCGGTGTCGTGGCTCAACTACGCCTTCCGGATCATGTACCTGCCGATCGGCCTCTTCGGCGTCTCGATTGCCACCGCCACCACGCCGGCCATCGCGCGCCTGGCGGCAGCCTCGGATCGGGAGGCCGTGCGGCGCACGATCGCGGACGGCCTGATCCTGATGCTGCTGCTCAACGTGCCCGCCACGATCGGGCTGGCCGTGCTGGCCACGCCCATCGTCCAGCTGATGTATGAGCGCGGCGCGTTCACGCCGCGCGAGACGCTGGCCACGGCGGCCGCGCTGCAGCTGTACGCGGTGGGGCTGCTGGGCTATTCCGTCGTACGCATCGCCTCGCCGGCCTTTTACGCCATCGGCAGCAACCGGACGCCCGTGATCGTGAGCATCATCACGGTGGCGGTCAACGCGATGCTGAACGTGGTGCTGGTGCGCACCATGGGCTACACGGGACTGGCCATCGGCACGTCGATCGCGGCGCTGCTCAATGCAGGACTCCTGCTCTTCCTGCTGGCGCGGAAACTCGATGGGCTGGATGGGCCGCGCGTGGCCGATTCGCTGGCCAGAATCGGCATCGCATCGGCAGCGATGGGGCTGACTGCCTACTGGCTGTACGGCGTGATGAGCGGAGCGCTGCCCGGCGACGCGCTGGTCCTGCAGCTCGTCAAGCTGGGTGTCGCCATCGGCGGCGCCGTCGGCGTATTGTCCGTTTCTGCCTCCGTGCTCTCGATCAAGGAGTTCAACCAAGGCGTGGACCTGGTGCTCCGCAGGTTCCGTCGCCGGCCCCGATGAAAGAACGGTGGCTCGGCCTGAACGCAGGCGTGCTGCTTCTGGCGCTGACGCACCTGGTGCTGGATGGCTACGGCAACGTGCTTGCGCCGCTCCTGCCGCTGTTCATTCCGCAGATGCAGCTGTCGCTGGCAGCGGCGGGGCTGCTGCAGACCATCTTCCAGATGGCCAGCTCCGTTGCGCAGCTGGCGTTCGGCCACTTGGCGGACCGCTGGCGGCCGCGGCCGCTGCTCATTGCAGGACCGTTGCTGTCGGTGGCCGTGCTGCCGCTCATCGGCCTGGCCCAGGGTCCCGTGACGTTGGCCCTGATCCTCGTGATTGGAGGGCTGGGCGCGGCGGCCTTTCATCCCCCCGCGGCGGCGCTCGTGCACGCGCTGAGCGGGGCGCGAGCCGGCTGGGCGATGTCGTTTTACATCACCGCCGGCGCCATGGGGTTTTCGATCGGCCCGTTGATCTTCGCGGCGTTCGTGCAGCGATTCGGCCTCGCGTGGATGCCGATCCTGATGATTCCTGGGCTCCTGGCGCTCGCGGTGATACTCCAACGCCTTCCGGCATTCGAGGAGCGAGACCACCACAGCGGAGGCGGCGGCTTCCAGGCGCTGCGCCCCTACGCCAAGCCGCTGACGCTGCTGTATCTGATCGTGGTGCTGCGTACGGTGACCGCGCTCAGCTTTTCCACGTTCGTGCCCGTGATGCTGACCGGACGCGGGATGAGCCTCGCCGGTGCGGGCGCGGTGTCCGCGATTTTCCTGGTCTCGAGCAGCGTCGGCGGGCTCTTCGGTGGCGGGCTGGCGGACCGATGGGGTCCCAAGCGTGTCATCGTCGCGTCACTCGTGGTGTGCGTGCCGTTCTTCGTGGCCGCGCCGTTCTTCAGTGGCTGGCCGCTGGTGGCCAACCTGGCTATCGGCGGCCTGCTGCTGCAATCCACGCTGCCGGTGAACGTCACATTCGGGCAGCGCATCGCGCCGATCAGCGCCGCCACGGTGTCGTCGTTGATGATGGGCTTCGCCTGGGGCACTGGAGGCTTGTGCGTGCCGCTGGTGGGCATGCTCGCCGATCGTATCGGCATCGAGGGCGCACTGTCGATCATGGCGGTCACGCCGCTGGCGGCGGCGCTGCTGGCCCTGCCGCTGCCTGCGGTTGAGGCGCAAGCTGTGGTTGCCCACGTCGGCCCCAATGGGCAAGACTGAGTCTCATGAGGTCGTCGCCGTCGAGCATGGCGTTTTCGTTCGGGCCAGGTCCCTTCACGCCGGCGGTCAAGGCGCTCGTCATCGCGAACGTGGTGGCGTTCCTGCTGGCGCTGATCGTGCCCGAGATGATCTTCAGCCTGGGCCTGCGACCGGCCGATGTCCTTGGCGGGCGGATCTGGCAGCCGCTGACCTACATGTTCCTGCACGGGGGCATCTCGCACATCCTGTTCAACATGCTCTCGCTGTGGATGTTCGGCGTGGAGCTGGAGCGCATGTGGGGGTCGGCCTTCTTCACACGCTTCTACCTGGTGTGCGGCGTGGGCGCGGCGGCCACCACGATCCTGCTGTCCTTCTGGCCGGGCGCCTTCGGCGAGGGACTCTATCAGTCGCTGACGGTCGGCGCGTCCGGCGCGATCTACGGCATCCTGATGGCCTACGCGCTGTACTTCCCCAACCGGCAGATCTACATGTACTTCCTGTTTCCCGTGCCGGTGAAGTACTTCGTGATGATCATCGGCGCCGTTTCGCTGCTCTCGGCGACCGGCGGGCCCGGAGGCGGCGTCGCGCACGCCACGCATCTCGGCGGCCTGGCCGTGGGATACCTGTATCTGAAGGGACGGCGACTACGGTTGGGTGCGGAGATTCAGTACCGGCTCAACCGCTGGCGCATCGACCGTATGCGCAAGCGCTTCGACGTTCATCGCGGCGGGAAAAGCGACGGCGAAAAGGGGCCCTGGCTTCATTAGCCCAGAGCCTAGAGCCTAAAGCCCAGAGCCTACAGGTCGTTTGAGGCTCTCACGTAAACGACCGCGAATTCAGAGCCGGTGCCGCGCGGCTTCACCGACGCCAGACGGAAGTTCCCCTTGCTCCCTACGCCCACCTGCAGCTGGCCCCTCCGGCCGCGGCCGGCCTTGCAGCGCGGGGCGTCGTCGTCATCGAAGTCCAAATCGCCCCGGCAGACCGTGACCTCTCCGTAGGCGGCGAGTTCCTTGCGATAGAACTCGGCGATCGCGTCGGGCTGGTCGTCGCTCAGGTACTTCAGCGCGGCCACGCGCAGGTCCACGAACGGGCTCGACAGGTACACGTTGGCGCGTTCGGCTTCGTCGCCTTCCTCGAGGGGCCTGGCGCCGGGGTACACGGCCACACCCACATCCTCGGGCACGGCATCGCCGCGCACCGACAGGTCGCCCAGCGGGGTGTCCACGTCCACGTCCCGTGGGTTCTTGCCCTCGTCCGGGCCGACCCGGATCTCACAGGCCGCCAGGGATGCGGCCGACAGGGTCACGACCGCCAGCAACAGGATCTTTTTCGTCATGACACACCTCGTCCGCGCGCTAGCTTGGACGAAGCGGGACGGCGGTTTGTTCCTACAAGTCGGCCCAGTCGTCGCGTGCCGGGCTGAACACGTCCAGCTGGAACGTGTCTTCGAGCACCTCGGCCTGATGCTCCACCATGGCGGGGATGTGCAGCACCTCCCCCTCGCGCACGATGGTTTCCTGGCCGCCGACGACGAACCGGACGGCCCCCTGCAGCACGTAGGTCATCTGCTCGCTGTCGTGGGCGTGCCGGGGCACCAGCGCACCTTGCTTGAGGTAGGTCTGGGCCAGCATCTGGTTGGAGCCGGCCACGATTTTCTGGGACATCATCTCGGTGATCTTGACGAGGTCGATCTCGTCCCAGCGGTGCACGGTGCCACTCATGGTTTTCGCAGCGTCTTCTTCTGCCAGCTTGCAGACAGGAGCGTGACGATAGTGCCATAATTCGCCAAGCCATGAAGGCTTCGACCCTCGCCAATGGCGCGGATGCTCGCGCCTCTGGAGCGAAGGCGCGTACCGGCGGTCGCCGCGGTGTCACCCGGGACGAACTGCTCGCGGCGTATCGCACCATGCTCTTGTCGCGGAAGATCGACGACAAGGAAATCCAGCTCAAGAACCAGACGCAGGCCTTCTTCCAGATCAGCGGCGCGGGCCACGAGGCCGTGCTCGTCGCGGCGGGCCGGCAGCTGCGGCCCAGCTACGACTGGTTCTTCCCCTACTATCGCGACCGCGCGCTGTGCCTGGCCATCGGCGTCACGCCGCTCGAGATGTTCCTGTCCTCTGTGGGGTCGAAGGACGACCCGGCGAGCGGAGGGCGCCAGATGCCCTCGCATTGGGGCAGCACGCGCCTGAACATCCCGTCGCAGAGCAGCTGCGTGGCCACGCAGTGCCTGCACGCCGTGGGCTGCGCCGAAGCCGGCCTGATCTACGACCGCGTGACCACCATCCCCAACCGGGAAGCGCGGTATCACTCCGACCAGCTGACCTACGTGTCCATCGGCGAGGGCGGGACCAGCGAGGGCGAGTTCTGGGAGTCGCTCAACACCGCGTGCACGCGCAAGCTGCCGCTGCTGTATCTCGTCGAGGACAACGGCTACGCGATCTCGGTCCCGGTGGAAGCCCAGACACCGGGGGGAGACATCTCGCGCCTGGTCGAGTCATTTCCCGACCTCTCCGTGTACCGCTGCGACGGCACGGACTATCTCGAGAGCTACGACACGCTGGAAGAAGCCATCGCCTACGTACGCTCCCGGCGCGGGCCGGCGTTCGTGCACGCCAAGGTGGTGCGGCCCTACTCACATTCGCTGTCGGACGACGAGAAGCTGTACAAGACACCGGCCGAGCGCGAGGAGGAAGCGACGCGCGATCCGCTGGTCAAGATGAGAGCGCTCCTGATCGCCGAGGGGCTGGCGACGGAGGAGGAGCTGGCGGATCTCGTCACGTCAATCGAACGCGAGGTCGCGCGCGCGGCGGACCAGGCGCTCGAGGCGCCGAAGCCGGACCCGCGCACCGCCACGTCGTTCGTCTTCTCGCCGGTGGTCGACCCCACGTCGTCGCTCTTCGTGAGCGAGCCGCGGCCCGAGGGCAACCCGGACACGATGCTGGCGGCGATCAACAAGACGCTGCGGGACGAGATGGCCCGCGACGCGCGCATCGTGATCTTCGGCCAGGACATCGCCGATGCCACCCGCGCCGAGGCGCTGTCAACCGTGGTCGGCAAGGGCGGCGTGTTCAAGGTCACGCACGGCCTGCAGCGCGCGTTCGGCAGCGACCGTGTGTTCAACTCGCCGCTGGCCGAGGCCAACATCGTCGGGCGCGGAGTGGGCATGGCGCTGCGAGGGCTGAAGCCCGTCGTCGAGATCCAGTTCTTCGACTACATCTGGCCCGGCTTCATGCAGATTCGCGACGAGCTGTCGATGATGCGGTACCGGTCGGGCAACAACTGGTCGTGCCCGGTCGTGATCCGCGTGCCGATCGGCGGGTATCTCAAGGGCGGCGCACCGTATCACAGCCAGTCGGCCCTCGCGATCTTCGTGCAGACACCGGGCCTGCGCGTGATTGTCCCCTCGAACGCCCAGGATGCGGCGGGGCTGCTGCGCACGGCGATCCGCTGCGACGACCCGGTGCTCTTCTGCGAGCACAAGCACCTGTACCGCCAGACCTACAACAAGGCGCCCTACCCGGGCGCGGACTACACCGTGCCGTTCGGCAAGGCATCGGTCGTGCGCGATGGCCGTGACGTAGTGGTGTTCACGTGGGGTGCGCTGGTGCAGCGGTCGCTGCTGGCGGCGCAGCAGGCGGAGCGCGACGGCGTCAGCGTGGCCGTGATCGACTTGCGGTCGATTGTCCCGTGCGACTGGGACACCATCGCGGCCTACACGCAGCGCACGAGCCGCGTGGTGGTGGCGCACGAGGATCAGCTGACGGGCGGCTTCGGCGCCGAGATTGCCGCCCGCATTGCCGACGAGCTGTTCGACTATCTGGACGCTCCGGTGAAGCGGGTGGCGGCGGCAGATTGCCCCGTGGCCTATGCGCCGGTGTTGGAAGAGGCGATCCTCCCGGGTGCGGCGGATGTGCTCGCAGCCATCCGGGCGGTCGCCGCGTATTAGGCTCTAGGCTCTAGGCTCTCGGCTCCAGGCGCTCACAAAGGAACCAGCCATGAACATCGCTCGCTCCACTGCATTGCTCGTCGTGCTCCTGCTCGCGGGGCTCTCGTCAACGCTCACGACGGCGCAGGCGCCGGCCACGCCGCCGGCGGCTGCGAGGGCCAGTGCCGCGGCACCGGCGGGGTTCTCGGCGGAGCGGCTCGCGCGCATCGACAGGATGCTGCAGTCCTACGTGGACGAGGGGCTGATTCCGGGCGCGGTGGCGCTCGTGCTGCGCGATGGACGTCCTGTGTATCAGAAGGCTGTCGGATGGGCAGACAAGGAAGCCGGCCGGCGGATGACGGCGGACACCATCTTCCGGATCGCGTCGCAGACCAAGGCGATCACCAGCGTGGCGGTGCTGTCGCTTCTCGAGGAGGGCAAGCTGAGCCTCAGCGATCCGGTGGGCCGGTTCATCCCGGCCTTCGCCAAGACCAGCGTCTCCGTGCGCGGCGAAGGCGGGGTCACGGCCGTGCCGGCGCGCCGCCAGATCACCATCCGCGATTTGCTGACGCACACGGCGGGCATCTCCTACGGCGTACAGCCGGAGACCGCCGGCCAGTACGAGCGGCTGGGTCTCGGGCCCGCCGCGGGCTTCGGCTGGTACTTCGCGGACAAGGACGAACCGGTGTGCGGGCCCATCGAGCGCCTGGCCACGCTGCCGTTCGTCGCGCATCCGGGTGAAGCCTGGGTGTACGGCTACAACACGGACGTCCTGGGATGCGTGGTCGAGCGCGTGTCGGGGCAGGCGCTGGACCAGTTCATCCGCGCGCGCATCACGGACCCGCTCGGCATGAAGGACACCACGTTCTTCCTGGCGCCGGAGCAGCGCGATCGACTGGCCGCGGTGTATGCGAGCGGAAGCGATGGCAAGTCCACCCGCGCGCCCGACGGGGCGCGGGGCCAGGGCTCGTATGTCGACGGCCCCCGTAAGACGTTTGCCGGCGGCGCGGGGCTGCTGTCCACGGCGCGCGACTACGGCCGCTTCCTGGAGATGATTCGAGGCGGCGGATCGCTCGACGGCGTCCGCATCCTGGCGCCCCACTCCGTGGACCTCATGACCAGCAACCAGGTGGGGACGCTCCACTCCGCCACCGGCCTGGGCTTCGGCCTCGGCTTCGAGACCACCGATCGCTACGGCGCCAACGGCATGGACACGGTTGGTTCCTTTGGGTGGGGCGGCGCCTACGGCACGATGTACCGCGTGGATCCACGGGAGCGGATGGTCACGATGCTGATGCTGCAGCTCCTGCCCAACACGACCGACGTGCGGGAGAAGTTCCCCGTGATGGTCTACCAGGCGCTGGTACAGCCAGCGACGAAGGCGCACTAGCAGTGTCTTGTTGCCCGCACTTCGTGCGGGCGGGGCTGGCACTGGCGCTCGCGGCGCTGGCCGGGGGCTCCGTCCGGGCGCTGCCAGTCGATCTCCTGACCTCGATCGGCGGGCTGCCGCCGCACGTCACCGCGGCCTTCGAGTCTCCCGCGTCGTTTCACCAGGGGCCCAGCGGCGCCTATTTCGTCTTCGATCGCGGCGGCCACGCCGTGTACCGCGTGGACGCGGACCGCGGCGCGGCGCGGCGCATCATCGGCATCGGCCAGGAAGACGGGCGGGTGATCGATCCGACCGGGTTCGACGTGGCGGACGATGGCCGGCATGGTGGTTGCCGACAGGCCGCGCGGCCGCCAGCGCATCCAGGTGTTCGACGCCGAAGGCTTTCGCGTCGGCGGCTTCATCCTGCCGGGCCAGCCCGCGGCGCGCGTCGTGGTGGGCGGCGCCGTGCTGAACGGCGCCGGCGCCATCCAGTTCGCCGGCCGCGAGCTGCTGCTCAGCCATCCGGAGAGCGGCACCCTGATCACGGCCTACACGGCGGCCGGCTACAGCACGTCGGCCGTGGGCCGGCTGCGTTCAACGGCCTACGAATCCGACCGCGAGCTGCACCTGGCCATGAACGCCGGCCTGCCGCTGGCCGATCCCACCGGCGGCTACTACTACGTCTTCATGGCGGGCCGGCCAGCCTTTCGGAAGTACGACGCCGCGGGCAAGCTGCTCTTCGAGCGCGTGATCCAGGGCGTGGAGCTCGATGCGTTCCTGGACGCGCAGCCGACACAATGGCCGCGGCGGATCGTGCAGGATCGCGAGGTGCCCTTCGTGGCGCCGGTCATCCGGGCGGCGGCGGTAAGCCCGACCGGCGAGCTGTGGATCTCGCTGGCCGTGCCCTTCACCTACGTGTACGACGCGCAGGGCGACAAGACGCGCACGGTGCAGTTTCGGGGTGCCGGCATCCTGGGCCCCACCAGCCTGGCCTTCAGCCGCCGCGGCACCGTGCTGGTCACGCCCGGGTGCTACGAGTTCGACCCTAGCGAGGCTCCGCCTCGCTAGGGCAGTGTCTGATTGCCCGCACTTCGTGCGGGCGGAGAACTAATCCATGACGCCGCTTCTGGTGGCGCGCGGCCTGGCCAAGTCGTTCGGCACGCGCGTGGCGGTCAGCGACCTGTCGCTCGAGTTGCGGCCCGGCGAGACGTTTGCCCTGGTGGGACCCAACGGCGCCGGCAAGACCACCACGCTGCGGATGCTGGCGGGGCTCATCGCGCCAAGCCAGGGGCATGTCGAGCTGAACGGGCGCGCGCTGTCGCCGGAGTCGGCCGGGTGGGCCCGCCGCCAGGTCGGCATCCTCACCGAGGCGCCCGGCTTGTGGGATCGCCTCAGCGTGCGCCAGAACCTCACCGTGTACGCGCGCCTCTACGGCCTGGCCTCGCCGGTCGCGGCGGTGGACGCGGCCCTGGAGCGGTTCGGCGTCCTGGATCGGGCGAAGGACCCAGCCGCTCAGCTGTCCAAGGGATTGCGGCAGCGCGTCGCGCTGGCGCGGGCGCTGATTCACGATCCGCCGGTCGTGCTGCTGGACGAGCCCACGTCGGGCCTCGACCCCGCGAGCGCACGGGGCGTGCGCGAGCTGGTGCGCGCCCTGCAATCGGAAGGACGCGCCGTGCTCATCTGCACGCACAACCTCGACGAAGTGGATCGCCTGGCGACGCGCGTGGCGGTGCTGCGCACCAGGCTCCTTGCCGTGGACACGCCGGAGGCGCTGCGCGCGCGGTTCTTCGAGGCCCGTGTGCGCGTGCGGCTTGCCGGTGATCCCGTGCCTCATGCCGCGTGGCTGCGCGCCGCGGGCGTCGCCGACGTGCGCGTGGAGAACGGCGCGCTGTCGGTGGCGCTCGACGGCAGCCCGGTTCAATCCACGCCCGAGCTCGTGCGGCTCCTTGTGGAGGCCGGCGCGCAGGTAGAGGAGGTGGGACGCGAGGCGCCGTCCCTGGAGCAGGTGTACCTTCGCGTGCTGGGCGAGGGTCAGCCGTGATCGACCGTCTGCTCGCGTTGTGCGCGAAGGAGATCGCCGATCTGCGGCTCAATCCGGGCGTGTTCGCTCCGGCGATCTTCACGGCCGCCGTGGCGCTTGCGATCCCGATCTTCATCGCGATCATCCTCCCGGTCGTCACCGGCGAGTCGTTGTCGGACTCGAGCGACTTTCAAGCCATGGCCGAGCTCTTCCAGTCCCAGCCGTGGACACGGGGCCTGAGCCCGGATGGCGCGGTACAGGCCTTCGTCTTCCAGCAGTTCCTGGTGCTGCTGGTCATGGCGCCCGTGGCCGCGTCGATGTCGAGCGCGGCGTTCAGCGTCATCGGGGAGAAGCAGGCGCGCACGCTGGAGCCGCTGCTGGCGACTCCGATTTCGACCGCGGAACTGCTGGGCGCGAAGATCCTGGGCGCGTTCGTGCCGGCCGCGTGCCTGACGCTGGGGACGTTCGCGATCTACCTCGCCGCGGCGGCGGCCTTCGCCGCTCCCGGCGTGTACCGGGCGCTCTTGGCGCCCGCGGCGCTGGCCATCGTATTCCTGGTGGGGCCGCTGGCGTCGCTGCTCTCGCTGCAGCTGGCGGTGTGCGTGTCGTCGCGGGTCAACGACGCGCGCAGCGCGCAGCAGATTGGCGCGCTGGTGATCCTGCCGATCGCGGGGCTGCTGATCGCACAGGTGGCCGGCGTCGTGGTGCTCACCGCGTGGCTGGCGCTTGCCATCTCGGCGGGGCTGGTCGTGGCCAACCTGGTGGTGCTGCGAATTGGCGTGGCGCTGTTCGATCGGGAGTCCATCCTGACGCGCTGGAAGTAGCACGGGATACGATCAGGCCTTGTTCCCAAGCTCGCCCAACGAATTCGGCGTGCTGCGCGACGTGGCCGTGACACACGCGCGCGAAGCATTCATGGACCAGGCGGCCGTCGACGCCCAGTGGCAGGACCTGGGCTTCACGGCCAGGCCCGACTTCGACCGGGCCGTGGAGCAGCACGACGCCTTCATCGAGATCCTTCGCGAGGCCGGCGCCACGGTGCATCATCTGGCGCCCGGACCGGGTACGACACTCGACGCCATCTACGCCCGGGACGCATCGCTCGTCTGTCCTGGCGGCCTCGTCCTGTGCTCGATGGGCAAGGCCGCCCGCGCGGAGGAGCCGGCGTCGCAGGCGCGCGCGCTCGGGTCGTCCGTTCCCATCCTTGGCCACGTGACGCCGCCCGGTCGCATCGAGGGCGGCGACGTCGTGTGGCTGGGGCCACGTGTGCTGGCCGTCGGAATCGGGTACCGCACGAACATCGAGGGCGCCAGCCAGCTGCGGCGCCTGCTGGGCGACTCCATCGATGAACTCGTGGAGGTCCCTCTTCCCCACTGGCGCGGACCAAACGACGTCCTGCACTTGATGTCGCTCATCAGCCCGGTGGACCGCGATCTCGCCGTCGTGTATTCGCCGCTGATGGCGGTGCCGTTCCGGCAGCGCCTGGAGGAGATGGGCATCGGCTTCGTGGAGGTGCCCGAGGCGGAGTTCGAGTCGATGGGCGTGAACGTGCTGGCGCTGGCGCCGCGACGGTGCGTGATGCTGATGGGCAACCCTCGAACGAGACGCGCGCTGGAGCAGGCCGGCGCCAGCGTGATCGAGTACGACGGCAGCGAGATCAGCGCGAAAGGCTGCGGCGGCCCGACATGCCTCACACGGCCGTTAGTACGCGAGCCGGGCTGACATTCAGAATTCACAGTTCACAATTCACAATTCACAAACTGCACTGAGGCAGAAGGTTCTCTCGAACCTTCTGCCGTGGCTGTTCCGGGCCGGAGCTGCCACAGATGCAGTTCCGACTGAGGTTTGTGAATTGTGAATTGTGAATTGTGACTTGGCCACCGATCCATACTGAATCGGGGATCGCGTTCGACTGATGACCATCCGTTCCGTGGCCGTGCTCGGCGCCGGCGTCATGGGCGCGCAGATCGCGGCGCACTTCGCCAATGCCGGCGTGCCGGCGCTCCTGCTGGACCTGACCGACGAGGCCGCGGCCGCCGGGCTGAAGCGCGCCAGGGGCCTCTCTCCCGATCCGTTCTTCACGCCGGACACCTGGCGTCTTGTCGAAACCGCGAGCTTCGAGAAAGGCTGGCCGCGCCTGCGCGAGGCCGACTGGGTGATCGAGGCGATCGTCGAGCGGCTGGACGCGAAGGTGGAGCTGCTGGCGAAGGTGGATGCGGACAGGGGCGCGAACGCGATCGTCAGCTCCAACACCTCGGGCATTCCGATCGCGGCGCTGGCCGAGGGACGCAGCGACGGGTTCAAGAAGCACTGGCTCGGCACGCACTTCTTCAACCCGCCGCGATACCTGCGGCTGCTGGAAGTGATTCCGACACCCGACACGGACCCGGCAGTCGTGGACCAGGTCACGCGGTTCGCGGACGAGCGTCTGGGCAAGGGCGTCGTGATCGCCAAGGACTCGCCGAACTTCATCGGCAACCACCTGGCGCTCTTCGAGGTCACGCGGATCCTGGCGGCCGTGGCGGCGGGCCGGTATTCCATCGAGGAAGTGGACGCCATCACCGGACCGGCCATCGGCCGGCCGAAGAGCGCCACGTTCCGCACGCTGGACCTGGCCGGCCTCGACATCCTGGCGCACGTGATCGAGAACCTGCGCCAGCGGCTGCCGGAACAGGAGGCCCGGGCGTTCGCCCTGCCAGACTTTGCGGAGCGCATGCTCGCAGCCGGCCTGACCGGCGAGAAGGCCGGCCGCGGCTTCTACCAGCGCGTCAAAGACAGTGAGGGCCGATCCGAGATTCTCGTGATCGATCCGGCGACGCTGGAGTACGGCCCGCAGAAGCCGCCGAAGCTCGGGGCACTGGCCGCCGCCGAGTCCGTTACCGACCTGGGCGCGCGCGTGGCCAAGCTCTTCAGCGGAAGCGATCGCGTGGGCGCGTTCCTCCGCGAGATCCTGGCCCCCACGCTCGTCTACGCTGCGCGCATCGCGCCCAACGTGGCGCACTCTCCCGACGACGTGGATCGAGTGATGCAATGGGGCTTCGCGTGGGAGCGCGGGCCGCTGGAGCTGATGGACGCGTTGGGCATTCGGGAAGTGCTGGCCGCGGCCCAGGAAACGGCGCCCGACGTGCTCGCGGGCGGCGTGCCGCGCCTGCTGCAGGACGCACTCGACGCGGGCCGCAACCGGCTGCGCGACGGCGCGGTTGCGGGCCGCAACCGGCAGGTGCCGCCAGCCCGTCCGGATCTGCAGCTGCTGCGGTCGGCCAAGGACGCGACGCGGGTGGTGAAGACCAACCCCGGCGCCAGCCTGGTGGACCTGGGGGACGGCGTGCTGGCCGTGGAGTTCCACTCGAAGATGAATGCGATCGGCGGCGACGCGATCGCGATGCTGCAGCACGGCGCGCGGGAGGCGGCCAGGAACTTCGCGGCGCTGGTCGTCGGCAACGAGGCGCCGCACTTCTCGGCCGGCGCCAACCTGATGCTGGTGCTGCTGGAGGCGCAGGACGAGAACTGGGACGAGCTGGACGCGATGGTGAAAGGCTTCCAGCAGACGGTGATGATGCTGCGCTGCTGCGACGTGCCCGTCATCGTGGCGCCGGCTGGCCTGGCGCTCGGGGGCGCGTGCGAGCTGGCGCTCCACGCCGATCGCGTGCAGGCGGCCGGTGAGACCTACATGGGGCTGGTGGAAGTTGGTGTCGGCGTGATTCCGGCTGGCGGAGGCACCAAGGAGATGGCGGCGCGGGCCGCGGAGCGCGCCAACGGCGGCGATCTGATGCCGCACGTCCAGCACGCGTTCGAGACGATCGGCTTCGGGAAGACATCCGCGAGCGGGCCGGACGCCGTGCGGTTGGGCTACCTGCGATCCGTGGACGGCATCACGATGAATCGCGAGCGCCTGATCGCCGACGCCAAGACGAGAGCGCTGCAGCGGGTGAAGGAGGGCTACCAGCCGCCGCGGCCACGCGCCGCGATCCCGGTGGGTGGCGAGACGGTGCTGGCGCCGCTGAAGCTCGGCGTGCACCTGGCGTGGCGGGCGGGCCGCATCAGCGATCACGATGCGCTGATCGGGCGAAAGCTGGCCACGATCCTCGCGGGCGGCGCGGACCTGCCGCATCCGACCACCGTGCCGGAGCAGCGCCTGCTGGACCTGGAGCGCGAAATGTTTCTGAGCCTGCTGGGCGAGCCGAAGACGCAGCTGCGGATTCAGCACACCTTGAAAACCGGCAAACCGCTGAGGAACTGACGTGAAGGTCGTGGACTTGGGACACGGTGAGCCGCTGGTGCTGATTCCCGGCATCCAGGGGCGGTGGGAGTGGATGCGGCCGGGCGTGGAAGCCCTGGCCGGCCGCTGCCGCGTCCTCACGTTCTCGCTCGGGGACGAGCCGACGGCGCGCTACGACGGCAGCGCAGAGGGCTTTGACCGCTACCTGGATCAGATCGCCCGCGCGCTCGATGGAGCCGGACTGGGCCGCGCCACCATCGCCGGCGTGTCGTTCGGGGGGCTGATCGCCTCGGCCTTTGCCGCCCGCTACCCCGATCGCGTGACGTCGCTGATCCTGATCTCGGCCCTGCCGCCATCCTGGAAACTCAACAAGCGCGCCAGCTTCTACCTGCGCGCGCCGCGTCTGCTGACGCCGCTCTTCTGCGTCTCGTCGCTCCGGCTCTACGCCGAGATCGCCGCGGCGAAGCCCGGCTTCTGGAATGGCGTGTCCGGCGCCGTGGCTCACGTGGCCAACGTGGCGGCCCACCCATTCAACGCGCGGCGGATGGCGAGGCGCGCCATCATGACCACTCAGCCTGGAGTGGTCCGGGCTGAACGAGCTGCAGGTGCCGACGCTCGTGGTCACGGGCGAGCCCACGCTCGACCGGGTGGTGCCGACGGCGCTGACGCTGGACTACTTGCGCGTGTGGCCGCACGCGCGCCACGTGACGCTGCCCCGCACGGGCCATCTGGGTCTCATCACCCGGCCGCAGGAGTTTGCGGACCTCGTGACGTCGTTTCTCGAGGAGGGCGCGCACGACGCACCCACCAGGAGGCGTGTTGGCTGATCCGATCGTCCGAGAAATCCCGGGAGCGGTGGGGCCGCTGGAGGTGCTGTTCGACAAGCCCACAGGCCCACCGCGCGCCGCGGTCGTCTTCGCGCACCCGCTGCCGACACAGGGCGGCACCATGCACACCAAGGTGGTGTTCCAGTCCGCCAAGGCCCTGGCCGAGATCGGGTGCGTGGTGCTGCGGTTCAACTTCCGCGGCGTGGGCAAGAGCGCTGGAGCCTGGGACAACGGCCGCGGCGAGCTGGACGACTTCCGCGCCGCCGTGGATTACATGGCCGCGACCCACCCTGGCGTGGAGATCTGGGCCGCGGGCTTCTCCTTCGGCTCGTACATCGCGCTCACGGCCGGCGCCGCGGATCCCCGCGTGTGCACGCTCATCGCGATCGCGCCTCCGGTGGATCGCTACGACTTCGAGGCGGTGCTGCAATCAGACAAGGCCAAGTTCGTCGTTCACGGCGAGCGCGACGAGTTGATTCCGCTGCGCAAGGTGCGGGAGTTCTACGGACGCATGCAGGAGCCGAAGGAGTTGGTCGAGATCGACCGCGCGAACCATCTCTTCGACGGGCAGGCCGGCGAAGTCGGCGACGCCGCTGCGCGACCTGCTGACGGATTTCTCATGCGCGAAGCCGTAATCGTTTCCGCGGTGCGGACGCCTGTCGGCAAGGCGCCGGGCGGCACACTGCGCACGACCAGGCCGGACGAGATGGCCGCGGAGGTCATCAAGGCCGCATGGCACGCGCGCCCGGCGTGTCGCCGGATGACATCGACGACGTGATCGTCGGCTGCGCAATGCCGGAGGCGGAGCAGGGGCTGAACGTGGCCCGCATCGCCAGCCTGCGCGCTGGATTGCCCGTCAGCGCCGCTGCCGTCACGGTGAATCGCTTCTGCGCCTCTGGCCTCCAGGCAGTCGCTTATGCAGCCGAGCGCATCATCGCCGGCGGCGCGGACGCCATCATCGCCGGCGGCACCGAGTCGATGAGCCTCGTGCCGATGGGCGGCAACAAGGTCTCGCCCAACCCGGCGCTGGTGGACTCGTATCCCGACGTCTACCTGACCACCGGGCTCGTGGCCGAGAACCACGCCGCGCGAGTCCAGCATCACGCGCGAGGAACAGGACGCCTTCGCGCTGCGCAGCCACGAGCGCGCCCTGGCGGCGCAGGAAGCTGGCCGCTTCGCGGACGAGATCGTGCCGCTCACCGTGCGGTCGATTCAGGCCAGCACGACGTTCGCCAAGGACGAAGGCCCCCGCCGCGACACCTCGGCCGCCGCGCTGGCCAAGCTTCGCCCCGCGTTTCACGCGCAGGGCACGGTTACGGCCGGCAACTCGTCACAGACCAGCGACGGCGCCTCGGCACTTCTCGTCACGTCCGCCGAGTTCGCCAAGGAGCACGGCCTCACGCCGCTCGCCCGCTTCGTCGTCTACGCCACGGCCGGGGTCGAGCCCAGAGCTCTTCGGCATCGGCCCCGTGCCCGCGGTTCGCAAGGCACTCAAGCGCGCCGGCCTGACACTCGATCAGATCGATCTCGTCGAGTTGAACGAAGCGTTCGCCGCCCAAGTGCTCGCGTGTCTCAAGGAGCTGCCGATCGACCCCGATCGGCTCAACGTCAACGGCGGCGCGATCGCCCTCGGCCACCCCCTCGGCTGCACCGGCGCCAAGCTGACGACGACGCTCGTCCACGAGATGCGCCGCCGCGGCTCCCGCTACGGCCTCGTCACGATGTGCGTCGGCGGCGGCATGGGCGCCGCCGGCATCTTCGAACGCCTCTGACCGATCCTCGACAGCCAGGCGCCTGGTCGTAGTCAGTGGAGCGCCTGCTGCACGTTCAGTCCTTTGGGGCGCGCCCAACGTAGATGGTTCCCTCGAAACATGTTTTGTTCAGGGGTGCGCCAGCACAGCTAGTCGCCCCGGCAATTGCCAAATACCTCTGATACATGACCTCCACTCGCGCGCCGGCACGCCACCCAGCCAGGATGACGCCGTCGAAGTGGGCCACGCCCGCCGCATTCTGCCCGCCCCGGATGAGCGCCGTGAACGAACGGTCCCCGTCCACGACCTCATACATGGCCTCGAGTCCAACGACGTGCCCGTTCAGGCTCGCTTGTCGCCAGAGCACCTCCCCGACGTACGAGCCGACCAGGCCGTCATTTGCAAAGCCTTCCAGAAGACCAAACGGGGGTTGCGGCGCGGGTGGAGGAGGTGCGGTCACTCCCCACTTGGTGAACGTGATTTCGACGGGATGATTGTTGTCGTTTTGGCCGGCGGCCACGGCAGGCGACATCTGGATCAGTAACGCCACCGCAGTGACGAACGAAACGACTCGTGTGTGAACGCCGATGGTTCTCATAAGACTCCTTGTGGGAATGAACTGGCCTGCTCCAGTGCTGGCGCCAGGGAGACGCCGCGGCACTCGCCCGCTGGAATCTACTCGGCCTCGGTCACGTCCCGCCGTCTCGTTTTGCACTATGGTGCAGCGCGTCCGTATCGATGCGATGTGAGTCGAAAAGCGGTGTTTGATGAACTCCGCCAGATGAGCAGGCGCAGCGACGAACCCGCGCGTCTTCCGTCCAGGCGTTTTGCCCGGCCACGTCCCTTTGGGACGCGGCCGACCAGAGTTCACTTGAGAGCCCCAAAACTTCGTTTCGGGTTCTCAAGGGTCCTGGTTGCCTCTGAACTACTTGCGCTCCTCGGCCCGCGCGGCCGAGAGGATGTGCTCGAGGCCCAGATTGCCCTCGTGACACGCGTACTCGAATATCGGCTGGCTGCGATCTCGTGTCAGCGGCATGGTGAATGTGAATGGCCGCGTCCACACTTCGGGATCGTTGAAGGTGACCTGCCACTGAAGCGTGTTCGGCCCGGTCGGTGTAAAGCGTTCGGTCAGCACGAACTTCTCGCTGTTGTAACGGTTGTTGTAGCCGAAGTGCGTGCGGTTGGTGAAGTTGGTGGTCTCGACAACGAGCGTGTTGCCATCCCAGTGTCCGCGCGCGTCGCCCACGTACTCGTGGATGGCGGTCCCGATGCGCGGACGGCCGTCGAGCGGAATGATTCGTGTTTCGTGAATCATCTCGTAGCGAATCGCCACGGCGTCCCTCGTCTGCACGATTTCGTACGCGTTGCCATAGATGGCCGGCATCATCGAGCCGGGGAGACCCCGCGTGATACAGCGGTCGTACATGCTGCGGTCGAGCCACGAATCGGCGCGGCCCTCGCCGTTGCGGGCGTCGTTGAGCTTCGCCACACTCGCCTCGCGCGACCGCGCCTGCGGGGTCATCGGCGGTAACTTGCCGTCAGGGGGATCGATGATGAGCCACGGGCGGCTGCCGTTGCCTTGCAGGTGCTCGTACCAATGCGTCGGTCCGGCGCCGGTTTCTGCTCCGCCGATGCCGCCGGCGATTTTGGCGGCCAGCGCCTGACGCTGTTTCGCCAACGCGGCGAGATCGGCGGCCGTGAAGTCCTGGGCCGCTCGGCCCCGGAACTCGTCGGGGCGCTCGAGCGGCGTGTTCGTTTCATCCCGGTTGGTGTAGAGCCCTTCGATGTCCGGGTGTCCCCAGGCCGTCTTGGGAGGCGCCCACGGAGTGGCGGTCTTGCCGCCGTTCTGCGCGAACACCGGCGTATGCGGCAACATCGCGACGGCGCCCGCAAGAGCCAGCGCTCCCATCCAACGACGGCCGTTCTCCATAGCCTCCTCCAGATCGCCTACGTGCCGGATTGAGTTATCCCACCGATGCGAATGTGAACCCGCGTTCCTGCGCTCGACTCAGTGAAACGATTCCCGACGGGACCATGTGGGAGTTGGGCATCAGGTTGCCGGCGACTTCCTTGTAGACGGCGTCCGCGGTCTGTCCGGTGGACTGCGCCAAGCCGCCCACGAAGAGTCGAGTTGCCGTCTGACACACCGCAAGATGCACTCCCCGCTTGAGCACGGCGTCCAGCGTGATACCGAGGCTTGCCAGGGCCGCCGAGTGCGACGTCGAGTTGTAGACGTTGATCGTGGCCGGCTTCTGAGTCTGCGGATCGTTGAAGTTGACTCGCTGCGAGAGGATGGCGCCGTACTTGGCCCAGATCGCGTCGTTGTACCCGAAAACGGTCGAGAGATGCCGCGCCACGATCACGACAGCCGAATCGGCGTCCTTCAGTCCGTATTCCGCCTGACTGGCGTTCAGAAAGTTGTTCGCATACAGCAACGCGTTCCCGAAGCCGGTGACGCCGGTCGTGTCCAGGAGAAGCCGATGCTGGCCGGGTAGCTCGTCCAGCCAATTGTCCTGGGCATGGCGCTTCGGTTGGCGTCGTGCGCTTCCGGCGGATTGCGCCTGCAACGTCGCCCCACCTGCGGCCAGCGTCGCGGCCCCGATCGCAGCAGAGACTCCCGTGCCGAACTGCGAGAGAAACGAACGACGGGCCAACGGTAACCAGCTCATACTGTTCCTCGATTCCAAGACAAGTTGACGAGTGGCGACTATCCTACGCCCCGCTATGAGAGGTCAAATAGCGCCCCGCCAGGGCCAGGATGCGCTGGGGGAAGGAGATAGAATGCGCCCATGAGACGCTCCAACACTCTCCTTGGCCTGGCCCTGGCGTTGGGCGTTTCAGGCGCATTACTCGCGGCCTCTCCGGTACTTCCCCCGGCAGGGGCAGCCGCTCTCGTCCAGCTTCTGGATGCGACAACCCGCCGTGGCGACGTGCCGGCCGTTGTCGTGCTGGTGACCAACGCCGACAAGGTGATTTTCACGCATGCATCTGGCCGACGCGACGTGGCCGCTGGCGCGCCGCTGTCCCAGGACGCGATTTTTCAAATCGCATCGATGGGCAAACCGATGACCTCGGCCGCCATCATGATGCTGAAGGAATCCGGCCAGCTCGGGCTCGACGATCCGGCAGGTCGCTACGTGCCAGCTATCGATGCCTTGAAGGTCGTCACCCGCGTCAATCCCGATGGGTCGCTCGAATTGAGACCGCCGAGCCGCCCCATTACCATCCGGCACCTGCTCACGCACACCTCTGGAATCGGCTACTCGTTTTCGGATCCGATCCTCTTCAAGCTCCAGCAGGCGGGTAAAGGCGAACAGGATTTTCCGCTGCTGCACGATCCCGGCGACAAATGGACGTACGGGGCAAGCACGGGGTATCTCGGCTACATCGTCGAACGCGTATCCGGGCAGTCCCTCGATACCTTCCTGCGCGCGCGCCTGATCGAACCTCTCGGGATGGTTGACACCTCGTTCGAGGTTGCCGCGGGCGCCCGCTCCCGCCTGGTGACGCGGCATCAGCGCGTGGACGGGAAGCTGGTGGAGCGGCCGAACCCGGACGTCCCGAGAAGTCCCGTACGGGGCGATGGCGGCCAGTTCTCGACGGCCCAGGACTACGGCGCGTTCCTGCGCATGTTCCTGAACGGCGGATTGGCAGGCTCCGCTCGTCTTCTCACCGAAGCGTCCATTCGTGACATGACGCGAGGCCAAATCGGTGGCCTGGTTGTCCGGAGACAGCCAGCCGCAGATTCAGCGCGCAGCAAGCCATTTCCTCTCGGCGGCGCCAGTGAGCACTGGGGATTTGGAGATTCGTGGAGCCTGGCCTTCCAGATCTCGGCGCCCACGATACTGCCTCATCGGCGTGGACCGGGCAGCTACAGCTGGGCCGGCATCAACAACACCCACTTCTGGGTTGATCCGGAACGCCGGATCGGCGTCGTCGTGCTGATGCAGGTAGGGCCGTTCTACGACGACGCCTGCATCAGGTTGCTGACCCAGGTCGAAGAACTTGTGAACCAACACTGGCGAGAGAGCAGTAGCAGCCTGAGAAGGAGCCGATGGCTCTGCAGCCGGGCATGCGCGTCGGCGTCTACGAGATCGTGGCTCTCCTTGGAAAGGGGGGAATGGGCGAGGTGTACCGCGCCCGCGACGCGAAGCTCGGGCGCGATGTCGCGATCAAGGTCCTGCCCGAAGCCTGGCTGACGGATCCGGATCGGCGAGCCCGCCTGGAACGAGAGGCCCGAGTGCTCGCCTCGCTCAATCACCCGCACATCGGCGCGATTTACGGCGCCGAAGAGGCCGGCGGTATGCCGGCGCTGGTGCTGGAGTTGATCGACGGTCACACCCTGGACGAACTCTTGTCATCTGCCGCGCCGGCTTCGAGTTCGAGAGTCGGACTGCCGCTGAAACAGGCGCTCGAGATCGCCCGTCAGATTGCCGACGCGCTGGATGCGGCTCATGAACGAGGCGTGATCCATCGTGATTTGAAGCCGGCAAACATCAAGCTCACCCCCTCAGGCGTTGTCAAGGTGCTCGACTTTGGTCTGGCCACATTTCAAGCGGCCGTTCTCGATGGTGGAATCCCCGAATCCGCCAGCATGGCCGATCAGGCTCTGACGATTGGCGGCGCTACGCTCCCGGGCACGATTCTCGGCACCGCGCGGTACATGAGCCCGGAGCAGGCGCGGGGACGACCCGTCGACAAGCGGACCGACGTCTGGGCGTTCGGGTGCGTGCTGTACGAGATGCTGACCGGACGCACGCCGTTTGGCGGCGAGACCAGTTCCGACGTGATCGCCGGCATTCTCGAGCGGGAGCCGGCGTGGGCGGTGCTGCCAGGCGCCACTCCTCCCCGTGTGCGAAGGCTGCTCGAACGATGCCTCGCCAAGGATCCGAAGCACCGCATCCGGGACATCGGTGACGCGCGATTCGAGCTCGACGATGCGCTGGGTTCGCCCGACGCGCCGCTCCCGACCACAACCGGCGCTCCCGCGAAGGCGCGGCCGATGGCGCGATGGGTCGCAGTTGCCGCAGGGTTGGCCGTTCTGTCGGGCGTTGTCGCGTGGACTCTCAGGCCGCGGCTGGCTCCGTCCCCATCGTGGTCGGTTTCGCGGCTCGTCGTGGCTCAGCCCCCGGCCGTGCCGCTGGCCGTCAATGCCGCACAGATTGCGGTGTCGCCCGATGGCCGCTCGGTCGCCTATGTCGCCGGTCGCGGCGGCCTCACGCAGATCTACGTCAGAGATTTGAATGAATTCAACAGCACTCCCATCCCTGGAACCGAGGGAGGAAGCAACCCGTTCTTCTCGCCCGACAGCCAGTGGCTCGGATTCACCGCCTTCGGACGACTGATGAAGGTCCTCCGCAAGGGCGGCACGCCGGTGACGGTTTCCGAAGTGTCGGGCGCGGTGACATGGCAATCGGCGCCGAAGTGGGAGGTTGACGACACGATCCTGTTCACGCCGACAGTCGGTGCTGGCATCTGGCGAGTGGCCGCCGGAGGCGGTACACCGATGGCCGTCACACGCTTGATGGGTAGCGAGAGCAGCCATCGCTGGCCCCAGCTCCTGCCGGGTGGGAAGGCGCTGCTGTTCAGTGCATTCGTAGGTTCTGACGAAGCCCAGGTCTACATCCAGCCGCTCGGCGACGGACCGCGCCGCCCACTGTTCAAGGGTTCCGGCGCCACCTTCCTTCCAACAGGGCACCTGGCTTACGTGCAGGCGGGGACGCTGATGGCGGTGCCGTTCGATGCGGCCCGCCTCGAACTCAAAGGGCCCCCCGTGGCGGTCTTGTCCGGCATCATGGAAATGAACCGCCTTCGGAACAGTGCGCAGGGAAACCAGGCCCCGCAGGTGAGCTTCTCAGCGGCGGGTACGATGGCGTACGTGCCGGCGGGGACACCCAAGCAGACGACCCTCGTCTGGGTCGATCGAACGGGCGTCGAGACACCCACCAAAGCATCCGGCGGCTCGTACTATCAGCCGCGCATCTCGCCGGACGGTCAGCGCGTGGCCGTGACCGTGCGAGGCGCCGACCGCGACGATGTGTGGATGTACGACCTGACGCGCGAGACGTGGAGCCGGTTCACGTCCACCGGGAACAACGCCTTTCCGCTCTGGGCGCCGGATGGCCGCACGCTGACCTACGTGTCCGACAAGAACAGCCTCGACAACATGTATCGACGGTCTCTGGATGGAGGGGCCGAGGAGCGCCTGCTCACCTCGGACCGGCCCAACTATCCGTTTTCCTGGTCGCGGGACGGCGTTCTGATGTTCGTCTCGATTTCTCTGAGTGCTGCGCAGGACCTCTGGATCCTTCGAACGGGCGCGGAGCGAAAAGCGACGCCGTTTCTCGAGACGCCCTTTATCGAAGGGGCGCCGGCGATCTCGCCGGACGGTCGTTGGGTTGCGTATGTGTCGGGCGAATCAGGTCGAAGCGAGATTCATGTCATGCCGTTTCTCGGTTCTGGAGAGAAGCTGACGATCTCGACACAAGGAGGCAATGAGCCAGTCTGGTCGCGCAACGGCGGGGAGCTGTTCTACCGGAGCGGCGAGGCCATGATGGCGGTGGACGTGACAACCAGTCCCCTGCTGAGCGCCGGCAGGCCGCGGCGGCTGTTCGAGCGGCCGTACGAAGTGAGCTCCGCGCTCTGGCCCGATTACGATGTGTCCACGGACGGGCAACGTTTCCTGATGGTCAAGATGATCGAGTCGTCTGACGCGCCGGCCCAGATCAACGTCGTGCTTGGTTGGAGCGAAGAGCTGAAGCGTCTCGTGCCGCCACAGTAGCAGCCGAGGCCGGACATGTCGCCGTCGGCGATGGCCCCGCCATAGACCCCAGACCGTGCAAGTAACCAGCGCAAGAGCTGCACCGACGCGAAGCGGCACAGCGGTTGCACATTCTGAATCGATGAGCATCCCGCGGCCGCCCCTCGTCTGGCTTCGCGTGGCTGGCGTGGCCGTGCTCTTCGGTCTCGCGCTTGCAGCGTGGGTGTGGACGCCAGTGGCCGAGGTCGATCCGGAGGAACTCTCCTCCTGGCTTCGGCCGTATCGTCACGCCTGGTACGCGTTGCCGCTGGTCGTCGCCGTGTTCGTGGTCCTGGGACTCGTGCTGTTTCCAGTGGTGCTGCTGATTGCCGCGACGGGTATCGTGTTCGGACCCGTGCTCGGCCCCCTCTACGCCATGGCCGGATCGCTTGCGAGCGCGTCGGCAGGCTTTGCGATCGGGCGCTGGATGGGTGCGGATCGCGTGGAACAGCTTGGCGGTGAGCAGATCGCGAAGCTGATTCACCGGGTCAGGCGCAACGGCACGCTCGCCGTTTTTCTCGTCCGCAAAGTGCCCGTGCCGTTCACGCTGGCGAACGTCGCCGTCGGCGCGTCCACGATTCGTTTCCGCGACTTCATCGTCGGGACCACACTCGGCATGACGGCGCTCGTCGTCGCGCTGGCCGGATTCGGGTACCAGCTGACGCGCCTGCTGCAGGAGCCATCGGCAGCCTCGCTGGCCACCGCGGCGTTGTTCGTCGCCGTGCCGCTGACGATCGCGTTGCTGATCAACCGCGCGATGCGGCGAAGGCTGGCGGCATGAGTCGCGACGCCCCGCGCGTCGGCCTCGATCGAGCGCCTGTCACCGCGATCGTCAAGCCCGGACGCAACTGCTGGCGTCTGGATCGCGCGGATCGGTTTTCATCGATCCAGGACGCGGCCGATTATTTCAGGCTCGTGCGACAGGCGTTGCTCGCCGCGCGCGAGACGGTGTTCGTCCTTGGCTGGGACCTCACCGCTACCGTCGATCTCGATCCCGGCGCGCCGCCAGACGGGGCGCCCACCCGGCTGGATCGGCTGCTCAGGTATGTCGCGCGGAAACAGCCCCGCCTCCGCTGCTACCTCCTGACCTGGGACTACGGCGCCCTGTACACGCTCGAGCGGGATCCGTTCACGCGATGGCGTCTTGGCTGGCGCACGCCGGGACGCGTGCGATTCGGCTTCGACGACCACCACCCAGTCGGCGCCAGCCATCATCAGAAGGTCGTGGTGGTCGACGATCAGCTCGCGTTCTGCGGCGGCGTCGATCTGACCGCCCATCGATGGGATACGAGCGCGCATCGGGTCGAGGAACCAGACAGGGTCACACCGCTCGGCAAAGCCTACGGTCCGTATCACGAGGTGCAGGCGATGATGAGCGGCGCCGCGGCCGCGAGCCTCGGCGTGCTGGCACGCGATCGGTGGCGCGCGCTCGGCGCCGAGCGGATGCCGCCAGTCGGCAAGGCCACCCACGACCTCTGGCCGTCGGCGCTCACGGCCGACCTCACCGACGTAGACGTCGCGATCTCGCGGACGATGCCCGGCTCCGAAGAGCAGCCGGCCGTCCGCGAATGCGAGGCGCTGTTCCTCGACTCCATTCCCGCGGCGCGTCGTGCGATCTACATCGAAAGCCAGTACTTCACGAACGACGTTATCGCCCGCGCGCTCGCGGCGCGGCTGCGCGAGCCGGACGGACCCGAGGTGATCATCGTCGCGCCCAAGGAGTGCGAGGGCTACCTCGAGAAGAAAACAATGGGCGCGTTTCGCGACGCCGTCTTCCGCGAGCTGCTCGCCGCCGACACCCACCGGCGCCTGCGGTTCGTGTATCCAGCGGCTTCGCGCGCCCAGGACGTACCCGTGTTCGTGCACTCGAAGGTGATGATCGTTGACGACGTGTTCGTCAGGATCGGGTCGGCGAACTGCTCGCACCGATCGATGGGAATGGACACCGAATGCGACGTCGCCGTGGAAGCCGGCGGCTCGGCGGCGGTGCGCGACGGCATCCGGCGGATTCGGGACCGGATGCTCGCCGAGCACCTGGACATGCAGCCCGGCGACGTCACCCTCGAGATCGAGCGCGCGGGATCGCTCGGCGCCCTCATCGATGCCCGAGCCCACGGCGATCGCGCGCTGGTCGCGATCGAGACGCCGCCGGAAACCGCCGAGGGCGCGCCATCGCCCGATACCGTCGATGGCGCGCCGGATCTCGTCAAGGCCGCCGCGGATCCCGACGAGCCGTTCAGCGTGGGCGCAGTTCACTACCTGATTCCCGCCGTTGACGCCGCGCGCGGGCGCGCGCCCCTCCGCATCTGGGTCCTGCCGCTCGTCATCGTGCTCGCCGCAGGCGCCGTCGCCTGGGCGTCGTCAGGAATCGACGTCGTCCCGGCTGCGCCGATCCCGGTGTGGCTTGGCGTCGCGGGTTTTCTCGCCGGCGGACTCGTGCTGGTGCCGCTCGAGGTTCTTGCGATCGCCGCGGGCGTGATGGGCGGAGCCACCCGCGGCGCCGGCGTAGCGCTTGCCGGGTCAATCCTCGTGGCCGCGGCCGGCTACTGGATCGGCCACGCAATGGGACCGGCTCGCCTCGGGTCGTGGGTCAGCCGGGGATCCTATCGATCGATCCGCCAGCTCGGCTCGCGAAGCGTGGCCGGCGTGGCCGCGCTCCACCTCGCGGCCGTCGCAAGCGCCGGGGCGATCCACCTGTTGTCGGGCGCGGGCCGTGTGCCGTTCCTGACCTATCTCGGTGGAACCGCCATCGGGCTCGTGCCTGGTGTGGTCGCACTCAGCGGGCTCGGCGGTCTTTTGCGGCGGACGCTCCTGGACCCGACCATCGCGAACGCGTCGATCACGATTGGCGCGGCGCTGGTGCTGTTGCTACTTGCTGGTGCGCTTCGCGCCGTGCTCCTGATCCGCCAGTTCGCGCCCTCGGTGTCCGGTCACCGCGGCCAGGCGGAGTTCGGGTGATGCCTGTGTCGCCCGGAACACTGCGCGTCGCGACCTACAACGTTCACGCGTGTGTGGGCACCGACGGCCGGCACGACCCGGAGCGGGTGGCGTCGGTCATCGACGAGCTGCAGGCGGACGTCGTCGCGCTGCAGGAGTTCACGTATCCGGCCACCGTCGCGATAGAAACCCGGCACCCGGTCGGCTTCGCGACGCTCGGTCAGTACGAGTGCGCGCTCGGCCCCACGAGGCAGAACACCACGCAGTGCTTCGGGAATGCGCTTCTCACGCGCCATCCGATCGTCGAGGTGCATCGGCTCGACCTCTCGGTCGAACGGCGCGAGGCGCGCGGCGCGCTTGCCGCCACGCTCGACGTGGGCGGGCAGCAGCTGCACGTGCTGGCGGCGCATCTCGGCCTGCGCGTCCACGAGCGGCGGTTCCAGGTCCGCCAGATTCTCGATTATCTCGAGTCGGTGCAGCGGACGCTGTTCGTCGTGCTGGGCGACTTCAACGACTGGCTGCCAGGCCGTTCGGTCGTGCACGTCCTCGACGAGCGGCTGGGGCGGCCGTCTCGTCCGGCCTCGTTTCCGGGCAAATGGCCGGTCGTCCCGCTGGACCGCATCTGGGTCCATCCGTCTGCGAGGCTTCGGCGCGTCTTCGCACACGTCACGCCGGCCTCGCGTGTCGCGTCGGACCACCTGCCGGTGATCGCCGACATCGACACGGCCTGACCTCAGGAGTGCCGAGCCCAGGTCGCAAAAAATGACTCAAAGTTGACGATGCCTGTTTGGCCAAGCTGGTCTGTAGCCGTCACCCGGGAAGTAAGATGTGCGGCTACGCGGACGGTGTTTTTCCGGCCACGGCACAGGAGCTATCAATGAATCGATTTCATGCGTTCGGTCTCGTTCGGACGCTTCTTCTCGCGACCCTCTCCGTCGCCCTTCCGTCCGTGGTGCTCGCGCAGTCGGTGGCGGGCACGGTGCGGGACAGCTCGGGAGCGGTGCTTCCTGGCGTGACGGTGGAGGCCGCCAGCTCGGCGCTGATCGAGCGCGCCCGCTCGGTGGTCACCGACGGCGGCGGCCAGTATCAGATCATCGACCTGCGCCCAGGCACCTACGTGGTGACGTTCACGTTGCCGGGGTTCACCACCGTCTCGAGAACGGGACTCGAGGTGAGCGGCGGTGGCGTCATCACCGTGAACGCGGAGATGCGCGTGAGCGCGGTGCAGGAGACGATCACAGTCACCGGCGAGTCGCCGGTCGTGGACGTGCAGACCAGCACGAGCCGGGAGCAGGTGCTGAGCAACGAGTTCGTGCGCGCGCTGCCGGCCGCGCGAGGCTACGGCAACTACCTGGCGGGCGTGCCAGGCATCAGCGGCACCGGCCTCAGCTCTGGCGCCGCCACCTCGAACAACTTCTTCACTTCGCGCGGCGGCCGCAGCAGCGAGGGCAACATCCAGATCGACGGCATGAACGTCGGCTCGTCGGTGGGCGGCGGAGGCGTGTCGGGCTACCAGTACGACATGTCCACTGCGTCCGAAGTGCAGGTGACGATTGCCGGCGGCCTGGCCGAAGTGGACCGCGGCGGCCCGGCGTTCAACATGGTTCCGAAGAGCGGCGGCAATACGTTCAGCGGGTTCTATTTCGCCAGCCTGGCCGGCGAGTGGGGCCAGGGCAGCAACCTCGACGACGAGCTTCGGGCCTTTGGCTTCTCGGAGCTGCCCGGACTGATTCGGAGTTGGGATACGAACTTCGCCTTCAGCGGGCCGATCCGGCGGGATCGCGTCTGGTTCTTCGCCAACGCCCGCACCATCGGCACCTACCAGGACACGCCAGGGGTCTACGCCAACGCGAACGCCGGCAACCCGAGCATGTGGGCCTACGCCAAGGACGACAGCATCAAGATGCGCAACGCCAACTCGAAGAAGATTGGGGCGGCGCGGCTCACGTGGCAGGCGACGCAGCGCGACAAGCTCGGTCTTTACGTGGACTACACGAAGAACTGCTCCGGCTCCGCGTTTTCATCCGACGGCGGGCAGTGCCGCGGACCGGGCGACGGGTGGACGGCGTCGGGGCCGGGCATCGGACCGGGCGTGCCGACCAGCTCGCCTGAATCGGGCACCATCTGGGACGCGCCCGCCAAGATCATGCAGGCCACCTACTCCGCGCCGTGGTCGAACCGCGTACTGGTGGAGGCTGGGTTCTCCTCCTTCTGGACCGAATGGGGCGACATCCGTCCGGCCGGCTCGGCGGTGGATCAGATTCCGGTGACCGAACAGACCGCGTCGGCCACCACGGGCACGCCCAACTCGAACTTCATCTATCACGGGTGGCCGGCCACCGGCGGAACGCAGCAGCAGAACGCGCAGTACCGGGCGGCGTTCTCCTACGTGACCGGCGCGCACAGCTTCAAGGTGGGCTACCAGGGCGCGTACATGATTGCCAAGACGCCGACATTCGTCGGGCAGCAGATCAGCTACCGCTTCAACAACGGCGTCCCGAACCAGCTGACGCAGCGCCTGGGCCCGACGCTCACCAGCAACCGCACAGTGCCCGACGCCTTCTACGTCCAGGATCAGTGGACTCGCGCGCGCCTGACGCTGCAGGGCGGCCTGCGCTACGAGCACGTGCGCAGCTTCTTTCCCGAGGGCCAGGGCGTCGTCGAGGCGCATCGGTTCGGCCCGGCGTTCACGTTCCCCAAGACCGAAGGTGTGCGCGGTCTCAACGACATCACACCGCGCATGGGCGCGTCCTACGACGTGTTCGGCACCGGGAAGACCGCCGTCAAGGTCAGCATGAGCAAGTACCTCCAGGCCGCCTTCAACGGCGACGTCTACACCATCAACAACCCGGCGGTGACGCTGCAGTCCACGACGGCTCGCGGCTGGACCGACGCGAACCGGGATTTCGTGGCCGACTGCGATTTCATGAACCCGGCGGCCAACGGCGAATGCCAGGCATGGGCCAATCTGAACTGGGGTCAGCTGGTGCAGACCACGAGCGTCAATCCCGACGTGCAGGAAGGCTGGGGCAAGCGCAACTCGGACTGGCAATTCAGCGCCGGCGTGCAGCACGAGCTCGTGCCGCGCGTGTCCGTGGACATCAGCTACAGCCGACGGTGGTGGGGCAACTTCTTCGCCACGCACAACCGGGCGCTTCGGCCGAGCGACTACGACGAGGTGACCCTCACCGCACCCGCCGATCCGCGGCTGCCTGGCGGCGGCGGCTACCCGGTGAGCTTCCTGGTCCGGAACAACAACTCAGTGCTGGGCGTGTCGGATCCGGTACTACACGACCAACCAGGACTTCGGCGACGAGACGCACTACTGGCACGGCGTGGACTTCACGCTCAACGCCCGCCTGACCAACAGCCTGCAGTTCCAAGGCGGCACCAGCACGGGGCGCGGCGTCAACGACACCTGCGACGTGCTGATCGGCCGTTTCGGCCGGCCGATGACACCGACGACTGTCGTCGGCACGACGACGACTGCCGCCAAAGCTGTGATCGACGGCCAACCCGACTGCAACGCGTCCGAACCGTGGCTGACCACGTTCCGCGGGCTGGCGTCCTACACGATCCCGAAGGTGGACGTGCTGGTGAGCGCGATTGTCCGGTCGCAGGCCAACGCGCAGCCCGGCGCGGACGTGGCCACAAACGGCGGCTCGCGCGCGGCCAACTACCTGATGAACGCGGCGCAGTTCCAGGCCGCCACCGGTCAGCCGCTGCGCCCTGGCGTGACGACGGAAACCGTCAACCTGCTGCTGCCGGGGCAACTCTACGGCGAACGCGTCAACAACATCGACATGCGCGTCGCGAAGATCGTGCGCATCCTGGGCGCGCGCGCCAACGTCGGCTTCGACTTCTACAACCTGACCAACGCCAACACGGCGACCACCGTCGATCAGAGCTACTCGGCGGATCCTGCCGCGCTGGGCGCGCGGTGGTTGCGCCCGACGGCGGTGCTGAACCCGCGGTTCGTGCGCTTCAACGTAACGGTGGATTTCTGACCACTGCCCTTAATACGGACACGGAAGATTGGTGTGGCCGAATGGTTCGCTCTGGGCGAGCTCCCGCCGCACCAACACGCCCATCAGGCCACCGGTCAACGCCTGAATGTGACCGCCGTACTCGTATCGTTCCTTGACCCAGGCCACGACGGCCTCGAAATCGGGACCGATATGTTCGTTGTAATCGAGCCAGTCACGGGTGATGACGACCGGCACGGACTGTCGGCTCAGACGGGCAACCGTCAGGGCCTCGTCCGCAGGCAATGTGTAGAAGCCGGCCCGAAACGTCGGGTGTCCGCCCGCGAACGGCCGCCCCGCGAACACGGCCACCTCTGAGGCGTCTGCCAGCACCAGCACCCGGTCGTGCGGACGCGTGCACGCTCGCAGGTAATCCACCACGTTTGGCGACGCTCGTCCCGTCCGATGGCGTTCCGCTGGCGCGGACACGGACGGCGGCGGCACCTGGCTGAGTCCGGACGCAACCTCCACCGCGCGTGCGCCGACCGCCTTCGGGCTGATCCTGATCCCTGTCGTCGCGAGTTCCTGCCACACGCTGCCACTCGTGTTCACGGCCAGCAACACCGTGACCGTGAGAACCGCGAGCCCAGCCCGGACGACCAAGCGTGGCGCCAAGCCTGCTGGCGCCGTAGCGGCCAACCAGGCGGCCAGAACGGCAATCGGGGCCCCGAGATCCCCAAAGCGGGCGGCGAGATTCCCCCGGAGGAGAAAATGATTCAGCAGGGCGGCGTAGACCGCGAGGGTCAACAGCACCGCGCGAGAACGCGCCACATCCATACCAGGAAGGCGCGGCTGCCCGAAAGCGGCAGCGGCCATCCCGGCGGCCGGCAGCAGCAGGCACACGTAGTACAGCCACGAGACGGCATTCACCTCGTTCCCGAAGAAGGCAATCGGCCCTGTGACCGCCTCGAACGTGGGCCACTCCAAGTCAGTTCGCCCGGCCTCGCGTCGCGCGGACTCAATGTTGCTGGTCAGATAGCTGCCGAGGCCGACGAAATGATGAACGGAATAGACAGGGCCCAGAAGCAACACTCCCGTGAGCCCGACGTAGGTGATCGCCACGCGCACGCGCCGGACCATCGGGAGGCCTGGCAGCGCCACGATGAGACAAACGGTGGCGAGCGCCACGTACACCAGGTAGTCGTGCCGGAACAAGAAGGCCACCGCCGACCACGCCGCCATCAGACAGAGATTGCGCGTCGAAGGCACGCGCGCGTAATGCAACAGCAGGGCGACGGCAACCGAAGACACGAGGACCTTGTGATAACCGTAAAGGCGGGTACTCGTCGCCACCGAGAGAAGGGTCACGAGAAGGCTGGCCCAGACGCCAGCGACGGACGCGGCCGCCCGGAACAAGAGCGTCGCCGACAAGGCGACAGCCCCCACGCAAAGCACGGCCTCAGAGAGGAGCGTCTCTCCGCCGAGCCGCTGCGCCAGTGCGGAAAGCTCGTAGGTGAGCGCGGGCCATGCGCCTTGGAGTCCGGCATCGACGAAGTCCCGGAGCGGCCGTTCGCCTCTCACGACACTGGTCGCGCCCAGGTAGTAGATGAAATGGTCCCCATCGAACCCAGACAGGGAACCAAGCAAGGCATTGAAGCGATAGGTGAAGGCTCCCACGAACACGAGGAACGAGAGAGCGATCATGGGGCCGCGACGATCTCGGAGTCGTTCAGTCGCGCCCATTGGCCGTCTCCACCTGCCGCCAGGCCGGTGGGAGAGGCCCTTCGCCAAGGTTCGAAATCACGATACCGGTATCGATCCCGAGCTTCAAGCTCGACGGCAACGGCGGTTCGCGTACATGCGACGGGGTCGCCGGTTTACGGCGACCCCGTTTCGTTCCCGCGCTGCGTCACTTGCAGACGATGTCGCCGTCGTCGATGGTCTTGCCGATAATCGCTCCGCCAGCGGCGCCGATGATCGTGCCGATGGTCTTCGAACCGCCGGGAGCGATGATGTTGCCCAGCGCGCCACCGGCGATGCCGCCCAGCACCAGACCCACGGTGCCGTCGTCCCGCTTGCAGTAGTAGCGATCGTCCGAGCCGCGGTAGATGAAATCGTTTCTGCCCAACCGCCGCGGGCCGTGCCGGCGATCGTCGCGTTGGTAATGCCGCGCGGGATCCCAGTAGCCCTTGCCCTTGCCCTTGCCTTTGTCCTTGGCCTCTGCGAGCGATGGATTCAAGCTGGCACATGACGCCAGGAGCAACACGAGGCTTGCTGTTCTGATAGGGTTCACATCGACCTTCCTTCAGATGGTCCCGATTGACCTGCCTAAAGGGGGAGCAAGCGGTATGCCGCCTGTCAATCGCACGAAATGGGCGCGACTTATGGGCAATTCAGCCCCGAACACTGCGGCTGAGCCGACGCCTTTGGTGGACACGCTGGCAAGAGTCGGGGCCGCCGGTGTACGGCGACCCCGTTGTGTTTCAGCGCTCCGTCACTTGCAGACGATGTCGCCGTCGTCGATGGCCTTGCCGATCAACGCTCCGGCGCCTGCACCGACGATCGTGCCCAAGGTCTTATATCCACCGGGCGTGATGATGTTGCCCAGCGCGCCACCGGCGATGCCGCCGAGCACCAGACCCACGGTGCCGTTGTCGCGCTCGCAGTAGTAGCGGTTGTCGGAGCCGCGGTAGATGCGATCGTTTCTGCCCAATCGCCGCCCCTGGCTGTTTGAGCGAGCGTCGCGCCGGTACTCGCGCGCGGGATCCCAGGAGCCATCGCGCGCATCCCATCGATCCTCACGGCGATCCCACCGGTCTTCACGACGATCCCAACGATCTTCCCGGCGATCCCGCTGGTCCTCGCGACGATCCCACCGGTCTTCGTAACGATCCCGGCGTTTCTGGTTCTTGTCGTCGGCCTGCGCAGGCGACGGAGCCAGACCGGCGAACAATGCCAGGAGCAACACGAGACTTGCGGTTCTGATGCGTTTCACTTGGACCTTCCTTCGCTGGCTACTCAGGAATTCAGCAATCGCTGTGCCGTCCGTGCATGCGCGAAAATCGGCGCAGTTCGCGGGCATTTTCGCGACGAAACGACACGGGGCCGACGCCTTCAGAGGACAGCTCCGCCATTGCGCACGGCGGCGGAACTGCGGCGATACACTGACGCAGACCGATGGTGTCTTTCGTCGCCGCTCCGTCTCGATGCGAGTACCTGCCGGATCAGATCTGGCGGCTCCGCTACGAGATGCACGAGCGGCTGACGCCGGCGGAGTACGCCAGTCGGCTGCAGCGTGGATGGCGTCGGTTCGGCCCGATGATCTTCCGGCCCGAGTGCCCGGCGTGCCGCAGATGCCAGTCGCTCCGCGTGCCGGTCGAGGCGTTCCGGCCGAACAGGAGCCAGCAGCGCGCGTGGAAGGCCAATCAGGGCGATGTGTCGCTCGAGATCGGCCAGCCGACGGCCTCGTACGCGCACCGGGCGCTGTACCAGAGATTTCACAGCCATCAGAGCCAGGTGAAAGGCTGGCGCGATCCGGAGGGCGACGGGGCCGAGACCTTCCTGGACAACCCCTTCGAGACCGAGGAATGGCGCTACACCCTCGGCGATCGACTGATTGGCGTCGGCTACGTCGATCGGCTGCCGCAGGCGCTGTCGGCGATCTACTTCTACTGGGACCCCGACGAACGCCCGCGATCGCTCGGCACTTACAACGTGCTGTCGATCATCGAGCGCGCACGCACGCTAGGCGTGCCGAACGTCTATCTGGGGTACTGACGTCGAGGGCTGCCGCTCTCTCGCCTACAAGGCCAACTTTCGGCCCAATGAAGTGCTTGGCCCGGACGGCTCGTGGATCCCGTTCAGGCAACGCGACGCGTTCGGGGCGCGAGAAGTTTCGGGAGATAATGCCGCCGTGACCGACAGTCCCGGGGCCGGAGATCGAGCCCATGCGACGGTCCGTCGATTCTCGTCGGCGACACAGGCCGACCAGGCCGATGCCGCGTACTGGAAAGACATCCCGGAAGCCGAGCGTGTCCTCGAGGTCTGGCGGCTCAGCCAGGAGCAGTGGAAACTGGTGAGCCCGCCGTCCGATGAACCAGGACTTTCTCGATCTGTTACGAGCGTTCGCCGACGCTGAGGTTCGGTTCCTCGTCGTCGGTGCCTACGCGCTCGGACTGCACGGGAGGCCGCGCGCGACCGGCGACTTGGACCTGTGGGTCGAACCGACGGCCGAGAATGCCGGGCGAGTCATGCAGGCGCTGAGTGCGTTTGGCGCCCCGATGGGCGCCATTGTCGAAAGCGACTTCAGTCGGCCCGGCGTCACTTACCAGATCGGACTCCCCCCTCGACGCATCGACCTGCTGACGGAGTTGACTGGGCTGCCGTTTGCGGAAGCCTGGCCGGGCCGGGTGCGAGCCCCGTTTGGCGACGTCCACGTGGACTTCATCGGTCGAGCCGACTTCGTGCGCAACAAAAGGGAGACCGGCCGCCTCAAGGATCTGGCCGATATCGAGGGACTCTGAGCCCCGGTGGGAACGGACGGCGTCGATGCCGCGTCTAGTATCGCGAGCCTCATGACCAGCAAGAAACTGGCCTTCGCCGCCGTGGTCCTGCTTGCCGCCGTTCCGTCGGCGCAGCAGGTCGATCAACGGCCCAGGCCGCTGGCGATAACCCGAGTCAACGTTGTCGATGCCGTCGCAGGCGCTGTCGTGCCTGAGATGACAGTCGTCATCCAGGATGGACGCATCGCCAGCGTCGACAAGAGCGCCGACAAGAACGTCACTGTTCCGCGTGGCGCTGAGGTCGTGGACGGCAGGAACAAGTTCCTGATCCCGGGCCTCTGGGACATGCACGTGCACCTGTCCTATGCACGCCCGAGTGCGTTGCCGGCCTTCGTGGCCAACGGTGTGACCGGGGTCCGCGACATCGGCAGCGACCTGGCCGAGATCGACCGTTGGCGCGCGCAGATCGAGGAGAACGCTCGTGTGGGGCCGGTAATCGTGCGGGCGGGGCCGATGCTCAACGGCATGGAGTTCAACCGCTACCAGCTGCTGGTGGCGGACGCTGCCGAGGCGCGCGCGGCCGTGCGCACGCTGCAAAAGGTGGGCGTCGACTTCATCAAGTTTCACAGGCGAACGTCACGCGAGGCCTTCTTCGGGATCGCCGAGACGGCGCGGGCGCTGAAGCTGCCCTTCACCGGCCACGTGCCGATGACCGTCACGCCTGCCGAAGCGTCAGACGCCGGCCAGGCGACCATCGAACATACCGAGACGCTGTTCGAAGGCACCTTCACGGCCGAGCGCGCGGGCAAGGACCTTGCAGCGGAGATTGCGAAGTGGCGAGCCACCGACGCGATCGCGCTCTTCGCCCGGTTCGTCAAGAACGGCACCTTCGTCGATCCGACGCTCATCGCGCAGGAATACCTGATGCGGCTGCTCGAGACCACCCAGGCGGACCCGAATGCCGCCTATATCGCGGCGTCAGCCCGTCAGGAACGGGACAAGACACTGGCGGGCGTCAGGCCGTCGGCCGCGAAACTGCTGCGCGAGCGCAAGCCGTTCATCGGCGAGCTTCGGGCGGTGACCGCCCTCATGAGCCGAGAGGGTGTCCCGCTGCTCGCGGGGACCGACACGAGCATTCTGCATCCGCCAGGATTCACGCTGCACGACGAGCTTCAGGCGCTCGTGGATTCTGGTGTGAGCACGGCGGACGTGCTGCGCGCGGCCACGGTCAACCCCGCGCGGCTCTTTCCCAGGCTCGAAACCGGGCACATCACCCCTGGCAAGCGGGCCGACCTCGTGCTGCTGGATGCGAACCCGCTCGCCGACATCCGCAATACCCGGCGGATCAATGCCGTGGTGGCTCGCGGCAAATTGCTGAACAGGGTGAGCCTCGATCGACTGTTGCGCGACGCCGTCGCGCAGGCGAACCAAGAGTAGAATTCGGGGCTCTGATGCCCATATGCCGTTGACGGCCGGCACGCGGCTCGGTGCGTACGAGATTCAGGCCGCCATTGGCGCGGGCGGAATGGGCGAGGTGTACCGGGCGACCGACACGAACCTCAAGCGCCAGGTCGCGATCAAGGTCCTCCCCGACGCGCTCGCCACTGACGCCGAGCGGCTGGCGCGCTTTCAGCGGGAAGCCGAGGTGCTCGCGTCCCTCAATCATCACAACATCGCGGCCATCTACGGCATCGAGGCAGTGCCGGACCCCGTCTCCGGCGGCGGCCGCACCATCCGCGCGCTGGTGATGGAGCTGGTCGAGGGTCCGACCCTGGCCGAGCGGATCGCCGAGGGTCCGATTCCTCTGGAGGAGGCGTTCGCCATCGCGCGACAGATCGCCGACGCTCTGGACGCGGCTCACGAAACCGGCATCGTTCATCGCGACCTGAAGCCGGCCAACGTCAAGGTACGGGCGGACGGTACGGTGAAGGTGCTCGACTTCGGTCTGGCGAAGGCCATGAGTGGGACGGGAGAGTCAGGTTCGGGCGGCCCCGGGGCAGGCGTGTCGGAGCTGGCCACAGTCACCTCGCCGGCGATGACGCAGGCGGGCGTGATCCTCGGCACGGCCGCCTACATGAGCCCGGAACAGGCGCGCGGCAAGCCCGTGGGCAAGCGCGCCGACATCTGGGCCTACGGCTGCGTGCTCTACGAGATGCTGACCGGCGCGAGAGCCTTCGCCGGCGGCGACGTGTCGGAGACGCTTGCCGCCGTGCTGCGGGACGAGCCGCCTCTCGACCGGCTGCCGGCGCCCGCGAGAACTTTGATCTCGCGATGCCTGGAAAAAGACCCGAAGCGCCGGCTGCGCGACATCGGCGACGCGATGGCGCTGCTGGACGCGCCAGGCCACGCCTCCGGCGCACGATCCCCCGCCGATCGGCGTCCATTCCTGGCTGTCGCAGGCCTGGCGCTCGTCGCCACCATCGGGGCGGTGGTGCTGGCCGTGATGCGTTTCACGGAAGCGCAGCCGCGGGCGCCACGGCCGGTGCACTTCGAAGTCAGGCCGCCTGGCAGCGGAATGCTCGGGCCAAACTTCGCCCTGTCGCCCAACGGTCGCCTGCTCGCACTCACGGCGTCGCGGCGGCAATGCGCCCGGCCTCTGGGTGCACTCGCTCGAGACCGGCGCGTCGCGTCGGCTGGCAAGCGCCGGCGCCACGGGCAGTACGATGTTCTGGTCGGCGGACAATCGCTACATAGCCTTCTCGGCCAGCGGCGTACTCCGGAAGGTCAGCGTCGCCGACGATCAGCTGCAAGGCATCGCGGAGATCCCGGTCGCGGGCTGGACCGGAGGCTCCTGGAACGCCGACAACATCATCATCTTCGGCGGCGCGTCGTACGGCGTGATGCAGGTGCCCGCCGCGGGCGGTACCGCTACGGCCGTGACCGTTGTCGATCAGTCTCAGAACGACATCGGCCATATCGGCCCCACGTTTCTTCCCGACGGCCGCCGGTTCTTGTATTTCCGCAACACGAGGACGGCTGACACCCGCGGCATCTACGTCGGCTCGCTCGACGTCGCGCCGGCAGCGCAAAGCCGCGAACGGCTCGTCGCGTCGGATTCGCGCGCTTTCTACATCCCGGGCGCCGCCGGCACGGGGCACATCCTCTATCTACGGGGCCAAACCCTGGTCGCGCAGCCATTGGATGCGCGCACGCTGACAGTCAGCGGTGAACTCGTTCAAGTAGCCGAGCAAATGAGCCCAATCGTCAGCGACTCGACGTTTGCCGCCTCCGCCGACGGCACCGTGGCGTTTCGCAGCAACGTCGGCGCGACCGGCGCGCCGGTCTGGCTCAGTCGCGCGGGAGCGGAGCTTGGAGCCGTCGGCGGCGAGGTGATGATGCCGCAGCACCCGCGTCTCTCGCCCGATGGGAAGCGCCTGGCGCTGGTGGTGGCCGGCGACACCTGGGTGTACGACCTGCAGGGCCGGCCGCCGACGAAGGTGACCATCAACGAGAACACGCTCTCTCCGGTGTGGACCCCGGATGGGAAGAGCCTCGTGTACGAAACCAACGAGGGATCGTCGCTTCGCGTGATTCCGGCCACTCCCAACGCGACGCCAAAAGCTGCTTCTCCCAATGGTCACTTCCACCCGCACGGGTGGTCGCCCGACGGCCGCCTGATCGCGGCGCAGTTCACCACCGGCACCCCGGCCACCGACATCGTGCGTTTCGCCGCGGAGCCTTCTGCTACGCCGGAGTTTCTGGTCAAGACGCCTGGGCGGGATGGTGCGGAAGGCACGGCGTTATCACCCGACGGCAGGTGGCTTGCGTATGCATCGAATTCCACCGGGACGATGGAGGTGTGGGTCCAGCCGTTTCCCGGGCCCGGCAGTCCTATTCGCGTCTCGCCGCGCGGCGGCATGGAGCCGGCGTGGGGGCGCAACGGCCGCGAACTCTACTATCTCGAGGGCAACAAGTTGATGGCCGTTGGCGTGGATGCAAAGCAGGAGTTCGACTTCAGCGCACCGGTGCCGCTCTTCGATTTCCGCTACTACCTACCCACGCAGCCCCCCTCCTACGACGTCGCCCCCGACGGCCGCTTCATCGTCATCAAGCCGTCGCCGGGCACGCAGCCTGGAATCAGCGTGATTACCAACTGGGTGCCGGCAACGCGCTGAGATCAGCCGTTGCGTCTAGCGCAACAGGCCCGACAGCTTGTCGTGCTGAAACTGTCGCGCGTAGTCGGCAGCCGTCAGACCATCGGCATCGCGAGCGTCCTTTCGCGCCCCGGCTTTCAGCAGCAGCTCCACCATCCGCGCATCGCCGAAATCCGCGATGGCGGCATGCATCAAGGGCGTTCGCCCCTTCTCGCCAGGGCGGTTCACGTCGGCGCGGCGCTCGATCAGCAGGCGGGCGGCCTCGACCTGATGGTTCTGCACCGCGAAAATGAGCGGGCCATCGCTATTCGGCTGCGGCTCGTCCACCTTGGCGCCCAGGTCGAGGAGCGCACGCATCACTGGTGTGTACCCCCACGAGGTGGCGAGCTGGAGTGGCCTGACGGGAAAGGTGCCGAACATCATGGTCGGGCTGTCGGGATCGTCACCGGCTTTCCGCAGCGTCGGCAGAATGGTGGCGTTGCCGCCGTGTGCGGCAAAAAACAAGGCGGATGCGTTGGCAGCGGGCTTGCCCTTGTCCTCCGGCACGCGCACCTGGGCGCCACGAGCCATCAGCGCGCGGATCACCTCAGTGGAATTCTCATACTGCGCCGCGACGAGGAGGGCGGAATAGCGTCGCGAGGACAGCGCGTTCACGTCCGCGCCGCGCTGGACGAGGAGCTGTACTTTCTCCAGATCGGGAACGACCATCATCAGCAAGGACGTGCGGCCGCCGGCCGTGGCGGCATCCGGGCTCAGGCCCTGATCGAGCAGCCGCTTCAAGTCGGCCGTCGAGCCGAACATCGCCGTCTCGACCCAGGGCTCCATCTCCCGGGCCCGAACATCGGCAAGGGGAAGCCGATCCGGAGTGGTTGGCGCACCGAGCGCGAGCGACAGCGCCCGCAGGCTCCAGTTGGCTCCGGCCACGGAAATGAACTGGTCACGCTTGTACGGGTAGCCGCTCTCGAAGTACGGCGGGTTGACCCACGACGGCAGACGCGTCGGCACGTGCCAGGTCCCGTCGGGCTGCTGGGAGCGCAGCAGGAACTCCAGGCCTCGCCTCCAGACCGGGTCCTGGGTGGACATGCCGCCGGCGTCGTGCAAGGCGACCAGCACCTCACCGGTCGAGTAGGCCTCGCTGGCGCGGCCGGCAAGCGAACCCCACCCTCCATCCGCTTGCTGCGTCTTCGCCAATGCTCCGGCCAGCGGTTGAAGCACCTGGCGGTCGGCACCCGCCCACCACAGGCCGAGCAACTGATAGGTGCGGCCTTCGGTGTCGGGCGCCGTGTGTGACCGCAGCCACGCTCTGGCGCGCGCCACTCGAGCAGTGGTATCCGCCTTCAGGTTGGGGTGACCGTAGAGTTGAAGCGATCGCAGTCCGAATGCCGTGAACGTAAAAAGGCTGTGGCTGGACGGGGGACGAGTGTGAAACGCCGGCCAGGATCCCGCCGTGTTCTGCTGCAGCGCGATCGCCCTGGCGATCGCCGACGTCGCCACTGTGGACGGCAGCCCGACCTCGTGCGCGGCGACGAGAAAGAAATTCTGGTTGATTCCCACTTCGCCGAGGGAGTTGTCGGACACCGCCGCGTCGAAATCGGTCACCGCCCGACGGAACGCGCGATCGAGATCGGCGCCGGCGACAGCTTCGTCAACGGCGATTCCCTGACCACGGACGGCCCGATAGGAGAACGCGCCGTAGCCCTGCAGGTGACACGTGGTCGTGCACGCCTGCGTCTTGCGCGACACCTTCTGTGCCGTCTGGATCGCGGCGTAGCCGCGCGTGATGGCCTCGCGGATGCGTGTCGCGTCCGGCGCCTGAGCGGCGGCTATCGCGGGCACCAGCGAAATCAGCCCACCAACGAAGCTCAACAAAATACGTGGCATACCGGCCTCCAGTCGCGGCCGGCATGCTACCACGCGGTCCCGGGACATCTGGGGCGCGGCGTGCGAAGGATATAAAATCAGCCGTAAATGGCTCAGGAGACGCTCATGAAACGCTCACTCGTTCTTGGCACGATCGTTCTCGCCGGTGCGCTCTCCGCTGCCGTATCGGCATTGCAACTGCCGCCAACGCCACCACCCTCCGTCAAGGGCCTCGTCGCCGACAAGCTCCGCGACAACCTGTACGTCGTTCGCGGATCCGATCCGAAGGGGTTCGTCGGCGGCAATACTGCGGTGTTCATTCAGGCCAACGGCGTCACGCTGGTGGACTCGAAGGTGCCGGGGTGGGGCCAGCCGCTCATCGAGAAGGTGAAGGAGCTGACCGACAAGCCGATCACCACCCTGATCAACACTCACAGCCACTTCGATCACACGGGCGGCAATCCGGACTTTCCGGCCACGGTGGAAGTCGTGACGCACGAGAACACCGCGCGGTACATGAAGGAGAACAACCCGGTTTCCGGTCTCACGATCGATGTGCCGGACGTGTTCAAGAACTCCGGCGGACGCGGTCTTCCGAAGCGGACCTTCAAGGACCGGTTGACGCTTGGCTCCGGCAACGACCGGGTCGAGCTGCATTACTTCGGCCGGGCCCACACCGGCGGCGACACCTTTATCGTCTTTCCGGTGGCGCGCGCGCTGCACACCGGCGATGCCTTTGCGGCCAAGGGCGTGCCGATCATGGACGCAAACAACGGCGGCAGTGGCGTGGAATACGCCGATACGATTGCCAAGGCCGCGGCGCTGCCGAACATCGACACCGTGATCACCGGCCATGCCAATACGACGATGACGATGGCCGACGTGAAGGAGTATGCCGACTACAACCGGGCGTTCGTCGAACACGTGCGCGCGGCCAAGAAAGCCGGCCAGACGGTGGAACAGGCGACGGGGTGGAAGGTGCCGGAGCGGTTCTTGAAGAACGGCTACACACAGCCGATGCCGGACGCGCTTCGGTCGAACGTGCAGGTGGTGTGGAACGAGATCAAATAGGACCCCTTCGGCCTGCCGCCGCTCCGATGGCCTCCCCTGGCGGCGAGACAGGGACGGCCACCTTGTGGTGTGATCGGATCGATGGAAGCGGTGGCGCTCAAGGGCGGGTCCTGGCTGTTCGACGAGGTCGCTGACGCCGACGTCTTCACGCCGGAGAAGCTGAGCGAAGAGCATCGTCTCATCGCGAAGACCACCGAGGAGTTCATCAACTCGGAGGTGCTGCCCCACCTGGACCGGATGGAATCCAAGGACTGGGCGTTCTCGCGCCAGCTGATCAAGCGGTGCGGCGACCTGGGCCTCCTGGGCCTCGCCGCCCCCGAACAGTATGGCGGCCTCGACCTGGACAAGAAGTCCGCACTCATGGTCGTCGAACAGGTGGCGCGCGCCGCGTCGTTTGCCACCACCTACGGCGGGCAGTCCAACCTGTGCGTGCTGCCGATCTCGCTCTTCGGCACGGCTGAACAGAAGGCCGCGTATCTCCCGCGCCTCATCGCGGGCGACATCGTGGGCGCGTACGCGCTCAGCGAGTCCGGCTCCGGGTCCGACGCGCTGGCCGCCCGCACTAAGGCCACGAAGCAGACCGACGGCAGCTGGTCGCTGACCGGCGAGAAGATGTGGATCTCGAACGGCGGGTTCGCGGATCTCTTCATCGTCTTCGCCAAGGTAGACGGCGAGCAGTTCACGGCCTTCCTGGTCGAGCGCGCCTTCCCCGGCGTCTCAACGGGGAACGAAGAGCACAAGATGGGCCTGCACGGCTCGTCCACGACGCCCGTCATCCTGCAGGACGCGCGCGTGCCCGCCGGCAACGTGCTGGGCGAGATGGGCCGCGGCCACAAGGTGGCCCTGAACACGCTGAATTACGGCCGGTTCAGCCTGGGGGCAATGTGCGCCGGCGGGGCCAAGGCCGCCGTCGGCGACGCGGCCCGCTACGCCGCCGGCCGCAAGCAGTTCGGCCAGCCCATCGCAAGCTTCGGCGCCATCAAGCACAAGCTCGGCGAGATGACGGCGCGCGCTTACGCCGCCGAGTGCCTGTCGTATCGCACGGCCGGGCTCATCGACGCGGCGCTGGATGCATCGGCCAAGGACGGCGCATCGATCGCCAAGGCGTTCGAGGAGTTTGCGATCGAAGCCTCCATCTGCAAGGTGGCCTGCACCGAGACGCTGGACTTCGTGCTCGACGAGAACGTGCAGATCCACGGCGGCAACGGCTTCGTGCGCGACTACATGGCCGAGCGCTACTTCCGGGACGCGCGCGTGAACCGCATCTTCGAGGGCACCAACGAGATCAACCGCCTGCTGATTCCCGGCATGCTGGTCCGCCGTGGCCTGAAAGGCGACCTGCCGCTGGTGCAGGCGGCCAGGCGGCTGCAGGACGAGATCCTGTCGCCGGGCTCCCGCTCGACCGAGGACGGCGACGCCGCGCTGGCGCCGGAGCAGCGGACGGTGGCCGCCTTCAAGCAGGTGGCGCTCATGGTGATCGGCACGGCGCTCCAGACCTACGGCGACACGCTCGAGAGCCAGCAGGAAGTACTGAGTTGCGCCGCCGACATCCTGATCGAGACTTACGCTGGCGAGAGTGCGCTCTCGCGCGCGCGCCAGTCGCGCGCGGCGGCCGCGGCCAACGCGGGCCTTCACGAGGCGGCGACGCGCGTCTACGTGCACGACGCGGCCGCGCGTGTGGAGGCGTCGGCACGGATGGCGCTGTCGGCGATGGCCGAGGGCGACACGCTGCGGACGCTGCTGGCCGCGCTGCGGCGCGTGCTCAAACCGGCGCCGGTCAACACCGTGGCGCTGCGCCGGGAGCTGGCCGAGGCCGTGACCGCCAGGGGTGGATATATCCTGTGAAGGTGATGCCGATGCACGTCCTACCATCACGGTCGAACGCCCGTCTCGCCTTTGCTGCGCTGGCCGTCGCGCTCATCGCCGCCTGCACGTCCGGCCCGTCGGCGCCGGACGAAGGCGCCTACTTGAGCGAACTGGCCGAGCACCGCGCGGCGATCGACCAGGCGTTTCGCGAGCAGGAGGATCCCATCCCCGCCGACAAGCGCGACACGCTCCTGCCGCTGCAGTATTTCGAGGTGGATCCCAGCTACGCCGTGCCGGCCACGCTGAAGCTGGCGGACCAGCGCCCGGTGTTCGAGATGCCCACGTCCACGGGCAAGCTCCGCCGGATGCAGCGCGTGGGCGTGCTGGAATTCATCCTCCAGGGACAGCCGATGACGCTCGGCGCCTTCGTGGAGGAGGGCCAGGAGATCGTCAACCTGTTCGTCCCGTTCGCGGATCTGACCACGGGCCAGGAAACCTACCCGGCGGGCCGGTATCTGGAGCTGCACCCGACGTCCACCGGCTTCTACACCGTGGATTTCAACAAGGCCTTCAACCCCTACTGCGCCTACAACCAGACCTACGACTGCCCGTTCCCTCCACCTTCGAACCGGCTGAAGCTGGCGATCCGGGCCGGCGAGAAGGCGCCCCCTGTGTGACCGGAGCCCTTCAGGCGATCATCTTCGACTTCGACGGGGTGATCGCCAACAGCGAGCCGCTGCACTTCACGGCGTTCAAACGGGCACTCGACGAAGACGGCATCGATCTCTCCGCCGCCGACTACTACGCGCATTATCTCGGCTACGACGACGTGGGCGTCTTCCAGGCGCTCGGCCGGGATCGCGGCCTCCCGATGGCCGAAGCGCGCGTGGCGGAGCTGGTGGCGCGCAAGGGCGATCAGCTGCAGCAGCTGCTTGCGGCCGGCGCGGTGCTCTTCCCCGGCGCGGCCGACTTCATCCGGCAGGCGGCCGGGGCCGTGCCGGTGGCGATCGCGTCGGGCGCGCTGCGCCATGAAATCGAGGAGGTGCTCGAGGGCACCGGCCTGCGTCCGCTCTTCCGCACGATCGTGGCCTCGGGCGACACGCCCGACAGCAAGCCGTCGCCGGCGCCATATCTGCGGGCATTCGAGCAACTGCGCGCAGAAACGGGCGCAGCGCTCGACCCCCGGCGGTCCGTGGCTATCGAAGACTCGCGATGGGGTATCGAATCGGCACGGGGAGCCGGGTTACGCTGTGTGGGAGTGACAAACAGCTATCCGGCGCACGCGCTCCAGGGAGCTGAGCTGATCGTCGGCGGACTGGGCAGTCTGACGCTTGCAGCGTTGGACGAGCTGTGCGCATCCTAGGTAGAGATGATTCCGAAGGACCTGAGCGACGCGCTGATCGAGGCCACCACGGGGCCGGGGTCGGGGCTCGCGCAGGCGGCTCTGCTGATCGCGCGCATCGAGTACCCGCACCTCGATCCCGAGCCGTATCTCGAGAAGCTGGACGCCATGGGCGACGGCGCGCGCCGGGCCATGGAGCGGCGCGCGGCCTGCAGCGACGACAAGTCGCCCGCCTCGTGCGTCCAGGCGCTCAACGAATACCTGTTCGACGAGCAGGGGTTCGAGGGCAACCGCCAGCGCTACGAGGACCCGCGCAACAGCTGCCTGAACGAGGTGCTGGAACGGCGCACGGGCATCCCCATCACGCTGTCGGTCGTCTACATGGAGGTGGCGCGGCGGGCCGGGCTCCGCATCGAAGGTGTGAACTTCCCCGGCCACTTCCTGGTGCGCTGCAAGGGTGCGGCGGAAAAAGCCACCCCGGGCCTGATCATCGATCCCTTCCACCGGGGCGCCGTACTCACCGAGCACGACTGCCGCGTGCTGCTGCAGCGCCACGTCGGGCCCGAAGTGGCCTTCAGCCGGTCGCTGCTGTCGTCGGCCACGCGGGCACAGGTGATCGCGCGAATGCTGCTGAATTTGAAGCGGCTCTACGTGCACATGCGGTCGTTCCCCCAGGCCAGGGACGTCACCGACTTGATCCTGGCGATCACCCCGTCGGCGCTGACCGAGCTACGCGACCGCGGGCTGCTGGCGTATCACCTGAACGACGTCACGTCGGCGCTGCGGGACCTGCAGACCTACCTGAAACTGGCGCGCATGAGCCAGATGGACGATGACGCCAAGGACGAGCACGAGCAGATCTGGGAGCATGTGAAAGCGCTGCGAAGCCGGGTCGCGGCGCTGAACTAGCCCTGCGCCGCGGCTCCGGCCCCGGCTCCAGGATCGGAGTTCAGTTCTCTGACGGCCGCTCCACGCGGTCGATGACAATCGCTTCAACCGGAGCGGTGACGGATTCCAGCCGCAGCCCGAGTTGTTCCTGAATCGCGGTGAACAGTCCCGGCGGTCCGGTCCCATCCGCAGGCGGCGGAGGCACCTGCACGCCCATGCTGCGGAACTGCGAGTCGTCCGGCGTCCAGTTCAGCGTGAAGTCGAAGCGGCCCTGCAGCCCGGTGCGATCGACGACCGGCCGATCGAGCACGGCGGTCTGCATCACCCCGGCGAAATCGGCCATCGTCGCGTTCACGGCCGGCAGCATGCCGAGCCCCTTGAAGAGCAGCCCTGGCAGACCGTTCGGGTTCGTCTCGTTCTTCGTCAGCTTCGGACCGTTCTTCCCGACCGTGAGAGCGTAGGCCGGAAGGTCCCGTCTCTCGCGGTGGATGGTGAGCTTGAACCGATCCTCCAGGAGCGAACGAATCATGGCGCGCAACTGAGCGATGTTGGGCACACCCTCCGCCAGCGGACGTCCGGTGATGTCGTACTTGTCGGACTCCATCCACGACGGTCCGCCGACAACCTGGCGCGTGTGCACCTCATAGGCCTGAGTGATCAAATCCGCAAGCGAGGTGTTGATCGTCAGGACTTCGCGACCGTGTACGGTAAACAGTCTGCCTGGCGTACCGGGCCTGCTCGGCTTGATGGTCGCCACATCGAAGGTGGTCGGCGCGTCCGCAGCCATCGACCGCGGCGGCGACGGGATCGCGAACGCCGTCTCCTTCGCAGCGCGCACCAGAGTGAAGGGCGTCGTGCCCGGGCCCTGCGCAAAGGTGCCGACGATGGAGTTGCCATCGGGGCTCACCTTGCCTTCGAACGTGATCCCGGCCGCCGCCACACCGATCCTGACCGCGCCTCCCTGGACGATCGTGGTAGCGGTAATTCCGACCGGACTCTGGTCGATGCTGTAAAACGTCGCCGTATACCCGCCCCCGGCTGCGTTGGCCGTGAGGACGACGACGAGCCGCAGCCCCTGCCCAACCGCCAGCGTGCCTTGCCACTGGCCGGCGAGATTCTGACCTTGCGCCGCAATCCCCGTCGACAGCGCGAGCAGGGCGATGATGATCCAGCGTGTGAGACGTCATTCGGGCTCCGGGCTTCAGGCTTCCGGGCTCCAGGCGGGAATGTGGTTGGTAGTTTCGCAACTACCAACCACGAACTACGAACCACGAACTACTTCGCGGTGAATATGAAACTACCGCGTCGGTTCCGTGCCCAGCAGCCTTCGGTCTCGTCCGAGCACGTCGGCGATTCCTCGCCCTTGCTGACCACGACCATGCGGTCGCCGTTCACGCCCAGGCTGACCAGATAGTCGCGCACGGCGTTGGCGCGGCGCTGACCGAGCGCCAGGTTGTACTCGTTGGTGCCGCGCGAATCGGCGTGGCCCTCGACCGAGATGCGCGTCGTCAACCAGCGCCGCAGGAAGTCGGCGTTCTTCTGGAGGATGGCGCGCTGATCCTCGCGGACCGTGGCCGCGTCGTAATCGAACAGCACGTCGCCGAGCGGCCTGCGCGCGTTCAGCTGATCCAGCGTCTCACGCGCGAACAGCTCCTCCTCGGTCAACGGTGCGGGCGGAGGCGGAGCCGGTTTCGCGGTCGGAGCGGGAGGCGGTGGCGGTGGTGGCGGTGCCGGAGCTGCCGGTGGATCGGGAGGAGGTGGTGGTGGAGGCGGCGGGATCTTCTTGCCGCACGCCACAACGAACACGACCAGCAAAAGTATCGTGGTCACCCACGCATAACGGCGAGCACTCATCAGGCCTCCACGGTGAGCGTGCGTTGGGGCAAAGGTTCGACCGAGCTTAGCCCCCGAGATCCCACCTGTCAATCTGCGAAATACCAAAAACTACGTTCAATCCCCTTCGAGCGTCGCACCGAAGATGCGAAGACCAAGTCGGCGAGTATCCGATGTGCCCTCGGCCGGTCCCGGAAGGTACACGCGATCGAGCGATACGGTCACGGCGCCTCCGCTGCTCGGCACGGTGCCTCGCGGGATCGGAATGCGCCACTCGAAGTCTGCGTCGGGTTTGTACTCACCCAGGGTGATCGCACCCGCAGACACCCGTACTATCGGTGGTTCGTCGAGTACTTCAGGGGCGACTCGCCTCGCAGGACCAGCGTGGTGCCGGCGCCCGCCACGACGAAGAGATCGGATCGGTCGCTCGTCCACCGCCACCGGAGACCGGTGGCCGGGTCGTATTCGTCCTCATACCAGCCCGGGCCGAACGCCAGCATCGAACCCGATTCCCGGTGGGCATCGAACTGGCGGATCGCCAGCTCCCCCGCGGCGCCGCCGGACACGTTTCGGGCGGTGATCCGCAGCGTGGCATAGGCGCCGTCGCCGGGCGGGATGCCGCCGGCCAGGCGCGTCACATGGAGAAAACCGGGTCCGGCCGAGGCATGGTCGTGGGTCCAGGTATCCACGACCGAACCGTTCAGCTCGAGCATAAGCAAGGTGCCAGGATCGGTCGGGGCCCCCAGGTAGTAGCCGCCCACCAGGACCAGCAAGGGCCCAGGCTGCCGGCGCACCAGGGCCTCGATGGGCCCCCTGCTCAGGCCCGAACCCTCCGCCCGCACCCGGCCCCCTGCCTCCGGCGTCAGGGACCAGCCTTCGCCCACCACCCACTCAGGGGGCGTCAGGCGGTACCACTCGGCCCCAATCGGGCGGGCGCCACCGAACTCGGGCCTCGCCGCCACCTCCCAGGAATACTCCTTGTCCTTGCGGAGGGCGCGCCGGTCGAACAGCTCCAGATTGGTCCGCCGCGGGTCCGCGAGAAACCAGACCGGCGCCGTTCCGCCGCGACGGAAGTAATCAAGGACGCCGATCCACTCCTTGTTGCGGACCGGCGCCACGACGGGCAGGTGCCGCGGCGCGGCGGCTTGCAGGGAGCGGTAGAGCGCGTAGTGCGAGAACACGCCCCCCGGCGGCGCTCCCTCGGCCTCCCGGCTCATGTCACCGATCGCTCGAAAGGCCGGGTGGCGCTGCCCGCGCATAGGTCCTGGAGGTGGACACGGCATCGACCAGGCAGACCGCCACGATCACGAACGCGAACACCGAGCCCACGCGGGCCATCTCCACGAGCGCCCTGGACGCCAGCCACGCCACGGGGGGAATCAGCGGCAAGGCGTAGCGCACGTGCGAGGTTTCCTGCAGCAGCAGATGGAAGAGCGCGTACGGCCCGAACGTCACGAACAGGAGCGCCAGCGCGCGCCGCGCTGCCGCGGGCTTCGACCGCCAGACCCACAAGAGCCAGCAAGCCCATGACGCCGGCAACGGCGTTCGAGGACCACGGGCGCGCGAAGCTGTCGGCCAGCACGATGGCGATGCGGCGCGGCGTCGGGTTCGCCCACAGCATGTCCACCCACGCGAAGTCTTCACCGGCCTGGGAGCCGAGCGCCGCGAGATACCCGGTCACGCCTCCCGAGAGCCATAGCAACGGCACCACCCACAGCAGGCACCCAACGGCCAGCGCCGCACCGGCCTGAAGTATCGCGCGCGGCGATTCCCGGCGCGTCCACATCAGGAAGCCGAGCGCCGGCACGGTCGAGGAGCGCCGTCTGCACACGCACGCCGGCTGCAAGGCCCGCCACGAGCGCGCCCGCGAGGAGCGATGCGCGCGTGTCCGCTCCCAGCATCAACGCGAGCGACACGAGCGCCAGCGACAGCCCGGGCAGGTCGCTCATGGGCCTCACGCCGGAGATCCAGAACAGCGGCGCGGCGACGGTGAGCGCGGTGGCCCACCACCACAGGTGTCTGGCCGGGGCCACGCTCAGACGGTCGAGTGCGGAGAAGATGACGCCGAGAGACACCACGGCCACCGCACCCGCAAGGGCCGACAGGCCTGCCAGGGCCAGCGCCTCCGCGGTCGACGGCTGCACATTCGGCAGGATCAGGCGCACGAGCCCCAGGGCCACGTGCCCCAGGCCGATGTAGACGGGATACCCGGGCGGGTGCGGCTGGTGCTGCGCCACGTCGAAATCGCGCAGGCCCAGCGCGAAGTTGATCGAGTCGATGTCTTCGAGCGACCGCGCCAGAAACGGCGCGTGTGCCGCGGCGTACACCGCCGCGCCGGCAAGCAGCAGCCTCGGATTGGGGTGTGACTCAGACTGCGCGGAGGCGAATCCCCTCATTCAGGCTGCCCATGCGGTACCCCTTGGGATCGATCGTCACGTGGGAGTAGCCGGCCTCGCGCACGGCGCCAACGATCTTCTCCCGCCATTCCGGCTCCTGGGCGCGCGTCAGCTCGTCCGCGCCAAGCTCCAGTCGCGCCACGTCGTCGTAGTGGCGGACGCGGCACACGCGGAAGCCCAGGCTTCGGATCCCGTCCTCGGCGCGTTCGATCATGTGCAGCGCCTGCCGGGTGATCTCCGAGTGATACGGCACGCGCGACGACAGGCAGGCCGATGCGGGTTCGTCCCACGTGGACATGCCCAGGTCCCGGGCCAGCTCGCGAATCTCGAGCTTGGTAAGCCCCACGTCGTCGAGCGGACTGCGCACGCCGTTCTCGCGCGCGGCCTGCCGGCCGGGCCGGTAGTCGCCGCGGTCGTCGGCGTTGCTGCCGTCGGCTACCACCGCGATGCCGCGGGCCGTCGCCATCCCGGCGAGCGTCGTGTACAGCTCCGTCTTGCAGAAGTAGCAGCGGTTGACTGGATTGGATCGGTCCTCCGGCCGCTCAAGCTCGGCGGTGGAGATGAACTCGTGCCGCAGCCCGAACTGCCGGGCCACATCGAGTGCCAGACCTCGATGCCGTGCCGGATAGCTTGGGCTCTCAGCCGTGACGCACAGCGCCCGATCGCCCAACCGGCGTGTGGCGGCCACCGCCACGAGCGCGCTGTCCACGCCGCCGCTGAACGCCACGATCACGGACCCGTAGCCGCCGAGCACGTCGTCGAGGCGGTGCGCTGCCTCGCGAAGGCTCTCGACTGTCACTCGTCGACGTCCTCTTCCTCGGTTTCCTCGTCTTCGTCGTCGTCGTCCTCGTCGGCGTCTTCCTCTTCGTCCTCGTCCTCGTCTTCGTCCTCGTCGTCATCGTCGAGGTCGTCGTCCGGGTCCGCAAAGTCCAGGTCGCCCAAACCGTTCAACACGAGCTTTCGCCCGCACTCCGGACAGCTGAGGGTATCGCCCTCCTCGAGTTCCACTGTGTCCACGTCTTCGTACTCACAATCTGGGCAGGTCGCCATTACGGGCTCCTGAGCTTCGCCTCACACAGGTCCTGGCGCCAAACCGCCTCGACCGTTCTGCTCCGAAAGTTCAAATTATAACGAGAACTGCGAAGACCGGGCAACGACATCGGACCAGGCTCGCGGCGTCTAACGCATACTAGCCTTTCGTCCCGATACAGAGAAGCGGATGACCGCATCGACCATGGTGGCCGCGAAGACAATCGTCGTGGCCGACGACACGGCGTTCGTCCGCGACCGCTTCTCGCGGGCGCTGGAGGAAGCCGGTCACGAGGCGCTCGGGGCCCGGTCGTGGCCCGAGCTGACCTCGATCGTCCGCACCGTCGGCGACCGGCTCGACCTGGTGGCGCTCGACCTTCGTCTGCCCCAGGGAATCGGCACCGGGATGGTGCGTGCCCTGCGCTCCACGGTGCCCGCCACCACGCCCATCGTCGTCTTCAGCGGCACGATCGCCAACGCGGTCGAGGTTCGGGACCTGACCACGCTGGGCGTGGCGGGCTACCTCAACGAGTACGCGGCGGTGCAGCACATCCTGCCGGCGCTCGCCCCGCACCTGTTCCCCGAACACTATCAGCGCCGGCTCAGCCCGCGCGTCAGCCTGGCGATCCCGGTGGCCTACCGGATCGCCAACACCATCGCGTCAGCCGTCACCGTGAACATCAGCCTGCGCGGCCTGGGCATTCGCACCGCGAGCCCGCTCGGAATCGGCACCACGCTGCGCGTTCGCTTCCGGCTGTCCACGTCGCGCGCCGACGTGGAAACGGACGCGCGAGTGGTGTGGGCGGAGCCCGGGCTGGGCATGGGCATCGAGTTCTCGACGCTCGACGACGGTGCGCGCACGGCGATCGAGTCGTTCGTGCATACGCACTTCTTTACGAACCGCAAAGCGTAGGGCTCCGGGCTCCAGGCTCCGGGCTCCAGGCCTTCAGTCTTCGCGCGTCCTCAACAGCCGTAATGCGTTCAGGACCACCACCACCGACGCGCCTGTGTCGGCCACGACGGCCATCCACAGCGTGGCAGCGCCCGTGGTCGCTGCAAGCAGGAACGTCGCCTTGACGAGCAGCGACAGCGCGACGTTCACGCGGATCGTCCGCACGGTGGCGCGCGCGAGCCGCAGCACGTACGGCAAGCGCTTCAGCTCGTCGCCCATCAGCGCCACATCGGCCGTTTCCAGCGCCACGTCCGAACCCACCGCGCCCATCGCCACGCCCACGTCCGCGAACGCGAGGGCCGGCGCGTCGTTGACGCCGTCGCCCACCATCGCAACCCTGTGGCCCTCCCGGCGCAGGGCGTCGATTCGCGCCAGCTTCTGATCGGGGGTCAGGCCGGCGTGCACCTCGCGCAGGCCGAGCGCGGCGGCGAGCCGCTGGGCGGCGTCGGCCCGGTCGCCGGTCAACATCACCACCCGGCCAATACCCTGGCGGGCCAGAAGTGCCAGTGTTTCCACGGCATGCGGCCTTGGCGTATCCACCAGGGTCAGGGTGCCGGCAAGCCGTCCGTCCACGCTCACGAACACGCTGGATCCGCTTTCGTCAGGTGGCACGAGCCCCTCCGGGAAGCTCACGCCGTTTGCGGCCATCAGGGCGGCATTCCCAACGAGAACGGGACGTCCGTCCACGACGGCACGCGCCCCGGAGCCGGGCAGCGACGCGAACTGCGAGGCGTCGGACCAGATCAGGTTCCGGTGCCGGGCGGCTTGCACGATGGCGCGGGCCAGCGGGTGCGCCGAGCGTGATTCGATCGCCGCGGCCCATCGCAGCACCTCGTCGCCGGTCCACGCGCGTTCGGGACGCACGTCGCTCAGGGTCAGCTGGCCCAGCGTCAACGTCCCCGTCTTGTCGAACGCTATGGCGTCCACTGCAGCCAGCCGCTCCAGCACCATGCCGCCCTTGACCAGCACGCCACGGCGTGCCGCGGCCGACAACGCCGCAACGATCGAAACCGGCGTGGAGATCACGAGCGCGCACGGGCACGCGATGACCAGCAGCACCAGCCCCCGGTAGATCCAGACGCCCGGGTCGCCGCCCGCCAGTGGAGGGACCACGGCGACGATCAGCGCGCTCAGCGCGACGAGCGGCGTATACCAGCGCCCGAATCGCTCGACGAACGTCTGCAGCGGCGCGCGACGCGACTGCGCTTCCTCGACCAGGTGGGTGATGCGGGCCATGCGAGTGTCGGGCCCGACGCGGGTGACACGCACGTCGAGCGAGCCATGCCCGTTGAGCGTCCCCGCAAAGACCTCCGCGCCGGAGGCCTTGTCCACCGGCAGCGACTCTCCGGTCAACGACGACTCGTCGGCCTCGCTCGAGCCCCCGATCACCATGCCGTCGATGGGGACGCGGTCGCCAGGACGGATCAGGACGGTCTCGCCGACGGCGATCGATTCCACCGGCACGCGCTCGTCGCGGCCATTGCGGCGGACCAGTGCCTCGCGGGGCGCGAGATCCAGCAAGGCGCGGATGGCGTGGCGGGCGCGCTGCAACGTGCGGGTTTCGAGCCACTGCGAGAGGGCGAACAGGAACACGACGCTGGCCGCCTCGGCCCATTCGCCGATCGCCAGCGCTCCCGCGACGGCCAGGACCATCAGGACGTTGATGTCCAGGCTGCGCGACCGGACGGCGGCCACGGCCCGCTTCGCGGGCGTCGCCACGCCGGCGCCGACGGCCGCCAGATACGCCACCGCGGCCAGCGGCGCCACGCCAAGCCAGTCGGCGGCCAGGCCCGCGGCCAGCGCCGCGCCCGACGCCAGCATGAACCAGGTGCGCCGGGCATCGGCCGCCCCCGCGTCGAGCGGCGCCTCGTGCTCGAGCCACATGCGCAGGCCAGCGTCGGCCGCGGCATCGACCATCGCCGCCGGGGCCAGCCGCGCCGCGTCGTACGCGACGCGCAGGCGCTGGGACACCACGTCCGCGGCGAGCGTCTCGACGCCCGGAAGGGGCTTGAGCCGGCGCTCCAGGATGGCCACCTCGTCGCTGCAGTGCAGGCCCTCCACGCGGAACACGGCTTCCGTGTGCATCTCACACACGCCGCAGGGGGCCGTTTGGGTGCGGGCGGTCACCGCCCGGTCCCCCGCCGATCCTCGAGTGCATGCCGGAGCCCCTCCTGATAGAGGGCCAGCACGTGTTTGTCATCGAGCGCGTAGAAGACCGACCGGCCGGCCCGGCGTGGCCGCACGATGCGCGCGCCGCGCAGGAGCCTCAGCTGATGCGACACCGCCGATTGCGTGAGCCCGAGGCCGGTGGCCAGGTCGCCCACGTTGCGTTCCCGCTCGACCAGCGCATCGAGGATCCGCACACGGGTGGGATCGCCGAGCACCCGGAAGATCTCGGTGAGCCGTGTGATGGCGTCTTCAGACAGCGTCGATGACATATGAACGTTTGCTCATATATTGTATCTTATGAGGCCCAGAGCCTGGAGCCTGGAGCCCGGAGCCATCCCCCGCGGACCAGCCGCGCACGCGCGTGCGGCGTCAAAGCGACCGAGGGACGGCTTGTCGCCCGACAGGCCTTCCGATACGATTTCGAGTCGTTCGAGGCACAACCGGCTGGCGCTGTGGCATTTACGGCGTCGGCGCGCGGCTTTGCGAGGGGGATCCGGTGATAGAGGTCGAGCATCTGACGAAGCGTTATGGCCCCGTGACGGCCGTGGACGACGTCAGCTTCACGGTGGAAAAAGGCGAGATTCTGGGGTTTCTGGGGCCAAACGGCGCCGGCAAGACCACCACGATGCGCGTGCTGACCGGCTACATGCCGGCAACGGAAGGGCGCACGCGGGTCGCGGGCTTCGACGTCGTCGAGAAGCCGATCGAGGCCAAGCGCCGCACGGGCTACCTGCCCGAAACACCGCCCCTCTACACAGACATGAGCGTGCGCGACTACTTGCTGTTCTGCGCGCGCATCAAGGGCATCGCGCGGGGCGATCGCGTGGCCCGCGTCAACGCGGTCATGGAGCGCACGCGCGTCACCGACATGTCCGAGCGTCACTGCGGGAGGCTGTCGAAGGGCTACCGGCAGCGCGTGGGGCTGGCGCAGGCGCTGCTCAACAACCCTGAGGTGCTGATTCTCGACGAGCCGACCGCAGGTCTGGATCCGAAGCAGATCATCGAGACGCGCAAGCTGATCAAGGACCTCGCCGGCGACCACACGGTGGTACTCAGCACGCACATCCTGCCGGAAGTCAGCCAGACGTGCCAGCGCGTCGTAATCATCAACAAGGGCAAGGTGGTCGCGGTGGACACGCCCGACAACCTCACATCGAGGCTGCGTGGGTCCGAATCGCAGTTCCTGCAGGTCGATGCCCGTGGCACCGACGCCGCCGCGGCCATCGGCGAGTTGGACGGCGTGACCGGCGTGACGGTCACCGAACAACGGAACGGGTTGACGGCGCTCGAAGTGGCCAGTCTCACCGGCCGTGACATCCGGCAGGAGCTGGCCGCTGCCGTGGTGAGCCGCGGATGGGGCCTGCTGGAGCTTCGCCCGATGCGCATGAGCCTGGAGGACGTGTTCCTGACGCTGACGACGATCGAAGCGGACGCGCCCGCGCCGTCGCCCGCGACGCCGTCTGCCCCGACGACGGAGGCCGCATGAGCAACGTGCTGGCCATCGCCCAGAAGGAGATCAAGGGTTACTTCGCCTCGCCCATCGCCTACGCCGTGCTGGGCTTCTTCGCGCTGATGTTCGGATTCTTCTTCTACTCGCTGCTGCTCTTCTTCGACCGGCAGGCGATGGGGGGCGGCCCGACCGTCAACGTCAACGAACAGCTGATCCGCCCGGTGTTCCTGAACGCGACGGTGATCTTCCTGTTCGTCCTCCCCATGGTCACGATGCGGACCTACGCCGAAGAGAAACGGTCGGGCACCATGGAGCTCCTGCTCACGGCGCCGCTGACCGACATGCAGATCATCCTGGGCAAGTTCCTGGGCGCCATGGGCCTCTTCACGGCCATGCTGGCGCTCTCGCTCATCCACATCGGCGTGCTGTTCTGGAGGGGCAACCCCGAACCGCTGCCGGTGCTCACGACGTACCTGGGTCTGCTGCTCATGGGCGGCTGCTTCGTCTCGCTGGGGCTGCTGATCTCGAGCCTCACGCGCAACCAGATCGTGGCCGGCATGGCCACGTTCGGCGTGTTCCTGATGCTGTGGGTCATCAACTGGATCGCGTCGTTCACGGGTCCGACAACCCAGGCGGTGCTCAACTACCTGTCGATCACCGATCACCTGGACGACTTCACCAGGGGGATCATCGACACGAAGCACCTGGTCTACTACATCAGCTTCATCGCGTTCGGCCTGTTCCTGACCGCGCGGTCGGTGGACACCGAACGGTGGCGGGGGTAATCCAGCCGTGACACGCGCTCTCAACGTTCTCGCATGGGTCGGCACAGGCCTGGTGTTCGTGGCGGCCGCCGTCCGCATCCTGGGGTGGGCCGACGCCATGCAGGTGTCGCCGGACATGGACCGCTACGCGATGTACGCGTCGTGGACCGGCCTGGCGCTGGTGCTGCTCTACACGGTCGGCCAGTGGCGCCAGATCGTCGCGTGGTTCGGGCACCGCAATGCCCGCTACGGCACGCTGGCCAGCGTGAGCGTGCTCGTGGGCCTGGGCATCCTGGTGGCCGCCAACTACCTGGCCAACCGGGAGAACAAGCGGTGGGATCTCACCGAGAACCGGCAGTTCACGCTGTCGGACCAGACGGTGAAGCTGCTGCAGGGGCTGACGGCGCCGGTGAAGTTCGTCGTGTTCGACCGCAACACGAACTTCGAACGGTTCCGGACGCGGCTGACCAACTACGAATACAACTCCGGTCAGGTCTCCACTGAATACATCGACCCCGATCAGCGCCCGGTGCAGGCCAAGGAGTACGAGATCCAGCAGTACGGCACCGTGGTGATCGAGTACATGGGCCGGCGCGAACGCGTGACCACCGACGCGGAGCAGGACATCACCAACGCGCTCATCAAGGTGCTGAACCCGTCGAAGAAGAAGGTGTATTTCCTGGGCGGGCACGGGGAGAAGTCCACCACCGACAGCGAACGCACGGGCTACAGCCAGATCGCCGACGCGCTCAAGCGCGACAACTACGAGTTCGACACGCTGGTCCTCGCCCAGTCGAACGAGATTCCTGCCGACGCCACGGTGCTGGTCTCGGCGGGCCCGCGCACGGATCTGCTGGAGCAGGAGGTGCCGCTGCTCCGCGACTACCTGAACAAGTCGGGGAAGCTGCTGGTATTGCTGGATCCGCCGGAGGCGCTCAAGGAATTCCCGCCAATGCCGCGGCTCGAGGGGCTGCTGGCCGAGTGGGGCATGGAGGCGCAGAAGTCGGTCGTGGTGGACGTGAGCGGGCGCACGTCGGTCGCAACCGTGCCGGTGGCGGCGCCGCCCTACCCCGCCCACGCAATCACCGAACGGTTCGATCTCGTGACGATGTTCCCGCTGGTTCGCGCCATCGCGCCCGTGTCGCAGCTGCCGGAGGGCCGGTCGCCGCAGCCGTTCCTGCAGACGCACCAGCGCAGCTGGTCCGAGACCACCATGACGCAGCTGGAGAACCCCGACACGCTGGCGCCTGAAACCGACAAGGGCGACACCGCTGGTCCGGTGACGATCGGGATGGCCGTGGCCGTGGCGGGCAAGGCGCCGGAACCGGCCAAGCCGGTGGAGGGCGCGCCCGCACCCGATCCGCCACCGGCGCCGGAAACGCGCGTCGCGGCCGTGGGTGATTCGGACTTCGCCAGCAACGCCTACCTGGGTGTCGAGGGCAACCGCGATCTCTTCATGAACGCGCTCGGCTGGCTTGCCCAGCAGGAGAGCCTGATCTCGATTCGCCCGAGGGAAGCTTCCGATCGCCGGCTGACGCTGACGGCGGCCCAGATCACGCTGATGTTCTGGCTCTCGATCGTCGTCATTCCGGGCGCCGTGCTGGGGACCGGCGTCTACACGTGGTGGAGGCGGCGGGGCTGATGGGGCGTCTGGTTTCCACGCTCGCGATGGTCCTGGTCCTGGCGGGGCTGGCGGGCTACATCTACTTTGCAGACGGCGACAGTTCGACCGGCACCGAAACCACCAAGGAGAAGGCCTTCGGTTCCGTGGCCTCCGACCTCATCGAGGAGGTGCGCATCGCGCTGAACGAGGAAAAACCCGCGCGCGTGACGAAGACTGGCGACGCCTGGACGCTCGTGGAGCCGGCCCCGGCCGATGCCGACTCCACGGAGCTCTCGTCGATCACGAGCGGCCTGTCCACGCTCGACATCGAGCGCGTCGTGGACGAGAAGCCCGCGGACCTGGCGCAGTACGGCCTGGCGCCGCCCCGTATCGACGTGTCCTTCAAGATGAAGGGCCAGGCCGGGGAGAAGCGCATCCTGCTGGGCGACAAGACGGCCACGGGCGGCGACATCTATGCGAAGCTGCCCGACTCGCCGCGGGTGTTCCTGGTGTCGTCGTTCGTCGAGTCCACGTTCCGCAAGGATCCGTTCTCGCTGCGCGACAAGACGATCCTGAAGGTCGATCGCGCCAAGGTTGACGGCTTCTCGGCCTCGTCGGGCACGACCACGCTCGAATTCGCGAAGATGGGATCGGATTGGAACGTCGTGAAGCCGATTGCCGCCCGGGCCGATTTCGGCGCTGTCGAGGGCACCATCGAACGACTGTCGTCGGCGAACATGCAGGGCATCACGACCGAGAACGCCACGGACCTGAAGCCGTACGGGCTGGACAAACCCACGGCCACGATGACGATCAAATCCGGCAGCTCGTCGGCCACCCTGACCTTGGGCACGACCGAAAACGCCGTGGTCTTTGCCAAGGACGCGTCGCGGCCGATGGTCTTCACCGTGGCGCCCACGCTGCGCGACGACGTGATCAAGGACGTCGGCGAGTTCCGCCGCAAGGACATTTTCGACTTCCGCTCGTTCACGGCCACGCGCGTCGAGTTCACCCGCGGCGCCGGCACGCAGGTGTTCGAGAAGTCGAAGTCGAAGGACAAGGACGGCAAGGAAGTGGACGTGTGGAAGGACGCCAAGGGCGCCGCCGTCGATACGATGAAGATCGAAGACCTCCTCACCAAGATCTCGAGCCTCCGGGCGTCTTCGTTCGAAGCCACGGCGCCGGCCGCGCTGAAGACGCCGATGCTGACGGTCAAGGCGCAGTTCCAGTCGACAAGCGAGACCGTGACGATCGGCCGTGCCGGCGCCGACGCGTTTTCCGCGCGTCCGGACGAGCCGGGGGCCGGCAAGCTCGACACTGCGGCCCTGGATGAGGCTGTGAAGGCGCTCGATGCGTTAAAGTGAAATTCTGATGGAGCTGACGCTCGCCTGGCGCCGCGCGATGATGGTCGTGGCCGCGAGCGCGGCGGTCGCCAGTTCGGGGCAGGCGCGTCAGGTTTCCGCGCTGCCCTCTCCTCCCTCGCCACCAGCACAAACGCGTCCCCAGCCGCCACTCAGGCGCCTGGTTGCGGATATCCGCGAGCTGACGGCCATGCCCGGTGTGAAGCGTGGACTCTGGGGCGTGATGGCGTATTCCCTGACCCGCCGGCAGACGCTCGTCGAGCTGAATCCCGGGACCCTCCTCGTACCGGCCTCCACAGTCAAGCTCCTCAGCGCGGCGTCGTCCTACGAATCGGTGGGATGGGATTACCGCTTCGAAACCTCAGTGTGGGCCACGGGACCGATCGTGGACGGCACCCTCCATGGCGACCTGCTGGTGGAGGGCGGAGGCGATCCCAGCATCGACTCGCGCGGCTTCCCCGGCCTCGAAGACTGGGCCTCGACGCTGGCTGACCTGGGCATCCAGCGCATCGAGGGCCGCGTCATCGGCGACGACGACGCCGTGGAGGAACCACGGCCCTCGCTGGCGTGGGCATGGGACGACTTGGGCTACTCCAGCGGTGTGCTGTTCGGGGCCTTGAACACGTCCGAGAACCGCCTGAGCGTGATGGTGTCGCCGGGGCCGCAGGCAGGTGGGCCAGCGGAGCTGACCGTGGAGCCGCATGCGGCGCACCGCCCGCTTGTGAGCCGGGCGCTGACGTCGGACGGCAACGCGCCGCAGTTCCTCTGGCCCGAGCAGCGGCCCGCCGAGGCGGAGCTGACGATCGCCGGCTCGATCCGCGCGGGCGCGAAGCCGAGCCGCCTGCTGGTGTCGGCGGGCAATCCCACGCAATGGTTCGCCGGCGTGCTGCGCCATCACCTCGTGGCGCGCGGTATCGCGGTATCGGGCGAGGCCGTGGACGTGGACGACGTGCAGCCGGCCCCGCAGCGTGAGTACGCCACGCTGCTCTTCATCCACCGCTCGGCGCCGCTGCGGGAGCTGGTGCGGCCGATGCTGAAGGACAGCGTGAATCTGTACGGCGAGGCGCTGATGCGCCTCAACTCCGGTCCCGGCGTGCTGCCCACCAACGACGCCGCGCTCGAAGGCCTGAACCGGCGGCTGGCCGCATGGGGCGTGGCGCCGGGTGCCCAGCAGATCGTGGACGGGTCGGGCCTGTCGCGGCGCAACGCGCTGTCGCCGGAGGCGCTCGTCATCGTGCTGCAGCGGATGTACGACCCGAAGGGCCAGTCGCCCTTCGTGCAGGCGCTGCCAATCGCCGGCGTGGACGGCTCGCTGGGCAGCCGGCTCAAGGACACGCCAGCGGCGGGAAACCTACGCGCCAAGACCGGGACGATGTCGAACATCCGGACGCTGGCCGGCTACGTCACGACGCGCGACAAGGAAGACGTGGCGCTGGTGGTGATGGTGAACAACTTCGAAGGCACCGGCGAGGAAGCCGTCGCGGCGATCGACGCGATTGCGGCGCGCATGGCCGGCTTCAGCCGGCAGCCGTAGGCTCCAGGCTTCCGGCTTCCGGCTTCCGAGTTCAGGCTCCCGGCTTCCGGCGTCCGGCTTCCGGCAGAACCTGGCGCCCAGCATCGACAACGGTGGCGCCGGTGCCCGACAGGCCTCCGGCCTGCGCGAGTTCCGCGTTTCCCCCGCCTCGGCCGCCGAACCGGGAAGTAAGCTCCGAGACGATGCCAGCAGCGGAGACATCGGTGCCCGATTGCGCCACCACGATCGACACGGGCTCGTCGGCGGTCGCCAGCACGACCTGAACCGGGCCTCGGGCGATCAGGCTCGACGCCACCGCGCGTAGACCGCCCGCGTCCCATCCGTCCATCACCGCCGCCACCACGGTTGCGGGCCCGTCAACGGAGGCCAGTCCCAGCAGCCGGTCCGCTTCCTGGCCCGCGAGCGCCACCTGGAGCTCGCCGGCGCGCTTGCGCAAGGCCTTGCCGTCGAGCTGCAAGCGGCGAATGGCGTCTGGCAACTCCGAGGGCAGCACCGACAGCGCGCGCAGCGAGCCGGACACCGCATCGCGCAGCAGACGGAGCTGGTCGAGCGCGCGCCGGCCACAGACGAAGGAGACGCGCAGCCCGCCTTTCACTTTCTCGGTTCCGGTGACGGCGATGATCCCGACCGCGCCGGTGCGCGCCACGTGCGTGCCACCACACGCCGAGAGGTCGAAGTCCGCGACCTCGATCAGCCGCAGCTCGCCCTCGCGCTGCGACTCCTTGCGCAACCCGGCCGCCCGGGCCTCGTCGGCGCTCGCAAAGCGCACGACCACCGGACGGTCCTCCCATACGACGCGATTCGCCTCGTCCACCGCCCGCTCGACGTCCGCGGACGTCAGCTGCCTGGCCAGGTCGATCGTGCACGTCTCCGCTCCCAGGTGGAAGCTGACCGTCGGGTTGCCGAACAGCCGCTCGAAGGCCGCCGACAAGATGTGCTGCCCGGTGTGCTGCTGCATGTGGTCGCGCCGCCGCGGAACGTCCACGACGCCGTGCACCAGCGCGCCCGGCTCGAGCGGAGCCGACAGCACGTGGACGATGCGCTCGCCCTCGTCCAGCACGTCCAGCACCTGCGCGTCGCCCAGCCGGCCGGTATCGAATGGCTGGCCGCCCGAGGTCGGGTAGAAGGCTGTGCGGTCCAGGATCACACCGGGCTGCCCGCCCGCGTTTGCGGTCTCCGTGACGCGAGCATCGAATTCCAGCGTCTCGGCGTCCAGGTAGTACAGGCGCTCGGTCATCGGGCGAGCAAGGGGTCCTTGACCCCCGCGTCCTCGAATCCGGCCGCCCGCAGCACGCAGCTGTCGCAGCGGCGGCAGGGCCGGCCGTCTGGCAGCGGGTCGTAGCAGCTGTGCGTCAACCCGTAGTCGAGGCCGAGGCCCACGCCGGTCGTGATGATCTGAGCCTTGGTCATCTGAATGAGCGGCGTGTGGACCACGTAACGCGTCCCCCCCACGCCCGCAGCCGTCGCCACCGACGCCAGCGCCTCGAACGCGGCGATGAACGCCGGACGGCAGTCGGGGTATCCGGAATAGTCGCGCGCGTTCACACCGATGAAGATGTCGCGGGCGCCCAGCACTTCCGCCCATCCCAGCGCCAGCGCCAGGAACACGGTGTTGCGGGCAGGGACGTAGGTGGACGGGATCTCGTCCTGGTCGATCGCGCGGTCCTTGGGCACGGGTAGCGCGCTCGTCAGTGAGGAGCCGCCGAACGTGGACAGATCGACGTCGATCTCCACGTGCCGGGACGCGCTCAGGGAGCGTGCCACGGCCCGGGCCGCCTCGACCTCCACAGCGTGGCGCTGACCGTAGCGCACGGTCAATGCATGCAGCGCAAATCCCTGTTGCCGCGCCAGCGCGGCGGTGGTGTACGAATCCAGGCCCCCGCTCAGTAGAACAACGGCGTCAGACGCCACGCGTGGCTGGATCCCAGATGTACTTGTGCAACTGCACTTGAACGCGCACCGGCAGCCCGTCCTGGAGCACCCATTCCGAGAGCTGGCGCAGGTTCATCACGTCGTGGACCGGCGAGAAGTGGACGGCCGCCGCCCGTGCCGCGAGGTCGTGGCGGCGCACGACGTCTCTGGCGAAGTCGTAATCCGCCCGATCCTTGATCACGAACTTCACCTCGTCGTGCGGGCGAAGCCGATCCAGGTTGCCCCAGTCCATGCGCTGGGCTTCCCCGCTGCCGGGGCACTTCACGTCGAGGATGGTCACGACGCTTTCGGGCACACGCTCGGTGCTGCGGTGTCCTCCGGTCTCGAGCAGCACCTGCTTGCCCCGCGCCAGCAGTCCGTCGATGAGCGGATACACCCCCTCCTGCAACAGGGGCTCGCCTCCGGTAACCTCGACCAGCGAACAGCCGAAGCGGTCAACCTCGGCCAGGACGTCGTCTACCGGGCGTTTCGTTCCTTCGTGGAACGCGTACGGCGTGTCGCACCAGGAGCACCGGAGGTCGCAGGCCGTCAGGCGGACGAACACGCACGGCCGGCCGGCGAAGCTGGACTCGCCCTGCACCGAATAGAAGATCTCGTTGATCGTCAGCAACCCCTCTATTATCGATGAAGGACCTCGCGCCCATGACGCTTCGCATCGGCACCTCGGGCTGGAGCTACCCCACGGGCCGCGGCACGTGGAACGGCAGGTTCTACCCCGCCGGCCGCTCAAAACGAGCGGGCACCGCGGGGTTCGACGAGCTGCGTTTCTACGCCGAGCACTTCGACACGGTCGAGGTGAATTCGTCGTTCTACGGAACGCCCCGGCCCGAGGTCACGCGCGGCTGGGCGGACCGCACGCCGCCGGGCTTCGAGTTCTCGGTGAAGCTCTACCAGAAATTCACGCACCCGAAGATGTTCCGTGACCGGGCGCTGAAAGCGGCGCCAGGTTCCACGGGCAACCTGCTGGATCTGCTGGCCCAGGTCACCCAGAGCGACATCGACGAGGTCCGTGCCGCCCTCGAGCCGCTGGCATCGGCCGGAAAGCTGGGGGCGCTGCTGGCGCAGTTTCCAGCCAGCTTCAAGGCCTCGCCGCAGTCGCACGACTACCTGACGACGCTGCTCCGCGCGTTCGCCGACTACCGGGTGGCCGTGGAGCTTCGCCACAAGACCTGGAGCGACCAGCTGGCCGACACGCTGTCGCTCCTCAACGCGCACAACGCCGCGTTCGTGCAGATCGACGAGCCGAAGTTCCGCTTGTCGATCGAGCAGAACTACCTGCCGAACGTCACGAGCTTCTACTACATGCGCCTCCACGGACGGAACGCCGCGAACTGGTGGCACCACAAGAAGGCCGAGGACCGGTACGACTACCTGTATTCGGTGGAGGAGCTGCGGGAGTTCAGCGACATCGCGGGCGCCGCGCAGGCCCTGGTGAGAAAGTCATATCTCTACGCCAATAACCACTTCGCCTCGAAGTCGGTGGTGAACGCGGTGATGCTGAAAGCGCAGCTTGGCCAGCCGATCGAGGGGGAGTATCCGGACACCCTCATCGAGCAGTACCCCGAGATCCGCGCGCTGGCGGCGGCGGGATCGGTCACGCCGGCCGCCGTGCCGCACGGCTCGGCCTCCGAGCGGCTGTTCTGACCTAGGGATGGTCCGATTAAGCCCCGTGACGTTTCCCGCCTCGGCCGGCACGCGCCAGGTCGCCGGCCTTCGGCCCTTCCGCCCCACAGGGTTTCGCGTGGACGCCGAGCGCCTGGGCCGCCACGTGATCGTCCACAACTACGGCCACGGCGGGTGCGGCGTCACGCTGTCGTGGGGCACGGCGGCACGCGCCGTGGACCTGGCGTGTCGGGACGCGCCGCGCCAGGCGGCGGTGCTTGGCGCGGGCGCCGTCGGGCTCGCCACCGCCAGGCTGCTGCAGGAGCGTGGGCTCGACGTCACCGTCTACGCGAGAGACCTGCCGCCGCACACGACCTCGGACGTCGCGGGCGCCCTGTGGTCGCCCGTAACGCTGGTTGACGAGGGACGGCCGGCGGCCACATTCGTGCGGGAGCTCGCGGAGGCCTCGCGCCTGTCGCACCAGCGGTTCGAGCGCATGGTGGGCGAGCAGTACGGCGTCCGGTGGGTGACGTTCTACCTGATCGGAGACAGCGCGGCGCCGCCGGTTTCGTGGGAATGGGCCGCCACGCCCGAACTCTTCCCTTCGGTCACGCTGGGACCCGGCGAGCATCCGTTCCCGAGCGCGTTCGCGCACCGATATCGGCTGATGCTCATCGAGCCGGCGATCTACCTGGCGGCGATGGTCACGGACGTGCGCGCCGCGGGAGGGCGGATCGTCGTCGCGGACCTGTCACGCGCGGATGTGGGAGCACTGGAGGAACCGGTGATCCTCAACTGCACCGGTCTGGGCTCGGCCCAGTTGTTCGGCGACGCCGACCTGGTGCCGATCAAGGGACAGCTGACCATCCTGGAACCGCAGCCCGACGTGGACTACGCGGTCAAGTCCACGATGGAGGACCTGTACATGTTCTCGCGACGGGACGGCGTGGTGCTGGGCGGCAGCCATCAGCGAGGTGTGTGGACGCTCGAGCCGGATCCCCAGGAAGCCGAGAGGATCCTGTCGTCGCAACGGAAACTATTCGGCCGGATGTGAGTTCAGGCGCCGATTACCCAACCCGCCCAGCTCGTGCCGGCCGGCTCGTAGTAGGCGTGAATCACGCGGTGCAGGGGCACTTCCGCGCGGTTGGCCGTGGTCCCTATCCGTTCGACGTTGAAGTATCCGATGATGAGATGCGGGCGCAGGCGGCGCTCCACCGAGCGCTGAATCTGCAGGAGCACCTTCGCCAGTCGGACGCCGCCAAACGGCTGCCCAAGGAAGAACACGGTGGTGTCGTCCGGCACCTTGTAGTTGGCTGCGTCGGAATGCACGATCTCCCAACCCGTGTAGCCGCTCATGTTTTCGCGGCCGGCCGCCACCAGCGATGCCGCCGGCTCCACGCCGATCACGCGGCTGAACCCGGCGCGCCGCGCCGCGATCAGCACACGCCCCACGCCGCAGCCGTAGTCCACCAGCGCGGAGCGACGGACCTCCGCCGGAATGGAGTGCATCATCGCGCGCAGCGCCAGGTACGGCACCGCGGGGATGTCGTCGATGTCCGTGGAGGGGTAGACGAACCGGCGACTCGTGTCGGCGGTCGGCGTCGGGGGTACAGGCACCATGCCTCGTAAAAACGCACGCTAACACGGGACATCGCCTGGCAAAGCTCGAGCGTCGCGAAAAAACCTGCTGATGAGTCGGAGTGCGCCCTCGATTGTCGAGCCGGTTCCGGACGGCCCACGAACTACGAACTACGAACTACGAACCAAGGCTTAAGGAATCACGGTCACGCGCTTGATGACGTCGGCGACCTGCGTGGTGCGCACGATCTCCATGCCGGAAATGATCTTGCCGATGACGTTGTACTTGCCGTCCAGCTCGTGCGCCTCGCGCAGCGTGACGTACATGATGCTGTCGCTGCGCCGGGCATCGCCATCGTGCGCCAGCGCCACCGCCCCGACGACGTGCGTGCGCTTGGGGCTGGCTTCCAGTTCACCGATGATCTTGAAGCTGCCGCCCGTGTTCCAGAGGTCCTTCTTCGAGAGGTCCCGCGACAGCGGGTCGCCGAACTGGACCACGAATCCGGGCGCCACCCGGCTGATGCGTTGACCGTTGTAGAAGTTGCGCTTCACGAGCGCCAGGATGTGCTCCACGCTCTTGGGTGCTTCCTCCGGATACGTCTCGAAGGTGAAGCTGCCGCGAGCGGTCGTCACCGTGACGAGCGGGCCCGCGCCGGGCGACCGCTTCAGCGTGGCCGGCGCCGGCGCCGCCGCTGTACCGCGTGCCGGAGCGGTGGCACGGCCGGTCCCGGTCCCGCTGGGGGCCTGCCCGAACGAGGAACCAGAGGTCCATACGAGCATCATCACCGCCACCGAACACGCAGTCCGCTTCATCGCTTCCTCCTAGCCACACCAATTCTTGGACAATCGGCCGCGATCACGCAATCACCGCAGCGCGGGTAGACCGGCCGGCACACGTTCTGGCCCCAGGTCACCAGGTACAGGTTGATGTAGGGCCACCACCGCTGGTTGGTCGCCTTGTAGAGCGCCTGCTCGGTCTCGTCGGGCAGCGACGTCCTGACCCAGCCCATCCGGTTCGAGATGCGATGCACGTGGGTGTCCACGCAGATGTTCTGCCTGCTCGCGAAGGCGAGGATCAGCACCAGGTTCGCCGTCTTTCTGCCGACACCCGGCAACAGAAGCAGCTCCTCCATGGTGCCGGGCACCCGCCCGCCGAATCGGGACATCAGCAGCTGGCAGCAGGCCTTCACGTGTTCGGCCTTGTTGCGGTAGAAGCTGACGGGGTAAATCAGCTTCTCGATTTCCTTGACCGACAGCCTGGCCATCGTGCGCGGCGTGCGAGCCCTTGCGAAGAGGCGCGTGGAGGCCGCGTGCGTCGTCGCGTCCTGCGTGCGGGCCGAGAGCAGCGTGGCGATCAGGATCTGGAACGGGTCCTCCTGCTGGCTCTCGGAGATCTTCTCGACGGCGGGCAGCTCCATCCCCGTGATCGCCCGCGCAAGGGTCCGCATGGTACGACTCACAAGTCGTTCGTTGACTCTGTGAGACCTCATTGCTCGATGCGTCAATTCACAATTCACAAGTCACAAGTCACAAAGAAGGCCGGAACTGCAGCTCCGTGTCCTATCTGGTTTGTGAATTGTGAATTGTGAATTGTGCATTATCACTATCCAACTGGGGTCAAGGGCGGTTTCCCTGACACGACCGCAACGACATTCTTCGCCGCCAGGTCGGCCATGGCCGTGCGGGTTTCGGTGGTGGCGCTGCCCAGGTGCGGCACCAGGACCACGTTGTCGAAGCCCAGGAGCTCCGGATGGACCCTGGGCTCGTCTTCGTAGACGTCGAGGCCGGCGCCCGCAATCAGGCGGTTCTTGAGCGCCCACGCCAGCGCCGCTTCGTCCACGATGGGCCCGCGCGACGCGTTCACCAGGTAGGCGCTGCGCTTCATGCGCGCCAGCGCGGGCTGGTCGATCAGGTGCCTGGTGTCTGGTGTCAGCGGGCAGTGCAGCGACACGACGTCCGAGCTGGAGAGCAGCCGGTCGAGCGGCATCGCCTCGGCGGGCTCGCCTTCGGTGGGCACGCCGCGCGTGTAGGCCACGCGCATGCCGAATGCGCGTGCGCGCGCGGCCACGGCGCGGCCGATCCGCCCCAGGCCGACGATGCCAATCTGCTTTCCGCGCAGATCCGATCCCAGCATGAAGTCGAACGCGAAGCCCTTCCAGCCCCCGCGCCGCACGAGCCGGTCGCCCTCCACGATCCGGCGCGTCAGGCCCAGCACAATCGACCACGTAAGGTCGGCCGTCGCCTCGGTCAGCACGTCGGGGGTGTTGGTGACGACCACCCCGCGCGCCCGCGCCGCGGCCACGTCGATGTTGTTGTAGCCCACGGCCACCGTGGCCACGATTCGCAGATCCGATCCGGCTTGGAGCACGGTGGCGTCCACCGGGTCGGTGAACATCGTGACGAGCGCCTGCTTGCCCGGTACAAGTTCGGCCAGGGCTTCGCGCGTCAGCGGGTCACCTTCGTACAGAGCGACCTCGCACGCCTCCTCGAGTCGAGCCATTGCACGGGCAGGCAGCCGGCGAGTCACGAGCACTGTCGGGCGTGTCACTGGCGATTGGCTCTAGGCTCTGGGCTCTAGGCTCTGGGAAGAACTGGAGACCGGAGACCGGAGACTGGAGACCTCCGATTCAATGTCCGTACGATTTGCAATAGCCGCAATGATTGCACTGCACGGCCGGCTCGATGAGGCACGGACCGTCCGCGTCCATCCCGGTGGGCAGCACGAACTGTGCGTGACTCAGGTGTGCGCGCAAGAGCGCCATCGGCTGACCGGGGCCGGCCTCGGCTCGCGGCTCCACCGGCCGCATGCCCGCATGGCGCGTGATGGCGTCGCGTACGAGCGCCCGCAGCTCCTGTTCCGTCATTCGTGCACGTCCACGCTGTCCACGATGCCGATGATGGCCGCATCCACCGGAGCGCCCTTCTTCCCCAGCGCCTCGCCGGCGGCGCGCCCTTCGAGCACGATCAGCACGCGCTCGGTCACGCCCGCTCCCACCGAGTCTACGGCAAGCAGCGTGGCGCCGCGCGGCGTGTCGTCGAGACCGACCGGCTGCACAAGGAGGAGCTTGGCGCCTTCGAAGGCGCGGTGCTTCTGTGTGGCGACCACGGTCCCGACCACTCGAGCCAACACCATGGTCCGTCTCTACTCGACGTCCCAGTGGTCCACGATGCCGACCACGCCGGCGTCGGCAGGCACCTCGACGGGGTGGAAGGGAAAGCTCGCCTCCTTGCCCCGAACGAAGAACACCGTCTCGCCCACGCCTGCGCCCACGGAGTCCACCGCCACGAGCGTCCGGCCTGCTTTGGACCCGTCCGCGTTCAGCGGCTGGAGGACGAGCAGCGTCACGCCGGAGAGATTCTCGTCCTTTCGGGTGACCACCACATCGCCGATGACGCGCGCGAGCTGCATGATGCGGATGCGAGGGTCAGTCGCCGGTCGCGACGTCAATCGTGTCCACGATGCCGACGATGGCCGCGTCCACGGGACAGTCCTTCATGCCGGCGGCCATGCGCGCCGAGCTGCCGCTGACGATCAGCACGGTTTCCCCCACGCCGGCGTCCACGGTGTCGAGCGCCACCAGATAGTTGCCTTCCGGCTTGCCGTGGGGATCCATGGGCCGCGCGATGAGCAGCTTGTTGCTGACGAGCCGCGGGTCCTTGCGGGTCGCTACGACGGTCCCGACGACGCGGGCGAGGAGCATCGGGGCCTGACGACGACGCTAGTTCTTGCCCGCGCCGGACTTGCCGATGGGGAGCGCGTCTTCGAGGTTCGAGTGCGGGCGCGGGATGACGTGCACGGACACCAGCTCGCCGACGCGGCGAGCGGCTGCGGCTCCGGCGTCGGTGGCGGCCTTCACGGCGGCCACGTCGCCGCGCACGATGGCCGTGACGTAGCCGGCGCCGATCTTTTCCCAGCCGACCAGCGTCACCTTGGCCGCTTTGACCATGGCATCGGCCGCCTCGATCATTGCGACCAGGCCTTTGGTCTCGACCATCCCGAGTGCCTCACCCATGCGCGTCCCTCGTCAGGTAACGCCGGCCGCGCCGGCACAAGTGTCTGCCGAACCGGCTTAACGCCGGTTCTTATTCCCGCAAACTTCGGACGGCGTCGGTGATGAGCGCCGTCAACTCGCCGTATGTTAGTCGAATTTCCCCGTCCCTGCTCGCCCGCCGCAGCACCAGGTCCACGTCGGCTACCAGGCGTTCGGTCGCCGATTCCGGCGCTTCGAGCACCTGGCACACCGCGTCGTCCATCGTGGCGGCTTCAGCCGGGTCCGCACAGAGCGGTGCGGGCGAGGCGATGCCGTACGCGCCGCGAAGACCCTGCAGCCGCTCCACCTCCTCACGCGAAATCAGGTGCTCGCGGCCCAGCATGCGCGCGACGAAACTGATCTTCGCGAAGTGCTCGATCGTCTCCATCTTGTAATAGGCCGACGCCACGTCCTTGCCGCAGGTCACGGCGCCGTGGTTGGCCAGCAGCATGCCGTCGTGCGCCTTGATGTACTTGCGCACCGCCGCCGGCAGTTCCTCCGTGGACGGCGTACCGTACGCGGCGATGGGAATGCTGCCGAGAGTGGTCACGACCTCGGCCAGCACCGCGCGGGTGAGCGGGATGCCGGCCACGGCAAACCCGGTGGCGACGGGCGGATGCGCATGCACCACGGCGTTCATGTCGGGCCGGTTGCGGTACACCTCGAGGTGCATCGGCAGCTCCGACGACGCCTCCCGGTCGCCCGAGAGCTTCTCGCCCTGGTAGCTGACGATCACCATCATGTCGGGCGTCATGTAGCCCTTGGGGACGCTTCGGGCGTGGTGATCAATCGCTTGTCGTCCAGCCGCGCGCTGATGTTGCCGTCGTTGGACGCCACATAGCCGCGTGCGTTCATCCGGCGGCCGATTTCCACGATGTCGGCCCGCAGCTGCTCCTCGAGGCGCGAGCTCACGCCGACCTCTGGAAGGAGTCGCGGCACGTGGCGGAGCAGAAGTAGTGCGTCGTCGCCGCGGGCGTCGATGGCCAGCGAGGCCGTAGGATCGATCCAAGTGCCGCACACCGGATCACGCACCAGCTTGACGGGGGCTCCCCCGCGGCCGCGGCGGCGATCCTTGGGCAGTCCGCCGAAGGTGTCGATCACGCCGTCCACGAAGCGCCAGAACGCCCACGCGACCGCGAGCAGGAGCACGAGGACGAGCAGGGCGCGTATCACTGTCCGCCCGCGGCACCGCCGGTCGTGTTGTTGTGCGCCGCGGCGGCCACGCCCTCGAGCGCCCGTCGCGCGGCCTGGCCCTCGGGACTATCGGGCGCCAGGTCCACGACCTTTTTCCACTCGGCCGAGGCGCCCTTCAGGTCCTCTTTGCCGAACGCGAGCACGATGCCCTTGTTGAGGAGCGTCTTGGTGTGCTTGGGGTCGATCGCGAGACTGCGCTCGAAGGTGGCCAGCGCGTCGGCGGTGCGGTTCAGGTAGTAGTAGCTGACGCCGAGATCCGTGTTGGCATCCACGTTCCTGGGCTCCAGCTTCACCGTGCGTTCGTACCACCTGATCGCGTCGTCCCAGCGCTCGGCGTCGAAATAGGTGTTCGCCAGCTGCAAGGCCGCCGAGGCGTTGTTGGGATCGCTCGTGAGGATCGTGGTCAGCGATTGCACCTTGGCTTCGTCCAGCGGGGGGGCCTGGCGCTGCGTGTTCCCGCCGGTCTCAGTGGCGGACTGCGCGGCGGGAGCCGCCGCCGGCGCACTGCCCGCGGACCGCGACTGCTGAGAGCCGATCACCCAGCCCAGAATGATGCCGAAACACATCCCGGCGACGGCGAACACGGCTGATTCGAGCTTCATGATAAGAAAAACCGATCTTACTGGATTTGTTGCGAGCCGCTATCCCGCCAGCACCTGCAGGTACTCGCGAACGCTGCGCTCGAGGCCGACGAAAAGCGCGTGGCTCACGAGCGCATGGCCGATCGAGACCTCCACCAGGTTCGGCAGGCCGCGAAAGAGCACCAGGTTGTCCAGGTCCAGGTCGTGCCCGGCGTTGACCCCCAGACCCAACGAGTCGGCCAGGCGAGCGGCGCGTGTATACCTCTCGAACGACGCGCGCGCGGCCAAGTCTCCGGCCTCGAACGCGCGGGCGAAGGGCTCCGTGTACAGCTCGACCCGCTGCGCCCCGGTGGACGCCGCCCAGCGAATGGGCTCGTCGTTCGGATCGACGAAGAGGCTGACCCGAACCCCCGCGGCCAGGCACCGAACGATGGCATCGACGAGCGCCTGGGACCTGACGTCGGCCGACCAACCGGCCTGGCTGGTGATCTCGCCGGGCCGCACCGGGACCAGCGTGCACTGGTCGGGCCGGACCTCTTCGACCAGCTCCACGAAATCCGGCCGCGGGTCGCCCTCGATGTTGTACTCGACGCGTCCGCGCAAGGGCGCCAGCTCACGCGCGATTTCCCGGACGTCGGCGGCGGTGATGTGCCGCGCGTCGGCCCGCGGGTGCACGGTGATGCCCGGGGCGCCGGCGGCCACGCACGTGCCAACGGCTTCGAGCACCGAGGGGACGCGCCCGCCCCGCGAGTTGCGGACCGTGGCGATCTTGTTGACGTTGACCGACAGCTTCACCATGCGGCGCTTCGATCGTATCGCAGGCGGCTGGGCGCGATAGACTCTCGCCCAGACAGGAGCGTGACCATGGCGTGGCGACGCGCGCGTTTGCTCGGCTCGATGCTGGTACTGGCGGTTCTCGCGACAACGGCGTCCGCACTGATCGCCGGAGCCCAGCAAGGCGGCAGGGGCAGGTCCGTCGATTGGGCCCTGCACAACCTGGATCTCTTCGGCAGCCGCTATTCCACGCTCGACCAGATTTCGGCCGCGAACGTGAAGACGCTGACACCCCGCTGGCTGTTTCAATACGGCATCATCGACGGCGTCAGCAACCAGACCACGCCGATCGTCGTGGGCGGCACGATGTACGTGACCGATCCGCGGGGCGGCGTCTACGCGCTCGACGCGGCCGATGGCCGCCTGCTCTGGAGCTTCGACGTCACGAACCTCATCGGAGGAGGCCGGCGCGAGGGCTACGTCTTCCGGAACCGCGGTGCGGCCTATGCGGACGGCGTCGTGTACACGGCGGCCGGCTCGTTCCTGTTCGCGCTCGACGCGAAGACCGGCAAGCCCCTCCCCACGTTTGGCACCAACGGCCAGGCTGCCGTGATTCTCGACGTGATCAAGGAACGCTTCCCCGACGCCAAGACAGCCATCAGCCTCGGCTACTGGTTCACCACGGCACCGCAGGTCCACAACGGCGTGATCTACATCGGGAGCACGCGCAGCGAGAGCCACATCCCGGGCGGCCACGTCCTGGCCGTGGATGCCAAGACCGGCAAGGTGAAGTGGCACTTCAACACCATCCCGCAGGACGAGAAGGATCAGGGCTGGGACATTGCCGGGCCCACGTGGGTGGGCGGCGAGCGGAACGGCGGCGGCATCTGGGAGACGCCGTCGATCGATCCCGCGCTGGGCATGATCTACGTGGCCGTCGGCAACCCGTTCGGCGACACCACGAAGCGCGCGGGCATCAACCTGTTCACCGATTGCATCCTCGCGCTCTCGCTCGAGACCGGCACGCTCAAGTGGTACTTCCAGCAGACCCACCACGACGTGTGGGACTACGACTCCGGCAATCAGCCCATCCTCTTCGACATGCAGGTGGGCGGAAAGCCCGTCAAGGCCCTGGCCGAGGCCAGCAAGAACGGCTACCTGTACATCCTGGATCGCGAAACGGGTAAACCCGTGCACTCGATCCGCGAGATGCCGGTCCCCACGGAGGTGGCTCGTCCGGGCGAATCCGCCTGGCCCACGCAGCCGATTCCGTTCACGGCCAGCGGAAAGCAGATGCAGCCCGTGTCGCCGGTGTTCCCCACGGACATTCCGGCGGATCGCCTGGCCAAAAACAAGCTGGTGCCGCACTTCACGCAGCCGGGCCCGAACATGATTTACGCGCCAGGGACGGGAGGCGGCGCTAACTACGGGCCGCTGTCGTACAGCCCCCGCACGGGGCTGCTGTACGTCAACGCGATCGACGAGCCGCTCAATTCCGGCAGGCCGGCGCGCGGCTACCTGTCCGCGTTCGATCCCACGACCGGTGAGCTGGCGTGGCAGAAGAGCTACGACGGCTGGGGCCAGGCGGGATCCGTCGTGACGGCGAGCGGCTTGCTGTTCGTGGGCACCGGCAGCAACGAAGCCGGCTACTTCATGGCCTACGATGCAAAGAGCGGCGAGCTGCTGTGGCGTTTCAACACCGGAGCTGGCGTGTTCTCATCTCCGTCGGTCTACATGGTGAACGGAGAACAGTTCGTGACGGTGGGCTCTGGCGGCGGCGACCGCGGCCGGAGGGGCGGCGATCTCATCCTCAGCTTCGCCCTGCCCGCCCGAAGGTGAATTACACTCGGCGCCGGAGGATTTCGCGATGAACGCACGTCTTGTGGCGATGGCTCTGGCGCTGGTGCTGGCGGTGTCTGTCGGGCTCGAATCGCAGGGCGTGCAGTCAACGGCGCTACCCTCTCCCGCGGGCCGCGAGCCGGCGTGGGCGTTTCCCGTGCAGGCCGGAACGCTGCCGCCCGAACCGCCAGGACCCAAGACCGTCCCCGGCAGCACGAAGCAGTACACGCCACCGCAGATCGACGACCTGCTGAACCCGCCCGACTGGTTCCCGGACGAGCACAAGCCCGGACCAGGCATCGTGGTGAAAGGCCGCGGCGGCGCGCTGGCCTGCGGGTCGTGCCACCTGATGTCGGGGCTCGGCCACCCGGAGTCCGCCGATCTCACTGGCTACACGGCCGACTACCTCGTGCAGCAGATGCTGGACTTCAAGGCCGGCACGCGGCGCGACTACGCGCGCATGAACGGCATCTCGAAGGAAGTGTCCGATCAGGAATCGCGCGAAGCGGCCGAATGGTTCGCGTCGCTGCCGCGCCAGAGGTGGTCACGCGTGGTGGAAGCCGCCATGGTGCCGCGCACGTTCGTCGGGCAGGGCCGCATGCGGTTCGTGGACCCGAAAGCCACCGGAATGGAGCCGATCGGCAACCGCATCATCACGCTGCCAGAGGATCAGGAGCGCGCGAGGCTGCGCGATCCGAAGTCCGGTTTCGTGTCCTACGTGCCGCCGGGCAGCCTGGCCAAGGGCAAGGCGCTGGTGGAGACGGGCGGCGGCGGCAAGACGATCGCGTGCGCCATCTGCCACGGCGGCGGGATGAAGGGGTTGGCCAACGTGCCGCGGCTGGCCGGCGTGCACCCGATCTACATCGCTCGCCAGCTGTATCTGTTCAAGGACGGCTCGCGCAAGGGACCTGATGCGCCGTTGATGAATCTGCCGGTCGCGCAGCTCACCGACGAGGACATTCTCAACATCTCCGCGTACGTCGGTTCGCTAACGCCGTAGGGCTACAGGCCGGCGTGCGTGTTGATCGGCGGCTCCGGGTCATCATCGGACTCGATGTACTCGCGGCCGTCCTGGCCATCCTGTCCGCAGCGATCGGACACTTCGGCGGGCTGAGCGCTCAGCTCGCCGGCATGCGCGTGTCGGCCCGAACGCCGGCGCGCGCGCTCGTTGCGCTCGGCGCCGTCCTCGTCCTGCGGCTGTTCCTCGACCGGCGCACCGGCCCGCTGGGTCTGGCACGTGCCGCGTGGCTGCGCCTGCTGCCCCCGCCGGGCTCCGATCCGTTTCTCGTCCCGCCGCCTCCGGGGGGACTGCGGCGCGCGGTCTACGCCGGGCTCGGAATGGCGCTCGCGCTGGCGGTTCTGCTCCACGACCAGCTCGGGCAGATGTACTCGGTTCCCGACCCTGGCGACCCGCTGTTCTCCATGTGGCGGATTGGCTGGGTGACGCACCAGATCGTCAGGGATCCGGCGCGTCTTTTCGACGCCAACATCTTCCATCCCGAGCCGCTCACGCTGACATTGTCGGATCCGATGATCCTGACAGCGCTGCTGTCGGCCCCGCTGCTGGCCCTGGGAGTCCATCCGGCGGTCGCCTACAACGTCGTGTTTCTGCTGGCCTTCTGGCTGTCGGGCCTGGCCGCCTATCTCCTTGTCGAGCGGCTGACCGGCTCGGCCCCCGCGGCGTTTGTCGCAGGCCTGACCTACGCGTGTGCCTCGTTCCGATTCGATCACTACAGCCATCTGGAAATCCAGATGACCTGCTGGACGCCGCTGGGCCTCCTGGCGCTGCACCACTTCCTCTCCACCGGCAGATGGGGGTGGGCCATCGCGTGTGGGCTGGCAGCTGTCGCACAGCTCTATTCGTCGATGTACTTCGCCGTGTTCTTCCTGCTGTACGCGGCGATCGTCGGCAGCAGTCTGTTGATCCTCCATCGCCCGCCGATTCGCCGGCTGTTGTTGCCGATCGCTGCCGCCGCGGCATTGGCGGCCGCGCTTGCAACCCCGCTTGCGCGGCCGTTTCTGGCCGCGCAGCCGGCGAAAGGAGAGCGCGGTCCCACGGAAGTCACGTACTACAGCGCCGAGCCGGCAGACTACTTGCGCGCGAATCGCTTCAGCGCGCTCTGGAAGGACCGTCTGCCGGGCGCCGGGCCCGAGCGCGCACTCTTTCCCGGTGCCGCGCCGCTCGCGCTGGCGGCCCTGGGCCTCGTCCCGCCGCTCGGTACCGTACAGCTCGCGTATGCGGCCGGCCTGCTCGTATCGTTCGATGGGTCCCTGGGCCTCAAGGGTCTGACCTACCCGTACCTGTACCGCTGGTTCGCACCCATTCGCGGCCTTCGGGTGCCGGCGCGGTTCGTGGCCATCGTCAGCCTGACGCTCTCGATCTTCGCCGGATTCGGCGCGCGCTTCCTGCTGCGGCGCTGCGGCTCGCGAGCGCGGGCGAACGCCGTGTTTGCTGGCCTCGTCGGCCTGGTGGTGGCCGACGCCTGGCCGGCGCTGAGTTTGACGCCGGTGTTCGACCCGCCGGCGATCTACGAAACGTTGAAGAACACGCCCGGCGCGATAGTGGCCGAGTTCCCGGTGCCATACGACGAGATCGACAACATCCCGTACATGTATTTTTCATTGGGCCACTGGGCGCCGCTCGTGAACGGCTACAGCGGCTTCATTCCGCAGTCTTACGCCGAATTCGTGAAGGACGTCGCCACTTTCCCCGACGCTGACGCCATGGGCGCTCTTCGGCGCCGCGGCGTGACCCACGTCACGGTCAATTGCGGACTGGGATACGCAGGGTGCGACGCGCTGCAGGCTCTGGCGAAGCAGTCGGCGGCCTTGACACTGGTCGTGGAGACCGAGTGGCGTGGAAAGACGGTGGACCTGTATGTCGTTGGTCGTTAGTCGTTGGTCGTAAGAACGTCACTGAACGCTGAAGATGGCGTTGCAGCTTCCGTCGACATCGGCGGCGGTCGTCTTCTCGCCGTTCAGCCCTTTGCGCATCGCCAGCTTGACCTGCTCCGTGTACGCCCGGTAGGCGTTCTGAGCCGCCTGCGCGAGGCGCGAACCCTTGGGCAGGCTGAACATCTCGGCGAGTTCCCGATCCCACTGGATGACGCCGATCTCACGCAGGTTGCGGCGGCCTGGCGCGAAATCGTGAATCCCCAGGGCGATTCCCGCCAGAGAGTTCAAGAGGCGGCACTCTTTGAGCACGCGCTGGCCCTCGAACAGCTGGTCGTTCGACTGAGTGCCTGAACTGGCGGCGCCCATCAGGGGCACGACCACCGACTCGACGCCCGACGCATCCAGCGCGGCGAGGCATCCGGCGATCCCCTTGCGTAACCGGTCCTGGGCGAGGAGTTCTCGACGGTCAATCGCCCCGCCCGTGGCGAAGTTCGTGGCCACGAGACACACCGTGCTGGGAAACGCTCCTCCCGACGGCTTGCCCGTACGTCGCAACTGCGCAACGAAGAAATCCGCGCCAATGCCCAGCAGGCCTGAATCGGCGGACGGCGCCCGTGGCTGTGCCCGGCGCGCGGCGATCTGAGCCTGCAGATCGCGCATGACATCCGGCTGCTTGCGGACGCGCTCGACGAGGACGGCCTGCGTGGCCGGAGACGTCGCAGTAATCATGAGCTCCGTATTCGTCGGCACGATGGCCGCGCCGGGCCGGAAGGCGGGTATGTCGAACGCACGCGCGAGATCGCCCGCCGTGAGGTAGATCTGCAGGGGAACATCGACGCCCTTTGCCGCCTCCACCTCGGCGGTCGAGAAGCTCAACGCGATCGTTTCACCCCGCTTCTGATCGTCGCCGAACATGGCCGCGACAGGCCTCTGCTGCGCCACGGCCAGGCCGGAAACGATTGAGAGAAGGCACCAGACCAGAAGCAGGTGCACGCGAGCGTGAGAGGTCATTCGTTCTCCTCGTATGTATGCGCAGCCTGAGAATACGCGGCCCGGCCCGCCAAGACAATTGACGTCAGGCTACGCCCGCCGCCTCAGTGCGTCATGGCGTACAACAGCACGTTGATGGCGACGCGGTAGCCATCCACCGAGAACTGCCGGAAGTATTCCGGATCCTCGCCCTCGCGCTCCCAGGAATCGCTCACGTCGGTGTTGTGGGTCATCAACACCATCGCCCGGCCGCGCGAATCGGCAATCACCCGGGTGTGCACGGTGTCGCTGTCCGCGCCGCGCTCCGACGTGCGGCCGGCGAGAAAGGTGCCGATTCCGGGAATCTGCGGCACGGCGTCCAGATCGAACAGCATGTGGAACATCGGATGGTCGCGCGGCACGTCGACGATCGGGTACTCGGTCGCAGGAAACACTTTCCGGATCTCACTCTCCCAAACCTGCCAGGCATAGGAGCCCCAGAAGTCGTCCACCCAGAGAAAGCCGCCCTTCAGCAGGTAGGTCCTCAAGGCGACCGCGTCCTCCCTGGTGAACAGCAACCTGCCCACCTCCTGCATGATGATGACCGGGCACTGAAGCAGCTCCTCGCTCGTGAGCTGCACGATGAGATGGTTCGGCTGCCCTGCGCTGTCGAAGCTGACGCGCGTCTTGGTCAACTCAGACAGCCGAATCGACAGGTCGATGTCCGCCAGCGGGTAGTCCGTGAGCCAGCTCCCGCCGTCGCCGCGCGGATTGGGCCGATAGACGGCGCGGCAGTAGTGGAACTGTCCGTCGAAGCTGTCGGGACGCGCGAGACGCGCTTCGAGGCTGTTGCGGCCGAACTGCGCCGACGCGAAGCTGGCGAGGCAAAGCGAGATGGCCGCCGCAGCCGCCAGGATCCGGCGGACTCCGCGCATTGTCAGCGCGGCGGCCGCGCGAGACGACCGCTCTTCTCTATCTGCTTGGTCGCCGACGGCTCGATGCGCAGCACGCCGCCGTTGTCGTGATCGACCAGAACGTAAAGCAGTTCATCGGGCCCCTGCCGCACGTCGCGGATGCGCATCTGCAGTGGAACGAGCAGCGACTCACGGCGCAACTCCTCCAGCTTGTCGTTGACCAGAATCCGCTCCAGCCGGCCGGTACCAGGAATCTCTCCGGTCCGCTGTCCGCCCACGAAGACGTCGCCCTTCCACTTCGGCAGCTTGTCGCCGGTGTAGAACGTCATGCCCGACAAGGAGATCGACGGCATCCAGTAGACCACTGGCGGCTCGAACCCATCCTTGGTGAACGAGGGTGACTGCCAGGGGCCCGGGTACGTGCGTCCCAGGCTCACGAGCGGCCAGCCATAGTTGGCGCCCGGCTTCAGGACGTTGATCTTGTCGCCGCCGTTCGGACCCATCTCGTGCTGCCACATCTGGCCGCTGGTGGGATGAGCGCCGAGCCCCAGCGAGTTGCGGTGGCCCAACGTGTAGACCTCCGGCTTGTGGCCGGCGCGGCCAGCGAAGGGGTTGTCGGGTGGAGCGGTGCCGTCGTCATTCAGCCGCAGGACCTTGCCCGCGTAGGTGTTCGGATCCTGTGAGCTGCTGCCGTTGCCGCCGCTCGGCGTCGTCATGTACAGCTTGCCGTCGCGGCCAAAGGCGAGACGCGACGGGCCGCTAACGCCCGTACCCGCGCTGAAAATGTCGCTGAGCCCGGTAATCGCCGATCCGTCGAAGCGCCCGCGCGCGACGGTCAAGACCGACTGCCTTTCACCCGCCCCAGGCTTCAGGTACGGTGAAGTACACCAGCTGGTTGCTGGCGAACTGCGGATGCAGCACGACGTCCATCAACCCGGATCGGCCCTGTGGCCGAACCGCCGGAGTGCCGGGAATCGGCTTCGGGTCGAGCACGCCTTTGCGGATGATTCGGAGGCGTCCTTCCCTCTCCGTCACCAGCAGACTCCCGTCCGGAAGGAACGCAAGGCTCCACGGGTTCACCAGTCCGCGCGCGATGGGGACGACGCGTATCCGCATGACCTCCGCGGTGTCGTACTCGATCGGCTCGGACGGGATCGGCTGGGGCTCGAATCCCGCTGGCGCGATCGGCTGGTCCCCTTCGAAGGGAACCGCCTGTTGAGCCAGGCCGGACGAGGCCGCGGCCAGTGTGCAGACGGCGACAAGACAGAGAAGCCAGGAAAGGCGCATGGTCGAATTACCTCGTTGGTCGTTAGTGTAGTCGTTAGTCGCCGGGCGTCAGGCGGTGCGGCGTTTGCCGCCAGACCAGCGTTCGCGACGCTCGTCGCTCATCTGCGCGAGCATCTGCTTGATGCCCTGCCGGTCGGGTCCGAGCCTGAACTGGTACACATACCGCTCCAGATCGGCGGGACTGGCATCCGCGGGAATGGACGCACCGTGCGCGCCGGCGGAATTGAGGAACGCCAGCATCGAATTGGCCTTGAAGGGCACCGACCGCACCAGTTCGCACCGCGACTCGTCCACGTAGAACGGCTTGTCGTTGGGCGCCTCTTCGTCGCCGCGCACCCGATAGAGTTGCGTGCCGAAGCTCTCGTTGTCCCCGGGTTTCGCCAGATAGACAAGGCCGGTGACGAAGCCCCACTTCGGATCACGATGGGGCGCGATCACATATCCGGGCCGCCGCAGCATGATGCGCCCGTCCGAGGTGTGCATCTGCCAGTCCAACCCCTCCAGCTCACCGCAGGCGCTCTTGATGAAATCCTGGATCACGCTGTCGAACTTGAGCGCCAGGGCATCGTGCAGCATCTCGCCGACGATGTGCCTTGAGATGAAATCCCAGACACGGCGGGAGTAGATCGGACCCTTTCCGAAGGGCACGACCATGCGCTGCCTGGACACGTCACGGTCGGCGAAGAACACCGCGGGCGGTAGGGCTGCCAGCATCAACTGGTACACGTCGGACGGCAGCCAGTTGTCGACGACGATGTGGGGAAACGGACTCGTGTCCAGCTGGGCTTTCGCCACGGCCCGCGACACATGGGTCTCGATACGGGCGCGATCGAGCTGGGCGTCGAGGCGCGCGAGCTCGTCCTGCATTTCCCAGTCGAGGCGCGCCGCGGTTTCGAGCTGCTCGGTACGGACGAGCAGCTCATCGACCTGCGCACGCAGCCGGTGGGTGGAGTCAGCCAGCTGATCAACCCGCACGACGGTGCCGCGCCATGTCTGCGGATTGAAATACCTTGCCGCTCTCAGCAGTCGGGTGAACACTGGACCGATACGCGACTTTACTACAGGCTCCAGAACGAGCTGAACCTTCGGACGTGCTCAGCGCGCCTCTTCGGCGCGAGCGCCGGAGAGGATGCCTCGCAGGCCGTAGTTGCCCTCGTGGCACCCGACCTCGTAGAGGTCGCCGTCGGCCTTGCGCAAGCCGTTCTCGATCGACCACGAGCGCGAGAACGTCGCCGGATCGGTGACCGTCAGGCGGTACTCGATCGTGTCGGCGTCGATGCGCGTAAACCGCTCGACCAGGTGAATCTGCCGCGTGGCGCCTCTAAACAGCTTCTTGTCGTTGAAGTTCGTGGTCTCGACGACCAGCGTCTGACCCTCCCATCGCCCTCGAGAGTCACCGATGTAAGCCTGGACGCCCGCGGCCGAGCCCGGGTCGCCGGTCAAGCGGAATGACACGGGCTTCATGCATCATCTCGGTCAGGATGGCGACGTAGCCCGGCGCCTGAACGATCTGGTGCACGTTGTTGTAGAAGGGATTGGGCGCCAGCAGGCCGTCGGTCGTGATGCATCGCTCGGTTAGCGCGCGATCCTCCGGCCTGTTCGCGGGCAGCGGCGGGCCGAGTTTCGGCGTCGCGTCCCATCGCTTCCGGCCCTCCGGCGTATACGGGACCTTCCCGTCCGGCGGGTCCACCACCAGCGACGTCGCCCGGCTTGGAGCGACCTTCCCTTTCGCCGTTTCCAGCCAGATGCCGTTCAGCTCGCCGCTGAGCGGCACGTCCTCGGCAAAATTCGTTAACAGGCGATCGAGCGAGGTCTTTTCGAACTCCGCCGCTTCCGCCGCGGTGAGCGTGCTCTTGCCCTTGAGCGCGTCCGGACGTTCGAGCGGCACCGGGTTCTGGTTGCTCCAGACGCCTTGAATGTCCGGATCCCCCCACGGCGTTCTGTTCTGCGCCTCCAGCGAAGCGCTGATGCAGAAGAGCAATGCGAGCAATACAGTTCCGCGCATGATCGTCAACTCCTAGTAAGGCCCGGGGCCTGGAGCCCGGAGCCTGGAGCCCTACGTAATTCGCAGAAGCCTCGTCAGATTTCCACCGAGGATGGCTTCTTTCTCCGCATCGCTCAGAAACGAGGCGTTGAGTACCAGATCCACCGTCACCGGCCAGTTGAACGGCACGTCCGTGCCGTAGACCACCTGGCTGACTCCGACCTCCGCCACCAGGTGGCGGAGCCCCTCCTCGGAGAACACCATCGTGTCCACCAGCAGCTCACGCTTGAAGTAGTCCCGCGGGCGCTTCTTGTTCGCGCAGTTGGCGTTCGCGCGCACGTCGCAGGCCACGTCGGTGCGGCCGAGATACGACGGCAGGTAGCCGCCGGCGTGCGCGCCGCAGACGCGCAGCCCGGGGTGCCGGTCCAGGGTGCCGTCGAAGATCAGGCGCGACAGGAAGTAGGTGGTCTCGAGCGGGTTGCCGATGATGTTGCCCAGGTCGCCCCGGCCGCCCAGCGCGCCCTCCTTGATGATGTTCTCCGACCCATTGGGGTGCATGAACACGATCGCGCCGAGCTCGGCGGCCTTGGCCCAGAACGGGTCGTACTTCGGCCCCGACACGTCCTCGCCGTTCACGTGCCCCCCGATCGTCACACCACGCAGGCCGAGGCGCTTAACGCCGTCCTCGAGCTGTTGCGCCGCCAGGTCGGGGAACTGCAGCGCCACGGACGTCATCGCCACGAAGCGATCCGGATGCGCCGACACCCACTTGGCCAGCCCCTCGTTCTGCGCCTTGACGATCGCCGTCGCGAGGGCGCGATCGGCGCCGTACCACCAGTAGCCGTTGATGCTCAGGGCCTGCATGTCCACGCCCTGGCCGTCCATCGTGGCCAGCCGCGCGGGCCCCAGGATGTTGTTTCCACCGCCCGCGGCGGCCTTGGCAAAGGGCGACGCCTTCACCACCTCGGCGACCTCGGGGATCACGCAGTGCGCGTGCACGTCGATGACCTTGATGCGCTTGCCGCCGATCGAGACCTGCCGCCGCGCGGGCGTCGCCGGCGCCTGACCGCTCGCAAGTCCGCCGAAGGCATACATGCCAGCCGCCGCGCCGGCCACCGTGCGAACGAAGCGTCGTCTGTTTGTCATCATCAAGCCCTTACGACCAACGACTAACGACTAACTAACGAGCTTCATAAGCTATGCGGCCCCCGACCATCGTCAACACGGGGGCCACGTTCTTGATCTCATCCTCGGGCACCGTCAGGTAGTCGCGATCGAGCACCAGGAGATCGGCCAGCTTGCCAGCCTCGAGCGATCCGAGGTTCTTCTCCTGGAACACGAACCACGCGTTACGGCGCGTGTGCGCGACGAGCGCGTCCTCGCGGCTGATCGGCTGGCGAAGCACCTTCTGCCCACCCACCATCTTGCCCGTGACGGCCCACCACAACGTCGTGAACGGCAGGATCTGGTTCGCGCGGGCGCCGTCGCTGCCCAGGCCCCACGTCACACCGCTTTCCTGGATGGTCTTGAGCGGCGCCATGTCCAGCGCAGCGTCGCCGAACACGCGGCGATTGATGCCGCCGTTGATAACTGCCCAGGGATGGACGGCGGCAGCCAGGCCCAGCCGCTTCATCCGCTGCAGCTGCGCCGCGGTCGGCTGGTTCAAGTGCGCCAGGGTCCAGCGCAGGTCGCTGATCGGATGCTGGCGGCTTACCGCCTCGATCTGATCCAGGAAGGCGTCGATCGTGTCCGTCAGGTTGGCGTGAACGTGCAGAGGCAGCCGCGCGGCCGCAATCTCGGTGACGATGCGCCGCCACTGCGCCAGCTGATCGGGCTGCGGGTTCGAGCGCGAGATGAACATCGGGTCGTGCAACGGTCCGTAAACGCTCTCGCCCCAGGTCACGTAGTTGATGTCGCTGTCGCCCTGGAACAGCTTCATCGAGCGCACGGCAGCAAGAGACGACTCGACCTGCTGGGGGCTGCCAGCAGCCGCGCCGGTGATGCAGAACACGCGCACGTTGAGTGCGCGTTCTCCTGACAACTTGCGGAACACCGGCAGGATATCCGGCTCGCATCCCGCGCTACCGAAGGCTGTCAGTCCGAACTTGTTCAGGTCGCGAATCATCTGGCGCGTGCTGGCCTCGAGCGCCTCGCCCGTCGCCACCGGAAGCCGCGCGGCAAGGCCCCTGATGCCGGCTTCCTCGATCACGCCTGTCGGCCTGCCCGACGCATCCTTCAACGCCCACTCGGGGCTACGTTCGGTGATCCCCAGCACCTCCACAGCGCGGCTGTTCAGGTACGAGGCGTAGTAGGACGCCTGAAGCAGGACCGGGTTGGCTGGTGCGACCCGGTCGAGCTCGTCGCGCGTCAGCGGCCGGGAGTCGTCGGCAAACTGATCCACCGCCCATCCGCCTAGGTTGTAGATCCATTCACCAGCCGGCGTCGTCTTGACGCGGGCGCGCAGGAGATCCAGCGCCTGCTTCCGCGTGCCGACGCCGTCCCAGCGCACTTCCTTGTCCCAGGTCGCGGCGGCGCGCACCAGGTGCATGTGGTTGTCGATGAGCCCAGGAATCACGGTGCGGCCGCGCAGGTCGATTCGGCGCGTCGACGGGCTGGACAGTTGGATGATCTCGCTGTTGCTGCCGACGCGCATGATGCGGTCGCCCTCGATCGCCACGGCCTGCGCAATCGAGAAGCGATCGTCGACTGTGACCACCTTGCCGTTGGTCAGGATGACGTCGGCGCCGCTCGGACGCGCAGGCGGCGGTTCCTGCGCTGCAAGCCACGCGATCGCGCCAGTCGCGACGAGGAGCGCCGCCGCCGTGACGCGTCTCCGGTTCATGGGCACCTACCCTTCGTACTGGAGAACGTGGACGCCCGAGTTCCAGTCGCTCGTGTAGATCAGCCCCTCGGGCGTCACGTAGACGTCGGCGGACTTGGCCGCAAGCGACACGTTGGGCCGCGGATCGGTCAACTTCGCTGGTGTCGGCGGCACCCACGACGCGATCTCCTTCGGTGCCTGGGCATCCTTGATGTCGAACACGCGCACGCCGGCGTTGTTGTAAGTGGCGAAGATCGTGTCCTCGCTGCGAAAGCTGCCCGGGCGGTTCTCGTGCAGGTTGTGCGGGCCGAAGGTGCCGACCGCGCAGTAGTCGCGATCCTGAGGCGTCGGCAGGTTGGCGATGGTCACCGGCTTCTCCGGCGTCCGCATGTCCACAATACGGGTGTTGAACGTGCCCTTGGCACACTTCTCGGCATTGGCCTCGTCGGCAACCACGATCAGATTGCGCCCAGGCAACGGCAGCGCGGTATGGGTGCCGCCCGGTTCGGGAGGCGACCAGTTGACGTGCGAGATCAGCTTGGGACTGCGCGGATCGCTGAGGTCGTGAATCGTCAGGCCGCCGTCACGCCATGCGCCGTAGCCACGCGTGCCGGATGTCAGCATGTGGTGCAGCGCCAGCCGCTTCCCCGCCGGCATCGTGGACTTCTCCCCGGCCGCGCGGTTCATGCCCGGCATCCACCAGCGCGCCACGATCTCGGGCTTGGTGATCGTCTGCAGGTCCACGATCACAAGGATGTGGTCCAGGAAGCCGTCGAAGTGCGCCGCAACGTAGGCGTAGCGCCCGCCGGGCCACCACAGCCGGTTGATGCCGAGACCCGGCATCTCCAGGAAGGCGATCTCCTTCATCTCGGGTGGCTTCGACAGATCGTGAATGCTCAGGCCCGAGCGGAACTTCTTGCGGTTGGTGATGCTGTCGGCCAGCGAGTTCTCGAAGTAGCCGCGCAGGTTGTCATAGGACTGCATGGCGACGATGTTGGCGCCGTTGGCCAGCAGCATCATGTCGTCGGCGACCTGCAGGTGGTGTGTGCGCGTGAAATCGCCGCCGGTGAAGAAGCCGACCGGCTTCAGCCGCCGCGGGTCGTTGGCGTCGAGGATCGTCAGGCCGTTGCTGAACATGTGGCCGACGTACAGATGCCGGCGGTTCAGCATGATCTGCACGCTGTCTGTCTTGCCGCCCAGATCGCTATACGAGAGGTGCCGGATACGGCGGCCGATGCCCTCCGGCGGCACCGGCGTTTCGCGCGCCGGCCGCGCCTGCAGCAGCGGCGCGGCCGCCAGGCCGGCCAGCGCCTTGAGGTGTTCCCGCCGTGTGGACCTGCTCATGGTGTGTCGGCCTCCGTACTAACGGGCGACGCGAAAGACGTAGACGGCACCGGCCTCCCCGGCGGTATTGTCAGCCGGGTTGCCGTTGGTGCCGCGGCCACCACCGTCCTCGCCGCGGGCCGAAGCGACGAGCGTGGTGCCGGCACGATCCATCGCGATCGAGCTGCTGAACTCGTCGAACGCCTCGGTGTTGGCGCCTTTCACGTAGGCTGCTTGCGTCCACGCCGTGCCGGCGCGGCGGAACACATACAGGGCTCCAGCCTCCCCGGCTGTCTTCTGGTCCTGCCGGCCGTTGATGCCCTTGGCCGCGCCGTCCTCGAGCGCTGCGCCGACAACCGCCAGGTTACCGTCGCCGCTGAGCGCCACCCGTGATCCAAACCAGTCGTTCGGGCTGGTGTTCGACGCCTTGAGAAAGGCCTGCTGCGACCACGCCGTGCCGGTGCGGACGAAGACGTAGGCGGCGCCCATCGACAGGTCTTCTTTCATGTCCGACGCGCACGCGGTGGCGGGAGTAGGCCCGGTGGCCGTGCAGTCCTCGTCCAGAGAGCCGACGAGCAGCGTCGTGCCGTCGTCGTTCAAGGCCACGCTGACGCCGAACGAATCCTGCGGCTCGCCGTTCGACGCCTTGACGTAGGCCTGCTGCGACCACCCCGTGCCGCCGCGCGTGAACACGTATGCCGCACCCGAGCCATTGGCCCGGTTGTCGGGCGTGCCGTTGACGCCTCGCGCGGAACCGTCCTCATCGAAGGCACCCACGGCCAGCATGTTTCCGTCGGCGGTCAGGGCCACGGAAATGCCGAAAAGGTCACCGGCGCGGATGTTCGCCGACTTCACGTAGGCCTGCTGGGTCCAGGCGGTTCCCGCGCGCGTGAACACATACACGGCTCCGGCCGACTGCGCGGAGTTGTCGGCCTGGTTGCCGTTGATGCCGGTGGCCGCGCTGTCTTCGGTCAGGGCGCCAACGGCCAGCGTATTGCCGTCCGCGCTGAGGGCCAGCGAGAACGCGAACTGATCGCCCTCGCCGAAGGCCTCGGCTGTGCCGGCTTCGCCCGTGTTCGACGCCTTGACATAGGCCTGCTGCGTCCACGAGGCCCCACGCCGCGTGAACACGTAGACCGCGCCGGCCTGCGGGATCGATTCGTCCTTCTGGTCGCCGTTGATGCCTTTGGCGTTGCTGGGCTCCCAGAACGCCGAGACCGCCAGCGTATTGCCGTCGGCGCTGAGCGCCACCGCGTGACCGAACTCGGCGCCGCTGCGGGGATTCGACGCTTTCAAGTAGGCCTGCTGCGTCCACCCGGCACCTGTCCGCGTGAAGACGTACACGGCGCCGGCGTCGAACACGGAGTTGTCGCGCTGGTTGCCGTTGACGCCGGCCGAGCCGCCGGCTTCGTGCGGCGCGCCGACGGCCATCGTGGTGGCGTCCGCGCTGAGGGCGACGCCCTGGCCGGTGTGGCCCTGGATCACGCCTCCACAACCGAAATGGTCGGACGCGTCGGTGTTCGACGCCTTCAGGTAGCCGGTCTGCGTGATCGAGAAGGCCGGGGTGCCGGACTGGGCGCTCAGACCCAGGACCATCGCAGCGCCTGCCGCGCCCGCCAGGGCGACGCCCACGAGCACTCGCATGCGCATCACTGGGCCAGCGTGCCCCGCGGTCCGGTGGGCGCTGGGGCACCGAAGTTCTCGGTGCGGTAGATCTCCTTCTTGGTGTCGGTCACGACGATGTTCGCGCGCTCGGTCAGGTTGAGATAGGGAGAACCGCTCTTCAGGCGCCGTCCGATCATGGTCAGCTTCATCCCCTTCTTGATCGTGGCCGGCGTCCAGCCGAACTGCTTGATGAGCTGTTGCGGCCCGCCGAGCTCAGCCTGCCAGACCACGGCCTTCCCGCTCTCTTCCACTTCCATGATGATGCGGGCGTGCGGACTCACCATCTGCACGTCGGTCACGGTGCCGGTGACGGTGACGACCTCCGGGTTGTAGCGATCCGCGTCGCCGTGATGCGCGGCCGCCGGCCAGGCCAGGATCAGGGCCAACGCGCAAAGAACTGCGGCGCGACCGTGCTGTTTGTGAATTGTGAATTGTGAATTGTGCATTGTGACTTCCCCCGGCGCCTCCGTCGCGCTCAATCTGTCACTGTGTCAGCGGACTGTCAAATCCGTTAGGCTAGCGCAGATGCACAGGGGGACCAGGCTCCAGGCTCCGGGCTCCAGGCTCCGGGCCTCGCTGAAAATCATTGCGTTGGTGTGGCTTGGAACCATCGTCCTACAAGCCCAGGGTCAGGCCGATCGGCCGCTGATGGCGGAGGACGTGTTCAAGAACGTCCAGGTGCTGCGCGGCATCCCGGTGAACGACTTCATGGGCACGATGGGCATCTTCTCCGCCTCGCTCGGGATGTCGTGCGAGGACTGTCACCGCTCGGGTGACGCCAGCTGGGCGAACTACGCGGCCGAAAGCCCGCGAAAACAGATGGCGCGCAGCATGGTGGTGATGATGGCCGCCATCAACAAGACGCACTTCGGCGGCCGCCAGGCGCTGACCTGCTTCTCCTGCCACCGCGGCGCGGATCGGCCGAAGCTCACCCCCAATCTGGCGCTGTTTTACGACGCGCCGCCGCCGGAAGACCCTCGAGACATCATCGAGCAGGCAAAGACCTCTCCGCCGCCGGACCAGGTGTTCAACCGTTTCATCGAGGCGGTCGGTGGCGCGGCACGCGCAGCCGCGCTCGCCAGCTACACCGCCACCGGCAGCAGCACCGGCTACGGACCCGACAGCGAAAAGCGGGCGGTCGAAATCTACGCGCGCGCGCCCAATCAACGGACCACCATCACGCGGTCACCCACCGGCGACAGTACCTCCACGTTCGACGGCCGGCGTGGCTGGCTGGCGGCGCCGTTCCGTCCCGTGGCTGTCCTGGAGCTGAGCGGCGCGGACCTGGATGGGCTGCGCGTGGATGCCGAACTGGCCTTCCCCTCGCGCGTCAGGCAGCTCGCGATCCAGTGGCGGGTGGGCCTGGCGAACGTCATCGACGACCGCGAGGTCCAAGTCGTACAGGGGACGGGGACCGGCGGCGCGACGGTCACGCTGTACTTCGATGCCGAGACGGGCCTGCTGACGAGGCAGATCCGCTACGTCAACTCGCCCGTCGGACGCATCCCGACGCAGGTGGACTACGCGGACTACCGCGAGGTGGCGGGCGTCAAGATGCCGTTCAAGTGGACGATGACGTGGCTGGACGGTCGAGACACCGTGGAACTGACCGAGGTGCGCCCCAACGTCGCTGTGGAGGCCGGCAGGTTTGCCAGGCCTGCGCCGCCTGCCGCGCGGCCTTAGCCTCCGTCGGGATCGCGCCGCTGCAGCTCGATGATGTTGCCTTCGGGGTCGCGGACGTAGGTCCACGTGATCGTGCCCGCGCCCTCGATCGCCACGCTCTCGATCGTGCCGACCTGAGCGCCGCCGGCGGCAAGCACCGCGTCTCGCGTGCCCGCCACGTCGTCTACCGCGAACGCAATGTGCCCGAACCCGACCCGGTTCGCGGGCGGCGCTGGAGCCTCGGCGTTGTGCGAGTACCTGGAACACCTCCAGCGTCGGCCCCTCGACGCCGACGCCGGGCAGGCGAAGATGGACGCCGTCGATCCGTGCATCCGGCACGTTCGATCCGCGCTCGATCGATGCACCCGACAGGTGGCGTTCCGGCAACACGCGCATGCAGCCGAACACGTCCTCGTAGAAGGCCGCCAGCCGCTTCCAATCCCGTGCAACCAGGTTCGTGTGGAGATACTTCACGATCACGCCGAGCGGACGACCAGCATCAGCCCGGACCCCCAGGCTAACCGGACGGTCACGAAGCCCTCGCGGCGCTCGATGTCGTCGATGAGTACCGGCACCTTCGGCGCGTGACCCTCCGGCCAGTTCGGCTGTGGCAGCAGGTCGTCGATCAAGTAGATGCCGCCCACGCTCAACAGGGCCAGCGCCTCGTCGAGGTGTGAGAACTTCCCCGGCCACGCGTCGGCGTAGATGAAGTCATAACGGCCCGGCGGCGACTGCTTGACGAACTCCGCGCCGTCGGCGACGTGAAAGGTCACGCGTCGATCGCCGCCAAGGTGACGCTGCGCCACCGCAACGACCGCCGCGTCGTTGTCCACCGTGTCGAGCGTGGCGCCAGCGTCCATGCCGACCAGCATCCACGCCGTGCCATGGCCGGTGCCGGTGCCCAGCTCGAGCAGCCGGCCGCCGGGTTTCGAGGCCGCCAGCGCCGCCAGGAACGCTCCGACCTTCGGCTCGGAGGCCATCACGAAGCCCAGGGCCTCCGCATCGGCCAGGATGCCGGCGGTCGCCTCCGGCGACCGCTTGACCGCGTCGTCCATTAGGGGTTGTCCAAGCTTCGGTCTGATCCTACCGTCTCCTGGTTGGCCTCGACAGACCATCCGAACGCGTCGCGAACGGCAACCGCGAGGGCGCGCACCTCCTGCCAATGCACGCTCGACCCGAGGGCCGACTCGGTCCACAGGTCCGCGTCGAACTCGGCGCCGTCGCGCGACATGGTCTCCAGCTTGTCGTGCAGGGCCTTCAAGTCGGCCGCCTGCGAGCCGGTCAGGTCTTTGCCGTAGCTCTCGAGCACAAGCGTGGCCCAATGATCGAGCTCCATCGCCAGTTCGTCGGCGGTGGCCACGAAGTCGGGGAAGAGCACCATTTGCTCGGGCGCGCGCAGCGCCAGCGCCTGCACGCTCCATTTGAGCTGCCTGTAGTGCCACGCCCGAACGGTCGCGGACCTGTCCACGGGGCCTTGGCTACGCGGTTCCCAGGTGCTGGGCGACGGTGTCGATGATCTCCTGCCCCCAGCGACCGATCTCGGCCTGGTCCTTGCCTTCCAGCATGACGCGCAGCAGCGGCTCGGTACCGGAATAGCGGACGAGGAGGCGCCCGGAGCCCTCGAGGCGCGATTCGACCGACTTCAGCACGGCGGCGATCTGGGGCACGGTTTGCAGGTCAACCTTCTCCTTCACGCGCAGGTTCATCAGCACCTGCGGGTAGGAGGTCAGGTCTGAGGCCAGGTCAGCGAGGGACCGGCCGGTGGTGGCCATCGTGCGAAGCACCCCGAGCGCGGTGGCCAGGCCGTCCCCGGTGAACAAGTAGTCGGAGAAGATCACGTGCCCGGACTGTTCCCCGCCGAGCGAGATGCCACGGCGCCCCATCTCCTCCATCACGTACTTGTCCCCGACCGGGCAGCGGACCAGATCGATGCCGGCCTCGCGCAGCGCGATCTCCAGCCCGATGTTGCTCATCACTGTGGCCACGATGGCGTTGTTGTTCAGCCGCCCCTCGGCTTTGAGCACGGTGGCGCACATCAGCATCACGGCGTCGCCGTCCACCACCTTGCCGTCCGCATCCACGAAGATCGCGCGATCGCCGTCCCCGTCGAACGCGATGCCAAGCGCGTAGCCGCCGCCCACGACCGTCCTGGACAGCAGTTGCGGCGCGGTGGATCCGCACCCGAGGTTGATGTTCCGGCCGTTTGGCTCCTTGCCGATGACCAGCGTCTCGTAGCCCAGCGACGTGAACAGCTGCGGCGCCACGGTGGTGGTCGCGCCGTTGGCGCAGTCGATCACCAGGCGGAGCTTCTGGCGCAGTGCCGGCGGCAGCATCTCCTGCAGGTGCGTCAGGGTACTCGTTGCGATAATCGGCGGCGCCGACCGTCAACGGCGCATCGGCGACGCTAACTGACCACGACGGATCAGCGACGATCGCTTCCACCTCGGCCTCGAGCGTCTCGGTGAACTTCTCCCCTGCGCCGGAGAACACCTTGATGCCGTTGTCCTCGAACGGGTTGTGGGAGGCCGAGATCACCACACCCGCCGTGAACCCCTTGCTCGGCGTGAGATAGGCCACCGCCGGCGTGGGGACCACGCCAAGGCTGGTCAGCTCGCCACCCTGATCGGCAACGCCGCGCGCCAGCTCGCGCTCGATCCACTCCCCGGATTCACGGGTATCGCGCCCGGCCACGAAGCGCACGGGGATCGCCGGGTTGTCGTGCCGCAGCGCGCGCACCAGGGCCGCGCCCAGCCGCCGCACCGTCGGCGGATCCAGCGGATACTCGCCGGCCTTGCCCCGAACTCCGTCCGTACCAAACAGTCGAGCCATCGAATAACCCGGTCTCCGGTCTACGGTCTACGGTCTACAGTCATGAGTCCGTCAACGACCCAACCACGAACCACGAACTACGAACCACGAACTACTGCTCTCTCACAAGCGTGACCTTCACTTGGACGCTGCGCGTGGACGGCACGCGCACCGTGGGGTCTAGCACTCCTACTGTGACGACCTCGGTCACGGTGGACGTGGCGTTGGCGATCGACACCGGCTCGGTGACGGCTTCCTTAAGGGCCCGAACCGCGGTGGCCGGACCCGCAATGACTACCGTCGACGGCTCGCTCGTGATGGCGCCGACGATCACCCCCGGCGCGGGCTCCCCCTCGATCCGCGGCGTCACCATCACGATCTTCGTTTCGGTCGGTTCGAATGCCAGCGCCACGCTGGTCGGCTGCACCTGCAGGATCTCGATGCTGAATGGCGCCCGCACGTCCGTGGCGTCAAGGTGGAACAGGCGAGCGCCCGCGCGGGCCTGCCGCAGATCCATGACCGCCAGCAGCTCGCCGGCGCTCAGCCGGGCCAGGGCCGTGGACGCGCCCCGAATCCGGACGTCGACCACATCGGGCGCGTCGCCGACGAGCTCCAGCCGGGGAGGCAGATTCGTGAACTCCAGCGGGATGCGCATCGTGCGCTCCACTGTCCGTTCGCCAGCGACGAGCGCCCACAGCGACGCCGAGAGCAGCGCCGACACGAGCATCAGGCCGAGCTTGCGCGGTCGGAGCAGCCGCATCAGGCAGCCGTGCTCCGCGTGTCGGCGGCGGGCCGGGCCGTCCTGTCACGGCGAACGCCGAGCAGGGTGCTCAGCCGCAGCCGCAGGCTGTCGGGGGTCAGGTCGCGCTCCAGCCGGCCATTGATCGCCAGCGAGACGACCCCGGTTTCCTCGGATACCACGACGGCCAGCGCGTCGTTCTCTTCAGTCAGACCAAGTGCGGCGCGGTGCCGTGTGCCCAGCTGACGGCTGACCTTCTGGTTGACCGAGAGCGGCAGGAAGCAGGCGGCGGCCGCGATGCGGTCCCCTTGGACGATCACCGCGCCATCGTGCAGCGGAGAGGTGATCTGGAAGATGCTGGCCAGCAGATCGTAGGTGATGACGGCGTCCAGCGGGATGCCGCCCTCGATGTAGTTGCGCAGGCCGATCTGGCGCTCGATGACAATCAATGCGCCGAGCCGGTGAGAGGACAGGTTCCCGACCGCGACCACCAGCTCCTCGACCGCGTCCTCCGCGCCGGGCTGGCGGCTGAAGTAGCGCAGGAACGGCGCGCGGCCAAAGTGCGCGAGCGCGCGGCGGATGTCGGCCTGAAACAGCACGATGACGGCGAACACCACGTAGCCGGCGGCGTTGCGAATCAGCCAGTTGACGGCCTCGAGCTCCAGGTACCGCGACAGGAAGAACAGCGCCGTCACGAAGCCCGCACCCACCGCCATCTGCACGGCACGTGTGCCGCGGATGAGCAGCAGCAACTGATAGAAGAACACCGCTACGATCGCCACATCGAGCATGTCCCACCAGTCGATCGGCGGGCGCTGAAGCGCGGTCTGCAGCCACTCTCTCATCGGTCGCGATGATACTTCCGAATCTCGTCGGCCACCCGCGCCACCTGTGCCATCTCGCGCACGGCATGCACGCGCACGATGTGGGCTCCAGCCAGGACCGCCGCCGTTACGGCGACGCCTGTCGGCCACTCGACGTCGGCTTCGAGCGACGCGCGGCGAATGGGCCCGGCGAGGAACGACTTGCGGGAGGGTCCGATCACGATGGGGCGGCCCAGGTCGGCGAACTCCGCGCAGCGGGCCAGTACCTCGAAGCTGTGCCGGGCGTCTTTTGCGAACCCGAGCCCGGGATCGACCAGCACGGCCTCGGCGGAAAGTCCCGCCCGCACGGCGAACGCCACGCTGGCACCCAGCTCGTCGCGCACCTCGTCCACGACGTCGTGATACGTGGCCTGCTGGTACATGTCCTCGGACCGCCCCCGCATGTGCATCAGGATGATCGGCAGCCGCCGGCTCGCCACCACCTCCGCCAGGCGCGGGTCGTAGCGCAGCCCGCTGATGTCGTTGACGATCGCCGCACCCGCCTGCGCGGCCGCGTCGGCGACCGCCGCCTTGTAGGTATCGATCGAGATCGGCACCTGGAGGCGCGCGGCCAGGGCCTCGACCACGGGGATCACGCGGCGCAGCTCCTCGCCTTCAGGAACCGGCGTGGCGCCGGGCCGGGTGGACTCGCCGCCCACGTCGATGATGTCGGCGCCGGCGTCCACCATGCGCATCGCCGCATCGACGGCCGGGCCGACGCCCTGCAGCGCGCCGCCGTCGGAGAACGAATCAGGCGTGACGTTCAGGATGCCCATGACGAGCGTGCGTTCGCCGAGGGAAGGAGCGCTCGGCCATCTGGCAGAGGAACGGAGTAGCGCCTGCGGGGGGTCATCGATTCAATTCACAATGCACAAGTCACAATTCACAAACTTCATTCTGAACTGCATCCGTGGCTCTTGCGGAAGTGCAGATCCGGCATGAAAAGCATAAGGCCGAACGTTCGTGAGAACGTTCGGCCTCAGTGCAGTTTGTGAATTGTGACTTGTGAATTGTGAATTGGTCGCGCCCTATTCCTGTGTCACAGGCCGCGGAGGAAGCGGCGACACGAGCGGCGTCTTCCAGCCGTTATCCCGCGCGGGAGTGGGGCCGGGGTCGGAGCTGCCCGGGACCGGCGTCGGGTCGTCGAGCGGTATCCCGGCCGCCAGGCGCGTCACCTGTTCGGCGTCCAGCGTCTCGCGAGCCAGCAGCGCGTCGGCCATGTCGAAGAGCGCCTGCTTGTGCTCCATCAGGATGGTGTTGGCGCGCGCGTAGTTGTCAGTCACGAACCGCTTCACTTCCTGATCGATGCGGTGCGCCGTGTCCTCGCTGTAGTCCTGGTGCTGGGAGATCTCGCGCCCCAGGAAGATCTGCTCTTCCTTCTTGCCGAAGGTCAGCGGACCCATGGTGTTGCTCATGCCCCACTCGCACACCATGCGGCGGGCCAGGTCAGTGGCGCGTTCCAGGTCGTTGCCGGCACCCGTCGTCACGCTGCCGATCGTGATCTCCTCGGCGATGCGCCCGCCGAGCAGGATCGCGATCTGATCCTCCAGATAGTCCCGCGAGTAGTTGTGCTTCTCGTCGAGCGGCAGCTGCTGCGTGAGGCCCAGCGCCATGCCGCGCGGGATGATCGTGACCTTGTGGATCGGGTCGGCGTGCGGCAGCTTCACTGCCAGCAGGGCGTGTCCGGCCTCGTGGATCGCCGTCACGCGCTTTTCTTCCTCGCTGATGATCATCGAGCGGCGCTCGGCGCCCATCAGCACCTTGTCCTTGGCGTACTCGAAGTCGTGCATGCGCACGACCTTCTGGTTGTAGCGCGCGGCGTTGAGCGCGGCTTCGTTCACCAGGTTCGCCAGGTCGGCTCCGGAAAAACCCGCCGAGGCGCGCGCCAGCACCGAGATGTCCACGTCGTCCGCGAGCGGGATCTTCTTGGTGTGCACCGCCAGGATGCCTTCGCGTCCCTTGACGTCGGGCCGGTTCACCACGATGCGGCGGTCGAAGCGGCCCGGCCGCAGGAGCGCCGGGTCCAGCACGTCCGGCCGGTTGGTCGCCGCCACGAGGATCACGCCCTCGTTGGACTCGAAGCCGTCC
>CAWEBF010000018.1:0-268673 GCA_963807235.1 uncultured Acidobacteriota bacterium
GGCGATCGTCGGCCTGGCCGTCGTGGCGCTGAGCGCGTTCTACGTGACGCGCGTCTCCAGCGTGATCCTTCGCGAGAGCCACGCCAGAGGGGAGCTGCTGGCGAGCGCCATCTTCCATCGCGCCCGGCAGGTGGTGATCGGCAGCGTGGAACCGTATGCCGCGCTGCGCGATGACCCCGGGCTGCGGTCGATCCTCGAGGCCAGTTTTTATGGTCAAAGCGTCACCGGGGCGTCCATCCTCGACACGCGCGGGATGGTCGTGGCCAGCAGCGATCCCGCGCTCGTCGGTAGCGGGTTGGCACCGGCGGCGGATCTGGCGCAACTGGCTGGCGCGAATGCGCTGTCGCAGCTGCGTGTGATTTACGCCCGCGACGGCCGCACGCTGGAAGTGCGTCAGCCGATGATGCTCGGCGACGAGGCGTTCGGCTCGATTCGCGTCGGCGTGTCCACGGTGCTGATGCGGCAGGAGCTGAACCGCTCACTTCGGCCGGCGCTGCTGGCCGCCGCCATCGCGCTGATCGTGGCCGTGGTGGTGGCCGGCACCCTGGCGCAGCTGCTCTTGCGGCCGATTCACGTCATCCGCAGCGGCCTGACCCGCCTGGGCCAGGGCGAGTTCGGAGTGACACTCGATCTCCCGCCGGGCGACGAGTTCGGCGAGCTGGGCACGTTCTTCAACCGCGTCAGCCAGCAGCTGTCCGCGGACCGCACCCAGCTCCAGGACAAGAACGCCAACCTGCAATCCGCGGTGGAGCACCTGGAAGACGCGGTGGCGCTCTTCAACCCGTCGGGCGCATTGCTCTACGCCAACCCGGCGATGGAAGCGCTGCTGCCGGCCAACGCCAACACCGTGGGCCAGATGCTGTCTTCGGTCGTGCCGAGCGGCCACAAGTTTCGCACGCTCGTCGAGGAGACCATCGCGACGCGCGCATCGCGCGGGCCCGTGCAGGCCAGCATGGACGGGGAGAACGAGCTGCTGCTGATGACGCAGGCGGTGACCGGCACCGACGGGGCGCTGGTGGGGGTGCTGCTCGTGGCGCGCAACGTCACCACGATGTCGCGCGTGCAGTCGATGATCGCGTATCCGCAAGCTGGTCGCCCTGGGGCGGCTGACGGCCGGTATTGCCCACGAGGTCAAGAACCCGCTGAACGCGATGATGATCCACCTGGAGCTGCTGCGCACGAAGCTGCGTAATGCCGCCACATGGGCGGCGGCGCCGCAACGCGAGACCGTCGCGGCCGGCGGCCTGGGGCTCTCGACGGTGGCGCCGGAGCTCTCGCCCGTCGCCAAGGGCGCGCTGGAGCACGTGGAGATCATCGAGGGCGAGGTGCGGCGGCTCGACGGCGTGGTGCAGGGCTTCCTGAAGTTCACGCGCCCGGAGGATCTGCGGCTTCAGCCCGTGCGGTTGTCGGGGCTGTTCGAAGGCATCCTGCCCGTGGTGGAGCCGGAGGCCCAGCAGAACAACGTGCGGCTGGTGCTCGATTGTCCGGCGTCGCTGCCGCCGGTGAACGGCGACGCGGGCATGCTGCGGCAGGCCTTCCTGAACCTGGCGATCAATGCCTGTCAGGCCATGCCGCACGGTGGCGTCCTGCGGATCGTGTGCGTCCCGGCCTCCCGCCAGCGCGTGGAGATACGGGTCGAGGACACGGGCGTGGGCATTCCGCCGGAGCACCTCGACAAAATCTTTGACCTCTACTTCACAACGAAGCATCATGGGACCGGCATCGGTTTGTCGATGGTGTACCGCATCGTGCAGCTGCACGACGGGGACATCGAGGTGGAATCCACGCCTGGTCGAGGCACGATGTTTCGGGTGCTGCTGCAGCGGGCGCACGAAGCGTGAGGAACCTGGCATGACGGCACACACGATGACGCGGCTGCGGCAGGCCGCAATCGCCCTGTCCCTTGGGATGGCGTGTGCGCAGGCGGCCGCGTGCGCGAAAGCCCGGGCCGAAACGGTGCCCGACGGGCCTCCGTTGGCCATGACCGCGCCCCCGCCTCGGGTGCTGGCACCTGTGGAGCAACCGCTCGTCGCCGCCCCGGCCGTGCCCGAGGTGCCGGCGGCGCCCGCTCCGCGGGCGCCAACGCCTCCACCTCCGCGCAGGACAGCCGCCCCGCCGGCCGAGCCGGAAGTCCGACCGGATCCTGAACCCGTCGCCGCGGTCCCGGCCCCGCCGCTCGATCCAGGACGGGAGCTCCGCGCCGCTCCGTCCACGGCCGACGCGGCGGCCGAACGGCAGGTCCGCGACCTGCTGTTCCGCGCCGCGCGGTCGCTGGGCCGCGTGGACTACCGCCGCCTCAGCGCCGACGGCCGGTCGCAGTACCGAGCAGTCCAAGCGGTTTTCGGACCAGGCCGAGGACGCCCTGCGGGACCGCAATTTCCCGTTCGCGGCCACGCTCGCCGACAAGGCCTACACGCTCGCAAACCAACTGGGCGGGTAGGGTCGAGCAAGCAAGGCAAAAGGCTAAAGGCCAAAGGCTAAAGGAAGAGCTGGGCGTTGGCGCAGCTGTGTAGATATGCGAAAATTGGGCTAGCGCCTTAAAGTCATCGATTTGCAATCTGGCGGCAAGATATTGCGAGTGCCCTAGAACGAGAGCGCAATATGTAGTGGTTTTGACGCTTGACAAAGCCCAGGACAGGGCTCACCATCGCTCCCCTGCGCCACGGAAGTCTGCAGCGCCGGAAGCTCCCAGCATCCGGCTCCAGAGCATGCGGTCGGACTGTCCACGGCGCGGGTGGGTTTGGGATTTGATGCGGGCTGAGGGTACCCGCGTCCCCGTCGGTCGGAGGAGAGAGAATGGAACAAGGGCCCCCTCGCGAGGCTGCACCCAGCGGCCAGCAGGTTTCCAGCGCCTCGGTTGAAAGCCGCACGAAGAAACACACCGACCCCCGGACCGACTCGAAGACGGACAGGGCGACAGACCAGGACCAGGCGCTCGCCGGCCTGGAGTTCCCGCGGTATTTCACGCTTCCGGGCGTCGATCCGTTCGACGAGGTCGAATGGGAGATCCGCTCGGCCGTGATCGGCAACGAGAAGGGCAAGGTGGTCTTCGAGCAGCGCGACGTGGAGATTCCGCGCGCCTGGTCGCAGCAGGCCACCAACATCGTGGTGTCCAAGTACTTCCGGGGCCAGATCGGCACGCCCGAGCGCGAACGCAGCGTGAAGCAGCTCATCGGTCGCGTCGTGGACACCATCACGGGCTGGGCGCGCTCGAACAAGTACTTCGCCAGCGAGGACGCCCTGCAGTCCTTCTCGGCCGAACTGAAGCACGTCCTCGTGTACCAGAAGGCGGCCTTCAACAGCCCCGTGTGGTTCAACTGCGGCTTCGAGAAGGCGCCCGCAGTGCTCGGCCTGCTTCATCAACTCGGTGCAGGACACGATGGATTCCATCCTCACCCTGGCCCGCACGGAGGGGATGCTGTTCAAGTTCGGGTCGGGCACGGGCAGCAACCTGTCGGCGATCCGTTCGTCGAAGGAGTTCCTGGCCGGTGGCGGCACGGCGTCGGGGCCCGTCTCGTTCATGAAGGGCTACGACGCGTTCGCCGGCGTGATCAAGTCGGGCGGCAAGACGCGGCGCGCCGCCAAGATGGTGATCCTCAACGCCGACCATCCCGACGTGGTCGAGTTCATCAACTGCAAGGTCGAGGAGGAGAAGAAGGCCTGGGCGCTCATCGACGCGGGCTACGACGGCTCGTTCACGGGCCCGGCCTACGCCTCGGTGTTCTTCCAGAACTCCAACAACAGCGTGCGCGTGACCGACGACTTCATGCGCGCCGTGCTGGACGACGGCGAGTGGCAGACGAAGTCGGTCGTGTCGGGCGACGTGGTGGATACCTACAAGGCCCGCGACCTGATGCGCATGATCGCCGACGGCACCTGGGTGTGCGGCGACCCGGGCATGCAGTTCGACACCACCGTCAACGACTGGCACACCTGCTCGACCACGGCTCGGATCAACGCCAGCAATCCGTGCTCCGAGTACATGTTCCTCGACGACTCGGCCTGCAACCTGGCGTCGATCAACCTGATGAAGTTCGTCGCCGAGAGCGGCGAGTTCGACGTGGCCGCGTTCAAGGCGGCCTGCCGCACGCTGATCACGGCCCAGGAGATCATCGTCCCCAACTCGAGCTACCCGACGAAGGCGATCGAGCGAAACAGCCACGACTACCGGCCGCTGGGCCTGGGCTATGCCAACCTTGGCGCGCTGCTGATGTCGCGCGGTCTGCCGTATGACAGCGACGAGGGTCGTGCCTACGCTGCCGCCATCACCGCGGTGATGACCGGCGAGGCCTACGCGCAGTCGGCGCGGGTGGCACGCGACCACGGCGGTCCGTTCGCCGGCTACGAGAAGAACCGCGAGTCGTTCCTCCGGGTGATGCGCAAGCACCGCGACGCGGTTTCGGAGATCAACCCGCGCTTCGTTCCGACCGACCTCTACTCCGCGGCCAAGCAGGCGTGGGACGAGGCGCTCGAACTGGGCGAGGACTTCGGCTATCGCAACGCCCAGGCCACGGTGCTCGCGCCCACCGGCACCATCGGCTTCATGATGGACTGCGACACCACCGGCGTCGAGCCGGACATCGCGCTGGTCAAGTACAAGAAGCTGGTCGGCGGCGGGCTGATGAAAATCGTCAACGGCACCGTGCCGATGGCGCTCGAGAAGATGGGCTACACCAAGCCGGAGATCGAGGCCATCGTCCACTTCATCGACGAGAACGAGACGATCGAGGGCGCGCCGTTCCTGCGCGACGAGCACCTGGCCGTCTTCGACTGCGCGTTCAAGGCCACGCAGGGCGAGCGGTCGATCCACTACATGGGCCACATCCGGATGATGGGCGCCACGCAGCCGTTCATCTCGGGCGCGATCTCGAAGACCGTGAACGTGCCCACCGGCGCCACGGTGGAGGACATCGAGCAGGCCTACATCGAGTCGTGGCGGCTCGGCGCCAAGGCCGTGTCGATCTACCGCGACGGCAGCAAGCGCACGCAGCCGCTCAACACGTCGAAGGCGGGCGTCGCCGATACGCGCAACGGATCTGGAAAGACGGCGGTCGAGGTGCGCGAGGTGGTGCGTGAAGTGGTGAAGGTGGTGGAGACGCCCAGGCGGCGCAAGCTGCCCGACGAGCGCCACTCGCTCACGCACAAGTTCGACATCGCCGGCCACGAAGGCTACATCACGGTGGGCCTCTTCGAGGACGGCACGCCCGGCGAGATCTTCCTGGTGATGGCGAAGGAAGGCTCGACGATTTCGGGCTTCGCCGACGCGTTCGCACAGGCGGTGTCCTACGCGCTCCAGTACGGCGTGCCGCTGCAGGCGCTCGTGGACAAGTTCAGCCACGCGCGGTTCGAGCCGTCGGGGATGACCAAGAACCCGGAGGTGCGGTTCGCGAAATCGATCGTGGACTACATCTTCCGGTGGATGGCCACGAAGTTCCTGTCGCCTGAGGCGCAGTTCCGGGCCGGGGTGAACATGCGCGAGGAGCCGACGGGGGAGGTGGAAGCCCCGGCGACGCCAAGGTGGTCATCGCCCCCATGCCGGCGGAAGGCACGCCCAAGCCGAAGGGCAGCTCGTTTGCGGCCATGCAGAACCAGACCGACGCGCCGCCGTGCAGCACATGCGGTTCGATCATGATCCGCAGCGGCAGCTGTTATAAGTGCAGTAATTGCGGGACGACGGCGGCTGCGCATGACGCCCTGGCAGCAGGCTCCAGGCTCCGGGGGAGGAGGCCGCGGCTCCGGGCCAGCTTAGATAGGACCGGGCTTCATCTTGCGATGATGCCCGGCCTCAACGACCAAGCAACACAGCGGCACCTACGCGGAGCCGCGTTGTCCGGGGAATGTGACCAGACCCCCGGGAGCGCATCTGATGAAGCCGTCAGTTCTCAGCTCATCTCCTGCGCAGTTTGACGACTTGCCCGCCGACGCGCGTGTGCGCGTTCGCTTCGCGTTGGGTCGCCGCTGCGGGCTATGGCGACCGAAGGAGTGAGCATGCCTCTCGTCGTTCGTCTCAATATGTCCGAAATCGCCGAGCTCGACCGCCAGGCCCCGAACACCAAGGCCAAGGGCGGCTGGCAGAACCTGCTCGTCACTTTGCAGTGCCTGGTCGACCGACAGACTGGTCGTCTCGTTCTCACTTCGACTCTGCTCGAACGGATCCACCGGTACGCCTTCAACTATCGAAAGGGCGGCTGGCAGGCGCGTCTGCAGAGGATCTTTCGGTCGGACCTTGGGCCGACTCTCGATGGACGTCAGCTTAGACGCGCAGCGTAGTAACTGCCCATAAGGGGCAGGCGCGGCGCTCTGAGGTCCTGGCAGGCGGGACATTGACTCGTGGAATCGATGCCCGCCTGTTATCAGCACGCCCTTGGCGAGCGCCCAAAGCCGAGAGTCGAGAGCCGAGAGCCAGAGACCAGGCCCGTAACCTGTAGCCCGGAGCCCGGAGCCCAGAAGTGATGCATCATTGTCCCCATGCGCGCGCTGGCTTTGGGTCTCGGCCTGCTGCTGTTACAGGCTCCCGCGTGGGGTCACCATTCGATCTCGGCCGTCTTCGACGAGAGCAAGTTCATCAACGTCACCGGGACGCTCACGAAGGTCGAGTGGATCAACCCGCACATCGCGATCATGGTGGACGCGCCCGCGGGCACCAGCGTGGACACGTGGCGCTTCCAGAGCAGTCCGCCAGCGTGGTGGAAAGGCGTCGGCGTGAACCGCGCCGACTTCGCCAAGGCGATGGGGCAGACGGTGACGGTCGGCGCCTTCGCGGCCCAGGACGGGTCGCGCTACGGCTACCTGCGGAAGATCACGTTCGCCAACGGCGATTCGCTGGAATCGACCAGCCTGCGTTGAGGAGGAAGCGATGACGCATCGGTTGATGCTTGCGGCCCTGTGCTCCGTGGTGCTCGCCTCGGGGCTGTCGGCGCAGCAGTCGGGCCGGTCGAAGGCCGGCCAGACGGCGGCGCGCCCCGACCTGAGCGGCACCTGGTCGGTGACGCTGGGCCTGCCGACCGGCAGCGCGCTGAAGCGTCAGGAGGCCGGCGTTACGAAGACCACAAGCATCGATCGGGTCAAGGTGCAGGGCGCCATCGGCCAGGGCCGCGATGCCCTGCCGTGGACGCCCGCTCCGTCCTACAAGCCCGAGTTCCAGGCCAAGGTCGCCCAGCTCGAGGCCCACCAGAGCAAGACCGACCCCGTGTTCTATTGCGGCCGGCCCGGCGTGCCACGCGTGGGCCCGCCGCGGAAGATCGTGCAACTGCCCGACGAGCTGATCTTCCTCTACGAGGATCTTTCGGGCGACACCTACCGCATCATCCCGACCGACGGCCGGCCGCACCGCCAGGATGCCAACCCGTCCTACTACGGTGACTCGGTGGGGAAGTGGGAAGGCGACGTGCTGGTCATCGACGTGCGCAACTTCGTCGAGGACACCTGGTTCGGCGAAAAGGGCTACTTCCACACCGACGCCATGCGCGTGACCGAGCGGCTGTGGCTCGATGGAGGCAACCTGGTGTGGCAGGCGACAGTCCACGACTCCAACGTGCTCACGACGCCGTGGACGCTGGCGCCGCGGATGATTTCGCGTTCCTCGCAGCCACTCGAGGAGTCGCCGCCCTGCCACGAACAGGACGGAGGCCGGCTGCTCAACACCGATCACCACGTCCAGCGCTAAGGGAGCCGGAAGCCGGAAGCCGGACGCCTACGAGTACGCCACGATGTCCGACCACTATCACGATCCCGCCGACAAGAAGCTGATGCGCGAGATGCGCAAGCTCGCGCCCGCCGAGTTCGAGGCCTGGCTGAATCTGAACAACATCGTCGGCAGGGACGGCGCGATCCCGAAGAAGTATCGCGAGCTGATCGCCATCGGCGTTGCCGTCACGACGCAGTGTCCGTTCTGCATCGAGGCCCACGCCAAAGCTGCTAAGGCCGCGGGCGCCACGCGAGAGGAGCTGGTGGAGGCCGCGTTCGTGGCGGCGGCTCTGCGAGCGGGCGGCGCGGCCACGCACGGCACCATGGCGCTGAAGTTCTTCGATCAGGAGTGACCGCGATCCTCGTCGCGCTTGGAGGGGCACTCGGTGCCGTCCTCCGCTATTGGATCAGCGCGGCCATCCAAGGACATGGGTCCGCGGGGTCGTTCCCGCTGGGCACTCTGGTCGTGAACGTCGGCGGGTGTTTCGCCATGGGCATGCTGTCGGCTCTGGCCGATCGACCCGGATCGCTTTCGCCCGCGGCGCGAGCCTTTCTGGCCGTAGGCGTCCTTGGCGGCTTCACCACTTTTTCCGCGTTCGCCAGCGAGACTGTGAACGCTGCGCGGGCCGGCGCAACCCAGGTCAGCGTCTGGAACATCCTCGGGAGCGTCGGGCTGTGCCTGGCTGCCGTCTGGCTGGGCCGCCTGGCGGGGGCGCCGTGGGCGAAATGAGGGGCAGGTGGTCCCCGACTCCATTCACATCGCATCTCCTGCATTCGATGCCGTAGCCGCTTACGGGATCGGGGGGCTTGGCGTCCTGGTTGCGGCGGCGTTCGTGATGCTGTTCTCGCGCCGGCGCCCGGCGCGGCGCCTTGGCCTGGCGATCGGAACGGTGATCGTGATGTCGGCCAGCGCAGCCGCTGCGTGGACGGGGCTGCTCTCGCGCTTTGACCGGGTGCCGCCGCCGATGGCCCTGATGATCGCCGGCGTGCTCGCGATGGGACTGGCGCTGGGCCTGTCGCGCCTGGGCGGCGACGCGGCCCGTGAGGTGCCGCTCGCCCATCTGATCGGCCTTCAAGCGTTCCGCCTGCCGCTCGAGCTCGTGATGCATCGTGCTTGCACGCTGGGCATCATGCCGCCGGAGTTGTCGTACTCCGGCTACAACTTCGACATCGTGACCGGGCTTGGCGCGGCGCTGCTCTACCTGGCGATCACGTCGCAGTGGTCCGTGCCCAGACTGGTCCTGTGGGCGTGGAACCTGTGGGGGTTCTGGTGCCTGGCTGTCATCTTCGGAATCGCGGTGACCACGTCGCCCATGGTGCGCCTCTTCGGCGACGACCCGCGCCACGTGAACACCTGGGTGCTCTTCTTCCCGTACGTGTGGCTGCCAGTGGTGATGGTCACAGTGGCGATCGCTGGCCACGTCACGGTCGCCCGTGCGCTCCGGCACCTGGCGCGATAATAGGGTGATGCCGCACTTCGATCGCGAAACGCTTCAGGATCTGGTGGCCCATGCCGAGTGGGCCGACAGCGAAATCTGGAACGCCGTGGCGGCCACGCCTCGGGCGTTGGACGACGTGGGAGTCCGCGACTACCTGCACCACATCCACATGGTGCAGCGCCTGTTCGTGGCGCTCTGGTCGAAACAGTCGCCCGATCCGATCGTGGCCCGTCAGCCTTCGGAGTTCGCGCTGAGCGACCTGCGTGCCTGGGGCCGTCCCTTTTACGCCGACGCCACGGCGTTTCTGCGCGCCGTGACGATCGATCGTCTGAACGAGCCGCTCCTCGTTCCGTGGGCCGCGACGCTGGAGGCCGAGAAGGGCCTGACGCTCGCGTCCCCGACGGTGGGTGAGACGGTCTTTCAGGTGGTGAACCACACGACGCACCACCGCGCGCAGGTCAGCGTGCGACTGCGGAGCCTGGGCGGGGAGCCGCCGCTCGTGGACTACATCGCGTGGGTGTGGTTTGGGCGGCCGCCTGCGAAAGACGCCTAAGTCACAATTCACAATTCACAATTCACAAGTCAGAAAGTCGGGCACGGAACTGTAATCGCGCTGACAGATCTCGCCGCTTCCTGCGCGCGGGTGCGCGTCGTCGCGGGCGCTGGCCCAGCACGCCGATTGCAGCCTCCATCGTCTCGGCATGTCACCGCCACCAGCCGGCGCCGCGGCGCACTCCACATCCTGGCCTGTCGCGCGGCCGTCCGGCGCCATCTACAGCACGACCTTCGATCGGACGCTGCTCATCGGCCCCGCGCTGGCGGGCCTGCTCGCGGGCGCGGCGGCGGTGGCCGAGCCACGACTGTATGTGCCACTGCTCTTCGCCGATCTCTGGCTTCTGGGGTACCACCACGTCGTGGCCACGTACACGCGGATGGCCTTCGACAAGGGCAGCCTGGCGCGGCACCGGTTCCTGGCCGTAGACCTGCTGCTGCTGATGACGGCGGCAACCGTGGGCCTGGCCTACACGGCGGGCGCCTGGGTGATCGCGTCGGCCTTCCTGTACCTCCAGTGGTTCCATTACATGCGACAGGGCTACGGGATTGCCCGGATGTACTTCCGAACCTCGGCGGCCGGGCAGGTGGCGGGATCGCGGGATGCGGTCACCGATGCCGTGATCTACTTGGTGCCGATCTACGGCATCGCTGCGCGGTCCACGACCATCGGGGAGACGTTTCTGAACCTGCCCATCAAGGCGATCGTGTTTCCGACGGAGGTCGTGTCGGCATTGGGCGCCCTCGCGGCGATGGCCGTGGGTGCCTGGGTGCTGCAGACCGCGCGCCAGATCGCCCAGGGCACGTTCGTCCCGGCGTACGCCGGATTCGTGGTCTCGCATATCGCGATGTTCCTGACGGCCTATGTGGTGATCGACAACGCCAACGCGGGATGGCTCGCCATCAACATCTGGCACAACTTCCAGTACGTGCTCGTGGTGTGGATGACCAACGTCAAGCGGTTCGCCGGACGCGTCGATCCCGAGGCCCGGTTCCTGTCCCGGATCAGCCAGCCGCGCCGCGTCGCGTCCTACTTCGGCTGCTGCATCGCCATCTCGACATTCGTCTACCTGGGCCTGGAGAGGGCGGCCGCCTTCGTGGTGGGTCCCGGCGTCGGCGCGACGCTCGGGATCTTCATGGGCATCAACTTCCACCACTACGTCGTGGATGCGGTGATCTGGCGGCGCAAGCGCGCAGCCGTGGCCGCCACGTAAGACGAACCTGGCGCTCCATTGACTCGAGGCACGCCGTCCGTCGGGGGCGTTCACTGGCCGGAGCTCGACGGCCTGCGCGCCCTGGCCATCGCGCTCGTGGTGGCCCGCCATAGTCTGCGCCCGTTCATCTCGGAGGACGACTACGCCGCCGTGGCGAGCTGGGGCGGACTCGACCTGACGCCGTTCCTGATGAACGGCTGGGTGGGCGTGGATCTCTTCTTCGTGCTCAGCGGCTTCCTGATCGGGCGTCAGGCTTTCCGAAACGATGGCTGGGGCGCTTCTGGTTCAAGCGCGTGACGCGCATCGTGCCCGCGTACTGGACGTGCCTCGCGCTCGTGGCTCTGGGTCTGACGGGCGCCCGCGCGTGGGGCCAGGCGGGCTGGGACTTCGCGGCGCACATGGTGATGCTGCAGGACTACACCGGCAGCGTCTTCGTGCCGGCGTTCTGGTCCCTTGGCGCGGAAGAGAAGTTCTACCTCCTGGCGCCGTTTCTGGCGCTCGCCCTCGTCCGCGTGCGGCGACCGTGGCTGCAAGGCGCGATGCTGCTTGCACTCTGGCTCGTGCCGGTCGCGTCGCGCGCGGTAGCCGCACGCGATGTCGTGGCCCCGGTCGCGTACCTGGAGTACTTTCCGTCGTTTCGCAGCCCGTTCCACTTGACCTGCGAGTCGCTGGTGCTCGGCTTCGGCATCGCCTGGGCCACGGTGCACCTGCGGGCCGAGGTGCTGCGGCCGCGCACGCGCGAAGCCGTGTTCTGGTCAGGCGCCGCGGCGCTGCTCGCGGCACTGGCGCCGGCGACGCTGCTGGGTCGAATCGGCTGGTGGACGATCGTGACGATGCCGGCGATGGTCGGTGTGGGCTTCGGGGCGATGGTCCTGGCCTGCGTCAGCGGCCGCGGCAGCTACAGCCGCTGTCTGGCGTGGGCCGGGTGGCGGCCTCTGGCCCTCGGCTCGTTCTCGCTGTACCTGACGCACATGATGGTGATTCCTGTCGCCCTGGCTGGCAGCCGAACGCTGCTCGACGCCACCGCGCCGTCCACGACCGCGCAGTGGCTGGCATTCCTGCCGTGGTATCTCGCCTTGTCGTCGGTGTCGGCGTGGGCGCTCTACGCCGCTGTCGAGCGCCCGGTGTTGGCATGGCGCGACCGTGTGCTGCATCCCGTCCGCCGCGAGGCGGTCACGGACACACTGGCGGCGCCGCGGCCGTCTGCCTTCTGAGCGCCGGCCACCTCTAGCGAGGCTCCGCCTCAGACCCTCGAGGCTCCGCCTCGCTAGTGCAGTGTCTGATTGCCCCGCCTCCGGCGGGGCGTAGAAAACTTGACTCATTTGGCTGGAAATTCAGGAGCCAAGTTTTCTAGGGTTCGGCCCACCCTCCAGCCCAGCCAGGACGTATAATTCGCGATCGCGAGGACGCTCAACGATGGTCAATTTGAACGTGAACGGTACGGCTCGATCTTTTGACGGCGACGACGACATGCCGTTGCTGTGGTATCTCCGCGACGATCTGCGGCTCACCGGCACGAGATTCGGCTGCGGGGCGGGGCTGTGCGGCGCGTGCACGGTGCATGTGGACGGGCAGGCCGTGCGTGCGTGCCAGACCCAGATGCGAACCGTACAGAACAAGCGGGTCACGACCATCGAGGGGCTGAGCGCCGACGGCAGCCACCCGTTGCAGCGCGCCTGGGCGACCGCCAACGTCCCGCAGTGCGGCTATTGCCAGACGGGGCAGATCATGCAGGCGGCGGCCCTGCTCAGCCGCACCCCGAACCCGACCGACCAGGACATCGACCGCACGATGGCCGGCAACATCTGCCGCTGCGGCACGTATCAGCGCATTCGCGCGGCCATCAAGCAGGCCGCCGGCGCGCGAGGAGGGCGGGCATGAGCCTCATCGAAAACGTCAGCCGCCGCCAGTTCCTCGAAGGCCTGTTCTCGACCGGCGCGTTCGTGATCGCCGCGCAGGTGCTGCCCAGGAATGCCTGGGCTCAGGATCCCGGCGTGCGCACCCGCGCACAGTCGGCGCCGCTTGCGCCCAGCGTGTACCTGGGTGTCGAGCCCGACGGTACGGTGTTCATCGTGACCCACCGGTCCGAGATGGGCACGGGCATCAGGACGTCGCTGCCGCTCGTGGCGGCCGACGAGCTCGAGGCCGACTGGAGCCGCGTTCGCATCGAACAGGGTCTGGGCGATCCGAAGTACGGCGATCAGAACACCGACGGGTCGCGTCCGTGCGCGACTTCTACGAGGCCTTCCGTCGCGCGGGCGCGTCCGCGCGCGTGATGCTGGTCAGCGCCGCCGCGGCACAGTGGGGTGTCCCCGTGGCCGAGTGCGCGGCGCAGAACCACGAGGTGGTGCACCGGGCCAGCGGACGCCGCCTGGCCTATGGCGCCCTGGTTCCCGCGGCCGCCAAGCTGCCGGTGCCGGCCCCCGAGACGCTGCGCTTCAAGCCGAAGACCGAGTGGAAGTTCGTGGGCCAGGAACGGCCCATCTACGATCTGGCCGACATCACCAGCGGCAAGGCGCCGTTCGGCCTCGACATCTATCGCGACAACATGCTGGTGGCATCGATCGAGCACCCGCCGGTCGTCGGCGGATCGGTGAAGAGCGTGAGCGACACCGAGGCGCGCAAGGTACGCGGTGTCCGCGACGTGATCACGCTGGATCCTCCCAAGCCGCCGCTGATGTTCCAGTCGCTCGGCGGCGTGGCCGTGGTGGCCGACAACACCTGGGCGGCGCTGAAGGGGCGGCGCGCACTGAAGATCGAATGGAACGACGGGGCGAACGCCAAGTTCGAGTCGGGCGCGTTCCAGAAGCAGCTGGTGCAGACGGTCAGTCAGCCCGTCAAGGTGGTCCGGAACCACGGGAACGTGGACGCGGAATTCGCCAAGGGTGGGAAGGTGCTCGAGGCCACCTATTCGACGCCGATGCTGGCGCACGCCTCCATGGAGCCGCCGGCCGCCGTGGCCGACTTCCAGAACGGCAAGGTTACGGTGTGGACGCCGACCCAGAATCCGCAGGCGGCGCAGGAAACCGTGGCCGCGGCACTGGGCATCGACAAGAAGGACGTCACGTGCCACGTGACGCTCCTCGGCGGCGGCTTCGGCCGGAAGAGCAAGCCCGACTTCGCGGCCGAGGCGGCGGTGCTGTCCAAGCGCCTTGGGCGGCCGGTGAAGGTGGTGTGGACGCGCGAAGACGACCTGAAGCACGACTTCTACCACGCCGCGGCGGCCGTGTACCACAAGGCCGTCGTGGATGGCCGCGGCAAGCCGACGGCGTGGCTGCACCGGTCGGCCTTCCAGCCGATCGCGTCCACGTTCGACCCGACGGCGAAGTATCCGCTCGGCTTCGAGCTGGATCTGGGCCTGACGGATCTGCCGTACAACGTGGCCAACATCCGTGCCGAGAACGGCCCGGCCGATGCCAACGTGCGGATCGGCTGGTTCCGCGCGGTCACCAACAACTTCCATGTCTTCGCCTCCGGCAGCTTCGCGGACGAGATGGCGCACGCCGCCGGGCGCGACCCGCTGGAGTTCCTGCTCGACATGCTGGGGCCCGGCAAGGTGCTCGACCTCAAGGCGCAGGGCGTGGAGTACTCGAACTACGGCGCGCCCTATGACAAGTACCCGATCGACACACGGCGGCTGCGCCGCGTGCTGGAGATCGCCGGCGAGAAGTCGGGGTGGGCGCAGCGCAAGAAGGGCGGCGGCCGCGGCATGGGCATCGCCGCGCACCGCAGCTTCAACACCTACGTGGCCTCGGTCGTGGAAGTGGAAGTAGACAGCCGTGGCAATTTCAGCGTGCCGCGCATCGAGCAGGTGGTGGATGCCGGCGTGATCGTGAACCCGGATCGCGCGCGGTCGCAAATGGAAGGCGCCGCCGTGATGGCCGTCGGCCTCGCGCGCAACGGCGAGATCACGGCCGCCAACGGCCGTATCCAGCAGACCAACTTCCACCAGTTCCAGGTGGCGCGCATGAACGACGCGCCGCGTCAGGTGAACGTGACTCTGGTGGAAAGCGACGCGCTGCCGACCGGCGTCGGAGAACCCGGCGTACCGCCGGTGATCGCGGCGCTCGCCAACGCGATCTTCGCGGCCACCGGCAAGCGCGTCCGCGAGCTGCCGCTCTCGAAGACGAAGCTCGCCTAGCGTTAGTCAGGGCGATGGCGGCGGCACGGCCACCGCCATCGCCAACCCACTGGCGGCCGCATCGAGCATCACTTGGCCCAACCCATGCGGACGTCGATCACGTCAGACTCCGGCTGCTCCACCGCTTGCGGAATATAGAAGCGTGAGCCGTCACGCGACACGGCCAGGAAGTTCAGATCCCCGAACGTGGTCGCTGGAAGACGAGCAGGGAAGAGCGGCGACGGAGTAGCCGCCCGGAACTCGCCGCCCGAAGCGGCGACGGGAACCGACCAGATGTAGTTCCGACCTTGGTATTCGTCGAGGTAGACGATTTCCCTACCATCCTTGCGCCACGTCGGATAATTGCCGCGGCTGGTCACCTGCTTCCGTAATCCCGGCCCTGGGTATGGCTGCGCATAGGTGCCTCCGCCGGTGTAAATCCCTCCGCGTTCACTCCCCGCGGCGGAGGCGGTGTACACAATCCAGCGCCCGTCTGGCGAAAAGCGGGCATGCGCAATCGTCTCCCCCGTCTGGAGCAAAGACTTAGGTTCTTTCTGCACGCCGTCCAGCCGAAACGAGAACACCGTCGTATCCAAAGGGCCCCGGCCGAGCAGCAGCGTTTTGCCGTCCGGAGAAATGTCTTCCAGACGTCCCATTCCGGGCAGGTTCCCCAGTTCGCGAAGCGTCCCTTCACCGGTCACAGGGCGTTCCACAACGCGGAGGCCCTTTCCGATGGCCAAGATCCCCCCTAGGAACTTCAATCCGTCCGGCGACCAAAGCAAATCCCCAGGCGCATGCTCCAACTGTTGCTGCCCCGGCCTACCGGGTTCCAGGAGCCACGCGGCTGCGTTGAATGCAACGAGCAGGCGTGTTTCGTCGGGCGCGAGCTTGAGTGTCTGGACAACGGTGGGAGAACCCGCCGTGCCGACCTCCTTCCCCTGCCGGTCAAAGATGGTCACCTGGGACAGACCGGCCGTTCCGGGACGCCAGGCCACCACGCCTGAACGGGACACGGAAAAGTGCGCGACGTAGAACGCGGGCGAGGACGCCACCCGCTGCTGGATTAACTCCGGTCGCCCTTCAGCGTCCTGGCCGAGCGATCCAACGTTTGCGCATAGAGGTTGTCATTGCGAACGAACAGGATGCGTCCTCCACCCGCTGGCGAATAGTGGGCCGCGGTGGCGTTTTTCATCAGCAGAACGGGATCGACGGCACGTCCGTCACGCAGCGTGGCCAAGTAGATTTCAGAGTCCTCGACCTTCCCTGAGAATGCCAGGAACAGAAAATCGTCGCTGTCGGGCAGGAACTCCGGCCACCAGATCCAGCGGTCGCTCGGCAGGTGGTCACTTCGATCCGTTTCGCGACTCCACCGGCCGCCGGCACGGCGTACAGGCCTCCCCCTCCGCTCGCCGAATGCTGGAATGAGAAGCGTACCGTTGTCGCTCCAACTCCCGCCCACCATCGTGGCGATATCGTTTGCGACAATCTCCGGCGCGCCGTCCGGCACACGCATCTTCTTCAGGTTGGTCCCGTCGCTGAACACGAACGACCGCGAGTCCGGGGACCAGAATCCGGGGTTTCTGAAACCGCCTGTGCGTACGGGTTCCGTCGTGAGCGCGTTCAAGTGCCGCACCTGCACGCCAACATCACCAGGCGACGCGATGTTGCTGTAGAAGATCACCGCAGAGCCGTCGGGTGAGATCTGGGGGGTTGCATGCAGGTCGCCGACGGGCGTGAGGTTTCCTGTCGTCGGCGCGATCGTAAACGCCAGATCCGCCGCCGTCGCGCCTGGCGCCGTCGGCCGCGGCCGCAACCACCCGATCGTTGCGATCGTGGCGAGAATCGCCGCCACGGCCCAGCCAATCCACTGATAGGAATGCCTCGGGGCCGGGACACGTCGGTCCCGCTCTTGGGTCCGCGAGATATCTGGCAAGAGCGACCCGCGCCTCGCCGATATCGCGTAGGCGTGTCTTCGCATCCCGATCGAGGCACCGGCGCAGCAGGGTCTTGATCGGCGCCGGTGCGTCCAACTTGTCGAACTCGATCGAGCGCCGCAACACGTCGGCGAGCGTATGCACGACCGTATCGCCGCCGAACAGACGCTGGCCGCTGAGCATTTCCCACAGGACGACGCCGAAGGCCCAGATATCGGCGCGGCGATCGACCGGAGTGCCCGCGGCCTGCTCCGGGCTCATGTACGCGGCGGTGCCGAGGATCAGCCCAGCCTGCGTCATCGCCGGCGTGGTGATCGTCGGCGATTGAGTGAGTGCTCCTGTAGCCTGAAGCCCGGAGCCTGAAGCCTCCGTGGCTTTCGCCAGCCCGAAGTCGAGCACCTTCACCGTGCCGTCCGCGCGGACTTTGATGTTCGCGGGCTTCAGATCACGATGGACGATGCCCTGCTCGTGCGCCGCCTCCAGCGCATCGACGATCTGTTTCGCGATCAGCAATGCGTCGTCGAGTGGGATCGCTCCACGCGCGGTCCGCTGAGAGAGATCCTCGCCTTCGACGAGCTCCATCACGAGGGCCTTGACGCCGTCGCCGTCTTCCAGCCCGTAGATGGCCGCGATGTTCGGATGGTTCAAGGACGCGAGGACCTCGGCTTCGCGCTGAAACCGCGCGAGCCGATCGTGGTCAGCGGCAAGCAAGGGTGGCAGAATCTTGATCGCGACCTGACGCTTCAGCTTCGTGTCGGTCGCCCGATACACCTGGCCCATCCCGCCTTCGCCGATCTGCGCGGTGATGTCGTAAACGCCGAGGCGGGTGCCTGGAGCGAAGGCCAAATGTGGCGTGATTATACGGGTGCGGATTTGTAAAAACGCGGCCGAGGGGCTAAACCCTGGACCCGCGCGGCCGATAAGCCCATGCGTGCCGATCCCGCGGGGCGAATCCGGCGCCTCATCGAAGACCGCGAGCTCCGGGGCCTTTCTCGCCCTGGCCATCATTGCGGCGGTGTCGGTACCGCCGGTTCCGGCGGCCCGCACGGCGGCCGTAAAGAGCACACGGCGGCCGCGGAAACAGGGGCTGTGTCCGGCCTGGTGCGGTTGACGGCTCCCGCCAGGCGGCTCAATACAACGGGCGCGTATCCAAGCCGGCGCGTGACCCTGTCACCCCAGCGGGCGGCCTCCGAACTGGAGAACGTCGTCGTCTTCGTCCGGCGGGCCCGCCCCGAGCAGCCGGCGCCGGCACGCGTCGAGATCCGCCAGGTCAACGAAGAATTCGTCCCGCACCTGGTGACCGTGACCACGGGGTCGACCGTGGAGTTCCCCAACGACGACCTGGTGTTCCACAACGTGTTTTCCTTGTCGAGTGCCGCGACGTTCGATCTGGGACGCTACCCGCAGCGCACCTCGAAGGCCCGGACGTTCTCCAAGCCCGGCATCGTGAAGGTGTTCTGCCACCTGCACTCGCACATGAGCGCCATCGTGCGCGTGTTCGACCATCCCTATTTCGCGCGGCTGGACGGTAACGGCCGGTTCACGATCGACGGCCTGGAGCCCGGCCGGCACGAGGTGGTGGCCTGGCACGAGCGCGTGGGTGAAGCCAAGGGCAGCCTGGTCGTGGCCGCCGGCGAAACCACCGAAGCCTCCTTCTCCCTGCCGCTCGCCGACTGACCGTGCCAATCACGCGCCTCACGTCACGACACGCCCCGCGTCTGGCGGTCTGGATCACGGGCGTGAGCTTCACGGTGATAGCCGGGGTGCTGGGCCTGACGTTCCTGGTGCTGTCGTGGCAGACACAGTCGCGCCTGCGCCGGGCGGCGGCCGACGACCTGGAGGGCAGCCAGCAGCGCTTCGCCGACATCGAGACCCGCCGGACGCGCGAGCGCCGCCTGCAGGCGGTGGCGCTGGCGGAAAACCCGACGCTCAAGGCCGCCGTGGACACGTATGTGTCCGAGGTGGAGCAGGGCACGCCGTCGGCGGATCTGCTGCCGACGATTCGCCACGAGGTGGTGAAGCTGGCGGAGTTGATGGGCGTCCCGGCGCTGGCCCTCGTGGAGAGCCGCACCGGCGCGATCCTGGCCAGTGCCGGCCATCGCTCGAACGACTGGCCTCCCGGCGCGCGCGTCACATGGGCCGAAAACGCCGCCGGCAACGAGGTCGTGATCAGCCGGGGCCGTTCGCTGTTCCTGGCCACCACCGTGCCGCTCCAACTGGGGCCGGACACGGTGGGCACGGTTATCCTCGCGACGCCGCTCGACGACACGTATGCGCACACGCTCGCGGCCGGCGCGCGTGCCGACGTGGTGATCTTCCACGAGGGCCAGGTGGTGGCAGGCTCCACGGCGAGCGCGCTGCGCAAGGAGATCGCGACGGCGGCGCTCCCGGACGCGGGCCCGGTGATCCTCAACGGCCAGGAGCTGGTGGTCAGGCGGCTGTCGCAGCTCGGATCCACGGCGCGTCTTCGCCGTCAGCTCGGTGGCATCGGCGGCCACCGCCACGACCTCTGAAGTGACGCGCGTGATGTTCTTCGTCGGCGCGCTGGCGCTGCTGCTCGCCGGCGCCGCCAGCCTGTGGCTGGCCCGTACGCTGGCCAAGCCCATCGACGACCTCACGGTGTCGCTGGCGCGCATGGCCGAGACCAGGGACCTCGACGGGCCGCTGCCGCGCAGCGGCGTCAGCCGCGAGATGGACGCGCTGGCCGACTCGTTCGACACGCTGCGCTCGGCGGTGTCGCAGGCGGAAGCGGAATCGGACGCGGCGTACCTGGGCGTCATCGGCGCGCTGGCCGCGGCGCTGGACGCGCGCGATCCGTACACGGCCGGCCACTCGCAGCGGGTGTCGGACCTGTCGGTGCTTCTCGCCAAGGAAATGAGTCTGCCGGCGCAGGACCGCGAGACGCTGCGGCTGGGTGCGCTGCTGCACGACATCGGGAAGATCGGCATCAACGACAGCGTCTTGCGCAAGCCGGGGAAGCTCACGCCCGAGGAATTCGATCACATCAAGCTGCACCCCGTGCTCGGCGCGCGCATCCTGCAGCCGCTCACGTTCCTTGCGCCGCACCTGCCCGTAGTGGAGCTGCACCACGAACGTCCCGACGGCCGCGGCTACCCGCACGGCCTGCGGGGCGACGACATCCCGTTGTTCGCGCGGATCGTGCACGTGGCCGACGCGTTCGACGCGATGACGAGCGCGCGCGCCTATCGTCCCGCCCGGCCCGCCGCCGAGGCCATGGCCGAGCTGTGGCGGAACGTCGGCACCGACTTCGACCCGCGCGTGGTGCAGGCGATGGCCGCCGTGTGGGACACGAAGCTGGTGCAGTCCGCGGGAGACTCGGCGTCCGTGGCCGCGCCCTTCCGCGACCCCGTGGGCGCCACGCTGCCATTTCGCCTCCGCGCGCCAGGCCGGCTCCCGCAAACCGTCGGATAAAGAAGGCCTCCCCCCTCGTACCAGGAATGGGGATCGAGTGTTCCGACAGGGAACACTTGGTGACAGTTCGGACATTGCCGCGGCTGCACAACTCCGGCCAACCGGCCATTCCACAACCAGTTACGTCTACGGTCCCGCTGGCGTCCGGCTTGCTGATTGAATGTCGTGACTCGCTTCCTCCATCCCGGACTCCTCGTGCTTGCCGGCCTGTCGGTTGGGGGAGGGATTTTCACGTGGTTGACCGGCTCCCTGACACCTCAGCAGGCGCTGATGCTCTCGGCGCTGCTCCTGGCCACCATCCTTGCTTCGGCGGTCGAGGCGAACGGGTCTCACGGCGATCATGCCGCGCTGCGGCTGTCCTTTGTTGCTGACTTCTGCGCCCTTTTGCTGCTCGGCCCACTGGTCGCGACGGCCAGTGCGGCCTCCGGCGCGTGCGCGGCCTGGCTGACCGGCCCGCGGCGTCATATCCCTTTCAGCCACGCGATCGTCGAAGGCGCCGGCGGGATCGTCGCGATCCAGGTCGCGAGCGTGACGTACCTGGCGCTTGGCGGCACCACGGGGCCGTTTGCGTGGCCCTGGCAGGCCGTGCCGATCCTGGCGGCAGTGACAGGGCACTGCGCTCTCACGTTCGGCTGGTTCGAGGTTCTGGTGCCGGTCGTCACGCGGCGCCGACCGGGCCCTTCGAGGCTTGCCGTCTTCGCACGATCCTGCTCGAACCACGTGCTCGGCGCCAGCGCGGCGGCCGTGGTCGTGGAACTCGTCGGGCGGCGCGCGTGGGTGATCCTCTCCCTTGCCGCCATACCGCTGTGGCTCGCCTATCGGGCGCACCGCGGCCATGAGGCGCAGGCCGAGCGCGGGCGCCTTCGGGACAGACTGTTCGATTCCGTGAACCTGGGCGTGTCCACGCTCGACGGCACCGGCGTGGTGAGTGACTGGAACGAAGCCTTGGAACGCCTGACGGGCTGCTCTCGCGACGCCGCCCTCGGCCGCCCGTTGGTGTCGTTGTTGCCGAGCATCGGCCAGACCAGGCTGCCGCAGGTCATCCAGGACACACAGCGGCGGCAAATTGCACAGTGTCTGCCCCAGGTCGGGTTGACGACGCCGGCCGGGCCACGGCTGCTGGACGTCACGGTTGTACCGGATGCGGCCGGTGTGACGCTGCAGTGGGACGACGTCACCGAACGTGCCGGCGCGGAACAGCAGAGCAGGCGCGCCGAGGAACGCCTGGCCCTCATGGCCGATGGCGCGACCGACGGTTTGTGGGAGTTGGATGTTCGCAGCCAGACGCTGTTCGTGTCGGGGCCCTGGCACGCGATGGTCGGCCTGCCCTGCCAGGCGGCCACGACGACTCTCAGCGCGTGGTTCGACCGCGTCCACCCGGAGGACCTGCCGGAGCTGCAGGCACGCCTCGAGGCCCACGCGTCCGGGCAGTCCCCTGAGTTCGTCCACCAGCACCGGCTGCGCCGCGAGGACGACACCTACCGCCAGGTCCTGTGCCGCGGCGTGGCGGCGCGATCGGGCACCGGCCGTGCGACGCGCATCGGCGGGTCGATGACCGATCAGACCGAACGGCAGATCGTGCAGGAGCGGATTCGCGATTCGGTGTTCCGCGACCCGTTGACGGGTCTCTTGAACCGGGCGGTGTTCGTCGAAATCCTGGGGCGGCACCTCCAGGACTTCAAGAGCCGGCGCGGCGACTCCTTCGCGGCGCTGTATCTCGACCTCGATCGCTTCAAGGTGGTCAACGACAGTCTGGGCCACCTGGTGGGCGACGAACTGCTGTCGGCGGTCTCACGGCGGCTCGAAGGCTGCCTGCGCGACGGGGATCAGCTGGCGCGGCTCGGCGGCGACGAGTTCGCGGTGCTGCTGAACGGGCTCGGCGACGGCGGCCAGGCCAACGCGATCGCGTACCGCATTCAGGAGTCGCTCAGTGCGCCGTTCTCGATCGCGGGCCGCGAAGTCTTCACGTCGGCCAGCATCGGCATCGCCTTCAGCCGGCTCGAATACGACAACCCGGAAGAGATGATGCGCGACGCCGACACGGCGATGTACCACGCGAAGGCACACGGCAAGGCCCGCCACGAACTGTTCGATGCCGACATGCACGCGCGCGCCCTCGATCGGTTGGGGTTCGAGAACGATCTGCGCCACGCCGTCAAGGCCAAGGCCTTCACGATGAACTACCAGCCGATCGTGGCGCTGGCCACGGGCCGGTGCATCGGCTTCGAGGCGCTGGTCCGGTGGAAGCGCGACGGCCGGCCAGTGTCTCCCGCGACCTTCGTGCCCGTCGCCGAAGAACTGGGCATCATCGAACCGCTGGGCACCTGGGTGCTCCAGGAGGCATGTCGCGCGTTCGCGGACTGGCAGGCGCGGTTCCCCGACAGCAAGCTCGAGTGCATCACAGTGAATGTGTCCACGCGCCAGCTGATGCAGCACAACTTCCTGCACATCGTGGAGGAGGCCGTCCGGGACTCGGGCCTCCGGCCCTGCGATCTGCGGCTGGAGATTACCGAGACCACCTTGATGGACAACCCGATGGTGGCCGCCGGCGCATTGCGCGAGCTGCGCGACTACGGTGTGAAAATCTATCTCGACGATTTCGGAACCGGCTTCTCGTCGCTCAGCCACCTGCACAAGCTGCCGGTGGATGCTCTGAAGATCGACCGGTCGTTCGTCAAGAGCCTGCTGCTACCAGACCGTCCGGCCATTGTCGAGAGCATCCTGGCGCTGGCGCGCACACTCGACACTGACGTCGTGGCGGAGGGGGTGGAAAGCCAGGTGCAGGCCCGCGAGCTGGAGCGGCTCGGCTGCCGCCATGCACAGGGCTATCTGTTCTCGCGCCCGCTGTCTCCCGAAGCCGTGGAGCAGATGCTGATCGTGGGTGAGCCGCTGGGCGAGCGCTCGATGCACTCGATGTCGGTCCTGTCCGCGGTGTCCTGACGCGGCGACCGCGGAACCGAATCAGGGCGTTGGACGCGCAGGCGTTTCGAGGTCGGCCGTGCGCGCGACCAGACCTCCCGCCACTTCCATCTGCGCCATCGTGGCCGCGTTGTGGATCCCTTCGACACGGGGCGTACAGCCCGCGATCAGCTGCTGCGCACGAAGCGCCGACAGCACCGCGAACTCGTACGCATTGATGTGCGATGGACGATTCACCATGGCCAACCTTCCAGGAGAGGCTTTAATGAGGGCTGACCGCGTGGCAACCGTGCGGAAGACCAGTTCTCAGGAAAGCAGTGAGCCTTGAGCATGAGCGGGATCGGCCGTATTGGCAAGGGAATTCGCCTTTTCACCCGTGTTTTTCAGTAGTACCCGAGCGTCTCGATTCCCGTCCCCGCCTTGAACGTCTTCGTCACCCGCGCCGTAGCCAGATCCACGACGGACACGGTGCCGTCGCCATGATTGGCCACAACGGCCGTCGTCCCGTCGGCCGAGAAGCCGATGCCCATGGGGAAGGCGCCCACCTTCAGCACGCGCTGCAGCCCCTTCAGGTCCGACGCATCGAAGATGGTGATCATCGACCCCGCCATCGTCAGGAGCCATTTGCCGTCTGGGGAGTAATACGCCTTGTAGGCAGCCTCCGGCTGGCCCTGGAGCTTGATGCGCTCCACGACCTGATCGGTCTTGGGATCGATGACGGCGAACTCGGGCGCCGCCAGGTCCATCGCGATCACCGCTCGTCCGTCGGGTGAGGCCGCGATGCCCTGTGTGCCCTTGGGCATGGGCACCCGGGCGACAATCTGCTTGGTCTTCAAATCCACCACGCTCACGAACAGCCGGTCGGCCTTGTTGGCCACATACATCTTGCTGCCGTCGGGCAGGATGGCGATCCAATGAGCGGATCCTTCGGTGTCGAGAGCCTCGATGACGCGGCCGCGCACGGGATCCACATGCACGATCTTCCGGTCCAGTTCGGCCGTCACCCATAGCGTGCCGTCGGGCGCAATCTGGATGCCGTGCGGTGCCTTGTAGGGTGAGAGATTGATCACCCGCGCCACGGCTCGCTTGACCACGTCGATCACGTACAGGTGATGCTGCGGGTCGGGGTTCTTGTTGTAGACGCCGGAGCCGTAAATCGGCACGTACGCGAACCGGTGATCGGGCGAGAACACGAAGTCGTGCGGGTTGGCTGGGAGCTTCAGGCTCGACCGTTCCATCAGCGTCGCCGGGTCGAGGAAGCGGACGTGCGCGCCAAGTTTGTCGACCAGGAACAGCCCCGTTGTGCCCGTCGGGTGATTCGGCGCATTGCCGGCAGCGAGGAGCGACAGCGGCGAAAGGACTGCGAGCGCTGCAAGGATGTGTTTCATGACGCGCCGATCTTGCCACAGCCTCTGACGCTTTCCTCGCGAGGCTGTGGGCAGTGTCTGCTTGGCCCGCCCTTCGGGCGGGGGCTCACGGACGTAGAATCGTTGGCTGACGGGCGCGGATGTGGCTGCGCGCCGGCGGGAGGCAGAGATGAGTTCGAAGGCTGTTCGGGCTGTCGTGGCGGCGCTTACTGTGATGATGTCAGCCGCCGTGTTGGTGGGCCAGGCGCCGTATTCGCCTCCCAGAACGCCGTGGGGCGACCCGGACCTGCAGGGTATCTGGCCCGGGACAGACAGTGTCGGGGTCCCGTTCGAGCGGCCCGAGCGGTTTGGCACGCGCCTGTACCTGACGGACCAGGAACTGAAGGAGCGAGAAGCCCAGGCCGCGAAGCAGGCCGAGTTGGACGTCCTGGAGTTCGACCTCGAGAAGCCGCCGGCCGAGATCGTCGCGTTGGGCGACGTGGGCGGAGTGACCTCACCGCCCCCGCACTGGCTCGAGCGCGGCGTGCCGTCGCGCCAGTCGTCGCTCATCGTCGAGCCCGCCAACGGCCGCATGCCGGCGATGACGGCGGAGGGCAAGCAACGGCAGAGGGGCAGCGGCGGCACCTACATGAAGCAGACGGGCTGGAACAACGCCAGCGAGCTGGGGCCCTATGACCGCTGCATCTCTCGCGGCGTGGTGGGGTCGATGATGCCGGTCGTCTACAACAACGGCAACCAGATCATCCAGTCGCCTGGCTACGTGGTGTTCCGCAACGAGATGATCCACGAGACGCGTGTCATCCCGCTCGACGGCCGCGCTACGGTGCCAGGGCACGTCAAGTCCTACATGGGCGAATCGCGCGGGCGCTTCGAGGGCAACACGCTGGTGGTGCGCACGACACACCTGAACGGGCGCACCGGCATGCAGGGCAACGGCATGATGTTGATGCCCAGCGACGCGCTCGAGCTGATCGAGCGGTTTACGCCGCTCAGCGCCGATGTGCTGCAATACGAGGTGACCGTCAACGACCCCAGCACCTGGATGCAGCCCTGGAAGGTCGCGTTCCCGCTGAAGCGCGATTCCGAGTACCAGCTGTTCGAGTACGCGTGCCACGAGGGGAACAACGCCATGCGCAACATCCTGTCGGGCTCGCGCGCCGACGAACGCGCCGCGGCCGCAGGCAAATAGCGTGGCGCCTCTGAGCCGCCGGCGTCTGCTTCGCCACGCAGGCGGTGCGGCGGCACTGCCCGTCGCGGGTGCGGCCCGGGATCTGTTCGCGGCGCGCGGAGGGGACGGCTTTTCTCAGGCTCCGGCCGACACGCGTGGGGCCGGTGCCTCGGCCGACGTGACGGGCCGGCTCGCCCGCTACATGGTCTCGGCCCGCGACCGTGACCTGCCCGCACAGGTGGTGCGGGACGCCAAGCAGCGGATACTCGATACGTTCGCGGCGATGGTGTCTGGCGCCGAGCTGCCGCCGGGCCACGCGGCGATTCGCTACGTCCGTTCGCAGGGCGGCACGGCCGAGGCCTCAGTGCTGACCACGAACCTGCGGACAACCGCCGTCAACGCCGCTCTGGCCAACGGCATGTTCGCCCACGCGGACGAGACCGACGACTTCGAGCCCGTGACCAAGGCGCATCCCGGCAGTGCCGTCGTGCCGGCCGCGCTCGCCATGGCCGAGAAGGATCGCCGGTCCGGCACCGAGTTCCTCCGCGCCGTGGTGCTCGGCTACGACGTGTGCTGCCGTTTCCTGATGGCGCTGGGCCCCGACCACGTGCGGGCCACGCATCGCAGCGCCGAGGGCACCAGCGCCACGTTCGGCGCCACGGCCGCCGCCGCGTCGATGGCCAGGTTCGACGAGCGCGGCATGCGGTTCGCGCTCTCGTACGGCGCGCAGCAGGTGTCCGGACTCTGGAGCTGGACGCGCGACGAGGACCACATCGAGAAGGCGTTCGACTTCGCGGGCATGGGCGCGCGGAACGGCGTGGCCGCCGCCACGATGGTGCACTCCGGGTTCACCGGCGTGGCCGAGGTGCTGGACGGCGAGCACAACATGATCCTGGCGCTCTCGTCCCAGCCGCGGCCCGAGGAGATGGTGAAGGACCTGGGCACGCGCTTCTACGTGTCCGAAAGCGCGATCAAGGTGTTCTCGGTCGGGTATCCGATCCAGTCGGCGCTCGACGCGCTGCTGGCGCTGCGCCGCGAGCACATGCTGACGCCCGACACTGTCGCGAAGATCGTGGTCCGGTTGCCGGAAGATGGCGCGCGCATCGTGGACGGCAACGCGATGCCGGACGTGAACCTCCAGCACCTGGTGGCGGTGGCGCTGATCGACGGCACCGTGTCGTTCGAGATGAGCCACTCGCGGGAGCGCATGAAGGACCCGCGGGTGCTCGCCCTGAGGGCCAAAGTGCAGCTGGTGGGCGACCGCGCGCTGGTGGATCCGGCGGCGCCGCGCAGCGGCGCCGTGGAAGCCACGCTCGCCGACGGCCGCGTGGTGCGCCACTTCACGCGCCACCCGCCGGGCACCAAGGAGAATCCGCTCACCGCCGAGGCCGTGGCCGCGAAGGCGCGCGACCTGATGTCGCCGGTGATCGGCGCGGCCCGCGCCGACGCCGTGATCTCGCGCGTCAATCGGATCGAGGAAGTACGAGACGCACGCGATCTGGTTCGCCTGATGCGACGCATATAATCGTTACCTTTGGCCCTCACTCCCGGCACCCGTCTCGGCGTGTACGAAATCGGCGCGCCCATTGGCGAGGGCGGCATGGGGCAAGTCTGCCGTGCGACGGACACGACGCTCGGCCGCCAGGTCGCGATCAAGATCCTGCCCGACGCGTTCGCGGCTGATCCCGAACGCCTGGCTCGTTTCGAGCGCGAGGCGAAGACGCTCGCGTCGCTGAATCATCCCCACATCGCGGCGATCTACGGGTTCGAGAAGTCCGGTGGCATACACGCCCTCGTGATGGAACTCGTCGAAGGTGACGATCTCTCCCAGCGTATCGCGCACGGTGCCATCCCTGTCGACGAAGCGCTGCCCATTGCCAGGCAAATCGCGGAGGCGCTTGAAGCCGCGCACGAGCAGGGCGTCATCCACCGCGATCTCAAACCCGCGAACATCAAGGTCCGGCCGGACGGCACGGTGAAAGTGCTCGACTTCGGGCTGGCGAAGGCCATGGAGCCGGCAGCGGGTTCATCGGCGAGTGTGTCGCTGTTACCCACGATCACGACGCCCGCGATGACGCAGGTGGGGATGATTCTCGGCACTGCGTCCTACATGGCGCCGGAGCAGGCGCGCGGCAAGGCGGTGGACAAGCGCGCCGACATCTGGGCGTTCGGTTGCGTGCTGTACGAGATGCTCACCGGAAAACGGGCCTTCGACGGTGAGCACATCGTGGATGTGTTGGGCGCGGTCGCGCGCCTCGACCCGGACTGGACGGCGATACCGGAAGCGACTCCGCCCGTCATTCGCAGACTCGTGAGGCGGTGTCTGGAAAAGGACCGGAAACGGCGAATGGCCGACATCTCCACCGCCGTTTTCCTGATCGAGGAACTGCGGGAAGTTGCCCGTCGATCCCGCTCGGCGCCTGGTGGCCTCGCGCCCGCTCTGGATGCGCACGCTGCTGGCGCTCGTCGCCGCGGGCGCCGTTGCCGCGATCGCTGGCGCGGTGGCGTGGGCGATCAAGCCCTCGGCTCCGCCGCTGGTGACGCGATCGCGTTTGGTTCTGCCGGAAGGACAACAGTTCACAACTGATAGCCAGGCGGTTGCAATCTCTCTTGACGGCACTCAAATCGTCTACGTCGGCGAATCAGCGGCTGTTCCTCCGGTCACTGTCCGAGTTGGAAGCGAGACCCATCCAGGGAACCGAGTAGCCCCGCGGTTACCTTTAACGGGGTCAGCAGTCCCGTCTTCTCGCCGGATGGGCGGTCCATTGCCTATTGGGACCAGGGGACGATCAAGAGGATTGCCATCGGAGGCGGAACGGCCGTGACGCTCTGTCGAAGCGACGGGCTGTGGGGCATGAGTTGGAGCGCGGACGAGATCGTGTACGGTGCGGGCCCTCGAGGAATCATGCGCGTCTCCGCCAACGGCGGCATGCCGGAACAGATCGTCCGCGTCGAGAGCACTGAGCTGGCGGCCTCACCGCAAATGCTCCCTGGGAACCGGGCCGTGCTCTTTACCGCTTGCGGCAGGGGCTACCAGGGGGCGGGAACCGAGCAATGGGACACGGCCCGCATCGTCGTGCAAACGCTGGGATCGGGCGAACGAAAGACCGTCGTCGAAAGCGGCAGCCACGCCCGTTATCTCTCCACCGGGCACATTGTGTACGTAGTGGGCGGGATACTGTTTGCGGCGCCGTTCGACGAGCGGCGGCTCCAAGTCAGCGGTCGCGCCGTGCCGGTCGTTGACGGCATCAGGCGAGGAGTATTCGGAAACACGTCCGCACAGTTACAGTGTCTCCGGCAGCGGTTCGCTCGTGTTCGTCCCCGGCCCGGCTCCGGCGTCGGTTGCTCTGCGTGAAATCGTGCGGATGAATCGCAAGGGCGGCGTCGAGCAGGTGCCATTGCCACCGAACGTCTATTCGTCCCTTCGTGTCTCACCGGATGGCCGAGAGCTGGCGTTTGGTACCGACGACGGCAAAGAAGCGATCGTCTGGATATATGACCTGTCCCGTACGAGTGCGCCTCGGCGGCTCACGTTCGGGGGAGGCAACCGCTTTCCGATCTGGTCAGGCGACGGCCAGCGAGTGGTGTTTCAGTCGGATCGAGAAGGCGATCCTGGCCTCTATTGGCAACGAGCCGACGGCACTGGCACCGCGGAGCGCCTCACGACACCAGACAAGGGGACGGCACACATTCCGGAATCGTGGTCGGCAAGGGACCAGGGATTCTCGTTCAGTGCGGTGGCAGGCCCGAGCGTGTCGTTGTGGACGTTCTCGATGTCGGAAAAGAAGGCGGTTCCGTTTGGCGACGTACGGTCAACGGCTCCCTTCAATTCCGAGTTTTCGCCCGATGCGCGATGGCTGGCCTATACGCTGCGGACCGGCAATCTGGCCAACGTGTATGTCGAGCCGTCCCCCGCCACGGGCGCCAAGTATCAGATCACGACCGGGAACGGACATCATCCCGTCTGGCTGCCCGACGGCAAGGGGCTCTCGTACCGAGTCAGCGGGAACCAGCAGGTCGTGGTCAGCATCAACACCACGCCGAGTTTCTCGATCGGCAATCCTGTGCCCGCGATCGCGGCGGGACTACCGACGGTCCTCAGTCTCGGCTCAAGATCCTACGACATCACGCCGGATGGTGCCGCCTTCCTGACGAATAGACGCAGCGTCGGGATCTCAACCCGTCATCAGAGACGCAGGAGATCCAGATCGTCCTCAACTGGCATGAAGAGCTGAAGCGCCTCGTGCCGACGAAGTAGGGGACCTTAGCTCGCGAGCACCCCGACGCTGTGCTCGGTCGATTCGTCGGCCTCGATGCCGGCGCAGCAGGTGCGGTTGCGGCCTTCTCGTTTTGCCCTGTACAGCGCCCGGTCGGCCCGCCGCACCAGCGCGAGGCCGTCCGTCTCGCCGTGCTCTGACGTGGTGTAGCCGACGCTGACCGACACGGCCTGAGGGCCGGAGTGATCGAGCCGGAGGCTGGCGATCTGCTCTCGAACCTTCTCCGCGACCTTCGTCGCGCCCTGTGACGGCGTGTCGGGAAGCACGACGAGGAACTCGTCCCCGCCGATACGGCAGCACACGTCGCTGGCACGCACCACGCGCGCGACGACACGCCCGACGCTCTCGAGCACCATGTCGCCGCACAGGTGTCCGGCCGTGTCGTTGACGGTCTTGAAGTCGTCGATGTCGAACAGCAGGATTGACACCGGGCGACCGGTTCGGTTCCCTCTGCGAAGCTCGCCGTGGAGGCGTTCGAGTCCGTAGGCGCGCGTGACGCAGCCTGTCAGCGGGTCCTTGATGGCGCGGCGCCGGCTCTCGTCCAGCACGTCGAGATTGCGCAGCGCCAACGCCACGAACGCCCCCACTGCGGCCAACGCGCTTTTCTCCGACGTGCTCAAGGCAGGCTGGTTGCTTACTCCGAGGACGCCAATCGTCCGGTCGCCGACCGCCAGGGCAAAGCAGACGTCGTCACCGATGAGCAGGCCCGTTCGCGCGGCGGGCAGGCCAATCGAATCCGCCCGCGTCAGTCGCTCGGACGCCGGCTCCGCGGTCTCGAATGAATCGGCCGTCGCGTCTCCCAGGAATTCGAGCCACTGCTGGTCCTGCCAGCGCAGCACCCAGTACTTGCGGTCGCCGCAGAAGGTCGGCAGGAGCTGGTGGAGCGTCTGTCGGATCCCCTCGCGGTCGAGCGATTCGGCCAGGGCGCGGCCGAGCCTCAGGAGACGCTCGGCCTCCTCGGTTCTGACGAGCGATTGACGAGCCTCCTCCGCGAGCTCGCGCCGTCGCTTGTACTGATGAAACGCGAGCGTCACCGACAGCACCGTGAGCGCCGGTACCAGCGCCACGTCGTAGGTGCTTTCCACGCTGTCGGCCAGCTCGAACAGGTCCTGGAGGGGCCGGTTGAACAGAACGAAGGTGCCGATGACCAGTGAACTGGCCAGGCCCGCGTCGCGCCGGCTAATCAGTTGCATGGCGCGTGGTCGGGGCGGGCCCGTTCGCCGCCGCGGTCCAACTCTGTCCGTGTTTGCCCGGTTCGTGAAATTGTGTGCACCTGAACTCCGCTGGTCACTTCCAGCTATCGGCGCGACCGGACGAACGAATTAACGGCAGAGCCGGTGCGGGCTACTGGGCCGACGGTTCCGGAGCCTTTCCCCGGCCGGGCAGGAAGCGGCCGTGCATCACCCGCAGCTTCACCAGGTCCTGCGGCAGGATCTTGAGCTGGTTCACGATGCGGTGAATCTCGCTTTCCTCCGACAGCGAGATCGCCTGGTCGCTCGACGCCACCATGAACAGGCACCGCGCCAGCCCCAGCTTCTCCTCGTATCCGGTGGATTCGGCGAATTCGCGCGCGACGTCGTAGTCGGCCGTGCCGCCGAAGAGCAGGTTGCTGGTCTTGGCGAGACCCACGACGACGGTGGCCTGTTCCGGCGTGAGCTGTGCCTGCTCGATGACCAGCGCCTCCATCGCCCGCACTTCCTCCTCGCTCGCGTGGCGATCCGCCAGCGCGACGCGTCCCAGCAGGTAGGCGAAGCGCGCCAGGTGACGTGCGCGGCTGGGTTCCAGGCGATCGAGCGAGTCGATCAGGTCGTGGAGCGGCGTGTGTTCCGGCGCCGCCGCTTCCTGCACGCCGAGCCAGGACATCAGGGCCTTGAAGGGCATGCCTCGATTTTAACGGGGGAAAACCGGACGGCCGGCCCTCTCCCCGTAATGCCGTCGGTCGGCTGAACGACCCCTATTCGCCGGGGCCCTTCGACGGTGCGTAGGGCACGCTCTCGACCCGCAACGGGCGCTCCGCCGTCACGCGGACCGTGCCCTGCACGGTCACGTCGAGCGGCCGTTCGGTCTCGACCCTGATTGCCCGGTCGGCCGTGACCTCGGTGGTCAGCCGATCCACGGCGTCGCGGGACGCAGCCGGAATGCGGCGGTAGCTGCCCACCACGGCCACCGGCAGGAAGCCGGCCTCCGGGCCCGACAGCTCGATGCCGGTAATGACCACGGGTGTGGGCGCCCGCTGAGCCTGTGCGACGACCGGCGTGGCGCCGTCCTTCAGACCTATCCACAGCAGCTCAACGGCGATGACGGTCAGGATGATTTTCACGTAGCGATCGATGTGCATGCAGGACCTCGGCTAGCCAGCATTGTACGCGGGGGCCTTACTATACTGAGGCACTGAGGCACCTCAACAAGCGAGGCCCTGCTTCAGCTCTGGAGGGGGCCTCGCTTGTGCAGTGTTTGATTGCCCGCGCGTGCGCGCGGGCGGGAGCGACCCGTGAGCGAAGAGGCGGAAACCAAAGCGTGTCCGGCATGCGGCGAAACCATCAAGGCCGCTGCCATCAAGTGCCGGTTCTGCAACACCGACCTCCAGACCTTCGAAAGCGCCAGGGAGGCCGAGGAGGAGCGCGAGCTGTTCGTCGGGCGGCCCACGCCCATCACCAGCGCAGGGGAGTGGGTGATCGTCGGCATCACCCTCGGCATCGCCTACCTGGTCTACTGGGTGCGCAGCCTGTCGCTGCATTACCGCATCACCACACAGCGCATCCAGATCGAGCACGGCCTCTTCTCCACGATCAAGGACAACGTGGAGCTGTTCCGGATCGACCACTTCGACCTGCACAGACCGCTCGGCATGCGGATGATCAACCAGTCGGTGCTGCACCTGCGGTCGAGCGATCCCCATTTCCCGACGGTGATGCTCAAGGGCGTGCCGCAGCTGGATCAGCTCGCCGATACGCTGCGTGAGTGCTCGCTCAGGGAGCGCACGCGCCGCCGCGTGACGACGTTCGTGGACGCCTGACAGGAGGCGGCCAGCTGACCGAGCCCGTCCTGGAATTCATCGACGCCACGGTGCTGCGCGGGCGCACCCGCGCGCTCGACGGGCTGACGCTCCGGATTCATCGAGGCGAGCACACGGCGATCCTGGGGCCGAACGGCGCCGGCAAGACGACGCTGATGCGCGTGCTCACGCTGGACGACCGCCCCCGGACATCCGCGGGGGATACCCGGCCGGCGCTGCGCATCTTCGGCGACGACCGGACCGACGTCGAGGACCTGCGGCGCCGGATGGGCGTGGTGACGGGGGACCTGGACGCCACCTTCGGCATGAGCAGCTGGGGCGGGCGCGTGTCGGGTCTCGACGCCGCCACATCGGGCCTGCTGGGCAGCCACGGCGTGTTCTCGCACCAGGACGTCACGCCGGCGATGCGCGCCCAGGGACACGCGGCCCTGGCGCGCGTGGAGGCGGTGCACCTGGCGGACAAGCCGCTGACCGAGATGTCCACGGGCGAGCGCCGCCGTGTGCTGATCGCGCGCGCGCTCGTCACGAAGCCCGAGGTGCTGGTGCTCGACGAGCCGACGACGGGGCTGGACTTCGTGGCCCGGCACCAGTTCCTGGAATCCGTGCGGCGGCTCGCGCGCGAGGGTACGACGATCCTGATCGTGACGCACCACGTGGAAGAGGTGATTCCCGAGATCCGCCGCGTGGTACTGCTGCAGCGTGGACGCGTGGCGTTCGACGGCACCCCGGCGGAGGCGCTGACATCCGAGCGCCTGGCTGCCGTCTACGGCGCGCCGCTCACGGTCGAGCGGCATGGGGACTATTACGCGGTTCGCGTCGTGGAGAGCGCCCCTACTTCGTAGGGGAGCTACGTAGGGGTAGCCCCTACTTCGTAGAGGGCTTCTACTTCGCCGGCACCACGTACCAGTCCGGCAGCCGGACCTCCACACCGGAGCCCGCCAACGCGTTCCTGAACGCCTCCAGGCTGTCGGCCACGGTGGGCGCGGTCAGCCACTCACCCGATGCCGTGGCCTTCGTGATTCGCGCCACGGTGCCGTTGTCGTAGTGCTGGAGGTACACGACCTTCGGCCGGAGCCGCTTGACGCATTCGGCCGCCGCCGCCGGCGTCATGCGCCGTGGCGGGATGTTCATCGGCAGGAACGCCACGTCGATGTCCTTGAGCGCCAGCAGCTCCGGCACGCACTCGGTGACGCCGGCGAAGAGGAGGCGCCGCCCGCCAAGCGTGATCAGGTACCCGCTGGCTTCGCCCTTGGGATGCTCGGGCGCGCCGGGCGTGAGGTCGTAGGCCGCCGTGGACTCCACGCGCACGCCGGCGAGCGTGGTGGACTGGCCATTGGCCAGCGGCACGCCCTCCGCGAAACCCGCCTGCGCGTTCTTCGTCACCACGACCGGCGCACCCGGGCGCCGCAGGAACGCGATGGCCTTCGCGTCGAGGTGATGCCCCGGATCGTCGGTGACGAGGATCAGGCTGGCCTTTTTCAGGCGCGCGAGGTCCGCCATGCTCCACGGATCCACGTGCACGACCGTGTCGCGATACTCGACCTGCACGCTGGCATGCAGGACCGGCGTGATCAGGATGTCGCCGCCCGTGGCGGCGGGGTAGCGATCGGCGTCACGCCCCTGGCCCGCGGCAACGGTGACCGCGGCCGCCACCAACAGTCCCACGATCGTGATTGTTCGCATGATTCGCCTCCGCCGCGATTCTACTGGAGCCTGGAGCCTGGAGCCCGGAGCCCGTTAAAGTGGACTCGTGGAACAACCCTACGGCACCTGGCAATCGCCAATAACCGCCGCGCTCGTGGCGGCGCAGGGCGTCCGTCTCAGCAGCGTCGCGCTGGACGGCGACGCCGTCTACTGGATCGAAGGCCGGCCGCATGAAGCCGGGCGCAACGTGCTGGTGCGGCGCGCGGGAGACGGCACGACGCACGACGTGACGCCGGCCGGCTTCAACACGCGCTCACGCGTGCACGAGTACGGTGGCGGCGCCTACCTGGCCGACGGCCGGCGGTTGTACTTCGTCAACTTCGGCGATCAGCGCGTCTATGCCCTGGACCTCGAGGATGGCGCGGCGCCCGCGCCGCTCACGCCCGAAGGTGCATTCTGCTACGGCGACTTCACGCTGGATCGCGTGCGCGGGCGGCTGATCTGCATCCGGGAGGACCACACCGTGGCCGGACGCGAGGCCGTCACCACACTCGTCGGCATCCCGCTCGACGGCGGCGCCACGCACGTGCTGGCCTCGGGCGAAGACTTCTACTCGACCCCGCGCATCAGTCCCGATGGCAAGAGCCTGTGCTGGCTGTCGTGGCGTCACCCGCGCATGCCGTGGGACGGCACCGAGCTGTGGGTCGCCCACATCGGCAGCGAGAGCGGCCTTGGCCCAGCCACGCTCGTAGCGGGCGGAGCAGAGGAGTCGATCTACCAGCCGGGATGGCTCCCGGACGGCTCGCTGCTGTTTGCCAGCGATCGCGACGGCTGGTGGCGGCTGTACCGCGCTGTGGCACCCTTCGCAGCCGTCTCGCCGCTGCTGCGTACGCCGCCGTCTGACACGGAGTTCGGGCGGCCGCAGTGGATCCTGGGCACGGCCACATGGGCCAGCGCCGGCGCCGATCGTCTGGTCGTGTCGTTTACCAGGAATGGTCGATGGCACCTGGGCCTTGTGGACGCGGCGTCAGGCTCGCTCACGCCGATCGCGCCGGATCTGCAGCCGGATGAATGGCTGGCGGCGTCGCCGTCGCAGGTGGTGCTCGTGGCAGGACAGAGTCGCGCCGCCGACGCCGTGATGGCCGTGCCGCTCGATGGCGGAGAGCCCCGCACTTTGAAGCGCGCGTCAGACGTTTCGCTCGAGCCCGAGTCGGTGTCGGTGGCCGAGCCGATCGAGTTTTCGACAGCCGGCCCCGGCCCTGCGGAGGGAGGTAGGGCCGCGGCTTACGCGTTCTACTACCCCCCGCGCAACGCGACGTATCACGCGAGCGCCACAGAGCGCCCCCCGCTCATCGTGATCGGCCACGGCGGGCCGATTGCCGCCGCCGATCCCAGCTTCGATCTCAAGATCCAGTTCTGGACCACGCGCGGGTTCGCCGTCGTGGACGTGAACTACGGCGGCAGCACCGGGTTCGGGCGCGAGTACCGGCGCCGACTGAACGGCCAGTGGGGCATCGTGGACGTGTCGGATCTCATCCACGCGGCGCGCCACCTCGTGGCGGCCGGCCAGGCCGATGGGCGCCGGCTGGCCATCCGCGGCGGCAGCGCCGGGGGATACACGGTGCTGGCGGCGCTGACCCAGCACCCGGAGGCGTTCGCGGCGGGCGCCAGCTACTACGGCGTCAGCGACCTGGAAGCGCTGATGACCGACTCGCACAAGTTCGAGGCGCGATGCCTCGACATCCTGATCGGGCCCTACCCGGCGATGCGCGACGAATACCGCCGGCGGTCGCCGATCCATGCGGTGGACCGGCTGTCGTGCCCGTTGATCCTGTTTCAGGGCCTCGAGGACAAGGTGGTGCCGCCAAACCAGTCGGAGATGATGGCCGAGGCGCTGCGCGCGAAGGGCCTGCCGGTGGCGTATCTCGCGTTCGAGGGCGAGCAGCACGGTTTCCGGCGCGCGGAGACCATCATCCGGAGCCTCGAAGCCGAGCTATCGTTCTACGGAGCCGTGTTCGGCTTCACGCCCGCCGACAGCATCGAGCCCCCGCACATCGAGAACGCACACCGGCTGCCGGCGAGGTAAATGCACAATGCACAATTCACAATTCACAAACTGCAGTTCCGGACCGGCTTTGTGACTTGTGAATTGTGACTTGTGAATTCTCGGGGGCGGACTATTTCCGCGCCCCCGAGTACTCGAGCATCTGCGCAGTCAGGTCCTGCGGATAGGAGATCGTCACGTTCGTGATCGCGCCCGCCGCGTCGCGGACCGCCGTCAGCTTCGGCATCACGAACCCGGTATAAGACGGCAGCTTCAGCGCGTCCACACGCTTCACCACCTCGTCCCGCAGCTTCGGATCGAAGTGGATGCCGTGATCGCCGAACAGCTTGGCCGCGGCGGCATAGTCGCCCTCCGACTTGATCCGCTGCACCTCGGCGAGCAGCCGGCCCACGCCGTCCCGGAACGCCTTCGCGTCCACCATCTCGTAGAACGTCTTCCCGTCGCGCTGCCGGACCGCGATGGCCTTGGTGTTGGCCAGCAGCCACCGCACCACCATCTGGCGGTTGCGCATGTGGTCTTCTTCGATCTGCGAGCCTTCGCGCACGCGGCGCAGCTGCACGATGGCGTTGCGCGTGTAGGCCTCGTACTCCGTTCTCGCCATGGCCTCCTGGTCGGCGGCGGGCACGATGCCCAGCTCCGCCAGCTTCGGATCGGCGATGAAGTACAACGCGATCAGGTCCGCGCGTCCTTCTTCGAGAGCGGAGAAGTGTTCCTTGATCGCCGTCTGCGGCGTGCCGCGGAACCCGGGCGCCTGCTGGCCCGAGGCGTGACCGATCACCTCGTGCATATCGGTGTGCAGCTCGCCCGAGATCGTGCCGAGTCTGGCGCTGCGCTCGGACTCCTCCGGCGTCCACGAGAACTCCGTGCGCATCGCGCCCGACGAGGACTTGTCGTAGGCCTCGTTGACGTTGCTCAGCGACACCGACTTGCTGCCGAACTCTTCCCGGATCCGCTGGTCGTTGGGAAGGTTGATGCCGACCGGGGTGACGGGGCCCGAATCGCCCGTCTCCACCACGACGTCGATGGCGTTGGCGATGATGCCCTTCACGTTGGCCTTCCGGTACTTGGCATCGAAGGGCATCGCGTTCTCGAACCACTGGGCGTTGTCGGCGAACTTGCGGATGCGCTCGGTCTTCTCCCGGTTGACGACGAAGACCAGCGCTTCCCACCCGCCTTTCACGCCGCGCGCATCCAGATACACCTCGATGAACCCGTTGATGACGTCGATGGGAGAGTCCTTGTCGGCCACCCACGCGATGTCGTACTTCGCGCGGTCGGCGTCGTCGCCCGTGCGGTACCACTGGATCAGCGCGCGTAGCGCGTTGGCCGTGAATTCTGGCGCAAAGGGAATCGCCGCTTCGAGGTGGGAGACGATCGCGGTGATCTCCTTGGAATAGCGCCCGCCCACCTTGTAGACCTCTTCCACCAGCTTGCCGTTCTGCTTCACCAGCCGCGAGTTGAGCCCGTTCTTCTCGAGGCCCGCTTTCTTGAACGCTTCGGCTTCCTTGAACGACACGCCCGAATAGAGGTTGTTCGCGCTGTCGAGGAGGATGTCCCTGCCGGGTCCCGGCGCCTTGTTCGTCACGATGGACTCGAACGCCGCATCGAAGAACATGGGCTCCAGCCGGGTCAGCATCGCGTCCAGGGACTCGCCGGATGGCGTGGCCACCGTGGCGCCCGCCTGGACGGCGGCTTTTACCGCCGCCGTGAACGCCGCGGGCGTGGTCTTGAGCACGAACTTGCGAGCCGTCAGGTTGTTGTACGGCCCGTTGTTGATCCAGAACAGCTTCGTGTAGCGCTCGATTTCGGTCCGGGTCGCCGGGTCCACGGCCTGTGGCTGCAGCATCACGGCCTCGAGCAGCGCGCGCATCTCGAGCGCGTGGCGGTGTTTCTGGTCGATGAAGATGTCGCGGCCGGCCAGGGCCGCCTGATACAAGTGGTAGATCAGGGTCTTCTCGCGCAGCGGCAGCGATTCGAATCCGTCGGCGTACAGCTGGACGACGGCCGCGTCGTCCACCGATTCCAGCAGGTACTTGCGCTCGGCCTGGGGTGGCGTGTTTGCAGGTGCGCTCGTCGCGGGCGGCTCGGAACCCGACGAACACGCAGCGGCCAGCGTGGTGACGAGCGCCGCGAACAGAAGCTGCTGTCGCTGCATGAAGCCCTCTCCCTTTTCCAGCTAGCTTAACGTCTAATATGGCGTCCGCTCGACAAGCTCGACACGGAGGGCGGCGCGGAACTCGGCGAGAGCAAAAGGCAAAAGGCCGAGTCAGGCCTTGCGGCGCGCGCGGCGCGTTGGCGCAGGGCCACCTTCGCCAATCGTTGCGATCCGGCTCACCAGGTCTTCGTAGAGAACGCGCGCGTGACGCCGAGTTTCCTCGAACCCCTGCTCCATGCGCTGTTCCAAGACATCGAACCGGCGTTCGACGGCTTCGAAGCCGTCGCGCATTTCCTCTCGCAAGGAAGGGATAGTCGCGGTTTCGAGCTGTGACACTCTTTGCTCCAGCAACGTCAGACGACTCTGCATCGACCGGGGCGGCATCGTCCTGCCGCCTTTGCCAACTTCGTGCCCGGAGATTACGAGAGCGGCAACGGTAGCATTCGCGCGCTCAGGGCACCAATGACTATAATCGGCGCCCGGCACATGCCGGACGCGCCGCGCATTCTGCGGCGCACGAGCTGAGGACACGTTGCACTATTTGCTGACCTACGACGTCGTGAGCGACTACGTGACGCGGCGCGCGCCGCTGCGCGCGGCGCATATCGGCCTGGCACGAGCCGCGGTGGCGCGGGGCGAACTCGTGCTGGGCGGCGCGCTCGGCAACCCGCCCGACGCCGTGGCCCTGCTCTTCCAGGGAGACTCGCCGGCCGCGGCCGAAGCCTTCGCGCGCGAGGATCCGTACGTCCAGAACGGTCTGGTGACGGCATGGCGCGTGCGCGAGTGGACGACGGTGGTCGGCAAGGACGCCGCGGTGGCACTGCCGCCAAACCTCTGATACAACGACCAACGACCAACGACCAACGACTAACGACTAACGACTAACGAGGAGCAGTCATGAAGAAAGCAATCGCGGGTCTGGTGCTGATGCTGGCGTTCGCGGCCGGATTTGCGGCACGTGATCTGTTCCCCGCCGCGCAGGTGGTATCGGCGCAGGGGCCGCGCGTATTCGAGCTGCGCACCTACGTGGTGCCCGACAGCGCCAAGCTGGACCTGCTGCACGCGCGGTTCCGCAACCACACGGGCAAGTTCTTCCAGCGTCACGGCATGACCCAGGTCTGGTACGGCAAGCCCATGGACCAGCCGGCGTCGGGGACCACCATGATCTACATGTTGGGGCACGCCAGCCGCGAAGCCGCGAAGAAGAGCTGGGATGCGTTTCGCGCGGACCAGGAATGGGCGGCCGTGGCGAAGGAATCGGGCGTGGGCCCGGTGAAGATCGAAGCCGTCTACATGGAGCCCACCGACTACTCGCCCTTGAAGTAAGAGGGCTGCGTGCGGCCGCCCGCCCTGCGGTTCGTCACGGGCGGGGGGCTATACTCGCCGCAAGGTGGGAGGCTCCGAGCGTCGTCCTAGAAAACTTGACTCTCCGATTTCCAACCAAATGAGTCAAGTTTTCTACGCCCCGCCAAAGGCGGGGCAATCAAACACTGCCCTAGCGAGGCGGAGCCTCGCTAGTATTCTGCTGATGCTCGCGGCCGCCAGCGGGATCTTGATGGCTTGTTCGGCTGCCGCCCTCGCGCAGTTTCGAGGCGGGCGCAACTTCTTCAACGCGCCCGCCCGGCTCGCCCCGGCATCCTTTCCCGACCGCAACTTCGTGGTCTGCCGCATCATGTACACGTCGGTACGCAGTGAGCCATCGGGCGGCGGGTGGCGCACCGATTACCCGTACGGCGAGATCAACCTCACCATCCGTCTGTCGGAGCTGACCAAGACGCCGGTCAGCCGCGGCCTGGCCGGTCGCGAGCCCAACCACTATGTGGTCCGCCTGACCGACGAGGCCCTGTATCAGTGCCCATTCACGATCGCGTCCGACGTAGGCACGGTGGGCCTCGAACTCCACGAGGCGGAGCGGCTCCGCGACTATCTGCTCAAGGGCGGCTTCCTGTGGGTCGACGACTTCTGGGGCACCGAGGCCTGGGAGCATTGGACCCGCCAGCTGGCCGCGGTGCTGCCGCCCACGGAGTTTCCGGTGCAGGACGTGCCCCTGGACGATCCGATCTTCAAGTCGCAGTTCACGGTCACGAAGGTTCCGCAGATCACGAATATCGCGTTCTGGCGATCGACGCGCGGCGCGGACACATCCGAGCGCGGTTCCGACAGCGCCGAGCCGCACTTCCGCGTCATTCGCGACGAGCACGGACGCATCATGGTGGTGATGACGCACAACACCGACGTGGCCGACTCGTGGGAGCGGGAAGGTGACGATCCGGGTTTCTTCTACCAGTTCTCTCCCGATGGCTATGCGGTGGGCATCAATGTTCTGCTTCACGCCATGACCCACTGAGGAGCCAATCCGGCAGAGTGCCCCCTTCCGCTACCCCTCCCGGTCTCCCCGGCGTCCACGCGCAACGGGTGATCTTCATCGACCTGGCTCGCGCGCTCGCGGTGGTGTTCATGCTGTACGGCCACGCGATCGACGCGCTGCTGGCCCCGATGTACAAGGCGGGCGCCTGGCACACCGCCTGGCAGTTCCAGCGCGGGCTCACGTCCAGCCTGTTCCTGCTGCTGTCCGGGTTCGCGTTCAGCGTGGCCACCGGCCGCCACTGGACGTCTCACACCACGTTGACCCCGAAATGGTGGAAGCGCGTCCAGCGCTTCGCGGTGTTCATCGTTCTGGGCTACATGCTTCACTTTCCGGCGGGGCGCGTGTTCGACCTTCCCTGGGCGCGGGAGCCGCAATGGCGCAGCTTCTTCGCCGCCGACGTCCTGCAGCTGATCGGCGTGACGTTCATCGGCGTGCAGTGCCTGGTGCTCCTGGTGCCCGAGCGCCGCACATTCTCGTTCGTGGCGCTGGGCCTCGCCGTGCTGATGGTCGCCCTGACGCCGCTGATGTGGGGGGTCGACTGGAGCGCGTGGCTGCCGATCGGGATCTGGGCGTACCTCGCACCGGTCTTCGGCCCGGAGCTGCCCCTCTTCCCCCTGTTCCCGTGGTCGGCCTTCATCCTGATCGGCGTCGCCCTCGGCCAGTTGTACGCGCGATGGGGAGGCCGGAACCTGGCCGACTTCACGCGCCGTGCGCTGATCCTGCCCGGCGCCATCATCGTGGCCGCCGGCTACGGTATGGCGTTTTATCCAACCGAGCTCTTTGCGGGGGGCGCACGGAGCCTGCTGCCCGTGGACATGGCCATACGGGCGGGGGCGTGCCTGCTCATCCTGGGCGCGATTGCGCTTGGATGCGGTCACCTGACGCGGCTTCCGCACGTGTTCAGCGCCGTTGCGCAGGAAACCCTGCTCATCTACTTCATTCACCTCTGTGTGATTTACGGATCGGCGTGGAGTTACGGCCTGGTCCACGCCTTCGGCGCCCAGCTGGACCCCTGGGGCACCCTGGGCGTGGTACTGGCGCTGGTGGCCGCCATGGCTGCGATGGCGGCCTACTGGAACTGGCTGAAGCACGCGCGTCCACACGCGGCCAAATGGGTGGGCCGAGTCGCGGTGGCCGTGCTGATTGGGGGCTTTGTCTTTTGAGCCGCCGCGGCCGCTCCGCCGAATAAACTAGGGAGCACGCCCCCGTCCCGCCGCGTGCGGTACAATCGGCCCCTCTCTCCGGGCCTCAGGGGTCAGGGATTGGGAGGGGTCCTCAATGTTTGACGCCCTGTTTCAGGCGCTATTTTCGTACCGGCCTGTCGTCTTTCAGCAGGGAGAGTTCCGCTTCGACGTCTCCAGTGCGTCGTTCGTGGCGGCGCTGGTGGCGGGGCTCGTCGCCGCGGTGGCGATCTTCACGTATCGCCGGGTCACCGTGGCCGACGGGACACTGCGCGACAAGGTGATCCTGACCACGCTCCGGGTGGCCGCGCTGGGCCTCGTGCTCTTCTGTCTGTTCCGCCCGACGCTGGTCGTACGGGCGGCCGTGAACCAGCGCAACGTCGTCGCCGTGGTGCTCGACGACTCGCGCAGCATGCAGATTCCCGACGTGCAGGGGATGCCGCGCGCCCAGTACGTCCGCGACCAGTTCGGCACGCTCGAGAGTCCCGCCCTGAAACCGCTGGCCGAGCGGTTCCTGGTGCGCACGTTCCGCTTCTCGTCGGCGGCCCGCCGCGTGGGGTCCGCCAAGGAGATGTCGTTCGACGGCACCCAGACCCGGATCGGCGCCTCGCTGGACGGCGTGCGCGAGGAGCTGCGGGGGCTGCCGGTGGCCGGCATCGTCGTGGTGTCGGACGGCGCCGATACGAGCGAGGCCGCGCTGGCGGACGCGCTGCTGGGGCTCAAAGCCGAGAAGCTGCCTGTCTTCACCGTCGGGGTCGGCTCCGAGGCGCTGCCGCGCGACCTGCAGGTGGACCGCGTGAGTACCCCCCGGAACGTCCTGATGGGCGCCTCGCTGATGGTGGACGTCACGCTGACGCAGACCGGCTACGCCGGCCGAACCGTCACCGTGGACGTCGAAGATGAAGGGCGCATCGTGGGATCGGAGAAGGTGCAACTGCCGCCGAACGGCACGCCCGCGTCGGTGCGGGTGCGGGCGGTGGCATCGGAGCCCGGCCCACGCCTGTTCAAGTTCCGGGTCGCGCCCATCGAGGGCGAGGCCGTGTCGCAGAACAACTCCCGCGAGGCGCTGATCAACGTGCGGGACGCTCGTGAACGCATTCTGTACTACGAGGGCGAGCCGCGCTTCGAGATGAAGTTCCTGCGACGCGCCATCGCCGACGACAAGAACCTGCTGACGGTGGCGCTGCAGCGCACGGCCGACAACAAGTACATGCGCATCGACGGCGACCCCGACGAGGTGGCCGGCGGGTTCCCCAAGACGCGCGACGAGCTGTTCCGCTATCGCGGGCTGATCCTGGGCAGCATCGAGGCGGGCGCCTTCAGCGGCGACCAGTTGCAGATGATCGCCGACTTCGTGGACCGCCGGGGCGGGGGCCTGCTGATGCTCGGCGGCGCGCGCTCGTTCGGGGAAGGCGGCTTCGGCGGCACCCCGGTGGCCGACGCGCTGCCACTCGTCATCGACTCGCGTACCCGCGCCTCGGAGCCGGCGCCGCTGGCGCGCCTGAAGGTTGCCCCGACGCGCGCGGGACAAACGCACGCGGCCACGCAGCTGGCGGCCACCGAAGCCGCGTCCGCCGCGCGCTGGGCCGACCTGCCCCAGCTGACCAGCATCAACGCGCCGCTGCCCACCAAGCCCGCGGCCACGGCACTGTTGACGGGCGTCGACGAGCGCGGCCGGTCGCACGTCGTGCTGGCCTCGCATCAATACGGCCGCGGTAAGGCCATCGCCTTCACCGCGCAGGATTCGTGGCAGTGGCAGATGCACGCCACGATCCCGCTCGAGGACCAGACGCACGAGCAGTTCTGGCGGCAGCTGATACGCTGGATGGTGGACGGCGTGCCCGACGCTGTCGACGTGCGGTTGACCGACCGCGTAGAGCCGGGGGAGCCCGTGCAGCTCGAGGCCACCGTGGCAGACAAGTCGTTCGTCGGCGTGAACGACGCGTCGGTGGTCGCGCACGTGGCCCGGCCGAACGGCCAGTCGCTCAACGTGCCGTTGCAGTGGACCGGTGATCGCGACGGCCAGTACCGCGGCAGCTTCGTGAGCGCGGAACCCGGGGCGTACGAGGTGACCGTGGACGCGACGCGCGGGACCGAGACCATCGGCACCGGCGTGTCGTACGTCCGTGCCGTGGCCGGCGAGGGCGAGTTCTTCGACCCGACGATGCACCCGGCGCCGCTGCGCCGCATCTCGGAAGAGACCGGCGGACGCTTCTACACGCCGGACGCCGTGTCGAAGCTGGCCGAGGACATCCGCTACGCGGGCCGGGGCGTGACAGCGCTCGAGGAACGCGAGCTGTGGAACATGCCGATCATCCTCGTCGGCCTGATGACCTTGCTCAGCGCCGAATGGGGTTATCGGCGGTGGCGGGGGTTGAGTTGATGCTACGCGCATTTCTCCTCATCGTCGTCGGTCTGGCCGGGGATCCCGACCACGGCAAGACGTTTCACGCCTGGGGCAACGCGCTGGCCGACTCGGCGGAGCGGCTGGGCGTGGAGGCGAGCCGCCTCGTGTATCTGGTCGACGCCCCCGCTGAGGGTGACAAGAAGGTCAGCGGCCGGTCCACCCGAGAGGAAGTGACCAAGGCGCTCGAGCGATTCGCCGCGGAGGCCGGCCCGGACGACGTAGTGTTCGTCACGCTGATCGGCCACGGCACGGCGGCGGGAGGCACCGCAAAGTTCAACATGCCCGGGCCCGACATGGGCCCGGCGGAGTTCGCGCCGCTGCTGGCGAAGCTCAAGAGCCGCCAGATCGTCTTTGTGAACACGGCCAGCGCCAGCGGGCCCTTCGTCGAGGCGCTGTCGGGCTCAGGCCGCACCATCGTGACGGCCACGCGGAACGGCGCTGAGCAGTACGCGACGCTCTTCGGCGGGCATTTCATCGAGGGGCTGAGCGCCGAGGCGGCCGACGGCGACAAGAACAAGCGCGTCAGCGTGCTGGAGGCGTTTCTCTACGCGAAAGGCGCGGTGGCCCAGGCGTACCAGCGCGAGGGATTGCTGGCCACCGAGCACGCGATCCTCGACGACAACGGCGACAAGGAAGGCAGCCAGGATCCATCGGCGACCGCCAAGGACGGCAAGGTCGCCACCATCGTCTCGCTGGGCACGGTGGGGAAGGACGATCTGCCCACCGACCCCAAGATTCGCGCGTTGTATCTCGAACGGCGCGAGCTGGAGCGCCGCGTCGAGGCGCATCGACTGCTGAAGGAATCGATCCCGCCGGCGCGCTACGCCGCTGAGTTCGAGAAACTGGTGACCGCCCTCGCGCAGAAGACGCGCGAGATCCGCGCGGCCGAAGGCAAGTAGCCGCCGCGGGCATTTTCCGATCGGAGTCCATTGCCGATGAGTGACACACGACACGCCACGGTCAGCGAAGCCGTCGATCTGCCGCCAGACGACATCGCGCTTGCCGACAAGATGAACGCGGGCCGACAGCAGATCCTGACCGAGCTGCACAAGATCATCATCGGCCAGCAGGAAGTCATCGACCAGGTGCTGATGACGCTGTTCGTGGGCGGCAACAGCCTGATCGTGGGCGCCCCGGGCCTCGCCAAGACGCTCCTCATTCACACCATCTCGCGCGTCGTGGACCTGAAGTTCTCGCGCATCCAGTTCACGCCCGACCTGATGCCGTCCGACATCACGGGCACCGACCTGGTGCAGGAGGACCCGGCTACCGGCCGCCGGCAGATGGTCTTCGCGCCCGGGCCGGTGTTCGCGAACATCGTGCTGGCTGACGAGATCAACCGCACGCCCCCCAAGACGCAGTCGGCGCTGCTCGAGGCGATGCAGGAACACCGCGTCACCATCCAGGGCCGCACCTACCAGCTGGCCGAACCGTTCTACGTGTTCGCCACGCAGAACCCGATCGAGCTCGAAGGCACGTATCCGTTGCCCGAGGCCCAGCTCGACCGGTTCATGTTCCACATCATCATCGAGCACCCGCCGTACGGCGAGGAGTTCGACGTCGTGCGGTCCACGACGGGGCTCTCGAACCCGGACCTGCACAAGCCCGTGACGGGGGACGACCTGATCGCGTTCCAGCGGCTGGTGCGCAAGGTGCCGGTGGCCGAGCCCGTGATGCGCCACGCGCTGGACATCGTGCGCGCCTCGCGATCCAAGGATCCCGACGCCAAGGACTTCGTGAAGAAGTGGGTGGCGTTTGGCGCCAGCGTGCGCGCGGCGCAGTACCTGGTGCTCGGCGGCAAGGCGCGGGCGCTCACGAACGGCCGCTACCACGTGAGCTTCGAGGACATCCGCGCGCTGGCCCATCCCGTGCTGCGCCACCGCATCATCACCAACTTCCACGCGCAGTCCGAGTCGGTTACGACCGACGACATCGTGGATCGGCTGCTCGACGTGGTCCCGCTGCCGCGCTCCGGGATGTGAGATGCAGGAAATCCACGCCGTCCCTGGCGCGCGGTTCCTGGACCCGGTGGTGCTCCACCGCATCGGGAACCTGGAGCTCGTGTCGCGCGCCGTGGTGGACGGGTTCATCAACGGGCTGCACAAGGCGCCGTACTTCGGCGCCTCGGTAGACTTTGCCGAACACCGCGGCTACGTGCCGGGCGACGACGTGCGCCGGATGGACTGGCGCGTCTGGGCGCGCACCGATCGGCTGTACATCAAGGAGTACGAGGCCGAGTCGAACATGAACTTCTCGGTGCTGCTGGACGTGTCGAAGTCGATGGACTACGGCAGCCGCGGCATCACCAAGCTCGACTACGCGCGGATCCTCGGCGCGTGCCTGACCAACCTGGTGCACCACCAGCGAGACCGCGTGGGCTTTGCGGCGTTCGACAACGACGTCGTGGAGTTCGTGCCGCCGTCGGCCAAGCACATGGACACGGTGGTCCACGTCATGGACCGGCTGAAGGCCGGCAACCCGGGGAGCCTCAAGGCCCCCCTCCACAAGCTGGCCGAGCATTTCGGACGCCGGGGGGTCCTGGCGCTCATCTCGGACTTCTACGAGGACCCCGACACCGTGCTGGAAGCCGTGTCGCCGCTTCGGTTTCGCGGCAACGACATCATCGTGTTCCACGTCTTCAGATCGCACCGAGCTCGAGTTCGGCTTCGCCGACGCGTCGCCGTTCGAGGATCTGGAGACAGGGGAGCAGATGCCGGTCGTGCCCGAGGCGTTTCGCGAGGAATACCGGTCGCTGGTGAAGGCCCACATCGAGGCGCTGCGCTCCAGCTTCTCGAAGGTGCGGGTGGACTACACCATGGTCGATACCTCCCAACCATTGGACCATGCGCTCTTCAGGTACCTGAGCAGCCGTTCCCGATCCATGAAGAGCAGGTAGCTCGTGTCTTTTCTGGCGCCGTTGTTTCTCATTGCGCTGGCCGGCCTGGCCATTCCCGTGCTGCTGCACCTGACCCAGCGCGAGAAAAAGCAGATCGTCTACTTTCCCTCGCTGATGTTCGTGCGCCGCATCCCGTATCAGTCGGTGCGCCGGCGAAAGATCCAGAACTGGCTGCTGCTGGCCATCCGGCTCACCGCGTTGGCGCTCATCATCGCGGCTTTTGCCAGGCCGCTGCTGAGCCGCCCCGACGCCCCAATCGCGATCGGTCAGGGCGCGCGCGAGCTGGTGGTACTCCTGGATGTCAGCTACAGCATGGGCTACGGCGACCGCTGGTCGCGCGCGCAGTCCGCCGCGCGCGACGCGCTCCGGGGGTTGGGCTCGAGCGATCGCGGCTCGCTGGTGCTCTTCGCGTCGGGAGCCGACATCGCGATGCGGTCCACCGCCGAAGTGAGCGCGCTGACCGCTGCCGTCGATACAGCGAAGCCGGGCGCCGGATCCACCCGGTTCGCGCCGGCGCTCAAGGTGGCCAACAGCCTCTTGACCGATTCGCAGCTGCCACGCCGCGAGGTGGTGATGATCAGCGACTTCCAGCGCACCGGCTGGCAGGGGGCGGAGGGCACGGCGCTGCCGCCGGGTACTGTGCTGATGCCCGTGCCCGTGCAGGGCGGTTCCGATCGCCCCAACGTCACAGTGACCGCCGCGGCACTGGCGCGCTCGACCTTCGCGAACCAGGAGCGTGTCGTAGTCACGGCCGGAGTGACCAATCATGCCGGCACACCAGCGTCGGCGTTGACGCTCACGCTGGAGATGAACGGCCTGGCCGTCGGCACGCGGCCGGTGACACTCGAGCCGGGCGCGAGCGGCTCGGTGTCCTTCGATCCCGTTACGGTCGGACAGCGCAACATGCGCGGCTCGCTGAAGCTCAGCGACGACGCGCTGGCGGCCGACAACGTCCGCTACTTCGTGCTGTCGCCGGCCGACCCGCTGCGCGTGACGCTCGTCGAACGCCCCGGCGGCAACGGTCTCTACGTGGCGCGCGCCCTCGCCATCGGCGAAGCCCCCAAATTCGACGCCGTGACCAAGGGCCCCGACGCGCTGTCGGACGACGACCTGCGCCGCAGCGCCGTGGTGGTGCTGAACGACGTGCCGGTGTCGGCCGCGCTGGCACGCCGGCTCGCGCGTTATGTGGAGGGAGGCGGAGGGTTGCTGGTGGCGGCCGGCCAGCGCGCCAGCTGGCCCTCCGACGTCGAAGCGCTGCCCGCGTCGATCGGCGCCCCGGTGGACCGCACGCGCGGGCCCGCCGCTCGTGTCACGGGGCTCGAGCTGGGGCACGCGGTCTTCGAGGCGTTCCGCGCCCCGCGCAGCGGCGACTTCTCCTCGACGCGTATCTACGGCTACAGGCAGCTGGCGGCCGTGGCCGAGGCACAAGTGCTGGCGCGGTTCGACGGCGGCGCCCCGGCCGTGCTCGAGAAACGGCACGGCGCTGGGCGCGTGCTGCTGTGGGCGTCCACGTTGGATCAGACCTGGACCGACCTGCCGATGAAGCCGGTGTTCCTGCCGTTCGTGCACCGTGCGGCCACCTACCTGGCCGCCTACGTGCCGCCGCAGCCGTCGCTCACCGTCGGACAGGTGCTGGACCCCACGACGGCCGGCGCTCGCAAGGGGCAGGCGCCGCCACGCGTGCTCCTGACGCCGTCGGGCCGTCGCGTGGACCTTACCGACGAAGGGGCCGAGGTGCTCGAGCTGACCGAACAGGGCTTCTACGAGCTCCGCGGCGAGGGCAACGAGGCGGCCGTGGTGGCCGCCAACGTGGATCCGGCCGAGGCGGATCCCACGCCAATCGACCCGGCCGAGATTGTGTCGGCCGCGGGCGGTGGGGCCGCCACAGCCACGACGGCCGCCAACGCGACGCCCCTGACACCCGAGGCGCGCGAGAAAAGTCAGCGGATCTGGTGGTATTTGCTATTTGCTGGAGTCTTGCTGCTGGGCCTCGATACTCTCGTCTCGAACCGGCTGACGAAGGCTTAGAATCTAGTAACAGATTCCCGCAGCCGACATTCACGGGGGGCCCATGCTCGACAACGTGCAACCTCGCTCCGCCTCGTCCGACCCGGTACTCGCCATCATCGGTGAAGTGCGGAAGCGCTGGCGGATGAAGCTGGCCCTTCGCGGCGTATTGCGCGCCGGCATCGTGGCGGCCGTGCTGCTCATGGCGGCGGCCTACGGCATCGAGCAGGCGCGCTTCAGCCCGGCGTCGGTGTGGGCCGCGCGCGGACTGCTGGCCGTTGCCCTGCTCGCCTCCGGCTACTGGTTCCTGTTCCGTCCGCTCCGCCGTCAGGTCACCGACGACCAGGTGGCGCTGTATCTCGAGGAGAACGAACCGTCGCTGCAGGCCACGCTCCTGAGCGCCGTGGAAGCCAGCCGCGCCGGCAACCCGGAATCGGCGGCGCTGGTGCGCCGCGTCGTGGAGCAGGCCGTGGAAGCGTGCTCGCGCGTGGGCGCGTCGCGCCGCGTGGAGCAGGCGCCGTTGCGCGGCTACGCCGCCAGCCTCGCGGCCGTGGCCTTGGTGGCGGCGGTTGTCGTGTTGACCGGCCCCGCGTTCATCCGCCAGGCGTTGAGCGCGATGTTCATGGTCACGCGCGTGCAGGCCGCCGTGCCGTATTCCATCGAGGTGAAGCCGGGCAACACGTCGGTGCCGAAGGGATCGGACCAGACGATTGCGGCGAAGCTTCTCGGGTTCGACTCCGAAGACGCCACGCTGATGACGCGCCGCGCGGACGGCAAGTTCGAGCCGATTCCGCTGGTGCGCACGGAGAACGGCACCTACGAAGCGATGATCTTCGACATCAGCGCGCAGCTGGACTATTACGTGGAGGCCGACGGCGTGCGCACGCCCGTCTTCACGATGAAGGTCGTGGAAGTGCCCTACGCGCAGCGCATCGCGCTGGAGTTCCGCTTCCCGGCCTACACCGGTCTCGAGCCGCAGAAGATCGAGGACGGCGGCGACGTGGCGGTGCTGAAGGGCACCGAGGTGCGCGTGCAGGTGTTCCCGACGATGAAGACCACGGCGGGCCGCCTGGCCTTCGGCGAGGACAAGTTTGCCGAGTTGGCGCCCCAGCCCGACGGATCGCTCGTGGCCAGCTTCACCGCCGAGCGCGACGGCTTCTATCACGTGGAACTGGTCGCGCCGAACGGCGAACGCGTGACGGGATCTCCGCAGTACACGGTGGACGTCCTGGAAGACGGCGCACCGACGGTGTCCTTTGTTCGTCCGGGCCGCGACACCACCGCGTCGGCCGTCGAGGAAGTGTTTGTCGAAGCCAAGGCCGAGGACGACTTCGGCGTGCGCGATCTGGAACTGGTCTACTCGGTGAACGGCGGCGAAGAGAAGGTCGTGAAGCTGTTCGGTGGCCAGCGGCGGCTGCCGGAGGTGTCGGCCGGCCACACCTTCTACATGGAAGAACTGGGCGTCCAGGTGGGCGACTCGGTGTCCTACTACGCGCGCGCCATGGACAACGACGGGGCCGCCGGCGCCAAGCGCGCCACGAGCGACCTGTACTTCCTGCGCGTGCGTCCCTTCTCCAAGGACTTCCGCCAGGCGCAGTCCCAGGGCGGCGGGGGCGGTGGCGGAGGCGGTGGTGGCAACCAGGTGGAGGCGCTCTCGGAGCAGCAGCGTCAGATCATCTCGGCCACCTTCAACGTCCAGCGTGACCGGAAGACGTTCACGCCCGACAAGCTGAAGCAGAGCTCGAGAGTCGTGGCGCTGTCGCAGTCGCGCCTGCGCGAGCAGGTCGAGGGCTTGATTACCCGCATGAACAGCCAGCTGGTGCAGCAGGATCCGGCGTTCGCGAAGATCGCCGAACTGATGCCGCAGGCCGTGGCGGCGATGAAGGAAGCCGAGGGCAAGCTGTCGGCGGTATCGCCGGAAACGGCGCTGGCGCACGAGCACAAGGCGCTGCAGTTCCTCCAGAAGGCGGAGGAGGAGTACGAGCTGCAGGTGAGCGCCGGCCAGCAGGGCGGCGGTGGCGGCGGTGGCGGCGGCGCGATGCAACAGGAGCTGGCCGAAATCTTCGACCAGGAGCTGGACAAGATGGCCAGCCGCTACGAAACCGCCAACCAGGCGATGCAGCAGGAAGGCGACCGTCAGGTGGACGAGTTGCTGGAGAAGCTGAAGGAGCTGGCGCGGCGTCAGGAGCAGGAGGCCGAGCGCCAGCGGCGGCGTGCGCTGGACAGCTCGCAGCAGGGCGGCGGCGGGGGCGGCGGTGGTGGTGGCGGGGGCGGCGGCGCGGCCAACGCCCAACAGCGCGCGCTGGCCGAACAGGTGGAGGAGGCCGCACGCCGGCTCGAACGCCTGGCGCGTGAAGAAGAGCGGCAGGACCTGGCCGACGCGGCGCGCCAGATGCGCGAAGCCGCCGATGCGATGCGCAAGGCGGCCGCCGGCGGCGACGCCAATGCATCCGCCCAGGCGCAGGCCGCCCTGGAGCGACTGCGGGAGACCGAGCGCCGCTTGCAGCGCGGTCAGACCCAGCGCGCTCAGCGCGACATCCAGCAGGCCAAGGCGCAGGCGGAAGACATCGCACGCCGGCAGCAGGAGATCGCGGACCAGGCCAAGCAGCTGGCGCCGACCGGTGCGACGGAGCGCGCGCAGCAGAGCCGTCAGATCAACGAGAAGAAGGACGTGCTGGATCAGAAGCTTGGCGAGCTGGAAACGCAGCTCGATCGCGCGTCACGCGACGCGGCCGGGGACGAGAAGGCCGCCTCCCGCAAGATGGCCGATGCCGCGGGCGCGATCCGCGACAACCGCCTGCGCGACAAGGTGCGCTACTCGCGGCAGCTCGTGAGCCGGAGCCGTAACCAGAACGACGTGAACTCCCTGGAAGCCGACATCGCCGGCGGGATCGACGAGCTGCGCCAGCGGCTCGACGAAGCCGAATCGGCCATCGGCCAGGGTGGCAACAATGCCGACAACAAGAAGGAGCAGGCGCTTGATCGTGCGGCTCGCCTGGCGCGCGGCGCCGAGTCGCTGGCCGAGCGCACCAAGGAGCGCGCGCAGCAAGGCCAGCAGGGCCAGCAAGGCCGCGACGGCCAACAGAGCCCGCGACGGCCAACAAGGCCGCGACGGCCAGCAGCAGGCGCGCAACGGCCAGCAGGGCGGCCGCCAGGGCCAGGGCCAGCAGGGCCAGAACGGCCAACAGGGTAAGGGCCAGCAGGGTCAGGGCCAGGGTCAGGGTCAGGGCCAAGGCCAGGGCCAGGGTGATGGCTCAGGTCAGGGCGAGGGCCAGGGCAGCGAAGACGGCCAGCAGGGCGGTGGCGGCCAGGGCGGCGACAACCGCGGTGGCAGCTTCACCAACGGCGGCTTCGACCGCGGCGGCGCGTGGAACGGCGGGTCGACGTGGGGCGGGTGGTGGGATGGCCGCAACGCGCGCCTGACGCCCGAGGACATGCGCCAGCTGCGCAACGACGCGCGGCAGTACCTGAACGATGCCCGCGAGCTGAGAGGCCAGCTGCGCGGACAGGACGTCGATCCGCGCGAGCTCGAGAACGTGATGAACGCCCTGCGCGAGCTGGAGGACGACCGCGTCTACCAGAACGTGGCGGAGCTGGTGCGGTTGCAGACGGTGGTGGCGGAAGGGCTGAAGCGGTTCGAGTTCGACCTGCGCCGCAAGGTGGAGGGCGACCGCAACCAGGCTGCGCTTTCGAGCTCCGACGACGTGCCGGCGGAGTTCCGCCCGCTGGTCGAGCAGTACCTACCGCTCGCTGGGCAAAGCACCCCGGTGATCGCGCGCAGCGTCGTCGTGGCCGGGCTGGTCCTCGGCCTGGCCACGGCAGCTGCCGCGCAGTTCGGGTTTCGGGGATTCGGCCCGCGCGGCGCCGGCGCGCGCTTTCCCACCGCTGAAAGCTTCGGGCGCGGCTTCAACTTCTGCCGCGCCATCTATCGCAGCGTGCGCGGTGAAGCCGGGGGCCAGGGCTGGTCCACGGACTATCCCGACGCCGAGCTGAACTTTTCGATCCGCCTGTCGGAACTCACCAAGACGCGCGTGCCACGGAACGCCGAGGGCGATCCCGAGCACCTGACGGTGCGCCTCACCGACGAGGATCTGTTTCAGTGCCCCTACCTCCACATGGAGGACGTCGGCACCATTTCCTTCAACGAGGTGGAGGCGCAGGCGCTGCGCACCTACCTCCTGAAGGGCGGCTTCGTGTGGGTGGACGACTTCTGGGGCAGCTATGCCTGGGACACCTGGACGGCGGAACTGGCACGCGTGCTGCCGCCGGCGGAGTATCCGATCCAGGACGTGTCGCTGGACCATCCGATCTTCAAGTCGCAGCTGGTGGTGAAGGAGTTCCCGCAGATCCCGTCGATCCAGTCGTGGCGCCGCAACCCGTACGAGACGTCGGAACGCGGCGCCGACAGCGCCGAGCCGCATTCTCGCGCCATCTTCGACAAGTACGGCAACGTGATGGTGTTCATGACGCACAACACCGACATCTCCGATGCCTGGGAGCGCGAAGGGGAAGATCCGCGCTACTTCTACCAGTTCTCGCCGTATGGCTATGCGGTGGGCATCAACGTGATCCTCTACGCGATGACGCATTAGAGAAACACCAGGCATGCGATGCGCAGCCGTCCTCTGACGCTCATCGTCGTGGCCGCGCTGGTGCTGATTCCGCTGCTGGTTTCGATCGAGCAGCGGGCGTCGGCACAGGGCCGGCGCGGCGCGTCCTCGTTCCGCCGCGCAGTGGCCTACGACGGCAACCTGGTGTTCACCCGCCTGATCTACGGCTCGGGCCTGGGCGGCTTCGGGTTCGGCGGAGCCGCCTGGTCACACGACTACCCGGCGGCCGATCAGAACATGGGCGCCATCCTGGACTACATCAGCCACGTGCGCGTGCGGCTCGACGGCACCAACGTCCTGGATCTGGACGACCCGGAGATCTTCCAGAACCCGATTCTCTATGTGTGGGAGCCCGGGTTCTGGTCCATCGAAGCCAGCGAGGCGCAGCGGCTGCGTGAGTACCTCCTGAAGGGCGGGTTCGTGATCTTCGACGACTTCGAAGGGCCGGACCACTGGGAGAACATGACGCGGCAGATGAAGCGGGCGCTGCCCGACCACGAGTTCGTCAGAATCGACGAGAGCCACACCATCTTCAAGTCGTTCTACAACATCAGCAAGCTGGACGTGCCGCACCCGTCGATGAACGTGGTGCCAGGCTACTGGGCGATGTTCGAGAACAACGATCCCGGCGGCCGGATGATCGCGCTGGCCAACCACAACAACGACATCGCCGAATACTGGGAGTGGTCGGCCGAGGGACTCTACAGCCAGGACCGCACCGGCGACGCCTACCGCCTCGGCGTCAACTATTACGTGTACGCCATGACGCATTAGCGAATGGCGCTGATGGGCTCCAGGCTACGGGCTACAGGCTACGGGCGCGACTAGCGCGCTTCTCGGTTCTCGGTTGTCGTCAACGACCAATGACTAACGACTAACGACCAACGACGGTGTTCTGTGGCCGTCACCACCGGTGATCCAGGGCATGGCGTAACCCGCTTCGCCAAGCTGAGCGGCCACACCCTGCGCCACCTCCAGCGAGGGCAGTGGCCCCACTCGCACGCGGAGGAGGCGGCCGCGTCCGGTCGTCGTGGGCTCCAGGTACGCTGAGTAGCCCTTCTTGGCAAGCCAGTCGAGGAGTTGCTCTGCCTCGCGATCGGTTGGCACGGCCGCAATCTGCACCGCGTACGTTCCAGTCGCCGAAAGGCCGGCCGTTGTGGCCGCCTCGACGGCCGGAGCGGTGTCGCCAACGGCGCTAGGGGCCGTATTGAGCGGCCGCGCCGGAGCCACGACCTGGCCCGCGGCCAGCGGCCGGGCGCGCACGGAAGGCGCGGGTGCAGCGCGTGAGGTGGTGTTGGCGGCAGGTTCGTCCCGGGCGATGGCGAAATACCCAACGCCGAGGCCAGCCGCGGCGACTGCTGCAACCGTCATCACACGCCATCGACGACGTGGACGAGCAACCTGCCATTGTATGGAGCCGTCGTCGCCCACCGTCCGCGTCAGCAGACCAGCGGGCGCGGTGGCTGACGGAGCCCCCTTGGTCTCCGTTGGTTCCTCGACGACGCCGCTCATGTCCTGGATCGATCAGCGGACCAACCGAGCTAGTTGACCAGCCGGTCCCAGTCCCCGTCCTGCGCGTCCTTCGCAATGGCCAGGCCGCCGTCCGACCCGACAAAGGAGGGCGTGTCGATCACGCGGACTTTCCCACCGCCCACTCGCTCCAGTGCCTTCTCGAGAGTCGGACCGAGGTTCCGGATCAGGGCCCCGCCGCCGGCCAGGATCACCTGCTTGCGCACGCGCTCCTGGAACTCAGGTTCGACCCGCGGCAGGAGGTCCAGCATCGTCTCGACGATGGGCGCCACGATCGACTCGCAGGCGGTGCGCATCTCGGCCGTGATGTCGAGGCGCGTCGGCGCTCCGTTGACCGGCGCGCTCACGATGACCGGTTCGGCCGGCTCCCCGACGAAGCTGTACTGTTCCTTCCAGTCGCGCACCATGAAGACCGTAAAACTGGCGTCGGGATAGCGTGCCTGGACGAGCTTTTGCAACTGCTCGTCGATGGAATCCCCAGCGATCGTGAGCGACCGCTGGTCGTCGTCGGTCGGGTAGCGCCCCTGCATCAGGCAGAAGTCGGTCGTGCCCGCCCCGATGTCGATGATCAAGGTGTGGAGCAGCGCATCCAGACCGTAGGCCACGGCGAAGGGCTCCGAGACGATCATCAGGCTGTCCACGACGCCCTTGAGCGCGTTGCGCAGCTGCTGCTTGTTGGTGCGCATCGTCGCGGCCGGCACGCCCACCACCGCGTGAACCTGTTGGCGCTTGCTGTTCTTCACCCCCACCAGTCCCAATAGGTGACGCAGCAGCTCGCGGGCAGCCTCGAGGTCCTTGGACGAGCCCTCCTTCAGGAGACCACGTTCGAGGGGACGGTGCAGATCGAGCATCGTGCGGTTGTCGATCGCTTCGCGCCCGATCAGGAGATCGCGGCGAAGGACCTTGCGAGCCACGAGGTCTGTCGGCCATCCGACGAAGCTGTCGACCACGAATTGCTGGCCGGTGGAAGACGAGATAGCGCTTCGCGAGGTGCCGAGGTCGATGCCTACGCTGAGAACGCCGTCGTTGGTGCGAGTGTCTGCTGCCACGTCTGTCCTGCCTTTTCTCTGTCGTTCAACCGCGGGCTCGAGCGAAGTTGTCCACGCCAGCCGCCAGCGCGGCGGCGATTTGCTGCCTGTAGTCCTGAGTGCTCAACCGTTCCGCCTCGTCCGCGTTCGACAGGCACGACACCTCGGCCAGGATGGCCGGCATGTCGGTCGCGACGAGCACGACGAAAGGGGCCGCCTTCACACCTCGGTCGGCGGCCGTCGCGCCGCCCCGACGCATCTGCGCGACAAGCGTGTGCTGGACCGCGGCCGCCAGGCGCCTGGATTCATCGCGCCTCGCATCGGTGAAGATCTTGTCGAGCAGCGTCCGCAGGTCCGCCATCGAATAGCCCGAGTGCTGGTTCTCGCGCTCGGCGATCGCGTCGAGTTCGTCGTCGTCGCTCGGGCCGAGGTAGTAGGTCTCGATGCCGAGCGTCGTCGGCGATCTGAAGGAGTTGAGGTGGACCGACACGAACACGTCGGCATCACCCGCGTTGGCGATGGCCGCCCGCTGCTGGAGCGACACTGTTTCGTCCCCCTCGCGCGTCATCACCGTGTGGAAACCTCGTGCCTGCATTTCGAGTCGCAGGCGGCGTGCGATATCGAGCGTCACGAACTTCTCCGAGACGCCGTCGGCGCTCGAGGTGCCGTGGTTCGTGCCGCCGTGGCCCGCGTCGATGGCGACCTTGCGGACCCCGAGGCCGAGCACGCCCGGTGAAAACGGTTTGCCCGCCGCTGCCACGACTGGTGTCCGGGCGGCCGGGGCCGAACGAGGCCCCACGCTACTGTTGGCTGGCGTCCTGCGAGAGCTGGCGGCCGGTTCGGTCGGACGCCCCGCACCAGATGCGGCCAGGATAACGGCCACCGCGATCGCCGCCGCCGTCGCCGATCGGGGCGCGTGGGACGTTCCGCGGGCGACTGAACGGACGGGTTGGGGCAGGCGGTCGCAGATCACATCGAGATTGCTCTCGACTGCCTGCCGCAGCGCCTGCGCTCTATGCTTGTCCGGAAGTGTCACGTCGCTTCAGGTAGTTGTATCGGACCGCCCGAGGCGGGCTGATAGCCCCTGCTCGATGCTGCACGGGAGTGCAACTCCCGTGGTACAAATCACAGGTGGCCAACGCCCCGGGCAAGAAGATCTGCGACAGCATCCTGGACGCCATCGGCAACACGCCGATGGTGCGCATCAACGCCATCACGCGCGGCGTGGTGGACGCGGAGGTGCTCGCCAAGCTGGAAACCTTCAACCCGGGCAATTCCACCAAGGACCGCATGGCGGTCCAGATGATCGAGGACGCCGAGGCGGCGGGGCTGCTGAAAGAGGGCGGCACGGTCGTGGAGGGCACGTCGGGCAACACCGGCATGGGGCTGGCCATCACGGCGGTGATCAAGGGCTACCGCTGCGTCTTCACCACCACCGACAAGCAGAGCAAGGAGAAGATCGACGCGCTGAAGGCGTTTGGCGCGGAAGTGATCGTGTGTCCGACGGACGTGGACCCGGAGGACCCGCGCTCCTACTACTCGGTGGCCACGCGGCTGGCGCGCGAGATTCCCGGTGCGTGGAAGGCGGACCAGTACGCGAACCCGTCGAACACCAAGGCGCATTACGAGCAAACGGGACCCGAGATCTGGGACCAGACCGACGGCCGGGTGACGCAGCTCGTCGTCGGCGTCGGGACGGGCGGCACGGTCAGCGGCGTCGGCCGCTATCTCAAGGAGAAGAACCCCGCCATCAAGGTGTGGGGCATCGACACCTACGGCTCGGTGTTCAAGAAGTACAAGGAGACCGGCGTCTTCGACAAGAACGAGATCTACCCCTACATCACCGAGGGCATCGGCGAAGACTTCCTGCCCGGCAACGTGGACTTCTCGATCATCGACCACTTCGAGAAGGTGACCGACAAGGACGCGGCCATCATGACGCGCCGTCTCGCCCGCGAAGAGGGCATCTGGGCCGGCAACTCCGCCGGCTCCGCCATGGCCGGGCTGCTGCAGCTGCGCGACCGCTTCACCGCCAAGGACACGGTGGTCGTGATCTTCCACGACCACGGCTCGCGCTACCTGGGCAAGATGTACAACGACGAGTGGATGCGCGCGCGCGGCTTCTTCGAGGTGATGGGCATGACCGCCCGCGACCTGGTGGCCATGGGCGGCGCCGGCGAGCTGTTCTCAGTGGAGGCCGGCCGGCCGGTGGGCGAGGCCGCGAAGATGATGGGCACCCACGACTTCTCGCAGATCTCCATCACCAAGAACGGCCGCCTGGTCGGCTCACTGAACGAGACGCACCTTTACGACGAGCTGATGAAGGACCCCAATGTGCGCGTCAAGCCGGTGGAGGAAGTGATGCAGCCGGCGTTCCCGTTCGTGGACATTTCCACGCCGGTGGAGCTGCTGGCCTCGATGATCCACCCGGAGAACCCCGCCGTCCTCGTCCGCGACTTCAAGACGGAGAAGACGTTCATCATCACGCGCTCCGACATCATGCGCGTGCTGATGTAGGCCTCACGCCGCCGTCGGCGTCAGTCGAGAGGGAGCAGATCGGGGCGCCCAGCCGGCATGTGCTCGTCCACGGCGATGGCGTAGAAGCCGCTCGCGGCGTAGGTCACCATCACCGCCACCATGTCCATCGCGCCCTTCTTGCCGAACAGCTCGACGGCCTTGGCGAACGTGGCGGAGTCCATCTTGCGATCGTGGAACAGCTGGTGGCCGAAGCGGATCACCAGCGCGTCCTTCTCGTCGATGCCGATCGGCGAGAGACGATGCTCGCGCACGTATTCGATCAGCTTCGCGTCCAGGCCCACCTTCGTCCCGATCGCCTGGTGGGCATTCCATTCCAGGCTGTAGTTGGTCTCACGGGACGCCACCAGGATCGCCAGCTCGCGGACGCGCGGGGGCAGCGACCCGGCCACGGCGGCGTTGTGCAGATCGAAGAGCGCCAGGGCGGCCTCGGGGTTGTAGGCGGCGAAGGCGAGCGGGCCTCGCAGCACGCCGTCCTGGCCACGGCCGGGCAGCTTGTCGAAGATGGCCTGGCTTTTCGCATCCAGGTCCTTGCGCTGCAGATAGGGCAGCCGCGCACGGGAGTCGGCGTCGAGGTCGGCTGGCAGCCTGGAACTGGTTTGTCCGAAGGCTGCAATGGCCGCTGCGAGGACTGACGCGGTGGCCACAACCCACTGGAGCTGACGATGTCTGGTCATGGGCCGATTATGTCTCGGCCGAACCGAACTTCCTTGATGAGCCGGACGTAAAGGCGAGGTATGAGCGCCATTCGCCAGATCCAGTGGGGCCGGGTCCTCTTGGCCGGATTCCTGGCCGAGGTCGCGGTGTTCGTGGTGTTTCTCCTGATACTCGGCGTGGCCTGGCTGGCAGGTGTCCCCGAGATGGCCGTGCCCATGACCCCGCTGGACTACGTGGAAGCCCTGGTGGCCTCGTTTCTCTCCATCTATTTCTTCACGCTGTGGGTGGGGCGGCGCCTCGACTCGGGCTTCGTGCTGCACGGAGCCCTGATCGGGCTCGTGGCGATGTCGCTGTTCCTGCTGCTCATCTTCGTGGGCGCAGGCTCAATCGAGCAGCCGATCCTCTACTGGGTGGCACACGGCCTGAAGATCGCGGGCGGGATCACCGGTGGGCTCGTTGCCGAACGGCGACGACGAGCCGTCCCGCTCGCGCCTGCACAGATTCGCGCTTGACTAGCGTTCGATTCGCCGTCCGGGGCCGATGACCTCGAATGGCAGCTCGCTTGATGCGCGGGGACCGTTGGCTCCCAGCACGGTCACGACGATCGAATACGAGCCCGCCGGAAGCGCGGACCAGGCGAAGTAGTGGTTCAGCGGGGCCTGCATGCCGTCCAGGTCTATCTCGCTGGCCCGATAGTAGTCCGGCGAGTCGACCACGATTCTGAGCCGGCGGTTGTCCTCGTGTGGCGCCACGCGTACGAGGCTGCGCATCTGCGCAGGCGACATCGCGAATCTCGAGGTGAGGCGAAGCTCGACCGGATGGGTGTTCGCGTTCTCCGTGAGAACGCGCGCATGAGACGGCGTGCCGACCCGAGAGTCGTAGAGCGAGGGTGGCTTCTGACCGGGACGCTGTTCCGCCGCCGCCACCGCGGCGAAGCACACTACGCCGGCGACGATTGTCCCCACGCTGAATCCCGGCCGTCTCTCGCTCATGCAGGCCTCCGTGCGGCGGGATCGTGACAACCGTATGACCGCCGTTGATCCTGAATCGGCAGCAATCGCGATCGGGAACAGTGGCGAGCGCGCATCGTTTCACTCTTAGCGTTCGACTTGGGTGCTAGACTCGCGCAGCTTGCCGGCGCCCACGACCACACTCACACATCTCCAGTGTTCGCGGCCGGGCTGCGGCCTCGTGTTGAGCCACACCGTTCCGCAGAACCTGTGCCCGTCCTGCCACGCGCCGCTGCTCGCGCGTTATGACCTGGCTGCCGCATCGAAGACGCTGAACCGCGAGGCAGTGCGGGGGCGAGTGCACTCGATGTGGCGGTATGCGGAGGTATTGCCCGGCGGCGCGCCAGTGACGCTGGGTGAGGGCATGACGCCGTTGATTCACGCCCGGCGGCTCGGCGGCGATCTCGGCCTGGATCGGCTGTTCGTCAAGGAAGAGGGGCAGAACCCGACCAACTCGTTCAAGGCGCGCGGGATCTCGGCGGCGGTCACGGCCGTCAAGAGCCTCGGCATCGAGACGATTGCCCTGCCGACGGCCGGCAACGCTGGCGGCGCAGCCGCGGCCTATGCGGCCCAGGCGGGCCTACGCTGTGTGATCGCCATGCCCGCCGACACGCCGATCGCGATCGTGCTCGAGTCCAAGGCGTGCGGAGCCGACGTGCGCCTGATCGACGGGCTGATCTCCGACTGCGGCGCGTTCATCGCAGCCGAGGCGCCCAGGCACGGGTGGTTCGAGATCTCCACGCTGAAGGAGCCCTACCGGATCGAGGGCAAGAAGACGATGGGGTACGAGCTGTGGGAAGAGATGGACGGCGTGCTGCCTGACGTGATCGTGTACCCCACAGGCGGTGGCGTAGGCCTCATCGGCATGTGGAAGGCATTCGAGGAGCTGGAGGAGATGGGCCTCACGGGCAGCCAGCGCCCGCGGATGGTGGCGGCCCAGGCCGAGGGCTGCGCGCCAATCGTGCGGGCCTTCCAGCAGCGCGCGCCGGCGTCCGAGAAGTGGGAGCAGGCCACGACCGTCGCTGCGGGCCTGCGCGTGCCGAAGGCGCTCGGTGACTTTCTGATCCTGGCGGACATCTACGCCAGCCATGGGGAGGCCGTGGCTGTCAGCGATCAGGAGCTGATGACGGCGTGCCAGCATCTTGCTCGCGCGGAAGGCATTTTCGCCGCGCCGGAGGGCGGGGCCGGCCTCGCCGCCATCAAGCGGCTGGTGGCGCAGGACAGGATCGCGCGCCACGAGTCGGTGGTGCTCTTCAACACCGGCAGCGGCTACAAGTACCTGGAAGCCTGGCAGGCCGCGCTGGGCGACTGAGCCGCCGGCGCCCGTCGGTGGGCGCCAGCAGCAACCGGGTTCGAACGTGTGTTCCGCGCCTAAAACGAGACGCTGACCGTGTTGGTGCAGGTTGCGGTGCCTGTCACACAGCACCTTGTAGGTGTAGGTTGCCGTGGCCGGCACCAGAGTGCCGGGGTAGTCGTGCTGCGACCACTGTTGCTCGTGGCTACGCCCTGAGGCCGTTGCGATATACCTCGACGTGATCGACCGCGGACCCACGCCGCTGATGTGTACAGCCTAGTCGGCGGCGACGGTGAGGCGCCGACGAGGTAAAGAGGCAATTCCCCGAGCATGGAAGATCGCGGCATCGAGTTCGGCGGTGCCGCTGGCATCAGTGACCGCGGTATCGATGATGAAGCCGTGGCGATTCTCGGTCAGCAGATGCCCGAGAAAGGCCAGCTTGGCTTCGCGGCCGGTCGACTTTCTTATACAGCGGCGCGTCGGGATCCGTCGTCGACTGATGGGTGTCGTTGCGCCGCGTCTGTCCATGGAAATAGACAGTCGGATTCTTGGGGTCGTCGGGCGGTGTCCGGTGCGATGTCCTTCGGTTTGAAACGCTTGTGGGTGGCCGACGCCTCGAGCAGCGTGCCGTCGACGGTGAAGTGCTCGTCGGACAACAGTGCGTCGTCTTTGATCGCAGCCAAGACTTCCGCAAAGAACGCGTCGGCGACGTCCCCGTCGAGCAGGCGGTCAGGATCTGTGGTAAACGTGGTCGCGTCCCAGACGCCGCCGGCTACGCCACGCAGGTGCCGCTCAACGTGCCGGTGGAGCCGCCAGCGGTGATCGTGATGTGACCTGCGCCGTCGTCTGCAGACTGCCGCTGTCGGTGACGCGGGCCACAATGACGTGCCCCAGCGTGTCAACGCCAGCGACAGGCTGCCGCCGCTCCCGATGGGCGTACCGTGGTCCACTGAATCTGCCCCGTAGATTCCTCCTGCGTGTCAGATGCAGTGGCCGTGAATGAAATGACCGTACCCTGGACGAACGAGGCCCCGTTGGCGGGGCTCGTGATCGTCACCGTGGGCGGTGTGTTGGCCGGGGCCGTCACCGTAATCGAGACTTGCGACGACCCTGGCAGACCGCCGGTGTCGGTCACCGTCGCCACGATCACGTGGGCGCCGAGCGTCGTCAGCGTGCGTGACACCGTGCCGCCGCTGCCGATCGGAGTCCCGTTGTCGGTCCACTGAATCTGCCCGGTCAGGTTGCCGTCCTGCGTATCGGAGGCGGTGGCCGTGAGCGAGATCGTGGTGCCTTGGACGAAGCTGGCCCCGTTGGCGGGGCTTGTGATGGTGACTACGGGGGCCGTATTCCCCGTCCCGTACGAGACGGCTGACCGTGTTGGTGCAGGTATTCGTGCCGTATCGAGCACACCTTGTAGGTGTAGGTCGCCGAGGCCGGTACCTGTGTGCCCGGGTAGTCGTTCTGCGCAGCCGACTGTTGCTCGTGCGTGATCACGCCCTGACCCGTTGCGATACACGCTCCACGTACGGTTCCAGCGACCCCCGACCAGGTCAGGACAACCCGGTCGGTAGCCGCTGCCGGTAACCACGCCGACCCGCAGATGCGCTCAACGTGCCGGTGGAGCCGCCAGCTGGGGTGATCGTGATGGTGACCTGCGCCGTCGCCTGCAGGCTCCCGCTGTCGGTGACGCGGGCCACAATGACGTGGGGCCCCAGCGTGGTCAACGCCAGCGACAGGCTGCCGCCGCTCCCGATGGACGTACCGTTGTCGGTCCACTGAATCTGCGCCGTGAGATTCCCGTCCTGCGTGTCAGATGCAGTGGCCGTGAACGTGATGACCGTGCCCAGCTCGAACGAGGCCCCGTTGGCGGGGCTCGTGATCGTCACCGTGGGCGGCGTGTTTCCCACGGCGGGGTACAACGCCCGGACGCCATTCAGGTCATCCTGCGCAAGCGTCCGAAACTGCTGCGAACACAAGGGGTAGCTCGGAAACATCGTCGCGCCGGCGATGTCCGAGTGACCCAGTCCGAGCGCGTGGCCGAACTCGTGCGTCGCGATGTCTTCGATATAGGCCCCGTTCGTCCCGCCGCAGCCCGACGTGCCGCTGAAAAACGTGAAGGAGGCGTCCCAGAACACGATGTCGCTGTCCAGCAGATCCCCGTTGTTGTCCCACCACGAATATGTGGTCGCGATCGCGTTTCCGCTGCTCGCATTGCGGAAGAACGCCACATTGCGGTTGTCCAGCGTGACGTTGGTGTCAGAGGCGGGGCCGCCGGTACTGGAAGCTGAACCCCGAACCGGCGTTGGTCCACTGATCCATGCCCGCCCGCATCGCCGCCAGGGCGGCGGCCGGGGTCACGTCGAGGTTCGCCGCGTTCACGAAGAAGGTGACCGGAACGGTCGCCCAACTGGCGAACGAGGAGTAGGAGTAGCCGACAGCCGAAAGGCCCAGGAAGGCAACGGCAACGAATGCTCGGAAGAGATGGCGGCGCATCAGCGGCCGCCCCTCAGCGCCGACACCACCTCGCGCCTGACCTGGTCCAGGGTTGCTTCGCTGCCCTCGATGAGGCCGGTCGAAGACACCTTCAACACGCCGCGGCCGCGATCGTGGGGCACCAGGGTTCCATCCGCGGCGTCCAGGAAGAACATCGCGCGGTCGCCGGGCCGAAAGCTCGGAAGGTCGGATACTTTCAACGTCAAGTCGCCGACTGTGCCGCCTTCAATGTCGACGTTGAGCGTACGCGCGGCCTGGCCTTTCAGCGTCTCGGCCACGTCGAGGACGACCGTGGACACGATCAGCTGATCGCCGAACCGGTTCGTGGCGAACCTCGATTGCACGTCAACGACCTGGGCTATCACCACGCGCCCGGCGCCTCGCGCGCGGTCGGCCAGAGAGGGTAATGGACCGCTCTGTGCAAACAGGGGTGAGGCCGCGCCCAAGAAAACCAGCAGCAGCAACGCGTTCTTCATCTAGACCTTCCCTCTCGTTAGCCGAGCCATTCCGAACCCGCGTGGTATAGCAAGCCGGATGCCCATGTGTATCGGCCCGAAATGCTGAAGTTAGCAGGGCGTCGATACCGTGACTGTAGGGTTTCAGTCCAGCCCGGCTGGCGACCTTACATGGAACGACCGAATTGTAGAGCTTTGACAGATTGATCGATAGCTACTCAATGGCCTTGACGATATCTTCAACGACCTTCTTGGCGTCGCCGAACACCATCATCGTTTTGTCCATGTAGAAGAGCGGGTTGTCGATCCCGGCGTAGCCCGATGCCATCGACCGCTTGTTCACGATCACCGTGCGGGCCTTGTGGGCCTCCAGGATGGGCATGCCGTAAATCGGGCTTCCCGGCGTGTCGGCCAGCGGGTTCACCACGTCGTTGGCGCCGAGCACGAATGCGATGTCGGTGGTGCCGAAATCGCTGTTGATGTCCTCCATCTCGAACACCTGGTCGTAGGGCACCTCCGCCTCAGCCAGGAGCACGTTCATGTGGCCCGGCATGCGGCCGGCCACGGGATGGATGGCGTAGCGCACGGTCACGCCCTTGGCCGTGAGCTTGTGCGCCATCTCCTTCACGGCGTGCTGGGCGCGGGCGACTGCCAGGCCGTAGCCCGGGACGATGACCACGCTTTCCGCGTTGCCGAGCAGGAACGCGACGTCGTCGGGCGAGCCCGACCGCACGCTGCGCTGTTCCGCCGATCCAGTCGTGGCGCCCTCGGCGGCGCCGAAACCGCCCAGGATCACGCTGAAGAACGAGCGGTTCATCGCCTTGCACATGATGTAGGACAGGATCGCGCCCGACGATCCCACGAGCGAGCCCGCCACGATGAGAAGCGGGTTGTTCAGGGAGAAGCCGATGCCCGACGCCGCCCAGCCGGAGTAGCTGTTCAGCATCGAGATCACCACCGGCATGTCCGCGCCGCCGATGGGGATGATGATCAGGACGCCCAGGATGAACGCGATGGCTGTCAGGATGAGGAACGGCGGCCATTGGCCGCCGGGGCCGGCAATCACGAAGCCCCAGCCGTAGGCGACCATCACCAGGAACAGGAGCAGGTTGATCTGGTGCTGGCCCCTGTACACCACGGGCGCGCTGGAGAAGAGCCGCGAGATCTTGCCGAGGCCCGCCAGCTTGCCGAACGCGATGATCGAGCCTGAGAAGGTGATCGCACCGACGAAGGTGCCGATGAAGAGTTCGATCCGATTGCCGATCGGAATCGGATCACCCACGCCGAAAGCCGACGGATTGTTCACCACGGCGGCGGCGATGAGCACCGCGGCCAGCCCGACCAGCGAGTGCATGGCCGCCACCAGCTCGGGCATCTGCGTCATCTCGACGCGGCGGGCGACCATCCAGCCGATGGCGCCCCCCACAACCAGCGCGCCGATGGCCAGGTCCAGCCGGTTGGTGACGGCAAACGTGGTCAGAACGGCGATCACCATCCCGATCATGCCGAAGCGGTTGCCCTGACGCGCGGATTCGGGATGTGACAGGCCCCGAAGCGCGAGGATGAAAAAGACGCTGGCGACGAGAGACAGGAGCGCGACGGCGTTGGGGGAGAGCGTCACGCGTCCCCTTCTGCCCTTTCGGCTCTTTCTTCTTGAACATCTCGAGCATGCGTTCGGTGACGGCGAATCCGCCGAACGTGTTGACCGCCACCACCGCCACGGCAATCGCGCCCAGGATGGCCCCAAGATCCAGCGGGCCCGGGCCGGAGGCCAGGATGGCCCCTACGACGATCACCGAGCTGATCGCGTTGGTGACGCTCATCAGCGGCGTGTGAAGCGCAGGCGTGACGTTCCACACCACGTGGTAGCCGACGAAGATGGACAGAACGAAGACGGTGAGGTTGGTGACGAGCGGGTCTACCGCGGCTCCGTGCACATTAGCTCCTCGCGAAGCTTCGCCTGTTCGAAAGGACACGGCGGCTCCGCTTCGCGAGGGCCAGTGTCTTCTTGCCCCGCTTCGCGGGGCGGGACATCTTCTCGGGAATCACCGGTTCGACCGCTGCGCTCACGACGAAGCCCCTCGAAGATGTCCGGTGGCGACCGCCCCGTCCGAGCAGACGAGCGTCGCGGCGATGATTTCGTCGGACCGGTCGATCTTCAGCTCGCCGGTTTTCGCGTCGAACAGCAAGGCCAGAAAACTGAGCAGGTTTCGCGCGTAAAGTGCGCTGGCGTCCGCCGCCATGGTGGTGGGCAGGCTGGAGGGCGCCAGGATCTTCACGCCGCCCGCCGTCAGCACCACGGTGTCCGCGACGCTCAGCTGGCAGTTGCCGCCCTGCTTGACGGCCATGTCCACGACAACCGAGCCCGGCTTCATCCCGGCCACCGTGTCGGCCGTTACCAGCATGGGGGCGGGACGGCCCGGGATGAGCGCCGTGGTGATCACGATGTCCGATGCCTTGGCGCGTTCGGCGATGAGGAGCGCCTGGCGCTGCTTATAGTCGTCGCTCATCTCCCGCGCGTAGCCGCCCGCCGACGCCTGCGCCTGAATCTCTTCCTGGGAGAGCGTCACCTCGACGAACTTGGCGCCCAGCGACTCCACCTGCTCCTTCACCGCGGGCCGCACGTCGAACGCCTCGATCACGGCGCCCAGCCGCTTCGCCGTCGCGATGGCTTGCAGGCCTGCGACCCCGGCCCCCAGCACCAGCACCCGGGCGGCCTTCACCGTGCCCGCCGCCGTCATCAACATCGGCATGAAGCGGCCGTATTCGTAGGCGGCGACGAGCACTGCCTTGTAGCCGGCGATGTTGCCCTGCGACGACAGCACGTCCATCGTCTGTGCTCGCGAGATGCGGGGCAGCAGCTCCATGGCAAAGGCCGTGACGCCCGTGGCGGTCAGGTCGGCCACCCCGTCGTGAGGAGACAACAGGCCCACCAGGATGCTGCCCGGCTTCACGAGCGGCAATTCGTCGGTGGAGGGACGCCGCACGCGCAGCACGAGGCCAGCCGAAAACGCCTCCGAGGCCGACGGCACGATGGCGGCGCCCGCGGCCTGGTAGTCTTCGTCTCGGACGCTGGCGCCGAGCCCCGCACCCGCTTGCACGGAGACGGTGTGACGGCCGCCGGCCAAGAGCTTCTTGACGGTTTCAGGGGTGGCTGCTACGCGCGTTTCGCCGGGGTAGGTTTCGGCAGGAACGCCGATGTGCATCGAGTTGAACCTCTGTCGAGTGAGCGAGGTCCCGACCGGATTCAACTGCACAATCGCGGCTACGGGTTCTGCGGTCTATGTCGTTTGCAGCCCCGTATTTTATATCGATTCACCTTTTATATCGATTCACCGCGTGGCGAACGTGTCGCACGATTCCAGGCGACCGCTTTCGAGCCCGCGCTTCAGCCAGGCCACGCGCTGTTCGGACGACCCGTGCGTGAACGACTCGGGGGCCACGCGGCCCTGCCCCTGACGCTGCAGCCGATCGTCGCCAATCGCCGCGGCCGCGCGCAGCCCCTCTTCGACGTCGCCGGGATCGAGCAGTCCCTTCTGCGAGGCGTAGCTGCCCCACACGCCCGCGTAGCAGTCCGCCTGTAGCTCCTGCCGCACCGAGAGCGCGTTGGCCTCGGCCCCGCCGGCCTGCTGCCGCGCGGCGCTTACCCGCTGCGACAGTCCCGTCAGCGTCTGGATGTGATGTCCCACCTCGTGCGCCACCACGTAGGCCTGGGCGAAATCCCCCGGCGCGCCGAATCGCTGATCCAGCTCCTGGAAGAACGACAGGTCCAGGTAGACCTTGCGATCCGCAGGGCAGTAGAAGGGTCCCATCGCCGATTGTCCGACTCCGCACGCCGACTGCGTGGCGTCGGTGAAGAGCACGAGCGTGGGCTCCTCATAGTCTGCGCCGCGTTCGCTGAACACCTGCTTGAACGTCGTCTCGGTGTCGCCGAGCACCACGCGGATGAATTCGGACTGCGGGTCGTTGGCCGGAGGGCCTCCACCGGCCTCGCTGGAGGGGACGCCGGTTTCGGTCAAGCCGCCGATCATGTCGAGCGGGTTCTGTCCCGTCAGCGCCGACAGCACCAGGAGCAGCACGATGCCGCCGATGCCCCCGCCGAGCGGCAAGCCCATGCGGCCCATGCCCGCGCCGCGGCGGTCTTCGACGTTTGTGCTTCCTGCCCGGCCTCGCCACTGCATGGTGCCGCTCCTTTAGCTCTTCGGCGACGTGCCGCCGGCCCTTATTATGCTTTGATGGATTTGCAACTCTCCGGCCAAGTGGCCATCGTAACCGGGTCGAGCCGAGGCCTGGGCCTCGCGGCCGCGACCGCGCTGGCCGCCGAAGGGTGTCTGGTCACGTTGTGTGCGCGCTCGCCCGGCACGCTGGAGTCGGCGGGATCGGCGGTTGCGGCGAAAGCCGGCGGGGCCGATCGTGTGCTGACCGTGGAAGCCGACCTCAGCACGGCCGCCGGCGTCGAGTCCGTAGTGGAGCGTACGGTGCACATGTTTGGCGGCGTTGATGTGCTGGTCAACAACCTCGGTGTGTCGCGCGGCGCGGGCTTGCTGGGGACTTCCGACGCCGAGTGGCAGGAGGCGCTGGACCAGACGCTCTTTCCGGCGATTCGTGCGACCCGCCTCGTGGTGCCGCACATGCAGAAGCGCGGCGGCGGATCCGTGGTGATCGTCGCGTCGATCTACGGCCGCGAGGCCGGCGGCCGCATGGCCTACAACGCCGTGAAAGCCGCCGAAATCAGCCTGGCCAAGTCACTGGCGCTGGAACTGGCGCCCTCGAACATCCGCGTCAACAGCGTGTCGCCAGGGTCCATCCTGTTCGAGGGCGGATCGTGGTGGAAGCGCCAGCAGGCCGATCCCGCCGGCATCGCCGAATTCGTCAAACGGGAGCTGCCGTTCGGGCGCTTCGGCCGTCCCGAGGAGGTCGGCGACGTGGTGGCGTTCCTGGCATCCCCGCGCGCCAGCTGGATCAGCGGGACGTCCGTCGTGGTGGACGGGTGTCAAAGTCGGGCGTTTTAGAGTGGGGCTCGAGGGCCCCAGGGCTTCCGGCTTCCGGCCTCAGGCGACCCGCTCCAGACGCGCGCGGGCGCACAACGGATAACTGGCGATGAATTCTGCCAGCGCCGCCTGCATGCCGTAGTATGAAGCCCCGTACACGTAGAGCGCGGTTTCGGTTGGACCCTGCCAATAGCTGTGCACGGCCCCCTGGCCTTCCAGCAGCCGGTCGAACTCGCTGAAGATGAAGTTCACGTCGCAGTCGCGATAGGTCTCGTCGGGCAGATCCGTGCCGTTGAGATAGACGGCGAGTCCCTCCTGCCGGCCGAGGGGAAGCTCGGCGCCGTCTGAGTGCGTGAGGACGGAGCCTTTCGGTGCGCCAGCTGACTGGAGCTGCTGCGCCACGGCGTCCAGCACTTCCGGCGCCACGCTGGTGAGCTGGATCTCGACCTCGCAGTACTCGATCTCTCCGGTCTCCAGAAGCTGGGTCCCTCCGCCGGACACCTCTCCCAAGCCGTTGGCCTTCAGGAAGGCGTCCAAGGGGTCCTCGTACCGCTCCCCCCGGTCCATGGGCTGCGCGCGGTCGTTGAGGCGCGCGATGACCAGATGCCGCGCCGTTTCCGGCTTCGAAAAGAGCTTCTTGAACATGAGTCCTCCAGGCGGTCCTGCCCGGCGTATCGGCCGATGCCCGCGAGCCCTGAAGCCCCTCGAGCCCTGGAGCCTGGAGCCTGGAGCCCGGAGCCTGGCGCCTATCGTCCTCGGAAGAGCGCCCAGTAAATCGGCGCTCCAGCGAGGACGACGCCAAACGTCAACATCGTCCACACCGGCTCGGCCCAGACCGCGTTGGCGAGGAGACCCACGCCTGCCAGGATGAATACGGCCGGCGTCACCGGGTAGCCCACCACACGGTATGGCCGCGCCAGGTCTGGCTGGCTCCGGCGCAGCACGTACAACCCGGCGATGGCCAGCGTGTAGAACGGCCAGATCGACAGCACGAACGTATCGGCCAGCTGCTCGAAGGTCTGTGTGAGCACGAACAGCGCGCCCAGCAGTCCTGCGATGCCGATGGCCACGTAGGGCGTGCCGTAGCGCGGGTGCACGCGGGCCACGCTCTGGAAGAACAAGCGATCCTCCGCCATGGCGAAGAAGATGCGCGGCGTCGCCAGCATGCCGGCCATCAAGGCGCCGAACGTGGACAGCATCACCACAACCGAGATGAAGGAGGCGCCAACACGGCCCACGAGCGCGGTCATCGTGTCGGCCGCGATGAGCGGCGACTGCGCGACGGCGCCGATCGGGCTCACGTACAGGTAGGCAACGTTGACGGCCAGGTACACCGCGGTAATCGTCAACGTGCCCATCACGATCGAGCGCGGCAGATTGCGCTGCGGGTTGGAGATCTCGCCGCCGGCCAGCGTCACGTCGGCGAACCCGTCGAACGCCCATAGCACCGAGATCAGCGCCAGGCCCACCATCGACGCGTCGACCGGTGCGCGGCCCGCGAAGTTGTACACGCTCGCGCCGGCATCGCGGCCGAGCACGGCCGCCAGCACGACCAGAAGCACCAGCCCGCCAACCTTGGCCACGGTGGTCGCGCCGACGACGGCAGCGCCAAGCGCCACGCCCCGGATATTCACCGCCGTTGCCACCAGGATGGCCGTGGCACTGGTAATCCGCGCGGCCATCGGATGCGCCACGCTGTCCACGCCGATGGAGCGCAGGAAGTATTCACCGAACACGGCGGCAATCCCGCCGAGCACGGTACCGCGCAGCAGAATCAGCTGCGCCCAGCCGAAGAGAAAGGCCGGCAGGCGCCCCCAAGCCTCCCGCAGGTACACGTACCAGCCGCCCGTGTGCGGCATGGCGGCCGACAGCTCGGCGACCGACAGGGCCCCGCACAGCGAGATGACGCCGCCGGCCATCCACACGCCGAGCATGGCCAACGGGTCTGGCACGCGGGCGGCGATGATCGCCGGCGTCCGGAAGATGCCGGAGCCGATGGCCACGCCCACGACTACGCCGAGCGCGCTCCAGAATCCGAGCCGGCGGGCGAGCGTGGGGGAAGGCGCGGCCGTCAACGCGCGCGTCGGCCTACGGCAACCAGGGACAGGCCCACCGGTGGAGGAATCAGCCTGTCGAGCGGGAGTGCCCAAGGGGCGACCAGCGTTTCGAACAGTTTGATCTGCAACGGGCTGTGGGTCGTGGACTTGCCGACGTGCGCGTTGTACATCCAGCCGACGAGCCCGATGGGGTTGGTATAGCGCAGCGACACGATCTCCAGCTGCGCGCGCGTGAACGCCTGCGACAGGGACCGCTTGGTGTAGCGGCGGTGGTGTCCCAGCTCGGCGTCCAGCGGCCCGTAGGCGGCCGGCATAGCCGGCACCCAGATCAGCACGTGGCCGCCGGGTTGCACGACGCGCGTGAACGTGGCCAGCGCGGCCGCGTCGTCTTCGATGTGCTCCAGCACGTTCACGCAGAATACGGTGTCGAAACGGTGCGACGACAGTTCGACGGGGTCGCACTCTTCCAACAGGCACTCGCGCAGCGAGAACTTCGGCTCGGCCTGCATGTGCTCGCGCACCTGGACCGCGCAGGACGGGTTGGGCTCTATGCCCAGCACATGATCGGCCATGCCAGCCAGCCGCTCGGACATGGTGCCGATGCCGCATCCCACTTCCAGCACGCGCCGTCCGACGTAGGGCCGAAACAGCTCGAACAGATGGGTCGCGTATCGCCTGGCGCCCTGCATCGTTTCCAGGTCGTCGGCGGCGTAGCGCTCAGCGGTTTGTGTGTGGCGGCGGTCGACGTAGTCGAGGCTCATGCGACTGCTTGCACGCTACCATACAACATCCATGACGCGTTCCGAGGTGCGCGACGCCGCTGTCTGCACCGTGCTGTATGTCATCGCCGCCGCGATCATGGGCCGCGAGCTGCTGGGCAGCCTGACGACGCGAGTCATCCACGACGACGTGGATCCGCTGCTCATCGCGGCGATCCTGCAGTGGAACACCGATCACCGTCCCGTTCACCGACGCTTGGTGGCAGTTTCCGATCTTCAACCCGGCCCGCGACGTGCTCGCGTTCTCGGAGCACCTGCTCGGCGTCGAAGTGATCTTTGCGCCACTCCGCTGGCTGACCGGCGACGCCGTGGCCGCGTTGAACCTCACGTCGCTCGCCACCTTTCCCTTGTGCGCGCTGGCGGCGTTTGCCCTGGCCCGCCACCTGACGCAGAGCAGTCTGGCCGCCTTCGTCGCGGGGCTCGTGTACGGGTTTGGGCCGTACCGCATGGGACAGCTGGCGCATGTCCAGATGCTGGCCGTCCAGTGGGCGCCGGTGGCGGTTCTAGCGCTGCACCTGTACCTGAAGACGCGCGCCACCCGGTGGCTGGTGCTCTTCGGCGCGGCGTGGCTGCTGCAAGCCTTGTCGAACGGCTATGCGCTGTTCTTTCTGTCAGCCTTCATCGGGCTGTGGCTGTTGTGGTTCGTCGTGCTCCAAGGGCAGTGGCGGACGGTGGTCCCGATCGCGCTGGCGCTGGCGGGTGCCAGCGTCCCGCTGGCGCCGATCCTGGCGAAATACGTGTCGGTGCACGGGCGGAACGGATTCTCGCGCAGCCTCGCGGAGGTACGGGCCTTCAGCGCCGACGCCATGGGTTTTCTGTGCGCGCCTTTCGAGGTCAGCGCCTGGGGCTGGCTGGACCAGGCCTGCGTGCCAGAAGGGCAGCTGTTCCCTGGCCTCGTGACCGGGTTGCTGTTCGTGGGTGGCTTCATGCTGCTCCGTTCGAGACACGCGGGCGGCTGGAGCGACCGTCGATGGATCATCGCGGTGCGCGTGCTCGCCCTCGCCTTCGCTGCCGTGCAGCTCGCCTCGGCTGCGGCCGTCGCCCTGAGCGGTCCATGGAACGTGGAGATGGGGCCGATTTCGGCGCATGCCGCCTCCGCCGCGCGCCCGTTCATGTTCGCCGCCGTGGCGGTGGCGTTCTCGTTCGTCACGTCGCCGGGCTATCGGGCGGCGATCCGTGAAGCCTCGCCGCTCGCCTTCTACGTGACCGCCACGATTCTGATGTGGTGGGTGGCGTTGGGGCCCAATCCCAAGGTGGGCGGCGAAGCGTCGGAGGTGCCGGGTCCTTTTCTGCTCTTGATGCAGGCGCCCGGCTTCGAGAGCATCAGGGTGCCATCCCGGTTCTGGGTGATGGGGACGCTGTCGATGTCGATGGTGGCGGCGTTCGTCGTGGCCGCCCTGGTCCGAGTGGGGCGTCCCGCGATGTCGGGCGTGCTGGTGGGCGTGCTCTCGCTCGGGGTCCTGTCCGACGGGTGGGAGCTGCACATGCCCTGGGCGACTGTGCCGCCCGGGCCGCCGAATCCCACGCTGCTGCGCGGCCAGCAGGTGTTGTATCTCCCGGCCGGCAACATCACCGATGTGCGTCCCACGTTTTACGGCGTCTCCCAGGGCTGGCGCGCCGTGAACGGCTACAGCGGCTTCGAGCCGAATCACTACGACGGCGTGCGGCAGGCATCGAAGTTCGAGCTCGACGGCTTGTTCACGGCGTTCACGGAAACCACCGACCTGCACGTCTGGGTGGCCGCCGACGCGCCCCGCATGCGCGAGGTGGTCGAGAGGCAGCCGGGTGCAGTACGCACGGGCACGAGCCCCTCGGCCACGCAGTACGTCGTGCCCAGCCGCTCGCGGACGGTGGCCGTGCCGCGTGGGACGCCCGCGCCCGTGGCGGGGGTGTCCTCGTCCTGTCCGCCCGCTCAGTTGTTGTCCGACCGGGACCTCGAAGGAATCTGGATCTGTGCCCCGCAGGATGGCAGCGAGACGATAACCCTGACCTTGGCCGCGGCCGTGCGCGTGACGGGGCTTCGCCTGACGCGGGTCGCCCGGTGGAGTTTCCGCGAGTGCTGCTTGTTGAAACCTCGCTCGACGGCAAGGCGTGGACGGCCGTTCGCCGCGGGGACGTGGTTCCCGAGTTCATTCGCGCGGCGATGGCGGCGCCCACGCTGCCCGTCGTGGAGCTGGCCATCGAGCCCCAGGAGGCGCGATTCGTCCGGCTGCGCCAGAGGGCCACGACCCCATGGCCTCCTGGTCGATGCGTGAGGTGGAGGTACTCGCCGGGCTCCACAGTAACCATTGAAATGCGCTGACACTTCGCCTTATATTCGTCTCCCATGCTGCCCGCCAAACGGACCACGCCTGCCCACAACGCCGCACTCGACGCGGTGTTGACCCGGCTGATCGGGACAGACGTCGGACAGACGTCGGGATAGACAGTGCGGGCGGACACGCCCGACGACTGGATCACCGCCATTCGCCGGCAGCCCGCCGTGGCCGCGGTTTTGCGCCCTTTCCCGACGCGTGGACCCCGGCTGCGCGACGTGCTGGCGGCGCGCGGCATCGAGCAGCTGTACAGCCACCAGGCGGAGGCCGTCGCGCACGCCATGGCGGGCCGGCACGTCGTGGTGACCACGCCGACCGCTTCGGGCAAGACGCTCTGCTACAACGTGCCGGTGCTGAGCGCGATCCTGCGGGATCCGTCCAGCCGCGCCCTGTATCTGTTTCCGACGAAGGCGCTCGCGCAGGACCAGCTGGCCGAACTGCACGAGATGTCCAGCCGGCTGTCGCGGCCGGACGAATTGGAGATCGGCGTCTTCACCTACGACGGCGACACGCCGCAGGACGCGCGCCGCGCCATCCGCGGACGCGCGCACGTGGTGCTGAGCAATCCCGACATGATCCACTCGGGGATCCTGCCGCACCACCCGCGGTGGGCGAAGCTGTTCGAGAACCTGCGCTACGTGGTGATCGACGAGCTGCACGCCTATCGCGGCGTGTTCGGCAGCCACCTCACGAACGTGCTGCGGCGGCTGCGGCGCGTGTGCGAGCACTACGGTTCGAATCCCACCTTCATCTGCTCGTCGGCGACGATCGCCAACCCGCGGGAGCTGGCCGAGGCGCTGGTCGGAAGCGCCGTTCGAGCTGGTGGAGAAGACCGGCGCGCCGCGCGGCGAGAAGGTGTTCCTCTTCGTCAACCCGCCCGTGGTCAACCAGCGAGCTGGGGATCCGGCGGTCGTACCTGTCGGAGACGCGACGCATCGCGGGCGAGTTCCTGAAGCGAAAGCTGCAGCTGATCGTGTTCGCGCAGAGCCGGCTGGCGACCGAGATCCTGACCACCTATCTCAAGGACGACTTCAAGGGCCCACCGGGCGGCGGCGAAGAGATTCGCGGCTATCGAGGCGGGTACCTGCCGCAGCGCCGCCGCGAGATCGAGCGCGGGCTGCGCGAAGGCAGCGTGCGCGCGGTGGTCTCGACCAACGCGCTGGAGCTGGGCATGGACATCGGCGCACTGGACGTCGCGCGTGATGGCGGGGTACCCGGGCACCGTGGCGGCCACGTGGCAGCGGGCCGGCCGTGCGGGGCGCCGCAGCGGCCAGTCCGCCGCGGTGCTGGTCGCCAGCAGCGCGCCGCTGGATCAGTACGTCGTGCGCAACCCGTCCTACTTCTTCGACGCGTCTCCCGAGCACGCGCTGGTGAACCCCGACAACCTCCACATCCTGGTGGATCACGTGAAGTGCGCGGCGTTCGAGCTGCCGTTCACACGGCACCGACCAGTTCGGGCGCCTCGACGTCCAGGAGGTGCTGGGCATCCTGCAGGAGAGCGGCTTCGTGCACCGGGCCGACGACGGCCAGGGCGGCGGCCAGTGGCAGTGGACCAACGAGTCCTATCCCGCCGACGCGGTCAGCCTGCGGTCGATCTCGTCGGACAACTTCGTGATCGTGGACACCACGCGCGGCGCGAACGTCATCGGCGAGACCAGCTTCACCAGCGGGCCGTCCACGCTGCACGAGAAGGCCATCTACCTGCTGGAAGGGGAGCTCTATCAGGTCGAGAAGCTGGACTTCGAGGGGCGCAAGGCGTACGTCCGGCGCATCGACTGCGACTACTACACCGACGCGATCAGCCACACGAAGGTGACGATCCTCGACACGTTCGAGCAGGGGAGCGGGCCCTGCCGAGGCGCGGCCCGCGTTCGACGCCGCCCGGACCGCGACGGCGTGCGGGCGACGGCGTCGGCGGCCGCCGGGCTTGGAGCGCAAGGAACTGGACGTGGAGGTGCCCGTGCTGCCGTCCGGGTTTCCCGTGGCGCCGCCGGGAGGCCTGGCCGGCGACGCCGCGAGGGCGCACGGCGAGGTGCACGTGTCGTCCCGCGTCGTGGGATTCAAGAAGATCAAGTTCTACACGAACGAGAACGTGGGATCCGGCGATCTGGATCTGCCCGAGCAGCAGATGCACACCACCGCCTACTGGCTGACCGTGCCGCCCGAGGTGGTCGCGGCGCTTCCCTTCGCGCCAGACGATCGACGCGACGGCGTCGTGGGCCTGTCGTTCGCGATGCGCCAGGTGGCGCAGCTGCTCCTGATGTGCGACCGCCAGGACGTCGGCGTGGCGATCGGCAGCGGCGACGGCGCGACGGCGCTGCCGCGCCCGCGCTGGCGCCTGCGGGGGACGACGAGAAGACGCCGCGCATCTTCATCTACGACAACTATCCGGGCGGCATCGGGTTCAGCCAGCCGCTCTTCGCGATGCACGCGGAGCTGCTGGCCCGCACGCGCGCGATGATCGCCGGCTGCTCGTGCGAGCGCGGCTGCCCCACGTGCGTCGGGCCGATCGGCGACACGGGTCCGCTGGCCAAGCTGGTGGCCTTGCGAATCCTGGATCTGCTGGCGCGGCCCGTGCACGCGGCAGCCCTCGAGGACGCGCCGGTCGCGCAGGCGCGGCCGTTGCCGCCTCCGGGCGCGCGAGTTCGACGCCGCCCAGGAGGGCGCGTTCTGAGCTCGCTGGCCGACCGGCTGCGCGGCGTCATTCGCCCGTCCGGCGGCACGCCGAGCCCACGGGCCGAGGACCCACGGCCCGCGTCGAGCGAAGGCGTCTCGTTCGACGCCGCCGAGGCGCTGGGCGGTACCTGGCACGAGGTGGACGGCCAGCGCTTCGTGGTCGTGGAGCGGGTGTACCGTCCGGGTCACCGCCACGGACGCGTCACGGTGGCCGACGGGTTGCCGCCGAGTGACGGCGTATGGCCCACGCTGGATCTGCTGGCTCGCGCGCCCTGCCGTCAGGGCTTGATGTTCGTGGACCTGGAGACGACCGGACTGGCGGGTGGCGCCGGCACGCTGGCGTTCCTGGTGGGATGCGGCTGGTTCGACGGCGGCACGTTCCGCGTCCGGCAGTACCTGATGTCGAACGTGGCGGGCGAGCGGGCCCTGCTGCAGGCGCTGACCGATGTGGCCGGCCAGTCGGGACCGTGGTGTACCTACAACGGCAAGACGTTCGACCTGCCGCTCATCGAGACGCGCTATCTGTTTCACCGCATGGAGTCGCCGTTCGCGGGCATGCCCCATGTGGACATGCTGCACCCCGCGCGGCGGCTGTGGCGTCCGCTCGGGGACGTCGCCGCGCCGGCCGGTGGCGACGGCGGCGTGCGGGCGCCGAGTCGGCGTGCCGGCTGACCACGCTCGAACGCACGCAGTGCGGGTTCGAGCGCGAAGGCGACGTGCCCGGTTGGGAGATTCCCGATCGCTACTTCGCGTTCGTGCGGAGCGGTGACGCCCGGCCGCTCGAGGGCGTGCTGGAACACAACCGGCTCGACATCCTGTCGCTGGCGCTCGTCACCGCGCAGACGTGCCAGATGCTGCAGGAGGGCCCGGCCTCGGCGCGCAACCCGCGCGAGGCGCTGGGTCTCGGGCGGATCTACCTGAGCGGCGGACGGCTCCAGGAAGCGCGGGAGTGCTTCGCTGACGCGGGCGGGCTCTCGGTGCGTCCTCGCGAGTCCGGGCTCGCATGCGGGCGAGGCGATGGTGCAGGCCGAGGGCTTGCGCGCATTCGCGCTCATCTCGCGCCGCGCGCGCCAGTTCGACGATGCCGAGACCGCGTGGCGCCGTGTGCTGGAGCTGAAGGGCACTCCGCCGCACATCGTGCGCGAGGCCACCGATGCCCTGGCCGTGCACTTCGAGCATCGCCGGCGCGATCCGCGGGCGGCGAGATCGTACGCGCTGCGGTCGCTGGAGTTCGAGGGCGGACCGGCGCGGGAGGGAGCCATCCGGCACCGTGTCGCCCGCCTCGACCGCAAGCTGGAGACGAACCGACGCCTTCGCTTGCTCTGCTCGTTCTCGGCGCGATCGGTCCGGCGACGTGGCCCTCGATCACCCGTCCTGGCGGATTGATTACCTTCTCGAATTTGGATCCGCTTCCCGGTCGTTGGGTGTATATACTGCCCCACCTTTGACTTTCGGGCGGGGAAGTCGAGGCTCGGTTCCCTGATGGTCTCCCGTGGAAACCCTTGTTTTGAGGAGGAACACGATGCGGACATTGGCCCTGGGCGCGGCGGTACTCTCGGTAGTCCTACTTCTGCCGGCGACGGCAGCAGCGCAAGCCACCATCACCGGCGTGGTCAACGACGCATCGGGCGCCGTGCTGCCGGGCGTGACCGTCGAGGCCAGCAGCCCCGCTCTGATCGAAAAAGTCCGCTCGACGGTCACCGACGACACGGGACAGTACCGCATCGTCGATCTGCGCGCGGGCACCTACCTGGTGACGTTCACCCTTCCAGGCTTCAGCGTGGTGAAGCGCGAGAACATCGAGCTTCGCGGCGAGTTCGTGGCGACCGTCAACGCCGATCTGCGCGTCGGGAACCTCGAGGAGACGATCACGGTCACGGGCGAGTCGCCCACGGTGGACCTGCAGAGCGCGCGCGTGCAGACCATCATGGACCGCGACGTGCTGACCGCGATCCCCTCGTCGCGCAGCGCCAACGGCATCCAGGCCATCATCCCAGGCTTGAGCAGTGGCGGCGATTCGGGCGGCATCACGGGCGGCAGCGGCGGCATGGCCGGCTTCATCCACGGGGCCCGCGCGTCGGATTCCCGGACGCTTCACGACGGCATCAACACCGGATGGGCCGGCGCCAACTCCAACGCCGCGGTCTCCAACGTGGCAGGTTCGCAGGAGGTGATCGTCACGACCTCCGGCGGGCTGGGCGAAGCCGAAACGGCCGGCCTGGTGCTCAACGTCATCCCGCGCGACGGCGGCAACCGGTACACCGGCACGATGTTCTTCTCGGGCGCGAACGGCTCGATGCAGGGCAGCAACTACACCGACGAGCTGCGTGCGGCCGGGCTGCGGTCCCCGCAGGAGCTCATGAAGGTGTACGACTTCAACCCGATGGGCGGCGGGCGGCTGATCCGCGACAAGCTGTGGTTCTACCTCACGTACCGCGAAGTGGTGGCCGAGAACACGATTCCCGGGATGTTCTTCAACAAGAACGCCGGTGACCCCACCAAGTGGCTCGTGGACTTCGACACCTCGCGCCCGGCGTACGGGGACAGCCTGACCAGGAACGGCATCATCAGGCTGACGTGGCAGGCGTCTCCACGAAACAAGATCAGCCTCAGCCACTCCGAGCAGTACCGACCGGCAGAACAAGGAAGGCGGCGGCTCGGCCACACGGACACCCGAATCGCAAGGCATGAGGCTCTACACCCCCGGCCACATCCAGACGGCCACGTGGACGTCTCCGTTCACCAGCCGGCTCCTGTTCGAGGCCGGCTGGGGCAACTACCTGTCGCGCTACGCCAACACCGCCCCGCGCGTCGACGGCACGCACAACGACGCGCTGATCTCGATCATCGAGCAGTGCTCGGCCGGCTGCCCGACCAACGGCGGAATCCCGAATCTGGTCTACCGCTACAACCTGCCGCTGCAGCAGGGGTTCGAGCGCCATCAGATCGGCACGCTGGCGCAGATGCGCGCGTCGGCGTCCTACATCCCCGGCTCCCACAACATCAAGGTCGGCTACCAGGGCAACATCAGCCACCCGAGCCAGGGCTACTTCAACACCACGCCGTTCATCCAGTTCCGGTTCAACAACGGCATCCCCAATCAGTTGAACCAGACGGCGGTCTTCCCGGGGACGATCCTGCTCCAGCGCAACATCCTGATGACGTCGTTCTACGCCCAGGACACGTATACGCGCAATCGGCTCACGCTCCAGGGCGGGATCCGCTACGACGGCATCGGCACCGGCTACCCTGATACCGGCGCCGGCGGTCCCGACTATCAGCTGATGCCCACGGCGCTCTTCTGGCCGGCGGGCACGACCGATGAAATCCACTGGAAGGACGTCACGCCGCGCATGGGCGCCGCGTACGATCTCTTCGGCAACGGCAGGACCGCGCTCAAGGTGAACGTCGGCAAGTACCTCACCGCTCTCACGGCCAGCAACAGCGACCTCGATCTCCACCCGCTGATCCGTACCGGGCTCACCACCACGCGACTCTGGAACGATGCAACGGCAACTTCGTGCCCGACTGCGATCTGCGCGCCACCGGCGTCAGCGGCGAGTGTGCCGCCATGGACAACGCCAACTTCGGCCGCGAGACCTTCACGAAAACGTTCGACCCGGAGCTGATTCACGGCTGGGGCAAGCGCACGTACAACTGGGAGATGGGTGTGTCCGTGCAGCACGAGCTGATGCCCCGCCTGGGTCTGACCGTGGGCTACTTCCGCCGCTCCTTCGGCAACTTCTACACCGCGAACAACCGCAACACGACGACGGCCGACTACACGCCGTTCAGCATCCCGATCCCAGCGGATCCGCGGCTGCCGGGCGGTGGTGGCGGCTCGGTCAGCGGTCTGTACAACCTGGTGCCCGCCAAGCTCGGCCAGGAGGACCTCTATTCGCAGCTCACCGAGAACTTCGGAGAGATGACCGAGAACTGGCATGGCATCGACGTCAACCTCAACGCCCGCCTGCGCAATGGCCTCACGGTACAGGGCGGCACGAGCACGGGCCGGCGCCTGCAGGACAACTGCGACGTGCGCGAGGCGCTTCCGGAGACGTACAGCTGGCAAAGTACCCGGCCGTTCAGACGACCAGGGTCATCAACTCGACGGGCGCACTCGCCAATCCGTGGTGCCGCGTCGTGGAGCCGTTCCTGACCTCGTTCCGCGGGCTGGCGACCTACGTCATCCCCAAGATCGACGTGAACGTCAGCGGCACGTGGCGCAGCGACCCGGGACCCGAACAACGGGCGGACTACGTGGTGACGAACGCGATCGCCCAGCCGTCGCTCGGCCGGCCGCTCTCCTCGGGCAATGTCACCGTGAACCTGGTCGAGCCGGGAACGCTCTATGGCGCACGGCTGAACAACTTCGACATGCGGGTCGCGAAGATCCTGCGCTTCGGCGCGACCCGCGCGCAGGTCGGGTTCGACATCTACAACCTGCTGAACACCGACGTGGCCACGATGTACAACAACGGCTACTCGGCGCCCACCGCAACCAGGGGGAGCATCTGGCTGGTGCCGAGCCAGATTCAGCCGGCGCGCTACGTCCGGGTGAATTTGCAGCTCGATTTCTAGGAGGGCTCCAGGCTCCGGGCTCCAGGCTTCAGGCCCGGAGGTGCGGAACAGAGGCGGGCTTGGGAAACCAAGCCCGCCCTTTTCCTTACTGGAGACTGGAGACTGGAGACCGGAGACTGATCGCGTATGATCCCCCGCATGCGCCGACTATCTCGTCGTGTCCGTGTTCGCCGCGGCCTGCACCGCGGCGCTCTCTGCCCAAGTAACGAAGAAAGACATCGCCGGCATCTCCACGTTTGCACAGGTGGAGTCCACCATCGCCTGCGGCGGGACCACGACGCCGGACGCGATCCGCGAGATCAAGCGGATGGGCTTCAAGACTGTCGTCAACCTGCGGCTGGCAAGCGAGCAGGGCGCCCTGGTGGACGAGGAGGGCGCCATCGTCCGATCACTCGGCATGAACTACGTGCACCTGCCGTTCAACATCCAGACGCCTGATCCGAAGCTGGTGGAGAACTTCATCGCCGCCGTGGCCGGCCCGACGAACACCCCGGCCTACGTCCACTGCGCGGCCGGCGGCCGCGCGGCCGCGTTATGGATGATCAAGCGCGTCAAAGCCGACGGCTGGACGCAAACGGCGGCGCTCGAGGAGGCGAATGCCCTCGGCCTCAACGACCGGCTGCGTCCATTCGCGCTGAATTATCTCAAGGCCCACCCGTAGTGACGGGCGGCGCGGCCGCCTATTCCACCGCGGTGGCTTCGATTTCCACCAGGATGTCGGGGTGGAACAGCGACGCCACGCCGAGCAGCGTGCCGGCGGGCTGCACTCCCGCGGCCTGCAACCGGGGGCCGTACACGCTTGCGGCTTGGAAAAAGGCCGGCACGTCGCGCGTGTAGTAGTTCAAGCGCACGACGTGGCCGAGCGTGAGTCCCGCCGCCTTCAGCACCATCTCCAGGTTGTCGAACGCCTGAGTGAGCTGCGCTGCCATGTCGCCCGCGTGCAGCGGCGCGCCGCTGGCGTCCACCGATGTCTGGCCGGCGCAGTAGAGCACGCGGCCGCCTTGCCGTACATCGATCGCCTGCGAGAATCCGAAGCTGTCCTGCCACGTCCACGGATTGACCTTTGTGATCTGAGCCATGCGTGGATCGTAGGCCGATTCCAGCCACGCGCCGGTAACATCGTGCCGTGATCGAGGATCAGCTGGACCTGGTGGCCGAGCGGCTGAGGCGCGCCCGGCGTGTCACGGTGCTCACGGGAGCCGGCGTATCCGCGGCCAGCGGGGTGCCGACCTTCAGGGGGGCCGGCGGGTGGTGGCGCAGCTTCCGTTCGGAAGACCTGGCCACGGCGCAGGCGTTCGCGCGCGACCCCGCGCTGGTCTGGGAGTGGTACGCCGGGCGCCGCGAGGCCGTCGCGTCGGCCCGCCCCAACGCCGCGCACCACGTCCTTGCCGAGTGGAGCAGGCGCTGGTCGGGCTTCGTGGTGATCACGCAGAACGTGGACGATCTCCACGTCCACGCCGGGACTCTTGGGCTGGTTCGTCTGCACGGGTCGCTCTGGGAGCTGTCGTGCTGGCGCCGCTGCGGCGCGCCGCCGTGGCGGAACGAGGATGTCCCGTTGCCGGACCTGCCTCCGCTGTGTCCCTCGTGCGGCGGCCTGGCGCGCCCCGCCGTGGTGTGGTTCGGAGAGGCCCTGCCGGGCGCAGCGATCGATGCGGCGGAGGCAGCCTGCGATTGCGACGTGTTCCTGTCGGTCGGGACATCGTCGCTCGTCTATCCTGCCGCGGCGCTCCTGACACGCGCACGTCATCGCGGTGCGTTCGCGGTGGAAATCAACACCGAGCCCACGGCGGCGACCGGCCAGGTGGACCTCGCGCTCACCGGGCCTGCGGACCAGCTGCTGGCACGTGTCGAGAGGCTGCTCGAGCCGATAAGTCGGTACATGATTCGCCGCCGTCTGGCGCTGGCCGGCCTGCTGCTGACACTCTTCCAGCAACTGCCCGGCGCTGCATTTCCGCGCCCGTCCGGGCACGTCAACGACTTCGCCCAGGTCCTGACCGACGACGACCGCGCGTACCTGGAGAACTTCCTGCGGACGCTGGAACGCGATACGACCGCCGAAGTGGTGGTCGTCACCGTGGCCTCCCTTGACGGGATGACGATCGAGGAGTACGCCAACCGGCTGTTCGCGGACTGGGGCATCGGGACGAAGGCCAAGGACAACGGGGTGCTGTTGCTGGTGGCGCCTGCCGAGCGAAAGGTCCGGATCGAAGTGGGCTACGGGCTCGAAGGGAGTCTTCCCGACGGCCTGGCCGGGGAAATCATCCGCACTGCGATCGTGCCGGAGTTCCAGCAGGGCAACATGCGCCGCGGCATCGGCCGCGGGCTGGACCGCATCTCGCGCGTGGTGCGGGGCGACGCCGCGGCTGTGACCGACGTGACGAGCGCGCCGACGGCCGAGGAGGGCTCCGGCGGCCCCCCTGCGATCCTGGTCGTGCCCTTCTTTAGCATCTTCGTCCTGCTTGGCGGCGTGGCGGCGGGGCTGGGGCTGCGCACCAGGACCCTCGCTCTGCTGATAGCCGGCGGACTCTTCAGCATCATTCCGCTTCTGATTGCCGCGACGATGTCGCCGTGGTCGCTGGCCTTTCTTGTGCCCGTCGAGTTGATCGGGATGGCGTTCGGGTACGGGCGAGGCAAATCGGACTACTGGTGGCGCACCCTGCGAACGGCCTCGCCGGGAGGCACGACAGCCGGCGACCCAGGCACCTGGGTCATGGGCGGCAGCGACAGCTCCTCCAGCAGTGGATCCGGCAGCGGAAGCGACTCGTCGTCCTCGTCCTCCGACTTCGGCGGCGGCTCGTCGGGCGGCGGCGGCGCCACCGGCAGCTGGTAGCGGCCTGCGGCGGGCTATGCCGAGGCGGAGGCCTTGGCGGTCTTCGTGACCTTCTTCGTGGTTGCGACCTTGGCGGCCTTGGCGGCCTTTGCCGCGGTCTTCCGCTGTTCGGAGGTCTGCGCCCCGAACTTCTTGCTGAACCGCTCCACGCGGCCCTCGGTGTCGATCAGCTTCTGGCGGCCGGTGAAGAACGGGTGGCACGCCGAGCAGATTTCCAGGTGCAGCTCGGGCTTGGTGGACCGCGTCTTGAACGTGTTGCCGCACGCGCAGCGCACGTCCACTTCCTTGTAGGCGGGGTGAATTCCTTCTTTCACAACATGCTCCTCGGCGCCTCGCCGGGCACCCGGCGAAACTCCAAGTATATCCGTCCCAGAGCCTAAAGCCGAGAGCCCAGAGCCCCCCTATCCCTTCCCCGACGCCATCGCCGACAGGAACTCCGAATTGGCCTTGGTTTTCACCATTCTTGAGAGCAGGAGCTCCATAGCCTCGACGGGCGACAGCGGCGTCAGCACCTTGCGCAGCACCCACACACGTTGCAGGTCCTCGCGGGGCAGCAGGAGCTCCTCCTTGCGGGTGCCGCTCTTCTGGATGTCGATCGAGGGAAACACGCGGCGGTCGGTCAGCTTGCGGTCGAGGTGAATCTCCATGTTGCCGGTGCCCTTGAACTCCTCGAAGATCACCTCGTCCATGCGCGACCCGGTGTCGATCAGGGCTGTGGCGATGATGGTCAGCGAGCCGCCCTCTTCGATGTTGCGCGCCGCGCCGAAGAACCGCTTCGGGCGCTGCAGGGCGTTGCTGTCCACGCCGCCCGAGAGGATCTTGCCCGACGTCGGCACGATGGTGTTGTAGGCACGCGCCAGACGGGTCACCGAGTCCAGCAGAATCACGACATCCTTCTTGTGTTCGACCAGGCGCTTGGCCTTTTCGATCACCATCTCGGCCACCTGCACGTGGCGTTGCGCGGGCTCGTCGAAGGTGGAAGAAACCACCTCGCCGCGCACCGACCGCTGCATGTCGGTGACCTCTTCCGGCCGCTCGTCGATCAGCAGCACGATCAGGTAGACCTCAGGGTGGTTCTTGGTGATGCTGTTGGCGAGGTTCTGCAGCAGCATCGTCTTGCCGGTGCGCGGCGGCGCCACGATCAGGCCGCGCTGGCCCTTGCCGATCGGCGTCAGCAGGTCCATCACCCGGCCCGACAGGTTCTCGCCGTCGGTCTCGAGGTTCAGCTTCTCCTGCGGATACAGCGGCGTCAGGTTCTCGAAGAAGACCTTGTCCTTGGACTTCTCCGGCGGCTCGAAGTTCAGCGCCTCGACCTTGATCAGGGCGAAGTAGCGCTCGCCGTCCTTGGGGGGCCGGATGACGCCGGACACCGTGTCGCCCGTGTGGAGGTCGAACTTCCGGATCTGGGACGGCGACACGTAGATGTCGTCGGGGCCCGGCAGGTAGTTGTAGTCGGGCGCGCGCAGGAAGCCGAAGCCGTCGGGCAGCGTTTCCAGCACGCCCTCCGAGAACACGTTGCCGCTTTTCTCCGCGCGCACGCGCAGGATCTCGAAGATGAGCTCCTGCTTGCGCATCCCCGTGGCGCCTGCGATCTCCAGATCCTTGCCGATCTTGGTGAGCGCCGTGATGCTCATCTCCTTCATTGCGGAGAACGACAGCGACGGCGCCGGCGGCTGCTGTGGCGGCGGCGTCGCCGCGGCGGGCGGCGAAGCGGCGGCGGCGTCCTCCGACACGGGCGCGTCGGGGCCGGCTTGGGCCGGCGCGGGCGTCTCGGGGGTGTCGGTTTGTTCGGGTGCGGGCGGGGTGGCCGTGGCTACGGCCCCGTTGTTCTTGGCAGGCTTGCGATCGTCTTCCACAGTTGGTCCATTCCTTCGCCGGTGTGCGCCGAAATCAGCGGCACCGGGACATTGAACATCGATTGAAACGCGCGTCCATGACGGTCTCGTTCCGCGCGTGTGAGTTTGTCGGCCTTGGTTCCCACGATGGCCCTCGGGCACGGGAGCGACGCCATCCACTCCCACGTCTCGACGTCGGTGTCGAGACCCGGGTGCCTGGCGTCTACCAGCAGCAGCACGCCCAGGGCCTTGGCCGTGCCGCCGCGAGCGAAATACGAATTCGTCAGGTCGTTGAACTCGCGAGCCGAGGCATCTCCGCCTCGCGCGTATCCGTAGCCGGGCAGGTCCACCAGATAGAACGGCGCGGACGTGCCCCGCTGCACGCGATAAAAATTGGCCAGCCGCGTCTTGCCAGGTGCCGCGCTCGTTCGGGCCACGTCTTGGCGCACGAGCGCATTGATCAGGCTGGACTTGCCGACGTTCGAGCGGCCGACGAGCGCCACTTCCACCAGCCGGTCCCTGGGGAACCCGCCGGCGTCCGCCGCGCTCGTGATGAACTCAGCGCTGACGTACAGACCACGCTCTCAGTGCGTTCTCGAGTCGCCGGCGTCCTTCACGTCAGAGACGACGGCGGGGGCCGGGATGCGCGCAGGCAGCGGCTCGGTCAGCGCCAGCTTCAGCACCTCGTCCATGGTCGACACCAGGTGCACGTCCAGGACGTCCAGGACGTTCTTCGGGATGTCGGCCAAATCCTTTTCGTTGTCGCGCGGCATGATGATGTTCTTGACGCCGGCGCGGTGCGCAGCCAGCACCTTTTCCTTCACGCCGCCGATCGGCAGCACCTTGCCCCGCAGCGTGATCTCGCCCGTCATCGCGACGTCGCGCCGGGCGGCGATCTTCGTCAACGCGGACGTGAGCGCCGTGGCCATGGTGATGCCCGCCGACGGGCCGTCCTTCGGGATGGCGCCCTCCGGCACGTGGATGTGGATGTCGAGCTTCGAGTGGAAGTCCTCCGGCAGCCCCATCTCGGGCGCCCGCGACCGGACGTAGCTGAGCGCGGCTTGCGCCGATTCCTGCATGACGTCGCCGAGCTTGCCGGTGAGCGTCAGCTTGCCCTTGCCCGGCATCAGCGTGGCCTCGCTGACCAGCAGCTCGCCGCCCACTTCCGTCCAGGCCAGGCCCGTGGCGATGCCCACCTCGTTCTGTTCTTCGGCGATCGACGGGCGGAACCGCGGCACGCCCAGGTACGCCGTGACCTTCTCGCCGTCGATGGTTTCCTTGAAGCTGGGGCCCTCGGTCACGACCTTGCGGGCCACCTTGCGGCAGATCGACGAAATCTCGCGCTCGAGGTTGCGGACACCGGCTTCGCGCGTGTAGCGCTGGATCAGGGTGCGAATCGCCTCTTCCTCGATGATGATGTTCGCGGTGGTCAGCCCCGTCCCTTCGACGGCCTTGGGGGCCAGGAAGCGCTTGGCGATCTCGACCTTCTCTTCCTCGGTGTAGCCCGCCAGCTGCAGCACTTCCATGCGGTCGCGAAGCGCCTGCGGGATGGTGTGCAGCACGTTGGCCGTGCAGATGAACATCACGCTCGAGAGGTCGTACTCGACGTCCAGGTAGTGGTCCAGGAACGTGTTGTTCTGTTCCGGGTCCAGCACCTCGAGCAGCGCCGCCGACGGGTCCCCGCGGAAGTCCATCGACATCTTGTCGATCTCGTCGAGCAGGAACACGGGGTTCTGCGATCCCGCCTTCTTCATCATCTGGATGATCTGGCCGGGGAAGGCGCCGATATAGGTGCGGCGGTGGCCGCGGATCTCGGCCTCGTCGCGCACGCCGCCAAGCGACAGGCGCACGAACTTGCGGTTCATGGCGCGGGCGATCGACTTGGCCAGCGACGTCTTGCCGACTCCGGGAGGCCCGGAGAACGTCAGGATGGTGGCCTTGGGCTTCTTGACCAGCGAGCGCACGGCCAGGAACTCGAGGATGCGGTCCTTGATCTTGTCCAGCCCGTAGTGGTCTTCGTTGAGCACCGTCTCCGCGTGCTTGAGATCGCGGTTCTCGCGGGTCTTCTTGTGCCACGGCACCGCGATCAGCCAGTCGAGGTAGTTGCGCGAGACGGTGGCCTCGGCCGACATCGGCGGCATGGCCTCAAGGCGCTTCAGCTCCTGGACGGCCTTTTCCTCGACGTCCTTGGGCATCTTCGCCGACTCGATCTTCTTCTTGAGCTCGTCGACCTCGTTGCCCTTCTCGTCCTTGCGGCCCAGTTCCTTCTGGATCGCCTTCATCTTCTCGTTGAGGTAGTACTCCTTCTGCGCCTTCTCCATCTGCTTCTTGACGCGAGACTGGATGCGGCGATCTACCTGCAACTTGTCGACTTCGACTTCCAGGATGCCGGCGATGCGGTTCAGGCGCTCGACCGGGGAGATGATCTCCAGCAGGTTCTGCTTCTCGTCCACGCCCACGACCAGGTGCGCGGCGATGGTGTCGGCCAGCTTGCCCGGGTCGTCCACGCGGACCGCGGCCACCATGGCGTCGTACTGGAGGTTGTTGGACAGCTTCACGTACTGCTCGAACAGCGACACCACGCGGCTCATCGTGGCTTCCACGTCCCCGCCGGCCTCACGCTGGCGCTGGAGCACCTTCACGACGACACGGTAGAACCCCTTGTCTTCCTTCCACTCCACGGCGCGCGCGCGATCGATGCCCTCGACCAGCACCTTGACGTTGCCGTCGGGCAGCCGCAGGCTCTGCACCACGTTGGCCACGCAGCCCATGGTGTAGATGTCGTCGGGACGCGGATCGTCCACCGACGCGTCGTGCTGGGCGGCCAGGAAAATCCGCTTGTCCTTCGCCAGGGCGTGCTCGAGCGCCCGCGTTGACGACGGCCGTCCGATCACGAACGGCATCATCATGTGCGGGAATACGACGACGTCCCGGAGGGGGACGATGGGGAGTGTCTCGTAGACTTCCATTGATTCCTTGTTGGCTTCCGGCTTCCGGCTTTAGGCTTCCGGCCCGTTGTTGGCGGCCCGGAGCCTGGAGCCTGGGGCCTGGAGCCTAGCCAGCCTTCTCAATGAGCGTGAACGACTTGTCCTTCGCTTCCACGACTTCGCGGGTCACCACCACTTCACGCACCTTCTTCTGACCCGGCACCGAATACATCAGGTCGAGCATCAGGTCTTCGATGATCATCCGCAGCCCGCGCGCGCCGATCTTGCGCGTCAGGGCGGATTCGGCGATGGCCTCGAGCGCGTCGTCGGTGAAGCGCAGCTTCACGTTCTCGTACTCGAAAAGCTTCTGGTACTGCCGCGTGATGGCGTTGCGCGGCTGGGTGAGGATCTGGACCAGCGCCGGCCTGTCCAACTCGTGCAGCGTGCCCACGACCGGCAGACGGCCCACGAACTCGGGGATGAGGCCGTACTTGATCAGGTCCTCGGGCTCCAGCTGCTCCAGCGTGGAGCCGACTTCGCGCTTCGACACCGACTTGACGTCGGCCTTGAAGCCCAAGGTCTTCTTGCCGACCCGGCGCTCGATCACCTTTTCGAGGCCCACGAACGCCCCGCCGCAGATGAACAGGATGTTGGTGGTGTCGATCTGGAAGAACTCCTGGTGCGGGTGCTTCCGGCCGCCCTGCGGCGGCACGTTGGCGACGGTGCCTTCCAGGATCTTCAGCAGCGCCTGCTGGACGCCTTCGCCCGACACGTCGCGCGTGATCGAGGGGTTCTCGTCCTTGCGGCAGATCTTGTCCACCTCGTCGATGTAGATGATGCCCTGCTGGCACTTCTCGATGTCGCCGCCCGCCGCCTGCAGCAGCTTCAGGATGATGTTCTCGACGTCCTCGCCGACGTAGCCGGCCTCGGTGAGGGTCGTGGCATCGACGATCGTGAAGGGCACCGACAGCAGCTTGGCCAGCGTCTGCGCGAGCAGCGTCTTGCCCGTGCCGGTGGGGCCGACGAGCATGATGTTCGACTTCGTCAGCTCGACGTCGTTGCGGCTCTTGGGCTGCTTCTGGATCTCGATGCGCTTGTAGTGGTTGTAGACGGCGACCGCCAGCTTGCGCTTGGTCCGCTCCTGCCCGATCACGTACTCGTCGAGGAACTTCTTGATGTCGGGCGGGGAGGGCAGCGACGAACGCACACCGCGATTCTCGAACCGGTTGTCGTCCGCGATGATGTCGTTGCAGACCTCGACACACTCGTCGCAGATGAACACCGTGGGTCCGGCGATCAGCTTCCGGACGTCGTTCTGATCCTTGTTGCAGAACGAGCAGCGGAGAATCTCGGTCTCGCCGTTCTTCTTGACCATGCGGTTAGCCGTCTCTCCCTCGATCCAACGCTATCCGAACTCGCTCCGAACGAACCCACCCGAACGGGCTATGCCCTTGTACCCCAGGCCTTTAACCCATTTGGGCTGATGTTACACCCGTTTCCGGATGACGTCATCGATAATCCCGTATTCCTTCCCCTGATCCGCCGACATGATGTAGTCGCGCTCGGTATCTTCCTGGATGCGCTTGAACGGCTGGCCGGTGTGATGCACCAGGATCTCGTTCAACCGCTCGCGCATGCGCAGGATTTCCCGGGCGTGGATGTCGATGTCGGTCGCCTGCCCCGCCAGCCCCTGCATTAGCGGCTGGTGGATGACGATCCGGGAGTTGGGCAGCGAGAACCGCTTGTTCTTGGCGCCTGCACAGAGCAGCACCGCCGCCATCGAGGCCGCCTGGCCGATGCAAATCGTCTGCACGTCCGGCTTGATGAACTGCATCGTGTCGTAGATCGCCAGCCCGGCCGTGATAGAGCCACCCGGGCTGTTGATATACAGCATGATGTCCTTGTCCGGGTCCTCGGCCTCCAGGAAGAGCATCTGCGCGATCACAAGGTTCGCGATGCCGTCGTCGATCGGCGTGCCGATGAAGACGATGCTGTCCTTCAGCAGGCGCGAGTAGATGTCGTATGCGCGTTCGCCGCGGTTGGTCTGTTCGACCACCATCGGCACCAGTTGGGCGTAGCTCATGTGCGCCAATCGGGCCAATAAGTAAATGTTTGTGGGTCGTGATCAGCTTGTCGACGTGAGGCTGTCGGCGTTCCGGTGGGTTTCGCTCATCGTAGCACGCGACAACGCCAAGTCAACGGCCTTCTCCCGGCGCAAGCCGGCATAGAGCCGTGCCACGCCGCCCTCTTTTTCCAGCTGCGCCCGCAGAGCCGCCGGCGTCCGACCGGCCCGTTCCGCGAAGCGTTCAATCTCCTTATCGACCTCTTCGGGTGTCACCGTGAGCTTCTCGCGGCGGGCGATCTCGTCGAGCACGAGCGCGCTGCCCACTGATGCGATGGCGGGCTCCCGCTGGGCTTCCCGGAACTGCGCCCAGTCGATGCCGGCCTGGCGCGGATCGACGTTCTGCTGCATCAGCTGTCGCGCGAATTCCTCCAGACGCCGGTCGATCTCGCGCTCTACCAGCGAGGAAGGCGGATCGAAGCCAAGCCGGGACGCGAGTGCCTTGAGCAGATCGGCGCGCACCTGCCGGCTGTCGTGTTCCCGCGCTTCCTCCGTGAGGTCGCTCCGCACGCGCGTCGTGAGCGCGCTCAGCGACTCGAACTCACCGAGGTCCTTGGCGAACTCGTCGTCCAGCTCGGGCAATACGCGGCGACGTACGTCCTTCACCGTCGCCGCATAGGCGACCCGGCTGCCAGCCATTTCGGCCACCGGATACTCGACGGGAAAGTCCACGTCGAAGGTCTTCTGGTCCCCCGGGTTCAGGCCGACCAGGTTCGCGTCGAACCCCGGCGGGTTGCCCGGCGAGCCGAGCGTGACCGTGACGTCGGTGTGCGTCTCCGATTTGCCGTCGGGATCGGTGCGCACCAGATCGACCACCACGGTGTCGCCGTCGCCAATCGGCCGACCCTCCACGGCTTCCATCTTCGCGCCGCGCTCGCGCAGGCGCTGCAGCGCCTGATCCACGGCCGTATCGGTCACGGTGGTCGTGACGCGTGTGAGCGCAATCGTGCCCAGGTCGCCCGGATCGAACGGCGGGACCGTCTGGATGGCCGCGGTGAACGTCAGCGGCTGCCCTTCGCGGATCGCGACGTCCTTGATGTTCGGGGAGTCCACCGGCTCGATGCCGCGCTCCTGCAGCGCTTCTTCCACCGCTCGGGGCACCAGGCCGTGCATCACGTCGTGATGGATCTGTTCCCGGAACCGCTGCTTCACGATCGCGGCGGGCGCCTTGCCGGGGCGGAAGCCGGGCAGGCGCACCTCCTTCGCATAGCCGCGGGCGATTCGATCGATCTCCGCGTCCACGACGTCGGGCGGGATCTCGATGGAGATCGTCTTCTGCGTTTCGCTGACGTCAGTGAAGTCTGCTTTCATGATGGGCTACAGGCTCCGGGCTCTAGGCTACAGTTTTCAGGGAGTGTCCACCTACGCTGCCGAGCACCACCGAGGCAGCTTCGGTGGACATTCACCGTAGCTCGGCCGGCTTTCGTGAGCCGAGCGGAGGTGAATGCGAAAGGAGGGACTCGAACCCACACACCCTTTCAGGTACCAGATCCTAAGTCTGGCGCGTCTGCCAATTCCGCCACTTTCGCGTGTAAACGGGCCACGTGCACGGCCGCCGTCAGCGTACTCCGGAAGCGCGCCTGGGCGAAAGAGGCGCCCTGGCGCGCAGCATCACGGGCCGCGGCAGCGCTTCCCGGCCCCGGACGTTGGTCACGATCACCTCGTCAACAGGGCCACGGGATGCCGCCCGGGAATTGATCGAGCGTCGTGCCGGCACTAGCCGCACGTGCAATCCGGCCGCCCGTGCCCGCGGACTGGAATAGAGGCTCAGGATCTGTGGCGCGCTGGAATTGGACACCACGACGAACGCGCCCCGCCGGCTGGCGGCGATCACGGCGTCGCACAGCCGCGCCTGATCGGTCAGGCTGAAGCCATCGGCCGTGTAGCTCGCAAACGATGCCGTCCGGCTGACTGGCGCGTAAGGGGGATCGCAGTACACGAAGTCGCCCCGGCCTGCGTCTCCCAGCATCTCGTCGAACGGTGCCAGCTCGATCTCCACCCCCGGGGCGCGAAACGCCGCCGCGACGGCCCGCAGGTGGCCGGCGTCGCAGATGGTGGGCTCGGTATACCGGCCCGCCGGCACGTTGAACGCGCCCTGACGGTTCAGCCGGAACAGCCCGTTGAACCCGGTGCGGTTGAGGAAGATCAGCATCGCTGCCAGGGCCGGACTGTAGGACTCGGCCAGGGCTTCGCGCTCCTCGGCCGCACCGCTGGCCTGCGCCGCGCGCCGCGGGTTGAAGCGGCGGTCCCGCACGTCGTAATAGCAGTTGTCGCCGCCCGTGCGGTGCTCGCGTTGCAGCCGCGCCAGGGCACGCACCACCGCGGCGGTGTCGTCGCGCAGCGCGCGGTAGCAGCCGATCAGGTCCGGGTTCAAGTCCGCCAGGCGCACTGCCTTGCCCTGCAGCCGCCCCGCGGCCAGCAGGTCGAAGAACACGGCGCCGCTGCCGAAGAACGGCTCGATATAGCGGTCGAACTGCTCCGGGTAATGATGGCCAAGGGCCGGAATCAGCTGGCGTTTGCCCCCGGCCCACTTCAAAAGGGGACGAGAGGGGAGCGCGGCGGCAGGCGTGTGCATCGGCACGCCTTTTTGTATCGACACGGAGCCATTGAGTCTATAGCCCAGCCCGCTCCGCGGGCTGGGCGCAGTGTCTGGCAAACCGGCTTAACGCCGGTTCGCTATTTGTTTTCAGCGGGTTCCGGGGTGTTTTCGGGATCGGCGGGGGCATCCAACTCGGGTGGCCGGGGTGCCCGGCCGGCCCGCCGCAGGGCATCGCGCAGGACGAACTCGATCTGCGCGTTCAGGCTGCGCAGATCGTCGTTCGCCCAGCGCTGCATGCCCTCGAGCACCGCGGCGTCGATCCGAAGGAGAAACGTCTTGCGTTCGGCCACGCTGGATCCCGCCGGACCTACTGATGGATGGTCCCGGTGTTCACGATGGGCTGCGCGCCCCTTTCACCGCAGAGGACCACCAGCAGGTTGCTGACCATCGCCGCCTTGCGCTCTTCGTCCAGCGTCACGATCCCCTTGTGGGCGAGCGACGCGAGCGCCATCTCCACCATCCCCACCGCGCCTTCCACGATCCGCGTGCGCGCGGCGATGATGGCCCCAGCCTGCTGGCGCTGCAGCATCGCCGCGGCGATTTCGGGCGCGTAGGCCAGGTGGCTGATCCGCGTCTCCTCGACCACGACCCCGGCCTTTTGCAGGCGCTGCTGCATCTCTTCCTTCAGGTGCTCGGCCACCGCGCCTGTGGTGCCGCGCAGGGAGATGACGTTGGCTTCGTCGTGCGAATCGTAGGGGTAGGTGGTGGCGGCATTCCTCAGGGCCGCCTCGCTCTGCACACGCACGTAGTTCAGGTAGTCGTCCACCTCGAAGGTGGCCTCGGCCGTGTCCACGACCTTCCACACCACCACCGCGCCGATCTCAATGGGGTTGCCGTCCTTGTCGTTCACCTTCAAGTGGGCGCTCTCGAAGCTGCGCGTGCGTTGGGAGATGCGCTTCTTCGTGAAGAACGGGTTGGCCCAGCGCAGCCCGGGCTTGTTGGCCGTGCCCACGTAGTCGCCAAAGAACTGCATGACTCGCCCTTCGTTGGGATTGACGACGAAGAGGCCGAACAACATGAAGAACTCGACCATCCCCAGCAGCACGGCCGACACCATCAGCAACCCAAACATGGGGTTGTTCTCCACCCGCGTAGCGCCCATCGCGAACATCCCCACGGTGCCAGCCATGACGGCCAGCAAGCCCAACAACACCGGGAGTCCTGGCGAACCGTTCCGAACCTGTTCTCGCACCATTGCTCTCCTCCGTGATGTCAAATAGATATCACACTGCAATCATATACGGAAGAGTTTTGATCCGGTTCCCGGGCTGGGCAGACGTGCCTCAGACTGTGAATTCCATGACATCGGGTCGCCCTGTTCGTGGCGGACGGCTTCCTGACCGAGGATGAGTGCCTGGCCTGCACCTGGGCCATGGATGCCGGACAGTCGGAGGAGGCAGAGGTGCTCGGCGCGGGTTCCGAGCCGCGCCTCGAGGTGCGGAGCGCCCAGGACGTGGAGGTGGCCCCGGCGGTCCTGGCACTCGTCGAAGCGCGCCTGGATCAGTGCCGCGAGCGCGTGGCGGCGCACTTCGGCGTGCACCTGACGGCTCGCGAGGGATCCGGATTCGTGCGCTACCTCGAGGGCGGCTTCTATGCGCCCCACGTGGACTGGTCGGATTCACCCGGGTGGCCGGATGCGGCACGCCGGCAGGTCGCCGTCATCGTTTTCCTGACGTCGTCCACGGCGGCCGATCCCGCGGGGACGTTCGACGGCGGCACCCTGCGGCTCTTTCCTGAGAGCGCGCCCGCGCAGGGACTGGAGGTCGCCCCGCGGCGCGGAACGCTGGTGGCGTTTCCCGCGACGCTGCTTCACGAGGTCACCACGGTGCAGCGCGGCGTGCGGGATGCGATTGTGGATTGGTATTACTGAAGGCTTCAGGCTCCGGGCTCCAGGCTCCAGGCCCGCAGTTTGTGAATTGTGAATTGTGAATTGTGAATTGAGCTCTGAGATGAGAACACACCAGCTCTTGAGGTTGCTCGTGGCGGTGAGTCTGTCTGCCGCCGTCGGGGCGCAGCAGCCGGCGGAGCCGGCAAGGCCGCTTGCGCTCGTCGGTGGCACGCTGATAGACGGAAGCGGCGGACCGCTGGTTCGCGACAGCGTGGTGCTGGTGCGCGCGGGCCGCATCGAACGCGTGGGCACTATCGAGACGCTGCCCGTGCCGGCGGGCTACGACCAGATCTCCACCGAGGGCATGACGGTCCTGCCCGGGCTGTGGGACCTGCACGTGCACCTGATTTACAGCGGCCATCCCAATGTCGGCGCCTGGTTCCGGCATGCCGCCGACTTCGAACGCGTCACGATCCCGGCGTCGGCGCGTCAGATGCTGATGGCCGGCGTGACCAGCGTGCGCGACCTGGCGGCGCCGCCCGACGCCATTGTGGCGGTGAAGAAGCGCATTGCCAGTGGGGAGCTGCCGGGGCCGACGCTGTATGTCGCGGGCCCCGCCCTCGCCAAGCTCGCGCCCGGGCAGACCACGACCACGCCGCAGTTCCTGCCGATTGCCGACGCCGCGGACGCGCGCGCCAAGACGCGCCGGCTCATCGACGCCGGCGTGGACATCGTCAAGATCTTCTTCGTCGACCGGATGTCGGATGACGAGCGCAGCGCGATCATCAGCGAGGCGCGCACTCGCGGCCGCAAGGTCACCATGCACGGTTCGAGCGACGCGGAGATCCGGCTCGGGCTGTCGCTTGGCATCGACGAGTTCCAGCACATCGGCATCGACAGTCCGGAGTACGCGCCCGACATCGTGGCGGCGCTGCGGGCACGCACCAGGAGCGGCCCGCCGCTCTACTGGACGCCGACGATCGGTGCCAACAACCTGCTGAACGCGGACTACATCGCCACCAAGCCCGAGCTGCTGCACGACCCGGAGGCGTACCTGGGGCTGCCGCAGACGCTCGTGGACGAGATCAAGGCCGGCTGGCGCGACCTTCAGCCGCGGACCGCACGCCCAGACACCGAAACGATCATCAAGCGGAAGATCGCCCAGATGCAGGAGGCCGGGGTGCAGCTCGTATTCGGCAGCGACGAGGGCAGCACCGGCGAGCTGCCCCGGCATGCGACGTGGATGGATGCCGAGCTATGGGTGCGCGTGCTCGGCATGGCGCCGATGGACGTACTGCGGAGCATGACCTCCGGCGCGGCGCGCGCGACGGGCGTGGACGCTGAGGTCGGCACCGTCGCCGCGGGCAAGCAGGCCGACCTCATCGCCGTCGGCGGCGATCCTCTCCGTCACATCAACGTGCTGCGCGATCCAAAAGTCGTGATCAAGGGCGGCCGCCGCTATAAGTAGGGTCTCCCGGAGCCTGGAGCCCGTAGCCCTCACTTCACGGAGTACTTCGTGAACGCGCCGCCCGCCTGCGTCAGCGAGTTCGGACCCTCCGCCGCGTAAACGTTGCCGTCCGCGTCAACCGCGATGCCTTCGCCCGCCGTCCCCTGGTACACGCGGTCCTCGCGCTCGAAGGGCGGGATGAAGGCGGTAATGCGATCTTCGTCGAGCGGGCCGATGCGTACCCCGTCACGCCAGTTCGGGTGGTTCAGCGGACCCGACTCCGAGTCGATCGCGTAGAGCAGGTTGCCCTTGATGAAGAACCCGCTGATGCGCCCGTACATGTAGCGCGACTCGAGGTATTTGCCTTCCTGATCGAAGATCTCGAGCCGGTGGTTGCCGCGATCCGCCACCCAGAGACGGCCCCTGGCGTCGAACATCAGCGCGTGGGGTGTGCGGAACTCGCCGTGGCGCACGCCGATCTTTCCCCACGACTTGACGAACGTGCCATCCGAGGTGAACTTGCTGATGCGCGAGGTCGCGCCGCGCTTGAGGCCTTCGGCGATCGCCTGGTTGGTCGTCATGCCCTGGGCGTCGTGGCCGTCGGACACATAGATGCTGCCGTCAGGCCCTACCACGACGTCGTTGGGCTGGTTGAACTGGCCATCGGCAAGGCCTGGCTTGCCGGCGATGCCCAGACTCAGGAGCTTTTCGCCTTTCGAGCTGAACTTGTGGACCTGGTGTCCCTTCGTCCCCTCCTTGTTGCCCGCGAAGTCCGCAATCCAGACGTTGCCTTGCTGATCGACGTGGATGCCGTGCGGCGTGATCATGATGCCCTTGCCGAAGTTCGCGAGCACCTTGCCGGTGTGGCGGTCGAACTTGAACACGGGATCGACGTCGTTGGTCTCACACGTGGTCCCGCCGCCGCCAGCCCCGCCGAGCGTGCCGGCGCCGCAGCGCTCGTAGCCCCAGATGTGTCCGTCCTTCGGATCGACATCGAGCCCGGCTGACGTGCCCCACTTCCGCCCCGCGGGAAGCTCGCCCCAGTTGCGGGTCACTTTCGGGACGGGGTTGGGCAGTCCCTCACCCGTAATGGGATTTCCCATCTTCGCGGCGGTCTGCGCCGACAACGTCGCGCTGGAATCGGTGTAGCTGAAGCCCGTCAGCAGGACGACGGCGCTGGCGCCGAGCGAGGAGAGCAGCATTCGCGGCGTGGGCATGACACCTCCTTATGGCAGGGCGAACGCCTGGAGCCCGTTCGACAACTGGACGACGATGTACTGTTTGCCCTGGTGCATGTAGGTCATCATCCCGTAGCGGCTGAGACCTGCGGTGGTCACAGCGCCCAGGCGCTGGCCCGTCTTCTTGTCGATGGCGAACAGCTTGGTCGAGCCGTCGGCGGTCTGGCCTGGCGCCAACAGCATGGTCGCGGTGACGATCAGCCCGCCCTGGGCGTTGCGTCCGAGGTTCGGATCCACGTTGCTCACGCCTTTCAGCAGCGGATGGTTTCGGATCAAGTCCTGCTGCTGTTGCGGCGCATCGCCGTACGGCTTTACCCAGAGATACTCACCGGTATTCAAATCGATCGCGCTGATGCGGCCGACCGGTCCCTTGAACACCGGGAGTCCGGCGAGCGGATCAGCTGACGCCGCCGCCCCCCCACGGGCGCCAGCGCCCCTGCCGGCGGCGCCACGTCCGGCGCCAATGGCGCCTTCGTCACCACCGGTCGCGCTGCCCCTGCCGGCAACGGCACCGGCTTTCTTGGCCAACTCCGGATACAGGGCGATCGCAGCGTCCACGGATGCGGGTGTGCAGCCCGCGCTCGTCGGCACCCACCGCGTCACGGTCGTTCCGGTTTGACCGAAGCAATCCAGCTCGCTGCCCGGCACGACGACGCGCGCGCCGCCGCCGCTGTGTGAGGGGATGTAGATGATGCCCGTCGTCGGATCGGCCGCCGGCGGATGCGTGATGTTCGAGCCGCCCGTCTCTCCTGGATAGAACCGGCCCGTCGTCAAACCCTCGCTGTTGCCGCGATGCACGGGTGGATTGAACGGCGGCGCGAACAGTCCCTGATCGGTGGCTCGCTTGATGGCGAGCTCCTTGATCTCCGGGGTGTAGTCGATCACGTGTTCCGCACTTCGGCCGATGAACTCGTACGGCGCCGGCTTGATTGGAAATGGTTGCGTCGGCGACAGCTTTTCGCCGGGCACCTTCGACGCGGGAACCGGCCGCTCCTGGAATCCCCAGATAGGCTCCCCGGTCTGCCGGTTGAACGCATAGAGAATCGACTGCTTCGTCGCCTGGAAGACGGCGGGAATGCGGCGGCCATTGACGGTGACGTCCATCGCGATCGGCGCGGTGGGTGTGTCGTAGTTCCAGACGTCGTGGTGCACCATCTGGTAATGCCAGAGCCGCTTGCCTGTCTTGACGTCGAGCGCGATCAGGCTGGCCCCATACAAGTTGTTGCCCGGACGGAAGCCGCCGTAGAAGTCCTGTGTGGCGCTGTTGGTCGGCACGTAGACGATGCCGCGCTCGGCGTCGGCCGAAAGCGGCGCCCACGACGACACGTCGCCGCTCGTCCGCCACGCGTCGTTCTCCCATGTCTCATGACCCGCTTCGCCCGGCCGCGGAATCACGTGGAACTTCCACATGAACTTTCCGGTGCGCGCGTTGTAGGCGAGGATGTCGCCCGGCACGTTTTCCTGCCGCGTCTGGTGGTAGCCCTGCTCCGCGGAGTTGCCGACGATCACGACGTCGTTGACGACAATCGGCGGCGAGGAGGCCGTGATGTAACCGAGATCGAGCGGCACGCCCTCGTTCGGGTTGTATTTCTGCTTCTTCTTGATCCACGGATCCCAATCGCGGACCAGGTCTTCCACGAGATCCACGACCCCCGTTTGCGGAAACGACGGCAGCCCGACGGGACGCCCCCAGTTGGGCAGCGGCTTGCCGGTGTCGGCATCCAGCGCCACGAGGAAGAATCCCGGTGTGGCGATGAACACGACGCCCTTGCCGTTGATCTCCGTGTAGGCCACGCCCTTGCCGTAGGCGGTGCGCATCGAGTACTTCGATCGATACGTCTCGGGCTCGACCCAACTCCACAGCAACTTGCCGCTGGTCGGATCGATCGACACGACGTGACGCCGCGGTCCGGCAACGCTGAAGAGCTTGCCGCCGACGTAACTGGGCGTCGCGCGTGCCGTCATGGGACCCACCACGTCGAGCGGGCTGAAGCGCCAGGCCTCTTTCAGCGTCTCGAAGTTCGCAGGCGTCACCTGATCGAGCGGTGAATACCGGGTGTGGCCCACGTCGCCACCCACCGTTCGCCACTCGCCGTTTTCCGTGCCACGTCTCGGTGGCGATTGCGCGGAAGGGAAGCCCAGGTACGCGGCACCCAGAAAAACAATGACAAGGGCCGCGGTGATTGCCCGTGAGTGCGTGCTCATGACACCGGAGACTAAGGCCGTCCGGCGGCGGCGTCAACCTCTAGGAGCCAGGGGCCTTGTAGGCGGTCTTCTTGCCGCTGGCCTTGTCCATATCCTCGGCTGTCAGGAGCGGCGTGGTGGTCACGCGCGCGCCGCCGCTGGCGGTGATCGCGAGGCTCAGTGCCGCGGCCGACATGTTGTCCGGGATGTCCGCGATGACGATGGCATCCTGGGCGCCGAAGGAGAAGTAGAACGTCTCCATCTTGCCGCCGACACTTTCTACCGCCTTGCCCGCCACCTTGCGGCGCCTGGTGCCGCCATCCTTGCGGAGCCCTTTTGCTCCCTCGACGGTATAGGAAACCGTGACCAGAAACTTCGCCATGCTTGTCCCTTTCGATCGCATTGTCGGCAGAGTCGCCGGATGCGGGCCCGTAGGCTACCCGCGGCGTCGCCCGCGGTCAACCACGTTACGGGACCGCAGCGAGCGTTGATTGCCAGTCGACCAGTGCGCCGACGTCCGGTGGGCGAGCGCTCGCGGCCGGAACGATGACGAGCAGGCGATCGCCGGTGTGCGCGACGTCGAAGTCCCGAAGGCCAGGCAGCGACAGCACACGCCGGGGAACATCGAAGATGGGCGCCGCCCCGGGCTGACGGCTCGCGCGCAGCACCTCGTCGCCGCGCTGGAAGAACAACGACGTGCCCGACCATCGCGGACGCGATCCGCCCGCCTGGCTGACGCGCGCTCGAGGCCCCTGCGGCCAGCCCGACACGTAGACGTCCTCCTGTCCCGACTCGTCGGTCACATAGGCCACCCAGCGGCCGTCGGGAGACAGACGGGCCGCGGACTCGTTGAAGCCCGTCGCCACGGCAGCCGCCGGTTCGCGTGGCTCGACGGGAACACGGAAGACATCGGTGTTGGGCCGTGAGGCGGAGGTCGCGGAGAACAGAATGCCGCCGGAGCGGGACCATTCCGAGGGCACGGCGTTGGCGTAGGCTGCGTCGGCAGCCGCCTCAAGCACCGGCGCTTCGGCCGCGCCCGCTCGCCCGACCTCCCGCGTGAAGAGCCGCGCCTGCCCATTGCGGACGGAGCGAAAGAGCAGCGTGCCGCCGTCGGGAGACCACACCGGGTCCGTATCCGCCGCAAGGCCGAGCGTCACGGGCACCGGCGCGCCGGATCCGTTCCGCAGCACGTAAACGTCCAGGGTGCGCAGCAGCGGCTCGAGCATCGTGACCGCGGCCTGCCGGTCGTCGGGCGAGAGACGCACCTGCCAATAGTCGCCAGGCTCGCTGGCGATTGCCAACGCCGTTCCGCTGCCGTCGAACCACTGCAGGCGATGCTGCTGGCCCGAGGGCGCCGAGAAGATCGCGACGCGCGACGAGATCGCGGCAAAGGTGCGGCCCTCGCCGGACACGCCGACGCCCACGACCAGCGGGCGCGAACGGCCAGTGGTGGCGCCGTCACCGTTGAGTGCCTGCGCCAGCAGCGCGCCACTGCGCGGATACACCAGCCAGCCGGCGGCGGCCATGGCGTGACCGTCGGTGTCCGCCACGTCGCGCTCCGCGCCGTTGCGCACGATTCGCACGACCCGCCGCCCATTCGTCCGTTCGGCCAGATACAGCCAGGTCAGATCGTCGATACGCCACGGAAAGCGGTGGCCGACGTCGCCCTCCTGCAGACGCGAGGCAGGCGCGGCCTGGCCATTGCGCCAGCGCTCCACGGGGCCTCGCGCGTGGCCGACCAGGACTGTTCCATCCTCGAACCACGCGGCCCCGGCGGCGCTCGAGGTGGTGGCCACGTCTGCGACCATGCCCTCGAGGGTCGTGCGTTTCAGCACGTCGCCCGCGAAAAACGACACCTCGCCGCGGCCGGTCTGACCGGCGGCGAGCGCTCGCGCACCCACGATCCACGCGGGGTGTCTGGCGCTTTCCGTTCCTTGGATTGGCTGTGCACGATCGCCGGCGAATGACCTGCGCCAGAGCTGGGTGATCCCGTTCGACGTGGCCACGAAGACCATCTCGTCGCCGTTGGGGGAGAGCGTGGCGTCCAGCGGCTCGCCACTCGTGCCGAACATCGCGCCCTCGGACGGCGGGATCAGCAGGCGTACCGCAGGCGGGGCAGGAGGTGGCCTGCGCAGCTCGACACCGAGCCGCCAGGCCAGGAGCGCCGCCGCGACGGCGAAGACGGCCGCCGCCGCCTTCCACCCCGGCCTCGCTAGAATTTGCGGCTCCAGGTGGACGGCCAGCGCTCGACCACCACCTTCTTCTCCGTGAAGAAATCGATGGCGTCGTGGCCTTGCGCGTGCAGGTCCCCGAAGAAGCTTTCCTTCCAGCCCGAAAACGGGAAGTAGGCCATGGGCGCCGCCACGCCGACGTTGATGCCCACGTTGCCCACCCGCGTTTCGTAGCGGAACTGGCGCGCCGCGGCGCCGCTGGACGTGAACAGGCACGCCATGTTGCCGAACGCGGCACGGTTCACGATCGAGATGGCGTCGTCCACGGTGTTCGCGTGCATCACACTGAGCACCGGGCCGAACACTTCGGTCCGCGCCAGCTCGCTCGCGGGATCGACGCCGGTCAGGATCGTCGGTTTCAGGAAGTAGCCCTGCTCGTAGCCCGACACCGTCGCGCCGCGGCCGTCGATGAGCGGCTTGGCGCCGGCCTTGACGGCGGAGTCGATGATGCCTTCGATCCGCGTCTTGCTGGCCGACGAGATCACCGGACCCATCTCGGTGCCTTCACCCGCGCCGTAGCCGATGCGGCGCGCCGCGGCGGCGTCGCCGATGAGCGGCGTGAAGGTCTTTCCCGCATCATCGACGGTGATGACAACCGAGGAGGCCAGGCAGCGCTGGCCGGCGCAGCCGAACGACGAGTCGGCCACGATCTTGGTCGTCATCGCCATGTCGGCATCGGGCAGGATGACGATGGGATTCTTGGCCCCACCCTGCGCCTGCGCGCGTTTTCCGTTGGCGGCCGCGCGGCTGTAGACGTACTTGGCGACCGGCGTCGAACCCACGAACGAGATCGCCCGCACGTCCGGGTGATCCAGCAGCGCGTCCACGGCCCCCTTGCCGCCGTGGACCAGGTTCACGATGCCGGGCGGGAAGCCGGCCTGATCCACGAGCTGCATGATGCGGCCCATCGTCATCGGCGTCCGCTCTGACGGTTTCAGGATGATCGCGTTGCCGCACGCCACCGCGTACGGCATGAACCACAACGGGATCATCGCCGGGAAATTGAACGGCGTGATCGCGGCCACGACGCCGACGGGCTGGCGAATCATCAGCTCGTCGATGCCTGAGGCGATGTCCTCGAGCAGGTGGCCCATCATCAGCGACGGGATGCCGGTGGCCACCTCGACGTTCTCGAGGCCGCGCTGCAGCTCGCCCTTCGATTCGCCGAGCGTCTTGCCGCATTCCTCGGTGATGACCTGCGCCACCTCGTCCCAGTGCTGCTCCAGGAGGAATTTCAGCTTGAAGAGCGGCTGGATGCGGTCCCCGGGCGGCACCCGGCGCCATTTCTGATACGCCTCGTTCGCCGTGGCCACCGCCTTCGCGACCGTGGCCGCGTCCGACAGCGGCGCCGTGGCGATGACAGTCCCCGTGGCCGGGTTATGGATGGGCGCGGCGTCCGGAACGCCGGCGCGCTCCCAGTGGCCGCCGACGTAGTTGAGAAGAGTGCCTTGGTCGATCACGAGTGCGGCTCCATTACTTTCAATTCACAATTCACAATTCACGAATTCACAAACCGCACTGAGGCGGAAGGTTCTCGCAAACCTTCCGCCGTACCTGCGGAACTGCAGTTCCGATCCTCTTTGTGAATTGTGAATTGTGCATTGTGAATTTACGACGCTATGCCGCCTGGCATGACGATGGCGCGCCCGACGATCTCTCCTCGGGCTAGGGCTTGATAGGCGTTATCCGCCTCTGCCAATGGGAAGCGCCTTGTCACCATCGACGACGGGTTGAACACGCCGGCCGCCGTCAGCCTGATGATTTCCGGCATGTCGGTGCGCGTGCGCGCGCCGAACGAGCCGATCACGCGGATGCCGCGGCGCACGAGGTGCGTGATGCCGATGGGCGCGGCGGTCTTCCCCGCGGCGATGCCCACCGCGACCATGCGTCCGCCGTCGCGGACGCTTTCGAACGCCTGCACGAACGTTTCCGCTCGGCCCAGGGCCTCGAACGCGACGTCGGCGCCAAGCCCCCCGGTCAGCTTCCTGACCGCGGGCGCCACGTCCTCGCGGCTCGCGTTCACGACGTCGGTGGCTCCGAACCGCCGGGCGGCCTCCAGCTTCTCGTCGCTGATGTCCACGGCCACGATCTGCGATGCGCCGAACGCCTTCGCGACCTGGATGATCGACAGCCCCACGCCTCCCGCCGCCACGACCGCCACGCGCTCGCCGCCGCGCAGGTCCGCGGCATGCCGGACCGCGCCATAGGCCGTGAAGATCCCGCAGCCCAGCACCGCGGATTCCGCGAAGGGCAGCGAATCCGGCAGCGCGAACACGTCGGTGGCCGGCACCACGGCGTACTCAGCGAGGCCAGCCATCGAGTACATGGCCACGGGCGTGCCGTCCTGGCGGCGCAGCCGCGTGGTGCCGTCGAAGAGCATCCCCTTGAGCCGGTTCAGCCCGAAGAAGTTGTCGCACAGGTCGTCGCGCCCCGTGGCGCACGCGCGGCAGAACCCGCACGGCATCACGAACGCACACACGACGCGCGATCCCACCGGCGGCCCGGTCACGCCCGGTCCCAGCGCCGCCACCGTGCCGGTGATTTCATGGCCCATCACCGCGGGGGTCGGGAACGCCACTTCGGCTTTCATCACGTGCAGGTCTGTATGGCACACCCCGCACGCGTGCACTTTGACCAGCACCTCGTTGGCGAGCGGTTCAGGGACGGGAAGGTGCTCGATCGCGAGGCCGCCCGGAGCCGCATTCAGCACCGCGGCCATCATGGTTCGCATAAGAGTCCCTGACTATACCGCGAAGGGTCGGCCATGTATGATCGTCGCTTCGCTTAGATCGCTGAACCCCAGACCTCCATGCATCCAGACCTCCAGGAAGCGATCGATCTGCACCACGCCATCGTGGCCGAAGCTGGCAACGCCCTGGTGGGCTATGCCACCGAAAAGGCGCTGGCCAACGTGGTGCTGCTCTCGGAGATCCCGACCACCTACGACAAGGACCAGAAGCGGCAGGTGAACGCCGGCAATCTGCTCCTGCGCGGCGTGCCGGGCGTCGGGAAGACGTTCTTCGGCGTGATCCTGGCCGCGATCAGCAATGCGAAGTTCGCGCGGCTGCAAGGCCGCGCCGACCTGCAGCCGACCGAGATCGTCGGCTTCCAGATGATCAACCCCGCCACCGGTGAGTTCATCACCGAGTTCGGCCCGCTGGCGTCGGCGGAAGTGATCCTGCTCGACGAGATCAACCGCATCCCGCTCAAGTCGCAGAGCGCGTTCCTCGAGGGCCTGCAGGACCGCACCATCACCGTCGGCAAGACCACCTACGAGATGCCGGTCTTCAGCTTCGCCATCGCCACCATGAACCCGGTGGAGCTGGGGCAGGGCACCTTCCCCTTGTCCGAGGCCGCCACCGATCGCTTCGCGATCATCGTGAACATTCCCTATCTGACACCCGCCGAGGAAGAAAGGCTCGTGAGCTTCGACTTCAAGCAGGTGCGCCTGAAGTCGCTGATCTCCAAGGAGCGGATCATCGAGCTGCGTGGCACCATCACGCAGGAAGTGCACCTGCACGAGGCGCTGGCCAAGTACATCCGTCGTCTGGTGGGGGCGTCGCGGCCGTTCAACGCCGAAAGCGATTGGCGAACGCATTCGCCCTCGACGCTGGTCGAGAAGTGCGTGGACCTGGGCGGGTCGCCGCGCGCCACGATCGCGTGGGGGCGGCTGGTGAAGGTGTGGGCGCTGCTGATGCACCACCGGTCCGAGGTCTATCCTGAGGACGTGCAGGCGCTGGCGCGCTACGTGCTCGGCCACCGCGTCTGGCTCGGCCCCCATGCCGCCAGCCACGGTGTGACGGTTGAGATGGTGATCGACGACCTGGTGGCGTCGGTACCGGTGCCGTGAACGCCCCACCCTCGACGTTCGAGCTCGTCAATCTCCGCGAGATAGCCGAGATAGAGATCTTCGTTCTGAAGCGAATGAAGGAGCTGACGCTGGGCGACCACGCCAGCGTCTACAAGGGCGGGGGGTTCCACTTCGTCGGTACCCGCGACTGGGAGCCCGGCGACCGCACCGCCAATATCGACTGGGCGCAGTCGTCGCTCAACAACTTCAGCCCGCTCATCACGCGTGAGTTCGAGCAGGACAGCAACGCCGCGATCGTGGCCGTGGCCGATGCGTCTCTTTCCACGCGATGCGGGGCGCACGGAGCCACCATCGAGACCACGATCGCGCGGGCCGTGGCGGCTGTGGGCCTGTCGGCGGTGTTCTTCCAGGATCAGTTCGGCCTGCTGACCTTCGACGACAAGTTCGAGCAGGTGGCCGCGGCGCGCCCGAAAATCGGCCGTTCCCACGTCATCTACTGCGTGGACATGTACCAGAACCGCCGCGTCACCGACACCCCCAGCGGCCCCCGCGACGTGGTGACCTCCATCGAGGGGCACCTCCGCCGGGCGGCGGTGGTGCCCGTGATTTCGGACTTCCTCTTCGCCGGCGCCAAGACGTTCATCGACGAGCTGGCGCTCGTGGACGCTGTGCACGACGTGTTCCTGATGATGGCCGACGTCCGGTTCGCCTACGAGATGCCGCGCGTGTCGGACGGCTGGATCGAGGCATTCGACGTGGAGACCGGGCGAACCGGGGTGTTTTCGAGACGGGAGATCGGGCGGCTCGGGCGCCGCGCCAACGACTGGCAGGCCGACGTCGAGCGTCACGCGCGCGACGCGGGCATCGACGTCGTGCGGGTGGGGCTGGACCGGTGGGAAATGGAGACCGCGCTCGTCGAGTTCACGGCCGAGCGACGGCTGCGGAAAATGAAATGACGACTCAGACACGCACACATCGTTCGTGGGGCATCGCCTTCGCCACAGTGCTGGCCCTCTTGACCGCGGCGCCGGGCGGGGCCCAGACCCGTGCCGGCGGACCCTCGCCCAATCCGGCCGGCACGCCAGCCACGCGCCCGAAGCCAAGGCCGGCGCCTCCCGCCGGTCAGGTGGCCGAAGAGCCCATCCGCTGCTGGTGGAAGACGGATCGCACGGCGGTCAATGTAGGGGAACGGTTCGCCGTGGTGCTGACCTGTGCCGCCCTCGAGGCGGGCCAGACCATCGTCGTGCCCAACGTGAGCCAGCTGGACGGTGGCGCCATCCAGCTCACGCCGTTCGAAGTCGTCAGCTCGACACGCCGCGCCGACGTCGTGGCCGCGCCCTGGCGGTACATCCAGTTCGAGTACGGCGTCCGGCTCCTGGCCGACGGTTTCTTCGGGCAGGACGTGAACATCCCGGCCCTTACCGTCACGTACAACTTCCGCACCGCCGACGGCGCCAACACCGGCCGCGACCAGAACTACGTGCTGCCGGCGCTGCCGATGCGCGTGCTGTCGCTCGTGCCCCGAAGCGCCACCGACATCCGCGACACTTCGGCGATGACGTTCGGCGACATCGAGTCGGCCAGGTTCCGCGCCACGGTCGCGCGTGTCTCCTCGTGGATCGCCACAGCATTCGCCGTGGTGCTGGCGATCGTGGCGCTTTTCCGCGCGTCGCAGCGGTTCCGCAAGCGCTCGCCCGAGGCCGAGCGGCATGTGAGCGAGCTGGCCTGGCTGGGCGCCTGCGCCAGGTCGCTGCGTGAGGTCCGTCAGGACGCGGCGTCTGGCTGGTCGCCCGAGTTGGCGCGCCGCACCCTTCCGGCGCTGCGACTGGCTGGCGCTTCGGCGCTGGGCCAGCGGGTGGCGCAGCAGCGCGTGGAACGCGATGCTGAAGTGCGCGAGGGCCAGATTGCGGTGCGCAACGGCTGGTTCCGTCGCGGCCGCACGATGCTGTCGGCGTCTACGACCCGCGCGACGATCGACGCGGCGGCCTCGCAAAAGGGTCTCACCGGCCGTGCCCGCGGCGCGCTGGCCGCGCTTGGTCCGGCCCTCGAGTCGTTCAGCGTGGCCGCCTATGGCCGCAACACCGCACCGCCTGACGGCACGGAGCTGACCTCCGCGCTCGACCGGAGCCTGAGCGCGGTGCGGAGCCTGCGCACCGGCGCGCTGTGGCCGGTGCGGACATTGACGGCCGTCACAAGGGTGTTCTCGAGTTACTAGCCCGTGACCGATCCCCGCCTGCTCGCCAACGCGCTGCGCGCCACCTTCGACGAATGGTGGCGGACGCGGTGGGAGGACCTCCGGTTCTCCGACGCCGCCGACGCGGCCGTGGTGTGCGGAGTGCTGCTGGCCGTGGCGGCCCTGGTGCTGGTGGTTCGCGTGGCCTGGGGCCGCGGGCCCGGCCGCACGCACGTGGCCATGCCGTCGGTGGTGCCCGCGATGCACCGGTCGCACCTGTCGATGCTTCGCCATCTGCCGGTGCTGCTCTTCGTGCTGGGCGTCCCGCTTTTCGTGATGGCGCTCGCGGATCCACTGACGGGCTTCACGCGCGAGGAGGTGTCCTATCCGGGCCGCCGCATCGCGCTATTGGTGGACGCCTCGACCAGCATGGTCATGAGCTTCAAGTCCACGCGCTTCAAGACGCAGGGCGAGTCCACCTTCTTCTCGGCCGTGGCCGGCGCCGAATACTTCATCAAGCGACGAATGGACGGTCCGTACAAGGACCTGGTGGCCCTGATCCAGTTCGGCAACCAGGCCTACGTGGTGACGCCGTTCACCAACGACTACGAGAACATCCTGCTCAGCGTGCGGCTGGTCAGCGACCCGCGCGAGTGGGGCCGTTTCAGCGACTGGGGCACGACCATCGTCGAAGGGATCGACCAGGCGACGCAGCTCTTCAAGGCCTTCAACTTCGTGAACGCGTCGGGCAACCTGATGATCGTCTTCACCGACGGGCGCGATTCGGAGCTCAACCGGGCCGAAAAACCGTTGGACAAACTGGTCAACGAAGCTCGTACGCTCAAGATCCCCGTCCACATGATCCGCACGGCCTACAACTACCGGCTCGGCGAAGTGCAGCAGGACAAGATCTGGAAGGCCGTGGTGGAACGGACGGGCGGCCGCTTCTACGCGGCCTACGACGACGAGTCGCTGGTAGCCGCACTGGCCGAGATCGATCGGCTGTCACCCGGCCGCATCGACGTGCGGGAGTACAGCGTGCAGCGCCCGCGATTCGCGGCCTATGCGCTCGCGGCCACGCTGCTGTGGCTGCTGGCCGCCGTGCTCAAGCTCGGATTCGGCATATTTCGGACGTTCCCGTGAGGACACCATGAGAGCAGCGATTGGACTGGCGGTGGCGGCGGTGATCCTGACCGGCGTGGCCCTCGTCACGGCCCGGATGGCGGTGGTGGAGCGGCATCTGGCCGATACGCGCGAGGCGCTGGCCACGCTGGACTACCCGCAGGCCGAGGGCAGCGTGGAGGCCGCGATGAACGAACTGGGCGTGGCCCGCTACGTGCCGCGATTCGGCGACCGCGTGCAGCGCGAAGCCCGCGCCTACACAGCGGCGATCCTCTACTGGGAGCGCGCGTACGACGAGCTGCTGCCCGACGGCGCCGATCCGGTGACGACGATCGAGGAAGGAAACGCCGAGCTGCAGCTCACGGTCGCCAATGCCGCGTATCGCAAGGGGCAGAAGCGCTACGGCGACGCGGCTTCCACCAAGCAGGCGCTGGAGGAGTCCGCGTCCGGCTACCTGACGGTGCTGAAGAGCGGCGCGTGGCACCAGGACGCGGCCTACAACTACGAGTACGTGGCGCGGCTTCGCGACGAGCAGGCGCGCGGGCGGCGTCCACCGGAAAGCAACGACGAAGCGCAGAAGGCCGACAACGGCCAGGGCGGCGCGCCGTCGGAGGCCACGAGCCAGGAAGGCTTCGAGGTCTATATCCCGCTGGAAAGCACCGAGAAACCGGCGGGCGGCGATGCCGGCAAGGCGCCGCCGAAGGAACGAAAAGGCTAAAGGCGAAAGGCTAAAGGTTAAAAAGGTCGGCCGTAGATGCCAAGCTGGTTTCCCCGCTTCGACTTCGCGACCACTCGCTTCGGCGACGCCGCGTACCTGTGGCTGCTGGCGGTGCCGGCGCTCCTGGTCGTGATGTGGGGCTGGCGCGTGTGGCGACGCCGCCGCGACGTGAAGCACTTCACGCGCGGGCGCATCGTGCCCGTGCGCGAACGGTTCAGCCTGCTGGGCGATCTTGGGCTTCTGGTTCTTTGCGGTCGTGGCCAGCGCGCTCCTGATCGTGGCGCTGTCGCGCCCGCAGGCGGTGGTCGCGGCAGTGCGGCAGGGAAGCGTGGACCTGGTGATCCTGCAGGACGCCTCCGCCTCGATGTACGTGACCGACGTGCAGCCGGACCGGTGGCGGCGCTCGATCCGCTTCGTGCGCATGCTGGCCGAGTCGCTCCGCTGGCAGGGCGACCGCGTGGCGCTGGCGCTCTTCGCGCAGCTGGCCGCCCCGCAGGTGCGGCTGACCAAGGATCCGAACTCGCTCTTCTTCTTCGTCGATCACCTGGGTGAGCAGTCGCCGTTCCCGCTCGAGAATGCGCCGACGTGGGACACGAACATCGACGAAGGCATCCGGTGGGGGCTGCGGCTCATCGAGAAGGACAAGGACCTGTTCGGCCCAAGCGGCAACCCCAAGGCGTTCGTGGTCATCTCCGACGGGCAGTCGTGGAGCGGCTCGGTGGCCAATTCGTTGAAAGAAGCCCGGAAGATGGGTGCGCCAGTGCACGTAGTGGGCGTCGGCACGACGGTGGGCGGGATGATTCCGGAGCCGCTGGGCCCTGACGGGCTGCGGCCGCCGCCGGTCGTGCGCTCGGTCCTCGACCGCGCGTCGCTGGTGCAGCTGGCCGTGGCGGGCGGCGGGGAGTACTTCGAGATCGGCGACGAGCCCGACCGCGTCGTCGCGTTCCGCATCGTCGACCGCTTGCGTCGCCAGAACAATCTGTCCGCGCCGGTCGAGACGCTCGAGGAGCTGTATCCGCGCTTCCTGCTGGCGGCAGCGATCGTCCTCGGCCTCGGCCTGCTCTTCGTGCGCAAGCCACTCGAGCTCCTGTGGCATGGCCTCGGCATCGGCGTCGCCGGCTCAGTGCTCCTCAGCTTGCTCTCCTGATGTAGAAGGACTGCTATCGCGGTGAAGACCTGGCCGCAATGACAAAGGCGGCAAGCAGTGCATCACGATTCTCGCGAGCGTTGGCCTGGATGGAGAACATCCAAGGGCTATCGACTCGGCCCCATAGCGTTCCGTATACCGGGACTCGCTCAGCCGATCCAATCGCATCGACAAATGTCACCTCACGCATCCAGAAGAGGTTGCCATCCCGGCCAGCGTCCTCACGCATCCAGTAGACGCTGCCATCCCGGCCATTCTTGGCTTCGTTGCCTCGCCCCGCCAAGAAGGCGACGACGTGCCCACCTGTCCAGTTTCTTGGGAAGAAATCGCTCTTCGTGAGATCAATCGCCTGTAGCCATAGGAGGGAGGTTCTCACCCCGCCTCCGCTTGTCCGCCCCTCGCCGTAGCCGACCGTTGCACGCGCGGGGGTAATGGGGTCTAACCGCGGTGAACGCGTATGACCCGCAACCTGAGCAGGAAGTCGTGCGAACAAAGCCGTGACTGCGCTGATGGTGTCGGGGAGCGCCACGGTAGCTAGTTCATCGGGGGCTGGCGCTGTGGGAAATCCTTGGAGGTCCGGGAGTGGTACCTCCTGGGTCGCGCCGCCTCCGATATTCAGGACCAAAACAACCGCAAACAAGACTGTCGATCTCATTGGGGCCTCTCTTGGCCACGGCTCGCCGGGGATGTTCGCAGTCTAACGCTGGCCTGCAGCAATCTGTTCGCGAGATCGGCGTTACTCAGGAGTGATGCTGGTGCCGCCCGTATAATCCACGGTAATCCACGGTAATCGTTTGGCCCTCAATCCCGGCACTCGCCTCGGCCCGTACCAAGTCCTCTCGCCGCTTGGGGCCGGCGGTATGGGCGAGGTATACCGGGCTCGCGACACAAGGCTGCATCGAGACGTCGCGCTGAAGGTGCTACCTGAGGCATTCGCGACTGATCCGGATCGCCTCGCCCGGTTTCAGCGGGAAGCGACCACGCTGGCTGCGCTGAATCACCCCAACATCGGCGGCATTTACGGCGTCGAAGAGGCCAGCGGCATCACGGCCTTGGTGATGGAGCTCGTTGAGGGCGACGATCTGGCGCTACGCCTCGCGCCAGGCCGGATCCCGATTGAGGAGGCGTTGCCCATCGCGAGGCAGATCGCCGAAGCACTCGAGGCCGCCCACGAGCGCGGGATCATCCATCGCGACCTGAAGCCGGCCAACATCAAGATCACGGCCGATGGCGTGGTGAAGGTCATCGACTTCGGCCTGGCCAAACTGACCGCCCCGAACGATCCGAACACTCCGGACGCTGCGACCGGCCGCTCAGCGTCCCCGACCGTCACCTCGCCGGCGATGATGACGGGCGTCGGGATGTTATTGGGTACCGCGGCTTACATGAGCCCCGAGCAGGCGAAGGGCCGCGAGGCCGACAAGCGCAGCGATATCTGGGCGTTTGGGTGTGTGCTTTACGAGATGCTGGCGGGCCGTCGCGCCTTTGACGGGGAGGACATGACGGAGGTACTCGGTGCGGTCGTCCGTCTCGAGCCGGACTGGGACGCCCTTTCGTTCGAGGTGCCACAGCCAATCCGAATATTGCTGCAGAGCTGCCTCGTTAAGGATCGCCGGCGTCGCGTCACCGACATCTCGACGGCGCGGTTCGTACTGGAGAATGCCGCGAGCCTCGCGCCAAAGATCTCGCCCGACTCGGTGTCGCAACAGGACGCCAACGCCGCGGTGGCGGATGTGCGACGTACGCTCGCCCGTTCGACCCGTCGCCGCGTCGCGCTCGTCGGTGCCGTGACATTTCTCGTGGGCCATGTCGTCGCCGGCATCGCGGCCTGGCTGCTGACGGGCACCGCCCCGCTTTCCGTCGTCCGCATGACGATGAACACGTCCGGTGCAACTGCGTTAGCGCTGTCGGGCATCGATCGGGACCTCGCCATCACGCCCGACGGTTCACGCGTCCTCTATCGCGGCAACGGTCAACTGGTGGTGCGTGCGCTCGACCAGCTCGAGCCCACGGTGCTGAGCGGCCTTGGCGCGCCGCAAGGCATATTCGTCTCGCCGGACGGACAGTGGATTGGTTATTTCGACGGAACGACGATCAAGAAAGTGGCGATCACCGGTGGATCGCCAGTCACGATCGCTTCCGTCGTCGGCTCAGTGTCGCGTGGTGCCACATGGGGCCCGGATGGAACCATCGTCTTCGCGACGGCCACCGCGGCGACGGCCCTGATGCGTGTGTCGGCGGCGGGAGGCGAGCCGACCGTGCTCACGAAGTCGGATCGCGCGCGCGGTGAAAGCGATCACGTGTGGCCCGAGTTCCTGCCGGGAGGCAAGTCGATCCTCTTCACAGTTACTTCGGCCAACGGCAGTATCGAGAGCACTCAGATCGTTGTGCTGGATCTGCAGACGGGCACGCGGAAGGTGCTGATCCGTGGCGGTAGTGACGCACACTACGCACCGACGGGTCATCTCGTCTACGGTTTCGCCGGGACGTTGCGCGCGGTGGCATTCGACCTCCGACGGTTGGAGGTGGTCGGTACGCCGACGCCGGTGCTCGAGGGTGTGGCGACGACTGCCGAAGGCGCCGCCAACGTCGCGATGGCCGCCAACGGCGCGCTCGTCTACATCAGAGGCGTCGCCGGTGGGGGTGCCGAGCGGACAGTCGTGTCGGTGGATCGCCAGGGCCGCGCCTCACCGCTGCCCGGTGTTGGGCCCTCCGCGTACCGTGACGTGCGCGTGTCGGCTGACGGCGCGTGGCTCGCACTCACCAGGGGGTTGGACGTGTGGAGCTACGACTTTGCCCGCGCGACGCTGAGCCGGTTGACCACCGACCCAGGCGAGGATCGCAGCCCGCTCTGGACGCCTGACGGAAAGCGTATCGTCTTTTCGTCGAGTCGAGCGGGCTACCCAGAGATCTTCTGGCGAGCGGCGGATGGCACTGGCAGCGACGAGCGGCTTCTCGCGCGAGCGAAAGATTCAATCGATCTGCGTGCGAGTGACTGGTCGGCAAACGGCACACAGCTGCTGTTTACCGAGGTGCCAGCGAGTATCCAGAACGCGATCGGCCAGATCTCCATCGAACGCCCGTCAGACGTGAGGATGTTATTGGAGAACTCCTTCACCAACGACTTCCCGGCCGTGTCTCCAGACGGAGACTGGATGGCCTACCATTCGAACCTGTCCGGTCAAACGGAGATCTATGTCGAGCGGTATCCGCAGCTTGGAAATCGGCAGCCGATCTCGACCGGCGGCGGGCGTCTGCCCCTCTGGTCGCGTGACGGGAAGGAACTGTTCTTCAGCAGCGTGGACGGTCGGCAGATGTTCGCGGTCTCGGTGCAGTCCGGGACGACATTCGTCGCCGGGCGTCCGAGGGTGTTGTTCGAAGTCGATATGCTCAGGCAAACGGCGGGAAATCGGCCCTACGACATCGCCCCTGATGGACGGTTCCTGATCATCCGCAGCGGCCAGGCGGAAGCCGCGGGCGGCACGGCGTCAGACATGATTCTCGTGCAGAACTGGTTCGAGGAGCTACGGCGCCTCGTGCCGACAAACTAGCACTCGCGCCAGCTATCTCCCGGGCCCGCATTCGAAAGATTCCTGCTGCCTGACCGACTCCGTTACTTCAGCGCGTCCTTGAGGAACGTGGTGAGCTGCGGCCAGATCTTCTCGGCGAGCGGCGCGTTCAGCGTCCCGAGCGCGTTGTGCGGGCCCATGAACGCGTGGCCGGTCCCCGGGTGCACCGTCAGCGTCACGTCCTTGCCCATCGCACGCAGCTTTGTCTCCAGCGCGAGGGCTGCGGCCGGCGGGAAGTAATCGTCGTGCTCGGCCATGTGGCCGCTGATCTTCGCGTTCAGCCTCGACCAGTCGGGCTCTGTGTCGCCCTGCGGGAACCCGTAGAAAGGCACAGTGGCCTTCACCTTGTCGGGCCGTCCGGCGGCGATGAGAAACGACAGCATCCCGCCCATGCAGAAGCCCACCACCCCCACGCCGCCGCCGGTGACCGCGGGATGGCCGGCCAGGAAATCCACCGCGCCGCTCATGTCCTTCGCGGCCCGCTCCGCCGGTAGCGACTGCATCAAGTGCGCGGCCTTGTCCATCTCGTCGTGCGCCGCCAGCTCGCCGTGATAGAGGTCTGGCGCCAGGGCCACGAAGCCGGCGGAGGCGAGCCGGTCCGCGTTCGCCTTGATGCCGGAGTCGAGACCCCACCATTCCTGGATGACGAGCACGCCCGGGCCCTTGCCGCTCGCGGGCGTCGCCAGGTAGCCCGAGGCCATGTTGCCGTTGCTGCGGAACTCGACAGTCTCTGCCATGGTAGATGTCCGATGCGTGAGAGTGCGACTACGCCCGCTCGAGCGGAGCGGGTGGCGTGGGGTCGGGCAGGGTGCCGCCTACCGTCGTGCCGCGCGGCACCGATTGCACCGCGTTGCGAGCGCCGCGCCACAGCCGTCCGAATCCCATCACCGTGCCGATGGCGCTCGACGCCAGACCGCCCAGGCACAGCAGGATGACGCCCACGTCCCAGGCCGGGCTCCAGTACCAGAACTTGAAGTCGAGGCTGTGCAGCCCGTTATAGAGCCATCGCTCCACGCGGTTCAGGCGGTGCACGGTGGCCAGCACCTGGCTCATCGACGGGTCCACATACGCCCACGTGGCCGCGGGGTCGTCGAACTTCACGCGCACGACGGGCAGCGGCGTCTGATTCCGGCGTGAGTAGTAATAGGAGTCGTACTCAGTCAACACCGTCTGCTCGACGATGCGGACGCCTGGCGCGGCGGCCTTGAGCCGCTCGACGATCGACTCCGTGCTGAACGGACCCTGCTTGACCGACATGGTGACGGCCGACACCAGCAACCGGTCCTGCTCGGCGCGGCCCGTGATCGGATAGGGCTGATGCAGCCGTTCGCGCCGCACGGGCTTCGCGTCGAATCCCAGGCGGACCACGTAGTACGGCTCGTCCTGAATCCGCGTCAGCTCCACCTCTTTGATCACGCGGCCCCCGGTAAGAGCGGCCCACGTGCTCGCCTCCGCCTTGGGAAACCGCGCGATCTCCACCGGCCCGCCGGTCATCGCGTCGCGCTCGATCTCGAGGCCCGTCGCATTGGTCCACTCGAACGGCTCCATCGACAACAGACCGCTGAATGCCCATGTCAGCGTGAAGACACCGAAGACCGCGCCGGTCACGAAGTGCCACTTCATCCATCCCGCGTAGGGGATCGACGCCATGAAGCCGAACGGCTTGCTGGGCTTGAACCGCATGACACCGACCACGAGGCCCAGGATCGCCATCACGACACCGAGCTCCGCCAGGTACACGACGATCGAATACCAGAGCGGCTGATTGAGCCGGAGCGGCGCGAAGTAGAGCCAGTGCGGGATGACGCCGGTCCAGGCCAGCAGCCGATCGCGGTTCGTGGTCGCCAGCACCACCTCCGCGTTGCGGGGCGAGACATACAGCTCCGTCCCCAGATCGTCTCGCGCGCGGAACTTGAGCAGCGGCAGCGCGCGGCTCATCGTGAGCGTCCACTGATCGGGCCGCTCCACTTCGTGCAGGAACTCGATGTCGGATGCCGGCACGCCGATGAAGCGCGCGGCCAGCGACTGCGCCGTGGCGCGGTCGATCGGCGCCAGCACTTCGCCGGTGTCGGCAAAGACGGTACGTCCGCCGAAACGGTAGGCCGGGCGTCCCAGCACCGTCACCATCGTGGTCCGCGGCGCCTCGTCCACTCTCGCGCGCTCGGCCGCTTCCGCCGCTGACAGCTGCACGGCCGCCATGTCCAGCGGCGCCAGGCTTTCGCGCCGCAGCTCGGGGCTGAGCTGCGGCATGCCGCCCGCGTAGATCATCACGATGCCCGAAGCGAACCAGGCCACGAACACCAGCCCCAGGGCGATGCCCAGGTAGCGGTGCGAGAGGATGAGCCACTTTCGGACGTGCCGCATGATTCGGAGAGGATACACCGGAGGCCTGGGGCCTGTAGCCTGGAGCCGGTCCCTACTCCCGTCTCCGCAATTCCACGACGGTTTCGATGTGCGGCGTGTGGGGAAACATGTCGACAGGCTGTACTGACTCCACGGCGTAGCCGTGCCGCACAACGGCCGCGAGATCCCGGCCCAGCGTGTCTGGGTTGCAGGACACGTAGACGGCCATCACTGGCGCGCGTTCGCCGAACACGCGATCCAGGACACCCGGCGCGCAGCCGTCGCGTGGAGGATCCAGGATCACGGCGCCTGCCGCCCGCTCTTTCTTGACCGCCGCCTCGACCGGGGCCGCGATCCATCGGCACTGCCCGTCGGGAATGCGGTTCAACCGCTGGCTGACCTGGCCATCGGACACCGCTTCGCGGCTTTCCTCCACGGCCGTGACCGTATGTCCGCGCTTCGCAAGGGTCAGCGCGAACAGCCCCGTCCCGGCGTAGAGATCGAGGACCGGCGCATCGGGGGGCACCGCTTCCAGCACCAGCCGGACCAGCAACTCGGCGGCGGCGACGTTGGTCTGGAAGAAGGCGGTCGGTGAAATCAGGAACGAGACGCCGCCCACGTCCTCCCGCAGGCGTTCGATCCCTCGCAGCTTCCGGGTGGCCGCGCCGAAGATCATCCCGTCGTCGCGCTGGTGCACGTTCAGGTGCAGCCCGCCAACCGCTCCTTCGCCGAGCACGCGTCGCGTAGCGGCGCGCAGCTCGCGATCGCGGTCGTGGGCCACGACCAGTGTCGCCAGGGTCTCGTGGCTCGCCTGTCCCACGCGCACGGCCACTCCGCGCAGCGCCGCCTGGGTCGGCTTACCGGGCTCCCAGGCGCGGACGCCGGCTCGAGCGCACGCGTCGCGCAGCGCGAAGGCCACGGCATTGCCAGCGCCGGCGTGCACGCGGCACTCTTCCACGGGTACCACGCGGCGCGATCCTCGCGCCAGATGCCCCATCGTCAGACGGCCACCGCTGTCGCCGAACACGAAGTGCACCTTGTGACGAAAGCCCCACGGATCGGGCGTGGCCGTGACCATTGGCTTGACCGGCGGGGCATCCGGCACCACCGAACGCACCGCGCGGCTCACGGTCTCGGTCTTGATCCTGAGTTGTTCGGGATAGGCGATGTGCTGCCATGCGCAGCCCCCGCAGGGGGGTATGCGGGTGGGCTGCGGGCCGAAGTGTGGACAGGGCGGCGCGACGCGGTGCGGCGACGGCTCCAGCACCTCGATCAGCGCGGCGCGTGCAGGACGATCGGAGGAGGCGCGCACCGGCAGACGCAGCCGTACCCGCTCGCCGGGAATCGTGAACGCGACAGCGACCCGCGCGCCACGAATGTCGGCGACACCATCGCCGTTCGCGTCCATCTCTACGATGGTCGCGTCCACGGTGTCGCGCACTGTCGTAGGGCCTACCGGACGTTCAGCAGCTCGACGTCGAAGACCAGCGTCGCGTTCGGCGGAATGACGCCGCCCGCGCCACGGGCGCCGTAGCCCTTGGCCGGTGGAATGGTCAGCGTCCGCCGCCCCCCGACCTTCATGCCGGCCACGCCCTCGTCCCAGCCCGGGATCACCTCGCCCGCGCCCAGGTTGAACTCGAACGGCTCGTTGCGGTCGCGCGAGCTGTCGAACTTGGTGCCTTTTTTGTCGGCGGCCGACTCGTTGTACAGCCAGCCGGTGTAGTGGACGGTCACCTTGCGGCCGGCCGCGGCTTCGTTGCCGCCGCCGACGGTGTCGTCCTGCTTGATCAGTTCGGTCACGTTCGACCTGCCTTCTCCCGGTTCGGGTTCAGAGGAGCCGCCGCAGGCGGCGACGAAAGCCAGCGCCACCAGGAGCAAGATGGCCAGGCGGATGTGTTGACGCATCCGGACGATTATATGGCACCAGGCTCCGCCGGCTCCGGGCTCGGGCCTACGGCTGCCGGCTCAGGCCTAACGACCTCATGCGCTTGTGGAGGTTGGTCCGTTCCACGCCCAGCAGGCGCGCGGCACCCGACACGTTCCAGTTCGTCTGCTCCAGCGCGTGCACGATGCGGTCGCGTTCGGCCGCGTCTCGAACACCGTGAAGCCCGGCGGCTGCTGGACTCGACGGCGCGCGAATCTCGAGTGGGACCGCATCGAAGCCGAGGCGGCTGCCCGCACTGAGAATCGCCATTCGCTCGACGGCATTGCGCAGCTCGCGGACATTTCCCGGCCAGGCGTAGCCCTCGAGCGCCTCCGCCACGTCGTCGTCGATTGTCTTTGGCCGAAAGTTGTTGCGGGCGCAGAAGTCCGACAGGAAATAGGACGCGAGATCGCGCACGTCTTCGGGCCGCTCACGAAGCGCCGGCACGCGCACCGGCACCACGTTCAGCCGGTAGAACAGATCCTGGCGAAACACGCCTTCCGCGACCATCTGCTCGAGGCGCCGATGCGTGGCGGCGATGACGCGCACGGCAACCCGCACGGGCTGCTCGCCGCCAACCCGGTGGAACTCGCCGTCCTGCAGCACGCGCAGGAGCTTGGCCTGCGAGGCTTCGTGCAGGTCGCCCACCTCGTCCAGAAAGATGCTGCCGCCGTCGGCCAGCTCGAACTTGCCACGACGCAGCCGGTCGGCGCCCGTGAACGCCCCTTTTTCGTGGCCGAAGAGTTCGCTTTCGATCAGCTCGGTGGGGATGGCGGCACAGTTCACCTTCACGAAGGCGCGCGACGCGAACCGGCTCTCGCGGTGGATGTGCGCCGCCAGCAGTTCCTTGCCTGTTCCCGATTCGCCCGTCAGCAGCACGCCCACGTCGGACTTGGCCACCCTCGTGGCGTCGGCGAGGGCCCGCTGAAATGCCGCGCTTGCGCCCACCATACGTGGCCCGTCGCCCACGAGATCCCGGAACCGCTGGTTCTCGCGTTGCAGCTCGCACCGCTCGAGCGCATTTCGCACCACGAGCAGCACGCGCTCGCGCGCCAGCGGCTTTTCCAGGAAGTCGAACGCCCCGCTCCGCGTCGCCTCCACCGCGTCGCGAATCGTGCCGTGACCGGAAATCATCACGACCGGCGTGGCGTCCTCCTCGCGTTTGAGCGATTGCAGCAAGTCGATGCCGTTGCCGTCCGGCAGGCGCACGTCCAGCAGATACAGGTCGGCCCAACCCGGACGCGCGCTGGCCTTCGAAGGCGGCCAGCGATTCACACGTGGTGACGCGGTAGCCCTCGCCTTCGAGAATCAGGCGCAGCGACAGACCGATATTGGGTTCGTCGTCCACGACGGCGATGTGCCGCTTGCGCGTCACGAGGCCGCTCTCTCCGTGGCTGGCGCGGATGGCAACGTGACCCGGAAGCCCGCGCCGCCCAGCATGCCCGTCACCAGCGTAATGTCGCCGCCGAGGAGCAGCGCATTCTTACGGGCGATGGAGAGGCCCAGTCCCATGCCGTGCTTCTTGAACGTGATCGTCGGCTCGAAGAGCGTCCGGCGCGCCTCGTCACTGAGACCTGGCCCGGAGTCGTGGACGTCCACCACGACGTGGCTCCCCTGTGCCCGGGTAATCGTCAGCACCGAGCCGCCGGGCCCGGCGGCCTCGGCGGCGTTTTCCAGCAGGTTCGTCAGGATGCCCTTGGCCAGATCCCGGCCGGCGTTGACGCTGGCGCCGTCGGCATCCAACTGGAGACGATAGGCGGTCTCAGGATGCGCAGGCTTGAGCAGCGCCACGCGTTCGGACACCACCACGTTGAGGTCGAAGACGCCCGCGTCCACGGCCGGCTCGCTGGCGAACTCGGAGAACGCCCGCACGCGTCGCTCCAGGGTTTCGATCTCGCCGACCACGATCTGCGTGGCCTGCTCCATGAACGCGCGATCGGTTGCTGGCTGCCGCGCGAGCATCTCTTCCACGGTCAAGCGGATGGGCGTCAGCGAGTTCTTCAGCTCGTGCGCGGTCTTTCGCGCCAGGGTCTGCCAGCTGGACATCTGCGTCAGGTACACCAGGCGCTCGCGCCCCCGGCGCAACTGGTCGGCCATGTCGTTGAACGCTGTCACGGCCCATCCCACTTCGTCGTCGCGGCCAGGGGCCAGCCGCCGGTCCCACTCGCCAGCCGCGAAGCCTGTGAGGCCAGCTGTCAGCTGGCGGATCGGTTGGCTGACGCGGTGCGCCAGGAAGAGCAGCGGGACGAGCGACACCAGCCACACCGCCGCGACCAGCAGGAGCAGCGTCAGCGTGAAGCCGCGCCTCAGGTCGCGCCCCTCGAGCGACGTCACCAGCTGGCGGCTGCGGCGCACGTCGTCCGACAGTGCCTGCATGCGAACCCGTCCAAGGTCTCGGCGATAGACGTCCACGCCCCCGGCTCCGCGGCGCATGAGATCGAGGTGGTCTCCGCCGGTGCCGGACAGAACGAAGCGTTCGGCCTCGTCGCTCTCCCAGAATGAGCGGACGTCCTCCGGCCAGCCGGCACGATCTGTCTCCGCGTAGGACGCCGCAGCCGGGTGGCCCACGCGAACGCTTTCGCGCAAGGCCTCCCGCTCGCGCTGATACAGCTGGCGGGCCGTGCTTTCGAGGGCCCGCGAGGTGCGGTCCAGTTCCTGCGTCGTGGCGTAGCCGAGGCTCCGTTCGAGCAGCGACGTCGAGATCCAGATGGTCGCGGCCATCGGCAGGATGGTCGCAACGACGAACGCGACGATCAACTTGGCACGAAGGCTGCGCACGGAAGTCAGTGTAGAGCAGCGATGAACAGCTCAGAAGCGGAAGGGGCCTGCCTCCACCGATCGGCCCGGCGGGCCCTGGTCCCGCCGCCGGCTCAGGCGCTCGATCAGCGCCGCCAGCGTGAGTCCCTCGTCGGCGGTGGCATCGGTTGTTGCCGCGGACTCCTGCACCCGGTATTCGAGCCGGATCCAGAACGGCATGTCGCGGCCCAGGCGGCCCAACGCCGTCAACGGGATCGACAGATGCTCCAGGCACCATGCCTCGGCGTTCTTCGCCGTGCGGTGGGAGATGGATCGCGCGGGCGTGCCCACACGCGTCACGGCGAACCGCTCCTCCCACAAGTCGAAGCTGAGCGAATAGGACTGGCGCGTCTGAGCCACGACCGCACCCTTCGGCTGATCCAGCACGGCGAGATCGACATCCACGCGGAGCGACCGGCCCTCTCGTAATCGGTCCGACACCGGGCCCTCGATGAAACCGAACCCGGGCGCCTGGACCTGCAGCGCGCCGGCCGCGGTCTTGATCGTCACCGACTGCGTGGACGGATCGGCCGCGGCAGCGGCGACGAGCAAGATCGTGACGAGGGCGGCGCTCCTCAAAACCGCACGCCTGCCATGAACGTGCCGCCTGCGTTGTCCGCGTTCAGGGGAAAGCCGCCGAGCAGGAAGAAGTTGTAGGTGTGGATCCCGAAACCGGCCGACAGCCGCGCGCGATGACCCGTCGCCTGATCCCACACCGAGCCGGCGTCGAAGAAAACCGCGCCGCCGCGATATCGGTACTCCATCGACTGGTGCCACATCCGATCGCCGCCAGCCGGCGCGATGTGGTACTTGTTCCAGCCGCGCAGCGTACCGGTGTCCCCCAGCGAAAACCGCTCGAAGAGCGGCGCCTGACCGGTGATGTAGCCGAGCGAAAGCGACGCCAGCAGCGTGCTGCGTCCTTCTTCCACGCGGAAATGCGCGTCGCCGGTGTGCCGCTTGTAGACCAGGTCGCTCCCCAGCGACTCGGTGCCCGCCCGCAGCCGATAGGCGGCGTCGCCCCGCTGCTTGCTGGTGCCGCCGCGCCATTGCCCAAAGCCGGCGATGCCGGCCACCCAGGCGTTGACGTTGGACGAGCCAGGCGCGGGATCGAGTGACTCGAGGTCCGACACGCTGGCGCCGCCGAACACCCGGACGTGCGGGTTGAAGGCGAACGTCACGGCTGTCTCCACGGTGCCGCGCGTGCGGTACGGCTCGGGAATGCGCGGGTCAGCCGCGACCGCCACAAGCGTGGCGTCGTGCCAGTCCTGGGTGAACCTCGAGAACTCGATGGCTGCACCGACACGGTCGGTGGCGAGCTTCCGGCTGTCGAGGCGCAGGCGGAACCCGGAGTATTCCTCGATGAGATCGTCGTTGTTGTCAAAGACGACCGCGCCGCCCACTCGATGATCCTTGCCCACCATGACGTCGAGCACGCCGCTCCACTGCTGGTCCTCGTGGTAGACGAACTTCGACCGAAGTGGTGAGAAGGGAATCGAGCGTCTCTCGATCTTCGTCAGCTCGAAGACCACCCGAATCTGGCCGCGCACGGTGCCGCGCGAGATGCGCCGCTTGACCTCGTAGTCCGGAAACGCGTTCTTCAACTCCTCGCTGAGCTCATCGGCTTCATCCGAGCTGAGCGGGCTGCCGACCAGCGCTTGCAGGCGGTCGCGCAGATCCTGGGCCACGTCTGCGTCGGGGACCCCGGATGTGGCGACGCTCTCCACGACGTACCGCGCGTTGATGTTCTCGACGAGGCTTTCGTCGTCGCTGATGCGGGCCACGAGGAAGACCACTCGTGCGTCCCCGTTCGGCCGCGCGATCGCACGTACGGCGGCCACGACCTCGGGTTGTTCCTCTTCGATGCGCGTCGCCAGTGCATCCAGCTTCCCGCGATCGAGAGTGGTGCCGTTCAGCGCGCGAATGTCTTCTCGCAGCCCGGGGCTGAGTCGATCGAGGCTGATTCCGGACACCTCGGCCGCTTCGATGAGTGCGCCTTGCGGTGCGTCTGTCTCCTGGGCGACGGCAGAAGCAGCGATGGCGAGAGCGACGAGCAGCACTCCAAGTGATCTCATGACGAGACGTGTGGCAAGCGGCGCGCCATTGTACAAGTGACTGATTCCGAAGGAGATTGTCTGTCCGGACCTGTGCCGTTCATTCACGGGAGTGTGCCGGCCGGTCACACCCGCCCGGCGAAGCCGGGCAAGAAGACACTGCTCGCGCGCGAGGCGAAGCCTGCTCGTCCGTCCGAGGCCGCCCGGCGAAGCCGGGCAGAAGACACTGCTCGCGCGCGAGGCGAAGCCTGCTCGTTCGTCCGAGGCGAAGCCTCGCTAGTACACTGCTGGCATCCAGGAGGCATGCAGTGACTGTGCGCGGTGGAATCGCCCTCGTCTTCGGCCTGATCGCCTTGGCAGTGATGGTCTCGTTCACGCTGCTGCTGCTCGTGTACTTCAGCATGTCGCGAGGGCCGTCGGTGCCGTCGTCGGCGTCGCTGGTGTTGCGGCCCACAGGCGGCCTGCCGGAGTTGCCGCCCGACGACGTCCTGGGGCAGTTCTTCGGCGCAGGCAACGACAGCGTGCGCACGCTGGTCGAGAGCCTGCAGCGCGCCAAGGAGGATCCTCGTATTACGAGCGTGCTGCTGCGGCCGGGTTCGCTGGAGCTGCCGTACTGGGCGAAGGTGCAGGAGCTGCGCGACGCGGTGATGGACTTTCGCGAGTCGGGGAAGCCGGTCATCGCGTATCTGGAGTTCGGCGGCGACCGCGAGTACTACCTCGCCAGCGCCGCCGATCGCGTGTACCTGCTGCCATCGAGCCCGCTCGATCTGACGGGCGTCGCCTCCTACGAGATCTTTCTCAGGGGCGCATTGGACAAGCTGGGCGTCCAACCCGACTTCCTGCGCATCGGTGAATACAAGACCGCACCCAGCCAGCTGACCGACAAGGAGATGTCGCCCGCGCATCGCGAGATGACGGAGTCGATCAACCGCGACACCTACGATCGGCTGGTGAAGGGCATCGCCGAGGCGCGCAAGCTCACCGAAGACGACGTGCGCGCCTTGATGGATCGTGGACCGCTGCTCCCTTCCGAGGCCGTGGCGGGCAAGCTCGTGGACGGCGTGGCGTACGAGGACGAGCTGGACGACAAGGTGCCTGAGCTGCGGGACGGCGACGAGGCCGTGGACCAGATCGAGGTGGAGAACTACCGCGCCTCGCGCGGCTTCGCGTCGAGCGCCTTTTCGATCGGGCGCCCGCGTGTCGCGGTGCTCTACGCGGTCGGAACGATCGTGTCGGGCCGCGGCGGCTTCGACGCGACCGACGGTACGCTGGTCGGCAGCGACGCCCTGGTCGAGGAGATTCGCCGCATCAAGGACGACTCGTCGATCCGCGCGGTCGTTCTGCGCATCGACAGCCCGGGCGGCTCGTCGGTGGCGTCCGACGTCATCTGGCGCGAACTGACGCTCCTGCGCCGCGACAACCCGTCGCGTCCGCTGATCGTCTCGATGGGCGATCTGGCGGCGTCCGGCGGCTACTACATCGCTACCCCGGCCGACGAGATCGTGGCGCAGCCCTCCACGCTGACCGGATCGATCGGCATCTATGTGGGCAAGTTCGCGCTGGGCCAGGGCCTGGAGAAGATCGGCGTCACCACGCAGGTGGTGACGGCGGGGCGGAACGCCGACATCTATTCACCGTTCACCCCGTTTACCGGAGAGCAGCGCGTGCGCGTGCAGGCCTTCATGGACGAGTTCTACCAGGGGTTCGTGGCCAAGGTGGCCGCCTCGCGGAAGAAGACACCCGCAGAGATCGACGCGATTGCTCAGGGACGCGTGTGGACCGGCGCGCAGGCGCACGAGCGTGGCCTCGTGGATCACCTGGGCGGGCTGGATGTCGCGATCGCCGCTGCGAAGAAGCGCGCGGGCATCGACGATGACGACGACGTGGAGGTGGTGGTGTACCCGCACCCGCGTACCGTGTACGAAGCGTTCTCGGATCAGTTTGGCGGATCGGGCGTGACCGGCATCCTGAGCGCGATCCTGGGACGCGGCCCCGCGAGAGCCGTGGCGGCCGCTACCGCGCCGGGGCGTCTCTTCCGCCGCGGGGAACCGCTCGCCCTCATGCCGTTCGCGTTCGTTCGGTAGCCGGAGGGTTCTGTGAACACGACTAACGACAACCGACCAACGACCAACTGGCGACGGCCAGCCGGCGCGATCGTTCTTTGCTTATGGGCGCTGCCAGCCATCGCCCAGCGTGGCCCCGCGCCGGATCCGCTTGTCCGTGAAGGCGCCACGGTGAAGCTCGGGCCGCACACGTACGCGATTCCAGACTTCAATGTCGGGATGGTTCCCAACGTGGGCATCGTGGTGGGGAATCGCGCGACGCTTGTCGTGGACACCGGCCTCGGGCGGCGCAACGGCGAGGCCATACTGCGTGAGGTGGCCAAGGTCAGCAAGAACACGGAGCTGTACATCGTCACCACGCACTTTCACGCCGAGCACACGATGGGCTACGTGGCCTTCCCGCCGTCGGCCAAGTACGTCAACGCGAAACAGCAGGAGGCGGATTTCGACGAGGGCGGCATGCGGCAGGTCCAGGCGTTTGCCGGCCGGACGCCCCTGACCGCCGAGCTGCTGAGCGGCGCCACGCGCCGCGCCGCCGACATCACCTTCGACAAGGAGCACGTGCTGGATCTGGGCGGCGTGCGTGTGCGCCTGATCATGGTTGGTCCGACGCACACCAAAGGAGACACGGTGGCGTTCGTGGAGGGCGACGGCGTGCTGTTCGCCGGCGACGTGGTGATGAACAACTCCTTCGTGTCGGCCAACGCCAACTCGAGCACTCGCGCCTGGCTGGCCGCCTTCGATCTCTTCGCCACGATGAAGCCGGTCTCGATTGTCCCGGCGCACGGCGAGATTGGCCCCGGCTCGATCCTGCAGACGCTGCACACCGCGGTGCTCGGCATCCAGGCGCGGGCGCGCGAACTGAAGGCGCAGGGCAAGACGTCGGACGAGACGGCCACGGCGGTCCAGATGGAGTTCCAGGCCAAGCACCCCACCTGGGCGCGCGTGAACGGCGTGGCGGCGCTGGCGCGGTCTGCATACGCCGAGGCGCCCTGACGGATGGCGCCGGGCCCGCTCCCCTCAACCATCCCGCCCGCGCTCACCGGCCCGCTGCAGCGCGCGCCGTACAAGCGCATCGCCACCGAGGAAGCGTTCGGCACGGTCGAGATGTTCGACCGCTACCGCGCGCTCTTGCGCGGCGGCGGCGATCTCGACCCCGGTTTCAAGAGCCTGATGGGGTACTTCCTCCTGCACCCGTCCCCGCGCTCGACCACGATCGCCGAGCGGCTGGCCGACCTGGACGCGCGGCGGATCGGCGACATGGACGCTGCCGGCATCGACGTGCAGCTCCTCGCGCTCACGTCACCGGGCGTGCAGATCTTCGACGCCGACACGGCCAAAGCGCTCGCGGTGAACGCGAACGACGAGCTGGTGGCCGCCATTGCGAAGCATCCGGCACGCTTCGCCGGCCTGACGGCGATTGCCCCGCAGGATCCCGCCCACGCCGCCAAAGAGATCGAGCGCGGGATGACGAAGCTCGGGCTCAAGGGCGTGATCATCAACTCGCACACCAACGGCGAGTATCTGGACGACCCGAAGTTCTGGGCGATCTTCGAAGCGGCCGAGGCCCTGGACGCCCCGATTTATCTCCACCCGAACACACCGTCGCGCGGCATGATCGGGCCGATGCTGGAGCGTGGTCTCGACGCGGCCATCTACGGCTTCCAGGTCGAGACCAGCCTGCATGCGCTGGGCATGATCGTGGCGGGCGTGTTCGACCGCTTCCCGAAGCTGACGCTCGTGCTCGGCCATCTGGGCGAGGGTCTGCCGTACTGGATGTCGCGCATCGATCACATGCACGGCGCCAGTGTGGGATCTGGGCGCTACGCCAACTGGAAGGTGTTGCAGCGCCGGCCCAGCGACTACATGCGCGAGAACGTCTACGTCACGACCAGCGGCATGCCGTGGGCGCCGGCGATCGCGTTCGCGCAGGCGGTGCTCGGCGTGGACCGCGTGATGTACGCGATGGACTATCCCTACCAGTACTTCGTCGAAGAGGTGGCCGCCAGCGACGCGATCGCTGGATCGCTCGAGGACCGCACCAGGTTTTTCCAGCTGAACGCCGAGCGCGTGTTCAGGCTGGCGTAGGCTCCGATCAGCGCACCGCTTCCCACGTCCCGGCGACGCCCGGCTCGTTTCGCGCGGTTGACCCCCACCGGCCGTCCTTGAGGGCGCGGCCGTCTGGCGCCAGCACCGCTGAATACGAGCCAACCGCCAGGCGCGCTTCACCGTCGGGCACGGCGTGCTCGACGGCGGTGCCTTCGAGAATCACCTCGCGCGTGCGGTCGACGTAGTGGCCCTCCACTTCCTCGGTGCCGACCAGCTGGGCATCGAGCCGCCAGGTGAATGTGCCGCGCAGCGACAGCCCCTCGGCTGTTTCCTCCTGCGACGTGAACCGCAGCACGGAATCGCTCCAGTTCTTGCCGCCTTCGTCCACCGCTCCTCGCAGCGTCCACGTGCCCAGGGACAGCCGAGGCAAATCGCGTGTGCCGGCCGCGGGCGCCTCGGCGCGCGACGCGGCCCCGGTGGCCATGCCGCCCGAATCGGTGGACACGAGCTGCAGCCGCCCATCGACGACCTGGCCCTGAAAGCGGATCGTCGCCGGCTCGGACGCGAACTGCGGCGTGTGCGAGGTCGCGAACGTGAACGTGCCGTCGTCCTCGATGCGGCTCTCGACGATCGGTCCTTCCCCGGTGGGATACACAACAGACCCTGCCAGCATCTTCCCCGTCTGGGCGAGGCGCAGCCGGATGCGATAAGCCGGTTGACCGGGCTTTTGGAACTGGCCGATCCAGTCGCCGGTCAACGAGAACGGTTCGGGCGCCGGCTGCTGCCGGGCCGTTGAATAGAAATACAGGACGCCCGTCACAAGAACGATCGCGGCCGCGACACCAGCGCCCACCAACGTGCGCCGCGACAGCCCCGCGCCGGCTCCTGGCGCGCCGCCGCCCAGGAACGCCACCAGGTCCGCGCAGTCGTCGTCGAACCGCTCGTCGCGAATCTCGACTGCCTGGCAGCGCCCGAACGCGGTGAGCTGTTCGGGCAGTTCCTCCGACGACGGCATGCGCGCCCCGGCCACGAGAACCGGGATCACGGTGAGGCCGCGTTTCAGGCCGACCGCGATTTCGTGCCGGACCAGGTCCTCGCCAGCCGCCGCTCGCGCCTTGAGAATCTCGAGCCAGCGCGGCCCGACCACGGCCAGCAGGTGCGTGCACTGCGCCAGCGTCTCTTCGATGGAGGTGGCGAAGTTCTGACCCGGCCGGATGTCCTGGACGTCCATGAACACACGGTCGCCGCCGAACTGCGCTGCCAGCCGGTCCATCAGCCGGCCCGCGTGCCCGCTGGTGTCCTGTCGCCTGTAGCTGATGAAGAAGCTGCTCACGTGCCGTCGCGGATTATAGAACCTCATTCAAGAGGGGCGCTCGCAGCCGCGCGTATACTGAAGAGCCGTCAAGGAGGTTCTTATCGTGCGCACGTCGAACATTTCATGGGCAATCGCGCCGCTGACTGTGGCGCTCGTCGTCACCGCGGGATCGCAACGCGGCTCGAGTCAGCAGACCGTGCCGTTCCAAAGCGGTATTCCCGTGGCGCCGCTCGGCCTCTCGGGCAAGCCGCTGCCGAAGCTGCCCGTCGTGCTCGATACCGCCGAAGGCATGCGCGTGCGCGTCTCCGCCGTCGCCCGCGGCCTCGAGAACCCGTGGAGCATCGCGTTCCTGCCGGACGGCACGCTGCTGGTCACCGAGCGCATGGGCCGGTTGCGGGCAATTCGCAACGGCGTCCTGGATCCACAGCCCGTGGCGGGCACGCCGAAGGGATTCGGCGCCGGCGTGTCGGGGCTGCCGGGCGCCGTGCACGGCTACATGGACGTGGTGCTGCACCCCCGCTTCGCAGAGAACAAGCTCGTGTATCTCAGCTACACGAAGCCGCTCGACGAGAAGCGCAACACGGCCGCCGTCGCGCGCGGCCGCTGGGACGGCAAGGGCATCGCCGACATGAAAGACGTCATCGTGCTCGAGGAAAGGACCGGCGGTTCCGTGCGGCTGGCGTTCGGGCCCGACGCGACGCTCTACCTGACCACGACCGGCAACACGCCGCAGGATCCGAACACCCAGGCCGGCAAGGTGCTGCGGTTCAAGGACGACGGCTCCATCCCGCCCGACAACCCGTTCGTGGGGAAGCCGAATCACAAGCCCGAGGTGTTCACGCTCGGACATCGCAGCTCCCTGGGCCTGGCGATGAACCCGAACACCGGCGAGATCTGGCAGAACGAGAACGGCCCCAACGGGGGCGACGAGATCAACATCCTGAAGCCGGGCGCCAACTACGGCTGGCCGGTGGTGAGCTATGGCCGCACCTATCCGGGCGCGTGGCAGTCCGACCGCTTCTGGCGCGAAGGCTTCGAGTACCCGATCGTGTACTGGACGCCGTCGATCGCCGTGTCGGGCATGACGTTCTACACAGGCAGCAAGCTGGCCAAGTGGAAGGGCGACGTGTTCGTGGGCGCCCTGCGCACGGGCGAGGTGCCGGGCACCGGCCACCTGCAGCGGATTCTCTTCAACGAGAAGATGGAGGAGCTGCGGCGCGAGTCGCTGCTGACCGAGTTCCGCCAGCGGGTGCGCGACGTGCGGATGGGGCCCGACGAGCTGCTGTACGTGCTGACCGACGAGAAAGACGGCGCGGTGTTTAGCATCGAGCCGGCGCCGTAGCCTAAATCACGCCCGACTCTAGGCGGTCATCGGCAGGTCGTGCATCCGGGCGGATACCTGCTCGAAGGCGTCCACCACCGCGGGATCGAAGTGGGTGCCGCGTCCCTTCCTGATGAAGGCCACGGCTTCCTCGTGCGGCATGGGCTGCTGGTAGAGCCGCCGTGTCAGGATCGCGTCCCACACGTCCACCAGCGCCATCACGCGGCCGGGTATCGGAATGTCGTTGCCTCGCAGGCCCTGAGGGTATCCGGTGCCGTCCCATTTCTCGTGGTGGGTGTAGACGATTTCCTTGGCCATCGACAGGATGGCGTCGTCGTGCACGCCGGCCTCGCGCTCGGCCTTCAGGATCACGTCGCGCCCGTACTCCGGATGCTTCCGCATCTCGGCCAGTTCGTCCGGCGTCAGCTCGCTCGGCTTGTTCAGCACGCGGTCGGGCACGCCCACCTTGCCGATATCGTGCAGCGGTGCCAGGCTGGCCAGTAGGTCGATCCGCTCGGCGCTCAAATACCCGGCGTACCTGGGGTTCTTCGCCAGCTGCTCCGCGAGCAGGCGCGCGTAGCGTTCCGTGCGCGTCGAGTGCTTGCCGGTCTCCAAATCGCGGATGCCCGTGAGCGACAGCAGCGACTGGACCATGAGGCGCTGTGATGCGGCCCGGGCCTCACCGGCGTGATCGGCACGCCGCTTCTCGAAGGCCACGCTTGCCACCGTCATTGCGGCCAACGAACCGCCGACGCCCAGCGTCGGGTAGAGCGGCGACATATAGGCGCCGGAGGCCGCCAGTACCTGCGCCGCGCCGGCCCACAGCAGCCCCAGCGCCGCGATCACTCCGGCCGTCCCCCAGACGGGGCCGGCACGAACCACGAACACGGTTGCCAGCAGGCCAAGCGCGATCACGACTTCCGTCTCGATTGCGGATGCGTGAACGGGCCTCCGGGCGAAGTCGCCCTGCAGCAGGTTGTCCGCCACGGTCGCTTGCACCTCCACGCCCGCAAAGAGCGTGTCGAGCGGCGTGGCCACCACTTCTCGCGTGCCGAGCGCCGTCGTGCCCACGAACACGATCTTGTTCGCCACGGCGTCCGCCGGGACGCGGCCCTGCATCACGTCCGCCGCGGACAGATAAGGAAACGTGCGCTTCTGGCCGCGGTAGCGCACCAGCAGGTTGCCGCGCCCGTCGAGCGGAATGACGCGCTCGCCAAGGCGCAGGTTGGCTGCGTTGGTGTTGACCAGCTCCAGTACGGCGTTCTGGGTCTTTGCCACTCCCGCCACGGTGGCCAGCGCGAAGCTGGGGTAGATCTGTCCGTCCACCTCGATCAGCACGGGCACGCGCCGCAGGATGCCGTCGCTGTCCGGTGCCGCGTTCAGAAAGCCCGACCGGCCCGCCGCTTCGTGCAGCGCCGGAAGGCTGCACACGGCGCCGGTCGCGCGGAAGAGCGGGCGCGCCTCGTGTCCGGGTGGCGTTACCACGGCGAGGCCCAGGGGATGCCGCACGCAGCTGCCCGACGCACCGCTTGCGTCGTCGAATCGCATCGCATAGCCCAACACCACGCCGCCCGATTCGAGGGTACGCGCCAGGGCCTCGTCGGGGGAGTACTCGCCGTCGGAGTCGCGGTCGGACTCGGCGAAGATGACGTCCACCCCCACCGCCGACGCGCCCATCTCCCGCAGGCGCGCGATCAAAATGCCCATCACGTCGCGGCGCCACGGCCACTGGCCGATCGCCGCGAGGCTCTTCTCGTCCACGTCCACGACCACGACGCGCTGGCTGGGACGTGGCGGTTCGACCGCGCGCACCAGCGTGTCGTAGACGTCGTATTCCACGTGGGTCAACGCCGCTGGCCGAGTGAGGGACAGGACCGCGGCGGCGATCGTGGGCACCAGGCCGCAGGCGAAGGCCAGACGCGGTTGCGTCCAGGTCATCGAACTGTAATCTCGACGCGCCGGTTACGAGGCTCGAAGACGCCGTCGGAGGTGGGCACGAGCAGCTCGGCCTCGCCGTGAGAGGCCACTTCGACGGTCGACAGGTTCAGGCCGGCATTCACCAGCAGGCCGCGAACAGCCGTGGCGCGTCGCAATCCCAGCTGCACGTTGGCCCGTGCCCGTCCGGTCGTGTCGGTGTGCCCGACCGCCACGACGTCTGGAACCTGCCGCCCCTTCACTTCCTGCAGCACCTGCTGCACCACGCGGCGGCTCTCGTCGGTCAGTTCCTCGGATTCGAACTTGAAGAACAGCGTGAAGTGCCGCGGCTCGGGGGGCAGCGTCTCCAGCAGCTCGCGAAAGACGTCGGACACGGCCGGCTCGCTCAGGACGACCGGGTCACTCGGGGCGGTCGCGGATCCCACGCGGGTGGACTCGCGCGCCGAATCGAGGGTGACGCGCCCCTGGGCGTTCGACACGACGGCCGACCCGACGGCCGACGTGCCCGGATCGGGCAGCAGGACGATCAGGTCAGAGGCGCGGCCGGAGTCCGGACGCGCCTCTGGTGCCTGGGGCCGGGCGGCCGAGGCGGATGCGCATGCCGTGGTGACGACCGCGGCGAGGAGGGGGAGGCACCCGCGTCGGAACATCAGTTAGGGTTCGACCTGTACCCCGACGGTGGTTCCACGCACGCCGACGATCGCCGATGGCGTCTGCAGGCGCACGGCATCGGGCGACAGCTTGGCGATTTTCCCCGAGACGTAAACAGCTACGCCCTGCACAAACCGCAACGCCAGGGCCAGGCGGCCTTCGGCCGGCGCGTAGCGGAACGTCTCGACGCCCATCTCGCTCCGCGGGCCAATCGCCACGCGCGTGTCGTCGCGCAGCGTCAGCCCGACGCGGCCGCTGGCGCCCGTACGCAGGCGATCCGACTCGAACACGTCGTGGCCGATCTGGATGGGGATCGAGGCTCCCGCCCGGAGGATGAACGCGTCTCCCGCCACCGACTTCACGCGGCCCGCCAGGACGGGCTGCTCGGCGGCGGCCGGCCACGCCATCATGAGGGCACACACACCACCGACGACCGATCCAAAAATGCGTCCCATAGGGCCTCGCTCGAGGGAGAGCTCCATTGGGATCTCGGCCGTTGGCGGCCTGGGCAATGGGGGTCATCGCGCGGTGTCGTCACGCCGGCAGGTTGCCGCACGATTCGGCTGGCGTATGCCCGGATCCCCAATCGGGCCGTGCTGCGCGATGCCGCCCGCGCCCGCACGTGGCGGCGTGCTGGTGTACCGTGTAGCCGCCGCCGGAGCGGGCCGTGGCCACGGGCCGCGGGTCTGCACGCGAAGCAAAGTTTCAGTGCACTCATGAGAAACGCCGTACTCGGGCTCGCCGCGGCGGGGGCCGCTGCCCTGGTGGCCGCCGACGCCAGAATTTTCGGCATCGAGGCCTGGAAGATCGTCCTCGGCGTGATTGGCCTGGCGCTCTTTCGTTCCGCCGGTCGTGAAGGAAGGCGCTAGCGAGGCTTCGTCCTTCAGGATCGGCTGGCTTCGCCTCGCTAGCTCCTTCACAGTGTCTTTTTGCCCCGCTCCGCGGGGCGGAGAAAACTTAGCTGAGTTTTTCAGAGCCTCGTCAGCTAAGTTTTCTCGGATGAGACCGGCCGTTCGCATCGCGGGTGTTGTCCTGGCGGCGGTCGTGTGTTCGCCGTCGTGGTCCGCGGCCCAGGAGCCATGGCCCGAACTGCGCCTCACGGCGCCCGCCGCGCCGGGTGGCGGGTGGGACCAGACGGCCCGCGCGCTCCAGCAGGCGCTGCAGGCGGAAGGCCTCGTCCGAACCGTAGTTGTCGAGAACGTGACCGGGGCCGCCGGCACGATCGGACTCGCGCGTTTCATCGGCGCCGAGCGCGGACGCCCGAACGCGCTGATGGTCTCGGGGCTCATCATGCTCGGCGGTGTGGTGATGCACGCGTCGCCGATCACGCTCGGTGACGTGACGCCGATTGCGCGGCTGACAGGTGAGTACGAAGTGATCGTGGCGCCTGCTGGCTCGCCGCTCCGGTCGCTCGGCGATCTCGTGGCCGCGCTCAAGGCCGACCCGGAATCGATCTCCTGGGGTGGTGGGTCGGCGGGGGGCAGCGACCAGATGCTGGCCGGCCTGGTGGCCGAGGCCGTAGGCGTCTCGCCGCGTCGCATCAACTACATCGCGTTCTCGGGTGGCGGCGAGTCGCTGGCCGCCATCGTCGGCGGGCAGGTGTCGGTGGGCGTCAACGGGCTTGCCGAGCTCGAGGGGCAGATCCAGGCGGGTACCGTTCGCGCCCTGGCGATTTCCAGCGCCTCACGACTCCCCGGCCTCGACGTACCGACGCTGCGCGAACAGGGCGTGGCCGTGGACTTCGAGAACTGGCGATCGGTGGTCGCGCCGCCTGGCCTGTCGGACGATCAGCGCGCGCGGCTCGAGGACCTGGTCACGACAGTGGTGCGCTCGCGGAGCTGGGCGGATCTGCTGGCGCGGTACCGCTGGATCGATCGCTTCCTTGTGGGAGACGCCTTCGACAGCTTTGCGGTCGCGGAGGAAGAGCGCGTGCGCGGCGTGCTGGCGCAATTCGGGACGGGACAGGCCGCTGGTGTTGCAGCCGACCGCGGCCCCGGGGCGTATCCGTGGGCCGTGTTCGTGGCGCTCGTGGTCTCGGCGGGCGGCTCGTGGTTGACGTCGCGACGCCGGGCCGGCGGCGCGTCGAGCTCGGCGCCGGCCGCCGCGCGGCCGGCTCACCCCCTCCGTCCGTTGGCGTGGATCGCCGCCGGACTGGTGGTGAACGTCATGGCGCTCGAGACACTCGGCATCGTGCTCTCGTCAGCCGTGCTGTTCTGGACCGTCGCCCGCGCCTTCGATCGCGTCCGTCCATGGCGCGACGCCGCCTGCGCCCTGCTCGTGGCGTGGCTGGCATTTCAGCTCTTCGACCGCGTGCTCGGTCTGCCGCTCCCGGCAGGCATCCTGTCGGGGGTGCTGTGACAAGCCTGGCCGACACGCTGCGCGCGCTGGCGGCTGGATTCGGCGAGGCCCTCACCGTGCCGCACCTGGCCTGGGCGCTCCTGGGGACGATCATCGGCACGGCGATCGGGGTCTTGCCTGGCATCGGGCCCGCCCTGACCGTCGCCGTACTGTTGCCGGTGACCTTCAACGTGGAGCCGACGAGCGCCTTCATCCTGTTCGGCGGCATCTACTACGGCGCGATGTATGGCGGATCGACCACCAGCATCCTGCTGAACACGCCGGGGGAAACGGGGTCGATCGCCACGGCCATCGACGGATACGCGATGGCGCGGCAGGGCAGGGCGGCCGCCGCGCTGGCCACCGCCGCCATCGGGTCGTTCGTGGCAGGCACGCTGGCCACGCTCGGCTTGACGTTTCTGGCGCCGCCGCTGGCGTCCGTGGCGCTGCGCTTCGGGCCTGCGGAGTACTTCGCGCTGGCGGCGCTGGCGTTTGCCGCGTCGTTGTCGCTCCTCGGGGAATCGTTGTGGCGCGGCGCGCTCAGCCTCTCGCTGGGGCTGGCACTCGGCCTCGTGGGCATCGATCAGCTGTCGGGCGAGGCACGTTTCTCGTTCGGCATCCCGCAGCTGCTCGACGGCATCGACGTGGTGATCCTGGTGATGGGCCTCTTCGCCGTCGGCGAGGTGCTCCACCAGGCAATGCGCTACGCGCGCCAGCCGCTCGAGCCGGTGACGCTGCGCGCGGGCGCCAGCCTGACGCGCGAGGAGTGGCGGCAATCGTGGAAACCGTGGCTGCGCGGGACGGCCATCGGCTTCCCGCTTGGCGTCCTGCCGAGCGGCGGCAGCAGCATTCCCACGTTCCTGTCCTACGCCGTGGAGCGGAGGCTGAGTCGCCATCCCGAGCGCTTCGGAAAAGGCGCCATCGAAGGCGTGGCGGGTCCCGAGGCCGCCAACAACGCCGCCGCGGCCGGCGTGCTGGTGCCGCTGCTCACGCTCGGTCTGCCGTCGTCCGCCACGGCCGCGGTGCTGCTGGCTGCGTTCCAGCAGTACGGCCTGCAACCCGGGCCGCTCCTGTTTCAGACCCGGCCGGATCTCGTGTGGGGTCTCATCGCCAGCTTGTACATCGGGAACGTGATGCTGCTCGTCCTGAACCTGCCGCTGGTGGGACTGTGGGCGAAGGTGATGCGCGTGCCGCCGCCGCTGCTCTTTGCGGGCGTGCTCCTGCTGGCATCGATTGGCGCCTACACGCTCAACCGATCGGTCTTGGACGTCGCGATCCTCTATGCCGCCGGTCTCGTGTCGCTGGGGATGCGCGCGGCCCACGTGCCACTGGTACCGGCCGTGCTGGGGTTGATCCTGGGGCCGATGGCGGAGCTGCAGTGGCGGCGCGCCATGGCCATCAGTCAGGGCGACTTCACGGTGTTCGTCTCACGGCCGCTTTCCGCGGGGCTCCTCGCCGGGGCTGCGGTCATCGTGGTGGCATCGATGCTCGCCGCGCGCCGGGGCGTCGGTTCAGCCGAGGCATCAGGCACGTGAAGCCGGCCTACGACGTCGTGGTCGTTGGTGGCGGGAACGCGGCGCTGTGCGCCGCGCTGACGGCCCGCGAGCGGGGCGCCAGCGTCCTGGTGGTGGAGTCCGCGCCGCGGGACTATCGCGGCGGCAACAGCCGGCACACGCGCAACCTGCGTTGCGCGCACGGGCCGGCGACGCCGTATCTCTCCGAGGCGTATCCGGAGGGCGAGTTCTTCGACGACCTGCGGCGCGTGTCGGGCCCAGAGATCGACGAGCCGCTGGCCCGCCTGGCCATTCGCGAGTCGGCGACCTGCGGCGCGTGGATGAGCGCCCACGGGGTGCGCTTTCAGTCGTCGCTTCGTGGCACGCTGCACCTGGAACGGACGAATCTCTTCTTCCTGGGCGGTGGCAAGGCGCTGCTCAACGCGTACTATGCGCTGGCCGACCGCCTGGGCCTGGACGTCGCCTACGACGCCGAGGTGGTGGGACTGGACCTCGACGGCACGGCTTGCCGGTCGGTGCAGGTCCGCGTCAACGGACACGCTGTCAGTGTTGACGCCGGAGCCGTGGTGGTGGCGTCCGGTGGTTTCGAGGCAAACCTCGACTGGCTGCGCGAGGCTTGGGGCGATGCCGTGGACGGGTTCGTCGTCCGCGGCACGCCGTACAACAGGGGAACGGTGCTGCGCATGTTGCTCGATGCCGGCGTCCAGCCCGTCGGCGACCCGGCCGCGTGTCATGCCGTGGCGGTGGATGCGCGGGCGCCTCGATTCGACGGCGGCATCGTGACGCGGCTCGATTGCATCCCATTCGGCATCGTGGTCAACGTGCACGGCGAACGTTTCGGCGACGAGGGGGAAGACTTCTGGCCGAAGCGATATGCCGTCTGGGGCAGCATGGTGGCGCGCCAGCCTGGACAGACGGCGTTCGTCATCATCGACGCCAAGGCGGCCGGTGCGTTCATGCCCTCGGTCTTTCCGCCGATCGCCGCGGGCTCGATCGCCGAGCTGTCGTCGTTGCTGGGGCTGCCGGGGGAGGCGCTACACGGCACGGTCGACGCCTTCAACCGCGCGGTCCAACCGGGCACGGCCAACCACGCGGTGCTGGACGACTGCCGCACGAAGGGCCTGACGCCCGAGAAGTCGCATTGGGCCCGGCGAATCGACACGCCGCCCTTCTGGGCGTATCCGCTGCGGCCGGGGATCACGTTCACCTATCTCGGCGTGCGCGTGGACGAGCACGCGCGGGTGGTTCTGCAGTCGGGCGTGACCTTGCGCAACGTCTTCGCGGCGGGGGAGGTGATGGCGGGCAACATCCTGCGGCGCGGATACCTGGCAGGTTTCGGCATGACCATCGGGACAGTGTTTGGCCGGATCGCCGGCGCGGGGGCCGCGACGCATGCTCGAGGCTGAGGCCGTGCCAGGCCGCGGCCGCGACGCGAGTCTGCCGCGCCGCTGGCGAGCAGATGCTGACCGTCTGCAACGCGTGCCGCTACTGCGAGCAGGTCCTGCCCCGTGTTCCCCGCGATGGAACGCCGGACCGCGTTCCCCGTGGCGGACCTTCACTACCTGGCGAACCTTTGCCACAACTGCGGCGAGTGTCTCTACGCGTGTCAGTACGCGCCGCCGCACCCGTTTGGCGTCAACCTGCCGCGCGCGTTGGCCGAGGTGCGCGCGGAAAGTTACGAGGAGTACCTGCTGGCCGCGTGCGCTTGCGGCCGCGTTTCGCCGGCAGGGCGGCGCCGTGGCCCTGGGACTTACGGTCATATTCACGAGTCTCCTGTGGATAGGGGCGCGCCTGGTGGAGTCGCCCGCGCCGCGCGCGATCCCGGGGCCCGGCGATTTCTACGCGGTGATACCGCACGACGTGATGGTCGGGCTGTTCGGCGTCGTGTTCCTGATCGGGACGACGGCGTTGGGGATCTCCCTCGTCCGGTACTGGCGGGCGATTCGCGGCGCGCAGGTGGACACGATCACCGCCGGCACGTGGGTGGCCGCCCTCGGGGAGGGCGTCACGTTGCGCCACCTGCATGGCGGAGGAGTGGACTGCGCGTCCGCGCTCGACGACCGCGTGCCGTGGCGCCGCTGGGCGCATCACGCCACGCTCGGCGGATTCGCGCTGTGCCTGGCGTCCACGACGGTGGCAGCCATCTACCACTCGGTCTTCGGCTGGACGGCGCCGCATCCCTACCTGAGTGCACCGGTGGTGCTCGGCGCCTTGGGAGGCGCGGGGCTCGTGATCGGCCCGGCGGGGCTGCTGGCCAGCCGCGCACGGCGCGATCCCCTGCTCGGTGACCCGGCGCAGCGCGGGTTCGACACGTCTCTTCTCGTCCTGCTGCTCCTGACAAGCACGACCGGACTGGTGCTGCTGGCGCTGCGGAACGGCGCGGCGATGCGCCCGCTGCTCTTTCTGCACCTGGGTGCGGTGCTCGCGTTCTTCGTGACGATTCCGTACAGCAAGTTCGTCCACGGGTTCTACCGCGCGTTGGCGCTGGTGCAGTCGCGGCACGAATCGCAACGAGAGGCTATTAGTGCGCCGTGGGACGCAGCGTAGCGAAGATGCCGATCCCCCATCCCACGCCGCCGTAGTTGGGCTGGATGGCTGCTGGCACGAGGGCCGCCGACACGCTGCCGCCGAACCCGGCCTGCACGCCTCGCCAGGGCGCCAGGAACCGGACGTAGCCGCCCTGCAGCTTCCCGACCGTGTAGACGGCGGTCTCGTTCTCGTGAATGTGCAAGTCGTGTCCCTGCTTGCCGGCCACTTCGGCTCGCGCGAAGACCGTGTGCCGCGGCGTCAGGGTCAGCGTGCCTTCGGCCAAGGCCGCATGGGTTCGCGTGCCCACCTCACTGTTGGTGCCCCAGGCCACAGTTGCCGCCAGCGGTCGCCCCGCGAAGGCGCCCTGGTACAGCATCGACGCGGTGATGCGTGTGACGTCGCGCGCGGGAAGACTGCCTTCACCCGCTTCGGCGCTCTCCAACCACCCGGCGGACACCTGGAGGGCAAGGCCATCGGAGGGCGCCAGCTGGAGGCGCGCGGAGAACGAGTCCAGCGGCCCGAAGTCGAAGTCGTGGCGCACGTCGTCGGGCTCCCGGCCATTGAACACCGATCCCTCGAGCCGCCAGCGTGCGGCCGTCAGCCCCGTCGTCACGACGCCGTAGGTGATGTGGGTGGCGTCGAGCCAATGGTGAGAGATCGGCGCGATCGGGTTCGGCAGCGCCGAGGCGCGGTGGGGAAAAGCCACCGGCCCGAGGGCCGGCTCGCCGGCGGGCCCGCCATAGACGTGCCAGCGCAGCGCGCCGGTGATGGGCCGGTTGTACTCCGCGGCCAGCTCCATCACCAGGTCGTGCGGGTGCTGCTTGTCATGGATGCCGTCGCGGTCGCACAGCTCGCCGCTGGCCAGAAGGTTCGGGTAACCGCAGCCGGGAATGGTGACGGGTTCCGCGCTGATCATCGCCCGCACGCCCACGATGCCGGCGCCGGCCGGACGCCGCGCCATGCCCATCATCCAGTTGACGCTGCCGAGCTGACGCCCACCTCGATGAATCGGGGCGAACTCCTCGAGATATTGCAGGAAGGCGTTCCCCATGATCATCGTGTCCCACGGCCCCAGCTGCCGGTGGGCCCCGAACATCGGCGTCCGGGCCGGTGTCCATCCGGTGCCGCCGTTGTCGCGTCCGGTGAAGAGGGAGCTGGTCATGACGTGCCCGGCGTGCTGATCCGGCGGCGTCACGTGCTGGTGCTCCGGCGCCGGGGCGGCGGGCGGGTTGCCCTGCGCGCTCGACGCGCGCGGCCACGCCAACGCGGCCACGGCCAGCACGCAGCAGATCGACTGTACGGACGTTCGGTTCATGCTTCGACTCGCGAAAAAAGGAAAACCAGCATGCGCACGCACGCTGGGCGCGGTCGAAGAATCAGATGCGGAGGGGAGTCGCGGTCCGCGGAACGATCAACGGCGGACGCAGACCGGGCGAGTGGGTCGTGGCGACGGTCTCGCCCGTGTTCGTCGGGCCCCGCCGCCCTGGGCGGTTCCGCAGTGGGGAAGGTGGACGACGCGGGCGGGACTGCCTCAGCCAAAAGGTGCGAGGCACAGTCACGTGTGAGGCCTGAAGCCTGGAGCCTGGAGCCTGGAGCCCGAATTCCGCCTGAAGCCTGGAGCCCGAAGCCTGGAGCCTGAATACCGACTGGAGACTGGAGACCGGAGACTGGAGACTGTGCCGCGCCGTGCTGCGCATGCCCTGCGTGCGGATTCGCGGCCGGCGCCGCGCACCACACTTCGCACACGAGAGCGAGCGCGGGAGAGGCCGCCAGGACGGTAAGCAGGACCGTGACAATCGCCCGGCGCATCGTATTCCGCAGTATACGCGCTGTGCGCGGGGCGGCCGCGACCCGCTAGAATCTCTCGAGAGGACGAGCGATGGCTGAGAAGCAGTTTCCCGTGCAGAAAACCGACGCCGAATGGCGGCAGTCGCTGAGCCCTGCACAATACGCCGTGCTGCGCGGCCACGGCACGGAGCCGCCGGGTTCGTGCGCGCTGCTGGCCGAAAAGCGCGCGGGCACGTTTTCGTGCGCGGGCTGCGGTCAGCCGCTCTTCGTGACCGGCCGCAAGTTCGAGAGCGGCACCGGGTGGCCGAGCTTCGTCGAGCCGCTGGAAGGATCGATCGAGACCACCGTGGACCGCAGCTACGGGATGACGCGGACCGAGGTGCACTGTAGCCAGTGCGGCGGACACCTGGGTCACGTGTTCCCCGATGGTCCGCCACCCACGGGGCAGCGCTACTGCATCAACGGCGTTGTGTTGGATTTCAAGCCAGGAGACGTGCCGTGAAGTCACTGATTGCCATCGCCGCTGCCTTTGTCGTTTTCGTCTCGGTCGATGCTGCAACGCCAGGGTCGCTGGCGGCGCTCAGCACGCAGCCGTCGATGAACGTCTTCCGCCGCTTCGCCGTGGACGCGGCGAAGATGACCGAGTTCTACGGCGACGTGCTGGGGCTCCGTTCGATGCCTCCGATCAGGCTCGGCCCCGACAGTCAGATGATCCGGTTCCAGGTTGGGACGGCCGAGATCAAGCTGCAAGCGACGGCGGCGGCCTCAGGCTATCCCGGCGGCCCGGTGCGGGCCGTGACGGGGTTGCGGGTCTTCACCTTCTTCTTCCCGGATGAAGCCGCGCTCGTCTCGCGCTTCACCGCAAAGGGCCATCCGGCGCCCGTCTTCGGCGCCCGCCAGCCGGGGGCCGTGTGGCGATGGTCCAGGATCCCGAACGGCAGTGGGTGGAGCTTGTCGTGCTCGCCGGCGCGCCCGCCGAGACGTTCGAGCGCATGGAGGTGGGGCTGACCGTCGCCGACCTGGCGAAGAGCCGTGCGTTTTACCGCTCGTTCATCGGCCTCGAAGAGCTGCCGCCAGTGGAGGACCCGCAGCTCGGCGCCACGAAGTACCCGTTTCGCCACGGCACGATGACGGTCAACGTCTGGTCCTTCGGATCGGCGGCGGCCAAGAACACGTCGAGTGCGGGTATTCAGTACGTGATCACGGACGTGGCGGCGGTGGACGCGCGGGCCAAAGCCGAGCAGGTGCAGATCGATCGTCCGCTCGCGCCGTTTGGCACCGGCGGGTTGCGCACGATCTGGCTGTCCGACCCGGACGGCGTTACGAACTACTTCGCCCAGATCCTGCCGCGTACGCCGGCACCGCGCTAATACGACTCCGCGGGCTCCTCGGCTAATGAGGAGCCCGCCCCGTGCCGTGAACAACAGGCGGGATGGGCTAGATTAAGCCACATCCTGCCGCCCGGCTTGACAAGCCATCGGCGCGAACCATAATCGCCGCGCGAACCATCTGAGGAGGCATCCATGAACACGAGAGTGGTTTTTCTGGCCGGCCTGTCGGCGGCGATGCTGACCGCGATGTCGGTTCGGGCGCAACAGCCGGTGCCTCCCGACAGTGCGGCGGTGCCGGAGATGCCGAAACAGACGATGCGCACCGGCAAGCATGTCAACCGCGTCATCGACCTGTGGCTCAAGAACCAGCCTGTCTACTACTCGCAGACGAGCGGCGGGGGCTATGAGCAGGGCAAGGCGCTGGCGGCGACCAAGGCCGACTACATCACCTATGAAATGGAGCATGGCCCGCTCGATTTCAAGGAGCTGCGTGAGTTCATGCGCGGTCTGGTGGAAGCCGGCCCGACGCGTACCGGGCACAAGACCCCGCCGGTCATCGTCACCCTGCCGATCTCCGGCACCACCGACGCGTTGCGCGCCAACGCCTGGATGATTCAACAGGCGCTGGCCGCCGGCGTCCACGGCATCCTGCTGTGCAATGCCGAAAGCCCCGAAGCGGCTCGTCTGATGATCGAGGCCGCACGGTATCCGTTCGCCCCGCGCGTCGACGGGTTGTCGCAGGGCACGCGCGGCAACGGTTCACAGGCCTACGCGTCGCGCATGTGGGGCGTGACCGCCGAGGAGTACATGCGCATCGCCGATCCCTGGCCGCTGAATCCTGACGGCGAACTGCTGTTCGGCCTGAAAATCGAAAACCCTCGCGCCGACGCAAACGTCGAAACGTCCGTCCGCGTGCCGGGGATCGCGTTTGCGGAGTGGGGCCCTGGCGATCATGGATTCTTTCTCCTGGGACGTCCCGGGACGTATCAAGGCGGCGGCGAAGCATCGCCGCCGATGGCGGCCGTGCGGCGCCGGGTTCTCAACGCCACCAAGGCAGCCGGCGTCAGGTTCCTCAATGCGTGCAACGAGAACACCGTGATCGAGCAGCTGAAGGACGGCGTGATGATCTGCACGGGCGGCGACACGCCGGCGGCGGACAAAGGGCGCGCCTTTACCAAGCGCACCGATCCCTGGTGATCGGCCCCCAGGCTTTGCTAGGGGCGTAACACGGGCACCCGCGCGGCGTCGATCGTCTCGATGATCGCCGCGGTCACGAGCGCCGCGTCCGGCTCCCGCGTCAGGAACGCGACGCGGCCCGTGTTGCTCGTTTGCACCGTGCGAACGGGTACGTGAGGCGGCAGCGTCGCCGTGGCGCCTGAGGTCACGACGTCGTTCCATCGCACGAGCTCGCGGGCCGACCGCGTCAAGTGATCGGGCCTGTTGAGGAACGTGGCCATCGCGCCCCGTGATGGATCCGGCAGCCCCTCCGCCAGCGACCCGTGCATGTCGAATGCCCTCAGGATGCCGACGCGCGCGAGCCACGGCGTGAGCTGCGGGAATCGCACAATCGTCGCACCGCCGTCCCTGTCGCCGCCCATCGGGAGGTCTACCAGGACGAGCGCTGCCGTCTCCGCCGGGAAGCGCGCGGCGAACGACTGCGCGAGCGACGCGCCCATGCCCTGGCCCACGAGCACGAACGGCCCTTGCTCGTTCGCGCCAGCCAGCAACTGCTGCAGCTCCTCGACGGCCAGTTGCGGACCGAAGGGCTGCTCCCGCGCTTCGCTCCATCCCAGGCCCGCACGGTCGTAGCTGCACACGCGTGTCGTGCGGGCCAGCGCAGGCTGCACGTGGCCCCACGCCGCCGACAGGCCGGCCGCCGGCGCATCGAGCACCACGGTCGGCACGCCCTGGCCGTCGCACGCGATGTGGAGCTGGTGGCCGCCGATGTCCACCATGCGCCCGGGCCTCGGGTAGGCGCGGCGTTCGACCGCGGTGGCCACGCCCTGGTACGTCACGCCGATCAGCGCGACGAATCCCAGGAGCGCCACGACTCGCAGGGCCCACCGGCGGCGGCGCGACGGGTTCACGAGCTGGAGCGCTCCACGAGGATCAGCGCGCGCGGGCCCTGGGATTCCGACGCGCGTGGTGCACGACAGCAGGCGATCGAAGCCTGCCCGGCGCAGCAGCTCGACGATGGTGTCGAGCGTCAGCCACTTGGAGTGGTCGAACATGCCCGACCAGGCATCCTCATATCCGAACTCGCCGTAACGCTGGTACGCGAAGGACTCGCCACCGACCTCGTACCGCTCCGTGGCGTCGCCGTCGGCGGCGTAGTGGGTGTCGAGCAGTATTCCCGTTGAGATCAGGCGGCCCAGGTCGAACAGGTGGGTGACCGGGTCCGCCAGGTGATAGAGGACCCCGACGTGGTGGCAGAACTCCGCCCGCAAGTGTTCGTCGGGCAGCGGCCGCCGCTCCACGTCGCAGACGAGGACGCGCGGATGGTGATCGAACCACGCCGTCCGCACCATGGTCTTGACCGCGTTTTCGACGCGGCTGTCGATGGCCGTGACCCGCGCTCCCAACTCGCACAGGCCCAGTGTGTGCGCCCCCTCGAAGCAGCCGACCTCGAGCACCGTGCGGCCGCGCAAGTCGAAGGCCTCGTGCATGCGGCGTGTGCGCTTATTGGGGATCTTTTCGGGGGCGCGGCCCTTGCCGTGCCACGGCACGTTGCCGAACCGGCGGCCGTGTCCGTCGACGACGAACGAGTGCCACGGGAGGAGTGCGTTCAGTTCCTCGAGCTGCGCGTCCGGCAGGCCGTCCAGGAAGGGCGCCGGCGATCCAGGCTCGTGTCCCCGCAGGGGCGTGGCGCTCGTGCCGGGCCGCGAGCCGAGCGCGCGCCAGCGCTGCCGCAGCTGCCGGAACGCGAACTGCGCCCGCGATTTGAGGCCGGGCTCGACCGGTGTCTGCACTGCCAGTAATGGTAATCCGCGGCTACCAGTCGGGGCGCACCGACAGCACGGAGCGCGCCACGAAGTCGGCCAGCAGCTCGTTGCCCTTCTTCGTGTAGTGGCAGCAGTCGTCCACGTAGACAGCCGACGGCTCGGCGTCGAAGACGCGCGTGGCGTCGAAGATATTGGGACGCGCCGGGCCGGTGGGCAGCGCGCGCACCGCTGCGACGAGGGCGGGATAGCCCTGCTCGGCGCCGGGCTTGAACGGGGACGCGGGATTCAGCGCCACCTTGGCTTCGGCGTCGCTGAACCGGCGAGCCGTCGCGTACTGATTCGGCTGGAGCACGTGCACGTAGGCGGCGCCCTGTCGCGCCAACGCGTCTTGCATCAGCGTGGACGTGCGCACCCACATTCCCGCCACGCCCTCGAAGAACCGCGCGGGTTCGGCGCGCGAAAGCGGAGGGGTGACGTGCAGCGCGGAACTGCCGGCGGCAGCGGACGGCAGCGACGCGAACCGCGCTTGCTCCGCCTGATACCGGCTTTCGACCCGGCGATAGTAGCGCTCCAACGCCACGTACACGATGGCCAGCCGCGCGCCGTTCAATTGCTCTGCCTGTACGATCGAGCCGCTGCCTGTCGGCGTCGAGCGCGCTCAGCGATCGCAGCTTTTCTGGCGTCAGCGTGGCCCCGTCGATGAGCGTGCGGAGGCCTTCGAGGTGCATCGCGCTCGGCATCGACACGTCGAAGCCGCGTTCCTGGTTCAGGTGCGACAGCGCCACCTCGTTGAAGCCGTCGATGTTGATCACCAGGTCGAACTGCTGGCCAATCGAGAGGAAGTAGGTCAGCAGCACTGCCTGTTGCGGCTGTTTGTAGCCCTCGTGGCTGAAACACAGCGAGACGATGGTCCGATCGCGGAAAAACGCGCGCTGGCCGAGGAGTTCCGTCAGCCGCGGCATGCCGAGCTGACAGAACCAGACGCCGACCGACCCCCCGAACACCCCGACCACGAACTCGCGCGCGCTCTTCTTGGTGTAGGGAAAATCGTGGGGGGTCGCGAAGCCGAAGTTGTTGGTCGCGAAGCCGGCGTCCTTGATTGCCGCCGGGACGCCAGCGGCGGCGTCCTGCATCGACGCGGGGATCTCGACGGGGATGCCGCTGCGATGGACGGGGCCGAAATAGGGATGCAGCCCCATGTCGGTCAGGCCGCCACCTGCGGCGGATGCGCCCACCGCCTCAAACCGCGTGCGGTACGGGTTCAGGTAGAACAGCCACCCCGTCTGGAAGTAATAAACCCCCAGCGCCAGCAACTCCGCCGCCACCAGGAATACGACGACGTTGACGACAACCAGCGTTAGCGCGCGCTTCACCTACCTCGTTGCCCTTTAGCCTTTAGCCTTTGGCCTTTAGCTTTTTCTTATCTACGGCAGGGCAAACACGTACAGCTGGCCGTTGTTGCTCGGCTTCAGCTCCGGTGTGAGGCGGAGCGTCGAGTTCGCCACGAGCGACGGCCCGGTGGTCACTGCCACGTACTGCTTGCCCTCCACCGCAAACGTGACCGGGAAGCCACTCACCGGCGCGCCGAGGTTCTGCTCCCACACGACCTTGCCAGTGCGATCGTCGAAGGCGCGGAAGCGGCCGTTGGCGTCGCCGCCGAACACCAGCCCGCCAGCCGTCGAGACGAGCGACATCACCCCGGCACGCTGTTCGTATTTCCACAGCGTCCTGCCGGTCTCGGCCGAGATCGCCCACACGGCGCCCACCTTGTCCGTCCCTTCGGCGATTTCGCCCGGCATGTTGAGGCCATACACGCGAGCCGGGTCGCGCTTGTCGGTGGTCGTCTTCGCCTTCATGCACATGTTCTGCATCGGCATGAACATGACGTTGCTGCGCGGATTGTAGGCGCCCGCCGGCCAGTTCTTGCCGCCGTTGCTGCTCGGGCAGATCAGCTTCTCTTCGTCGATCTTCGTGAACAGCTTCTCGGGATTGACGAACACCTCACCGGTGGCGCCGTCGATCTTCGTGATGACGTTCTGCATCACGGTCGGGCGCGCCCACAGGAACTCGCCGGTCGTCCGGTCCAGCGTGTAGACGAGCCCCGTCTTGCCGGGGATGCCGGTGATCACCTTACGGCGCTCGCCCGGCTTGATGCGCGGGTTGATCCACGGCACTTCCTTCGGGTCTGGCGAGACGGCCGTTTCCACCAGCAGGCGCTCGAACGGGTGATCGAGGTCCCAGTGGTCGACCACGTGCTGGTAGTACCATTTGATTTTGCCGCTGTCGGCGTCGATGGCCAGCGTCGAGTTGTGATACAGGTGTTTCTTGTCGTTGCCGCCGAGCGTGAACTTCGGCGCCGGAATCGTCACCGACGTTCCGACGAAGATCGTGTTCGTCTCCGGGTCGTAGCTTGGCACCATCCAGGTGCCCACGTGCCAGCGCTCGTTCATCGGCACGTCGCCCCACGTGTCGTAGCCGAACTCGCCGGGCAGGGGGATCGTGCGCGCGCGCCACAGCTCCTTGCCGGTCTTGGCGTCGTGCGCGGTGACGATGCAGGCGTCGTTGCCGGCCTGCGGCTGGCACTGTCGCCCTTCGATCACCTTGCCGTTGGCGATGATCGGCCCCGAGCTCGCCGACGCGCGCGCGGTGGCGTCGAGCACCTTGGTTTCCCACACCAGGCTGCCGGTCCGGGCGTCGATCGCGTACATCTGGTTGTCGGCGCCGGCGTCGATGAGGGTGGTGCCCCAGATGGCGATGTTGCGGTTGGTGCCGCCGCGGACGCCCTCGGGCAGCTTGCGCCGGTTCTCCCAGAGCAGATCGCCGGTCTTGGCGTCGATCGCCTGGATGTAGTCGGCCGGGCCCGGCGCGTACATCACGCCGTCGTAGACGAGCGGCGTCGATTCCATGTTGCCGGGGCCCATGCCGCGCGCCCACACCATCTTCAGCTTGCCGACGTTGGTGCGGTCGATCTGATCCAGCGGACTGTACCCGTGGCTGTCGAGCGTGCGGCGCCACATCAGCCAGTTGGCCGGGTTGGGCTTCCACAGCATCTCGTCGGTGACCGGCACGAACGCCTTCAGCGGGTTGGCCGGACCCGGACCCTGTGCGCGGGCCGGCCCCGCCTGGTCGGCGTCGACGAGCGCATTGGCCGCCAACACTGCCGCGCCCACCATCCCCAGAGCCACACGCGCATATTTCGTCGTCATTGGAATCTCCGCCGTGGATTATGGCCGAGACGAGGCCGAGAGCCCAGAGCCCAGAGCCGAGAGCCAGTTTTGACAGACGGGAACGGCGGCCGTATCGTGTAGGCGCTCATCCCGCCGTTCCGTCGAACAGATATCCAGGAGGCATTGCCCATGCGTTCTCACCAAACCAAGCTGTGGCTGCTCGTCGCGTTCGTCATCATGATCGCGTGGGCGCCCTCCGCGGCTCGTCAGGCCACCCAGGCCGGAACGGGCCCGGCCATGCAATCGATCGGGCCGCTGGCGTTCGGGCCCGATGGGACACTGTTTGCGGCAGACAACCAGGGCGCTTCGGTCTTTGCCCTTGACCTCGGCGCGCAGGCCAACGGCGGTGCGGCGGGCGCCATGGGCCTCGACGGCCTGGACGGCACGCTGGCGGGCCTGCTGGGGACAGGTGCGCGGGAGATCCAGATCACCGACCTCGCCGTGCACCCGCGTACGAAGAACGCCTATGTCTCCGTGATGCGGGGGACGGGCGCGGGAGCCACGCCAACGCTCTTCCGCGTGGACGGCGCCGGCAAGATCCAGAACGTCACGCTGACGTCGGTGAAGTTCCAGAAGGCCGACATCGCCAACGCCCCGGCATCGGCCGCCGGCGCACGGAATCCGCGCTCGAACGTCGTCACCGACATGGCCTTCTCCGAGGGCCGGCTCTGGGTGGCGGGCCTGTCGAACGAGGAGTTTGCCTCCAAGCTCCGCGCGATTCCGTATCCGTTCGCCGGCGTGGATGCGGGCACGAGCGTGGAGATCTACCACGGCAACCACCAGGCGCTCGAGACGCGATCGCCCGTGAACGCGTTCGTGCCGTTCACCATCGATAACAAGTCGTACCTGGTGGCGGGCTACACCTGCACGCCGCTGGTCAAGTTCCCGATCGCGGACCTGAAGCCTGGCAGCAAGGTGCGCGGGACCACGATCGCCGAGTTCGGCGCGGGCAACCGCGTGCTGGACATGATCGTGTACAGCAAGGGCGGCCAGGAGTATCTGCTGACCACCAACAACAGCCGCGGCGTGATGAAGATCCCGACCAGCACGTTCGCCAAGGCCGCGCCAATCACGACGCCCGTGACCAGCGAGACCGGCGGCGTGCCGTTCGAGAAAGTGACGAGCATGACGGGCATCGAGCAGATGGACAAGCTGGACGACCAGCGGACCATCGTGATCGCGCGCCATGCGTCGGGCGGCGTGAACCTGCAGGTCGTGCCGCTGCCGTAAATTACGTTCGGCCTCGGCATGAGTCTCATGACGGCTGCGGGCCGCGGCGCTTGCGAGCGTTCTCGCCGGCGCCACGGCCTGCGGCGGCCCTTCTGGTCCCTCCCGGCCTGCCATCGCGCTCGCGATGCCGCCCGGCGGCGAGTCCCACGTTGAAGTGACGGGTTTGTCCGCGGCCGTGCTGGCCGCGCTCGATGACGAGCGCTCGCCGGAGGAATGGTCCGCGCTGCTGCGAGTGGCGGTCGATGCCGGATCGCCGCCGATGCTCGGGCGCCACGAGGTGGCCGACGGCACGCTGCGCTTCGTGCCGCAGTTTCCCCTCGACGCCGGCCGCCGCTACCAGGTGCGGTTCGACGGCAACCAGGTAGCCGCGTGGGACGGCGGCTCGCCGGCGGTGATCGAGACGACCGTTGGGCGTCCGGCGGAGGCCACCGAACCGTCGACGGTCGTGGCCCGCGTCTATCCGTCCGGCGACACCGTGCCCGCCAACATGCTCCGGATGTACATCGAGTTCTCGGCGCCGATGGGACGGCCGAGCGGAGTGGCATTCATCCACCTGTTGGATCACGACGGCAAGGAGATACAGGGCGCGGTGCTGCCACTCGACTACGAGTTCTGGAGCCCCGATCACATGCGCTTCACGGTGTTCTTCGACCCGGGACGGGTCAAGAAGGGCATCCTGCCGAACCAGGAGATGGGGCGTCCACTGGAAGCCGGGCGAACGGTGACCCTGGTGGTGGATGCGGCGTGGCGCGACGCGCAGGGCCTGCCGCTCAAGGAAGGGTACCGGCGGCAGTTCCGTGTGGTGCCGCCCGACGAGAAGCCACTGGACACCGCGGGTTGGCGCGTCCAGCCGCCGTCCGCCGGCAGCCGATCCGCGGTAACCGTGACGTTCCCCAAGCCGCTCGATCGCGGGCTGCTGATGCGGGCGCTGAGCGTGAGTCGCGCGGGCACGGCGCTCGACGGCGACGTCGCGATCGACCAGGCGGAGACGCGGTGGGCGTTCACGCCGAAGGAGCCGTGGCGCGCCGCGGGTTACCAGCTGCACGCGCTCGACATCCTGGAGGACGTGGCCGGCAATCAGATCGGCCGCGCGTTCGAGGTGGACAACTTCGATACCGTGGACAAGAGCCCCAACCCGCAGACGATCGCGATACCGTTCACCATCAAGTGAGCGAGGAACGTTCCACCTATCAGCTGCCGGCCATCGGACGGCCGAAGGCGCGCCCGCCGTTGCCAAAGGTGGCCGTCGAGGAGCACTTCAACCTGCTGACCGCGGCTCCGGGCGGGCCCGACACCGAGGACCTCTCGAAGCTGGTCAAGGCGATGGACTACGACGCCACGTGGATGGCGCGTATCGACGAGCGGCTGGTTGAGATCGGGCCGATGCGCCTGGCGGAAATGGACGCGGCCGGCGTGGACGTGTGCGTGCTGTCACACACCGTGCCCGGCGTGCAGGGCATCATGGAGCCGGCCGAAGCCGTAGCGGCCGCGCGCCGCGTGAACGACTTCCTTGCCGCGGCGGTCGCGAAGCACCCGTCCCGGTTCGCCGGGTTCGCAAGCGTGGCGCTGCAGGACCCGCAGGAGGCCGCGCGCGAGCTGGAGCGCGCGGTGACCCGGCTCGGGCTCAAGGGCGTGATGATCAACGGTTACACCAACACGGCCGACGGACGTGGCGCCTATCTGGACGAAGAGCGGTTCCTGCCGTTCTGGGAGGCCGCCGCAGCACTGCGGACGCCGGTCTATATCCACCCGCGCCCGCCGATCGAGCAGCGTCTCTTCGAAGGACACGCACAGCTGCTCGGCGCCACCTGGGGCTTCGCGCCGGAAACGGCCGCCCACGTGCTGCGCATCGTGCACAGCGGGCTGCTGGACCGCTTTCCCGCGCTGACGCTCGTCCTCGGCCACATGGGTGAGACGCTGCCGTACTTTGCCTGGCGCATCCAGCACTGCTTCGAATACAACCCCTCGGACAAGCGGCTCGAACGGCGGCTCCAGGACTACCTGAGCGACAACTTCTACGTCTCGACCAGCGGCTTCCACAGCGATCAGGCACTAATCTCGGCGATCCTGACGATCGGTGCCGACCGGATACTCTTCGCGGTGGACTATCCCTACGAGACGATGACGCCGGCGGCCGAGTGGATCGAGCGCGCGCCCATCAGCGAGCACGACCGCCGGAAGATCGCACACGGCAACGCGCGCGCCCTTTTCGGCCTGCACCAGCGGTCCTGAAAGCTCAACGGCCGCGACACAACTGCGCCGATCGCGCGTTGGCATGGCTGGTGCAACCTCATCGAACTGGATGAGCAGCAGTGCGCCTGTTCGATATGCCGTGGTGGGCCTGGGTCACATTGCTCAGGTAGCGGTGCTCCCTGCGTTTGCCCACGCGCGGAAGAACTCGCGGCTGGTGGCGATAGTCAGCGACGATGCGCAGAAGCGCCGCACGCTCGCCCGCCGCTACAAGCTCGAGCACGCCTGCTCGTACGACGACTTCGAAGAGTGCCTCGAGCACGTGGACGCGGTGTACATCGCGCTGCCCAATTCCCTCCACTCGGCGTTCACGGTGAGGGCCGCCAATGCGGGCGTGCACGTGCTGTGCGAGAAGCCGATGGCGGTCACCGCGGACGAATGCGACGTCATGATCGAGGCCTGCCGCCGGAACCGCGTGAAGCTGATGATCGCGTACCGCCTGCACTTCGAGGAGGCCAATCTCGACGCGGTCGAGCTCGTGCGCGCCGGCCGCATCGGCGAGCCGAAGTACTTCGCTTCGTCGTTCTCGATGCGAGTGCGCCCGGGCGACGTGCGTCTGAAGCCCAAGCTGGGTGGCGGCACGCTGTACGACATCGGCGTGTATTGCATCAATGCCGCCCGGTACCTCTTCCGGTCGGAACCCGAAGAAGTCGTTGCCGTCTCACAGAATGGCGACGGCTCGAGTGGTTCGAATGGCGTCGACGAGACGACGGCGGCGCTGCTTCGATTCAGCAAGGGCCGCGTGGCGTCGTTTATCACGAGCTTCAACGCCGCCGACGTGGCGGAGTACCGCGTGGTCGGCACCAAGGGCCAGCTGCACGTCGATCCAGCCTACGAATATGCCGAGGGACTGGCGTACTCACTGACAGTGAACGGCAAGGTGATGCGCAAGCGCCTCGGCAAGCGAGACCAGTTCGCGCCCGAGCTGCTGCACTTCTCGGACTGCATCCAACGGAACCGGAAGCCGGAACCGTCGGGTGAGGAAGGCCGCCAGGACGTGCGCATCGTTCAGGCACTCTACGAATCAGCCCGAACGGGCGTACCAGTGCCGCTGCCGCCCTATCGCGACGCGAAGCGGCCGACGGCGCGCCAGACGATCGCCAGGCCTGGCATCAAGAAGCCCAAGCTGGTCAACGTGAAGAGCCCCACCCTCTAGGAGGAATCGAGATGCCTGCCACCGAAACGGAACCGCGAACGATTACCAGGCACGAGCTTGCAAAGAAGCTCAACGAGGATCTCGCACGCGAGTACCAGGCGATCATCGCGTATGTCGTCTACTCTCAGGCCCTCAAGGGCGCGCAGTACATGAGCGTCGCCAAGGAGCTGGAGATCCACGCCGGCGAGGAACTGCAGCACGCCATCGCCATCGCCAAGCAGATCGACTACCTGGGCGAGATGCCGACGGGGTCCGCGCTGCCGGTGGTGCTGTCGGAGGATGCGGAGACGATGCTCCGCGCCGACCTCGAAAACGAGAACCAGACCATCCGCAACTACCGGGAGCGGGTGCGACAGTGCGAGGAGCTGGGGGAGTACGCTCTCGCCGAGGTGATTCGCGAGATCCTCAAGCAGGAGCAGGATCACCAGATCGAGCTGGCGACGGCGCTCGGCGAGGACGTGCCCGACGTGTCGAAGGCCAAAAAACCGCTGGCCGTGCCCCCCAAGGCACGCTAGCGCGTCTCGCGCGTCTCGACCGCCTCGGCCCGGATGGCGTCCGACTCCTCGACGTCGGCCGGGTCCGGAGGATACTTCGCCGCGATGTACGCCGTGATCGCGGTGATGTCGTCGGGCGTCAGCTTCGCGACGATTGTCTTCATCAGCTCCACGCCGGGCCCGCGCCGCGTCCCCGCCTGAATGTCGAAGATCTGGCGGGCAAGGTAGCTCGGCGAACGGCCGGCGATCGGCGGCACGTCGCCGACACCCATCAGATCCGGCGCGTGGCAGGCCGTGCACGGCGTGGTCTTGCCCTGCACGATCTGGTTGTCGACGATCCTCGCGCCGCCGAGCCGCACCAGGTGCCTGCCCCGGGCCAGGCTGCCGGGCGGCACGTAGGCGATGAAACCCGCGCGCGGATCGCGCACCGTTTCCGAGCGCTCTTCCTCCTCGGGCACCTCGATGATCCGCCCGGCGATGGGCTCGGTCTTCGCCGCCTCCGTGGCGAGAAACAGGTTGCCGACGATGCGGGTCTTGGGAACCATTGGCGTCTCGATCACCTTGACGCGCGGCTTCCACTGCACGGCCGCGAAGTAGTTGGCAGCCTGCTCGAGTTCCTCCTCGGTCATCGCCCGTGCCAGGTCGATCATCGTGTTGGTGTTCGGCTTGCGCGGGTCGGCGCTGCGCCGCAGCCCCTTCTGGAAATCGCGCATCTGCTGGACGAAGTAGCCGCGCGGCAGCGCAGCCGTGGGCGCGTTCTCCGGCCGCCCGAGCCCGTTCGGCAGATGGCAGAAGCCGCACCCGCGGCGTGCGGGGCCCGCCCTGGCCGGGCCCAGCCGGATAATGTCGGGCATGGGCGGATGGTCCTGCGGGTACCAGTCCGCCACGTTGCTGCCGTCCCGGATGTCCACGAGCGAATATGAGGCCGAACTGCCCGGCAGCTGTCGTGCCCTCGTCTGTTCCTCGGGATCCTCGTTGGGCCGCAGGTTGCGCGTGGGCGGCGCCTGCGGGCTCGCCTTGTCACCCGGCTTCGGCGCATCCACGAAGCCGTAGGCCCACAACGGCTGCTTGTCGAGGTTCACGGGCGGCGTCGGCTCCTCCCGCGCCGGCGTGGGTGCGGTTGCCGTCGCTGAGGGCTGACTCGCGTCGCCCGCTGGCACGCGCCTGTCGTACAGCCGCTGCACGACGGCTCCCGCCGCGAACGAGATCACGCACAGGGCTACCACGCCGAGCGATCGCCGCATCATCACCTCGTCCGGGACAGTCGAATGAAACGCAGGCGCAGTCTATGTCAACGCGAGGCCAGAAGGGCCTGCAGCGCCCACGCGGTGGTGGAGATCCGTTGCGCGTAGCTCTCGCTGCCCGAAGGCCGAGTCGTCTCCACCCAGCTGCCGTCGGCTTGCTGCCGCGCGAGCAGGTAGTTGCGGCCACGCCGCACGGCATCGGGCATTTCGCGTGCCTCCGCAAGTGCCAGAACGGCCAGCGCCGTGTCGAACACCTCCGGCGGTGAGCTGACGTAAGGCCCCCAGCCTCCGTCCGGCGCCTGTCCCTGGTTCAACAGCGTCAACCCGCGGCTCCGCTGACGCGCCGTGCCTGCATCCGGGGCTGCACCGAGCCCCAGCAGCACGGACGATGCCGCCAGGACGTTTGGGAGGTCCGTGGATCGCAGCCACGCATCCGCCCGCTGGGCGGCCTGGCGTGCGGACGGTGCCGACGATCGGCTCAGGAGCCGGCGCGCCATCGCCGTGGCCAGCGCGCGGCCGTAGAAGGTCGCTCCGCCCAGCGTCTGGGTCGGGTTCAACGTCCACGATCCGTCGGGCTGCTGGTGCGTGACGACAAGCGCCGCCGCGCGCTCCCGCGCGCTCGCAGGCGCTCGATCCATGGCAGCCGCGGCGTCAAGCGCGCTGGCGAACTGCACGCGTGCGAGCGGCAGATCGGAAGAGCCGCCTGGGCTGCCGTCCTGTTCCCATCGCTCCGGCGAGCCGAGCCACGCCAGCGTGTCGTCGAGCGCGGGCCCCACGTCGTGCCCTTGCGCGGATGCGGCCAGTAGGGCGCGCGTGGCGTCGCCGTTGTTGTGGCACGAGTAGCACGGATGCTCCCGCCGCCAGCGGGGCACTTCTTTGACGAGGTAGGCGACGGCGCGAGCTTCAGGCGAGTCGAGTTGGGCCGCGGTCGAGCTGTGCGTCGCCAGGACGGCGGCGACAATGGCAGCGGCAAGAGCAATGCCTTTGGCGGGACCGGAGACCGAAGACCGGAGACCGTAGACCAGCGTTTCTGCGCTCCTATGGCAACGCGAACACGTACATCTGGTTCGAGTTGCTCGGCTTCAGCTCGGGCGTCAGGCGAATCGCCGCGCCCGCCACCAGCGACGGCCCGGTGCTCACGGCCACGTACTGCTTGCCGTTGACGGCGAAGCTGATGGGATAGCCGCTGACGGGCGAGCCCAGGTTCTGCTCCCACAGCACTTTGCCCGTGCGGTCGTCGTAGGCGCGGAACTTGCCGGCGGCATCACCCGCGAAGATCAGCCCGCCGCCCGTGGCGATGAGCGACAGCATGCCGGCGCGCTGCTCGACCTTCCACGTCGTGGCGCCGGTTTCCGCGGAGATCGCGTAGATGGTCCCCAGGTTGTTCGTGCCGGGGGTGATCTGCACGCGTGTGCTGACGGCATAGAGCGACGCGTCCGGTGCCAGCGCCGTACCCTGCATGCACATGTTCTGCAGCGGGTAGTACATCGTGTTGGTGTTCGGGTTGTAGGCGCCGGCCTGGAAGTTCTTGCCGCCGTTCAGGCTGGGACAGATGAAGCGCTCCTGGCCCTGCGCCGTGAAGAGCGTCTCGGGATTCACCGTCACCTCGCCCGTCGCGCCGTCGATTGTGCTGACCACGTTCTGCATCACCGTGGGGCGCGCCCACAGGAACTCGCCGGTCTGGCGATCCAGCGTGTAGACGATGCCGGTCTTGCCCGGGATGCCGGTCATCACGCGGCGTTTCTCGCCCGGCTTGAGCCTCGGGTTGATCCACGACACTTCCTTCGGGTTCGGCGCGACGGCCGTATCCACGAGCAGCCGCTCGAAGGGGTGGTCGAGGTCCCAGTGATCGACGACGTGCTGGTAGTACCACACGATCTTGCCGGTGTCGGCGTTCAGCGCCAGCGTGGAGTTGTGGTACAGGTGCTTCTTCTCGTTGCCGCCGAGCATGTACTTCGGCGCCGGCGACGACACCGACGTGCCCACGTAGATCATGTTGAGCTGCGGGTCGTAGCTCGGCACCATCCACGTTCCGACGTGCACGCGCTTTTCCTCCGGCACGTCGCCCCAGGAGTCGTAGCCGGGCTCGCCGGAACGAGGCATGGTCCGGGTGCGCCACAGCTCCTTGCCCGTCTTCGCATCGTGCGCGGTGATCACGCACGCGTCGGGACCGCCTTCCGGCTCGCAGCCGCGGCCCGAAATCACCTTGCCATTGGCGATGATCGGGCCCGAGGTCTGCTGCGAGCCCTTCTGGTAGTCCATGATCTTGGTTTCCCACCGCAACGCGCCCGTCTTGACGTCCAGCGCGATCACGAAATCGTCGGCGGTGGTGTCGATGATCGTGTCGCCGTAGATCGCCGTGTTGCGGTTGATGGCGAAGACCGGCAGGAACTTGCCGAGGTCGGCCGGCAGCTTCCGCTGGTACTCCCACAGCAGATCGCCGCTCCTGCCATCAATGGCCTGATACAGATCGTTGGGGTTCGGCAGATACATCACCCCGTTGTAGACGAGCGGCGACGCTTCCTGCACGTTGCCCGGCCCCATGCCGCGCGTCCACACCATCTTCATCTGCGACACGTTGCGGCGGTCGATCTGATTGAGCGGGCTGAAGCCGTGGCTGTCGAGCGTGCGGCGCCACGTGAGCCAGTCGGCGGGGTTGGGCTTCCACAGCATCTCGTCGGTCACCGGCACATAGGGTGCCGCGGCCGGCGCCGCGCCTCGCTGCGCGTGAACGGCAACCGCCGTCAGCGCCACCACCAACGCCAGGGCCGCCGCGAGGCCTGGAGCCTGGAGCCTGGAGCCCGGAGCCCTCATCGACCTGCCCCCCCGCGGATGTCGTACACCCACAGCGTGCCCAGGTCGCGGATGTACAGCCGCCCGTTGGCCACGACCGGGTGCGACCAGGCCTTGGACGGGCCGGTGGGCGCACCGCCGCCGCGGCGCTGGGGCTGGTTTGGTGGCGCGAAGCGTCCCTTCTCGCGATAGGCCGCGGGTGACGCTTCCACAAGCGCCACGTCGCCGTTTTCCCCGTGCAGGAACAGCAGCCCATCGGCCGAGGCGATCGACGCCGTGCCGATGCCGCGTTCCTGCCACTTCACGCGCGCCGGTGGCGAAGTCCACGGCCATCAGCGATGCGGTGTTGGTGCCGTACATCGTGCCGTCGATCAGCACGCTGCCGCCGTTCGCGCCAGGGAGGCGTTTCTCCGCGTAGATCGGCTGCATGCTGACCTTGCCCTGCTTGGCCGAGAGCCGCACCGCCGCGCCGCCGATCTGCGCCGTGGCGTGGTAGACGATGCCGTTGCCGACGACCGGCGTCGGGATGTTGGCCGCGCTTCCCTCCGCGGTGCGGTCATCGCGCCACAGCAAGGCACCCGTGTTGGCGTCCACGGCCACGAGACCTTTGTCGAGGAACGTCACGTACTGCCGCACGTCGCCCACCTGGGCGATGGCCACCGACGCATAGCCCGCTGGCTCGCCGCCAAAGAGCGACGACAGCATGCCTCCCGTGGCCGCCGCGCGCCAGATCACGGCGCCCGTTCGCTTGTTGAGCGCGACGAGCGGTGTCTTCCCGCCGGGCGTCACGACCAGCTTCTCGCCGTCGACGAGCGGCGACTCCGAGTAGGCCCAGGTGCCAGGCACGCCGCCGAAGTCGGCACGCAGGCTCTTCTTCCATCGCACGGCGCCGGTCTTGACGTCGATGGCGGCGAGGTCCCCGTCCGACCCGAGCGCATACAGCGTGTCGCCGTCGATGGTCGGCGTGGACCGCGCGCCCGGATACGCGGGCTGCTGATCGGGGTTGCCGACGCGGCCGATTCTCGTGGACCAGACGGTCTTGCCGTCGGCGGCGTTCAGCGCTTTCACGAACTCGTTCTGCATGCCCTCGTTGACGACGATGTAGATCCGCTCGCCGACGACCGAGGGTGTGGAGAAGCCATCACCGACGTTGTCGATCCGCCAGAGCAGCCGCGGTCCACCGGCTGGCCACTGGCGTAGAAGACCCGTTTCCGTCGAGATGCCGGTGCGGGCGGGCCCGCGCCATTGGGGCCAGTCGGCGGCCTGCAGGGCCACCGTGCCGGACGTGAGGGACAAGACGATCAGCAGGAAGCGATGGGAAGACACAGTCGCGTTAGCCTAGCGAGGCTCGCCTCGACCGTCAACAAGGCTCGCCTCGCGGCAGTGTCTTTTGGCCGCGCTTCGCGCGGCGTTGTTGACAGTCCTTCGCCACCTGCCCAAAGATGCGGAACATGCATCGGACACTTGCCGGCGTCGCGATCCTCACCGTCGCCGCCGCGGCGACATCGACCGGCCAGTCGGGTACGCGCCCCGCGCGCCCGGCAACCGCAACGGCCCGGACGGCAGCTGCGTTCGACAAGTCCATCTACGCGATCCCTCACAAGACGTTCGTCCTCGACAACGGTCTGAGGCTCATCGTGCACGAGGACCACTCCGTGCCCGTCGTGGCCGTGAACGTCTGGTACCACGTGGGCTCGCGCAACGAGCAGCGAGGCAAGACCGGCTTCGCGCACCTGTTCGAGCACTTCTTCTTCAACGGATCCGAGCACTATCCCAAGGGCTTCCGCGAGGCGATGGACGACCTAGGCGCCAACAACCGCAACGGCACCACCTCGAGCGACCGCACCAACTTCTTCGAGGACGTGCCGGTGTCGGCGCTCGAACGGACCCTCTACCTGGAAGCTGACCGGCTCGGGTTCCTCGCCAAGCAGATCAACGAGGCGATGCTCGGCCGCGAGCGCGGCGTGGTGCAGAACGAGAAGCGCCAGGGCGAGAACCAGCCCTACGGGCGCGTGTTCACGCAAGCCGTGGGACGCCTGTATCCGCCGAACCATCCTTACAGCTGGCCCGTGATAGGCAGCATGGAGGACCTGAACGCCGCCAGCATCCAGGACGTGCAGACGTGGTACCGGTCCTTCTACGGGCCGAACAACTGCGTGCTGTCGCTGGCTGGCGACATCACGCCGGAGCAGGCGCTGGCGCTCGTCAAGAAGTACTTCGATGGCATCCCAGCCGGCCCGCCGGTGGACCGCGCCACGCAGTGGGTGCCGAGGCTCGACGGCAACGTCCGCGACGAGATGCGCGACCAGGTCGCGCAGACCCGCGTGTACCGGTTCTATCACGCGCCCGCCTGGCGCGACAGCGCGCTGCGGCAGTTGGAATTGGCGGCCAGCGTGCTGAGCGGCTCGCGCAGCGCGAGACTGGATCGGGCGCTGGTGTACGACCAGCCGCTGGCGACGGCGATCAACGTGGCGATCGACGCGCAGGAACTGGCCAGTCTTTTCCTGGTGGTCGCCACGGTGCGCGCCGGCGTGGATCCGGCGCAGGTAGAGCGGGAGATGGACCGCGTGGTGAGCGAGTTCATCAAGCAAGGGCCGACGGAGGGCGAGCTGCAACGCGCCCGCGCGCGGCTGACGTCGCAGTTCGTCCGCGGTGCCGAGCGGCTGGGCGGCTTCGGCGGGCGCTCCGACATCCTGGCGGAGAGCCTCACGTTCGACGGCCGCACCGACGGGTACCTGGAGCGCCTCGAGCTCGTGTCCACGGCGACGGCCAGCGACGTGCGCCAGACGGCACAGCGATGGCTGGAGGCGCCCCACTACACGCTGACGGTCCGACCCGCCGAATCGCGTCAGGCGGGAGCGACAGCGATTGATCGCACGGTCCTGCCCCCGCTCGGCGACCCGCCCGAGGTCGCGTTTCCTGCGGTGCAGCGCACCCAGCTGTCCAACGGCGCCAGCGTGCTGCTGGTCGAGCGCCACACGGCGCCGCTCGTGAATGTCTCGCTGGCCGTGGATGCCGGCTTCGCGGCCGACGTGCCGGAGAAGGCGGGCCTGGCGTCGTTGACGCTCGACCTCATGGACGATGGCACCACCACGCGCGACACGTTCGCGATCGTGGACGAACTGGACCGTCTGGGTGCCAGCATCTCGACGGGCAGCACCTTGGATCTGTCTCTCGTGCGACTGCAGGCGCTATCGAAGGAGCTGGGCCCGTCGATCGATCTCCTGGCCGACGTGGTGCTGCGGCCGTCGTTTCCCCAGGACATGCTGAAGCTGGCCGTTCAGCGGCGGCTGGCGCAGATCGGACAGGAGAAGGCCACACCGACCACCGCGGCCGTGCGGCTCGTTCCGCCGATGCTCTATGGCGCCGCCCACGCCTACGGCGCGCCCCTGACCGGATCGGGTTTCGAGACCACCGTCTCGAAGCTCACGCGGGAGGATCTGGTGGGGTGGCACCGCGACTGGTTCCATCCCTCGCGCACCACCTTCATCGTGACGGGCGACACCACGATGGCCGCCGTGAAGCCCGCCCTCGAGCGCGCGTTCGCGTCGTGGCGCTCCGGCCAGGCGCCCACCAAGCGCATCCAGCCCGTACCGCCCAGCGCCGGCAAACGCGTCTACCTGGTCGATCGGCCAGGCGCGCCGCAGTCGGTCATCGTGGCGGCGCACGCCTCCGAGACGGGAGGGCAGCCTGAGGATCTGGCGATCGACACCGTGATGCGGAACTTCGGGGGCATCGCCACGTCGCGCCTGAACCGCAACCTGCGTCTCGACAAGGCCTGGAGCTACGGCACGCAGGGCGTGCTGCAGGACGCCCGCGGCCAGCGGCCCTTCATCGTGATCGCGCCCGTGCAGACCGACAAGACCAGAGAAGCCGTTCTCGAGGTGGCGAAGGAGCTTCGCGACGTGGCCGGGGCCCGGCCCGTGCGGGGCGAGGAGTTCGCCAGCATCATGCGGACGCAGACGCTGGGGCTGCCCGGGCGGTGGGCCACGCTGGCGTCGCTCGAAAACGCCGTGCTGCAGATCGTCAACTACAAGTATCCAGACGACTACTTCTCGACCTACGCGAGGCGGGTGCGCGCGCTCAGCGAGCAGAACCTGGCAGACGCGGCAGCGAAGTACATCCACCCCGAACGCGCCGTGTGGCTGATCGTCGGTGACCTCGCGCAGATCGAATCGGGTGTCCGTCAGCTGAATCTCGGGGAAGTGATCCGCCTCGACGCTGACGGGCGACCGATGGGGCCCTCGACTCAGTAGAAACATCATTCACAATTCACAATTCACAATTCACAAGTCACAAACTGCAGGACTGTGGACCGTAGACCGTAGACTGTAGACCGATGCCCCGCATCATTGTCACCGGCGCGACGTCCGGTATCGGGGAAGAAATCGCGTACCAGCTGGGCCGCGCCGGTGCCGCGCTGGTACTCGGCTGCCGCGACGTCGAGAAGGGAGAGCAAGTGGCCGCGCGTATCCGCGCCGAGGCCGGCTCGGCCGACGTCGTGGTCCTGCCGTTCGATGCCGCCAGCCCTCAGTCGATCGAGGATTTCTCCCGCGCCTATCGCCAGCGGTTTGATCGGCTGGACGTGCTGGTGAACAACGCCGGCCTGGGACATGGCCAGCGGCTCGAGACGCCCGAAGGCCTGGAGCTGGTGTTCGCCACGAACGTCCTCGGCTACCACCGCCTCTCGTTGGCGCTTGCCGATCTGCTCGTGGGCAGCGCGCCGGCGCGCATCGTCGTCGTGGCCTCCACGTTCGCCGATCACCTCGACCTCGATGACCTGCAGTGGACGCGGCGTCCGTACGACGAGCTGGCGGCCTATGCGCAGTCGAAGGCCTGCAACCGGCTCTGGTCGTGGGCGCTGGCGAGGCGGCTGAAGGAGGGGGGCGTTACCGTGAACGCCATGGCCCCCGGCTTCGTGCCCGGTACGCGGCTGTCGCGCAACCTCTCGCCCGATCTGCGCGACGCCTACAGCCGGCGGACCGGCCGTTCAGTGGCCGAGGGCGCCGACACGGCCGTGTGGCTTGCGATGAGTCCGGACGTCGAGGGGGAGACCGGCCGCTTCTATTTCGACCGCGCGGAGTTACCGTGCGCGTTTCGGGATCTGGCAGTGGAGGAGCGGCTCTGGACGATCTGCCAGGGCTTCACTGCGCCTCGTAAATGAAGTGCCCGTCCGCCTGACCCACCGGCCGCAGGCGCAGGTCACGAACCTCGCGCGAAAACACGTAGATGTCTCCTGACCGGGCAGGTCCACCCCGACCTGCGCCCGTCATCACATGAAAGGTCGAGTTCATCATCGCGGTCACCACGAAGGCTTCGCCGCGGTGCGGCCGGTCGCGACACACGCGCGTGCCGCGAAATTCCGCCCGTCTGGACAGCAGCACGCCCTGCACCGACGTCTGCAGGTTGGTCACCATGTGCAGCCGCCACAACGATCGGGTCTCAGCGGCGATCACGGCCGCCAGCGCCAACGCCCCTGCCAGGATCACACGGCGAAAGTGGCCGCGGCTGTGGTGGCTGTTGAACGTGACATTCGCAAGCAGCAGCCCGACTACGACAGCGAATACGGGATAGAACGGGTTCAGATACCAGAACACCTTGGTCTGCACCAGGGTCGGCACGCCGAGCGTCGCCGCGGTCCACGCGCCGAGCAGAACGGCGAGGGGCTGGCGCTGTTGCAGCAGCACGCCGATCGCGTGGGTGGTGCGGCCCCATGATTGCCGCGCCAGGAGCGCCGCACCGATCGCTGCCAGCAGCCAGCCGGGCTGATAACGCTGCAACACATCGAGGTAGTAGAGAGGGCCTCCAGTCCGCTCCTCGACCGCGGTCGATGCCAGCGCGACGAAGTCCTGGAAAACGATGCGATTGAAGAACTGCCAGCCATCCACCTGCCAGCGCGCCGCCGCCCAGGCCGCCACCGGCGCCACGAAGAGCATCGCCGCCGTCGCGCGAGGCAGCCATCGCCCTTGCGATTGGCGGGCCAGCGACTCGACGAGTACCACCACGAGCAGCGGCATCAGTACCGCCATGCCCTTCAGGAGGAACGCGCCGGCGAGCAGCGGCCCCAGCCAGGCCAGATGCCACGGCCGTTGCTGGCTGGCCCAGAGCGCGACCACGGTCAACAGGATCAGTAAAGTCAGCAGCGCGTCCGGGTTCCCGCTGCGCCCGGAGTGGAGATGCAGATAGCCGAAACTGGTGGCGAGCACGAGGCTGCTCAGCAGCGAGACCGTGGGACCAAAGATGCGACGCGTCCAGACTTGCAGCACCAGCACCGTGAGCCACGCCGAGGTCGCCGAGACGATGCGCAGCGACACCAGGTTCACGCCGAACGTGGCGAACATGGCGGCGATGAGCCACACGTTCAACGGAGGCTTGCTGTTGTAATAATCCAGCTCCCCGCCGAAGGTGGTGCCGATCAGCTCACCGCTCTGAAGCATCTCCCACGCCGTTGTGGCGTACAGAGACTCGTCCCACTCCTCGACCGACTCCAGGCCCAGGCGATAGGTGAGGTTGAACGCCGCCAGGAGCAGTACGGTGCTCGCGAGCAGGCGGTAGCGTCTTGAGACGAAGTCGAATAGACGAGCTTCGTTCGAGGCGCTCGCGCTCGCAGGGTGGCCAATAGGGGTATCCCGCTTACCCCAGCTCATCCAGGCGGCGCAGAGCTTAGGCCTACACGGATGAGATGTCAACGGCATTCGAGCCGGCCCATCGGGTACGAGGTTTGCGACTCCCCCGGCCCGATGCCCCTCTTACAGTCGAGCGCTGCACTACAATCGACGCCTCCGCGCTCCCCTCGCGCCTCTGGTAGAGCTGCTTCGCCCAGCGTGCCCATGGAAGGCCGCGTCCAACGCCGCCCACGCGTCTCGCGCGAAACGCGCCTGCTGCTCGTCACGGTTGCCCTGGCGGCCGTGTCGCTCTGGGTACTCGACCGCGTACGCTCGTTCGAGCTCGACCCTGTGGTTGCGGACTCGGCTCGACCGCTTCTTCGTCCGCTGCTTGGACGTCCGGCGATCGACGAGCTGAGCATCGACCTGGCGCGCCTGGACGCGCGCATCAGGCCATGGCTGACTACTGTCGCGCTGCCCGGTGGGGCGGCCCCGGCGGAGCGCACCGCCGCCGCGGTGCGACTGCGCGACGACGTGACGATCGCGTTCGTGCCCCTGGGTGCGGAGGTTGTCGATCGGCCGGCCGCGGTCGTGGCCCATGATCGCCCCACTGGCTTGACCGTCCTCCGCGCCGACGATGCGGCCGTGCCGCCGCCCTTGTCGATCTGGATGCCCGATTTCTCATCGGGGCCTCGGTATCTGTTGGTGGCGGAGCCGACGGCCGGCGGCATCGCCACGCGCCCCCTCCTGCTCAGCGGCTTGTCCGTACGTTCGTCGGCGGCGTGGAGCGACTCGATTTGGGCGCTTCCGCCGGGGAGCGCCGCCAGGCCAGGCAGCCTGCTGTTTACGACGGCGGCGGAGCTGGCGGGTGCGGTTATCGAAGACGACAAAGTGCTGTCGTTCGTGCCCGCGCCGCTGCTTGTCGCGGAGGTCGATCGGCTGCTGCTGCGCGCCGGCGCGAGCCCCGGTGGCTTGCCGGTGGAGGTCGAGGATCTGGCGCCTGCCGTCTCGTCGATGCTCGGCGTGAACTCTGGCGTGGTGATCACCTGGACCGATCCGAACGACCCCAACCAGCTGCTTCGCAGCGGCGACGTGGTGCAGGCGATCGACGGCACGCCGGTGCGTTCGGCGGGCGAGTGGGAAGCGCGTGCGCACCGGTTGTACGCGGGCGACGAAGTGCGGCTCAGCGTCGTCCGCGGTGGCGAGCTGCGCGATGTCCGCGTGGTGGCGTCAGCAGCCGCACGGCTGTCCTCGCGCGACGCGGAATGGCTGCCAGACCCGTCGGGAGCCGGACTCGGGCTCGCCATGGAATTCGTGCCGGGCCTCGGCACGTCGATCTCCAGCGTGACAGCAGGCTCCAGCGGTGCGAAGGCCGGGCTGCGCCCCGGTGACCTCATCACTCGAACGGACGCCATCCAGGCGCCAACGCCAGCCCAACTGCGGCGCGGATTTACCGCGGGCCCCATGCTGCTTTCGGTGACGCGCGGCGCGCGTCATCACGTGCTGGCGCTTCAACCGTGACGTTCGCGGCACGCACGTCGGCCCCCGCTGCCGCGACTGTCCAGGCCGACGCGACGATCGACGCCGGTGAACGTCCGTCCCGGTCGCCGACGGCGGTGCTCCTGGCCGTTGGCGTGGCCTGTGGCCCGGAGGCACTCGGGTTGCTGTCGCCGCCGGCGCTCGTGGCCCTCGATCCCGCAGTCCCGGTCGCGCTGGCCATCCTGGGAGTCCTGGCCGGGTTGTCGCTGCCCGGCTTGCGCGTGGCCACGACGCGCGTCGTGACGGCCGCGACGCTCGAAACGGCCATCGCCATGACCTGCGTGGCGGGCACGATGGTGCTCGCCTGGTGGCTGCAGCTGCTGCCGGCGATGGGATCGGTGGCGGCCTTCTGCACCGTCTGCGCCGTAGCCGCTTCGTCGTCACTCCTGCTGCCTCGCGCGGATCACTCGAGCGGGGGCCCGCTGCACCTGGTGATCGAGGCGGGGGTGCTTGTGCCGATCGTGCTCGGCGGCGTGGCGCTTGGCGGTTTTCCGCGAGGCCTCGGCGCCCCGCGCGATCCTGCTCATGGCGCAGGCCATCGGGGCCGTGCTGCTGCTGGCGGTAGCCGTTTGGCTGCTCGTCGGCAGCGCCACGACCGATATCGAGCGTCGGCTGTTCACGATTGCCGCCGTGATGGTGGTCGGCGGGGCTGCGGACTACCTGTCACTCTCGGCGCTCCTGGGCGGATTCGTGGCGGGCGCCGCCTGGCACGCGCTCGACGGCGCCGCACGCGACGCGCTGCGTGCAGACGCCCACTATGTGCGCCAGCCGTTTCTCGCGATGGTGCTGGTGCTTGCCGGCGCCAACGCGCATCTGTCCGCCGAAGCGATTGCGCTGGCCGGCCTCTATGCGTTCGCCCGGGCGGCGGGGAAGCTGATCGGAGCCGCATTGGCCTCGCGCGTTGCGCTGAACATGCCCTCGGGCGTCGGGCGGCGGCTCTTGTCGCCGGGAGTCTTCGGCGTGGCGTTTGCCTTGAATGCGCACCGCGCGGCGGGCCCGGGTCTCGCGTTGGCGCTCGACGTGGTCGTTCTGGGCACCATCCTTGCCGACGCCGTGGCCGGCATCGTGCAGCGCGACAGGACGGCCGCGTGAGCCGCGCCGTCGCGCTCATCCTCGTGATCGCCGCGGTGGTGTGGACGCGGGTTCTCGGCGTCTCCACCACGGCCCCATCGGCGGGGTCCGCGCTCGTCCTCGGCTTCGTGCTGATTGGCGCGTGGCTGCTCGGCGACGCGCTGCGGTGGCTGCGCCTGCCGCGGCTGACCGGGTATCTCATCTTCGGTGCGCTCATCGGGCCCTACGCCGGCAACCTCATCACAGGCGTCATGGCCGGCCAGCTCCAGGTCGTGACCGGCGTCGCCACGACGCTCATCGCGCTCATCGCGGGCCTGACGCTCAGCGTCGAGCGGCTCGGTGCCCGACTGGCGCCCATCGCGCGCATGACCGCGGTGGCCGTGGCCGTGCCCCTGCTGCTCGTGTTCGTGGTCTCGTGGCTGGCGTGGCCCTGGCTGCCGGTGGACGCCGAGGCGAGCGGCGCCGCGCGCCTTGCCATGGCGTTCGTGCTCGCCGTCATCGTCGTCAGCTTCTCGCCCACGATGACGGCCGCGGTCATCACCGACACCGGCGCGCGCGGCCGTTTGAGCGAGTTGGTGCTCGCCATCGTGGTGATGGCGGATCTGGTGCTTCTGGTCCTCTTCTCCGTGAGCATGCAGGCCGCCCGCGTGGCATTGAATCCCGACGTCCGGATGAGCGTTGGCGCCGTGGTGGCGCAGATGGTGTGGCAGGTCGGCGGCGCGCTGGCCTTTGGAGCGCTGGTGGGCGCGCTGTTCGCGCTCTACTTGCGCTATGTCGCACGCGAGGTGCCGCTCGTCCTCCTGGGTGTGTGCGCGCTCCTGAGCCAGACGGGTTCGATCCAGCAGTTCGAGCCGCTGCTGGCGGCCATGGCCGCCGGCCTCGTGATCGAGAACCTGTCGGTGGCCCAGGGCGACGCGCTGCGGGCCGCCGTCCGCCAGGCCGCGCCCCCGGTGCTGGTGGTGTTCTTCGTGGGCGTGGGCGCGTCGCTGCGCCTCGATGCCATCACGTCAACAGGGCTGGCCGTATTCCTGCTGGTGCTCGTGCGAATCGGGGCGATCAGGCTCGGCGTGTTGGCCGGCCTGCGAGCGTCGGGTCTCGATCCGCATCCGGCCAGGTACGCGTGGACCGGGCTGGTCTCGCAGGCGGGCATCACGCTGGGGTTCGCCGCCGTGGCGGCCAACGAGTTCGGCGGCTGGGCCGCCCAGGTGCAGCTGTTGCTGGTGAGCGCCATCGCGGTCAACGAACTGGTGGGCCCCGTGGTGTTTCGACGGGGCCTCGCGCAGTCCGGCGAGCTGGATCCCCCCGCGCCGCGGCCGCTGCTGGTGGCCTCCAACCGGGAGCCCTATCTTCACGTGAAGCAGGAGGACGGCAGCGTGGCGGTGCAACCCGCCACCGGCGGCGTGGCCGTGGCGCTGGACGCGGTGATGCGCGAGCAGGGCGGGGTGTGGGTCGCCCACGCCGCGGGCGACGCGGACCACGAAGTGACCGATGCGGCAGGTCACGTGCCGGTGCCCCCCGGCTCGCCTGCCTACACACTGCGACGCCTCTGGATCGACGAGGCGACGTTCGCGGCGTACTACGGAGGGTTCGCCAACGAGGGCCTGTGGCCGCTGTGCCACCAGGTGGACGTGCGGCCCAAGTTCCGGTACGAGGACTGGACGGCCTATCAGGAGGTGAACCGCGCCTTCGCCGACGCGATCCATCGGGAGCTGGGCCAGCGCCACCTGCAGGTGTTCATCCAGGACTACCATCTCGCCCTTGTCGCGCCCGCGCTCCGCGCGCGCCGGCCGGACGTCCGCACGGCGCTCTTCTGGCACATCCCGTGGCCGTACCCCGACCGCCTCCGTATCTGCCCCTGGAGCACCGAGATCCTGGCGGGCCTGCTGGCCAACGATCTGCTGGCGTTCCAGGTGGAGCGCGACCGGCGCAACTTCCTGGCCGCTGTCGCCGAAGAGCTCGATGTGGAGGTGGAGGAGGAGTCCTCGCGGGTGTATCACGGGGGCCGGCGCACCACCGTCGTGGCGGTGCCGATCGGCGTGGACTTCGATCGCATCCAGACGATCGCGGCGGATCGCGGGCTGCGGGCCGAGCAGAAGCGGCTGAGGACGCTGCTGGGGCTCGAGGCCGAGATCATCGGCCTGGGCGTCGATCGGCTGGACTACACGAAGGGCATTCCGGAGCGGCTCGCCGCGCTCGACGCGCTGGTCACGCGGCGGCCCGACCTGCGCGGCCGGCTGACGTTCGTCCAGATTGGCGTGCCGTCGCGGTCGTCGCTGGAAAGCTACGCGTCGGTCGAGGCGGAAATCTCGAGACTCGTGGCCGACATCAACCATCGGCACGCCAGGGGAGGCGTGCCGCTCATCGCCTATCACACGCGCGCGCTCGAGGCGCCGAGTCTCGTTGCGCTGTATCGCATGGCGCACTTCTGCGTGGTGAGTTCGCTGCACGACGGCATGAACCTGGTGGCCAAGGAGTTCGTGGCGGCGCGTGACGACGAGCGTGGCGTGCTGGTGCTGAGCTCGCTGGCGGGCGCGGCACAGGAGCTGGACGACGCCGTGCTGGTGAACCCCTACGACCTCGAAGGCTTTACCGTCGCGCTGGCGCGAGCCATCGACATGCCCCTTGTCGAGCAGGCCACGCGGATGCGCGCGATGCGCCACGTGGTCGCGGGGCAGAATGTATTCACATGGGCCTCCGACATCCTGGACGGCCTGGAGAGCTTGTGGACCAAGCCTCTTGTTTACGCCGTACGCGGGTGGGAGGAGACCTCCGTGTGAGCACGTCGCGCTACATTCTGGGCCCCGAGTATCGTTCGTTGCTGGCTTCGTTCGCCCGTCGCCGCCTGCTGGTTGCGCTGGACTTCGACGGCGTGTTGGCGCCCGTCGTCTCGACACCTGAGGCCGCGCGGGTGCCGGCCGTCACCAAGCGCCTCGCTTTCCGCGTCGCCACTTTGTATCCCTCCGTCGTGATCTCGGGGCGGTGGCGCAGCCAGCTGGTGGACCGCTTGCCGGAGGTGCCCTTTGCGCGCCTGATCGGCAACTTCGGCTACCAGCCGCGGGATCATGCGGGACATCCCGAAGTGAAGGCGCTGGTGCACCGGTGGGCGGCCATTTTGACCGAGGCGTGCGGCGCCCACGGCGTCACGATCGAGGACAAGCTGTTCTCGCTGGCGGTGCACTACCGCCACGCGCGCAACCGTCGCGAGGCACGCGCGCGGATCCTGAAGGCCGTACAGACGCTGGAGGGTGCGCGCTGGTTGAACGGCACGCTGGCCATCTCGGTCCTGCCCGCGACCGGGATGCACAAGGGTACGGCACTGCAGTCGGCGCGCAAGGGGCTCGGCTGCGATTGCGCAGTCTACGTTGGTGACGACGACACCGACGAGGACGCGTTCGCCTCCGACACGCCCGATCGTTTGATCGGCATTCGCGTCGGCCGCGCCGCGCAGTCGCAGGCGCCGTACCGACTGCATCATCAGACGGATGTCGATGCGTTCCTGCGAGTGTTGATTGGGCTCCGGGCTTCAGGCTCCAGGCCCCAGGCCTGATGGCCTCAGGACTCGCCACGCGCCCAACCCCAGAACCGAAAGCCGCCTAGCCCTCGTTGAGCGCTGCCACCGGATCAACTCCTGACGCTCGTGACGCCGGGAGATACGTGGCAACAAATGCGACCATGAGCAGCACGCCGATTGCCAGGGTCAGCGTGAGCGGATCGTGAGGCGCAACGCCGTACAGCCGGCTCGTGATCAAGCGGGATCCGAATACTGTGAGAGCGCCGCCGAGCGCTACACCGGTCAACACGGCCCCGCCGGTCTCGCGCAGAATCATTCCGATGACGTCGCGGGACTGCGCACCCAGGGCGATTCGAAGGCCGATCTCACTCGTGCGCCGCGCGATGCCCAAAGACAGCACTCCGTAGAGGCCAATGGCCGCGAGCGCCAGAGCGACGCCGCCGAACATGAGGGCAAGCCAGGCGATGGTGCGATCCTCGGCGGTCAGCTCGGCCAACTTTTCTTCGATCGATGACATCTCCGCAATGGCTAGCGAGCTGTCAGCCTCGGCGATCGCCTCTCGAACGGCCCTCATCGTTGACGCCTTGTCCGTGCCCGACTGAATCAGGAACGTCCGGCTGCCGCTCGACGACGACCGCTGCTCAGCCGGGACGAAGAATCGCGGTTCGACCTCACCCCGCAACGCATGCGTCCGGGCATTGCCGACGACGCCCACGACCTGATATGCCGTGCGCACGCCGGCGTCGCCGATGGTCGCCACATGCAGGCCGATCGGGTGCCTCCCGCCGAAGTAGCGCTTCACGAAGGCCTCGTTGACCAGACACACGAATGGTGTGTCGGCACGGTCGTCGTCAGAGATATCGCGTCCCAATCGGATCGGGACTCCAAGGGTCGTGAAGTAGTGCGGGCCTACCCGATCCAACGCGGAATACTGCTCACCCCGCTCCGTCAACGCGCTGCCTTCCACCTCGATGCCGGACGTCGAGACTCCACCGCTGAACAGGCCAAGCTGAGAAAAGGTTGCGCCGTCGACGCCAGGAATTCGCTCGAGGCCAGCGCGAAGCTCGCGGAGCACACGGTCGCGCCGAGTCACATCCTGTGCGAGATCGTTCAGGCTGACACGAGTCAGCATCAGCCGCTCGGCACGAAAACCCAGATTTGGACGTTGCAGGTTGTAGACCGTTCGCGAGAGCAGGCCCGCGCCGACGAGCAGGGGCAAGGAGAGCGCCAGCTGCAGGGCGACCAGCCAACGGCCCAGGCGCAGTTCCGGTTTGGAACCAAGGGCGGTGCGGCTGGTGTTCTTGAACGAGGGCCCACCGCCGCTTTTGGTCGTCTGCCACGCGGGCAGAACGCCGAAGGCGAGAGCGGTGGCGAACGTGGCCGCAACGGCGAAAGACAGCACAGGCAGACTGAATGAAAACTCGACAAAGAACCACGGTTCGCCTTCCTGAAGTCTCCGTACAAGCACACCATGCAGCACGAATGCGAGTGCCAACGCGGCGATGCCGCCGAGCGCGGCCAATGCCAGGCTCTCGGTGACGAGCTGGCGAACGAGACGCCCACGGCTGGCGCCCAGCGACAACCGGACCGAGATTTCGGGGCGACGCGCAGCGCCGCGAGCGGTCAACAGATTGGCGAGGTTGGCGCACGCGATCAGGAGCAGAATGCCGACCGACGCGAATAGCGCCGATAGAGACGAGGAGAATTGTTCGAGTGTGGCGGACACGCCGCGCCCGCCGGGACGGAGCTGAAGCTCCTGATCCAGAAGCTCGCGTGTCCATTGATCGCCCCGCGCACCGTAGAACGATTCGAGTCCGGCCCGGAAGATCGCGTTGGCCTGCGACTCGGCTTGGACGCCGGCGACTCCGGGCTTCAAGCGCCCGAAGACGTGAAGCCACATGGCCTTGTCGGGGGGCTCCTCATGGAGCCAGTCGCTTCCGGGTAACACGCGAGGCTGCAGCCTCAAAGGGAGCCACAGGTCAGGCTGCTGCCCTCCGTTTTCCCCCACGAAGCCGGCTGCCGCCACTCCGACAATGCTGATGGACGTCCCGTGTATGGTCAGTGTCTTGCCCAGTGCGTCTGGACGGCCGCCGAAGCGTCGCTGCCAATAGCTGTGACTGATGACGGCGTACGCCGGTTCGCCCGTGTCCTCGGTGGCGGCGAACAGGCGGCCGAGCGCCGGCCGCACGCCCAACACCTGGAAGAATCCACCCGAGACCAGCCGGCCGCGAGCTTCCTCGACAGGTCCGCCTTCGACTCGAGCCTGCCAGCCGTTCAAGCTGCTTTGGGAGGCCATGAGTGAGGAGAAAGCGGACGCATGCTCACGCAGCTGCTCGAACTCGGCGTAGCTCACCCACGATCGGGGACCATCCGCGCGGGTGCTCCAGGTGCCGCGCCACATGCCCTGAGCCGACGGATTCGAAAGCATGATCAGCTCTCCCGGCCGATCGACACCCGGCAGCGGAGCGTTCAGCACGTTGTTCCATAAGCTGAAGATCGCCGTGGTGGCGCCGATGGCGAGTGTCAGCGACAACACTGCGAATGACGGGAACGCCGGCTTCGCTGCCATCGTTCGGAAGGCGTGGCGGAGATCCTGAATGACCAGCGAGCAATGTTCCTTGGGGGCGAAGGCGACGAGGTCCCACGCAGCTCGTGCCCACAACGCGGCTTCAGCCCGCCACGTACCCGCCCGGCGGGCTTCGTCGAGCTGTTCCAAAAACGTCAGGCGCATCTGGTTGCCGTACTCGTGCCGGAACGGGGAGGGATAGCAGTACCAGCAAGACGCGATAGAGGGCGTTCGCGCGTCTCATGCGTTTCGTACCAGGCCAGTGTCGCGGGCCTGCTGAAGAAGGGCGTTCAGCCGCGCCACTTCGGCCGCGGCGACGCGCCGTCCGAATCGCGCGAGGTGGTAGTAGCGTCGCCGCTCGTCGGTGCTGGAGGGATCAGGACTCTCGCGTAGCTCTTCAATCAACCCCTGCTCCAGCATGCGGCGGATGGAGCTGTAGAGAGTCGCGGCGCTCAATTGCACCGCACCATCCGTCCTCGTTGTGATGTCCTGCATGATCGAGTACCCGTGACGGTCCCGATCGGCAAGCGCGATCAGAATGTGGAAGACGGCCGTCGGCAGGGGAAGCAGGTCTTCGGGCTTTGAGTCGCTCATTGGGCGTTCTCTAACTTCACCAACTATACACTTATATGGTATAGTTCGTAACGAAAGAGTACGAAGCGGGGGGTCGAGTAAGGCCGATCCGAAAGCTTTTAGCCGGCCGGAAGCCGGAAGCCGAAGCCGAGAGCCGAGAGCCGAGAGCCGAAATCGGTTCTCAGTCGCGCGTGATCTTGATCCCGAGAATGGAGATGTCCTTCACCGGCCGATCCTGCCGGCCCGTCGGCGTGCTGCCGATGCGGCGCACGATGTCCATGCCGGAGGTCACCTCGCCGAACACGGAGTGCCGGTTGTCGAGGTGCGGCGTCGCGCCGAGCGTGATGAAGAACTGACCGCCGTTGGTGTTGGGCCCGCTGTTGGCCATCGACAGGATGCCGGCCTTGTCGTGCCGGAGCCGCGGATGGAACTCGTCGGCGAACTTGTATCCGGGGCCCCCGATGCCCTGCCCCAGCGGATCGCCGCCCTGGATCATGAAGCCGTCGATCACGCGGTGGAAGATGATGCCGTCGTAGTACGGCGTCTTCATCTTCTCCCGGGTGCCGGGATGCGTCCATTCCTTCGTGCCTTCGGCCAGCCCGACGAAGTTGGCCACGGTGTTGGGCACTTCCTCGTCGAACAGTCGTACGGTGAAGCTGCCCTCGCTCGTCACGAACTCTGCATGCACGGCCACGCGGTGTCCTCCGGGCCTTCAGTATGTCAGATCGTTACAATGCCATCGATGACCAGTGGGACCGCCGTGTCGCGCGAGCTGACTGCTCTGGCGGCGGGCACCTGCGCAAACCCGTTCAGCGTGCTGGGCCGTCACGCCGCCAGCCTTGGCGGCCAGCCCGCCGTGCTGATTCGTACCATCCAGCCGCGCGCCTCGTCGGTTGAGCTTGTGGCCGACGGCCGCTCGATCCCCATGACGCGCGTGCGGCCCGCGGGCGTCTTCGAAGCCACGATTGCCTGGGACGCCACGCCGCACGACCTGGCGTACCGGCTCCGCGTGCACGAAGGCGACGCGGTGCACGAGCTGGTCGATCCCTACCAGTTCGGGCCTGCCCTGACCGATTTCGACCTGCACCTCTTCGCCGAGGGCACGCACTACCGTGCGTGGGAACAGCTGGGCGCGCGCCGGATGACGATCGGCGACGTGACCGGCGTGCACTTCGCCGTATGGGCGCCGAACGCGCAGCGCGTCAGCGTCGTGGGCGACTTCAACCACTGGGACGGCCGTGCGCACCCGATGCGCCGCCTGATGCCATCGGGCATCTGGGAGCTGTTCGTTCCCGACCTGGGCAACGGCGCCCGCTACAAGTACGAAGTCCGCACACCCGAGGGGCACCTGCTGGAGAAGGCCGATCCGTTCGCGCGCGCAGCCGAGGCGCCGCCGCGGACGGCGTCGCTCGTGTGGACCGAGGACGGTTACTCCTGGAACGATCACGCCTGGATGTCGGCGCGCGCGTCGGCGGGCGGGTGGCTGGATCGGCCGATGTCGATCTACGAAGTGCACCTGGGCTCGTGGCGCCGGCACGACGACGGCAGCTGCCTGTCCTACCGCGAGCTGGCGGACACGCTGGCTCCGTATGCCTCAGGCATGGGCTACACGCACGTGGAGCTGATGCCCGTGATGGAGCACCCCTTCGGCGGCTCCTGGGGCTACCAGGTGGTCGGCTTCTACGCGCCAACCGGCCGCTTCGGCACGCCCGACGACTTCCGCTATTTCGTGGATCGCTGCCATCAGCAGGGTCTCGGCGTGATCCTCGACTGGGTGCCCGGCCACTTCCCGAAGGATCCGCACGGGCTCGCGCGCTTCGACGGAACGGCGCTCTACGAGCACGTGGATCCGCGGCGCGGCGAGCACCGCGAGTGGGGAACGCTGGTCTTCAACTACGGGCGCGACGAGGTGCGAACCTTCCTGCTCAGCAACGCGCTGTACTGGCTCGAGTCTTTTCATGCCGACGGGCTGCGCGTGGACGCCGTGGCGTCGATGCTGTATCTGGACTACTCGCGACCGGAAGGGGAGTGGCTGCCGAACGAACAGGGCGGGCGCGAGAACATGGAGGCCGTGGAATTTCTGAAGCAGCTGAACGCCGCCACGCACGGGCGGGCGCCGGGCACCATCACCATCGCCGAGGAGTCCACCTCGTGGCCGGGTGTCAGCCACCCGGCGTTCGCGGGCGGATTGGGATTCACCTACAAGTGGAACATGGGCTGGATGCACGACATGCTGGCCTACGTTCAGGAGGATCCGGTGCATCGCCGGTGGCACCACGATCAGATCACGTTCTCGATGCTCTACGCCTTCAGCGAGAACTTCGTGCTGCCGTTCTCGCACGACGAGGTGGTCTACGGCAAGCAGTCGATGCTGACCAAGATGCCGGGCGATGCGTGGCAGCAGCACGCCACGCTACGCGGCCTGTATGGGTATTTCTTCGGGCACCCGGGCAAGAAGCTGATGTTCATGGGCGCCGAATTCGGCCAACGCCACGAATGGAACCACGACACCGCCCTGGACTGGCCGATCGCGGGCGAGCCGCTGCACGCCGGGCTGCAGGCGTGGGTCCGCGACCTCAATCGCCTCTACACCGTCGAGCCCTCGCTCCATCAAGTGGACTTCGAGCCGTCGGGGTTCAGCTGGGTGGACTGCGAGGACCGCGACAACAGCGTGATTTCGTTCATCCGCCGCACACGGAAGGGCGACGATTTCCTGCTGGTGGTCGTGAACTTCACGCCCGTGGGACGTGCCCACTACCGTGTCGGCGTGCCCGAAACAGGGTGGTATCGAGAGCTGCTCAATAGCGACGCCGCGCTGTACGGCGGCTCCAACACCGGCAACGCCGGAGGGCTGGCCGCCGAGCCCGTCCCGGCCGACGGGCTGCCGTTCTCCCTGGACCTGTTCGTGCCGCCCCTTGGCTGTCTGTTTTTCAAGAAGAGCTCGTAGGCGCCAGGCTCCAGGCTCCAGGCCCCAGCTCCCGCGATCACTCCACGTCCCAGTTGGTGACGATCGCTATTGATGCTGGCACGTCGGGTGGCGGGTTCACGACCAGGAAGCGCTGCCCATCTGGCGTGACGTCCCATCCTGGCACCCACTGTCCGGCAGCGATCTGGAAGCCGAACGGCAGCGGGAACAGGCGTCGCGGCGGCCCAAACTTGAAATCCGCGGGCGATCCCACTCGCTCGGCGACCTGAAGGTAGCCGCCATCGTGGAAGAAGAGCTCCCGCCCGTCCCTGCTCCACCGTGGCATACCGGCATTTTCGCTTCCGACCTGCCACGGACCGGGTTTGGTTCCCGGCATTCCGTGCACCATCACTCCGTCAATGGTGATCCCGAGCGGCGGCCCTTTTGACGGGACGAACTGGGCGTGACCTGTGCCATTCGTTTCGAACCGCACAGGATCGTGCGTGGCCGAGGGACTCAACGGGTTCGGAAGCAGCAAGAGTGCGATGCCGGTTTTGGGGGTGTCAAAGACCGTGAGCAGCAGATACTGGCCATCGCCAGACCAATCATTGATGAGTATGATGCGCGGCCCCGCTCCAGACAGGGACCTCCGGTGCGCTTCCGTCGACCTTCTTGCGGTAGATGGTGTAAGTCGGCGGGTCGCTCTTCTCTCTCTCGTCCTCACGAAGAAAGGCGATCTCCGATTCATCGGGCGACCAGACCGGAGAACGACCGTTATCGGTCAATCGCTCGGGGTGACCCGACGCCACATCCGCAATCCACACCTCCTGTGTCTTCGCGCCCTGTCGTGTGAAGGCCACCGACTTGCCGGATGGGGAGAATCGAATGATGTTCCTGGGATGGCCGCGCCTGTCGCCGATCGTGCCTACTCTCTTCCCCATCCGGTCGTACCAGGCCATCTCCTCCTGAGGACCGCCTGCGGCACGACGGTACGCCAGGACGCCACCCGCCGAGACGGAAAAGTCCGCCAGGCCTCCTCCCAAGGTGACGGCGACGTCTTCAGCGAGCGTCATCTCGGAGCCGGTCAATTCCAGTCGGTCGTCATCGAACGGTCGCGCGATGAGCCTGCCACCGCGGACGAAGATCAGATGGCTCGATCGACCATTCCGTCCGGGCGCATACTGCGCGTTCGTGACGTCGTTCAACAGCGGTTTGCGCACGTTCGAGCCGAGCTCGCCGACCGCCACTTCGAGTCGCAACTCGGCGCCTCGTCGAACCAGCACGATGAAGTGACGCCCATCGGGGAAGAAAGACCGCAGCGTAATGGTCCTGCTCCATGGCCGCGGCATTGAGCTCCGTGGCGGGCGCGGCCTCGCCCCCTCTCGACGAGACACTCCACAAGTGGGTTTGACCCGCTTGGGTTTGACCCGGACGCTCGGAAGAGTAACGTCCCGTCGCCACTCCAGGCTGCCTGGAAGCGCGCCCTGCGAAGTGAACCGGAGCCCAGTGGCGAGCACCCGTGGAGCGCCACCGTCGAGTTTCACCGCCTTGAGGCTTCCATCCGCGAAGAACGCGAGCTCGTCGCTGCCTGGTGACCAGAACGGGGCCGCCGCGCCGTCCGTACCCGTCAGCGATTTCGCGTCGAACGCGTCCAGCGACTGGACCCACAAAGACGTTCCCGCGCGGCCTTGCGCCACGAACGCGATCTTGGTTCCGTCGGGCGACAGTGCAGGCGCCCCTCCCTCCATGAGCGGCGCAAACGAATAGCCGTCCGGAGGAACGATCCAGTTTCGTCGAACCGTCTCGGGCGCCTCCGGGCGCAGCAGGAAAGCGACACCGGCGATGGCCGCGAGCACCACAGCCGCCGCCAGCACGAAACGGCCACGGTGTCGCCTCGACGAGCACGGCGGCCATCTGGGCATCGGCTGTCGACGCAGGCGCGATGGCCGACGTCGTCCGCAGCCAGCGAGGTGGCGCCGCTCAACACGTCGTCGATGTCCGTGCGCGCGTCGCCGATGTCGCGCAGGCGGCGCTTGACGTCTCTTGTCGAGGCAGCGAAGCAGCAGTCGCCGGATGGGTGCGGGCGTCGCTGCGGGAAGGACCGACCAGTCCGGCTCGCGCTCGAGAATCGCGGCGATCGTGTCCGAGAGCGTGTCTCCCGCAAACGCGGCGCGCCCCGTGAGCATCTCGTAGACCACGCAGCCAAACGCCCAGACGTCGGTCCGCTTGTCGACCACCTTGCCTCGCGCCTGCTCGGGGCTCATATAGGCCGCGGTCCCGAGGATGACGCCGTCACGCGTGCCGCCGAACGAGACGGTCGGTGACTGGGTCAGATCACGGATTCGAGCCATCAGCGTTCCGCCGCCTTCGCCAGGCCGAAGTCGAGCACCTTGACGATGCCGTCCGCCGTGATCTTGATGTTGGCTGGCTTCAGGTCGCGGTGGACGATGCCTTTCTCGTGCGCCGCATCGAGCGCGTCCGCGATCTGTTGCGCGATGGTCAGCGCCTCCCGGATCGGGAGTGGTCCTTTGGCGATCCGCTCGGCAAGCGTCTCGCCCTCGACGAGCTCGAGCACAAGGCCACGGATGCCACCGCTCTCCTCGACGCCGTAAATCGCGGCGATATGCGGATGGTTCAGCGCCGCCAGAACCCGCGCTTCGCGATCGAACCGGGCGCGTCGATCGGGATCGCTGCTGAATGCGGCCGGGAGGATCTTGATCGCGACGTCGCGTCCCAGCGTCGTGTCGCGGGCGCGATACACCTCGCCCATGCCGCCGGCGCCGATCGATGCCTGCACTTCATACGCGCCGAATCGGCGGCCCGTCTGGATGGGGTTTGCTGACTCGGCGGACACGGCCGGAATGTTACTCGCTTGAGCACCGACAGGGCGCGACAAGGTGAGCGATACTGGCTTCGCACAACTGACAGCCACTACAGGAGGACTGATGCATCGGCAGATCGCGCACACCGTACTGATCTTCCTGGGGTTGGCCGCGTTGGCGCACGCACAGAGCCGCGCGGGTTCGCCGCCGAGTGCGGGCAAGGCCGGGCTGGCGCCGCTGGTGCTGGCCGAGCAGGGCAGCTTCTTCGTGAACGCCCAGACGATCGAGACGCGCTTTCCAAGCGGCAATGGCACGCCGGTCGGTGGGCATATCTCCGGCAAGGGCATGTACGTGCAGTACCAGATCCCGAAAGATCGGCGCGGCAGCGCGTATCCCGTCGTGATGGTGCACGGGTCGAGCCACACCGCCAAGACCTACGAAGACACGCCCGACGGCCGGATGGGGTGGGCCGAGTACTTCGTGCGCCGGGGCGTACCGACCTACGTCGTCGATCATGCGGGCCGCGCCCGGTCCGGCTTCGATCCCACTCCCACCAACCAGGCGCGCCTGGAGAAGAACGCCGGCATTGTCCCGAGCTTCACTGTGTTCACCAACGAGAATGCCTGGACCAACTTCAGGATCGGGCCCACCGCTTTCACTCCGTATCCAACCACCAGGTTCCCCGTAGAGGCGAGGGACCAGTATTTCGCGCAGCTCGTGCCCAACACCGAGACGAGCTATGCGGAAAGCGGCCGCATCACCATCGCCGCGCTGGCAGCGCTGCTGGACCGCATCGGGCCCGCAGTAGTGGTCGTCCACTCGCAGTCCGGCGCGTATGGCCTGGGCGTGGCCATCGAGCGGCCCGCGCTCGTCAAGGCGGTGGTTTCCGTGGAGCCGCGCGTGTGCGCGGTGGCGGACGCGAATCTGGAAGCGGTGTTCACGCGTGTACCGCTGCTGACCATGTTCGGTGACTTTTTCGGCGCGGATGTCGCCGACTGGCCCGGCCGCATGGCCGAATGCGTCGCCACTGTGGACAAGATCAAGGCCGCCAAGGGCGTGGCGGAGAACATCCATCTGCCGTCTCGCGGCGTCCCCGGCAACAGCCACATGCTGATGATGGACACCAACAATCAGCAGCTGGCCGACATGATCCTGTCCTGGCTCGATCGGCACGCTCGCGCGCGCTGATCGGTGCTTCACGGCTTGTGCGGCCTACGTAAGATCGGGGCTACATTTATACGTATGCCGAAGCTGATGCTCAGTGTCGTCGCGGAGGTTGTCGCACGCGCCAAGCGTTATGCGCGGGCACAACGCACCTCTGTGTCCCGCCTGGCCGAAAAGCTGCTCGACCTTGCTGCTGCCCCTGCAACAACTCCTCGAGACACGCCACCGACGTTGGCGCGTTTGCGTGGTTCTCTCAAGAAGGGCGCCCGGCGCGAATATCACCGCTATCTCGAGCAGAAGTACCGATGAAACGGGAGGGTTCTTTCACCGTCCGAAGCCGTCGCGTGGATCGGCGCGACGCCTTAGACCGCGTCCGCTGACATTACCAGCCAGCCGACAGCATCGCGTCGATGTCGGCTCGATCCGGCACGCCGCCCACGGCGCCGACCCGCATGCAGCTGACGCTCGCGGCCGCGGTGGCAAAACGCAGCGTGGACGGCGGCGGCTGGCCTTCGAGCATCGCCGCGATGAAGGCGCCGCGGAACACATCGCCCGCTCCCGTCGTGTCCACGGCGTCGACTCGCGGCGCCGGGGAGTGGTGCACGCGCCCTTCGTCGAGCAGCAGCGCGCCTCCCGCGCCGAGCGTCACGCAAATCGGTCCAGGGTGCCGACGTCCCAGGACGCGCAACGCGCGCTCGACATCGGGTTCGCCGGTGATGGCCCTGGGTACCTGCTCAGCCAGGATCGGCACCGTGACGGCATCGAAGAGCGCCACGGCATCCGCGTCGGCTCCGTCCAGGTCGCACGTCACGATGGCGCCGGCCTGGCGGGCGAGCCGCGCGGCGTGCAACGAGGCTTGCAAGTCCACGCCGTCCACGTGTAACAGGCGCGTCCGATCAAAGAGAGTCTCCGGCAGTTCCCCGGGCTCGAGTCTCAAGACGGGATCGCGAGACCAGAGCACCACGCGCTCGCCATCCGGGTCCACCAGGATCACGGCGTGCCGATTGGCGGCGGCGCGAGTGAACGCCCCGCTCAGATCCAAACCTCGGCGCTCCAGTTCGCGTCGCGCAAAGGCCCCGTTCTCGTCGTTGCCGAACGTCCCGACGTAAGCGGCGCGGAGGCCAAGGGCCGCGCAGGTGCAGAGGGTCGTGACTACCTGTCCACCGACGGCGCGATCCTGGGACCGAATCGGCATCTTCGCGCCCGGTTCGAAGCCGGGCCGCGCGTCGAGTCTCAGCACGAGATCGACCGAGTTCTCGCCGAGGCCAACGACGTCCCAGAGCGGCGGCGTCATGATTCAGTCTCGGCGTACGGCGTGCGCGACAGCTCGTACAGCGCCACGCCGATTGCGACGCCGACGTTCAGCGAGTCCACGCCCCGTGCCATCGGGATTCGCGCCAGGACGGTGCACGCGCCCAGTGCCGCGGCGGTCAGGCCGTCGCCTTCGTGGCCGACCACGAGCGCCGTTCGACGATGGCGGGCGCCGGCAGCCGCTTCCCACAGGGGCCGCTGGTTGGGCGACGGAGTGAGACCGACCACGTGCCACCCGCGAAACTGGAGCGCGGCCAGCACGTCGGGCCACGGCTCCGCGAACGCGAACGGCACGCTGAGCGTGGCGGCCATCGAGGTACGGATGGCTTTGCGGTACAGGGGATCCGCACAGGCGGGACCCAACAGCACGCCGCCGGCGCCGAACGCCGCCGCGCAGCGAAACGCGGATCCGACATTGTCGGCGTCGCCAACGCCCTCGAGCACCACGAGCCGCGCCGCCCGTGTGGACAGTTCCTCCCACGACGGCGGCGTCGGACGCGTGGCCAGCGCCAGGCAGCCGCGATGGATGTTGAAGCCTGCCACGGCGTTCATCACCGACTGCGGCACCTCGTACACGGTCAGCGCCGGCCGTTGGTCGATGGCCATCGCCAGCGCCTGCCGTGCGGCTTCGGTGACGAGGAGCGACTCGGGCGCCGCGGCCGGGTCTTCGAGAAGACGCCGCACGACGAGGCGTCCTTCCGCCACGAAGAGACCGCGGCTCCTGGCCAGCTCCGGGTCGGAGACGGCGCGATAGCCGGCCAGGCGACCGTCATCGGCCGACTCGACCTTCACGACGGCCATGCGCCCATCCTACCGCCGCGCCTCCGATTTTCGTCCCTGGGACGAATGACATGCCTGCAGGTGCCAACGGGCGATGCTCAAGGCCGACCTGATGCGCGTCGATGACCGGCGTGTGACTTCGCGCAGCACGCGCTCGTTGTTGTCGCAGCTTGACGGGGGCACCAACAGGCCCGATAGTGCCGAGATGCACTTGTCGGTGAAACGCCGCACCGCGCTCGTGATTCTGGGCGTGGCGACGGCGCTGTGCGGGTTCTCCACGCTGCAGGCGTTCAACTACGTCTCTTTCTTCAGCGAGCGCGAGGAACCCTTCAGCGTCCTGCTGGCGCTGAACCTTACCTACTGGTACACGTGGGCGCTGCTCGCGCCCTTCATGCTCTGGATGGCGCGCCGGTTCCGATTCGAACGGGACGGCTGGTTGCGCTCCGTGTCGGCCCACGTGGGCGGCGTGCTCGTGGCCACCTTCGCGCACGCAATCGTGACCGTGACCGCGCGCTTCTACATCCTGCGCTGGATGGCGGATCGCGAGGTGGAGTGGTGGCTGGTGGTGCGCGAGCGCTTCTTCCTCTACTTCGACTGGGAGATGATGACCTACTGGGCCGTCATCGCCGTCGCCCACGCGCTCTACTATCACCGCGAGTCGCAGGAGCGCGCCGTCACGGCGGCCCAGCTCGAAACGCGGCTCGCCGAAGCGCAGCTGCAGGCACTGCAGCGCCAGCTGCACCCGCACTTCCTGTTCAACACGCTCCACACGATCTCGGCGCTGATGCACCGCAACATCGAAGCGGCCGACGCGATGCTGGCCCGGCTGAGCGATCTGCTGCGGCATGACGCTGGATCAACTGGGGACGCAGGTGGTGACCCTCAAGGAAGAGTTGGACTTCGTCGAGAAGTATCTGGAGATCGAGCACACGCGGTTTGGCGACCGGCTCCAGGTCCGTATCGACGCGGAGCCAGGCACGCTCGATGCGTCGGTGCCGAACTTCATCCTGCAGCCCCTGGTCGAGAACGCGCTGCGGCACGGGATCGGCCCGAAGCTGGGCGGCGGCACCGTCGAAGTGACCACGCGGCGCGTCGGCGATCAGCTGCTCCTGGTGGTGCGCGACGATGGCCGCGGCGTGCCTCCTGAGAAGTTGAATGCCTTCAATACGGGCGTCGGGCTGGGCAACACCCGGTCACGGCTCGAGCACTTGTATGGATCCGCGCACCGGTTCGAGTTCGAGGCACCCCCGGCCGGAGGACTGGCCGTGACGATCGAGCTGCCGTTCGTGGTCGAGTCGGAAGCGGTCGAGGACGCCCGGAGCGTGGCATGACGAAGATACGAGCCCTGGTAGTGGACGACGAACCGATGGCGCGCGACCGTGTGCTGTCGCTGCTGCAGCAGGAAGAAGACGTCGAGGTGGTGGGGGAGTGCGGCGACGGTACCCAGGCCGTGGCCGCGATTCAGCACCAGTCGCCCGACCTGGTATTCCTGGACGTCCAGATGCCCGGTCACAACGCCTTCGAGGTCATTCAGGCGGTGGGCGCTGAGCGCATGCCGACGGTGATCTTCGTGACCGCGTACGACGAGTACACGCTCAAGGCGTTCGAGGTCCATGCGCTGGACTATCTGCTGAAGCCGTTCGGCCGCGACCGATTTCAGCGGACGCTGCAGCACGCGCGCGCGTCGCTGGAACGCCGGCGGGCCGGCGATCTGGGCCGGCGCCTGTTGGCGCTCGTCAACGACATCAAGACCGAGCCTGGCCCGCCGCGGCTGGATCGGCTGGTGGTGAAATCAGGCGGACGCGTGTTCTTCCTGCGGACCGACGAGATCGACTGGATCGAGGCGGCCGGCAACTACGTGCGGCTGCACCTGGGCGAGGAGTCGCACCTCTTTCGCGAAACGATGAACCGCATGGAATCGAGGCTCGACGGCCGCCGCTTCGTGCGCATCCACCGGTCCCGCATCGTCAACACCGAGCGGGTGAAAGAACTGCAGCCCTGGTTCAACGGCGAGCACGTGGTGGTGCTGCAGAACGGCACCCGCCTGACGCTCAGCCGCGGCTATCGCGAGAAACTCCAGGAACAGCTCAAACGCGGCTTTTGACGAAACGTGTGGGGTCGGGTGTCCAGAATTGTGGAATTGGGGTCGGGCCTAATTCGAACCATTGCCGGGAATTAGGCCCGACCCCAATTCCACAATTCTGGACGCCCGACCCCGCTCCGTTTCGTCTCACTCCATCAACGCGAACGTCCACACCGAACCGCCGGCGGGCACGATGTCGGCCGCATAACGGTTGGCGAGACCGCCGCCTCGCCCCGAGGCAATGGTCACGTACTGCCGTCCCTTGTGCATGTAGGTGATCGCGGTCGAGTTCACGCTCGATCCGGTCTTGAACTGCCACAGCGTCCTGCCGGTGGCCTCGTCGAGCACCACGAACTCGCCGGTCGGCTTCCCGGTGAAGAGCAGTCCTCCGCCCGTCGCGAGGACGCCGGCCGAACTCGGAAGGTCCAGCGGTACCTCCCACTTCTTTTTGCCGCTGATGGGATCCATCGCCAGGAAATAGCCCAGCGTGTCCCCGGGCTTCTGCGGCGCGATGCGCGCGACGGTGCCGGTTGACCGCTCGCCGATGGCGAACGGCTGCTGCGGAGGCGCAAGCTTCTGGATACGCGCGATGTTCCACGTTGTTGCGTAGACGAGATTCGTGCTGGGGTTGAACGCGATCGGAACCGCGTTGGTGCTGCGCGACGGCCAGATCTCGACCTCCTCGCCGGCCAGGAACCGCTTGTACAAATCAGTGAGCACCGGCCGGCCCGTCGCCAGGTCGACGTGGCTGGCCCAATTCACCTTGACGAAGGGATGGGCGGCGATCAACTTGCAGTTCGTCCGATCCACCACGTAGAGAAAGCCGTTCTTGTTCGGCTGGATCATCACCTTACGCACCTGCCCGTTCACCGGGATGTCGGCCAGCACGTGCTCGTCGGCGCCGTCCACGTCGTAGACATCGTTCGGCGTGTACTGGTAGTGGCAGACGATTTCGCCGGTCTTCGGCCGGATCGCCAGCACGCTCGACGTATACAGGCTGTCGAGTCCGCCGCGCGGCCGCGGATCGTAGGGCTCGGCGTTGCCCGTGCCCCAGTAGACGAGGTCCAGCGCCGGGTCGTATGAGCCCGAACGCCAGGTCGGCCCTCCGCCGTACTTCCACGCGTCGCTGTCCTTCGGCCACGTCTCCGAGCCGGGCTCACCCGGCGCGGGGATGGTGTGCCGACGCCACAGCTTCTTGCCGGTGTCGGGGTCCCACCCGTCGATGAACCCGCGTGTCGTGAACTCCCCGCCCGCCATGCCCGACAGCAGCACGCCGTTGGCGACAATGGGTGCGCTGGTGGAGTAGTAGCCCTCCTTGGCGTCGGCGAACTTCTGGTTCCACAGCTCCTTGCCAGTCTTCATGTCGAGCGCCAGAACGTGGTTGTCGTAGGTGACGCGGAACAGCTTGCCGTTGTAGATCGTGGCGGCCCCACGGGTGATGGCGGCCGTGGGCTGGACGCCAGCCTCGTACTGCACCGGCGTGCGCCAGATCTGCCGGCCGGTCTCGACGTCGATGGCAAAGCTCCACTTCCCGTTGATCGCGTACATGACGCCGTTGTAGACCGTCGGCGCCGCCAGTTCGCCCATGTCGTTCATCAGGCTGGTGCTCCAGATGGGCACCAGGCGCTTGACGTTGCTCTTGTTGATCTGCCGCAGCGGGCTGTAGCTCTTGCGGTCGTAGCCCATGCTCTGCGTGGTGACGTTGGCCGGGTTCTTTCCGTCGTTCACCAACTCGTCGGCGGTCTGGCTCCAGCCGGGCACCGCGGCGCCGGTGATCAGGAGGGCAAGTAGCAGCGTTCTCATAGTGGGCTTGCCCCGCCGAAGCCCGAAGGGCGCAGGCGGGTCCTTTCGCGGCCCGATGCTACCATCGTCCGCTCGCCAGGTGCCGTGCGATGAACCGTCCAGCAGCCGACGTCTCTGTCGTCGACCTTCGGTCCGACACGGTCACCAAGCCCTCCGCCGCCATGCGGGCGGCGATGGCCGCCGCGCCGGTCGGCGACGACCAGTTCGGCGAAGATCCCACGGTCAACTTGCTGCAGGAACGCGTAGCGTCGCTTCTTGGCAAGGAGGCGGCGCTGTGGGTGCCCACGGGCACGATGGCCAACCAGGTCGCGGTGCGCGTGCTGACGCAGCCGGCCGATGCTGTGATCCTCAGCCACGACAGCCACATCGCCCTGCATGAAACCGGAGGGGCCGCAGCCAATTCGGGGGTGCAGCTCATACCGGTGGGCGGGAGGGGAGTCTTTACGGCAGACGACGTCCGCGCGGCGTATGTCGCGCGCGGTCACATCGTGCGTCCGCCCACGACGCTGCTCACGGTGGAGAACACCCACAACCTGTCCGGCGGCGTGCTTTTCCCACCGACGGTCGCCCGCGAAGTGTGCCGCTTCGCGAGTGAAAACGACATGGCTGCGTATTTGGACGGCGCCCGGCTGTGGAACGCGTCGGTGGCGACTGGTGTACCGGTGGCCGAATTGGCCGCGCCCTTCGACCTCGTGTCAGTCGCCTTCTCGAAGGGCCTGTGCGCGCCCGGAGGATCCGTGCTGGCCGGGTCGCGAGCGATTATCGAACGCGCCGTCCGCTACCGCCGGATGTTCGGCGGAGCCATGCGGCAGGTGGGCATCCTGGCGTCGGCCGGTCTGTTCGCGCTCGATCACCATGTGAACCGGCTGGCCGATGACCACGCAAATGCCGCACGGCTGGCGCAGCGGCTGGCACAAAGCCCGCGCGTGGCGCTCGATCCGTCCACCGTGCAGACCAACATCGTCGTCTTTCAAGTGACGCTCGACGCGCCCGATTCGGCCACCATCGTCGCCCAGGCCCGCGCGCACGGCGTGCTGCTGTTTGCGTTCGGCCCCCGCACGCTCCGGCTCGTCACGCATGCGGACGTGACGACGGAACAATGCGTTCAGGCCGCGGAAGTGCTCACGGCCATTTGCGAAGGCTCTAGGCTCTAGACTCTGGGCTCTCGTGGCCCTGGGCCGTTCGTCCTAGAGCCGAGAGCCGAGAGCCTAGGGCCGGGCACTTGATCGTGTTATACACACTGTGTTATACACAGTGTGTATAGCACAGAACATATGCCTAACCGCCAGGAACTGTTCGAAAACCTCCGGATCGAGCTGCGCAGCGGGTGCGTGATCGTGGCCGCCCTGGCCCAGCTACGCCAGGAACACTACGGCTACACCCTGCGTAAAGCCCTGTCAGAAGTGGGCATGGACATCGAGGAGAACACGCTCTACCCGCTGCTGCGCCGGCTGGAAGGGCAGGGGCTCCTCTCGAGCGAGTGGCGCGAAGAGGACAAGCGCCGCAAACGCTTCTACCGTCTGTCTCCGCTGGGCGAGAGCATCCTGGGCGACCTGCTCGAGGAATGGCAGGGGATCAATCGCGCGCTCAACCGCCTGCTGCGAAAGGCTGCCTGAAGGACTCCGTCATGCCGCTACTGGATCACTACCTCCGCGCCGTGCGCCTCTACCTGCCGAGGGGGCCGCAGCAGGACGACATCGTCGACGAGATCGCCGAGCACCTGACCGCCAAGCTCGAGGACGAAGCGGCGAGCCTGGGGCGTCCGCTGACCGAGGTGGAAGAAGAGGCCGTGCTGACCCGGCACGGCAGCCCGATGATCGTCGCCGAACGCTACGGCGTGGCCCAGCGGGGCTTTGCCTTTGGACGTCAGCTCATCGGCCCCGAACTGTTTCCACTCTACGCACGCCTGTTGGCTTTCCAGATGCCCGTCACGCTCCTCGTGCTCCTGGGGTTTGGGCTGACCAACAAGCCGCACCTGTTCTCGCTGCGCGGTGTGATGCTCCCTCTCCTCATACAGTTCGTCCTCACGACGAGTGTTTTCATGCTCATCGACATTTTCGGCCGGCGGTCAAAACGAACGGGAGAGACTCCGTCGGGGCGAGGATGGAGTTTTCCACCGCAGCACCTTCAGCCGATTCCGCGGTGGCAGTCCGCGGCGGGAGCCGTCGGTACTGGGTCTTGGAGCGGCCTGGTGGGCGGCAGTGCCGTATGCTCCCTCGCTCGTGATCGGCGGGGCCGCGCGATACCTGGACCTGACCGCGGCGTGGGAACCGTTCTACTGGCCGGTGCTGCTCGTGCTGGCGACAGGCATCACACAGCGCATCGCCACGTGGGTGCGTCCCGACTGGAACTGGCTCCAGCCGCTCACGCGCGTGCTGACCAACGGTATGGCGCTGGTGATGGTTGCGCGTTTCCTGCGGGCCTACCCATACGTAACGGTGATGCCGGGTACCACCGTCGCGAGCGCAAGCCTCGACGCCGTGCGCCTGAGCGACAACATCTGGTGGCACTCGGGGCTCACCTTCGGGCTCTACTCACTCTCGTGTCTCCTCTTCAACCTGTTTCTGTGTGTCCAATTCGCGCGCCGGCGCGTCCGCCGGCGGCTGGAGCAGATGGCATGAACCCCGCTTCTCACGAGACCCGCCTCCACGCGCTCGACGCGGTGCGAGGCTTTGCGTTGCTGCTCGGCGTGGTGCTGCATGCCGCGATGTCGTACCTGCCCGGCTTCGACGTGTGGCCGCTGGCTGACCGTTCACCGAGCCAGGCACTCGGTGTCACGTTCTTCGTCATTCACGTGTTCCGGATGACGCTGTTCTTCGTCCTGGCTGGGTTCTTCGCGCGCCTGGTGTTCCATCGCCGCGGCGTGCGCGCCTTCATTCGCGACAGGGCCACGCGAATCGTGATGCCGCTGGTCGTCGGATGGATCGTGTTCTTCCCGATGACGGCCGCCGCCATCATGTGGGGCGCCGCACCGGGCCGCTCGCTGACGCCGCCGGCAGGCTTGGAGTTGCCGCTGCTCCCATTTCCGCTGACGCACCTCTGGTTCCTGTATGTGCTGGTGCTGTTGTACGCGGGAGCCTTGGCGGTTCGCCAAGGCGTTATCGAGCGCGTGGACACGAGCGGCACGCTTCGTCGCCGGCTCGACGGGCTGGTGAGCGTGCTGGTGACGCCGCTCGGGCCGCTGGCGCTCGCGGTGCCGCTGGCCCTCGCGCTCCTTGCCGTTGGATCGTGGCTCCGCGCGGGTGGCATTCCCACGCCTGACAATTCCCTGATCCCGAACCTGCCCGCCATCACGGCCTTCAGCGTCGCGTTCACCTTCGGCTGGCTGCTGCAGCGGCAGCAGCACCTGCTGCAGTCGTTTCAGCGATGGTGGCCGTGGCATCTTGCCGTCTCGGTCGGTCTGACTGCGGCGTGCCTGACGATGACAAAGACGACACCAACCATCGACCTGGTCCAGACGTCATCGGTCCCGTTCTATCTGGCCTGCTACACCGTGGCCACGTGGACGTGGACGTTCGCGCTGATCGGCGCGGCGCTGCGGTTCTGCTCGTCTGCGAGCCCGGTTCGCCGATACCTGGCCGACGCGTCCTACTGGGTGTACCTGGCGCACCTGCCGGTCGTCTTCTTCCTCCAGGCTCTCGTCGGGCAACAGCCGTGGCACTGGGCGGTGAAGTTTCCTTTCGTCGTGGGGACGGCGCTGCGTCTTCCTGTTCGCCACCTACCACCTCTTCGTGCGTCGAACCTTCATCGGCGTGATCCTGAACGGGCGCCGCTACGGAAGGGCCGCGCGCGGCGGCGACGCGCCAGCCGACACCGCGTCGCGCGTGGTGGAAGGCGGGTTCAGCCGGCCGATTGCGCGGCTGTCGCATGTCAGGAAGACCTTTGGAACGATCACGGCCCTCGATGGCGTGTCGCTCGAAGTGCGCCCTGGTGAGATCCTGGCCGTGCTGGGCCCGAATGGGGCCGGGAAATCTACCGCCATTGCCCTGCTGCTCGGCCTGCAAGAACCGACCGACGGGACGGCAACGCTGTTCGATCTGCCGCCGAGTCGCATCGAGGCGCGCTACCCGATTGGCGTGATGATGCAGGAAGCGGCGCTGGCGCCGGAGCTGAAGGTACGCGAGTTGATCGCGTTGACGGCCAGCTATTACCCGGCGCCCTACACGGTGGATGAAGTGGTGGCGCTGACCGGAGCGTCCGCCATTGCCGACCGCCAGTACCAGAAACTCTCGGGTGGTCAGAAGCGCCTCGCGCAGTTCGCGCTGGCGCTCTGCGGGCGGCCGGCGTTGCTGTTCCTCGACGAGCCCACGGTCGGCCTCGATGCGGCGGCCCGCGACATGCTGTGGTCCACGCTGCGCCAGGTGGTGGCGCGGGGGACGGCCGTCGTGCTGACCACGCATTACCTGGAAGAGGCCGAAGCGCTGGCGCACCGCGTGGCCGTGCTGGCCAAGGGCAAGCTGATCGCCCAGGGCAGCGTGGACGACGTGCGGTCCGTGGTGGATCGCAAACGGGTGCGGTGCCTGACGAGAGTGACGGTCGAGGAAGTACTCCAGTGGCCCGGCGTGATGACCGCCGCCATCAAGGACGGCCGGCTGGAAGTGGTGGCCACCGACGCGGACGGCGTCGTCAAGCGGCTCTTCCTCGGCGACGACTCGACCCACGACCTGGAAGTGCAGCGCGCCGGCCTGGCCGAGGCGTTCGCCGAGCTCACACGGGAGGCAGCATGACACCGACGATGACCTTGACGGCGCCCACCGGCGTCGCCGTGATGCCGATGCGACGTGTGCTCGGCGCGTATTGGACGGAAGCGCGCTACGAGGTTGTCCGCGCGATGCGCACTCCGATATTCGCCATTCCATTCCTGGGGATTCCGATCCTGCTCTACCTGTTCTTCGCCGTCGTGATCAGCGGCAATGCCAGCCGCAACGCCGACGCCCCTGAGAACCTGCCGATCCTGCTGCTGACCGGCTTCAGCGTGATGGGCGTGATGGGGCCGGGCATCTTCGGGTTCGGCGTGTCGATCGCGATGGAACGCGATCAAGGGCTGACGCGTCTGAAGCGCGCCCAGCCGATGCCCCCGGCAGCGCCCTTGTTGGCCAAGATGGTGATGGCGGTCCTGTTCAGTACGGTTGTGGCTGCGGGTGTGGGGCTCCTTGGAATCTTCGTGCGCGGCGTGCCGATCACGATCGGCCAGCTGGCGGGAATGGTGGCCGTAGAGAGCATCGGCACCCTGCCGTTCTGCGCCCTTGGCTTGTTCGTCGGGTCGAAGGTGACGGGACGCTTCGCGCCGGCGATGGCGAACCTGGTCTATCTCCCGCTGGTCTATTTGTCCGGGCTGTTCTTCCCGATGCCGGAGAGCATCCGCTGGGTGGCGCTATTCTCGCCCGCGTTTCATCTGAACCAGCTGGCGCTGGGCATCGCGGGCGTCCCCAGCGTTCTCGGCGCGTCCGGGCCGACCATGCACGTCGCGGCGCTCGTCGGCGTGACGATCCTCTTCGCCGGCCTTGCCGTGCGGAATCTTTCCCTAGAGCCTAAAGCCTAGACGCCTAGAGCCGAGAGCCGAGAGCCCGAGCCTGGTGAAGCCGTGCCACAATGCGCTGTCGCCCGAGCGCGACGGAAGGAGTCTCCCATGCGTATTCGGCTCCGTGCTCAGTTCTGTGCTGCTTTGCTGATTGCTCGGCGCGGTAACCGCCACGTCGTTCGGCTCAAGGGCGAGCCCAAGCTGACGCGGGACATCAAGGTCATCTCCAGCGCGGGCGCCCGGGCGCTGGCCGATGCCTGCATCGCGTGGGCGGAGCAAGAACAAGCTGGTTGTCGCCATGTCGATCATCGACTGGGGCGGCAACGTCATCGACTCGCACGCGATGGAGGGCGCGCCGGCAAACGCTATCGACACGGCGCTGCTCAAGGCCCGGTCCGCGCTGCGATGGCGCCGGGCGACGTCGGAGACGAACAAGCTCGTGCGGAGCGGCGAGAACCTGGCGCCGACCTTCATGAACGATTTTCCGCAGCCGGGCGCGCTGCCGATCGTTCTCAACGGTCAGGTGATCGGCGCGATGGGCGTGTCGAGCGCCGACGGCGAGCGCTGCGCGCAGGCCGCGATCGACGCCGTGTTCAAGGGTTCGGCGAAGTCTTCGCAGTAGCGCTGTACGAGCCGAGGACGCGCGTCCACTGCGCCAGCCGCCCCAGGTGCGCCAGGGCGTCGGCGCAGGCGGGCTCGTCGCGGCCCGCATCCACCTCGATGTAGAACAGGTACTCGCGCGGGCGGCCCCGCATCGGGCGGCTCTCGAGCTTCGACAGGTTGATCCGGCGCTCGGCGAAAACGCCGAGCGCGTTGTACAGCGCGCCGGGCGTGCTGGGCAGCGCGCATACCAGCGTGGTCTTGTTGGGTGAGTCCGCCGCGGGCCCGCCGATCACGGCGAACCGCGTGAGGTTCGACTCGAAGTCCTGCACGGCTTCCTGCAGCACCTCGAGGCCATAGACCTCCGCCGCACGGCGCGAGGCCAGGGCCGCCGCCCCCGCGAGGCGCTGCTCCGCCACCAGCTTCGCGCCGCCGGCCGTGTCGTAGACGGCTTCGACGGCCACGCCCAGCCCCTTCAAATAGCGCTCGCACTGCGCGAGCGCCTGCGGGTGCGATACACGGTCCGGACGTCGGCGATGGTGGTGCCTGGCAGCGCCTGCAGGCAATGCGCAACTGGAATCTCCACCTCGCCGGTGATGGGAATGTCGTGCTCGACCAGCAGATCGTAGTTGCGGTGGATCGTGCCGCCGATCGAGTTCTCGAGCGGTACGACGCCGCACGAGGCCGTGCCCGCCGCCACGGCATCGAACACGTCGTCGAAGCTCTTGCAGGGCAGCGTCTCGGTGCCAGGGCCGCCGTGCCGCAGCGCCGCCGCCTCGCTGTAGGCCCCGGGCTCGCCTTGATACGCGATGATCACTAGCGAGGCTCCGCCTCTGACTGGCGAGCATGAAGGCTCCGCCTCGCTAGTCCAGTGTTTGATTGCCCGCGCTCCGCGCGGGCGCAGACGTCTTGAACGGTTTCGAGTTTCTGATTCATTCGTATCAACTCTGCCCGTTCAAGACGTCTGACTCCGCCCTGGGCTCGACGGCCTCTTCCTGTGCCGCGCGCGCTCGTCCTCGGATCGAAGCGCCCAGGAGCATCGCCGGCCCGGTGGAGAGCACAAGGAACGCACGCATCCACGCCGGCGTGAAGCCCGCGTTCTCGTTCAGCAGAAATCGCCACGCCAGCTCGGCGGTCTGCACGAACCCCGCCATGGACCCGTAGTACATCTCGCGCTCGCCCGCCACCCTTGCGGTCATGTAGCCCGACCACAGCGCGGTCAGTGAGTTGTAGGCCAGCTTGGCGCCGAGAATCGCGGGCGTGTTGCGCGCCGCGTAGTAGCTGGCGATATCGGTGGGGCGGGCGTCGGTCGTGGCGCCCACGAGCGCCGTTTCCAGCACCTCGGAGATCACCATGTAGAGCACCAGGCCGCCCATCACGCCGATGAGGCCGCGCACGGTGAGCCCGCCCGGGGACTCGGCGGCCGGCGGAGCGTCAGCCAAGATAATCCAGCCCGAGGAAGAACGACGCGGCGACGGAGGCGAGCGACAGCACCAGACACCCTACCGCGATCGCGAGATGGTCGATGCGTTCCGGCTTCAGCGGATCCAGCAGTCGCGCCGTCAGGTACCCACCGCCGAAGCCGCCGGCGTGCGCGTAGTTGTCGATGCCCGGCATCAGGAAGCCGAAGAGCATCATCGACAAGGCCCAGCTCGTGGCCTGGCTCCCCACGGCGCTGCTGCCCGCCCGGCGGCCGTAGTACACGAGCGCTCCCAGCAGGCCGAAGATCGGCGCCGAGGCGCCGACCGTGAACTGCCCGCCGCGCAAGATAATCAAGTCCGGCAGATACGCGCCGGCGAACGAGCTGAGCGCAAAGCCGCCGATCGATCCGGCCGTGTAGATGATCACCATGCGCCCCGGGCCGTACATCTCGGCCGTGGCGGGGGCCAGCTGCTTCACCCACATCAGATTGAACAGGATGTGCAGGGCGCTCCCGTGCAGCCAGCCCGCGCTGAGCACGGTCCACCATCGGCCCAGACCGAAGACCGGCAGGGAGCCGCTTGCCCCGAAGAGAAACAGCGCCGTCGGCGATGGCGCCATGAACGACATCAGTCCACCCATGCCCACCGCGCCGCGCGAAAAGATGAGCGTCAACGCGTACAGGATGATGCACGCGCCGATCACGAACGGCACGAAGCCCAGGTCGCGTCCCAGCACGCGCAGGGCAGGGCCAAAGCCCCACAGGCCGGGGTTGCGGCGGCCGCAGTTGTAGCAGGTGGCGTCGTTGGCGCCGACCAGCACGCCGCAGGAGCTGCAGAGCAGGGAACCCGTTCGCTGGCGTCCAAACACGGCGTCGATGATAGCCTGTTGGAACGGCATGCGTCTTATCGTCGGCATCACCGGAGCCACCGGGTCGGTCTACGGCGTGCGCATTCTCGAGCGCCTGCGAGAGGCGGATGTAGAGAGCCACCTCGTCATCACCCGGTGGGGCGCGCGTACGCTGCTGCACGAAACCCGGTACTCGAAGGAACACGTCGAGTCGCTGGCCAGCAGGGTCTACAACCCGGCCGACATGGGGGCCGCGATCTCCAGTGGCTCGTTCAAGACCGACGGGATGATCGTTGCGCCGTGCAGCGCCAAGACGCTGGGCGCGATCGCCAACGGCTACGGCGACAACCTGGTGCATCGCGCGGCCGACGTGACGTTGAAGGAACGCCGCCGGCTGGTGCTGGCGCTGCGCGAGGCGCCACTGAGCGACATCCACCTGGAAAACATGCTGAAGCTGTCGCGCATGGGCGCCGTGGTGATGCCACCGGTACCCGCGTTCTACACGCTGCCGCAGTCGGTAGACGACATCGTGGACCACACGGTGGCGCGGCTGCTGGATCTCTTCGGCGTGGAGGTGAAGGGCGCCACCCGCTGGGCGGGCGACATGAACGTCCGATCAGCGCACTAGCTTGGCTTTGGCCTGTTCGAGCATCCGCTCGGCGTCGTCCACGGCCTGCGCCGCTTCGGCCGCATCGCTCGCCGTGCGGCGGGCCGCTTGACGCGCCGCGTCCGCCGCTGAAGCCGCTTTTTCGAGCGCGGCTTCCGCCCGCTGCTTGTCGCGCTCCAGTTCCTTCAACCTCGCGGCGGCGGCCTTCATCGCCGCTTCAGCCTTGGTCGCGTCGCGCCGCGCCGAAGCCAGCGCGCGTTCCGCCTCCTGAACCGCGCGTTTGGCCGCCACGGCTTGCACGCGCTCCCGTTCCCGGCGAGCTCCGTCGGAGCGGTCCGAGGCCTTCACGCCTTCGGACCCGCGGGGGCGCCCGAACGACAGCACCTTGCTGGGTCCGCCGGCGTTTCGCGAGGGTGCTTCGCCCGATTTCGGAATCAGCGCGGCCAGCGCTTCGAAGCCCGGCGCTTCCACGTCGGACGTCAGGTGCCCCGGAGCCGGGCCGTCGGGGGCGCCATCAAGAGCGGCCAGCGCCTGCAGGTCCAACGTGACGCGGCGCAGCACGTCCGGGCTCGGCGCGTGTCCACCCCTCGACAGAAACGCCGTGGCCTGCCGGGACAGCTCGCTGAGCGCTTCACGCTGAGCTTTCAAGGAATCGTGCACGTTTACTGGCTTGCCGGCGAGTCCGGCGGCCTGGGCCTGTCGAAGCCGCGCGCCCGACGCGAGCAGGCGGTCGAACCACGTGCGTTCCTTCCAGAAGAGTTGGTTGACCACCCACGCCGACACTGGTGGCTTGGACAGCCTTCGAACGTGGTCCGCGTCTTCCTTGCGGCCCGCCTTTTGCAATCGGGAAGCGAGAGCGTTGCGGGCGCCCGTGAACTCGCTCAACGGAAGCTGAAAAAGGGCATCGAGGTCAGCCGAAAGGTCCATCGAATGACGTGACCTAGTCTGTCACACCCTCCCGCTACAGTGACTTGCATGGGGCGTTCCTGTGACGCCCCGCACATCCGGTCCCACGCAGTCCGGGGCAGTTTCTCGAGGAGGCGATATGGCGCAGGCACTACGACAGTTGGGGCTCTACGAGGGCGAGGTGCCCACCACAGCACCAGCGGGCACGCCTCAGAGTCTTCTCGACCCGCTTCGCGGGCGGCAGCTTCCGCAAGTCCATCGCCGGCTCTGCGCTGGCTGTCGCGCCAAGGAGGCGCGCTACGGGTTCCGTCCTGAAGGGGAGGCGACCCGACGCTCGATCGCCCTCGCGCGCTGTGCTTCGAGTGCTTCCGCGTGGAGGTCACACGCCGTCAACTGGTGCCGGGAGCGCATGGCGCGCGGCTGGAACGCGCAGCAGGCGGGGCTGCCGTTGCAGGACACGCTGCGGGCGCTCGACACGCGCCGCCGCCGCGCGCAGATCGCGGCGCGGCACGCGCTCGACGCTCCGGCGTGGCCTAAGGCAGGTGCTCGCTGGCGCACAACCTAGGCGAAAGTAGGCGTCCGGTTCACCGCTTGCCCGGCGTGCCTCGCGGAACGTCTCGGCGGCGCCCGGCGCCGTGAAGTCCAGCGTCCGGTCGCCGGCACGTCCACGCACCGTGTAGCGGCCCTGCAACTGCAGGAAGTCGAGGCCGTTGGTCAGCGGTCCCGTGGCCATGCGCGTCGTCACCGCCGACGCCACGTCGAACCGCACCGTGACGTCGATCGCGGTGCCGCGCCGCGCGAATCTCGATCGTGCGCGGCCGGCCGTCCGGGCCGTTGGTTTCGGTGATGTCCACATCGGTGGCGTAGGCCAGCGGACCATCCGGGCCCAGCACGCCCACGAGGCCGGGCACGCGTTCGGGGTCGGCCGCATCCGGCGGGGGAAACACGCGTCCATACAGCAACGACAGCGCCTGCGGAGTGCCGGTGTCCACCTGCACCTGCCCCCACTGCCACGACACGCCCTTCCAGAAACCCCAGTTGTGGTCGTGATAGCCGGTGCCGTCTTCAGCGAAGGTCGGCCGCCTGACGGCGGTGCAGGGTGCCGTCCAGCGCTCCGGACATCACCGGTACCACGTAGCCCGTGCGCCATCCACGAGCGCCCAGGATCTCGATCGGCGGGACCAGGCGGCCGGGCGTCGCCCGAAGAGCCAGATCGCCGGTCAACCGTCTGCCCGCGGGCCCGGCGAGCTCCAGGTGAATGCGATACGTCAGCTCGTCGAGCGTGACCGAGCTTCCGCCGATCGTCAGGTTCGGCGCCCTGGCCACGGCGTCGTCGCTGATGACCTCGTTCGTGCTGAAGGATTCCATGCGGCCGTTGCGCTCGAGTTGCAGGCGCACACCGGCCGCGCGCCTGCCCGGCTGCACCTCGGGCCGACCAGGAACGTCAAATAGAAGCGCGTGTCATCGGACCGCCCGTTGAAGTACAGCCACTCGGCCCACGATCCCTGCCACGCCGGCGCGTCCGGGATCGGATGGAAGCGATCGACCTGCCGCAGCGCGGCCGCGGGCGACCGGGCCGTCCATGCGGCATCGGCGGTCGTGTCGGTCCACGCGTCGATGCCGCCGTCTCCGGATCGCCGAGCGCCCGCTCCAGGCTCGGGATGCCGCCGCGCGCGTCCACACGCGCACGCGCATCGCCGTAGGACAGGAACAGGTCCGCCGCGTGGGCGGGGGCCGCCACCCGCACGCGCGCCGCGCAGCGCCTCGGCCTGCAGCGTGCCAGTCAGGAGCAGCGACGCGGGCGTCTCACGCCCCATCGCCACCACCACATCGCCGCCGCCGACGAGCTGCGGCGACTGGGCCTGCTGCAGCACCACCTCGGCGACGCCCAGCAGGATGGCCATCACCGCCACGCCGGCGCCAAAGCCGACCGCCAGCACACGCGCTGCGGACGGGATGCGCGGTCAGCGAGCGCAGCGCCAGACGTCCGATCATCGCGTGCGCTCGCTTTCGACGCGCCCGTCGCGCAGGGTGACGATGCGGCGCGCCCGCGACGCCAGCGTCGTGGTCGTGCGTGACGATGACCAGGGCCGTGCCGTCCAGGTTCACGCGATCCAGCAGCTCGGCCACGTGCTCGCCCGTGGCCTGGTCCAGCTCGCCGGTGGGCTCGTCGGCCAGCAGCAGGCGCGGCTTGTTGGCCAGTGCACGCGCGATCGCCACGCGCTGCATCTCGCCGCCCGAGAGCTGCGACGGCCGATGGTCTGCCCGCGCGGCCAGCCCCACGTAGTCCAGCAGCTCGCGCGTCCGGGCCTGACGGTCGCGCGCGCTCGGACACCCGCCTCCGACTGCGGCAGCTCGACGTTCTCCGCGGCGGTCAGCATCGGCAGCAGGAAGAAGCGCTGGAACACGAAGCCGATCGGACCGCAGCCGCAGCAGGCTGCGCTCGCGATCCGACAGCGCGGCCACGTCGCGTCCCTCGAAGAGCAGCGTGCCCGCGGACGGCGTGTCCACGCAGCCCGAGCATGTGCAGCAGCGTGGACTTGCCGCAGCCCGACGGGCCGCGCACCGCCACGATAGTCGCCGGCCACGATGTCCAGCGAGACGTCGCGCACCGCGATCACCGGGCCCGACGGCATCGCGAACGATCGCGTGACGCGGTCGGCACGCACGATCACGGGCGCGGGGGCCATCAGGACACCACCTCGTCGCGCAGCGTGCTGGCGATGGGCAGCCTGGCCACGAGCCGCATCGGATAGAGCGCCGCCGCGACGGCCGTGACCGCCAGCAGCCCGCCATGCCAGGCGAGGGCCCGCGGCTCGAACACGAAGAAGTGCATCCCGCTCGGAATGCCGGGCATGCTGGTCAGGATGCGGTCGAGCCCATTGGCGAGCGCCACGCCAAGCGGCAGCGAGAGCGCGCCGCCCAGCCCGACGATGAGCACCGACTCGCACAGCACGTCGGCCACCACGCGCCTCCTCGAGAAGCCGAGGGCGCGCAGCGCCGCGATCTCGCCGAGCCGCTGGTTGACCGATACCGTCAGCAGCACCGTGATGAGGAGCAGCGCGAATCCCAGCGTCACCGTGGTGAGCACGGCCGAAATCTGCTGGAAGTAGGTGAACCCGGTCCGCCGCACGCGCCCGAGAATCTGCTCGTTGGTCATCGGGCGGACGTCGGGACGCACGCGCAGCAGCGCGGCCACCGTCGCGTCCACGTCGCCCGCGGCGCGGACCAGCACCGCATCGGCCTCGTCCGACCCGTTGCTGCCGCAGGCGGCCTCAAGCGTGGCCATCGAGCTGCCGACGACGTGCTTGTCGATCGTGAGGGGAAACTCCGCCACGCCGACCACGTGCACCACGGCGGGCGGCAGCACTTCTGATTGCGAACGGCACCGCGCGCGCAGCGGCAGGCGGTGGCCGATGCGCACGCCGCGGTCCGCTGCCAGCGCCTCGTTCACCACCACCTCGTTCAGCCCGGTCGCGTCCCGGCCGCGCAGGATCGTCCACGGTTGGGGGCCTTGGCCGCCGACAGCCTCGAGCCCGACGCGATCGGGCGTGAGCGTGTCCTCCTGCGGCGTCACGGTTGGAGCACTCGCCAGCCTGGCATCGACGAAGCGGATCGCCAGCGCGCGCTCGACTTCGGGCAGCGCGGCGAACGAGGCGGTGACCGCGGACGCGTTGGCGATCCGCCGGCCCCCGCGCGGCAGATCGCCCGTGGCGGTCACCCGAATGTCGAACCCGGTGCGCTCGAGCATCTCCCGCATCGACGTCACCAGCCCGTCCGAGAGCAGCAGCATGTCGAAGAGCAGCGCGCCCACCGCGGCAACCCCCAGAATGCCGAGCGACGCGCGCGCCGGCTGGCGCACCAGGCTCCGCCACGCGAACGCCAGTGCTTTCATCGCCTGGCGAGCCGCAGCGCGTTGCGCCGCAGGAGCGCCCACGAGGCGACGACCGTTGCGGCCATCCCCAGGGGCACCGCGATGGCCACGCATCGGAGCGCCACCGCCGGCGTGATGTGGACGAACACGAGCGCCGTGTCGTAGCGCCACTGGAAGAAGCGGTTGATCAGTGCCTCGGAGCCCGCGGCCAGCGCCAGCCCGAACGCCGCCCCGGCCCCGGCCACGAGCAGCCCTTCGAGTGCGATCTGCGTGAGGATGCGGCTGGTCGGGAGGCCGATGAGGCGCAGCACGCCCACCGTCTCACGCCGCTCGTCCACCAGCATGATCGTGAGCGCCAGCAGGAACACGGTGGCCGCGATGATGGTCACGAGCGCGATGGCCAGGTGAAATCGCTCGAGCACGCGAAAGGGCCCACCGGCGCCCGCCGCCTCGACCGTCGTTCTCGCGAACACACCCGGCAGTCGCGCGTTCACGTCGCGCGCGAAGGCGTCTGCATCGGCAGAGTCGGCCAGGGCGATGTTCACGACCTCCACTTGATCCGTGCCCGCGATCGCGGCGTCCTCGCGCGTCAAATCCAGGAGATCGGGCAGGTGGAGGCGTACCTCCCGGATGGTGGCCCCCAGCCGGCCCGGATCCGGCGTCGGCTCGTAGATGCCGGCGACGCGGAACGGGCGCGCGCGCGAGCCGTCGGGCGGCGCCACCCGCACCGTCGCCCCCACCGTGATCCCCTGCTCTTCCGCGACCTGCCGCGACACCAGCACCGTCGGCAGGTCATCGGTTTGAGCGTGCAAGGGAGCAAAGCAGAGAAGCAGTGCAGCAATGGTGAGCAGCACTTGGCCTGAACGAGGCCTGGGGCCTGGAGCCTGGAGCCTGGGGCCTGGGGATACCACGCGGTCTCTCGATTATATCGACGGCTAGAATGGTCTTCGGGCATGACCCTGCACCAGTTCCTCTTCGATCGGCTGTGGGACCGCGGCGTCCGACACATCTACGGCATCCCCGGCGACTTCGCGCTGAACCTCTTCGAGGCGCTCGAGCGAGACGGCCGATTTGCGCTGGTGCGCTTGAGCCACGAGCCCGCCGTGGGGTTCGCGGCCGATGGTGCCGCGCGTATGACCGGCGGCCTGGGCGTGTGTTGCGTGACCTACGGCGCGGGCGGACTCAACATGGTGAATCCCGTCGCCTGTGCGTACGCGGAACAGTCGCCGCTCGTCGTGCTGTCGGGCGGCCCGGGCCGCGCGGAGAAGCGCGCGGGCCTGCACGTGCACCACGAGGTCAAGACGTTCGAGTCGCAGCTCAACGTCTACAGCGAAGTCACCGAGTACAGCGCGATTCTGGACGACCCGCGCACGGCCGCCACCCACATCACACGCGCGATCGACGTGGCGATGAAGGCCAAGCGGCCCGTGTACCTCGAGATCCCGCGCGACATGGTCACCGAAGCCATCGATCCGCCGCTCCCCGACGCCCGGCTCGAGATGCCCGTGGACGACGGGGCGGTGGGGGAGGCCGTGGCGGAGATCGCGGCGCGGGTGCGGGGCGCCGCCAGGCCGGTGCTGATTGCCGGGGTCGAGGTCCACCGGTTCCAGCTGCGCGACCACATCGTGCGGCTGGCCGAGACGTTGCAACTTCCTGTGGCGTCGTCGTTTCTGGGGCGCGGCGCGTTCCCGACGCGGCACCCGCAGTTCGTCGGCACGTACCTGGGTGTGGTCTCGCCGCCCGATCTGCGCGCGATCGTGGAGGAATCCGATTGCGTGCTGCTCGTAGGCGAGCGCATCAGCGACACCAGCCTGGGGATCTCGGCAAACCGGCTCACCGAACGCAACCTGCTCATCGTGGTGGCCCGCGACGTCTTCATCGGCCACCACCGGTACGAGAACGTGCCAATCGATCGCGTGGTGGCCGGTCTGGAATCACACCCCGCCCTCGTGATCCCTGCGGGGACGTGGAAGACCCGTCGCGACCCCGTCCGCGCCCGAAAGCCGCAGGCCCGACGACGGCACATCGATGACGGCATCGCTCATCATCGATGTGCTGAACGAGTTCGTGGAGGCGCACCCCGAGGTGCCGCTCGTCAGCGACACCGGCGATTGCCTGTTTGCCAGCGTGGAGATCCGATCCAACGAGATCGTGGCGCCCGCCTACTACGCCACCATGGGCTTTGCCGTCCCGGCGGCCATCGGGGTGCAGACCTCGACCGGCCGCCGGCCGCTGGTGCTCATGGGCGACGGCGCGTTCCAGATGACGGGCCCGGAAATCTCGCATGCCCCCGGTTATGGCTGCAATCCAGTGATCGTGCTGGTCAACAACACCCGGTGGGAGATGCTGCAGGCGTTCTACCCGCATGCGGGCTACAACGATACCGTCTCGTGGCCCTTCGCGAAGCTGGCGGAACTGTGGGGCGGCAATGGCTACACCGCGTCCACGGCCGGCGATCTGCGCCGGTCGCTCGCCGAGGCGTGGGCCTCGCCCCGTTTCTCGATCGTGGAAGTGCCCGTCGCCAGGGGCGACATCTCGCCCGTGCTGGCCCGCTTCGTCCAGGCGTTCAAGGAACGCGTCTATCGGCCACGCGAAAAGGCATAGCCTTTGACTCGCCGGGCGAGCCGTGGCAAAGTAGTTAATATCACTACATTTGGACACATGGGGAAAGCCATCTCGGCCGCGCAGGCCAATCGTGAGTTCTCGTCCGTCCTCCGGCGCGTGCGTCGCGGTCAGAGCTTTGTCGTCACGTCACACGGGCGGCCCGTGGCCAAGATCGTGCCGGTGTCCGCGGGAGACGCTGTCGCGCGATCTGCAGCCGCGGCTCTCTTTTCGCGCCTGGCGGCTGGCAGGGTGCAATCGATAGGGCGCTGGCGGCGAGAAGAACTCTACGAACGCACGCCGTGAACGTCGCCCTCGACACCAACATCCTGGCTTACGCCGAGGGCCTCAACGGGGCTCGTGCACGAGCTTCGGCCCTTCGGCTGCTGCGCGGTCTCCAGCCAGACCAGACACTCATTCCCGTGCAGGTGCTCGCGGAGCTGTTCGCCGTTCTGGTCCGAAAAGCCAATCGCTCGCGGGCCGCGGCCGCTGCGGCCGTCTTGTCCTGGGGCGACGCGTTTCCGCTGGTCGAAACCTCCGGGGACGTGATGGTTGCCGCGACCGATCTGGCGGTGACGCACCAGCTGGGCATCTGGGACGCCATCGTGCTGTCGGCCGCCGCGGACGCGGGGTGCAGGATGTTATTGTCGGAGGACCTCCAGGACGGGTTCACGTGGCATGGGGTCACGGTTGCGAATCCTTTCGCCACGCCGCGGAACCCGCTGCTCCAAGCGATGCTCTCGTCCTCGAGGTCTTGAAGACGCGGATGGACTCCATCGCAGACCTGCAACGACGGCTCTCCGATCAGCTCTACGTGGCTGACCGCGGGCTGGCGGTGTCGGTCTTCCTGGCCCTCCGCCTCGGGCGGCCGCTCTTCCTGGAGGGGGAGGCCGGCGTCGGCAAGACCGCATTGGCTGCCGCGGTGGCCGGCGCGATCGACGCCGACCTGATTCGCCTGCAGTGCTACGAAGGTCTGGACATCGGCCACGCCGTCTACGAGTGGGACTACGCCCGGCAGCTGCTCGAGCTCCGGATTCTGGAAGCCGCTCACGCGATCGACCGGCAGCAGACGCGCCACGACCTCTACAGCGAAGCCTTCTTGATCAAACGGCCCTTGCTTCAGGCCATCGATCCCGCGCGCACCAGGCCCGCTGTGCTCCTGATCGACGAAATCGACCGCGCCGACGATGAGTTCGAAGGCTACCTGCTGGAGCTGCTCGCCGAGTTCCAGGTGACGATTCCGGAACTCGGCACGATCAAGGCGCTCCGTCCGCCGCTCGTGATCCTGACCTCGAATCGGACACGCGAGGTGCACGACGCGCTGAAGCGGCGGTGCCTGTATCAGTGGATCGAGTATCCGGCCTTCGAGAAGGAGCTGGCGATTGTGCGCGCCAGGGTCCCGGCCGCATCCGCGCGACTCGCCGCGCAGGTGACGACGCTCGTCCAGGGCCTGCGCCGGATGGACCTCGAGAAGGCGCCTGGCGTGTCGGAGACATTGGACTGGGTGTCGGCGCTTCTGGCGATGGACCGCGCCTCGCTCGATCTCGAGTCCGCACGCGACACGATCGGCGTCGCGCTGAAGGCGCGCGAAGACGTGGAGGCCGTCCTGGGCGAGCGGCTGGCTGAGCTCGTGGACACCATCACGCGATCGTCGGCTGGGTAGCCACGGTGGTGCCGAGCGTGGACCGGCGCATCGTGGCGTTCGTCCGGTTCGCACGATCGCGTGGGCTCCAGGTGCCCGGCAACCGCGCGCTCGACGTCGTCAGCGCACTGACGCACGTTGACGCCGGCGCACGCGACGATGTCTACCATGCCTGCCGGGCGCTACTCGTGTGCCGGCGCGACGACCTGCCGATCTTCGACCGGGCCTTCCGCGACTTCTGGTCAGAAGGAGGCGAGGGCGAAGCCGCCGGCTCGATGCCGCAGGAGACGGAGTCCGGCGGCTCCGACGCCGCGGTTGGACTGGCACAGTTCGACGACGCGGCCGGCGATTCCGTGCTCGATGACGCGCGCGACGCGATTGGCATGTGGAGCGACGTCATCCGTCTCGCCGGCAAGGATTTCGCCGAATTCACGCCCGCGGAGATGACGCAGGCGGCCCACGCGCTTGCGCGGCTGCCGTGGCAGCCGGGCTGGCGGCGCAGCCGCCGCTGGGAGGCGCGGCGGGGACCCGTCATCGATCTGCATCGCGCCCTCAGTCACAGTGTGGCCAGCGGCGGCGAGCTGACGGAATTGCCGACGCGCCGCCGTCGCGTGCGCCCGCGGCCGCTGGTCCTGGTGTGCGACGTCAGCGGCTCGATGCAGCGCTACTCCCGCATGCTGGTGCACTTCGCCCACGCCGTGGCGCGGCGCCAGGAACGCGTCGAGGTGTTTCTGTTCTCGACGGCGTTGACGCGGGTGACGCGCGACGTGCGCGTGCGGCGGCTGAACGCCGCGGCCGGCGCCGTGGCCCGCGCCGTGCCCGACTGGTCCGGAGGCACCCGGATTGGCGCTGCGCTGCGCGACCTGCACCGGCGCTGGGGCGGGCGGGTACTCGGCCGCGGCGCCGTGGTCCTGCTGGTCTCCGATGGCTGGGACCGCGGCGATCCCGACGAGCTCGCGCGCCAGATGTCGCGCTTGCGGCGGCGCTCGTCACGCGTGATCTGGCTGAACCCATTGCTCGGCACGCTGGACTACGCGCCATTGACGCGCGGGCTGCGCGCGGCGCTGCCGTTCGTGGACGATTTCCTGCCGGCGCGCACGCTGCGGGACGTCGCCGACCTGGCGCTACACTTAGGCGCGCTCGGCTAGCAAGGCTTCGCCACTCACCATCGAGGCTTCGCCTCGCTAGCGCAGTGTCTTCTTGCCCGCACTTCGTGCGGGCGGGGTTTCTGAATGGACATCACCGGCACTTACACCTTCAACGCGCCGCCCGAGCGGGTGTGGAATCTGCTGATGGATCCCGCGGCTCTCGCCGGGTGCATCCCCGGCTGCGAGCAGCTGGCGCCGGCCGGCGAGGACCGCTACACAGCGCGCCTGAACGTGTCGCTGGCCGCCATCACCGGCACCTACGAGGGCACGGTGATCATCAGCGACAAGAAGCCGTTCGAGTCGTACGCCCTGACGGTTGAAGGGCAAGGCAAGCCGGGGATGGTGAAGGGCAGCGTGCGGATCACGCTGCGCCCGAGCGGCGACGGCACCGAGGTGTCGGTGGCGGGCGGCGTCCAGACCGGCGGCGTCATCGCCAGGCTGGGCCAGCGCCTGATCGGCGGCGTGTCGAAGATGATGCAGGACCGTTTCTTCGCCTGCCTGGCGACCAAGGTCTAGTTCAGAGCGACGCTCTCTCGAGCGCCCGTTCCAGCGCGCGCTTGGTGAACACCGGGATCATCGCGCGACGATACTCCTCGCTGGCGTGGATGTCGCTGTTCACCGTCTCCAGGTCCGCGCCGGCAATCTGCGCCGCCGCCGCGATCGTTTCGGTGGTCGCCGGCTTGCCCGCCAGCGCCTGCTCGACCGGGGTCAACCGCACGCCGTGCGTGCTGGCGCCGGTCAGGCCCACGCGCGCCGATCGGATCGTGCCGCCGTCCACCTCGAGCATCGCGGCCACGCCGACGATCGCGAAGTGCGACGCGCGCTGGTGCAGCTTGGCGTAGGCGCCCGATTGCGCCGGCGCGAACTGCACGCCGGCGATGATCTCGTTCGGGCCCAGGTCCACGGTGAACAGGTTCTGGAAGAAGTCCGCCGCGCGGATCTTGCGCCAGCCGTTCGGGCCCTTGACGTGGATCTCCGCGTCGAGCGCCAGCATCACCGCCGGGTAGTCCGCTGCCGGATCGGCGTGGGCCAGGCTGCCGCCGAGCGTGCCGCGGTTGCGCACCTGCTGGTCGCCGATCTCGCCGGCGGCCTCGGCCAGCATCGGGCATTGCCCCTTGAGCAGCGCTGAGGTGGCGACCTCGTGGTGCGTGGTCGCGGCGCCGATCTGGATCGCGCCGTCCTTCTCGCGCACGCCGGCCAGGTCCTTGAGCCGCCCGATGTCCACGAGCGACTTGGGCTCGCTGAGCCGCAGCTTCATCAGCGGCACCAGGCTGTGCCCGCCGGCCAGCAGCTTGGCGTCGCCGCCGGCCGCCGTCAGCTTGGCAATGGCGTCGTCGAGCGACGTGGCGCGCTGGTAGTCGAACGTCGTGGGAATCACGCCCGGCCTCCTGGAGGCCACGGCCTCCCTGGATGACGCGCCACAGCTTTTCCGGCCGCAGCATCATGTCGATGTGTTTGACGCCGAACGGGCTCAGCGCGTCCACGGCCGCCGAGACGATGCACGGCGTCGACCCGAGCGTCCCGGCCTCGCCGACGCCTTTGGCGCCCAGCGGATTGACCGGTGTCGGCGTCACGGTGTTGTTCAGCTCGAACATCGGGAAGTCGGTGGCGCGCGGCATCGCGTAGTCCATGAACGAGCCGGTGACGAGCTGGCCGTCCTCGTTGTAGACCACTTCCTCGATCATCGCCTGGCCGATCCCCTGGGCCAGGCCGCCGTGAATCTGGCCCTCGACGATCAGCGGGTTCACCAGGTTTCCGGCGTCATCCACGGCCACGAGCTTCAGCAGCTTGGGCTCGCCGGTGTCGCGATCGATCTCGAGCATCGAGATGTGGCACCCGAAGGGATAGGTGGCGTTGGTCGGTTCGAAGAAGGCCTCCTCGCTCAGCCCGGGTTCGAGTCCCTGTGGCAGCGGCACCGGCACGTAGGCGTACGACGCCACCTCGGCGAACGACTTGCCGGACGCCGGCGCGCCGGCCACTGAGACGCGGCCGTTCTCGAACACGAGGTCGTCTTCGTGCGCTTCGAGCAGGGCCGCGGCGAATCTGGCCATCTTGGTCTTCACCTTGCCGCCGGCCAAATGGATGGCCGCACCGCCCACGGCCTGCGATCGGCTGCCGAACGTGCCGATGCCCTGCTTGGCGACCGCGGTGTCGCCGTGGTGGATGGTGATGTGCTCGATCGGCACGCCGAACTGGTCGGCGAGCATCTGCGCGAAGGTGGTCTCGTTGCCCTGGCCGTGCGGCGACGCGCCGGTGGTGGCGCTGATCCGGCCGTCGCGCTCCACGGTGACCTGCGCATGCTCCCAGCCGCCGGTGGGCAGGAGAAAGGAGGGCCCCAGCCCGCAGACCTCCACGTACATCGCCAGCCCGATGCCGACCACGCGACCCTCTGCCCGGGCGGCGTCGCGCTCGCGTTTCAGCTGCGCCCAGTCGGCGACCTTCAGCGCGTGGTCGAGCGCCTTCTCGTAGTCGCCTGAGTCGTAGACCGCGCCCATCTGCGTCTGGTACGGGAACTGGTCCGGCTTGATGAAGTTTTTCCGCCGCACGTCGGCGGGCTCCATGCCCAGCTCGCGTGCCAGCAGGTCCATCGCGCGCTCCACGAAGTAGGTGGCTTCGGGACGGCCGGCGCCGCGATAGGCATCGGTGGGTGTCTTGTTGGTGAAGACCTCGCTCAGCGTGACCCGAATCGCCGGGATGTCGTAGGTGGCGTTGGCCATCAGCATCGTCAGCGTCGGGATCATCGCCGTGAACAGCATGTTGTAGGCGCCGACGTCGGCAATCAGCCGCAGCTTCAGCCCCAGCACGGTGCCGTCGCGCTTCGCCGCCAGGTCCACGTAGCCGAGGATGTCGCGGCCGTGGATGGTGGCCACGAACGCCTCGGACCGGTCTTCGATCCACTTGATCGGCAGCTCCAGCTTCCGGGACAGCGCCGCCGCCACGAACTCTTCGCCGTAGACGTTGATCTTGGCGCCGAACCCACCGCCCACTTCCGGAGCGACCGCGCGCACCTGGTCCTGGCCCATGCCGAACATCGCCGCGATGATCGACCGCAGGACGTGGGGATTCTGCGTCGACGACCAGATGGTCATCGTGCCCTTGCCTGGCTCGAAGTGCGCCACCACGCCGCGCGGCTCCATGGCACTCGGCGCCAGGCGGTGATTGACCATGCGCTGCGAGATCACGACGTCGGCCGCGGCGAAGGCCTTGTCGATCGCCGAGTCGTCCACCGTGCCGCCGGCCGCCCCGTGCCGCCTGGAATGCTGTCCAGCAGGAGGTTGTTCGGGAACCCCTCGTGCACGAGCGTCGGCTTGCCGGTCATGGCCAGCTCGGGATCCACCACCACCGGCAGCGGGTCGTAGGTCACCACGATGGCGTCCGCCGCATCGCGCGCCAGGTACCGATCACGTGCGACGACCACGGCCACGGGTTCGCCCGCGTAGCGGACGGTGTCTGTCGCGATCGCGCGATGCTCCGGCGACCGGTACGGCGTGCCGACCGGCATCGGTGGGATCAGATCTACCAGTTGCGTGCCGGTGAAGACGGCTTCCACGCCTTCCATCGCCTGCGCTGCGCTGACGTCGATGGACTTGATCCGGCCGTGGGCGATGTCGCTGCGCTTGAAGGCCAGGTGGTGCATCCCGGCGATCTTCAGGTCGTCCACATAGGTGGCGCGGCCCTGGATGAGACGTGGGTCCTCGCGCCGCTTGATGCGCGAGCCGACGAGCTTCGGGAGCACGGGGGTGGGAGTGGTGGCCATCGCTTATCCCCTGCTCGCTGCGTGCTGGATGGCGTTGACGATGTGCTGGTAGCCGGTGCAGCGGCAGAAGTTGCCGGAGATGCCCTCGCGGATCTGCTGTTCGCTCGGCTTGGGGTTGTCCTGCAGCAGGTTCACGGCCGACATGATCATGCCGGGGGTGCAGTAGCCGCACTGCAGGCCGTGCTCCTCCCAGAAGCCTTCCTGCAGCGGGTGCAGCTGGCCGTCCTTGGCCAGCCCCTCGATGGTGGTGATCTCGCTGCCATCGGCCTGCACCGCGAACATCGTGCACGACTTCGCGCTGCGCCCGTCCACGAGCACCGTGCACGCGCCGCACTGGCTGGTGTCGCAGCCGACGTGCGTGCCGGTGAGGAGCAGGTGCTCGCGCAGGAAGTGGACGAGCAGCAGCCGGGGCTCGACCTGCGCCTTGCGGACTCGACCGTTGACCGTGATCGACACCTGGGCCACGCTCGTCCTCCTTTGGCGATTCCTTTGGCTATTCGCCCTGGCAGATGTACTCGAAGATCTCGCCGCCGGCGATCCAGGAGGACTTCGATTTTTCGTTGATGGTCCAGCGGATCGACCACGGGGCGGTGTAGGCGCCGGGGTCGTCGATGGTCGCTTCGTAGGTCAGCGTCCGCACGTCGGGCCTCGTGAACCGCTCGGTGAGATGCAGCCTCTCCGTGGTCGGGTAGACGCCCGCCAGCCACTGCTTCTCGTTGAAGCCCACCGTGTCCACCACCAGCGTGTCGCCGTCCCAGCGTCCGACCGAGTGGCCGAAGTAGGTGGGCCGAAGGTCGTCGCCGGTGGGATGCGGCCGCCCGTCCATGTAGATGACGCGCCAGGAGTGCGCTCCGGCGATGTTGAGGATGAAGATCCGCTGCTCCTCCGGCGCGTCCACGATTTCGAAGCCCGGCGCGTTGAAAAAGGCCGGCCCGCCGCCCGGCTGGCAGCGAACGAGCGGCGGGTGCAGGTCTGTTCGCGAGACGCGGTACGCAGCCAGGGCGCGGGCCCACGGCTGGAGCGGGATATCGGCCGCGCGCGGGCGTGCCGCCCAGCCCCGGCCGAATCTCCCAAAAGCCTTTCTGATCCGGTGTCGAGCCCAGGTTCACGCGGCCATTCGGCCACCGGGGCGTGGGAGCCGCGGCGGTCTGGCCGATCGCGAGCGAGGGCAGCAGCCAGGCCGCCAGGACGAGCGCGGTCGCGCGCGGGGGTCCGCCATCGGCTACCTCATCGGGAGCTTCTGGCCGGTGGCCAGCTTCATCTGCGTCGTCGGCAACGAGCCGGCCGAGTCGCTGCCGTCCTTGGCCAGCGCGGCGCTTTCGACGGTTACCGTGTCGCCGACCTTCAGGGTGTCCCGCTTCCAGCCGCCACGCACGAGCGCATAGGGCGGGCCCATCTCGATCTTGTAGCGCTTGACCTCACCGGCGGCCGACTTGGAATCCAGGTAGACGAAGGCGTGCGGGTTGATCCAGTCCAGCTTCGTCACGACGCCCGTGATGGTGATGACGTTGTTGGGGTCGAACTCGGCCTCGAAGGAGTGATGGGCCGCAGCGCCACGGCGCCCAGCGCGAACCAGGCCGCCAGTGTCAGTAGACGAATCGCGTGCCCTCTCATGATCGTCTCCATTCAGCGTACGAAGGTGAGCTCGGGGTTGTCCTCGCAGAACGACTCTTGGATGTCTTCGTTCGGCACCCACTGCACCGTCCAGCCGCCGGTCCAGGCGCGCGTGTAGGTGCGGGGATCGTCAACCGTGACCTCGTAGCGAAGCGTGCCGAGGTTCTGGCGCGAGAAGCGCTCGACCAGGCGCAGCGCTTCGGTGTGGGGCAGCCCGCCGCTCGTAAACCAGAACCGCTCGTTGTAGCCGGTGGACTCGACCACCAGCGTGTCCTTCTCCCAGCGGCCGACCGAGGTGCCGTAGAAGGTGAGGACCGCCTCGGCGGCGGGTTCCTCGGGACGCCCGTCGGTGTGTATGACGCGCCAGTTGCGGTTGCCGCCGCCCATCAGGACAAGGATCCGGCGCAGCGCGGGTTGCTCGACGAGCTGGAAGCCGTTCGGCATGAGGAACTGCCGGGGCCCCCCGGGCGGCATGCATCGCGCGAGCGGATCGTCCTTGAGCCGCGTGCGCTGGCGGTGCAGATAGAGGGCCTTGGCCCACGGCTGCATCGGCGCGACGCGATCGGCGTCGGCGAGGTTCACCAGCAGCCCGTCGTCGTTCACCCGGACGGGTGTGCTGGTGTTCTCCACGAGCGCCCTGGCGCTGGGAGCGCCCCAGTAGCCCTTCTGACCGGGGGCTGCGCCAAGGCGGACGCGCCCGTCGGGCCATCGTGGGGCGGGCGCCGTGCTGGCGGCGGCACGTGTCGCGGCGCGCGCCGTGAAGAGCCGCCGGCCCGAGGCTTTCACCACGATGGAGCGCGCCAGGGCCTGCCGGCTCGTGCCGTGCGCGGGTGAAGCCTCGACCGTCACGACGTTCCCGACCTGCAGCGCGCTCCGCTTCCAGCCGCCTCGCGAGAGCTCGAGCGGGCTCGCGGTTTGAATCGCCCAGTTGACGACCACGCCGGCGGCATCACGCGCATCCACGAAGATGAAGGCATTCGGAGTGGACCACTCGATTCGGGTCACAGGCCCTTCAAGCTGAAGCTGGCGCTCCGTCTCGTAGACAGCAGACCCCGGACGCTGTGCCAGGAGCGGCGTGGACGGCACGACGCCGAGCGTTACGCCGCACGCCAGCAGACACAGGCGCCGCATCATCAGTCTCGTGTCAGCTTGAAGTCGCCCTTGGCGGCACCTTGCCGCCAAGTACCGGAGATGGTCCGGTGCGCCGAGGCGATGTCGTCGAGTTTGCCTTCCGCCGCAATCGACTCGGCTGCGCCGGACGTCTTCCTCGTGGCCTCGAAGCGAATCGTCCAGTTGGTGACGTCCAGCAGAATCGCCGCCACCGGCACGGCGTCGGGTCCCGGGTTGATCGTGCCGGTGACCGTCTTGCCGTCCCAGGCCATCACCATCGTGATGTGCGTTCTGGATGCGGTGGAGGGACCCCAATCGCCGGACCACGTGCCGGTCAGGGGATGGCCCTCCTGGGCCGGAGCGGCCGAGCCGCCCATGCAGACCAGCAGCGAAACCACCACGAACACGCCCTTGCTCATATCGCGCCTCCGGGCATTCGGCCGAGGAACGGATCTCTAGCGCGGCGCGGCGCCGGCGCGGGCGAGATTCACCACGATGTCCCAGTGGAAACGCACGAAGCGGTGGAGCTCCGATTCAAGGATGCGTTCCTGGTCGCTGTGCGCGCCAAAGCCCTTGGGACCGTCCTCCATGTCGCCGGCCGGTCCGACGCCGTAGCACTGGACGCCCTTGGCGCGCAGGAACGACATATCCGTGGCGCCGGTGCTCATCGTCGGCAGCGTGACGGTGGCGTAGTGCTTCGTCACGGCCGCTTCGAGCACCTTGTAGGCATCGGTATCCAGCCGGGACATACCGCCGGGCCGCATACCGCTTTCGGCCGCCGGCCACCCGTTGAACACCACCTCCACGGCCGGATCGTTCACCACCTTCTTGACCTGCTCCAGGAACCGCTTCGGGTCCTCGTCGGGCGGTGAACCGCACGTCGAGCGTGGCGCGTGCCTCGGACGGAATGACGTTGTTTCGGTAGCCGCCCTGGATGATGTTGGGTGAAACGGACGTGCGCAGCATCGACGCGTGGCGCGGCTCGTTCTGGAGCAGCCAGGTATCGGCAGGTTCCGAGATCTTCGGATCGAGGCTCATGACGTCGCGGTAGTGCTTTGCCACCTCGGGTGGCGACAGAGCCGCGAGCCGCTTGAAGTACGCGGCCGTGGTGTCGTTGAGCGTAATGGGCGGCCGCCACGCCGCGACGCGGGCGACGGCGCCGGCCAGGTGCGCCACCGCGTTCGTGGTCAGCGGCACCGAGCCATGGCCCGAGATGCCGCGGGAGATGAGGTCGATGCCGCGCGGGATCTTCTCCACGGTCTGAACGGATGCGTAGCGGACCTGACCGGCCTGGCGCGTGACGCCGCCACCTTCGCCGTAGCAGAACTCCGCGTCGATGGCCGCGAAGTGCTGATTGGTCATCAGCTCGATGCCGACGCGAGTGGTGCCCTCTTCTCCCGACTCCGCCAGGAAGATCACGTCGCGGTCCAGCGGCACGTTGGCGCGCTTGAGCAAGAGCATCACCATCAGCGCCGCCGTGACGTTGTCCTTGTCGTCCACCGTGCCGCGGCCGTAGATATGGCCGCCGTCGCGCACCGCGCCGAACGGCGGATGCGTCCACTTCTTGGGGTCCACGTTCACGACGTCGGTGTGGCCCATGATGAGCAGCGGCCGCTTGCGACCGTTGCCCTTGATGCGCGCCACCACGTTGGGCCTGTTGGGCTCGCGCGCGTAGATCTCGACCGCCAGGCCCTCGCGCTCGAGCACGCTCTTCAGGTAGTCGGCCGCCGGCTTCTCGTTGCCGGGCGGATCGCTGGTGTCGAACTGGACGAGCGCCTGGAAGTGCCGCAGCGTTTCCGCCTCGACGGCCTTCCAGTCGGGCTCAGCCGGTGTCTGGGCGTGCGGGGCGCTGGTAAGCGCCACCGCCGTCAGGAGAGCGAGAGCTGTCGCGCGCATGCGGCGATGGTAGCAAGAGCTGAAACATTTCGCTCTGTACGCGTGTCTATCAATGGGCCGCGCGTTCATCAGTGGGACGACCGTTCGATATCGGACGTTGCGTTCCTTTTGGCGAAAGTTGGAGCCAACTTTTTCGCGGTCGATGCGTCAAAGCCGACAAATCGTCATTTCAGCCAGTAACCATCTGCCGGTCTGGGCGTTATGGGTAAGTAGAGAACGAAGGGCGGGGCGCCGTCGCGCGGCAACGCGGCGACACCCCTGATCGCAACCCGCTACGTGACGTGGCGAGCCGGACTCCGCTCAGTATACGGACCCGCCGGCCCGCCGCGCGGGAGGCTTGTCGTGTGGAGCGCCGCCACAATCGTCGTGTGCGCCTTGTCGATGCTGGGGCGCTCGGAGCGTCACTTTCACCCCATCAATCTCGTGGACGCGGCTCCGTTTGCCAGCTCGCGGATTGTAGAGGGCTACGTGACTCGCGATCCCGGAACCATCCACGTCATCACGTCGTCGCCGGCCTTCCGCGAGGCGGCTCGGGCACGCAACAAATGCGGCGCGCGCGAAGCCGTGGCCAAGATCGCCAGCATTCTCGTGCACGAGGAATGGCATCTGCGGCATGGCGCAGACGAGAGCGACGCCTATCACGCGCAGCTCACCGCGCTGGCCGCGATGGGATTCGACGAGCACTCATGGGTCCACGGGTCGGTGAAGCGGTCGATGCTGGCAGTTCTACGGAAGCCGCCGCAGATCGCGAGCTATACAGTTCCGATACCAGGCCGATAAGTTCTGTAGCCGCCTTTTCGTGCATGTGCGGCTAAGGAGCTGGATCGACCATGGGTGTCCGTCTCGCCATGATGGCTTTTGCCGTCGCCTGCTGCGTGAGCTGCTCGGGGTCTCCGGCAGGTCCGGATGGCGGCGATTTTAGGGAAATCCGCGGCCAGATTTGGGGCCGGGTGTTGCAGGGTCCGTCGAACCCCAACGGCCCGTTTGCGGCCGACACCTATGTGGATCCCGCAGGCCGGCGCCGTCGTCTCGACCTCTCTGGACTCGGCGACTGCGACGGCGGACGGCAATGGGAACTTCGTACTCCGGACTACCCGGAGCTCCAGTGGTCAGGCCTTTCAGCTGAGAATCAGCGCCGCGGGTTATCCCACCTACGACCGCTCGGGATGTTGGGGTGGGAATAACAGCGGTGGGGGACCAAACGACAAGATCGCTATCACGTGGACGCATAGCGATCCGATCGTCTCCATTCCCTGCTAAGGTCACGCCCTTGCGCGCCCCACGGTAGAGCTGGGTCTCCACCGTCTTCAATTCACGAGCGACGATCGAGTGTGGAGCGTGCGGCATAATTGGTTCGCATGCGCGAGAGCACCTCCCCGCGCGACCCGACCCTCACATTTCTGCACGGCGGCGGAGAGATGGGCGGGCGGATGCGCGACCTGGATTGGTCGAAGACGCCTCTGGGCCCTGCGGACACATGGCCGCAGAGTCTCCGCATACGGTGAGCATGCTGCTCCCGTCCAAGGCCCAGATCATCCTCTTCTGGGTCGCGAGTTCACCGTTCTCTATAACGACGCCTACCGTCCCGTGTTCGGAGCGAAGCACCCGCACGCACTCGGGCTTTCTGGTCGAGAAGCGTGGAGCGAGATCTGGGACAGCGTGCTGCACGAGCTGTTGGCAGGAGTGGTTCGCACCGGCGAGGCGTTCTGGGGGAAGGACCTGCTGTTTCAGCTCGAGCGTCACGGGTTTCTCGAAGAGACCTACTTCGACGTCTCCTACGATCCCGTGCGCGTCGAGTCGGGCGAGGTCGGGGGTGTCTATTGCATCGTGACCGAAACCACGGAGCGTGTGGTCGGCGAGCGGCGCATGGCGCTGCTGAAGGAACTCGCCGAGCGCAATACCACTGCGCGGACGAGGCGCGACGCGTGTGTGCTCGCCGTCGAGACGCTTGCCGCAAAGCCGCAGGACGTCACGTTTGCGCTCGCCTATGTGGATGGTGAGCTTCAGAGCTGTACACCTCATGCGGAGGAGCAATTGGCGCGGTCGTCGCCAGACCTGGTCAAGAACCTTCCCCTGGTGTCTTCGAACGCGGGGACGCACACCGCACAGCTGATCGTCGGCCTCAATTCGCAACGGCCCTTTGACGACCAGTACCGGGTGTTCCTGGAACTGGTCGCCGACCAGCTCGGCACCGCGCTGGCGAATGCCCGTGCGTACGAAGAGGAGAGGGGGCGTGCCGAAGCCCTTGCCCGGCTGGATCGGGCCAAGACGGTTTTCTTCAGCAACGTGAGCCACGAGTTCCGGACGCCGCTCACGCTCATGCTCGGGCCGACCGAAGAAGCCCTGGCATCACCGGAACGAGTGCTCGCGGGCGACGCTCTGGACATGGTCCATCGCAACGAACTGCGCCTGCTGAAGCTGGTGAACACGCTCCTGGATTTCTCGCGGATCGAAGCCGGCCGATCGGATGCGCGCTACGTGCCGACCGACCTGTCGCATTTCACGGCCGAGATCGCCAGCACGTTTCGATCCGCGTTCACGCATGCTGGAGTCGATTTCACGGTCGAGTGTCCACCCCTGTCGCAGCCGGTCTTCGTGGATCGGGAGATGTGGGAGAAGATCGTTCTCAACCTGCTCTCGAACGCGCTGAAGTTCACGTTCGACGGGTCGGTCCATCTGTCGCTCCATGAGCACGCCACCTCCGTGGAGCTGCGCGTGCGAGATAGCGGCGTCGGGATTCCCGACCAGGAGATCCCACACCTGTTCGAGCGCTTTCACCGTGTGCAGGGCACCCGCGCGCGCACGCACGAGGGTTCGGGCATCGGCCTCGCTCTCGTGAGCGAGCTGGCCAAGATGCATGGCGGCACCGTGCACGCGACCAGCAAATTGAACGCGGGCACCACGTTCACGGTGATCATCCCGACCGGCATGGCACATCTGGCCAGCGAGCGTGTGCACCAGTTGTCGGCAGACGAGCCCAGTGCCGTGAGTTCCCAGCTGTACGTCACGGAGGCGCTGCGCTGGATGCCGAGCCGCGAACACGGGTCACGGGCCGAAGGCTCGGCCCCGTCCGAGCGCGCGTCGACCGAGACCACACGCATCCTGCTGGCCGACGACAACGCGGACATGCGTGAGTACGTGCAGCGCCTGCTCTCCGATCGCTGGATCGTGGACGCCTGTCCCGACGGCATTTCGGCGCTCGAAGCGGCGCGACAGCGCCGTCCCGCGCTGGTCCTGGCCGATGTGATGATGCCTGGTCTCGACGGATTCGAGCTGATTCGGGAACTTCGCGCGGACCCCATGACCGCCGACGTGCCGGTGATTCTGCTGTCGGCCCGGGCCGGCGAAGAGGCGCGTATCGAGGGCATGCAGGCAGGCGCCAGCGACTACCTGGTCAAGCCGTTCTCGGCGAGGGAACTGCGGGGGCGGGTGGACGCGCAGATCCTGCGCGCGGAGATCCGCGCCGCGCAGGCGCTGCACGCGCGCCGTCTCGAGCAGATCCTCAAGCAGGCGCCGGTCGCACTGGCGATTCTGCGCGGGCCTGACTACGTCTACGAGTTCGCCAACGAACCGTACCTCGAACTCGTGGGGCGCCGTCCGATTCTCGGCACACCCGTGCTCGACACGCTGCCGGAACTTGCCGACCAGGGTGTCAAGCACGTGCTCGACCGTGTCCGTGAATCGGGGGCGCCGTTTACGGCCAGTTCCTTCCAGGTCACCCTCGCTCGGGGCCCCGACGGGGCGGCGGAGGAGGCGTCCTTCAAGTTCGCCTATCAGCCGATTCTGGACGACGACGGGCGGGTTGACGCGATCGCGGTCGTGGCGGTCGAAGTCACGGAGCTCACGAACGCACGTCGGCAGGCGGAACGTGCGAATCGAGCGAAGGACGAGTTCATTGCGATGCTCAGTCATGAGCTTCGCAATCCGCTGTCGCCGATCCTGACCGCGCTGCAGCTGATGCGGGTGCGCGGCGTCGACGCGGCCGAGCGCGAGCGGACGATCATCGAACGGCAGGTGGGGCACCTCGTCAGTCTGGTGGACGACCTGTTGGACGTCTCTCGCATCACCAGGGGGAAGATCGAGCTGAAGAAGCAACACGTCGAGCTGGCCGATATCGTCAGCAGCGCCGTGGAGACCGTCAGCCCCCTGCTCGAAGAGCGGCGGCACACGCTCGATATCCGGGTGCCGCCGGAAGGGTGCTCGATTCACGCGGACCAGGACCGTATCGCGCAAGTGGTGTCGAACCTCTTGACGAACGCGGCGAAATACACCGAGCCCAGTGGGTCGATCGAGGTCACGGCGGCACGCGACGCAGAGTCCATCGTGATCACCGTTCGGGACAGCGGTATCGGGATCGAACCGGAGATGCAGTTGAGGGTGTTCGAGGTGTTCACCCAGGCAACCCAGGCGTTGGATCGCTCGCACGGCGGCCTGGGTCTGGGCCTGGCCATCGTGAAAAGCCTGGTCTCTCTGCACGGCGGCACGGTGGCCGTGTCCAGCGAAGGGCGCGGCCGGGGCAGCACGTTCACCGTGCGCCTGCCTTATGTTCCGATGCCGCTCGACGCGCGCCGCGAGGAGACCAGCCCGGCGGTCACGGCGAGATCGTCAGGGTCTGGTCGCGTTCTGGTCGTGGACGACAATCGCGACTCCGCGCAGATGTTGGCGGATGTGTTGTCGGAGCTCGGATACACGACGCAGGTCGCCTTCGACGCTCCAGGAGCACTCGCGGCCGTCGCGGAGCGTGTCCCCGATGTCGCGCTGCTCGACGTCGGGCTACCCGTGATGAGCGGATACGAGCTGGCCAGGCGGCTTCGGGATACAGCCGCGACAGCGCCGATCTCCCTGATAGCGGTGACCGGCTACGGCCAACCAAGCGATCGCGAGGCGTCCGCGGCGGCCGGTTTCGATGCGCATCTGGTCAAGCCCGTCGATCTCGAGCTGTTGGTGGAGCTGGTCGCGACCCTCACCAAGGAGCGGCAGCCGCGCCCGATGTCGATGTGAGTCCCGGTCAAGGGCGCAGCTTGAGAAGCTCGGCGATTTCCTGCAGCTTGCCGCGAACGATCTGACCATTCCGCGGGCCCATGCGCAGAAGCTGTTTCTGCGCCCTCGGGAGTGACTCGAGCATCGGGTCACTGTACGCGTAGGTCACGCCCTTGCGATGCAGCGCGGCCTTCTCGTCGAGTGCCGGCGTCTGCAGCAGCACGCCGATCGCACGTTCGAGCACGCGATCGAAATCGCCCTCCGGATGCCCGAGCTCCCGGTACGCATCGGTGATGCGCGGCTTGAGGGTCAGGTACAAGCTGGCCGTGCCCACGGAGTCGAGCGCGGCGATCGCGTCTCCATGGGGGTTGTACCGCTCGTAGCTGCGAGGGTCCACGAGCAGTTCCTCACCAGGGCTCGTCGTCCCGAACCGTCCTTGCGGTGCAATCGGCCGCAGGAGTCCTGTCGGCGCCCGCCCTTCCGCGATGTTGAGCGTCACTGTCGTAAAGTTGGTGATGAGCCCTTTCGTGGCGAGCCAGGCCGCAATCGTTGGATGCGACGACAGGCGCGCAACGAGCTCACTCACGATCGGGTCGGTCTGCGCCAGCGGCGGCAGATCGATGTCTGCAGCCTTCACAATCGGGCCCTCGGGGCGTTCCGGCGCCGTCGCTTGCGGAGCGGCCGGCACGTTTGCGGCTTGAGGTGAGGCTTGTCTCCGAGACGTGACGTACCAGACTCCGCCCGCGACGGCGATCGCTGCCACCAGGGCAGTCGCCCACACAACGCGGTTCGTCGAACGCGTTGGCGGAGGCGTGAACATCGCCTCGTCCGAACGCTCGAGCTCGTAGTCGCCCGCGTCAATCACACGACCAGTCTACGCTCCTCGCTGATGGCCGCAAGCTCCGCCCGTGTGTTCGATCACGTTACGCGATTGGCGGAACGGACGTGCTAGAATAGAGGTTCCTTTCCAGCTTTCCTGAGCCTGATCGCAGTCAGGGCGCTCCTCACCAAAGCCAGGCGGGTCGGTTTCTGCACGGTCTTCGTGTGTGGAACGCCGCAATGGAACAGAGCCCCGCGTTAGAGGTATCAGATGCTCACGTCATACAAAGGTCAGGCAATTCCGGACCGACGATCAGAAAGCGAACGCGAAAAACCTGCCACCTTGAAGCCTGAGTCGTGTCCAGCCTGCGGTTCGAGGGCCGTGGGCACGCTCGCCAAGGTGATCACGCCTGAGACGTACTGGCGCTGCCAGGGCTGCGGAGAGATCTGGAATCCGGCCAGAGTCGAACGGGCCAGCCGCCGGCCCAGTCGCTCCTGGTAAGGAGCGTCCGCTCCTGTTCAAGGAGCGGCGCTCACACGGTCCTGCCCGGCCGCCAGTGCGATGGCCAGGAGAATCAGGATCGAGCCGCCCACGGTCCACTGGCTCGGACGTTCGTCTAGAAAGACGAAGCCGAGCAGCAGCGCAATCGCCGGTGTGAATACCGAAATGAAGGCGAGGCTCATCACGGTCCACGTCTTGAGCAGCGAAAAGTAGATGAAGAAGGCGAGCACGGTGCCGGCGGCCGACAGGTACGCGATCGCGGCCCACGTGCCCGCGTCGCGTGGGAACTGAAAGCCATCGCCGTGCGCCAGCGAGGCGGCGAGTAGCGCCAAGGCGCCGATGAGCATCGACGGAGCGTTCAGCGTGGCCGCTGGCAGGTCGTGCGCATCACGCTTGCTGACGACGCTCGCAATGGCGGCACAGACCGTAGCGGCGAGCACTGCCAGCATCGGTGTGACGGCGCCGGAATCCAGGCGCAGCCGGTCGGCGAAGAGGGCCATCGTGCCGACGAGGGCCAGCAACGAGCTGGTGAGTTTCCGGGCCGTGATACGTTCGCCCGGCAGATACGCTCGCGCGACGAAGAGCGTCATCAGCGGCAGGGTGGCGAAGAGCACCGCGGTCAGGCCACTCTCGATGTACTGCTCCGCCCAATAGATCAGGCCGTAGTCCGCGGCGAACATCAGCAGCCCCACCACCGCCACGGCCATCCACTCCCGCTCTCCTCGGGGCCATCGCGCTCGCGTCAGCCACGCGGCGAGGGTCATTACGACTCCGGCGATAAAGAACCGGAGCGCCGCGACGTTGAACGGACCAAGTCCCCCGTAGCCGATCTTGATGACCAGCCACGTGGACCCCCAGATCAGGCACAGCAGTACGTAGAGCGCGACGCCCCACCGACGCATATCGAATCTTATTCGCCCGCCGCCAGGCACCGCTCACCGCGGATGGTGACTCTCACCACCTGTTGAAGCTGGACGAGGACCGAATAGCGACATTGCGGCCAAATCCAACGGTTGTGCTGGTCTACTCCTTGCCTTAGTTGCTGGCGCACCCACCGAAGCGGCGGGGAAGGAGAAGGTATGAACAGCAGGCGTGCACTATCAGTGGCCTTCGTCGGGCTGATGTCCCTCTGGCCCCTGCAGGCGAAGGGCGATGCCCAGAGCCAGGAAAAGCCGATCGTGCAGATACCCCAGCCCGGCGTACCGCAGGTCATGACGATGGAGGGCAAGTTCGTCCGGGCCTCGTACAACAACGAAGGCTACGTGATCCTGGGATACCAGGCTTCCAACCGTTCGATCGGCGAAGAATGGATGCTCCTCGAGGTCGGCATGACGCTGCTCGACAACGTGCCGGACTACAGGTTGACGCGTGACGCCCTATCGCTCGAGACGCCTGATGGCAAGACGATCCCCCTGGCGACCGTCATCGAGCAGCGGGAGGGGAACCCGCAGGCCATTCAGCAACGGGCGAAGGTCCAGCGCGATTCGATCAACTACTTTCCTGTGGGCGCGAGCCGGCCGTGCGCCATCCTTTTCTTTCCCGAGCTGGGCTCCCGGTCGCTTCCGTACGACGTGGTGGATCTCAGCGACGACCGCGCCTGTCTCGGTCGTCTCTATTTTCGTATCCCGGGCGGTATCGCCTACGGCCAGCATTGGCTCAACGTGAAGTTCGAGAAAAGCCTCGTGCGCGTACCCTTTCGAATCTTGACCAAGGAAGAAGAGCAGACCCTCTCGAAGAATTACAAGAGCATCGAGAGGCAGGTCAAAGACGCGTTCAAGCCGAAGAAGTGAACTGACGGCGGGGCTTCGCCCCGCCTGCCGGGAGCCTGTCGGGAAAGAGGTACGTGGTAGCTTTGCGGCATGAAGCCGCCAACGAAGGGCCTGCGAGAACTCTTTCCCAGGACGAAGCCGTATAGCTCCGGGTATCTCAAGGTTTCGAAGCTGCACACGATCCACTTCGAGGAATGCGGGAACCCGCGCGGCAAGCCGCTGGTCTTCCTGCACGGCGGCCCTGGCGGCGGCATCGATCCCGTCTACCACCGGTATTTCGACCCGAAGAAATGGCGCATCGTGCTGCCCGATCAGCGCGGCTGCGGCAAGAGCAGACCCTTCTCGGAGCTCCGGGAGAACACGACCTGGAATCTCGTGGCGGACATCGAGAAGCTGCGCGAGCACCTGGGCATCGACCGGTGGGTCGTGTTCGGCGGGAGCTGGGGCAGCACTCTTTCGCTGGCCTACGCCCAGGCGCACCCGGATCGCTGCAAGGCGCTGGTGCTGCGCGGCATCTTCCTGCTGCGTCGAAGCGAGCTACTCTGGTTCTATCAGAAGGGGGCGAGCGAGATCTTTCCCGACGCCTGGGAGCGGTATCTGGCCCCGATCCCCCAGCGCGAGCGGGGCGACATGATGAAGGCGTACTACAAACGCCTCACCAGCCCCGACCGGCGCGTGCGGCTGAAGGCCGCGCGCGCGTGGGCAATCTGGGAGGGGAGCACGAGCAAGCTCTTGTTCGATCCGGCGCTCGTGAAGAAGTTCGGCGGCGGCAGGTTTGCCGATGCGTTCGCCCGCATCGAGGCTCACTACTTCGTGAACCGGGGCTTCCTGAAGCGCGACGATCAGCTCCTGCGTGACGTCCGCAAGATCAGAAGGATCCCCGGCGTCATCGTGCAAGGACGGTACGACGTCGTCTGTCCGATTCGATCGGCCTGGGACCTCCATCGCGCCTGGCCCGAGGCGAAGCTCGTCGTCGTGCCGAACGCCGGCCACTCGATGACAGAGCCAGCGATCCGCAGTGCCTTGATCGAGGAGACCGAACGCTTCGCCAGGCTCTAGCTCGAGAGGAGCGCTTTACGCAGGGACGCCCAGCGTTCCGCCATCTCCGCCATGAACCGTTGGAACTGGGGCTCCTTGCGGATAGGGTCCAGATTGGAGTCGCGCTCGAAGAGCGGGTAGCAGGGAAAGCCGGTTTCAGATGCCTCGCGAAGCCACTGTACGGCTTGCGCTGTACGTCGCATCCGGGCCGACGCAGCCGCCGCGAAATACGCGGCATGATGCGAGGGGTTCGTCGCGTGACGCTGACTCAAACCATCAATCAGCTTCTGCGCAGCGACCGGGTCGGAGTCGGCAAGCAGCAGTGATTCCGCGCCTGTGAGCGTGCCGTCCAGATCGGTCGGGTGTTTGCGCTTCGCCCGTTCGAGATGGTTCCACGCGTCCTCTCGCCGGTTCAGCCGAGACAGGGCGAACACCACGTTTGCGTCCACGAGTTCCGGCAGCACAGGTCCAGGCACGCTCGACAGTATCGCCAGGGCCTCTTCGTCGTTCCCCATCCACAACAGTGCCTGGGCGCGCGAGTTCAGAGCCTGCGCGTTGCTCGGATTGATCGTCAGCGCCGTGCTCGCGTGATGAATGGCCTCCTTGAAGAAACCGATGTGAACGAAGACGCGTGCCAGCCGCCTGTGTGTCTCGTCTGAACGCGGGTTCAGCGCCAGCGCGTGACGGAACTGTTGAACCGCGCTTTCGTGTGCGAAGCGATGCGATCGGGTCCACAGCAGGTCGCCGCGGCCTATGTATCCTTCGGGCGCATTGGCGTCGATCGACAAGGCCTTGTGCGCCATGGAGAAGGCCTTCTGTTCGAGTTCCCGACTCTCGTCTGGGGTGACATATGCCAGGCGAGTGACGTAGGCAGAGGCCAGTTCCCCATACGCCGCGGCAAAACCCGGATCCAGCGCGATCGCCTGCTCGAGCAGTTCGGTGACGCGTTGATTGTCTTCTTTGGTCGTCCGCACACTGAGATACCGCGCTCGCACCAGGAGATCTTCAGCCTGCGGATTGACTGGTCGCGTTGTCGCGGCTGGGCTCGAAGCCGAGGGCGGCACGCTGGCTCCCGTTTGAGTGTCCGGCCGAAGCAGGATGGCCGAAGCCACGAGTGTGAGGACAACAACGCCCGCAAGTGCAGCGCGGAGCCATCTCGACCGCCCCGTGCTCGCTGGTGCTGACTCCTGGACTGGGCCGCCAGGCTCCTGCCCGGTCAACCGCCCGCCGCGGCCACGCCACCAGGCATCGAGTTCCGGACGAAAGGCATACACCGACCCCAACTTGTCGTGAACATGGCGGTGCACGGGCATTCGCTCACGCTTCTCCCAGCGCTGCACCGTGCTGACGTCACGCTTGAGGTAGGCAGCGATGTCCTTCCAGGAGTCGAGCCGTTGGCCCGGCTGTTCTTCGGAAGGGATCGGCAATGCGGGCCCGGGTTCGTCTCTCATGGCGGCACCGTACTGGCGGAGCCCCAGTGTAGGCGGAATAGCGACTGCAACCCACCGCATTGTGCCGCAGACCACGGATCAGCCCTGGCTGACGCGCTTTACGGCTTGAGGCGGGCCTTCAGGCCGTCCATTGTGCCCATCGGACAGCGCGTCGAGGCGCTCTGCACACGCCGCCTCGCTGGCCAGAAAGCGGAACGATCACATGACAACGCGATGGTGGCAGCTGAACCGGAACCGGTGTGTATTTTTCGTCACGACGTCCCTGCTTACGTTCGTGGTCCTTTGCAAGGTCACCTCGGCTGGACAGTCGCCTGACGAGAACCCCGACCAGGTGCTGGAGTGGAACCAGGTCTTCATCGACACGCTGATTGCGACCAATACGTCGAATTCCTCGAGTCAGCGGCTTGGTGCCATTGTCCATGCCGCCGTGTTCGATGCCTACAACGGCATCGAACGCCGCTACACGCCGATGTTCGTTCACGATTGGGCGCCAAAAGGCGCGTCTCGTCGCGCGGCTGTGATTGCAGCGGCCCACAGGGTGCTCGTCAAATTGTTTCCCGCGAGAGAGACCCAACTGAATCAGCAGTACACCGCGTCAATCGCCGCCTTGAGCGACGATGGTGAGGACGGAGGGCAGTCGCGCGAGCGAGGCATCGAGTGGGGCACTCACGTTGCTGAAGCGGTATTCGCCTGGCGGCAGAACGACGGGTTCACCACTCCGCAACCGGCGTTCTTTGGTGGAACCGCCATTGGCCAATGGCGCATGACGGCGAATTGCAATCAGCTCGTGGGGATGACCGCGCAGACGCTGGCATTCACTGACACGTTCGTACTCGCCCATAACAGGCAGTTCAAGCCCCCGCCGCCGCGAGCCCTCTTCAGCGATACCTATGCGGCCGATTTCAAAGCGGTCAAAGCGTTCGGTCGCGCGACCGGATCTTTCCGCACCGTCGATCAAACGGCACTGGCGCCGTTCTGGGAAGGCAATGCCAGCGTGCACTGGAACCAGGCCGCGAACCAGATTGCGCGCGCGAACCATGTGTCCATGTCCGCCAGCAATCGACTGCTTGCGGTCTTGAATCTGGCCATGGCTGACACCGCGTTCACCATCTGGAGAGCAAAGCGCGACTATGGAGATCTGGCGATGGAAGTGACCTGGCGTCCGTGGACGGCGATTGTTCTGGCGGATACCGACGGCATTGACGCGACGGCGCCGGATCCCCAGTGGAGTCCGCTCGTGGCCACGCCGTGCCATCCGGAATATCCGGCCGGCCACCCCGGCCTGAACGGGGCAGCAGCGGCGGTGCTTCTCAGCCACTTCGCTGACGCGCAAACGTTCACCCTGACCACGAGGTCCGTGGTTCAAGGGCAGCCAGTCGACGTACCGCGGACTTACACCAGCATTTCGCGGGCACGCTCGGACGGCAACGACGCCCGCGTCTGGGGTGGCATGCACTACCCGAGCACCGTTGCGATCAGCGACCACGTGGGGGCATCGGTCGCCGGCTATGTAAATGCCAACGCGCTGAGGCGGATCAACCCGCCAAAATAGGGCCTGTGCTGTGGATCGAGGAAGGGCGGCCGCTCGCGGCCTCCCTATCCTCGTTCGACTAATCGTCGTTGCGAATGGTGCCCGCTCCCTGGCCATCGGCTAACGTCGCGCCGTTGGCGTTCGACAGGTTCACAAGGAACACCTCGTCGCTCTCGCGCCTGCGATCGCCTCTCACCGTGACGCCGACAGACCAGGTTGTCCGGCCCGCCGGAATCGTCAGCGTTCCGGCTCCGGCGTTGTAATCGCTCCCCGCGACGGCGGTGCCGTCGGCAGTGCTGTAGGCCACGGTAACGGGGCTGCTGGACATCGGCGAGATCGTCAGCAAGAAGGACGCGGTCCGCGTGCCGGTGGCGCCTTCCGAGACCGTCACGTCGCCGATCGACACCGTCGGCGCCGGCGCCGGGCCCTCGCCTGGCGTCAACAGCACCGCGTGGTAATGTCCCTGCGCGTCGAACGCGGTTGCCGCAATCTGGCCCGCGTTGTTGATGGCATTCGCAAACGCGATGTGAAGCCCCGTTCCCGCCGGAATCAGGGTATTCAGGTTCGTGACGATGCCATCCACGTAGACCCAGCCGTGCCACTTCGAGAAGCCCCCGGCGGCCCGCATCGTGCCCACGACGACGCCAGCGTCGTTGATATCGCCGGCGTACGCGTCAGAGCTCGGAACGGGCAGCGCCGTCATCACGCCGCCGGAGTAGATGAACGCCTTATAGAACGTCTCGTAGGTATCCGGATCGGTGCGGCCCGAGGAGCCGACAATCTGGCCGAAGTTGTTGATGGCCGCGGCGCCCCCGTCCTCGTCGCCAGGAAGCAGGCCGAGGTCCGTCATCACGCCGCTCTGCCACATGAACGGATGCGGCATCACCCCGGTGTAGGACGAGCCCACGGCCACACCCGTGTCGTTGATGTCGCTTGCGGCGCTGGCGCCGCCGCCCAGATGCCCGAGGGAGATGCGGGTGCCGTTCTGCCAGAGAAACGCGGTGTTGTAGTAGACGTTGCCCACGACCTGGCCCGCTTCGTTGATGGCCACTGCGGCTGCCGACTGGTTCGCGGGCACGTCGGGCGTGAGGTCGACGATCCCACCGTTGTTCCACAACACCGCATGAAATCCCGATGGAGGCGTTGTGCGCGCGGAATAGCCGACAACCTGGCCGGCTTCGTTGAGACCGGAGGCCGAGGCCGACGAGCCGCTTCCCAGCGTACCGAGGTCGGTCTTGGTGCCGTTCTGCCAGAGGAACGCCCGGTTGCCACCCGCGACGCCCACCACCTGGCCAAGGTCGTTCACGTCTACGGCCTGCGCGCTCTGCACGTTGCCGAACGTGCCGAGGTCGATGAGGGTGTACGGCGGAGCGCCGCCCCGAAGCTCGTCGGTTCCGAGCGCGGAGAAGAGGATCAGCGTGAGCGTGGCGAGTCGAGCGAGTGTCCCGATTGAGGAACGCGAACCTGCCATGTGTCGTGTCCTTCCCTGGCCCGCTAGTGAAGATGCGCTACTGCACGGTGGCAAACGGCATGCCTGGTGGGACGAGTGTCCGACGCGTGGTTTCAAACCATTCTTGGGAGACGTAGAGAGAAACGCTCCACCGTTTTTGTACGGGCTTTCGGGCGTCGTAAAAGTGGCGTCGCTCGGAAGATGATCCCTGGGATGCGATGATCGTTGGCGGCGGGGTCAATGTGCCGCTCAGCGAGCGGCTGACCTTTTTCGTCGATGCCCGGATGATGTTCGGGGCGGAGGGTACTGAGGGAGTCGTTGCGGTCGTGCCGGTCCGCGCGGGTGTTGCCTGGCGCTTCTGATGACGGCGGTGAAGGCCGTCGAGCCGGCGGTCCGCCATGCCACCGGTTCACTGCACGTCTAGTGAACCGCGTCTGCAAAGGACGCCGCTGTGCTGCGGCGCAGCGTCACCGTAAATGTCGCGCCTCCGTCGGGATGGTTGCGGGCGACGATGGTGCCGCCATGCGCGTCGACGATCGACCGTACGATCGTCAGGCCGATCCCGAGGCCGCCCGCTTTGGTCGTGGCGAAGGGTGTGAACAGGCTGTCGAGGATGTGTGCCGGCACGCCCGGCCCCATGTCGCGCACGGAAACGTCGATGTCGGCGGCCCTGACGTCGCTGCTGATCGTGACGGAACGCCGGCCCGGCGGCGTGTCGGCCATCGCGTCAACGGCGTTCATGACCAGGTTCACGAGCACCTGCTGCAGCAGCACCTGATCGCCGTCGATGACGCATGGACTCGACGACTGATTGACGATTGCCGAGACCTGCCGTGCCGTCATGTCGTGCGCGACAAGGGCAACGGTCTCGTCGATCACAGCGTGCAGATCGATCGGTTTCTTGTCCAGCTGATGGCTTTTGAGCATCGTCCGATGGCGATCGATGATCTGCGTGGCGCGGACGCCCTGGGCCTGGATGTCGGACAGGATCTCTCCGATCGTGTCGGACGTCGCACGATTGGTGGTGACCATCATCTGCAGCGCCTGGGCGTCGTACATGATTGAACTGAGCGGTTGACCGAGCTCATGCCCAATCGAGCTGGTCAGTGCCGATATTGTCTGGCGGCGACTCGCGTCAGCGGCGAGCGCCAGGTTCCTCCGGCTGTCGCTCTCCGCACGCTGCCGCGCGCGGCGTTGGTAGAGGAGCCCGACGATCAGGAGCGATTGGACGGCCAACACGCCGACGGCGCTCAACACCGTGCCCCGGTACGCGCGCCACAGGCTCGGAGCGCGATAGCGCACGACGCTGCCTGGCGGCAACCGGCTCTCGCGAATGCCCCACCGCTGTAACTCGCGCCAGTCGAAGATCGATAGCCTTGGGAGCGGCGTCGGGACGTTGATGCTTTTCGGGGCCGCTCCGTTCAACAGTCGAACGGCTACGTCGGCCGTTCGGAGACTGAGGTCCTCGATGGACAGCAGCGATCCGCCGACGATGCCGGCGCCCAGGTACACGCTGTGCGCCGCAAACAGGGGCGCATTGGCCACGGCGTGAAGGTCGGCGAGCACTCGCTCGTCCGCATACGCCGCCCCCGCCGCGTCGGAGCCGAACGTCACATAGAAGATGGCCGAGTTGTCTGGCAGGCTCGCAGAGCGGCGCAGGATCTCCGGAAAGGAGAGATCGTCCCACCACACAAATGTCAGCCTGTCTTGAAATCGCACGAGCTGGTCCTCGAGCTCGCGATGCCAGAACTGGGCGAACACTCCGGACCCTATCACCATGAACACCTGCCGGGTCTGGGGCAGCAGCTGCAGCATTTCATCGAGGATTCGCGGAAAGTCGTTGTCGACCGCGACGGCGATCTCGTTGTTTCCAAGCGGAGCATCAGTGAGATGCCGTTGATCGACGGACGCGAACAGGAGCGGCACGTCAGGAAAGAGCTGGTGTCGATGCTTGCGCGCGAATTCCGCCGCGGGGCCAGAGATCGTCATGATCAGGTCCGGCTTGGGACGATCGATGAAGATGGATCGGATGTACTCGACCACCGCCTGTTCAGACCCGCCGACAAAGCCTGTCGGACCCAACACGACCTGGACGACGTTCACAGGCTCGCCCGCGCGCCGGTCCAATTCGACGCGGAAGTTGCCGGTGAACTGGTCAATCGTCAGGTTGCCGCGGTTGACCGCTTGCAACATCAGCACTTGGCGGACCGCCGGCTGGGCGTCGCTCGGTGCTGCGCCGAGGAGCAGCGAGAAGGCGAGCAAGCCCGTCAGCACGACGCCTGGGAATCTGCGATCCGCGCCGGTCTTGCACACGAAGCACGACACGGGCATGTATCAAATGCTTCCTCAGCGCAAGAATATACATTCTGGGTGGAGCCATGAAGTTGCCTTCTGCGGCCCTCATGCTCTTCTGTATGGCCACTTCCACGGCCGCGCAGTCCATGGGAGATGTGGCTGGTTCCATCGTCGACCAGACCGGTGCCCCGCTGCCAGGCGTTCGCGTGACGATTCGGGGTGTCGCCGTCCGCACGGCGGAGACCGGCGCCGCGGGCGACTTCGCGTTTGCAGACCTCCCGAAGGCGACTACGAGATTTCCGCGGAACTGAGCGGCTTCGAGCGGCAGGGGCGTGCCGTGCACGTGCGGGCGGACGAACGGGTCACCGTGTCCTTCACCTTGCGAGTCGCTCTTCTGGAAAAGACGATCGTCACGGCGGCCAGGGCCGGCGGGCGCGATGTTCAAGAGATTCCCATCGCCATCACTGCCGTCTCGCAAGCCGAGCTCGGCCGTTTCGGAACCCAGACCATCGAAGGGGCACCGGCGCTGGCGCCCTCGGTGACGTTGTCGCAGAACACCGGCTGGGGACAACTCACGATCCGTGGGATCGGTACTTCAAATGTTCTGCTGGCCGGATCCGATCCAAGTTCGGCGATGTATCTCGACGGTGTATACCTCGCCAGGCCGTCGATGGTGTTCGGGCGGTTTCTCGATCTGGATCGCATCGAAGTGCTTCGTGGACCACAGGGCACCCTGTATGGACGGAACGCGGTCGGCGGGGCGATAAACCTCATCCCTCGCCCGCCAACGAATGACTTCCAGGCGTCCGCCCAATTCACAGCCGGAACCTTCGGAGAGCTTCGCGCGGACGCGCGAATGAGCGGGCCGCTCAAACGCGACAGAGTGATGGGGTCGTTCGCAATCGCGCGTGGCATCCAGGACGGTTTCGTCCGCGACTTGGAGCATCCGGACCATCCGCTTGGCGGCGATGATGACACCGCCGCGCGGGGCCAGCTGCGCGTGGTGTTCGATCGCCGGACGAACCTGCTGCTGTCGGCCGACGTCGACCACCAGGATGGAGTTCCACTGACCTACAACAAGGTGTTGGTCGCGAAGCCGGGGTTTCAATTCGACAACCCCCCCGATTTCCACGACGTTCGGTCGTCACTCCTCGCCTGGAATCACACACTGCACGACGGCGCGAGCGCCCGTCTGACGATGACGCTGACGCCCGCGACCACCCTGGTCAGCCTGACAGCGTTTCGCAGGCTGGACCGCGAATTCCTGGTGGATTCCGACAGCACCGAACTCGACCTGATACGCACGCAGATAGACGAGCGGCAACATCAACTCTCGCAGGAGATCACGATCTCGCATCAGCGGCCCGGACTGACGTGGGTCGGTGGCGTGTTTCTCTTCGGCGAATCGCATCATCAAACTATCCTGGGCGATCAGCCGGTGCCCGGATTCCAGGTGCGGCTGGACCCGCGCGTTGACGCGACCAGCCGCGCCGTGTTCGGACAGGCGACGGTTGGACTGACGTCCCGGCTTTCGGCGACGGCCGGCGTTCGTTACACGAACGAAGGGAAGGACATCGATAATGCCGGGGGACGCTATGCCCTCGAGGCTCCGAATCTGCCGATTCCAGGTTCGGTCTACGGCTATTCCGATTCCAGTGCCCACAGTGGCTGGACGCCCAAGATCGGCCTCGAGATGAAGCTGTCGAACGGCGCGCTCGCTTACGTGTCGGCGACGCGGGGGTTCAAGAGCGGCGGCTTCAACCCATCATCGACGGCGCCGGGCCGCGGCTACGCTCCTGAATGGGCGTGGAGCTACGAAGGCGGGTGGAAGGGTGCGATCAGGGGCGGCCGTTCCCGGTTCAGCACGTCGGCCTTCGTGATGGATTACACGAACCTGCAGGTGCAGACGCCGATCGGGATCGGAGTCTTCGACATCCGCAATGCCGCAGCCGCCACGATTCGTGGCGTTGAAGTGGAGAACACGTCGCGGATCGGGCGCGGCATTGAAGCCGGCGGCCATGTGACCTGGCTCGACGCCACCTACGACCGGTATATCGCGGTCGCCGTCGATGGCTCCACGGGAGACGTCTCGGGCAATCGCTTGAACAACGCACCGGAATGGGCGGGACGCCTGTGGATCGAATGGAGCGGCGACGTCGGCCAATCGAGACGACTGTCGATCGCCGGCGACACGACGGCGCAGTCGACCGTGTACTACACACCGTTCAACGACAACATCCAGCGACAGGGTTCCTATGGCCTTCTGAGCACTCGCGTCGAATACGGACCCAGCCATCGCCGCTGGACGATCGGCGCGTACGCCAGAAACCTCACGAACACGGACTACGTCACGGGAACCTTCGGCACGCCGCCCACGGCCTTCGCCGGCCGTCCTGGACCTTCGCGGCAGTTCGCTGTCGAATTCACCGTCCAGCAATAAGACCGTCCGAATAGACGCTCACAACATGCCGTCACCGCGACGACCATTGGTGGCGATAGGCGGGGACCGGATGGCGCCGACGCTGGGCCAACGTGTCAGACAGGACCAGGACGGCTTGGCCTGGAACGTGCTGTCGATCGCGTGGCTCTCGAATCTATAGTCCGAACGGAGGTCAATGTTGTCCCCCCGACCCCGCGTGCTGCTTGCGGACGACTACCCTGACATCGTGAAAGCCGTCAGCCGGTTGCTGGCACAGGACTGCGAGATCGTGGGAAGCGTCGCGGACGGCAGCGCACTGCTGGAGACGGCACAGCGACTCCAGCCTGACGTCATCGTGCTCGATGTGAACCTGCCGAACGTCCACACGCTCGAGGCGTGCCGCGAGATTACGCGCGTGAATCCCAAAATGAAAGTGATCATGTTCACGGCGATGGTCGATCCGAACGCCGGCCAGGCGTTCGTCGAGGCCGGAGCATTCGCCTTCGTATCGAAACTCGCATCGGACGACTTGCTGTCGATCATCAAGCGCCTCTCTGCCGACCGAAGCTGAAGGGCATCGACTCGCATGTCTCCTCGCCGCATTCTTCGAATTCGCTCCGTCTGGATGTGCTAGGCTGCGCCCTGTTCCACGGTGTAGAGCGTGCTGGCGAGACACCAGCAGCGCGGCCCCTATCCACCTTCGCCGGCGGGTTGACTGTGATGTTTGACGCCGAGCTGAGCGCCTCTTCCAAATGCCGCTGAGGATTCTCGTCGTCGAGGACCATGCGCCGTTCCGCCGTCTCATTTGCGCGGTGCTTCAACGACGGGCGGAGTTCGAGACAGTCGAGGCGGCGGATGGGTTGGAGGCCGTTCAGCTGGCCGAAAAGCTACAGCCGGATTTGATTCTGCTCGATCTCAACTTGCCAAAGATGCATGGATTCAAGGTTGCTGAACAGATCCCCAGGCTCGCCCCCCATGCACGACTGCTCTTCATGAGCCAGGAGTCCTCGCCGGACATCGTGCGAAAGGCACTCAGTTTGGGTGCCCATGGCTATATTCAGAAGATATCTGCCGCAACTGATCTGCTGCCCGGGATCGACGCCGTACTCGCGGGCCAACGATTCGTGAGTCGCGGTCTCGCGTTTAGCGCGCCGCGTCGTCACGAGATTTTGTTCTGTTCGGATGACGCGGCGATTATCGATGGCTTTACTCGCTTTGTTGCGGCCGCCCTGACCGCCGCCGATGCCGCGATCGCCTTGGTGACGGAGTCTCACCGAACACGTCTCCTGCAGGAGCTGCGCACGCAGGGTGTGGACATTGACGGCGCCATCGAGCGCGGCACCTACCTTTCATTTGACGCTGATGTCGCACCTGACTCCGTCCGATTTCTCGAGGCGATCAATGGTGTGCGTGAGGCCGCTGCGAAAGCCGGGAACGCACATCCCCGCGTCGCGTTTTGCGGGGAACGTGCGGGACGCCTGTGGGCCGCAGGGAGAACGGCGGAGGCGGTTCAGCTCGAACACCTCTGCAGCGAACTCGCGCAGGACGTCGACATCCTGTGCGCGTATCCGGTGCCGTACACGGAAGACGATCAGGTGCTCACGCGCATCTGCGCGGAGCACACCGCTGTTTCTGGCTGCTAGCCGCTGGAACGTGAGGTGCGTGTGGCAGAGGATAAACGAGGCGTGGTTGCCGTGGCCGCCGACAGCACCGATCTCACGCGAGCGGAGGAGATCCGATTGCGGTATGCGGCGATCGTGGAGTCCTCGGACGATGCGATCATCGCCAAGACTCTCGACGGGGTGATCTCAGCGTGGAACGCCTCTGCCGAGCGGATGTTCGGATATACGGAGCACGAGGCCATCGGACAGCCGATCACGATGATCATCCCTCCGGACTTGCACGCCGAGGAGCACGACATTCTGAGGCGCCTTCGAGCCGGTGAGCGAGTCGACCATTATGAAACTGTCCGGGTCACCAAAACGGGCAAGTGCATCGATGTCTCATTGACGATCTCACCGTTGCGAGACTCCGCGGGCAGGATTATCGGATGCTCAAAGATTGCCCGCGACATCACGAAGGCCAAGCAGGCTGAGGCTGCGCTGCGGCAAAGCGAGCAACGGCTGGCACGCGAAGTGGCGGGCGCCAAAACGCTCCAGTCGATCAGCACGCGTCTGATTTCAGAGTCGACACCAGAATCCTTGTACGCACAGATTCTCGGCGCGGCCATTGAGTTGATGGCGTCCGATGCGGCCAGCGTCCAGATGCTCGCAGCCGACCACACGTCATTGAGGCTCCTCGCGTGGACGAATTTCCACCCTGCCTCCGCGGCGTTCTGGCAACGGGTGGCGGCTGGATCGGGGAGCACTTGCGGCCAGGCGCTCCGTGACAACGAGCGCGTTGTTGTGGCCGATATCGAGACCTGCGAATTCATGGCCGGCACGCCGGATCAGCAGGAATATCGCCGCTCCGGAATCCGCGCCGTGCAATCCACGCCGCTGCGATCGCGAACGGGCCGGCCTCTCGGCATGCTCTCGACGCACTGGCGGACGCCGCATACCCCGACCGCAGAGGATTTCACGTTCTTCGACGTGCTCGCCCGGCAGGCCGCGGATCTGATCGAGCGCACCCTCGCCGAAGAGGCCCTGCGCGACAGCGAAGAACGCTTCCGCCTCATCGCAGATACGGCTCCGGTCATGATCTGGATGTCGGGCACCGAGAAAGAGATCACGTATCTCAATCAGACCTGGCTCGACTTCACGGGACGGCCATTGGATGCGGTATTGGGACAGCGACGGGCACGGGTCCTCCACCCAGACGACGAGGAGCGAAGCCGCGAGGCGTACGAGAAGGCCTTCGAGCGGCGGGAGGCTTTTCAGATGGAGCATCGGCTCCGCCGCCACGACGGCGAATATCGCTGGGTGATGACAGCGGGTGTGCCGCAATACAGCGCGGACGGGTCGTTTGTTGGTTACATTGGCACGGGCGTCGACATCACCGATCGTAAGCTGGCGGAAGAGGCTCTTTCCACGGTGAGTCAGAGATTGATCGAAGCGCACGAGGAAGAAAGCAGCCGAATTGCCCGCGAGCTTCACGATGACATCAACCAGCGGCTGGCGTTCGTGAGCGTGCGTCTCGGCTACCTGAAGCAACGCCCTCCCGCTTCAGCGGCCGAACTCGAGCAGGCGTTCGCGGGAGTCAGCCAAGAGATTGCGGATCTTGCGGCCGGGATTCAGGCGCTGTCGCACCGCCTTCACCCCCCGAACCTGGAACTCCTGGGGCTGGAAGGGGCGGCGGCCGGGTTCTGCAAAGAGTTGTCCAATCGGCACGGTGTGGTGATTGGCATTCATTTCGAGAACATCCCGACAGCGCTGCCACCGGAAATCTCTCTGTGTCTCTACCGCGTCTTGCAAGAAGCCCTGCAGAATGTCGTCAAGCATAGCGGGTCGCGACACGCCGATGTGTCTCTGAAGGGTGAAATCAACACTATCAGTCTGACGGTCAAGGACTCGGGCGCCGGCTTCAACCCTGACGAGGTGATGAGAGGGGCCGGGCTCGGCTTGACCAGCATGAAGGAGCGGTTGAAGCTCGTGGGCGGGCAGCTTTCCATCGACTCGCAGCGGGGGTACGGCACGACGATTCACGCTGTCGCGCCTCTCCGCGTCCCAACGAAGCCCGCAAAGGTGGTTCGATAACTGCACGCCAAGGAAATCGCTCATCGCGGCGTGGATTCGAAACCTGAACGATGTAGACAGTTCGACGCTCCTGGCGTGTGCGACAAGCAGGTGCCCGACCGCTCGCAAACGGTTGATTCTAAAGACGGAGAGATGCTGGAGTGGTCGATCAGGGCACGCTTGGAAAACGATTTCGGCGACGCTCACCGAGTGATACGTAATACTTCTCGCAATCGAGTAAACGACTGCCCGCCACAGAATGGTTCTCGATGTGAACCCGTAAACGTCGCTGTTTGTCAGCGTTTTCGGGGCGACCTTACACAGTTTCTACACAGTTCTGAACGGTACTTGCTCTCGTACTCCGTGATGTTCGTCGGTACTCTCTCTCACCGGCCGTCATACAGGCGTTTGATGGTCGAGAGCAGGTCGCCCGTCCCTTTAGAGACAAAGGCAGATGCTCCGACCTCCAAGGATCGTAGCGTGACGTCCGGATCGTTCATCGCCGAGAACATGATGACTTTCGCGTCTGGGTTCACTTGCGTGATCTGACGACACACCTCCAATCCGTGGACATGGGGCAAGTTGAGGTCGACCACAATCACGTCGGGTTGGAGTCGTTGCGCGGCTTCTAGCACGGCCCTGCCGTCGGCGACGCTTCCCACGACTTCGCACTCCAGTGCCAGCAGCCGGCAGACGGATTTCGCCACTCCAGGGTGGTCTTCGGCTATCAGCACGCGAGGGCGCTTGGGCAACATTGACTTGCCAGGAATGTCACGCGGCACTCGGCGGGCCTGACAGGATCCTGGGTGCGTCGACGCGGCGAAGGGTGACGGCGAATGTGGCGCCTCCTTCGGGATTATTGCGCGCGTCGATGGTGCCGCCAAGCGTCTCGACGATCGTTCGCGCGATCGTGAGTCCAATCCCGAGGCCGTGCGCTTTCGTCGTGGCGAATGGTGTGAACAGCGTGCCGTCGATCTGCGCCGGCAAACCGGTTCCAGCGTCGCGCACCGAGACGTCGACATCGGCGCCCCTGACTTCGGTGCTGATGGTGACGCGACGGCGCGCCGGAGGCGTCTCGGTCATTGCGTCCATGGCGTTCATCACCAGGTTCACCAGCACCTGCTGCAAGAGCACCTGGTCGCCGTTGATGATGCAGGGGTGCGACGACAGATTGACGGTGGCTTCGATCTGCCGCGCTCTCATGTCGTGAGCAACGAGCGCAAGACTTTCATCGATCACGGCGTGGAGGTCGACCGGTTTCTTGTCCAGTTGATGCCCTCGGAGCATGGTCCGATGCCGATCGATGATCTGAGTGGCCTGGACGCCTTCTGTCTCGATGTCGGAAAGGATCTCGCCCATCGCGTCGGGCGTCGAACGATCGGCCGTGATCATCATTCGACCCGCCTGGGCGTTGTGAATCATCGAGCTGAGGGGTTGGCCAAGTTCATGGGCGATGGAACTCGTCAGCGCAGACATCGTGAGGCGACGACTGGCGTCGGCGGCGAGCGCCAGGTTGTTCCGACTCTCGATCTCTGCCTTTCGGCGTGCGCGTCGCTGATACAGGAGCCCGGCGATCAGGAGCGATTGGACGGCCAGTACGCCGATGGCAGTGAGCACCGTGCCCCTGTAGGCTTGCCACAGACTCGGAGCGCGGTACCGCACACTGCTTCCCGCAGGCAACTGACTCTCCGCGATTCTCCATCGCTGTAGCTCGCGCCAGTCGAATATCGGTGGACTTGGCCGTTGTGGCGGCACGTTGATGCTTTCAGTCGGCGCACCGTTCAAGAGTCGAAGGGCCGCGTCAGCTGTGTTGCGAGCCATCGTGTCAATGGGCAGCATCGTTCCGCCGACAGCGCCAGCACCGAGGTACACGCTCTGCCCGCTGAACAGGGGAGCATTGGCCGTGGCGTGGAGGTCAGCGAGCACTCGTTCGTCCCCGTACGCTGTTCCCGCCGCATCCGTGCCGAATGCCAGATAGAAGATCGCCGAGTTGCCCGGCAAGCCGGCCGCACGGCGCAGAATCTCTGAAAGGGACAGACCGTCGAGCCATTCGAATGTCACGCGACCCCGAAATCGCGCGAACGGCTCCTCAAGTTCTCGCCGCCAAAATTGACTGATTTGACCGGTTCCGGCGACGACGAAGATCTGCCTGGTCTGGGGAAGCACCTGGAGGATGTCATCGATGAGTCGCGGAAAATCGTTGGCGACCGCGACCGCTGTCTCATTTGTCCCAAGCGGTGCACCGCGCAGATACCGCTCGTCGACGGCCGCAAACAAGAGCGGCGTGTCGGGAAAGAGCTGCTGTCTGTACTTGCGCGCGAAGGCCGCAGCGGGCCCACTCACCGTCACGATGAGGTCCGGCTTCGGACTACTGGCGAAGGTGGAGAGGATGTAATCGACGATCGCCCGTTCCGGCGCGCCCACCGGCCCGATCGGGCCCACGACGACTTGCACGAAGTTCACCGGTTGCTCGGCGCGCTGGTCCAGTTCGATATGAAAATTCGTGGTGAACGTGTCGACCACCATGTTGCCGCGGTCGACTGATTGAAGCATGAGGATCTGCTTCTGGGCCGTCTGAGCGTCCGCCCTTGCTGCGACGCCGAGCAGCATCAAGCCCGTCAGGATGACGCGCGACAATCTGCGACCCGCGGCCTGTTTTAGCCACAAAACACCGTATCAAACTCACCACAGTGTACTGTTGTGGAAGGATATACGTCCCCGCCCAACCCATGAAATTGTTCCTCGCTGCGGCGCTGATGTTCCTCTGGGGAGCCGGTTCCACAGCCGCCCAGTCCCCGGCATCGGTGGTCGGGTCCGTCGTCGATCAGACGAGTGCCCCCCTGCCTGGCGCTCATGTGACGATTCGGGGTCTTGCCGTCCGAACGGCGGACACGGGCGCGGCCGGCGACTTCGCATTTCCCGACCTCCCGAACGGTGACTATGAGATTTCCGCCGAGCTGAGTGGATTCCAGCCTGAGCGGCGTGCCGTCCGAGTGCAGGCCGGCAAACCGATCACCGTGTCCTTCACCCTGCGCCTCGCCATCCTGGAAGAGACGTTCGTCACGGCCGCCAAGGCTGGCGCACGCGACCTGCAAACCATTCCCATGGCCATTAGTGCCGTCTCGAATGCGGACCTTGGCCGGTTGGGAACCCACATGTTGGGTCAGGCCGCCGCGCTCGCACCGTCCGTCACGCTTTCCCAGAATGCCGGTTTCGGTCAACTGACGATCCGCGGAATCGGTACCAGCGCGTTGTATGCCGGTGCGGATCCGAGCTCGGCGATGTACCTTGACGGCGTCTACCTGGCACGACCGGCGATGGCGTTCGTGCAGTTTCTCGATCTCGATCGCATCGAGGTGCTGCGCGGGCCGCAGGGCACGTTGTACGGACGCAACGCCGTCGGTGGGGCGTTGAACCTGATCTCCAAGGCGCCCACGAACGACTTCCAGACGTCCGCCGATTTCACGGTCGGGAACTTCGACGAGTTTCGCGCCGGCGCGCGGATCAGTGGCCCGCTCAAACGTGACAAGGTGATGGGATCGGTCGCGTTCGTGCGCGGCGTCCGCGACGGCTATGTCCGCGACCTCGAACATCCGGATCATCCGCTTGGCGGCGATGATGTCACCGCGGCACGGGGCCAGCTGCGCGTCGTCTTCAATCGCCGCGCGGATCTGTTGCTGTCGGGCGACGTCGACGTGCAGAACGGAACGCCGCTGTCCTTCAATAAGGTCCTGGCGGCGAAGCCGGGATTCACGTTCGACAATCCGCCCGATCTTCACGAGGTGCGATCGTCGGCGTTCCCCTACGGCCGGACCGTGCAGTCCGGCGGGAGCGCGCGGCTGACGATGGCCCTCACACCTTCGACCAGTCTGATCAGCCTGACGGCGTATCGAACCCTGGACTACGAGTTCTTCGTGGATGCTGACATGACCGAGCTCAATCTGGTGACGACACACCAGCACGAGTGGCAGCATCAGCTATCGCAGGAGATGACCATCTCCCACCAGCAGGCCAGGCTCACTTGGGTTGGCGGTGTGTTTTTCTTCAACGAATTCGATCACCAGTCGTTCTGGGTCGATCAGCCGGTCGCAGGACTCCAGGTTCGGCTCGACCCGCGCGTCGACGCGACCAGCCGCGCCGTTTTCGGACAGGCGTCCATCGGATTGACGCCCCGGCTCTCGGCGACCGCCGGCCTTCGCTACACGCACGAGGGAAAGAACATCAACAACGCCGGGGGCCGCTACGGCCTCGATGCTCCGTTCGCGCCGGTTCCCGGGTCGGTCTACGGCTATGCCGATTCGATCGCCCACGATGCCTGGACGCCCAAAGTCGGCGTCGAGGTGAAGCTGCCGCACGACGCGCTCGCCTACGTGTCGGCGACCCGAGGGTTCAAGAGTGGTGGCTTCAACCCATCGTCAACGGCGGCCGGCCGCGGCTACGCTCCTGAGTGGGCGTGGAGCTACGAAGGCGGCTGGAAGGGGACGCTCAGGGGCGGCCGGTCCCGGTTCGGCGTGTCGGCGTTCGTGATGGATTACACGGACCTGCAGGTACAGACGCCCATCGCCATTGGGGTGCTCGACATCCGCAATGCCGCAGCGGCGACGATTCGCGGTGTCGAACTGGAGAACACGTCACGGATCGCGCGCGGCTTCGAAGCGGGAGGCCATGTGACCTGGCTTGACGCCACCTACGATCAATACATCGCGGTCAACAACTTCAACGTCACCGGAGACGTGTCGGGTAATCGGTTGAACAATGCGCCGGAATGGGCCGGGCGCCTGTGGATCGAGTGGAGCGGCGACATCGGCGGATCGCGACGGCTGTCGATCGCAGCCGACGCGACGGCGCAATCGACGGTGTTCTACACCCCGTTCAACGACAGTATTCAGCGACAGGCTCCGTATGGGCTTCTTGGCGGCCGTATCGAGTACGGCCCCAGCCATCGCCGATGGGCTTTCGCCGCGTATGCGCGAAACCTGACCAACACGGACTACGTCACAGGGACTTTCGGCACCTCGCCCGCGGCGTTTGCGGGACGCCCTGGCCCCCAGCGCCAGTTCGCTGTTGAGTTCACCGTGCGGCGATAGCACTGTAACCGCACCACGAGATTGCGCTTGTTCAGTTTCGCAGGATTGACGTGCCTCGGTCGTTTCGTCGAGCGAGCCCTAGTCCATCGCGGCAGCCGGCAGCTTGTCAGCTCTGATCGATACGCTACGCCTGGAGAGAGATCGCCGTAAGTGATCGCAGGACATTGGGAGGTCTTACACAATTCAATCGACGATCAAGCCGACGACGTCTGTAAACCTCTGAATCCAAATCGTATCGAGGAACGCTAGGATTTGAAGGGGGGGTTTGCGATAATCAGATCCAGACCGCCGCAACTTATTGATTCTAAACGGAGAGATGTCAGAGTGGTCGATTGAGCACGCTTGGAAATAGATTCGGCTCGCGCGTGCTGACGCACATCAAAACCCACCAACGCACTCCCGATCAACGACTTCACGCAACATCGATATGCGTCGACGTGTCCCCGTAAACGACGGTGTTTGACCGTGGTTTCGGGGGGCATGTGACACAGTTCTGACACAAAATTCGGTCACGGCTTAACGCCAGTACGAACCGATGTGCGCCAGTACGCGTGGCGATGCGATCAATTGAGGTGTACAGCGGTCTCCTGAACCGCTGCCTAAGCGTAAACCCAGGAGTTAGTTCATCGATCGACTCTGGCGAATCAGGACGACCCCGACGACAAGGAACCAGATCAACGGTGGGAAGTTGGCGATGATCGCGGGACCCCAGCCTCCCGGGTTGTAGAACCCCGATGCGTCTGCTGGGCCCGCGAACATCGCCGGAATGGACAGCGCGCACAGCACGGCACTGATCCAGGCGATCCATCCCGTCCAGCGAGGGAGGACACCGCTGTCGAGCGTGGCCCAGCCCGCTGCGGCCATGAACAAGCCTGTGATCGCAAACGCGATTGACCCGTTGTAGATCAGCAGCGTCCCGAATACGAGCGGGAGCGCGGCCGAAACGTCGGCCGTGCCCTGCAGCGTGGCCAGAACAGCGCCGCCCATCAGTCCGTCGGCTGCCAGCGTCACAGCCAACCAGACCGCGGCGGACACGAGCGCCAGGAGACCGAGCCAGTCACTCTCAGGTCGCGCGCGTCGCACCAAATGGCGAAAGCCGGCCGCGAAGATCATCATGCTGACGTAGATCCCTTGGTCCATCAGGATGCGAATGAACGCCGTTGTCCGGATGTCATACAGGTGCCGCGCCAACGCCTCGCTGTCGTAGAAGGGCGGGGCGCCGCCGATGACCCACAGAGGGAACTGAGCCCATGAGAGCAGAACGCAGGCCACGCCGAACATGCCGGTGATGCGGGCGATCGACGAATCGGTCATGGCTGCGATCTCCGCGAGTTGCGAGGGCTCGGGCCTCCGTCTTGGCCACGACGTGTCAAGACGGCGAACGTCAACAGCGCGCCCCCGGCCAATAGGACGTAATCCGTTGGCACGTCCAGGAGCACTGCGGCCGAGCCGCCGATGAATCCCCAGAGAACCGGGACGATCGCCAGAAGCGGCGGAATCCCACCGCGCGAGTACACGACGGAGTGGTCGTACGGCGGTATGAACCGATCGAGCAACAGGGGCTCAGGCATCCTCAACCCTACGGCCGAATCTCGCGGCAGATCTCCTCTGCCCAGGAATCAATGTCAGACCACTGGCGATTGTCGCCCGCGTGGCCGCCGAGGGCTTTGAAAAGCAGCCGCCCCCATGCGGGCCAGTGATCGAGATCAATGACTCCTGCAAAGACACGATAGCCGCGGGGATGAAGCGTCTGTTCGAACTCGCCGATCTCCTTGGGCTCTTTCTTGATCAGGCCGCCGACAATTGGATGTCGATCTCCGAAAGATCCAACGGTGAACAACCATACGGGCTTTTGCGCGAGGGCTGCGGCGTGCCGGCGCATAAGGGCCGTGGCTTCCGCCGTCCATGATCCGTCGTACACCCCACTTCCGAATACAACAGCATCATAGGGATCACAGTCTGAGATCTCTTCGACCGAGCGAACATCGACCTCGTTGCCATGGGTGCGGATCGTGTCCGCAATCCGCATCGCGATGTCCCGTGTCGAACCGAACCGGCTTGCGTAACCGATGAGAACACGCATCGTCCTGGAGGAGTTCTACCTCTTTGCCGCCCTCTGGTCGAACGTGTCACTTTGAAAGCGTTCGCGAGGCGTGCAGACAACGAACGTGTCGAAGAAGACCCGTCCGTCCGTTTCGACAAGCCCGGCCACCACGTAGATGCCGAATCGCCGTGCCGTGCGCTGAAGCCAGGCGACCCTTGGGCCGCGGCCCAGTGGTTCGGCGAGATCCCAAGCCTCGCGCGCAGCAAGATAGCCGGGAGCAAACATCTCGGGGAGCGCCACCAACGCCGCGCCTTCACTCGCCGCGCGTTCGACCAGTGTCTCGGCGCGGGCCCGATTCGACTCAGACTCGCCTGGCGTGGCGATCATCTGGATCGCCGCGACTCTCAACGTGCGGCGCCGCCGCCCTGCCTCTTTCACGCCGCCCGACTCCGGAGCGGTTGTCGCGAGACCTGTCCGCCGTTGGTCAATGCGACGGCTGCAACGACAAGCCACAGGATGGCAGTCAAGGTGAGGTTCCACGTCAAGAAAGGTGCCCCTGTGAGCGGAGGCTGGAGGATCAGCGTGCTGGCTGAGAGACTCGCGTGCATGAGCATCGCCACGAGCAGGCTCGCAGTGCGGTCGTAGACCCAGACCATGAGCACCCGGTAGGCCGGCAGTACTCCTAGATAAAAGAAGAGGATCCCGAGCACGTAGGTGCTCCACTGTCCTCCCGAAAAACTGCCGCCCGCCCAGAACGCAATCAGGAAGTGCCACGTGCCGTGCAGAAGGCCCACAATCAACGCGGTCGTCAAGGCGGTGTACCGCAGCCTCAGCCTCGGCACGGCGAACCCCGTCCAACCAAGCTCCTCCAAGAGGCCGCCGCCCAGAAGCCCCCACCCAATACCGAACAGCAGCAGGGCAATCTTGTTGTCGGTGGTGACGATACCGGGGATGAATTCCGGCGAAAACAACGAGAGCGCAAGGAGCACCGTCGTCACCAGGAACGGGGCGGGCAGGAGCGCGGCTGCGTACCAGCGAGCCCTGACCCGCCACTGGAGCAATCGCGACAGAAGCTCCCGAAGGCCCACCCTTCCAGACACGAGGCCTGTCGTGAGGAGACCTGCGACACTAGGACCGGCGAACAGCGCCACCAGCACGAGCGGCATCATCGTCTCAACTTGCTCGCTGCTGCCGGGGATTCCGCCAGGACCGCCGACGACCAAGAGGATGCCGCCCCACGAGATCGCGAACACGAGGGCGTAATACGTCAGCGCCGGGTGCTTCCCGATGAACGCCTTGATGGTTCTCACGATGTCTTCCTTTCCCACAGGGATTCCTTCACGCGGCCAACGTGCCTACGCGGGCTGCGACGGGGCGGTCGGCAAGATGCCAAGCTGTGTCAGCAGCTCGGCGAGGTTGTAGTAGTCCCGGTTCTCGGCGATCCGCCCGCTCGCATCGAGCTTCCCAATCGACGCCCCCCGAACGCGGAAGGAGCGGCCGGTCGGCGGAACGCCACGTACCTCGCGATCATTCGTCCCGACCATGACCCATTCGTTCGCGTAATCGGTGCCCGCCGTAAATAGCGACACGACTTCAAACCTGAAGTTGCTCGATGATCTCGTGGCCTCCTCGACGAACGATGCAATCTCCGACGGACCGTGCAGCACGCGCCCCAGAGCGACGTCTTCATAGATGGCATCGTCAGTCATGTGACGAGCGACGGCAGCCGAATCGTGCGCGTTCCAGGCGTCGAGATAGGCATCGAAGAACGTCCGGTTCACAGTCTTCATCGTCTTATCCTCCACCGCACCGGTGCCTGCCTCTTTCACGCTGCGCGCCTCGAAAGCAGTTGTGGGGAGAGCCGCCCGCCGTTGGCCACGGCGATCACTGCAACCACGATCCACAACGCGGCGGCCCATGCCAGGATTGAGGTCAACAGGGACATCCCTGATGCCGGCGGAGGCATGAGGATCAACTGCGTGGCGGTGAGACTCCCGTGCATCAGCATCGCCAGGAGCAGGCTCCCGGTCCGGTCGTAGACCCACACCATCAGCACCCGGTAGGCCGGCAGCCAGGAGAAGAGTTTTACGAGCAACAGGGCAAGCGGGAAGGCTGCGGAAAAACTGCCGGGTTCCCAGAACATGATGAAGTGCCACGCTCCCCACAGGACCCCCACGAGAAGCCCGGGTACTGAGCACTCCGTATCGCCGCCTCATTCGGGGAATGGCGAACCCCGTCCAACCGAGCTCCTCGAAGATGCCGACGATGAGGCCCGCCGCGAGACCGGACAGCAGCAGGGGCGCCTTGTCGTTCGTCATGAATACGGCGGGGAGGAACTCAGGGGAGAGCAACGAGAGCGCAAGGGATACCGCCATCACCAGGAACGGGGCGGTCAGGAGCGCCACCGCGTACCAGCGCCCGCCCACGCGCCACGTGAGTAACCGCGCGAGCACCTCGCGCAGCCCTGCCCGGCCGGAGACGAGGCTGGTCATCAGGAGGCCTGCCACGCTGGGGCCAGCGAGCATCGCCACGTACATGGCTGGCCCGATCGTCATGAGGTGCTCAATGGTGGTCGGGATCCCGCCAGGGCCGACAACGAACAGGACGCCGGCCCAAGAGACGGCGAACGCGAGGGCGAAGTAGGTTCGCACCGGGTGCCTGGTGACGAAAGCCTCAACCGCCGTCATGATGTCCTTCTTCCTCAAGCCGCGGGTTTGCGTTGACCAGCGCTTCGGCCCCTCGGTCCGCTCGGCACGACGCTTGATGCCTCGCAAGTGCCGCGCGTCGATGTGCGTCGTGCCGGGGATCCGGCGCAGAACGTTGGATCACGCTCACTCCTGGCTGCAGTTCGGTGTCATGTTGGCGCTCCGATATCAGGCGGCCGCATCCCGAGCACTGCGAGTATCGCCGGCGGGTGCCGATCTCAGCGCTTCGGCCCGCTGCTTGAGACCGAGTAACATGCGCCGCGTCATGACAAATCCCGCGGGCTCAATCGCAGACGTCAGCAGCCAGGCCCAGACCGTCCGTGCGTGCACGCGGCTGCGCGACACGAGGAGTGTTCGTTTCTCGTCGACCGGGTAGAGGCCGAACTGCCACACCCAATCGATGCCGCCCATGTTCCTCATATCCAACACGAGCGCGCGACGGGGTTCAATGGCTGCGACCGGCCACGCTGGGCCCTGCCCAAGGGGAATGGTGTCACCCACAGCCAGGTGCTGAAACTCGGGGAGTATGCGGGTGGCACTCGGACGATCCAGAAAACCAAAGAGGCGGTCGAGCCAGTCGTAGCTATAGAGCCCGCCGCGCTGATAGCCCATCTGCACCAGCCAGGGCCAAATGTGTTCCGGCCGCGCGTTGACGATGACGGCCATCGTGCCCGAATACGTCGGATCGACGATGAGGCTATCGCCCGCCATGACGCGGGTCAGATCAGACGGCGTGGTGCCCCAACGGGCCATCCAGCGTCGAACCGGAAACCAGTACAGCACCGCGAGTGCGAGGATCACGAAGAGTGTGGGAAACATGAGACCTCCTTCGATCTGGCGCCGCGGCCAATATCTGACTCAGACGCGCGTTCCGCCCCGCAACAGCACCGTCGCCAGCACCACGACCCAGAGCAGGAACACGCTGATGTTGATGCGCTCCCACAACCCTATCCACGGCGTGGGCAGATTGGCCTGGACGCGGGGCGCATCCCAGAAGGTCAACGCGCCGAACGCGACGAGGACAACGATGCTTGCGATGGAGTACAGACGGAAGCGTTTCCCGAATGCTCTGGCCGCAACACCCATCGCGACGAACATGAGGAGAACCGTCGCGCTCGCCAGAACGACGTGCATGGTGTCGCTCAGCGTGCCACCGCCTGCGGCCAGCACCTCGCGTTGGTGCATCGGGGCAAACGGCCACAGGAGGCCAAGGGATCCATAGGCCACCAGCAGGCCGCCCACGATTCGCAGCGCGCGATCTCGACCGGCTGACGTCCAGACACCCCATCCGAAGGCGGTCACGAGCACGGTGTAGACCGCGCCCAGCAGCATCCACAGCGATCGCGTCGGAGCGCCGATCGCCGACAGCTCGCTGGGAGTCTGTGAAAGGCGGCTGTACCCCTCGGATCCGATCGCCCCAATCATCGCGCCATAGAGCAGTGACGAGAGGATGCCGCAGACAAGCAAGGCCTTGCGCCAGGACTCGTTCACGTCGCGGCCTGGCGAAGTAGCCGTGGTGCGACGCTGGATGCCGCGCAGGTGCCGCGCTTCCATGATCCGGTGACCGATGGCGGCGAAGCCGATGAGCAGCGGATGCGGCAGTCTCGCGAGCACGGCATACGCGCGTTCGATGAAGATGCGCCGGTGACCGGCAGGCGGCTTCCGCCGGGCGAGATCGAGCCAGTGCGAGGAAGCCCGCCCCCGCACGATAAGGCGCGTTCGGCCACCATCGAGCGGCTCGAGCACGTGTTCCCATGCGACCGCGTTCCCCCCGTGGCCGTCAGGAACCGTCAGCACGAGATCCCGAGGCGCATCGACAGCGGCGACGACAAATGCGTCCTCGGCGCCTGGAACGGCCGGCATGATGTCGCCGGGGATCACGGTCTGCAACGCGGGCACGATGCTCGTCGAACTTGGCCGGCCGCCGTTGTCGATCGCATCCCAGCTGTACCAGCCCGCACGACCGCTCCCCATTTGCGCGATCCACGGCCACACCTGTTCGGGCGGCGCGTTAATGGTGATGGCGTGGGTCGACGTGAAGATGGGGTCGGAAATCATCGCGTCGACGGGAAGCGAACGGCGCTTGTCGAGAACGGTCGGAACGCACGTGGCGAACGCCATAACGAAATGGATGGAGCATTTGCCGTACCTGCGTGACAGATAGGCAGATCAGGTGCGAACGAGAACGTCTGCCGGCGGTTCCGCGCTATGTCGCAGATCGGACGTCGAAAATCCCACGCGCGTCAGGCATTCTTTCGCTGGAGGTGACGAGATTCCGGCAAGTTTCTACGTTTGACAGAGACGCGGCGCCATCTGGCTTCGGCAAGATTCATGTGTCCTTTGACTCTCCGGCGACACGTCCACGACACCCGCCGGATGCTCTATGGCGAAGCGGGGACTATTTCGCGCTCGCCGCGAACTATTCCGCAGTCGCGAACCACGTCGTGAACCTGACTGTTCACGTCTACAGCCACGTTCCAGTCTCGTCTCTCAATAAGCATAAGAACAAGAATTGCATTTCGGCCCACAGATCTCCCGATTGTTCGGTGATTCGAGGGAACGGCCAGACACAGACATCACGCGAACGCCGCGCGGCATCCCATTTGCCGAACATCGCACACGGCATGGCGAGGTCCGTGCGACCGGAGGTGAGAGGAGGAGCTATGGCCGCTTTAGAGTTGAGCGCGCATATGACCGTGCGCCCCGGGTGCCTCGAGGGCTTCAAGAGACAAGCGGCGGAGTGTGATCCGGATCACTCAGGAGAAGGACACACACACGCTGCGCTACGACTGGTTCCTGAGCCTTGATGGGACTGAATGCGAGGTTCGTGAGGCGTATACAGATCCGGAAGGACTGATCGAGCACAACCGCAATATCCTCGAAGCCCGAACCAAGCTGTTCAAGGACTACGCCGACAATCACTTCATGACGTTCTACGGCGAGGTGTCAGAGCCGCTGCTCAATCTGCTGAAGACACACTCGGTCGGACACAAGTGGTTCTCCTTCCTTCAGGGGTTGGAGCCATCCGCCGCGATCCCGCCGCAGATTCTGGTGGCGGCCCGCGAGGCCACGCAGCCTGTGTGAGCCGCGCCCCGGGGAGGATTGCCGTGAGCAGACGACTGAAGCAGGCCGCCGTCGTCTTCATCATCGTCTTCGCCGCCGCTCAATTCGTTCGTCCCGAGCGCGCGAATCCGGCGACTGACGCACGCCGCACGATTCAGGCGCACGTGGGGACAGCGAGCGGACTCGTTGCCGTCCTGGATCGCGCGTGCAGCGACTGTCACTCGAACGCGACCGTGTGGCCGTGGTACACCCAAGTCGCGCCTGTGTCCTGGCTGATGGCGCAGGCCGTGACGGAAGGGCGGAAGGCGGTCAACTTCTCAGAGTGGGCCGCGTATTCGCCGGACCAGCAGCGGACCCTGCTGGCCGTGTCGTGCGACGACGCGACGAGCGGCAAGATGCCTGGACCCTACACGCTGGTGCGTCCCGAGACGCGGCTCTCGCCCCAGGACATCGAGACGATCTGCGTGGCAGCGCGCCAGGCCGAAGCGAACACAGCCGACGGACGGAGGGAGCGGTGAAGCGATGAAGACAACCACCCTCGAAATCAAAGTCCACGACTTTCTGGCTCAGAAGCGTATCGCGGTTGCAGGCGTGTCGCGCGACAACAGCCACCACCCCGTGGGCAATTTGATCTATCAGCGGTTGAAGAGGACCGGGCACGATGTCTTCCCGGTGAACCCGCACATGCAGACCTTCGACGGCGATCGCTGTTATCCCGACCTGCAGTCAATCCCGGGTGGCGTCGACGGCGTGGTGATCATCACACGACCTGAGACCACGGAGCGGATCGTGCACGACTGCAGCGATGCCGGGGTCCGCCGCGTGTGGATGCACCAATCCATGGGGAAGGGATCGAGTGTCTCGCCGGAGGCAGTCGAGTATTGCCGGTCAACACGATATCAGCGTGATCGCTGGTGCGTGCCCGATGATGTACGGCGGCGGCGTCGACTTCGGCCACACGTGCATGCGGTGGATGCTCAGACTCACTGGCGGACTGCCCACATGAAGCAAGTGCGCCAGACTTGCCTGGCATCTCATGCTGATCGCCGATGCGGGATTGCTCGCGTGGGGCGCGATGGCGGCTGCATGGCCCGGATGATCTGCTCGGACCAGGTGGCAAGCCGATTCTGACCGCCGGCTACGAGGGCTTCACCGGAGAGCTCATGGTCGAGAACTACGGCGCACGTCTCCGATGACCGCCGCATTCATGACGGTGCTCTTCCGGATGTACGGCGCCTACTGTCGTGGCGTTCGGGCTGCTGGCGAAGTGCCGTCGCTGCCACGGCCTTCCGCCGTGGTGAGCGCTGGGCATGGTGGGCGTTGCTCGTCGGCAACACCATCGCATTCGTGTCGGCCATGACGTACGACTGGACCGTTAGCGCCATCGGGCCGTTCGAGCTGACGGAATACCTTGGCCTCGCCCTCATCTGGGGCGCGCTCGCCGTCACAGCTCCATTCCGCGCAGCGGGACGGCCGGTTCCATCGCCTCGTCTGTGAAGACAGACCCACGAGTTCGCCAACGCCGTAAGTGATCGAACGACATTAAGAGGTCTGACACAATTTCCCATGACGATTGAGTCGGCGCCGTCCGTAAACCGCTGAATACAAATCGCATCGCAGAACAGTAGGATTTAAAGGAGCGTTTTGCGATAATCAAAACCAGATCGTCCGCAAATAGCTGATTCTAAACGGAGAGATGTCAGAGTGGTCGATTGAGCACGCTTGGAAAGCGTAGCTCTCTGACTCAGGCCGCAGGTCGCCAGAGCTGCAGATAATGTTGGTTGCGCGCCCCGCAACCAATCTGATTTTCTGCGAAACCCCGATTCAGCCGAATCATCCCGCAGGTGAGTTGGCCGACAGATCGCGACTACTGAAAGTAATCTGGACAACGGCGGCAGGCGCCGCCCGCCAGACCGCTGCCTGTGGCAAAACTGTCCCAAAACCCTCAGTTGCTGACATGATTGGGGTTAGCTTCTTGAGCGAAAGCAGATTCCCCAAGTTGTTGAAAACATTGAAAGCGCGAACGCTACCCGGATAGAGCCGTTGGAACGGAGAGTTCTTCGCCCAAGGCAGGTGCGCTACCAGGCTGCGCTACGCCCCGACTCTGAACTCCTGATGTTACTGCACCTTGCAGCAACGTCGCAGCAACCACCTGCTTTTACTGTACCAAAACCCCCGTCTGTCCCAAACTCCGGCACTTTCCCTACCGCACAGGCTTGGATTCTCGGGCTGCGGTCACCAGACGCGTCGCAAAGGAGCTGAGGGATTCTGCGCCGCTCTCGAACAGGCGATGTCTGCCAGCATCGGCGACCGAGGTCGCGTCTTCAAAGTCGTCAAGACCCACGTTCCGCGCGAGCAGCATCCACTGGAACTGCAGGGTGTGCTCGACTACGAGTTCTATCACTTTGACGATGCGACTGGCAGGGCGCGCGAGTTCCTGCTCGATCCCAGCCAGGACGCATGGCGGCAGTACTGGGCCAAATTTGACGATCTGGTCTACGACATCCACTCTCTCCTGAAGGACCTGCGCGAGGCACGAAGCCCGCTCCGCGTTCCACGCCCGGGGTATTTCTAACGGAAACCACGTCCGACCTAGCGCCACGCGACCCGAAGACTCGGCGTGGGACATCAGATGCGCAAGGAGCTCATTGAAGCCGAATCGCGAGGCGACGAGGCTGATCGCCCTCGGGGGCGGGATTATCGATGATGAGTCTAAAATCCGCCGCGGCCTTGCCGATCCGAGTGCCGTCTCGGACACCCTCGTGCGACGGGCTGAGCCGGACTTCGGCGAGATACCTGTCCGAGCGCTGCCGCCCCGCGCGGTACACGGGCGACACAGGGTCGGGCGAGACCGGAAACGCGTTGCCGGCAGCGTCAACGAGCTCCATCTTGTAGGCAAACGACCACCTGAAGTCGGTCGTGAACGGCGCCGTGTCGTCGCGATTCAGGCGAAAGAATATGTCAATCGTCGGGGTCCGAGCCCCATCGGCCCTCGTCAGCGCTGACGACCTCGAACGAATAGGGTCCCATGTCTATGGCCTGACCGAGCGGATACTCCTTGGTTCCCGCGCAGCCGAGCAACCACGCGCCGGCACAGACCAGTCCCGCGACAGCCGTCTCACGCCTACCGCAATCGGCGATACGCACTGTTCGCATCCTGATACGACGGTCGATAGGTCCTGCACTCCGCCCGCGCGGGTTCGCGATTCTTCTCGTCGCCGAGCGGCGCTCGGCCGAACAGCTGGCCCGCGACCATCATGCAGGTTTGATGGTGATTGTAAGCATTCCAGATCTCGACGTTCAGGCTCGTCAACGCGCGATCGTCCCACGGCTCCAGCATGTCCCGCCATCCGGCCCCCTTGAGCAAGCCCCGGAGCTCTCGCACAGTGTCCCGCGCATCAGATCGCGCTTGCTCGTCGCCCGAAAGCATATTCTCGACCTGCGGCGCCAAACGGTCGAGCGTCGCCATCATGTCCCCCGCGCATGGGAGGTATTCTGCGCGCGTGAGGCCGGATTTCGTGTACACCAGACCATCACAGGCTGTTGTCTTACGCGCCACAGCTCCACATGCCGCTGCGAGTGGCACACTGAGAAGAACGGCCCACATGAAGATCGAGCGGACGATCGAGCGTCCCTGGGCAGCGACGTCCGGGATGGTGTGTGCCATGAGAAACACCGGTGAGCTGGTGGTGGCTCGCGACTGAACACTCTACTCCGGTGCGACGTGAACATCCCGTGGGCGGATTAAGCCTGATAACCTCGATTTGGCGATCAACGCCGGCCCCTCCGAAGCTTTCTCACCGAACCGCGACTTCGCGGGAGACCAGGCAATCGTCAGCCCCGCCTTCGAGCAACCGGGCGACCCTGGCACTACATCGATCGGTGCTGGCCTGCGCCGACGCACCGCCGTCGACGGATGGGAGTGGCGCCGTTTTCGTGCTGTGGCGCAAATAGAGGGCGCACTCACAAAAAGGTCGGCGCTCGGGGACCGCCTCTTGAACGGTTGACCCAAAGCCTCGAACGGTCTGCTCCGCGTTCAAGGAGCCTGGGCGACGCCCTCACGCTCCCCGTCGAACGTGTAGACGCCGGTTGGTGAATCCAGAGGGGCGATGCTTACGCGATCGGCGTCGGACTCCAAGATCTGTCGAATATCTTCAACGGTATATGACGGGTTCTGCTGATAGTAGCGGGCGACAATTCCGGCCACATGCGGTGACGCCATACTGGTCCCGGACATCCGCGTCGTTCCTCCCCCAAGGCGGGTCGACAGGATGCCGACCGATGTGATTAAACAGCTCCTAGAGACGTCTTCCTTCTCCTCGCCCGGTGCGGACACCGTCACGCTCACGCCATCGCTCGTGAAGTAGGACGCCGTATCCGCCGCGATGGGCGAACTCAGGAAGCGACACAGATTCGAGCCCGCTTGCGCAGTCGCGCTCGCGACCGCAACGACCTCAGGGTAACCACCCGGAATCTGTTCACTCGCATCCAGTGACGAATCATTGCCGGCAGCAACCACGACGGTGATACCCGCAGTTTTGAGCGAGGTAATCAGGTCATGCAGATCAGGATTGTCGTCGACTGAGCCTGGACGGCCCAGGCTCATGTTCACCACCTTAATACTGGGAACGGAAGAAATGTGGTGATCCAACACCCATTCGAGGCCCGCCATCACGGTCGCATCCGAACCGTTGCCGGCGCTATCGAGCACCTTCACACAGTAGATTTGCGCGTTGGGTGCCACGCCGACGACATCAACACTATTGTCCCGCGCCGCGATGGTTCCTGTTACATGTGTCCCATGCCCCTGGTCATCCTGACAGGATGGACCTCCGAAGCCGTTGAAGGCGTCAACCGTACCCGCAAGGTCCGCATGCGCCAGATCAACACCAGTGTCCAAGACCGCGACGCCGACCCCACTACCATTGGAGGTGCCAGTCGGTACGCCTACTCGAACCACGCCAGCGGGAATGACCTGCGCCGCGCCTCCTCCTCCGCCTCCCGGCTTACCTTTGCCGTTCTCGTTGACCTGATACGCAAAGACGGGACGGTTCGGGATGACGGCAAGCACGGAAGGATCGTTCTGGAGAGCGGCCAACGCCTTGGCGTTCGGCACCCTCACGACTGCGGCATTAACGCGGTGGAAGTTGAAACCAAGTGCGGCGCCGGCGTTGCGGACGGCCGTCGCCCGGGCGGCCGCATTGGCTCCCTCCCGGAATCTCACAATATAGTCCTGCGCTCCTTGCGCGAGGAGCACCTGTGCAGATCCGTGCAACAGAAAAGGCACGATAAGGGTGATGCGCAGGGCGATCTTTCGAATACGATGGCTATCGATCAGCATGTTTCATATTCTCCGAGCTCAGAGCAGTCCTTCCGAAGGGAGCACGGTCACCCTCAGAAGCACGAATAGACGACAAGAGATTCCCCGCCACGCCGCGGCGCGTCACCCACGTTATTCGGGCGGCGTCATTCTGGCATTCGGGCGGCCTCACATTCTGGCGAGATCGACATGCTTCGACAGCAACAGCCGTTCCGTGAGCGCGGCCACACGAGCCGCATCGATCGCCGCGCCTTAACACGCTGTAATCGACGCACTTGGGACCCATCTGGCCAATCAGCGCGTGGCACGCTCCGCGCACGTGCCGCTGACTATTCTGGTCGCTGGCCGCGACTTCTGGTTCGCCGGTTCGTGCGTCAGCGCACGTGCCTACATCCTGATCCCGGCAGCCGCCTCTTTTCCGCGCTGGCCTATTCCTGAGCGCGAGTGCGGTCACGTGGAAGTGTTGGTTAATAACGCCGCGACGTGGTCCACCGACACACTCATTCGTCCGAAGCACGTACACAAGAGCCCTTGCTCGAATTGTGGACGAAAGCGACCTCGTGTTCGACGGGGTGTTCACTTGTCAACATGCCGACGTCCCTGGGTTCCTCATGCAGGAGTTTGCCAAGCGGCACGTTACATATGGTGCAACAGGGGTCGTATCATCAACATCAGCACCGAGGCTGCGGAGTGCCTTCCATCAGAGGTGAGCTACGGCGCCAGCAAGCTCGCGCTCGAGAGTTGGACACGCGGTACAGCTTACGAACTTGGTCAGTTGGGGAGATCCCGATCGCCGAAAAACAACCCGCGTCCCTTCCTGCTCGGCCGGCTTCAGGACAATGGTCTGGGACGTCGGCCTGATTGAGAGCCAGGACGAGCAACGTGAGCCATTCCATCTGCCACCCCCTTTGGCCGTCGCCGTTGCCATCAGCTCCATCACTGCCAATCCCATCGTCCAGCCTTGCATCTCGTCCCACCTTTGCGGGCATTCCTGGTCTGGAACGCGGCTGGACGAGTCGCGCAAAGCGGCCACAAACTGCCTCATGGAGCCGTCGCGTCGGTGATTTGCACGTAGGAATTGTTTGACGGACGCGTGGTCGCGGGCGTATAAGACTTCTGCGTATCCCGCAGAAAACGTGCGACTTAGATATGTCGCCTGAACCCGGCGGTGTCAGCCAGTTTCTTCACGCCTGGGGACGAGGGGATCTCCAGGCGCGCGAGGACCTGGTGCCGCTCGTCTATCGCGAGTTGCGGCGGAGGGCCGCCGCGTACTTGCGGGGTGAGCGTGGGAACCACACACTGCGACCAACCAACGGCGTTGGTCCACGATTACCTGCGGCTGGTGGGACAGGAGCGGGTCACCCTGGCAGAATCGCGCACATTTCTTCGGCGTGGCGGCGCAGATGATGCGGCGCGTGCTCGTCGATCATGCGCGTCGGCATCACGTCATCAAACGCCCGGGCGTCGATGTGAAAGTGACGCTGGACGACCATGTCGGCGCGGCCCAACCGCGCGCCTGCGAGATCTTGGTGCTCGATCAGGCGCTGAGCGATCTGGCGCGCACTGACGGCGTTCCGCCAACTTTCAATTTCCCGGGACGCCACTGTTTTCGTTCCGGGACGATTAGCCTCGGCCGTCGCACACATGTTGCCGGACTCAAGCACAGCGCGACGTGCACAAAGATGTCCTCGCGGAAGTCGAACCCGCTCACGCCACATTTCTGCGAGGTCACGGAATGCGAGGAGTGAGCGGGCGCTCATCGATCGGTGCGAGCTAAAATCAGAAGGACCGCCGCCATGAAACGAGTGCATGATCGCGCCTCTCAACCGATCGAAGTCCGATCTTAGCAGTGATGTCGCACTGACCTCACGTAAGCGGCAATAGGCATGCTCCCTGGAGGAATCGCAATGCCGATGCGAAACATGGTTCTCGCCGCCGTCAGCGCCGCGGTCGTTCTCGTCGCGGGCGGTCCAGCCGGGGCAGCAACATTTCCCGAATCGATCCCCTTGCCCGACGACTTCCTCCCCGAGGGGATCGCGGTTGGGACGGGATCGACCTTCTACGTCGGCTCGATACGGAACGGTGACATTTATCGCGGCGATCTACGCACCGGCGCGGGTGGCATCTTCATCTTCGCGGCACCGGGACGGTCCGCCATCGGCTTGAAGGTCGATGAGGCGCACCACTTGCTGTTCGTCGCCGGGGGGGCGACCGGGGCCGCCTACGTTTATGACACGCGAAGCGGCGCTTTGGTCGCAGAGGTCCAGTTCGCACCTGCGGGCGCTTCGCTTGTGAACGACGTGGTCCTCGCCGGCGACGGGGCCTACTTCACGGACAGCTTCGCGCCCGCCTTGTACAAGATCCGCATTGGACGTGACGGTACACTCGGGCCGGCCACCATCATCCCGCTGGCCGGTCCCGCCGCGACCATCGTACCGTTCAACCCAAATCTCAACGGCATCGCCGCTACCAGCAACGGTAAGCGACTAGAACCTATCTCATAAATGCCCTCAGGAGGATCACGGCGGACGCGAGGTGAATCATCCCGAGGAAATTGGCTGGGTACCGTTCCCAGCGGGTCACGATGCGACGGGAGTTGTGAAACCAGGCAAAGAGGCGTTCGATCTTCCAGCGCCGCCGCGTGCGGCGCGCGGCCCGGCCGTCCTGCGTCCGTGTTTTGCGGTTCGGGTGGTGCCGCGCGATCATCTCAATCCCGAAGGTCGTCCGCAGGTGCGTATCGAGCCGATCGCTGTCATACCCCCGATCGCCGATCAGTCGCGTGGGGAGCGTGGGGAGGAACGAGGCCGCGAGCGTGGCGTCAACGAGCGTGACTTCATGCGGCGAAGCGCTGGCCACGTGGATGGCGACAGGAAGACCATGGCCGTCGCTAATCGCCATGATTTTGCTGCCCTTACCGCGGCGAGTAGGGCCGATGGCGGAGCCCCCTTTTTCGCCGAGCTGAAGCTGGCGTCGATAAAGGCTTCCGACAGGTCGAGTTTGCCGCGGTCGCGGAGATCCTCCGCGAGCCCCTGGAGGACGCGTTCGAGGACGCCCGTACGTTGCCACATTTGAAAGCGGCGATGGCACGTTTGGTACGGAGGATAGCGGGGCGGCAGGTCGTGCCACGGCGCACCCGTGCGGAGGATCCACAGCACCCCGTTCAACACGGCGCGGGTGTCGGCCCACGGACGGCCGCGTCCATCGGGGCGGCGCGGCGGTCGGAACAGCGGCTCGAGGATCGCCCATTGCGCGTCAGTGAGATCCATGCCGTCGAGTACCGACGGCGATCGTAACTTCGTTCACCAACCCCGTTGGGGTTTATGAGATAGGTTCTAGTCGTGAGCCACACTGCCCTCGGCGCGCTGTTTACGGTGGATCCGGAAACAGGCGCCAGCGAGACCATCAACGTCACCAGCACGATAGGGAACGTGACCGGGTTGATCCCGCTCACGCTGGATGGCCTGTTGATGGACGGCAACTCCCTCTGGGCCGTCGAGAATTTCGCGAACCTGCTTGTTCGCGTGACGCTGAGCCCCGACCTGTCTACAGGCCATCACCGCGGCGATTACGTCATCTTCATTCCGGGTGCCGACGACCGTTGCGAGGCACGGAGACGAGCTGGCACTCGTTAACGGCCGGTTCGACCTCGGCTTGCCACCGCCATTCGGACCGGGCGCCCCGCCGGGCACCGACTTCGACGTGGTGCTGGTCGGCAGACATTGAAGTATTAGGCACCACGTTCGGCCGTCATGCGCCACCAGTCAACTCCGGTTGCTCCGGGTTCGCCGAGCCGCGAGTTCACAACGAGGAGCCACAAGGGATCGCCCGGCAATTGCTCCGCCACCACGGCTGCCAAAACCGCGTTGGAGATCATAGTCGTTCCCGAGCCAGCGCCTCAAGGCCTTATGAACCTCCGCGGGTGTGCACGGCTGCGCCGGCGGCCGTGATGGCGGGGCGTTCGGACTGTCGTGCGGTCGCTTGCATGTCGCGAGGGTCAGGAGGTCGTCGACGCTATGCTCGACCGCGGTAGTCGGCGATGCCGACCTGTGCCCCGTTTGCGCTCACGCGGCCACCACGTTAGAGTTTAGTCGGTATTGACGGCTGCGGGCTCCCGCAACCAATCCTCATCTCGCGATTTCTGGCGAAACACCGATTCAGCGGAACGAACCAACATGTGCTTCCGGATTCCAAGAGGCGCCCACCACAGATTGCGCTAAAGCGTTCTGAATAGCTTCGCGAAAGCAGGTGCGTTAGGCCTGTTCAACACGTGAGGCCTCAAGCCATGGCTCGACCACGCGCGCGTAGTCCGAGGCAAGCTCCCGACTCACGATCATGCCGTATCGACCCACGAATATCAGGGTGATCAGCCGTCGCGACAGCCCTTCACGGCCCCTCCTGCGTGGTAAGAGCAACAGAACCGGACAAAGAAACAACAGAGCACCGGACTTGATAGGTCGTTCCATATCTGTGCCGAGTTGTTGACAAGGGGAGCACGCAGAATCGGAATCGGGTCCCCGGGCGAAAGAGAGATCGCCACTGACTACGCCGTCGCTCAGGACGAATCCCGCAAGATGGGGAACGGGATGAGGGATCAAGAGATTCAGTTCGTCAACATCGCTCGTACCGTGCTGCGAATCAGCTCCGCCTGATCGCGAGTGAATGCCAGCCCATTCGCGGTCCCTTCCCATTGAGCGTGGTCCAATCTTCCCCGCATCACGCCACGCAAGGTGTGTGAGTCGTGCGGAAGAAACAGATGACCCATCTCGTGCGCGATGACGTGCCCGAGGATCTTCGCCACATCCGTGCCGTGCTGCCGCCCAAACACCTCAATCCGGTACGGGTACACGGTGCTCAAGAAGATCGCGGTCACTGGGGGACCGCCCGTGACCATCAGCAGGTCATCGATAATCCCCGCGGTGCGAGTGGAGCCCCGATGGCACCATCATTTTCGCGGCCGGTGCCCTCTTCCCGGGCTTGTTACGGGTGTCGGACGCCGGGGGCGCACCAGAGGTGCTGACGACGCCCAACCGGGACCAAGGCGAATTGGAGTATACCTGGCCCGAGATCTTGCCAGGCGGCCAGGCCGTGCTCTTCACCATTCGGACCGGGGTAGATCCCGACAACCATGCAGGTCGCTGTGCTTGACCTGACGACCCGCAAGCAGAAGATGTTGGTACGTGGGGCGAGTCACGGCCGCTACATTTCAAGTGGCCATTTGGTTTACGGCGTGGGCGCGACGTTGCTTGCGGTCGCTTTCGACCTGAGGCGGCTCGAGGTTGAGGGCACACCAGTGCCGGTGTTAGAGCAGGTGAAGACCATGCCGAATGGGGCGGCCAACATGAGCATCTCTGACGCCGGCACGTTGGTCTACGTCCCAGGCGGAGTCCAGGCCGCGGCCGCGCGCACGTTGGTGTGGGTGGATCGGCAAGACAGAGGTCAATCACACTTCCGTAATCGAACCGCAGGATGCTGACTCAGCACGGTTCGATGATGGAAAACTGAACTACCGGGGGCGAAATGGGCATTCCGGCCATACCATTCTCATTGCAACTGACCGTTGCGGCGGGAACGGGAAGGTGATGGACGGAACCAAGCCGGGTCGGTCACTATCCGGGCAAGGTTAACTCACTCAAGAAAGAAACCTCGAGGGGGAGGCGTGCGGAGGAGGAGAAGCGCGAGCGGCGCGATTGCGCCCGCCGCAATCTTTATGTGCGCGCTGGCGGGCGGCGATGCGCTGGCCGCGCCCGCTCCCGCCGGGCCGGGTTCGCCCGCCCAGGAGGCGCCGCCCACGCTCATGCTCGTCGGCGCCCGCGCATCGATGCAAGGGAGCGCGGGCCGGCGATCGCCGCCGCCCTTCGTGCGGCCGAGGCTGGTGGCGGTCCGCATCGACACCTCCGAAGCGCCGACGATCGACGCCGATCTCTCCGATCCCGCCTGGGCGAAAGCCGCTGTCATCGACAATTTCACGCAGAGGTCAGCCCAATCCCGTACGAGCCGGCGACCGAACGCACGGTGGTGCGCATCCTCTACGACGAGAACAATCTCTATTTCGCTTCTACAATTATGACAGCACGCCGGAAGCGATCGTCGTCCGCAACATGCAGCGCGACGGGCAGGTCTTCACATCCGACTCGGTGATGATCTATCTCGATCCCGGCCAGACGCGGCGCAACGCCTACAATTTCGAGATCGGCGCGTCGGGCGGGCGCACCGACCAGCTCGAACTCAACAACACCGAGGAGTTGACGCGAGTGGGACACGATCTGGGAGGGCGCGCGCGCGAATCGTGCAGGACGGCTGGGTGGCGGAGTTCGCGATTCCGTTCAAGAGCCTCTCCTATGAGGCCGGATCAGACGACCTGGGGCTTCGACGTCGCGCGTCGCATCTTCCACAAGAACGAGCGCGTCCATTGGTCTGGCTTCAATCCCGCGCTCGACTTCACCGATGTCAGCCAGACCGGCGATCTCGTCGGCATCGAGAACGTCAGCCAGGGCATCGGGCTGGACGTGCAGGTCTACGGGGCGCTCGCGCATGAAGCACGATTGGCAGCTCGAAGGCGACGGCGCCGGACTTGAGCTTCACCGCGGGCGGCAACGCCTTCTACAAGGTGACGCCGGCGCTTACCAACACGCTGACCGTCAATCCCGATTTCTCCGATGCGCCGCTCGACATCCGCCAGGTGAACACGACGCGGTTCTCGCTGTTCACGCCGGAAACGCGCGATTTCTTCCTCCAGGACGTGTCCGCGTTCGAATTCGGCGGCCGCAGCTTCGGCCGCAACTCGCAGGACCGGGTGTCGAACAACGGACGGCCGTTCTTCTCGCGCAATATCGGCCTGGTCGCAGGGCCGGCCGGTGAGCCTGATCGTCGGCGACAAATTGTCCGGCCAATTCGGCGGCTTCGACATCGGCGCGTTCAGCGTCCTGACCGACAAGACGCCGACGGGCGAGGACGGCCAGATCCTGTCGGTCGCGCGCGTGACGCATCCGATTTTCGCCGAGTCGAAATTCGGCTTCGTCTTCACCAACGGCGATCCGACCGGCCTGACCGAGAACACGGTCGCCGGCGCGGATTTCCAGTACCGCAACTCGAATATTTTCGGCGACAAGCTGCTTCAAGCCGACGTCTATTACATGAAGAGCTTCTCGAGCACGGCCGGCGACGACGAATCGGCGGCGTTCTCGCTCAACTTCCCCAACGAGCCCTGGTCGGGCGATTTTCTGTTCAAGCAGATCGGCGAGAACTTCCCGCCCGCGCTCGGCTTCGTCAACCGCACCGCGATCCGGCAATATGTGGGAACGGTTGACGCATCTGACGCGCTACCGCGAACACGTATCTCAACACGCTCGAATTCGGCACCAATTTCGAGTTCGTCACCGATCTGAACGACGTGCTGGAATCGCGCGCCAACGACGTCTTTGTGCGTGCGAGATCGCAGGATCGGCGATCAGGTCACGTTCCGATTGATCAATTCGTTCGAGAACGTGCCGGCGCTGTTTTTTCTGCCGAAGAGTGTGCCGATCCTGCCGGGGACGTATGAGTGGACCAATGTCAATGTCAACGCGGACGTGCGCACCTTCTATGGACGGCTGCTCACGCTCCAAGCCGACGTGACATGCTGCAGCTTCTATGACGGGAGCGCGGTGGTCACGAAAGCGACGCTGATCTTCCGGCCCAGCACCTATTTCGAGATCACCGCGACGTATGAGAGGAACTTCATCGATCTGCCGACCGGCAACGTCGATATCCATCTCGCGACCGCGGATGCGGTGATCAATTTCACGCCCGAAATGCAGCTCGCGCTCCAGGCGCAATACGACAACATCAGCGAGAATTTCGGCTTCTCGGCGCGCTATCGCTGGGAATATCGGCCGGGGGACGAGATCTTCATCGGGCTCGGACAGAGCGCGCAGATCTCCAACCTCGGCTTCGTCGCGCAGACGACCCAGGCGACGATCCGGCTGGGACAGACGTTCCGGTTTTGAACCCGATCAAATTGCCAGATAAGGCGACGCCGGGGGAGGCGAACAGCGTCAGGACGGTCGGCTTCTGGCCGGCCAGAATCTTCTCGAGCAACGACCCATTGAAAGTGGTGGGATGTTAACTATGTCGAGAGTGACTCGCCCAGTTTTCCAGCGCGCGCAGGTTCGCCCAGCGCATCGCTGAGGCTGCAGGCCACTTTCATCACCTGCGGCACCATGCTTGAACGCTCTATGCTCGTGCCTCGTCTGAATAGTAGACCCATTTGGGCGAATAGTCGGCTATGTGTAGAAGTGCTCTTTGGACGGCCACTGTAGTCTGGGTTGCGTAACGATCAGTCGCCAATATTGTTCGAAAGCGCTTCCCGGTGGTGTCGAAATCCACTGCGACGTTATGGTTCGTGTACCGTGTCGCTTCAGTCGCGGCGCTTACGAGGGCGCTGCCCGCCGTCGGCAACAAACGAAGCTTGGGTGAGTATGAAGCGCGGCGGGTTACCGCAACACCCAATGGACGCCGACGACCACCATCGCGGCGTTAACTCCGAGGTTCTCGCCGCGGGTGCCGGCGTTGGAGATGTGGTGGTTGCGGAACTCCAGCATCAGCCCAGGCCCGCGGCGGGTGATGCGCTTGACACCCACGCCCCACACCACCTGGAAGTTCCAGATTCGGTCCACCTCTGGCGCCTCGAGTGACGTCCAGGCCATGCCGCCGCCCAGCTGGTAATACGGCGTCCAGTGCCGGTCCCTCAGGAAGTAATGCCGGCCGCCGATGCCGACGACGCCGCCGAAAACGGCGGTGTGGGGACGATAGTACAGGTGCGCCGTCCCCTCACCGTACAACTCGAGCCAGTTCGTAACGAACCAGCCCATCTGCGGATAGAAGCCGACGTACTGGATGTCGCTGATGGCCTTGCCATGGCCGGGCCAACCGTGCAGCCACGAATGCCCCCAGCCGCCCGCCAGCGCGCGGGTGCGGTAGCCACGGGCCAGCGGGGCGGGCTCGGCGGTCGGGTCGGCCGGCTGCGCGGTGACCTCTGGGATCAGTAGCAGGGACAACGACACGGCCAGGGCCATCGCCCCCCCCTTCATGCCATCACATTATCAGAGCATCCGGCGTCGTCGACCGGCAGAGACAGGTGTCGCGCGTGGCTCTCGCTAGGCGAGGATTGCGCCTCGATGAGAACACGCAGGCCATGGTCACGCCGACGAGGTTCAAATTCGTAATACGCCTGTTGAAAACCTTCCACGTAGTCTCCAAGTACCAAAGGAGCGGCGCACTCGTGCGTGAGATCAGGAAACGGTCGCCGACCGGCTGGCGGATCCCCCCGCGAGAGCTGTAAGCCCAAAAGGGACGCTCCACGCCTTGATCGTCAAAGCGCGGGCGTCGAAGTCTTCGATTGTTTTCTGAAGCTGGAAGTACTCAGCCTGAAGCGCCTGGAAAAGTGGATCGCTTGTAAGCTCGTACAGCATGATCAGGTTGTGGGGACCATTTTGCCAGACTGCGGCTTAGTCGCGAAAAGTCCTGAGTAGCGGCCCACGTGACGCCGTCACGCCTCGTCGGGCCAGAAACTGTGGGCCGCTCACACGGTGTGGCTCCTTCGAGGCATCGCGCATGCGATGCCGACGGACATCCGGACGCCGAGGCCGTCGCGACACTGGTGCGGCTGTGCCCGATGAGTAGCGTGGCCCGGGGAGTGACGGCCTGATCAGTGGTGACACCACGTCCGTGGTGATCCCGTTGAGGAGTCTGTTCGCCCACCTGTACTCCCTGTGTCCGGATGCCCCATTCACAAGGGCGGATCCGGCATGTCTGACCAGTCTCGTCGTCCGCGTCGGCCACGATCGTCGCCCTATGTGTGGGACTGCCTCAATCCCGATGCGGCGGGGATTATGGTGGCGCCACCACCCACGTGGTCGCGGTGCCGCCCGATCGGGATGCCGCGCCGGTCCAGTCGTTCCGGTCGTTCACGACCGATCTGCACCGCTTGGCGGACTGGCTCGTGATGTGTCGCGTAACGAGTGTGGCGCTGGAATCAACAGGCGTGTATTGGATTCCGGTGTACGAGATCCTCGAGGCCCGCGGCATCGCGGTCCACCTGGTCAATGCGCGGCACGTGCGGAACGTGCCTGAACGGAAGAGCGCCGTATCGGACGCTGAGTGGTTGCGACGCGTGGGCCGGAAGCCAAGACCAAAATTATCGAGGCCTGATGACCCCTTAATGCGCTCGGAAGCGGCGTCGGCATCCGAGGCTCCCGGTTGTGATCGTGGGGCGAGCTTCGTTCCGGTGGTAGCTGGACAAGGCGCGGGCTGATTGCATAGAGAAACTCCGTATGACGCGTACGGTTCAGCGCCGGCGTGGTCCTCATATGTCGCGAAGTGGCGAGCCACCCGCCGGCTTGACTTGGATAAACAGGACGGCGTTACTCGGGAGTAATCGTATGGGCGCTGCCGCTCCGCCGTATAATCCCCGGCAGGCGTTTGGCCCTCACTCTCGGCACCCGCCTCGGCGTGTACGAAGTCACTGCGCCGATCGGCGAAGGTGGGATGGGACAGGTCTATCAAGCTCGCGACACGAAGCTCAATCGCGACGTCGCGCTTAAGGTCTTGCCTGACTCCCTCGCACACGATGCCGAACGGCTCTCCCGGTTTACACGGGAAGCTCAGACGCTCGCGTCGCTGAACCATCCGAACATCGCGCACATTCACGGCCTCGAGGAATCGGGCGGCGTGCGCGCCCTCGTCATGGAGCTCGTCGAGGGCGAGGACCTGTCTGAGCGAACCGGCCGCGGAGCGATCCCACTCGATCGGGCGTTGCTGATCGCGAAACAGATAGCCGAGGCGCTGGAGGCGGCGCACGAACTAGGTATCGTCCATCGTGATCTGAAGCCGGCGAACATCAAAGTCCGCGCAGACGGCACCGTCAAGGTGCTCGACTTCGGGCTGGCGAAAGCCGCGGAGGCCTCGGCGTCCAGACTTCAGGCCCCGGGAGCACTCAGCCAGTCACCGACGATCACGACGCCCGCGATGACGGAGGCCGGGATGATCCTCGGCACGGCCGCATACATGAGCCCGGAGCAGGCTACGGGGGCTCCAGCTGATCGCCGCGCCGACATCTGGTCCTACGGCGTCGTGCTGTGGGAAATGCTCAGCGGCGAGCGTCTGTTTGGCGGCGAGACGGTCGTGCATACCCTCGCCGACGTGTTGCGGAGCTCGATCGATTTCGACAGGTTGACGGCGCCTGCGCCCATCAAACACCTGCTCCGCCGGTGCCTGGATCGTGACGCGAAGACACGACTGCGCGACATCGGCGAGGCACGGGTGGCGATTGCAAGATACCTGGCGGAGCCGAACAGCGTAACTGAGGCTTCGCGTGCGTCGAGGCACGCCTACCAGTGGCTTGGCTGGGCCATGGCGGCGGTTCTTGCGACAATCACTATCGTCGGGTGGTTGCGGCCGCAGCCGGCGGCGACCGGCGTAACGGCCGCGGATTTGGCATTGACGATCGCGCCAACGGCTGGAAGCATCACGCCCGTAGGCGACCTGCATGCAACCCCCGACATCTCGCCCGACGGCTCTGCAGTGATCTTTTATAGAGAAATCGCTGCATCGTTCGCCCGTGGCGAGGGCGTGCAGGTACGGCGCTTGAGCACGCTCACAATAGAACCCGTACGGACAGGCGGTTTCAGAAACCCTGGATTCTGGTCTCGGACTCGCGGTCCTTCGCCTTCAGCGACGGGACCAATCTGAAGAAGATGCGTGTGCCGGACGGCGCGCCGGAAATTGTCGCAAACGGTGTCGCCACGATGGTGGGCGGGAGTTGGAGCGACAACGGTACCCTGCTTGTTGCAGCAGCGGTGGGCGGCGGTTCCAGGTCTGTACGTCGTGCCGGCGGCCGGCGGAGTCGCCAAACGAGTCGAATTCTCCCTGCCGAAGGCCACCTTTTCTATTGGCCGGAGTTCCTGCCGGGGAGCGAGGATTTTCTGGTCGTGGGAGCAGCGGCAAACATCGAGGAGTCGGAAATCTATCTCGCCACGCCGCGCGACGGCCGTGCGGCCGATCCTGTTCTGCTGATGAAGAACGCCACCGCGGTCCGCTATACGCCGGCGGGCGGAGGACGCATCCTATTTGTTCGCAATGACAACCTCTACGCGCAAACGTTGAACCGCACGACTAGGACACTTGAGGGCGGGCCGGAGTTGATCCAACAACGGGTTGCGTCGTCGCCATCGTTCTATGCCGCACACTTTTCTGTTTCACGTACCGGCGTCGTGGCGTGGCGTCCGGGAACGGCTGGCCTGTCGCAGGTGACGACGTTCGACCGGGACGGTAAGGAGATCGGCATGGCGG